>NZ_CP174332.1:1177500-2377500 GCF_052468095.1 Microbulbifer maximicatervae (SeqCode)
AAAGCGTAATAGCTCACTAGTCGAGTCGGCCTGCGCGGAAGATATACCGGGGCTCAAACTGATAACCGAAGCTGCGGATGCTCTTAGGAGCATGGTAGAGGAGCGTTGTGTAAGCCGTTGAAGGTGGATCGGGAGGTCTGCTGGAGGTATCACAAGTGCGAATGCTGACATGAGTAACGATAAGGGAGGTGAAAAACCTCCCCGCCGGAAGACCAAGGGTTCCTGTCCAACGCTAATCGGGACAGGGTTAGTCGACCCCTAAGGCGAGGGCGAAAGCCGTAGTCGATGGGAAACAGGTTAATATTCCTGTACTCGCTATTACTGCGACGGAGTGACGGAGAAGGCTAGGCCAGCATGGCGATTGGTTGTCCATGTTTAAGGTTGTAGGCTGGGGACTTAGGCAAATCCGGGTCCCTAAGGCTGAGAACTGATGACGAAGCCCACTTAGTGGGTGAAGTGGTTGATGCCCTGCTTCCAGGAAAAACTTCTAAGCTTCAGGTAATAGTGAATCGTACTCTAAACCGACACAGGTGGTCAGGTAGAGAATACCAAGGCGCTTGAGAGAACTCTGGTGAAGGAACTAGGCAAAATGGTACCGTAACTTCGGGAGAAGGTACGCCGGTTTTGGTGATGGGACTTGCTCCCTAAGCTGAGGCCGGTCGAAGTGACCAGGTGGCTGCGACTGTTTATTAAAAACATAGCACTCTGCAAACTCGTAAGAGGACGTATAGGGTGTGACGCCTGCCCGGTGCCGGAAGGTTAATTGATGGGGTTAGCTTCGGCGAAGCTCTTGATCGAAGCCCCGGTAAACGGCGGCCGTAACTATAACGGTCCTAAGGTAGCGAAATTCCTTGTCGGGTAAGTTCCGACCTGCACGAATGGCGTAACGATGGCCACGCTGTCTCCACCAGAGACTCAGTGAAATTGAAATCGCTGTTAAGATGCAGTGTACCCGCGGCTAGACGGAAAGACCCCGTGAACCTTTACTACAGCTTTGCACTGAACTTTGAGCCTATTTGTGTAGGATAGGTGGGAGGCTTTGAAGCAATGACGCTAGTTGTTGTGGAGCCGTCCTTGAAATACCACCCTGGTATGTTTGAGGTTCTAACTCTGGTCCGTTATCCGGATCGAGGACAGTGTATGGTGGGTAGTTTGACTGGGGCGGTCTCCTCCCAAAGAGTAACGGAGGAGTACGAAGGTGCACTCAGCATGGTCGGAAATCATGCAATGAGCATAATGGTATAAGTGCGCTTGACTGCGAGACAGACATGTCGAGCAGGTACGAAAGTAGGTCATAGTGATCCGGTGGTTCTGTATGGAAGGGCCATCGCTCAACGGATAAAAGGTACTCCGGGGATAACAGGCTGATACCGCCCAAGAGTTCACATCGACGGCGGTGTTTGGCACCTCGATGTCGGCTCATCACATCCTGGGGCTGAAGCCGGTCCCAAGGGTATGGCTGTTCGCCATTTAAAGTGGTACGCGAGCTGGGTTTAGAACGTCGTGAGACAGTTCGGTCCCTATCTGCCGTGGGCGTTGGAGATTTGAGAAGAGTTGCTCCTAGTACGAGAGGACCGGAGTGAACGAACCTCTGGTGTTCCGGTTGTCACGCCAGTGGCATTGCCGGGTAGCTATGTTCGGACGGGATAACCGCTGAAAGCATCTAAGCGGGAAGCCTCCTTCAAGATAAGATCTCCCTGAGGCCTTGAGCCTCCTGAAGGGCCGTGGAAGACTACCACGTTGATAGGCTGGGTGTGGAAGCGTTGTGAGGCGTTGAGCTAACCAGTACTAATTGCCCGTGCGGCTTGACCATACAACAGAGATGGTTACTAACGACTAGCTAAGCTAGCGGATTGTGAGTTAGAGACATACGATCGCTTGCGGTGTATTACTACAGATTGTTTTACCGACTTATTTGGGGTTATCGCCGGTCAACAACATGGCCGAGGCAAACAGCGATAACACGGCAGGCCAAGCACATTGCTTATAAGACCAACGCCAACCCAAGCCAGTTTGCCTGACGACAATAGAGTTGTGGAACCACCTGATCCCTTGCCGAACTCAGAAGTGAAACGCAACATCGCCGATGGTAGTGTGGGGCTTCCCCATGTGAGAGTAGGTCATCGTCAGGCTTCTAATCCGAAAAGGGCCACCCAATAGGGTGGCCCTTTTTTTATGGCTGAAAAATATTTTAAAAAACAAAAATAAAAAAACTAAGAAAGGGAAGAAAGAGAGAGCAGAAAGTACTTGGCAAAAATTAAATAGAAAAAATAAAAGTAATTATGAAAAACTTTTATGCTCAACTTTCTATTTAAAAAATCAGTCAGTAATTAAAAAAAGAAAAACCTAAAACTACCTGAGCACCTTAAACAGACGCTCTCCTAAAAAGCCTATAAAAATAGGCCTTTACCGATCTTCTCTCCAAACCCCGTTACACTCACTCAAAAAATAACCCAACAAAAATAACTCGCGAAAAAACCAGAAAAGTACCCATCCCACTCCGCCAAAAATTAAATTTAGCCGGTAAAAATATCGGTGATTTTTTAGTCTCTGCAGTAATCCCCTGTAACCACGGGGCCTGTAGCCCGTTTATTAAAGTTATACACAACTCTATCCAGACTTTCTGTTAGTAACCCCAGACTGTGGAAATCCGCGCAAAACAAAACCCCTGCAAGTTTCCCTTTTTGGATAGGGTGAAATACTTTTACTACCGGGCAGCACCTGCGCTGCCATGTGAGTCGTGCGCGATCCCGGAGCCGTGCCAGCTTGGAACGCCGGGGGCGCCCATAGGGTAGTGTGAGACAGCCCTACCCGCTGGATTGGAGGTGAACCGCGCCTGTGGTGGTCTAAACCGGTATAGTGGTTTATCAGGCTTCTAATTCGAAAAAGGGCAGTCTAATAGGGCGGCCCTTTTTAGTGCCTGCGCTGTACTCTAGCTTATCTGGCGAGCAGCGTTGTAAGTCTTCTATTAGGAATTCCTAAAGGTAGCTGTCATTTAAATTACTGTAACAGCTATACATTGGTGAGGTAATTTAGTGTCCTCTTTTCACTCCAACATTAAAGCTATAAACAAACGATATATCGCTATTATTGAGCTCTTCCTCAAGAGCTGGGTTAAAAGAAAATTTATTTTTTATAGAGTCAGGAATTATTCTTTTGGTAATAAAATGGCGCATGCATAGGATGCTGTTTTCGCTAGCTGCTGAGTATATTGCGTTTAGTAAGGAAGCAAAGCTCTCCTCATCAAGATAAGCTGAAACGTCAGAAATGGAGAATTTATCAATTTTATTTTCACAGTTGTATAAATATTGTTCTATCGGTGAGGTTACTATTTCTATGACTGTTTTATCTAGTGCTCCCTTAATTACTAAGTAATTATTTTTTTCCAAATATAAAGGCATTCCATATTCTGGGTTGTATTTTCCAGTTAGCAGGAATGTCATAAAGAAATTGTCAAGAACCAGGTGGTTCATTAGAGAGTGGTCCATTCTGCCTAATAAATACTCAGAAATTGACACTTCTTGTGGGATGTGTTCATAGAACCCAGGATCTTTAAGGAAAGTTCTGAAGAAATATTTGTTGGTAAGGAAATGCAAAAATGTTTTCCAGGCTGGGGTGTTCCATTTGTTTTTAACAAACTCACGCTGTTCTTCAATGCTTTTTAGGTGGGTTAGAGTTTTTATTTTGCTGGGTCGAATAACTTTAATAATCATACTGATTAACTTGAAGTGCTTTTCGAAAGCGCCTTCATAAATAAACCCTTTTTCAATGATACTTATGTTGTTTGACCAAAATAACTCCGCCTTTTTTGATAAAGAGGATTTCATGTTGTCATAGGTGTTTAATCTCTTTTTGCATGAGAGTATTCCTGAAAACCTTAAAAACTCCTCATGATTTAATTTCTGGATGGCAATTTTTTTTAGTTCCAAGAGATAGTTTTGGCTGGGATTCAAGTCAATGGCGGTTATTTTTTTGGGATTACTCAGTAGAAGGCTTAAGACGCGATCTCCACCGCCAGTAACACATAAAATACTATCATTTTCATTGATATTTAGAGCCTTAAGCTCTGATCTTGAATCTTCGTTTGGCCCTGAGTAACTGATTCTGTTTGCATAATGGGAAAGTGATATGTCACTAGGTTTGTTCATGGCATACCTAATCGGGCTGAATTTAGTTACGTTTGGTTTAAAAAATAGTCCACCACTTTGGTCAGATAACTCTTGCTATTACGCCATTGATCCTGAACAGGGTGACCTAAGACTCTTTGGCTATTTGCGCTACAAAACCTGAAGTCACTGTTTAAAAATGGTCCATTTTGCATTCTATTAATGATCTTAAGTATCCGCCTTTCTTTTTCCGGTAGGCTGCTTAACAATACGCCGCTGACTTGAATTTGCCTTAAATCTAGCTCAAAGTAATCGCGGTTAAACATAACGAATTCGTCGATTGTCATTGGGTTAGAGTCGGCAATATTAAAGTATTGGTTTTTTGTGAGTTCATGGTTGTTTGAAATCTTTAATATTGCATCACAGCAAATGTCAACCGGAATGACATTGATAAGGCAGTTTGGAAGATATTTTAGGTGAATAGGGGTCTGTACATTCTGTTCTTTTAGTCTATTTAGCAGTTTTACATATTCATAGTAACCGGACTGAGAGTTTGTGTAGCCAGTCACCGAGTCTCCTAGGACAATAGTTGGCCTATAGATGGTGTATTCCAGGTTTTTGGACTCTGCGATTAAATTCTCTGCTGCATTTTTGGTGTAATCATAGGCATTAAAAAATTCTTTAGGTTGATAGAGTTTTTCCTTTACGGTCACTCCGCTGGCATGATCTTTACCGGCAATAAAACTGGTCGATATTTGGTTGAACCGACATTTTGCTGCTACAGCAACCTCTATTAATCGTTCCACACCGTTAACATTTGTATTAATGCTTTGCTGCAGGTTGCTATAGCTATAGCGCATATCAGCTGCACAATTCCAAATTGAACCAATGTGTAGCGAATGTAGTTGTCTGTAAGACATAGAACTTAAGTTGAGCTTTGGCCTGTTCAAATCTCCTGAAATTATTATAAGTCGGTCGAAATCATTTTTCGAAAGTTTGTAAGTCGGATTGACAAAACTATTTCTTTGTTTTAGCTGCTCGAATCGAGCATGAATATCATTTCGCGCAATTAAAACTACATTAAAACCTTTTCGTAATAGTCCCCATGTTAAGTACTGGCCTATAAAGCCAAGTCCACCAACAACCAGTTGTATTCTTTTCAAATCTTGTATTTCTGATAATTTTTTAAAGGTATGCTGGTTTTCTTTCATTGATCCATACGAACCAATCATAGTGGTGAATTAGATGTGTGTTTCTTTAGCCCAAAAGGATTATTCTCCTTGAGAGTCACTTTTACTTTTTTACTGTGGAATATAAAAATTTGGTCTGGTTTCGGGTGTATCTTGAGGGTGCTTATGATTAACACAACTAAGCTATCCATCTATTTAACAAGGTCTATAGGCTCGCTGTGAAGTCAAACGATGGTAATAAGTGGTAGTCGCATCATGGTGCTGTCATCCATTGCGAAAGTTGTACCAATAACTCAAGCTATGGATTTTCAGTAGAGTACCATTAAGTAATGGTAGTACACCTGAGTATTTGGCCGTAGATTGACTGTAGATTCTCTATTTTTACTGCCCCCGTCATAAACGGATCCGGCATCATTGTAGGAGACTTGAATTTATTCTTCCGCTAAAGCGTCTTCTAATAGATGATTTGGAGTTTCCTGCAATCGATACTTTTGGCTATAGCTCTTATTGGATACTTCGATATGATCTATTGGTTGTTTTGGTTTCAAGATTTTCCATGTAGTTTTAAAAGTGATTTCATATGGGGGACAGTGATCTAAGGATCGAATAGGCTCTCGAAATTACTCAGGGTTAGTTTGTTGGATATTTCCTCTCCTGGAGAGACGTTAGCTTTGATGCCAAAAAGCTTGCCTGGTTCTCATTTTTTGTACACGTTCTGAATAAAGCTCGCTGTAAACGGCTGAAATGAGAATTGGCGGGTAAGATTGGTCAAAACCGGTAAAAGGAGAATTACCAGTGAAGCGACTAAGGAATGTTATAGGAAAGTTAATGGCGTTGGGTATTTTGAGCCTAATGGGGGGGTGTTCAAAGGATGCGGAAGTAACAGTAGGAACTAAAGTACTTGATCAGCAACATATAGCTGCACGGATTGATGGCCAGGAGGTCAGCGTGCAGGCCTTGGATAAGGAACTCCAGCTTGTGCTGTATGATATTGCTGAAATGGAGCATAAATTACGTCTCAATAAGCTGCATGAAATGATTGCCAAAACAGCAAAAGATGGTCAAGAAATAGAAGTTATGCTTCCCGTTCCAGAGCCACCACGAATAGATCTTGATTATGGCGGGCGCGCCGCTCGAGGAAATCCCGAAGCGCCTATAACAATTGCTGTGTTCTGCTCCTTTCAATCTCCCCACTGTAAATCCTTTCAGCCAACCTTGAGGCGTTTGTTGAGTGACTATTCTGGTTGGGTTCGCCAGGTAAATTTTGATTTTCCCCTTAAGTTTCATCGGGAGGGTATCAAAGCTGCTGTTTCGGCTAAGTGCGCTGGTGAGCACAATATTTTTTGGGAATATCACGACGCCTTATACGCAAAAACTCCAAACCTTGGTGAGAAGTCTTACTCCCAGACCGCAAGCAGTTTACTGATCGATGACAAGCAGTTTAAAGCCTGTATTGGAGATATGAATTATAAAGAAGTTGTTCTGGGGGATCAGGAAATTGCTTTAGAGCTTGGCCTTACAAATGTGCCGGTTGTTTTTATAAACGGTTTGTATCTAAAGGGCGCGCGATCATTTGAGCAATATTCTTACTGGATAGAAAAAGAACTAATCAGGCTTGATATATATTCTCAGAAAAAATATACATGGAAACAACAAAAAGATACTGAGAATCATTTACCTGTTACGGATCTACCTCTTGCCCTGGTAGGAGTTAGTGAATCGAGTATAGAAAGTAAGTCCAAAGCTTTAATAGAAGTAAATGGGCAGAAGGCACAGAGTTTTTCACTGGGGCAGTCTGTTCTTAAAGATGTCGTTCTGAAGAGTTTGAAAGGGCACTATGCCGTTATTGATAATCAGGGATCCCTGGAGCGCCTGCTATTGCAAGGTGAAGAGGGTAATATTATCCCTTTAACTTTGTCCCATCAGCACGATGAGGAGCTGCGCAAACGTATTGAACAGCCTCAGGGAGAAAAGGGTAAAAAGCTAATCGAGCCGGCTGGTGTGTTGACTCTTGGGCAAGAGTGGTTGGCGAAGCAACTCGAACAACGAGAATTCTTGGAGGCTAAATTTATTGAGGCGGAGCTGGAAGTTGAGGGCCACCATTTGATGCGCTTGGAGGGGGTGGCCAACAATGAGTTCTTTACTGCACTTGGATTCGAGGAAAACGATGTGCTGCTGAGGGTCAATGACAGTTGGGTCCACAGTGGTCAGAATGAGCTTTGGAGTGCTCTTACCAGTGGAAAAGTAATTGATGTTGCCTTTATGAGAAAGGGTTTGCCGCATAGATTGCAGTATGTGGTTGAAGAGAGTGGTTACTTTGATGAGGATTTAGGTAAGTGAATTGATTAGGGCCCGCGGTACTTTATTGCGGGCCCTGAATTTACCGAGCAGTAAAAGTTACTTATTTATCCGGATTTCCTTGCCACAGTAGGTCAGCGACAATATTTTGTCCTTGAATGCTTGGGTGGAAACAGTCTCCACCATCAATATCATCTTTATTAAACTGAAAAGTCCCGGCATTTAACTGATCCTCACCGGTATATTCAGCAACAACTTCTACCCCATTCATACCGTTGTAACTTTCTGCTTCCTCAACAAGGATTTCGTTATAACGTTGTTGGGCTGCGGCTATTCCGTTATAACGAGTGGCAAAGCTCTCTCCATTCATCGAGCCGCCATTTGTTGCAATTCGGCAGATTCCGAAAGTCGACCAGACACTCTCACAATCTACGCGGGAATTACCGCTTTGCTTATCCAGACCCGCTGCCCGGAGATCGTGTACTCGCGGTACTGAGCCAAGTACTATCGTTGAGCCGTTAGGGAGACCATCGACTAATTTGTCCAGTCCAGCTTGAACTGCCGAGCGCCACTCGCTATCGGTGTAGAGTGGATCGTTACAGTTGGCTGGATCGACGCAATCCCGGTTACAGATATCATTACCGCCCAATACTACCTCGACATGATCAGGTAAATTACTTTGGGATAGAATCCGATCGGCTTGAGTGGAGAAATTGTCGCCTCCACTACGCATCTCAGCACCGGATTCCGCTGCGCTTTTATTGGCAGCCATATTGGGGTAGTTAACTTTATACTTATCGTGAACACTCTCCACTGAATTGTCGTCGCCGTCAAACCAGGAATGCTCGGGTTGGTCCCCGCCGAGAAGACAAAACAGGTCCCAGAAATACTTATTGCGGGTACAGTCTGCACCGAATGCCATGGTAATACTGTCACCCGCAGCAACAGACTTGGAGGGGGCTGCCATTGCTGGCTGTATCGACAAGATGCTCAAACAGAGCGTTACTAGAACTCCATATTTATTCAACATTGTATTTTCTCCCACACCGACTTTCGCCGTAAGTTGTTATCGTTTTATTCACTGCTCCGGTAAACGAGAAGGAGTGTAGGACGCACTCAGATATTGTGAGTGGTGAATGCTTGAGACCCTTTGGTCAGTTATCAATAAATTGAAGTCTGTTGGAGTTTTGTCGCCGAGAGCATTGATTACTTTATTGGCGTTTCAAAGCTTTAGTTTTTCTGGCACAGTTTTATGCCATCTGTTTTTCTTCTGGTGCTTCCACTATACTGCGCTCTACTTGTCGGAGTGCCTGTGGGCTGAGATCGCTGTTGCGAGATCCGTTGAACCTGATCGGGGTAACCCCCGCGTAGGGAACAAGATCTGAAGTCGCCTGTTTTGTTACAGTTTGGCGTCTTTTCTCTTTGTATGTGCCCTGGATGCTGCGACCTTTAAATTTCCAAGTTTTAAGGTTACGCATGTCTGAGATCATTGAACAATCCGGTAAAGCCGGAAAGTCCTCCCGCGCTGCCAGTCGCGATTCCGCTAAAGAATTTCTTGAAAATCTCACGGTTCAATCTTTCCCCAACTCGAGCAAGGTGTATTTGCCCGGTGAAACTCCCGACATTCAGGTTGGTGCTCGTCAGATCTGTTTGGGAGATAGTTTGGTAGGGGGGGATGCAGAGAATCCGGTGTTTGAACCCAATGAGCCCCTAACCATTTACGACACTTCGGGCCCCTATTCCGAGCCCAATTTTAAAGTGGACGTACGGGAAGGGTTGCCCAAATTGCGCCAGGGCTGGATAGAGGTCCGCGGAGATACTGAACTGCTGGACTCTCGCCAAGCGGCCTACAGCCAGAAGCGTATGGCGGACCAGGGGCTGGATCATATCCGCTTTGAAAACCTTCCCAGCCCTCGCCGGGCCAAACCGGGACAGAATGTATCTCAGATGCACTATGCCCGCCGCGGCATTATTACCCCAGAGATGGAATTTATCGCAGTGCGCGAAAATATGGGGCGAGCCAAGTTGGCAGCGGAAATGAGTGAAAGTGAATACCAGAAGGCACGTGATGGTATTTACATCCCCGAGCAAATCACGCCGGAATTTGTGCGCCGGGAAGTTGCAGAAGGGAGGGCAATTATCCCGGCGAATATTAATCACCCGGAAGTGGAGCCGATGATTATCGGGCGCAACTTCCTGTGCAAGGTGAATGCAAATATTGGTAACTCGGCTGTGACTTCTTCCATTGAAGAGGAAGTGGAGAAACTGGTTTGGTCTACCAAGTGGGGCGCGGACACGGTGATGGATCTGTCTACCGGTGCTAATATCCACGAAACCCGCGAGTGGATTCTGCGCAACTCGCCAGTGCCCATCGGTACTGTGCCGATTTACCAGGCGCTGGAGAAAGTAAACGGAATTGCTGAAGATCTTAACTGGGATGTGTTCCGCGACACCTTGATTGAGCAGGCGGAGCAGGGGGTGGATTACTTCACTATTCATGCTGGCGTGCTTTTGCGCTATGTGCCGCTCACTGCCAAACGTATGACCGGGATTGTCTCTCGCGGTGGTTCCATATTGGCCAAATGGTGTCTCGCCCATCACCAAGAGAATTTCCTCTACACCCACTTCGAGGAAATCTGCGAGATTATGAAGGCTTACGATGTGAGCTTTAGTCTCGGTGATGGCCTGCGCCCGGGCTCCATTGCGGATGCTAACGATGAAGCCCAGTTTGGCGAGCTGCACACGCTTGGTGAGCTGACTGAAATAGCCTGGAAGCACGATGTTCAGACGATGATCGAAGGCCCCGGCCATGTGGCTATCCATAAGATCAAAGAAAATATGGATGAGCAGCTGAAGCACTGCCACGGCGCACCTTTCTACACCCTAGGTCCATTGACCACGGATATTGCTCCCGGCTATGACCACATTACTTCCGGCATCGGCGCTGCACTTATCGGCACCTACGGTTGCGCCATGCTCTGCTATGTGACCCCCAAAGAACACCTGGGGCTACCCAATAAAGAGGATGTTAAAGAGGGCCTTATGGCCTATAAGATTGCGGCTCATGCCGCAGACTTGGCTAAAGGGCATCCGCGGGCACAGAAGCGCGATGACGCCCTGTCAAAAGCCCGTTTTGAATTCCGTTGGGAAGACCAGTTCAATCTCGGCTTGGACCCGGAGCGGGCACGCACCTATCACGATGAAACCTTGCCAAAGGAATCCGGCAAGGTAGCTCACTTCTGCTCTATGTGTGGCCCGAAATTCTGTTCCATGAAAATCACCCAGGATGTGCGCGACTATGCGGCCAAGCAGGAAGCGGCACAGGGCATGGAGGAAATGTCGATTAAATTTAAGGACATGGGTAGCGAGATTTATCACAAGGGCTGATGAGTATTTTGGGGGAGAGTCCTCTCCCCCAAAAATCGGATAGCAAAAGTACGGCGAGTGCGTAGAGCTTATCGCCGGGTGTCGACTTGGATTTGCGAAGATAGGTGGTCTGTGACAAGCGAAACCAAAGCCAAAGTAGCTATTGCCGGTGGTGGCCTGTTAGGTCGCTTGCTCGCCTGGCGGCTCTGCCAACGGAAACTGGATATTACCCTGTTTGAAGCGGGTGATTTGTCGGCGCCAGTCGGGGGAGCCTGCTGGACGGCAGCGGGAATGATCTCACCACTATCGGAATTGGTGCACAGCGATAAACAGGTTTACAGCCTGGGGTTGAAAAGCCTTGAGCTTTGGTCTGAGTGGGCCCGGCAGCTGGAGGAGCAGAGCGGGCAGGACGTGGAATACCGCCGAGCGGGCTCAGTGCTGGTTGCTCACGGCAAGGATAAAAGTGAGCTGCTGCAATTCCTGCGGGAGCTGCAGGGCAAGTTGGGCGAGTCTGCCAGGGAACAGGTGCAGCCCCTCGATTGCATTACTTTAGCGAAATTAGAGCCCTCCTTACACGGCTTTGAACAGGGGCTTTACCTGCGGGGTGAGGCGGATATCAATAATCACCGCTTGTTGCCCGCGTTACTCAGCGCATTGCACCGAGGAGCTGTCACTCTGCGAGAGCATAGCAAGGTAAATTGCGGAGCTGGGTATATCTCTGTGAACTCGGAGTGCGAACAATTTGATTGCGTGATCGACTGCCGTGGTCTCGGTGCCAAGGGGCAGATAGAAGGCTTACGCGGTGTCCGTGGTGAGGTGATGGTGGTGGAATCCCGGGAAGTGGTTTTGCAGCGTCCAGTGCGGCTGCTCCACCCGCGTTATAAGCTCTACGCTGTACCACGCAGCGATGGACGCACAGTAATCGGCGCTACGGAAATTGAGAGCGAAGACCAGTCGCCCATTTCCGTGCGCTCCAGCATGGAATTGTCTTCCGCGCTTTACTCCCTCAACCCGGCTTTTGCCGAGGCTCGTATTGTTGAGACCCGCGTAAATTGTCGCCCCGCCACTATGGATAATATGCCTTATATCCACAGCGAGGACGGGCTGATTAGGGTGAATGGCCTTTACCGTCACGGTTATCTTTTAGCGCCGGCAGTAGTGGAGCAAGTGGAGAATCAAGTGGCACAACAACTGTTACAGGTGGTTTGATGCAGGTACTAATTAATGGGGAAACACGGAGCCTTGAATCCCCGCTAAAACTCTCTGCGCTTTTACAGCAGCTCGGCTATCGCGGAGAAACATTTGCCGTTGCGATCAACGGTGGATTTATTCCCCGTACGGAATATAGCAATACACAGATAAATAACGGCGATAGCCTGGATATTGTTGCTCCGGTAGTGGGGGGGTAAAGGTGAGCGATCTATTAACACTTTACGGAAAAACATTTAACAGCCGGCTTTTGGTGGGCACCGCCCTGTATCCCTCCCCAGCGATTATGCGCGAATCTGTGCAAGCCTCAGCTTCAGAAATTATTACTTTGTCTCTTCGCCGGCAAAATCCGGCACAGCAGCAGGACAATCGATTTTGGGATTATATTCGCGAGTCCGGTTGTCAGTTGTTGCCCAATACCGCCGGTTGTAAATCGCCGCGAGAAGCGGTGCAGCTGGCAAAAATGTCCCAGGAAATTTTCCAGACCGATTGGCTCAAGCTGGAAGTGATTGGTGATGATTACAATTTGCAGCCAGACCCCTTTGGTCTGGTAGAAGCTGCGCGGGAATTAATTCAGTTAGGCTTCAAGGTTTTGCCTTATTGCACAGATGACCTGGTGCTGTGTCGAAAACTTTTGGATGTGGGTTGCGAGGTATTAATGCCCTGGGGGGCTCCCATCGGTACCGGGCAGGGACTGCTCAATAAATATAACCTGCAAACACTGCGCGAGCGCCTGAGTGATGTACCGCTTATTATTGACGCCGGAATCGGTGCGCCATCACAGGCGGCAGAAGCACTGGAGATGGGCTTTGATGCGGTGTTATTGAATACCGCGATTGCAAAAGCCCAAGATCCGGTACTGATGGCTAATGCTTTTAAACTGGCTGTGGAATCCGGGCGCGCCGCCTTTAATGCCGGCTTGATGCTCAGGCGTCAAACTGCCAGCCCCAGCACCCCCACCCTGGATATGCCTTTCTGGCAGCAGGCAGAGAGCATATTGCTGGATTAGTATTTTTATGCGCGATCAACTCCAATTGAAAAAGCCAATTGTCTGGACCATTGCCGGCAGTGACTCCGGCGGTGGCGCCGGTATTCAGGCGGACCTGCTGACTTTTGCCGACCTCGGCTGCCATGGTTGCAGTGCTATAACGGCCAATACTGCACAGAATACGGTGGAAGTTACTGCAATTAATGCAGTTTCCCTAGAGGTCTTGGGTTCTCAGTTACAGGCTTTACAGCGGGATCTATTTCCTGCCGCAATTAAAATCGGTCTGCTAGCGAATGCTGAACAAGTTGTTGCGGTGGCAGATTTCCTGCGCCAGCTGAAAGCGGTGCAGCCGGTTCCGGTTATTTACGACCCGGTTGCTGTTGCTACCAACGGAGCCGGGCTCACTGAAGGAAGTATTACCGCAACGGTGTTGGCTCAGTTGATGCCACAGTGTGATCTGGTCACTCCCAATTTACATGAATTGGAATGGCTTACCGGAGCCAGTGTCACGGGTGCGGAATCTATTGTGCAGGCTGCGCGTCAGTTGTACGCCCACGGCGTTACCGCAATTTTAGTTACCGGCGGCCATACGCAATTGCGTGCGGGAGAAGTTGCCGACTTACTGTGGGATGGTGAAAAAGCCGATTGGTTTATTGGCCGGGAAGTGTCCAGTACGGGCACACATGGCACTGGCTGCACCCTGTCCTCCGCTATTGCCGCTTGCCGCGCTTTGGGCTACCCGTTGCGAGATGCCTGCGTTGTGGGTAAAGCCTATGTTCAGCGGGGCTTGCGTCGGGGAAATAATGCACATATCGGCGCTGGTGCTGGACCTGTAGGTCACTGTGGCTGGCCCCTGGATTTCATCGACTTCCCGGAGATTTTGGTGCGGGGAGAAGAGCGTGCGCTGGATTATGGTTTTGGTGCGGCCCAGCCTCTTGTTCAAGGGTTTGCCCAAACAGACTCTCAAGCATTGGGTTTATATCCGGTAGTGGATACAGTGGAGTGGTTGCAGCGCCTGGCTGAGCTGGGGGTGCGTACTTTACAGCTGCGAATAAAGAATCCGGGTGGGGACCTGCGCGCACAGATTGAGAGGGCAGTGGCTATTGGCAGGACATATAACCTGCGCCTGTTTATCAATGATTACTGGCAGTTGGCGATTGAGTGCGGCGCCTACGGCGTGCATTTGGGCCAGGAGGATTTGCAGTCTGCTGATCTGAGGGCAATTCAAGCGGCAGGATTGAAGCTGGGTATCAGTACCCACGGCTTCTATGAATTACTGTTGGCCTACCGTTATCGCCCCAGTTACCTGGCCATTGGTGCAATTTATGCGACCAACACCAAGGATATGTCGGATCAGTTGCAGGGTGTGCAGAAACTTGCGCGAATGGCAGCACTATTGCCCGATTATCCACTCGTGGCAATTGGTGGTATTAATATGCAGCGAGCCAGTGAGGTTATCGCTAGCGGCGTTGGCAGTATCGCCGTGGTCAGCGCTATTACTAAAGCAAAAGATTACAAGCAGGCGGTTGCCGATTTTAATGTCCTGTTGAAAGGTAAGCATGCGGAAGTAGAGCCATGTTAAGTAGTAAGGAATTACAGCGTTACAGTCGCCAGATAATGTTGCCCCAAGTGGGTGAAGAGGGGCAGAAAAAACTGTCTTCTGCGCGAATTCTGATTGTTGGCTTAGGTGGGCTCGGCAGCCCGGCAGCGATGTATCTGGCCGCAGCCGGTATTGGAGAGTTGCACCTGGTGGATGGTGATCATATCGATCTCTCCAATTTACAGCGCCAGGTTTTGTACAAAACCAATCACCAGGGAAAATCCAAAGCCATGGTGGCTGCACAACAATTGGCTGCAGCCAATCCAACTATTCGCATTCACCCCCACAGCCAAATGGCGAATGAATCCTGGCTGCGCGAGCAGGTAAAACAGGTGGATCTGGTGTTGGACTGCACCGATAACCTGGAAATCCGCCATACGATCAACCGGGTTTGTTATCAGGCAGGGTGTCCGGTGGTAATGGCATCGGTGCAGGGGTTTTCCGGCCAGCTGATTAGTTTTGATTTTTCTGAAAGAAAAGGTCCCTGTTATGCCTGCCTGTTTCCGCCCCAGGAGCAGGCTGAAGTCCAGAACTGCTCTACAGCAGGTGTGATCGGTCCGGCGCTGGGTGTGGTTGGTAGCATGCAGGCTCTGGAGGCCATGAAATACCTGATGGATTTGCCGGTATCGAGCTTGAATAAATTGCACTTAATCGAGACGGAAACCTTAGCCCTGCAAACTTTGCAGCTGCCGAGCCATAGTAATTGCCCGGTTTGTAGTGCCTGATTTCTTGTATTGCCAGCAGGGGGCTCGATAAATAGTTTTATTTGGAGAGTCCCTTATTGGCAATGTCTTGTCGCAAAATTTTCTTTCAATAGCCGGGTTAAAATTCACGCCATTTTTGTACCTTATAAATCTTACTTGTCTATATAAATAAGCTATTGGCTCGATAGCTTGTGAGAAGTGAATAAAGGTACCAAAATGGCCTTATAACCATTTCGGTGACAACAGTTTTTGGAAGAGGGATTTGTATTATGAAAAAAATCGATATTGGTATCAGTGAAAAGGATCGGGAAAAGATTGCTGCCGGTTTGAAACATTTGTTGGCAGATAGCTACACCCTTTACCTGCAAACCCACAACTTCCACTGGAATGTTACTGGGCCTCTGTTCCGCGAATTACACCTGATGTTTGAAGAGCATTACACCGAGCTGGCCACTGCGGTGGATGATATTGCCGAGCGCATTCGCACCCTCGGGGTTTCCGCTCCCGGTACTTACCAGGCTTTTGCTCAACTCAGCTCCATCAAAGAAGTTGTTGAGGTACCACCGGCGGAAGAAATGGTAAAAATTCTCACTAAAGGGCATGAACAGGTGATCAAAACCTGTCGTGAAGTTTTAAAAGATGCCCAGGCGGGAGAAGATGAATCCACAGTTGCCCTGGTATCTGATCGTATGAGAGTTCACGAGAAAACGGCTTGGATGCTGCGCGCAACTAGCAGTCACTAGTCGCTCAAATAAGTAGAGGCACTTTTATAGACCTCAACCAGTAATCGCGGATAAAAACGCGGTTGCTGGTGCCGACAAGGTGCCTCGGCTCTTTAATAATATCCCCACCTCCTGACTCACTACTGGTGCCGATAGCGGCAGGCATTCCAGCCCATATTCCCGAACCTGTGTTTCGCACAAGCTCGGCACTGCACTAATCCCCATTCCCGCACGTACTAACTGGCCGATTGTGCTTAATTGATTAGCTTCGCAGATATAGTGAACGCCTTTGCCACTTTGCCCGAAGGCCTCATCGGTCCAGCGCCTCACCGCTGAGCCGCGGTTCATAGCAATAAAAGGAAAACTGGCCAGGTCACTCCAGCGCACTTTTCCTTTTTCGCTGAGGGGGTGCTGGGATGGTATGACTGCGATAAAACGATCCCTGTGTAGGGGCACAAACTCAAGCCCGCCTAAATCCTCGGGGCGAAAACTGATGCCCAGCTCCGCCCGGCCATCCTGCACCGCTTGGGTTACTCGTTCCATCACCACATCTTCCAACAGGATATTGATTTGTGGGTGTTGGCGGTGAAAATTGGCTAATAATTGGGGGAGTTGGTTGAGTGCATAGGCGGGAATTACTGCCAAGCGCAGCTGCCCACGCTCCAGGCGAAAGGCCTGCTGTACCGCATCCAGGGATTGATCCCAGTTGTGCAGTAGTTGTTCGGCGCGGGAGAGGAATTCCTCGCCCTCCGGGGTGAGAGTGAGTTGGCGGGCTTCTCGACTGAAAAGCGGGCCGCCAGTCGCATCCTCCAGATTGCGGATGGCAATGGACAGGGCTGGCTGAGAAGTGTGCAATTGAGCGCTGGCCTGGGCCAGGCTGCGGCTGCGGGCCACTGTGACAAAGGCGCGTAGTTGTTTGATCGTGGCACTCACAGCGGCAGGTTCCTGGGGAATTGATAGATTTAGCTATGTTAACTTTTATTTAACAAATCTAAAAAAGATTAAAATAGTTTTAAGTGGTGGGGCAGGGCATGATTGCTCCCCTTGTGCCCGAGAGGGCGATTCGAAAACACAATAATGAGCCACAAGGTCTGTTGAAATGAAGGACAACTCCCAGCCGCTCTGGCAACCCAGCGCAGAGGCTATTGCCGCCACTCAGATGGATGAATTTCGTCGTAGGGTCAACCAGCAATACCAGCTGGATCTCAATGATTACGCGGCTTTATACCAGTGGTCAGTAGATAATCGCGAAGCTTTCTGGCGGGAGTTGTGGGATTACACCGGAGTTATTGCTGCAGATAAGGGTGATGAGACACTCAGTAACGATTCCATGCCCGGTGCGCAGTGGTTTCCACAGGCACGCCTGAACTTTGCTGAGAACCTGCTGCGTTATCGCGATGACAAGGCTGCCCTGGTCGAGCGCCTGGAGAACGGTAGCCGCCGTGAGCTGAGCTACAAGGAACTGTACGATCGGGTGGAGCGCCTGTCAGCGGCCCTCGTTGCCCAGGGCGTTGTTGAGGGAGATCGGGTAGCGGGCTTTATGCCCAATGTGATCGATACCGTAGTGGCCATGTTGGCCACCACCAGCCTCGGTGCTATCTGGACCTCCTGCTCACCAGACTTTGGTATCAATGGAGTATTTGACCGCTTTGGCCAGGTGCAGCCGAAAGTACTATTTGCCTGTGAAGGATACTTCTATAACGGCAAGGTTATTGATTCATTGCCGCGTCTGCGCGAGATCATGCAGCGAATCGAATCCATAGAAACTTTGGTAGTGGTACCGGTTGCGCGCTCTGAAGAGGAAACTGCTCAGGTACTAGCGGCAGAGCCGCTGGGTAAGGCGGTACTGCAGCAAGCTTTTGAGGCTGCGGCGCCGGCTCGCGAACTCTCCTTTGTACAAACAGAATTTAATCACCCCCTGTACATCATGTACTCCTCAGGTACTACTGGTGTACCCAAGTGCATCGTCCACGGAGTGGGGGGCACTTTGCTCCAGCACCTGAAGGAGCATCGCTTGCATGGCGATCTGCGCCGTGAGGATACACTTTTCTACTTCACCACCTGTGGCTGGATGATGTGGAACTGGCTGGTGAGTGGCTTGGCTTGTGGGGCGACTCTGGTGTTGTTTGATGGCTCACCTTTCTACCCTTCATCCCAAAGTCTATGGGATATGACCGATGAAGAGGGAATCAGTGTGTTTGGTACCAGTGCCAAATATATTGCTGCGCTGGAGAAGAGTGGCTGCAAACCCCGGGAGACCCACAAACTGGAGAAATTGCGTGCGGTGCTCTCCACAGGCTCTCCGCTGGCCCACGAAGGCTTCCGCTATGTCTACAGAGATATAAAAGCAGATCTCTGCTTATCCTCTATTTCCGGTGGCACCGATATTGTGTCTTGCTTTGCCCTTGGCAACCCAACTCTACCGGTCTATGCCGGTGAATTGCAGTGTCGCGGCTTGGGTATGGCGGTGGAAGTCTGGAATGATACGGGCAGTCCAGTGGTTGAAGAGAAAGGGGAGCTGGTTTGCTCCAAATCCTTCCCCTGTATGCCGATTGGCTTCTGGAATGATCCAGATGGAGCCAAGTACCGCAGTGCTTACTTTGAAAATTGGCCTGGTGTATGGGCGCATGGGGACTATGCCGAGATTACGGCACACGGTGGTGTTGTAATCTATGGCCGCTCCGATGCAGTACTCAATCCCGGTGGTGTGCGCATTGGAACCGCAGAGATTTACCGCCAGGTGGAGAAAGTCGAGGAGGTGCTCGATAGTATCTGTATCGGCCAGCCCTGGCACGACGATGTACGGGTAGTGCTGTTTGTGGTTTTGCGAGAGGGTGTTGTACTGGACGAGGATCTGACCCAGAAAATCCGCTCCACGATTCGCGCCAATACCACGCCTCGCCATGTGCCGGCCAAGGTGATCCAGGTGGCCGATATTCCGAGAACTATCAGCGGTAAGATTGTGGAACTGGCTGTGCGCAATGTGGTGGAGGGTAAACCGGTTAAAAATAAAGAGGCTCTGGCCAACCCTGAAGCCTTGTCGCTATTTGAAAAGCTGCCGGAGTTGGCAGAGGAGTAAAGTTTCGTTAGGAGTAAGGGAGCGTAACCCTGCGCCATTTAGTTTGCTGCGGTTCTGCGCTACCCTTCACTTTATAAACACCAATAATTCACGGTAGAAAAACGGTCATGGTTACTTATTTGTACTGGGCAGCGGTGATTGCCCTGGTTATTGCTTCTCTTTTTATCGGCAGTCGCCTGGGCAGCCTTAAAATCGGCGCAATCGTGGCTGCGGTTTTCTTTGTTGGCGGCTGGCTTGCCTACTATTTCCACTATGAGCAGGTTTTCGTGAAGCGTTTTGGTGGGGTCATGCGTATCTCTGTGCCCGATGGGTACCGCCATATCGGCGCCACCTGGAAAGAAGATAATTTGTGGATCGAGAATTATAACCCCAAGACTAACCAGTGTATTTTCACGGAGTATTCCAAAGGAAATATTCTGGAAGGGCGGGTGATTATCCAGGATTGTAATCCCTTAATGCCCAGCCAAGGCACTCAGCCATAGAAGTCCCAAACGCCGAATCGGCTTATTGGCTGCTCAATAAGTCGATTTAATTATCCCAGCTGTCGTCATCAGCTGGATATTCCAGCCTACGGAGGGAACGGATACCCGGATTTTTTGCGGAGTAGCCGCTACTGACACTGGATAAAGATCTTGCGAATTCTCTTTGTCTCCCTACTTGTTGCCCTTCTAGCGCTGCCAATGCAGCTGGTAGCAGCAATCCCATTTTTTGATCGCTTGCCGGGTTTTACCCTGCTGGTGCAGGGCGATCCCCAACTGCAGGAAAAATTGACCTCCGAACTCAACGAGTTGCGCAAGAACAGTAGTGCGCTGGAAAACTACGAAGATCCGGCAGATATTGCGCACTATGAGCGGGGTAACCTGGAAAAATTACTGCGTGCGCAGGGATATTATGATGCCACTGTGTATGAGTCTGTTTCTGGCAACCAAATTTTCTATAGTGTCACTCCCGGCCCCCAGTACCATATCAAGAGCCTGGATATTGATATGCCGGCCGGTTTGCGGGCAGGCTTTAGCGGCCTACCTATCCATGTTGGAGATCCCCTGATTGCCAGCAAGGTACTTGAGGGCGTAGAAAAAATTACCAAGTACCTCAATGAAAATGCCTGTCTGCTGAATGTGGATGTCAGCTACCAGGCAACGGTGATTCACCGGGAAGCTGCTGCGAGACTGGAATATCGGGTGGCACCCAGTCCCGAAGTCCATGTTGGCCAAGTCCGTATTGAAGGAGTCACCTCTATCGAAGAGGACTACCTGTTGGATAAGGTCAAGATTAAATCCGGAGATTGCTTCAGCCGCAGTAAACTGGATGCTGCGCAGTTGCGTCTGCTGCGCACCAACTTAATTGCCAATGTAAATACTGAAGTTTCTGAACCCTACGATGGGTTGGTGGATGTTACTTTTGTTATTCAGGAGCGCAATCACCGCACCATAACCTTGGGGGTGGGGTACACCTCTGATGAGGGAGCCGGTATTTCAGCAGCCTGGGAGCATCGCAATGTTTTCCATCGTGGGGAAAAAATTGAAGTCGAAAGTAAGCTGAACGAGGTAAAGCAAACCCTGGAAGGCAAGCTCACTATTCCCCGTTTCTTCCATGACAAGCAACGCTTGACCGCCAGTATTGCTTTGGAAGGTGAGGATGTTGATTCCTACCGTTCAGAGTCCCTGACATTCAGTGCACTGGTATCGAGAAAAATCAGTAAGCATCGCACGCTGAGTGGGGGCGCCGAGCTGAAATTCAGTGAAGTGGACGAGAAGGTGGAAGGGGCAGTTGAAGCAGATGATCCCGATGAAAACTACACACTGTTAGCTTTCCCCCTGGGCTTTAAATTAAACACGACAGACAAACCCCTGGATGCCCGTCGTGGCGCCACTTCTGCGCTGGAAGTAAAACCCTATATCGATCTTAGAAATACCAATACCACCTTTGTAAAAAATACCCTACAGCTCACTGCGTATAAAACAGCCGATGACTGGCGTTATAAGCCCACCTTGGCAATAAGGTTGAAAGCCGGGGCAATTACAGGGGAGTCGAATCTTGAGCTGCCTGCGGATGAGCGCTTTTATGCCGGTGGTGGTGGCTCCGTGCGGGGTTATGGTTACCAGGAGTTGGGTCCGCGACTTATTGAGATTAATGATGAGGGTGAGGAAACCCTCTCCGATGCTATCGGTGGTCGGGGACTCAGCGAGATTTCTTTTGAGGGCCGTTTTCGTTTTACGGATACCTGGGGAGGTGTGATTTTTCTCGATGGCGGCAATGCCTATGAGGACGCAGCGCCCAAGTTTTCCGACCTGTTTTGGGGAACGGGTTTTGGCGTGCGCTATATCACCTCCTTTGCCCCCATCCGCATGGACATCGCCTTTCCCCTCGATCGCCGTGAGGGCATCGATGATCGCTACCAAGTGTATGTGAGCTTGGGGCAGGCATTCTGATGCGCTGGTTGGGCCTGTTTGGGCTGGGCGTTGCCCACTGGGTTGGTGCTTTCCTGCGTGGGCTCTGGCGCTCTCTGGGTGCTGGGGGTTCCCTGGTAACAGGCATTTGTCTGTTCCTCCTGATGTCCGCTATCTATTTCCTCAGCACGGAACCGGGGCGCGTCGGCCTTACTCGTGGGGCTTTTTACGCTGCCGAGCAATTGGTGGACGACCTCGAAATTGAGGCAGAGGGAATTCGCAGTGAAAAATTAGGATTTTGGTTTTTCGAGCGACTGAGAATTGACTATCGAGCTAATACGCTTGCCGAAGCCCAGGACCTGGAAGTCAACCTCAACAGCTTGTCCCGAGATCCCATCGATATCGAGCGAGTCGGGGCCAAAGATTTACTGCTCAACCTGAATATCCTCAATGAACTTCTCTCTGCGCTAGCGGATTCTGGCGAAGAGGAGGTTGAAGTTGTCAGTGAGGATCAGCCATCGACTACTTGGGAGTTGCTAGTTCCCGGGTTTCGCTTGGCGCAGCTGGATATAGCTCGCCTACAATTGGTGGACAGCCGGTTGACGGGGATTCCCCCTGTTGCTATTCAGGCTAACGCCCAATACCGCTGGCAGGATAAACCGGCGCAGCTATTTATCGAAGTGAGTGAGCTGAATGGTTCCGAGTTTAATCTCACTGTAAATGGCCGGATGCAGGGCGAGCGCTTTGTAATCGATTTCTCTACCAGTGAGGTGGGCCAGGGGTTTGTCAGCCGACAGCTGCATCTGCCGGAAAATCAGGTATTGGATGCTCGCGGCGAATTATCCCTGCGTAAGCAGGGTGAAAAACTGCTGCTGGATATTAATTCGATCGCAGCTCCTCTAGCAGAACATCAGCTGGATCTGACAGGGAGTATCGAAGCCGATATTAACCCCTGGCGCTTATCTTCAACGGGGATTTGGCTGCGAGTGGATGAGCGGCGCAGTACGATTAAAGGCAGTATCAGCGCGGACGGTGTCAATGGGACAGTTAATCTCAATCAAATCCCGCTAACGCTTTCCCGCCCTTGGCAGGATATCCTGGACAGTGGTTGGCTCAGCGCAGATTTTTCAGTGCAGGGCTCCCTGCAACAGCCGAATATTAATGGCAGCTTACAAGTGGAAAGCAGCTATCGGCAGCAGCCCCTGCAATTGGAAGGCCGGGTCGATACCCAGGCAGGTGTGATTGACTTGCAAGCCTTGTCTTTACACTTTGCCGGTGCACGGATCGAAGTGCTCGGTAGTGTAGATATGAATTTGAAAGCACTGGATTTGGTGGGAGAGATTGATGAGTTGGGAGTTGAAGAAATTCGCCGGCTTGCAGCTTCGCTACCCCGGGCTGATAGGGTAGATATCCCCACTGCTTTATCCGGCACCTTGCACCAGTTGCGTGTGGAGGCCATCGGCTCATGGAAAAACCCAAACCTCAATTTGTCCCTGAGTGCAGTGAGTGTTTACCACGACTTACAGGGTGAGTTGTCGGCGGCGATAAGTGGAAACCTGCACGCGCTGACCATTGATGAATTGGTGTTTACCGGTGAGAAGCTAAATCTGGAAGTGATCGGTCAGCTTGATATTGAACAGAAGCAGCTGGATTTACACGGGCAGATCGACGGCAAAAATATCAGTTTGCGCGATGACCTTGGAGTTACCGAGGCAGAGGGGGTAAGCCTAGGGGGATCTTCCGAAGTAACGGTCCAGGGGGAGTGGAGTAATCCCCAGGTAAGTATTTTACTGGATTCCAATGGCGTCGCGCAGGATTACCCCTTTAACTTAAAAGGGGAAGCCAGTGGCGATATGGACCTGATAGAGGTCAGTGACCTGCGATTGGAGTTATTTACCAACGGCAATGGCAACCAGTTTGGTTCATCCTCAAGCAGAGGCCCTCAGTCCCCCGTGATTGCCTCAGGTTTTGATAAAGGGGAGCCGGAGCCCCTACAGAGCCAAAGCCGCCTGACAGCCCTCGCTGAAGATGCCCAGCAGCTGGGTCGGGTGGGGGTGGCATTGCTGCAGGCCGATGGTTCTATCGAACCTAGGCAAGACCGATTACAAATTGATATGGGCGCGCGCAATCTACCGCTGTTCCTGGTAGATATTGTCGGTCTCTCTCTCCCTAACTCCCTTGAAGGGGAGTTGAGCTTGGATGGCAGGGTTGATGGGGCTATTTCAAACCCGCAGATTAAAGCCAACCTGATCGCCCAGGGAGAATTTCATCTGGAGCCCTGGCATGTACAGGGTACTTTGGACTATGCAGACAGGAGCCTGGTAACTGATGGTATCGAGCTGCTATGGGCGGGTCGCAACCAATTATCGATACTGGGTAGCTTGAATGCAGAGCGACTGGATTTAGAGTTGCGCGGCCAGGGTGATCTATCGGATTTGGCGAATAGTTTTTCTAGCGGTAGGGCGGGTAATGGTGATGTCAGCCTTTATGCCAGTATTGGTGGAAGCCCCAAGCAGCCTGAATTCCAAGGGGAGTTGCGAGCTACCGGAGAAGCCCTGGGGCGAGGGCAGCGCGGAATCCAGGTTCAACCGCTTTCGATAGTATTGGATTGGCAGACAGAGAATGGAGAGCTGGATGCATCCCTGATTGCCCAACACGGCGGTAGCAACGCAGTAAATAGCCAAGTAAGTGTATTGATTGCACCGATCTTCGAGCAACTATTTGCTGAGAATAATCAAACTGGTGGCCTGCGAAATGTGCCCTTTCAATTGCAGGGGCGCGGTACGGCCGATTTGTCAGTGATTGCCGAATATATTGATCCCCGTGTCCACCGTATGCGCGGCTTGCTCAGTTTCAACGTTGACGGTACCGGGAATTGGCAGCGTCCTCTATTAACCGGTGATATCGAATTGAGTAATGGCCGCTATGAGCACCGACCGAGCCATACTCGCATTGCGGATATTAACTTCTACGCACAGCTGTCTCCTGAGGAGTGGCGGATTGTACGAGGAAGCGCTACCGATGGTGATGGTGGGCGGATAAACCTGGGAGGGGCGGTCTTTTTACCTCCGGATAGCTCGCCCCGTTTTGACATCGTATTAAGCCTCAGTCGGGCCCACTTGCTGAACTCACCGGGAGTACGCGGTGCAATATCCGGTGATGCCCGTTTGTCGGGCTCAACCCAGGATGCAGAAATTACCGGGCGATTCACTTTGAAGCCGCTGGCCTTACAGATTGAGCAATGGATTGGCAGCAGTGTTCCGGAAATCCAGGTGGTGGAAGTTCAGGTTGATGGCCCACAGGTGCAGCGATCTTCTCCCCTGTTTAGCAAAATCGGATTGGATGTAGAGATTGTTTTGGATCAGCAATCCTATGTGCGCGGACTTGGCTTAAATTCTCAATTGCGCGGCGTGGTGGATATTCAAGGCACCGCAGATAAGCCAAAAGCCTCTGGCGAATTAACAATTGTTCGCGGCAGCTTTGATTTATTCGGTAAGAAATTTGATCTGGAAGATGGAGAAATTCGCTTCGAGAATAATGAGGTCGCTATCCTGGTTGAAGGTGTCTATGAATATAGCGATGGAGAAATAACCGCGCAGATATCAGGTACTGCTGCGGACTTGGATATTACATTTACCTCTGACCCCTCGGCCTCTCAGGATGAGATACTGGCGCAATTGCTTTTTGGGAAGTCATTATCAGATATTTCACCTTTACAGGCTGTTCGCTTGGTTAGTGTTGTTCGCAGTTTGCAGTCGGGTCGAGCGGTATTGGACCCTATCGCCAAGACACGCGAGCTGTTGCACCTGGATACACTCAATATTGAGCAGGAGGAGGGAGATGAAGGTGATGAGTACGCATTGAGCTTGGGCAAATATATTACCAATCGAATTTATGTGGAATTACAGAGAAGTACCGATCCTCTCAGTCCCTGGCAGGCGGAGATGCAAATAGAACTTAGGGATAACCTCAACCTGGAGTTCAAAAGTGCCGATGACGGTGACAGTGGTTCCGGTAGTGTAGAGTTACAGTGGAAAAAAGATTATTAGGGTTTTCGCCACTAACCCCCTATCGTTGTAGAAAGCATCGCTAATATTTGGTGATTAGCATATCCGTTATTTTTAACGTGCAACCTGGCTGAGGTGGATTGTTGACGCCCCAGTTGTCGATCACGATCATCATGGATTCATCAAAAATTACAGGCCCCTTTTCCCGGTAGGCATGCCAAAGCTGATTTGAATCATCGCACTTAGACGCAGATGCTTCACACACTCTTATATCCCATTGATAGGTTCCACTAGCTTCACCCGATATGATTTTCCTGGATGTAAAAGTTATATGCTGTTGGGCACCACTCTTCACCTGTAGGGGACCTGTTTGGCTTGTCCACGCCGCCTGTTTGGGAAGCCCTCCCCAATTGGAAGCGAAACCTCCCGGACCATTGGAGCCTGTTGTTTCTACAAAATCGACTTCCCGCTGCCCCCCGGCCCAACATCCACCGGGTTGTCCACACCAGGGGAACATATAAACGGCAATCCACTCTTTAGCACCACATTTACCTGGGGGCACGTCAACCTTAAAGTCAATTGCAGAAATATCTTTCATTCTAATCTCGGTATTCCCGCACTGAACCGCAGATGTATAAGCGCAGGAGCCTTTGGTATCGCCATCCATAATAATAACAGCGGATCCTTCCGTATTGCTTGGTTGAAAGCTGATTTTAGTGCAGCGATTGTTCTTGGCCACTTTGTCATCTTGATGATTGAATATGGGCTTACATGTTGTTGCTGATGCCAGATTTAAGGTAGATAGGGCAGCAAAGATCAGGAAGAGTCGGGTTGCTTGTAGCATGGCGTGGAGCTTGCAAACTATAAAACTCAATAAATTATAGTTTGTGTCTTGATGATCAGGCTTTAGTAGAAATGTTTAGCCTGTCAATAAGATCAATTTTGGCTGGTAGCATAAAGGTCACTTTCACTTATCCAGAAGGTAACCTTTTTATAGATGAAGTCCAATGATCATTGAGTGCTTACAAATGATTCTGAACGTAACTTAAAACATCTGTTGGAGTGCAATTGTCCATAAATCTATCTTGCAGGCTGTAGGCCATTTTTTCCAGAGGTGCACCGTTGTAGCCGTAGGTCTGAATTTCACTGATATAACGTTTGATAAATGACTCTGCTCCCAAGAGAGACCATTGGTGGACATGGACTAACTCATGGAAATGGAGGGAAATGTCCGCAGCAAAAGGTGTTTTGACAAAGTAGGTATCTTTGTAAGTGATACCGGCTACTTCCATGTCGACAAAGTCACCCAGACCAGCCTGGTAGAGCTCGGGAAACCTCGGTTTTGGAATATTATCAACCACTACAAAGTAGCTTTTGCTAAGAAATTCTTCCGTATAATACCCTGAAAACTTCTCTGTGAACCTTGCGCAAGATTGTCTCTCTTCTTTGAAGTCTATCAGTGTTTGATCAATCCAATGGTCTATTTTTTGCAACATCTATATCGTCCTGATTGGGAGGCAACTCTGGGGCTTTACTCACCCCAGAACAGAATTTTCAATATACGAAATAAAGTCGTGCTGAGAGTTATACGTAGGAGTATATCACCGATCCACTTTCTTTTTTCTTTTGAAGATATTTCTTACAGGGATAGTAAAGTATCGCAATCAGAGTAATCCAGTAAGCATAGGTTCTCAGTAAGTTAGGTGTGTAGTCCTCAGGCCATACTTTGGAGCCGTTAAAGAAATTGGTTGCTACTCCAAACTCTAAGTAGCTCCATAGGTGTGCGGACAGATTGATCACTGGGACATGGAGTAAATAGAAGAACAATGAGGCCTGCCCAAAGAGGAGCAATACATCCAGTATTCGGTTTTGCCGATTTTCAACGATAGCCATGATCAAGAAAACTATACTCATTGTCATAAGGATATAGCTGAACGACATTGGGTATTTGGCGGTGTTGATAAAGCCCAGAAGCCCCTGCTGTGAACTCCAATCATTGGGGTCGCCAAAGCCTATTAGTCTAACCACAATAAATATAATTGATAGCGCAGTTGCTGTTGTTATTAGTAGACGCACTCTTTGCTTGTTTGCCATCTCGTAAAGAGGCCCAAATACATAACCAAGGTACATAAGAGCAAAGAGGGGAATAATATTGTAAGCAGCAAAAATCCCGGTGTTGAATTCGAAAAGTCTAAAACTAGTGCGTACATGTGCAAGAATCCAAAGCCATTCATAGCCACCTAATAGCTGGCGCATGAAGTCATCATTCAGGTATCCATGCAAGGATATTACGGCCAGGCAAACGATGGTGGTCCATATCATTGGCAAATAGATTAAGCCCGCCAGTATGATCATGGATACGCCCAGGGCCCAGATTACCTGTACAAAAGCGTAATTATAAGCAAACTGCCAAGAGAGGTTTACCAAGGTTAGTTCGAGGATAACTAGTACTAACCCTCGAAGTATTAAGAATTTTGCCAACTCCGGCTTGGAGTTAAGTTTTTTACCGTGAAAGTAGGCACTCAATCCTGTAAGAAATATAAATCCAGGGGCACATATATGCGTGATCCAACGAGTTAAAAACAAAGCGATGGAGGATTGGGATAGGTCCAATGGGTCAAACTGGGTTGAAGTCCAATAATCTCGAGTATGATCGAGGGCCATAATAATTACTAATATACCTCTAGTGATGTCTATTGCTGGATATCGCAATTTGTTATCTCCAAAGTTAGTGAGTTCTATAGCGTTTTCTCTCTAAGGGTTCTTTTTACCTTGAGGTTGGAATCTAGAAATAAGACAGTTAAAGGAAGCTATAAATGATGTCTCTCGGTCTTTGCTTATTGTTGTTTAGGGGCAGGTGGGAGCTGTCTGCTTTTCATATTGTACATCTATTCTTCAGGCAACAAATTGCTTTTTAGTTATGTGATAGGAAGATGGAGGGACGATAGTACAGGTATTTTGGTTCTGGCAAGCCCAATAAATTTTGCCCATCTAATAATCAATATTATTTAAATTGCTTTGTTTTTGCTTTTAGCCTAGGGGCAGCTAGAGGCCGGATCATGGATTTACAAGTAAGACAAAATCAGTGATCACGGCCTGTTACGAATGAATATATTTTCTGTGCTTGAAAGAGAGGTTTTTAAGTGGGGCAGTTATTAATAACTGCTTCAAAATTATTAAGCTACAGGTGGGGCTTATCAGTTTACTTTGATATTACCATGCTTCGCCTGAGTCACTACGGTATACGGCAAAACAACGGTATCAGCGGCTACAGAAAAAACAGCATCTATAGCTACCAGTGGAACACGGTTGATAGTTGATCCAGTATTTACAGTCTGACTGGGTTCGCTATTTAGCAAGCAAAAGGAGTAAGAGGTTCCGCTATAAACTCTTGGAATACTTTCGCAATAGCTTTTGTGGCCTCTATGAGTGATATCTACCTGATTATTCTTAGGGTTAACTGTCTTCACTGTGGCACATGATACACAAACTAGAGAGGCTGATACTAAAGAAATAATACGTTTCACAAACTAATCCTTGCTGATGTGATCTTTTGCGGGACTATAGAGTAGTGTTTTCTAAATTAGTTCCAGATTTTGCGTGTACTATAAGTAATATCTGTATTCAATTGGAAGTGAGGAAAGTCAAAATTTTCACATCTGAGGTTTACTTTGTCGCTGCTTGGCGGTATCTCAAACTCAGAACATTAGTTTCAAGTAATGGGCAGGCTGATATACGATATTGGTTAGAATTTAAATATTTTTTGCCTGATAGTAATTTTTTAGAGTTATACCCATTTGGCCTCTATGCCTTTTCTTTTGAAATCTTCTAAAATTTCTGGATTTTCTTCATTGTAGAAAAGTATGAGCTTTTTCAGGTTTGGTAGGAGGTTTGTGTCTTCGGTGGAATGGATATCAAAGTCGTCAGTAGTTCCACACCAGAAGGGAATGATTTGTAACCAGATATGGCCACCCCCATCCTGATGAAGGTCAGTTATATCCTTTAGCCATTCTTTCTTAATTTGAATGGACCGGAAGTGGTCGAGAGCTTCGGGGATAGGCTCGTACCCTTCTTCTTCTATATCTATATTTCTTTTGGTGTAACTATCGGCAAACTGAAAAATATCGAATTCAGGCTGTATTACCTTATAATGGTACATTAACTTATCCAGGACTAATAACCTGAAGTTTTCATCCTTGAATTCCGCATATTCACTCATTTTTAAGTCTACCTTTACTTTCCATATAAGTATTGTGAGATCCATTTTTTTCATTGTCTACAATATATTTCGTAATAGGGGAAGTTCTTTCGGCTTGAGAGAATAAAAGTAGTTTTTACTAGGTCAATCAAGAATTTTAGGTATATCTTTGGCGGTTAAGTAATGCCGATAAGTTAGAGAGTTTGAGCTATCGTACTAATTGCGAATGTTGCTTGTTTCAAATGCCCGCCAAAACTCCCGTTCATAGGCTTGGATTAACCGCACGCGAATGGCAATATCATTTTCTCGAACACCTGAAGCTAGTCCTCTTGCAATTATATCGATAGCCTGTTCCCTAAACCCTTCTGGAAGTTGGCTAAAAGTCATTAAGAAACTGAGCTGTTCATTGGTAAAGCGTTTATTTTGTTTGAGAGCTTTTGCAACGCGCTCAGCATTTTTGCCAAAACTCTGAAAGTTGATTAACAGGGCAGCGGCAATTTCGGCGGGTGTAGCGTAGTTGGCTAGCCAGGTAGTATAGGCTGGATAGGCTTGGGCACCTGCGAGTGGTTGGTATTGGGCGATCTGCTCGGGTGAGATACCCAATGCTTGAATCAGGTTAGGTAACAGGGTATTAGCTTGAATTTCTGCTGTCGTAATTCGAGTAAAAAATGCTCTCGTACTATGTCCCGGTAAGCCACCAAAACGATGCAGAGATAGTGCATTACTTCTCAAGTCCGATAAGTTAATAAGGCGTTGCTCCATTGCAAAAGCCTGTAACTTAGCGTCCGGTAGAGTATTTTTTTCCAGCTGTAGAACAAAGACAGGAGTAGGGCCCTTGAGATACAGTTTTTCAAGGCGCTCTATCAGAGCCTTTGCATCCTGTTGGTTTGTGGCGATATCTGCTGTGGCCGGTTGAGTCATGGCCAAAAGAACAACCAGTCCCACAAGAGCGAATCTTAAACAATGCGTATTGGCCACTATTCCAACTCCGCTGGTGCACGAAATAAGCATAGCAGGAGGACAGAAACCGGACTGGTAGCGTATTTGTCAGGCCACGGTACTTTTTCCGCGTATTAGTTCGGCGGGATCAATTCGATAGAAATGGCTTAACTCCTTATAGAGCTCTGGGTGTAAGGCGTGCATAGCCGTTGGGATCGTATAGAAACTTTCTGTTGCTACAGCAAAGAACTCAGCGGGAGACTGGGCGCCGTATAAATCGAGCACAGAGGGTGTATCACCAGGAAACTCACCGAATTCAGCTCTTTGTCTCAAGCGGTGGAATTCCCGGCTCATAACCTCAGCCCAGGTGGCCCCTTCATCACTGCTTTCAAATAGAGGGCGGCCATCAAAGTAACCATCCTCTTCATCGACTTTATGGGCGAACTCGTGCAGGGCGACATTGTGGCCCCGTTCAGGCGATTGTAAATCTTTCTCCAGGTCTCCCCAGGAGAGGACTACGGGTCCACGATAATGTGCCTCCCCTTCACGGGCACTGTGCCTGGCTGTTTCTATATAGCCTTCCCGACGGGTTTCGTGAGCGACATAGGTGTCCGGGTAGAGCAACAGGCTGTAAAGGTTGGGGTAGCATTCATTCTTGCGGCCCAATAGGAGCAGGCACGCATGGGCAGCGATGGCCACCTTCATGCGTTCATTGACCTGAAGCCCCTCGCAACCGACAAACTCTTTGCCGTGGAGAAATAGGGCGATATTACTGCATAACTCTTGCTGTTGATTGGAGTTAAGGTAGTGATAGAGAGGAAGATTTTCCCTAATGAGTTGTAGCTGTTCCCGTGTTAAGGGTTGTGAGCGGAGGTAAAAAATGCGCCACTGTCGGTAGAAGTGGGGAACTAGCCATATCGCCAGGGCCAGCAGGATAATTGCGATAAAAGCACTCACAGCTTAAACGCCGGTTGTTTGCGTGAGATATTATCTTCCAGCTTAAATTCTTGGCAGGGAGTCCCCTGGTGAAATTTCATTTGCCACTGCCCTTTACTTCTAATCCAAATAGATGATCGCTTACAAAACCCCTTGTACTCCCCTTGCTGGCCTCGCCGTGCAGATTTATACAACAGCATAATGACTGTGTCAGAGAGAGGAATGCATTCATAGTTTTGGCTGTGAATTTCCCAGCCCGTATTTTCCTCCTGTTGCATTGATCGCACTATTGCCTTGAAATCAAAGGTCCGCCCGGATTTCCCTACCTCTATAAAATCAGGGCTTAGTAGCTTGCTAATGACTTCAGGGTCTTTGCGTATCTCGAACTGATGCAGCTTTGTTTCATTCTCAATCAGAATATCGGCAATCTCATGTATCACTGTTTTACCCGGTATGCCCCAGTTGCGACAAATTACTATTTGCCTGATTTTAGAATGGGGAGTTTACTGCCGAATTCAAGGTTGCGGATGGATAGAGTTATCCGGAAGCGAAGCTTGATAAATGGGGGATGTCTGCCAACACTTAGAGCGTCTGGGTGATTTTCCTGTCACTGTGGAGAAGCTTATGCGTTCGCTATTGGCCCTTCTTATCTTGATGTTTGGAGTCTGTACCCAGGTGCTGGCCCAGTCCGGTGAAACTCCGTTAAAAGTGGCGATCGCCGGGGATGCACCGCCCTATGTGATTGATGGTGCGACCACTGGTTTGGAAATAGATATCGTTCGGCAAGCTCTCCCTGGCTATAAGTTGGAGTTCGTACAGATGGGGTTTGCGGAGACGGCCCCAGCACTTGAGCAGGGTATGGTTCAGGCAGCGGTGAATGTACTCAAGAAGAGTGATGGCCTATTTTACTCGAACAATATGATCAGCTTCGCCAATTACGCTATTGCTAAAGCCAGCGCAGAAATGAAGATTGGCAGTATTGCAGATCTCGCGGGTAAGAAAGTGATCACTTGGCAGGGAGCTCCCATGGATCTTGGGCCCGAATTTGAAAAAATGTTTGGGCCCAACGGCACCCAGAAACAGAATGTTATGCAGGCGCCAACAGCTCGTGACTTGGTTGCCCAATTCTGGAAAATGCCAGATGCGGTCGCCGTGGTGGATATGGAGCTATTTAAGTACTACAGCAATAAAATGGGTCATACCATGGCTCAGGTTGACCTATTCCAGATATTTCCAATGATGACAGACTTTCGAGTCGGTTTCCGCGATGAAAAAGTGCGGGATGACTTTAATCGCGGGCTGGCAGAGCTGTGCAGCAGTGGCCGCTACAAAGCCCTATTGCAGAAATACGATGTGGTGCAGAAGCAGGATATTTGTAAATGACCCCCTGTTACTGATTACCGATAAGACTGTATTGCATTAGGAGAGCCGAGTTTCCCTCGGCTCTTTTTTACTTGAAGAGTTCAGTGTCAGGTTGCCACGCTTGGCTTTACATTCCACTCAAAGGTCCAGCAGGATTTCTCCTGCTGAAGTACATGAAGGATTTGTCTGGATAAGGCCGCTTGATCGATAAAGTGCTCATTTCCCAGGTCTTCATTCCCAGGAAAATTACGACTTCGAGTATTATCAAGGATACCTTCAATTAATAAGTGAGATACATGTACTCCCTTTGCCCCAAGTTCTGCAGCCAGGGACTGGGACATCATTCGTAGAGCTCCCTTGGCAGCAGCGAAGGAAAAAACATGAGCAAAGCTATCTACCGAAGCTGAAGCGCCAATATTCATAATGGCTAAGGGTGGCTGTCCATCCAGCTTCCATATCGAGAGAACTTCTTGGGTGATATGGAAAGCGGTTTTAAAATTTAGGGTAATCGATCGGTCGAAGTCCTGCTCGCTGATATTGGTTACTGTATCTCCACCTGTCCAGGTTCCGGCATTATTTACCAGTGCAGAGATGCCACCGAATTTGCTGCGAATAGCTGCGACTGCTTCCTTTGTGGCTTTGGGGTTAGTGATATCAACTTGCAAAGCTAGCACTCTTGAGGGATCGTCAAATTGCTCGGAAACTTTCTGAAGGTCCTGTGAATTGCGGGCCAATAGGGCAACGGGGAAGCCTTGTCGGTAAGCCTCTGCAGCGATATCCACTCCCAGCCCACGACTTGCACCGGTAACTATAAGGGCATTTTTTTTCTGGAACATAGTAAAACTCCTAATGTGAATTTCTTTTTTCTTGCGGTTTATACTGGTGAGGAGGCTTCCGCAGTGAATGTGGGATAGTCGATATAGCCTTCAGGGCCATTGGTGTAGTAAGTGGATCTGTTCCCGGTGTTGATTGGCCAGCCATGGCGAAATCGCTCAACCAGATCCGGGTTGGCGATAAAGGGTTTTCCGAAAGAAACAGCATCAGAGCCATCATTGAGAATCATTTGCTTGGCTGAGGCGGCACTGTGACCGCCGTTTGAAATTAGAATGCCGTTATATATCTGACGTAGATTTGGGGTTTGGTAATCGATAGTTTGAATATCATGACCTGAGTCAGGACGAGGTTCGAGTAAGTGCAGATAGGCTAGGTCGAGAGGATTAAGTAGCTCTACTGCTCGCGCGTAGGTGTCCCGGTACTGGCTGTCTTTCACTTGCCAGATCTCATTGCTCGGAGATAGCCGAATACCGACCTTGCCACTTCCGATAGCATCGCAAACAGCGTCAGTAACTTCGCTAAGAAACCGTAGGCGTTTGTCGATAGATCCACCGTATTCATCAGTACGCAGATTGCTGCCATCTCGCGTGAATTGATCGATCAGGAAGCTGTTTGCGGCATGTAGTTCGATGCCGTCGAGCCCTGCAGCAATGGCGTTCTTTGCTGCCTGGGCAAATTCAGTAATTATTTTTCGAATTTCTGTTTTGCTGAGGGAACGTGCTTGCTTGAAAGGGCGGTCGCGCCCAATGGGGGTCGGAAGTGTGCCTTCAAGGGTAATCTGTGAGGCTGAAACCGGTTTGTTCCCGCCAAGAAAATCTGGGTGCACAGCCGCACCCATATGCCATAGCTGTACAAAGATAACTCCTTCATCTCTGTGGACTTCTTCACTGATTTGCTGCCAGCCTGCTATTTGTTCTCGAGTGTAGATACCGGGCCCGTTGATCCAGCCGCGTCCAGTTGGGGATGTTGCTGTAGCCTCAGCGATGATCAGCCCCGCACTCGCTCTCTGCCGATAATACTGAGCAGATATGGGTTGGGGGACGCCATTACTGTTGGCGCGGCTGCGGCTCAGTGGAGCCATGACTACTCGGTTTTTAAGGGTGTAATCACCCAAGGATAAAGGGGTAAACAGGTCGGGCATGGGAGTCTCCTCGCCGTGTTGTATTTGGTACAGCGCAGAGGTTATCCAGCTCAAGTCTGATAATAAATAATCGATTCTTAACAGCCTTTGTGCAAATATGCACAGAAATAAGAAAGAGTGGACGAGAGAAGAGGCAAAATGACTAATTGGGATGACATCCGCTACTTCCTTGCACTTGCGCGCAATGGCACGGTGTCTGCGGCTGCCAAGGTGTTAGATGTTAATCACGCTACGGTTTCCCGGCGTATTCAATCTCTGGAGCAGTCTCATGGTGTGCTTTTATTTCATCGCACGCCGAGGGGCTATGCCCTTACAGAGGCGGCAGAGGCAATTTTGCCGATAGCCGAGAAATTGGAGGTTCAAAACTTAATGCTGGAAGAGCGGATCAGTGGGGCGGATAGCCGCATGGCAGGTCCCCTTGTTCTTACGTTACCCCATGATTTACTCAACCAGTTACTGTTAGAGGATCTGTGCCAGTTCCAGGCTGATCATCCAGACATATCCCTGAGGGTTTTGGCTTCCAGTAGCTTGAAGGACCTGGCAAATATCGAGGCAGACGTCGCTCTAAGATTTACGCCTGAGCCACCTGACCTTCTTACTGGTATTCAGTTTGCCCAGCTGGAAATGGGAGTTTACGCTCATCGTTCACTGGTCATCAGCAATGAAGTTAAAGCAGTACTTTGGTCGGCGGAGGAGCAGTTGCCAGAGTGGTGTGATGATCTTCCCAAGTGCAGTGCGGGATTAAGAGTGGATGACCTGCATGCCATGTTTCTGGCGGTAAAGAATGGATTTGGGGTGGCTCGAATGCCCTGCTGGTTTGTCAATGCGATAGGGCACCCTTCGGTGATTCAGCTTCCCCTACGTCAAACTCCCTCCTCTTGGGCTTTGTGGTTATTAAGTCGTACTGACTCACGGCATATAGTGAGAGCAAATAAGTTAAAAGAATTCCTGCGGGAAAGATTGGAAGAAAAGCGAGCTTTATTTGAAAACCCCTTTCCAGTTCAATCTTAAACCGTTTTGAACTGGCTCCATTCGGGCTTGGATAGGGCTCCAGAAAAATAGAAGAGACTATTTCCTGTGATATAAGGCCTTCTTATGTGGGTTGCCCGGGAAAGTTCGAACCTCCAATTGCCTGGCCCGTTGCCAGCAAATTGAAATTTATTGTTTATTAAATTTCAGTGGCGTAGCTCGCTGTATTTGTCACTGCCAGGGCGCGCCGCTAGCAGTGAAAAGCGCAAATGGATTACTTAGGGTTGGCAGGTTTTTCTGTGCGGGCGTGTTTGCGTTTAGTGGGAAGGTCCGTACTTCGTAAATATTTCTCACTCTATGGTGACTGTTCAAACTGCTACCTGAGTAAACGGTAAATCTCACCAGCATTAGGCTTTAGTTTCTGAGTGCTCATAACCTCTGGCCAGTTTGATAAAAGCGCTCAGGTATTCAACTTCGCTGTCGTCTTCACGAGTTCCTAAGAAAATCTGTTTGGCAATACCTTGTCGCCCGAGGCGCACCACCGATAGTGCCAGCTTGGTAGAGTACTCCTCTGCAAGCCAGCGCGGCAGGGCTGCGACCCCGCGGCCGCTGGCCACCATTTGAAGCATGATATCGGTAGTTTCACTGGTCTTGTGGCGCAGTGGCACCACGCCCGCAGGGTTGAGAAACTGGGTATAGATATCCAGACGGTCTGGCGGCACGGGGTAAGTTAACAGCACCTGATCCCGTAGGTCTTCTGCTGTCAGGTACTTTCGCTTTGCCACAGGGTGATCTCGAGGGACTACCAGCACCTGCTCGTAGTCAAATACGGGATCGAAGCGCAGTCCGGCTTTATAGAACGGGTCAGGGGTAACTAGCAGGTCGATTTCGTAACCCAGTAAAGCGCCGAGACCTCCAAACTGGAATTTCTGCTTAACATCCACATCCACGTCCGGCCAATCTTCCAGAAATGGCGACACGACTTTCAGTAACCACTGATAGCAGGGGTGGCATTCCATACCGATACGCAGGGTACCGCGCTCACCTTGAGCCATTTGCTTGAGCTTGCTCTCAGCGTGTTCCAATTGTGGCAGGACTCGATTGGCCAATCCAAGCAGATATTCACCAGCCTGGGTCAAGCGCAAGCTGCGGCCCTCACGCAACCAGATAGGGGCCCCGAGATTCTGTTCCAGCTTGCGTACCGTGTGGCTCAGCGCCGACTGGGTTAGGCAAAGGTGCTTGGCCGCTGCGGTTAGCGAACCGTGGTGGTCTACGGCCTGGATTATTGTTAAGTGCGTGCGCTCTAGCATAGCTGTACCCGAGCTATCCATGAATAAAATTAATGGATAGTTGAAAATATACCATTTTTGTTCATTTATAAAGAGCCTTATCCTGCCTGGCAATGTCAATCACCAAGCCACGAACTCAGTTTTTGTCTTAGGAATCAGGATACCAGGCCGCAATGAATAAAGAGTTTGCATTCAGCATCAAGAACTTACGCTTTGATGAAAACTATCGTCCAGCGGATAGCACGCGGATCACGACCAATTTTGCGAACTTGGCGAGAGGAGAGAGCCGTCGGGATAACTTGCTCAATACCTTGAGAATGATTGATCGTCGTTTCAATGCCCTGGCGCATTGGGACAACCCTAGTGCTGATCGATATTCTGTAGAGCTGGATATTATTTCTGTTGATATTGATATTGAAGGCAACGGAGAAGTCTTTCCTACCATTGAAGTATTGAAGACGAATATTGTTGATCATAAAAACAATCAACGGATTGAGGGCATAGTAGGAAACAACTTTTCTTCATATGTGCGGGATTATGATTTCAGCGTATTGTTGTTGGAGCATAACAAGAAGCAAGACAAGTTTAGCCTTCCTGAGGGCTATGGTGATCTTCATGGGAAAATTTTTCAATCGTTTCTGAGTTCAAGTGCCTACAAGGATAGCTTCAGTAAGCCCCCAGTTATTTGTTTGAGTGTATCGAGCAGTAAAACTTATCATCGAACTGAAAACCAGCACCCTGTGCTGGGTGTCGAGTATCGGCAGGACGAATACTCTTTAACTGATGAGTATTTCGAGAAAATGGGGTTACAAGTTCGCTATTTTATGCCGCCGGATAGTGTTGCCCCTTTGGCTTTTTACTTCCAAGGTGATTTGCTTGGTGATTATACGAATCTTGAGCTTATCGGCACTATCAGCACGATGGAGACCTTTCAAAAGATATATCGACCTGAAATATATAATGCAAACTCTGTAGCGGGGACCTGCTATCAGCCCAGCTTGAAGCACCAGGATTATTCACTCACTAAAATTGTTTATGACCGGGAAGAGCGTAGCCAGCTGGCTATAAAGCAAGGAAAATTTACTGAAGAACAATTTATCAAGCCATACAGAAGTATCCTTGATCAGTGGGCCGCTAATTACGCGCTTTAATTAACAAATATAGATAAGATTATTTTTCATGAATCGCCTATTGCCAACTTCAAGCGCTGGAAGCTTGCCTAAACCATCCTGGCTCGCAGAGTCCGAAAAACTTTGGTCTCCCTGGAAATTACAGGGCGATCAATTACAAGAGGGTAAGCAGGATGCCTTGCGCCTGACATTACAAGAGCAACAACAAGCCGGTATCGATATCGTTAGTGACGGGGAGCAGACCCGCCAACATTTTGTAACTACATTTATTGAGCACCTCAACGGCGTTGACTTCGAGAAGCGGGAAACCGTTAAAATCCGCAATCGCTATGAAGCGAGCGTACCGACAGTTGTTGGCGAAGTATCTAGGCAACAACCAGTATTTGTTCAAGATGCTAAGTTTTTACGCAAGCAAACCAGTCAAGCTATCAAGTGGGCATTACCTGGCCCAATGACAATGATTGATACTCTCTACGATAGCCACTACAAAAGCCGCGAAAAGCTCGCCTGGGAATTTGCCAAAATTCTCAATCAGGAAGCTCGTGAGCTAGAGGCTGCTGGTGTTGATATTATTCAATTTGATGAGCCCGCATTTAATGTGTTTTTTGATGAGGTGAATGACTGGGGGATTGCCACTTTAGAAAAAGCCATTGAGGGGCTGAAGTGCCAAACTGCCGTACATATTTGCTATGGCTACGGTATCAAAGCCAATACAGACTGGAAGAAAACTCTGGGTTCGGAGTGGAGGCAATATGAAGAAGCGTTTCCAAAACTGCAAAAATCCAATATCGATCTAATTTCGCTCGAATGCCACAACTCCCATGTTCCAATGGATCTCCTTGAGCTGATTCGTGGTAAAAAAGTGATGGTGGGCGCTATTGATGTGGCAAGCAACACGATTGAAACACCGGAGGAAGTCGCCGATACCTTGCGAAAAGCACTCAAGTATGTGGATGCTAAGGATCTCTTTCCCTGTACGAACTGTGGTATGGCGCCGCTATCCCGTCAAGTTGCGAACGGTAAGCTCAATGCATTAAGCGCAGGTGCAGAAATTGTCCGAAGAGAGCTCTCGGTTTAGCTGTCTACAATATTTAGGTGCTCCCATGTCACTTTCCAGTACAGCCATAGAACCGTTGCGCTTTCGTGAAGCACTGGGGCATTACGCTTCCGGTATTACGGTGATCGCATCGCACTGTGAGGGTGAACCGATAGGCTTCACTTGCCAGTCGTTTTATAGCGTATCGACGAGCCCGCCGCTAGTGTCATTCAGCGTTATGTCAAGCTCGTACAGCTACCCCAAAATTCGCCAGGCAGGCCGATTTTCGGTCAATATCCTATCGGATGATCAGGTCAAGATTTCCAACCAATTTGCTCGTCAAGGCGCGGACAAATGGAGTGAAGTCGAATGGCAGGAATCGCCGCTGGGGAATCCCATTATCGCCGGCAGCCTGCATTGGCTTGATTGCGAAATTCATGCTGAACACGCCGCAGGAGATCACCTGATTGTGATTGGTGAGGTGAAGGCGTTAAACCTACAAAAAGCTGCTGCAAGGCAGCCACTGCTATATTTCAAAGGCCAATATCGCAACCTTACTGCGGTGTCCCCAGTCGGGTAAAACACTAGAGCAATGGGTTGCAGCTTTGCTGTCCCATCGCCTGCAGCCTGAAGAAACCCGCGTGAATTAATTCGAGGAATTTATGGAATTTCTACTCTACCTGCTGCTGGGAGCTGTGGCTGGGGTGCTGGCCGGTCTGTTTGGTGTCGGTGGTGGCATCATCATCGTACCTGTGCTTGTATTCAGTTTTACTGCCCAGGGTATAGATCCGCTTGTACTGACTCACCTGGCTGTGGGTACTTCGCTAGCGACTATTGTCTTTACTTCGATTAACTCGGTTTTGGAGCATCAACGCAAAGGCGCGGTGCTATGGCCGACTTTTGCCTGGATGAGCCTGGGTATTCTTCTCGGTGCAAGTCTCGGTTCCTTCACAGCGGCAGCTATCCAGGGGCCGATGCTACAAAAGGTTATTGGTGTATTTGCTATCACCATTGCCATTCAAATGGGACTGGAACTTAAGCCCAAGACCAGCCGCGCTGTTCCCGGCAAGTTGGGGCTGACAGCGGCCGGCGGGGTAACAGGCTGGGCCTCTGCCATCTTTGGCATCGGCGGTGGCACACTGACGGTTCCCTTTCTGACCTGGCGCAGCGTGCCGATGCAGCAAGCAGTGGCAACTTCCTCAGCCTGTGGTTTGCCGATTGCTGCCGTCGGCGCTCTGAGTTTTATGGTTATTGGTTGGCAGCAACCTGAACTGCCGCAGTGGAGTTTTGGTTTTATCTACCTGCCAGCCATGGTTGGTATCGCCATCACCAGCATGTTCTTCGCCCGTTTTGGAGCGCGACTGGCTCACAAGTTATCTCCGCGATTGCTTAAGCGCTTATTTGCCCTGCTATTGCTCTGCGTGGGTGGGAGTTTTCTTCTCTGAGGCATCAATGAATTGCAGTCTATCGATTGCTATCTTGGCGTAGGTGCAGCTGCAAAAGTGGAAGGGGGCTTCAATCCTTTTTCAAGTGCGATCGGGCCCAAGTGAAGAGTATTAACTCCTAACTTTCTTTTGTGTGTCGAAATCTCTAGTCGAGCACAGGACCCTAGTGAGATGAAAATGGATTAACGTATCTGGAGGTTGCACAGTTGGTGCAATTGCTCCCGCTGACTGATGTGCGTATATCTATCCGCTGTATGGAACGAATGAAAGAGATTGTTTCTAACCCTGCTGGGTCATTCAAGCTATTTGTGATTGCTTAAAGTGAATAGGGATTGCTGGGGTGGGCGAGGCTGCGAAGAATAAATTGTGCAAAGAGCAGTTTGACACTAGCTGCTCTACAACAAAAAATGGCTTACGTCGTGAAACGTAAGCCCTTTTCTTTGTATGGCGCGCTCGGGAGGATTCGAACCTCCGACCGCCTGGTTCGTAGCCAGGTACTCTATCCAGCTGAGCTACGAGCGCGTCGTTATGGGTGCGAACTATAGAGAGTTGATTCGTTGCCGTCAACCTCTTTTTGGAAAAAATCCTTAAAAATCCGCAACTTATCGAGTTTCTGGGCCCCTCTGGGAGCGGTCGACCAGTCTCGACAGGGCGCGAATTCTGCCGTGCCTTTCCTCAATTTGCAAGCCTTACTTTGAAAAATACTGCCTTGAGTACCGATTGCGCCAGTTATCCGGGGGCGAGGCATTAAATTCCTCGGTGTGATTGGCGGCGAACTATACTCATTACTCTACCGGGATTCCGATGATTCGCACCTTTTCCATTGCCCATTGCCAGGTCCGGCCTATCTTCCGGCGGCAGGCTTCTCCAGAGATATAGTGAGAATATATGGCGGACGAGCAGGACCAAGAGCGAAAGCTGCCGCAGGGGGAGTCTCCTTCACCGCCATCGGGAAAGCCGGTTCCGCAAGGGCCGCTGAATTGGCTTCAGTATTTTCTGTGGATTTTCCTTTTAATACTGACTGTACAGTACTGCACTAACGGACAGCTTTCTGGCAAGCGGACTGAGCTAGCTTACAGTGACTTTAAGAAAGAGGTCGCCGAAGGCAAAGTTGCCAGCGTGGTTATCGAGGGGGATAGAGTCAGCGGCACTTTTAAGCCAGAGGCGAGCAAAGTGCCGGCGCCAAACACTGACGAGAAAGAAAAAAAGGCTCCACCGTCGGAGCACTTCACAACCATTTTACCTTCCGTTCAAGACCCCGAACTGCTGCCCCTGCTGGAAAAGGAGAAGGTGGAAATCCTGGCAGAGTCCCCGGGAGGGGGCTTTATGCAGCGGATGTTGATTCTGCTTCTACCCTGGATACTGATTATTGGGCTCCTGGTTTGGATGGGGCGGCGAATGCAGGAAAAGATGGCCAGTGGGGCTCCCGGCAGTCCCTTCGGTTTTGCTCGATCACCAGCAAAGCGGTTTGAGCGCAGTGAGTCCCAAGTGACTTTCGATGATGTTGCCGGGTTGGCAAATGCGAAGAAGGACCTGCAAGAAGTGGCGGGGTACCTCAAGAACCCGGAGCACTATCGAAAGCTCGGAGCGAAGATACCCCGGGGCATTTTGTTAATGGGGCCTCCCGGTACGGGCAAAACCCTGATGGCGAAAGCGCTGGCCGGTGAGAGTGAAGCGCCATTTTTCAGTATTAGTGGCTCTGAGTTTATTGAGATGTTTGTAGGGGTGGGCGCTTCCCGTGTGCGGGATATGTTTGCCGAAGCCAAGAAAGATGCCCCTTCAATTATCTTTATCGATGAGATTGACTCCGTCGGCCGGGCGCGGGGAACGGGTGTTGGTGGCGGACATGATGAGCGGGAGCAGACGCTTAATCAGATCCTTGGTGAGATGGATGGCTTTGATCCCCAGGAAGCGGTGGTGGTGGTTGCGGCAACCAACAGGCCCGACGTTCTCGATGCGGCGCTGCTAAGACCGGGGCGCTTTGACCGAAAAATTACTCTGGACCTTCCAGACAAGGCTGCACGCAAGGAGATTCTTGAAATTCACTCCCGCGATGTCCCATTGCACGGCAAGGTGGATCTAGAGCGGCTCGCGGCTCTTACTGCAGGTTTTGCCGGCGCGGATCTGGAAAACCTGATTAATGAGGCTGCACTGTTGGCGGGGCGAGAAGATAAGTCCGCAGTGGATATGGATTGTTTGTTGAGGGCGAGGGATAAAGTGGTTCTCGGTGGCGAGCGCGAAATGGTTATCAGTGAGGAGGACAAGCGGATTATCGCCTATCACGAAGCGGGACACGCGTTGGTAGCAACGCTATTGCCCAATGCAGATCCTTTGGAGAAGGCAACTATTATCCCCAGGGGGCACAGTCTCGGCGCTACCGAGCAGATTCCCACGGAAGAACATCACAGTATGCAGGTCAGTTATCTCCGCGATCGTATCGGCGTAATGCTTGGGGGGAGGGTTGCTGAGCGGGTGGTGTTCAAGGAGGTGAGCACTGGTGCTGAGGCAGATTTAAAGCAGGCGACGCGACTGGCCCGTCACATGGTGACGCATTGGGGGATGAGTGAAAAATTAGGCCCCGTTGCTTTCCGCCGGGGAGAGGAGCATATATTTCTGGGGCGTGAGATGGCCCAGCAGAAGGACTTCAGCGAACACACCTCAGAGATTATTGATGACGAAATTATTGCTTTGATCAGCGGAATTGAGATGAAAGTAGATCAGTTGCTGACAAAAAATCGCAAGAAATTGGATGTATTGGCTGGGGCTCTTTTAGAAAAAGAAACCCTCGATGCAGCGGAAATAAATGAAATACTTTCCCATGTGGCTGCAGGTGGTGATGACACATCTATTGCGCCGAAATAGCTCCTAGCTTTAATGGAAATTTATTTTTCAGGCGGACCCGTTGGTCAAATTTAATGTATTTAAATGTACCAGGTTAGTTGAGTTTATTAGTTTTGAATTGCCGGTAATCTGAAATATCGAAGGGCATTTTCAGGCTGAACTAAAAGAGCTCAGAGTGTAATAATTTAAAATAGACAAAAAGTTTTGTGTTTTTGGGGTGGTTTAGATACATATTGTCATTGGCTTTTTTGAAAATAATCAATTTTCTATGTAAAAGGGCAACTTAAGGTATCGCCCTTAAACAGTGCATAATTTTATTTTTTCCATTCCCTTTAATTTTTTTCTTCAAGTTGAAAGAACTTTCCAGACTAATTGAGTTATTTTTACAGACATTTACGTTAAATAGACTTCCACACACGGTTGTGAGCCTGTAACCTGTCCATGTCACAGATTCACTACGAAATCTGTGCCTCTTTATCAGCGCGGTCTTGAATCGGAGCTTCACTTAGTCGGAGCCTCTTTATAGAGGTAGAGCGGTGGAGCCAGGCAGTACCGATTGCGATAAGTCCGTTGTTGTACATAAAAAAAATAAAACAATGGAGAGAAAACATGGGAAGTCCGTCAAAACCCAAGCAGCACTCTGCTCTGCTTTCCGCCTGTTCCGTAGCAACTCTTTGGTTAGCCAGTGGTATTAGCCCCAGTTATGCCGCAGAGGGAGCAGTCGGCACCCTTATGGAAGAAGTGCAGGTAACAGCCCGTAAGCGTGCAGACGCAGAATTACTTCAGGATGTTCCGGTAGCGGCAACCGCTTATTCCGGTGACCAACTGGAGGCTCTGCAAACTAGGGATTTACAAAGCCTTTCTTTCAAAATGCCCAACGTCCAGCTGGAGGATGTGGGTACCGTAAAAAATACGGCAAACTTCACGGTGCGCGGTCTTGGAGTGAATAGCTCTATTCCATCAATTGATCCCACAGTAGGGGTCTTTGTCGATGGTATGTACCTCGGTGTGAATGCGGGTGTTGTTACCGATGTGTTTGACCTGGAGGGTATCGAAGTTCTCCGTGGTCCGCAGGGCCTGCTCTTTGGTCGTAATGTTACCGGTGGTGCTGTCGTAGTTAAAACAGCGCGCCCAACTGATGAATTCTCTGCTCGCGTCAAGGTGTCCACAACGGATAATCTGGATGTGGTGACTGCGGGTTCAATTAATGGTGCCATCTCTGACGATGTTAACGGCCGTCTGACCGTTTACTACAACGATGACCGTGGCTGGTTCGAAAATGTTGCCACCGGCAATGATAATGCCGGTGCCTCTGACAGCTGGTTTATTCGCCCAAGCTTTAGTGTTCAACTCAATGAAACGGCAGAGCTGCTTGTGCGGATGGAGCACGGCCGCATGGACTCCGATGGAGTTGTTGCGCAAAACCGTGGTAATGAACCTTACATAGTTAGCACTGATGACGGTTTTGTTGCCTACCCCAGTGCGACCCAGATTGCTGAGGCTTTCGGTATTCCTGATTGGGACAACAGTGAAGATTCTTTTGAGGTGGCCCAGGACGAAGAGGGTTATCAAAAAGACGAGTGGTCCCAGATCATTACTGAGTTCAATAAAGATGTTGAGTTCGGTGATGGCACCATCACAAATATCCTGGCTTGGCGTGAATATGAGGCGCGGGGCTTAGGGGATATTGATTCCCTGCCTTTTGTTGGTTTCCATGCGGACTCAAGCGTGGATCAGAGCCAGTTGAGTAACGAGTTGCGCTATGCCGGCCGTTTCGGTCGCACGGCCATCACTGCCGGTGCCTATTGGTTCTCTCAGGATGTAACCTACCTGGAAAATCGTTTGCTGTCCGACGGTGAGGGCGGCATTATCGATTGGACCGGTGGTGGTGTGCAGGATCACAGCACTTATGGATTCTTTACCCAGGCTGATATCGATCTGAATGAGGCCTGGGTGTTGACCCTGGGTGGACGCTACTCGAGTGAGGAGAAAGACGCGAAGATTGCCTCTATTCCCCTGAACCTCTGCACACTGGACGGCTGTGCTGCCTACGACTTTGAAGATAGCGAAAGCTGGAATGCCTTCACTCCCAAAGTTGGCTTGCAGTGGACTGTTTCAGACGAGACGCAGCTCTATACATTCTGGACCAAGGGTTTCCGCAGTGGAGGGTACAACTTCCGCAACGCAGGTATAGATCCGACCACAGGAATGCCTTATACCCCGCAGGCAACGGACCAGGAAGAGCAAAGCAGCTTCGAAATTGGGGCTAAGGTAGACTGGCTCGATGGCCGTGTTCGTACCAATATGGCGGTATTCCACAACACTATTGATGATATGCAGCGGGAGGAGAATCTCGCTGACGCAGTGACCGGTGTGGCGCAAATCATTCGAAACACCGCAGATGCGACAATTCGTGGTGCTGAACTGGAGACCATGGCTGCGCTCAGTGAAAACCTGCTGCTTACCTTCAACGTGGGCTATGTAGATGGCGATTACGATAAGGTACTCGGTGACCTGAATGGTGACGGCCTTGTGGATGATGAAGACCTGGGTCTCGAGATCCCACGCTTGGCGCCATGGACTTATGGTATAGGGTTAGTGCACGATTTGTCTCTGGGTTCCTACGGAACAATCACCTCCCGCATTAACTACAATCATCGCGATGAAGCACCTTATACGGATGACAACAGAGGCATGTTGTCTGAAGTGGAAATGGTGGACTTTAGTATTGGTTATACTGCGGATAGCGGCCAATATACAGTTTCTGTATTCGGCAAAAATATGCTTGATGAAGTTACTGAGGGTAATGACACGCAGCTACCAGTTACCCTTGGTGGTATCGGTGCCAGCTTTACCCCGCTGAATAAAGGTCGTGTTATGGGGATTGAGTTTATTTACGAACTCTAATCCCGGCTGAGAATTTGCTGCTTAGAGAAAATATTTTTTAAGTCAGCAGACTTCAAAACGGCCAGTTCCTTTTCGCAATTAAAAGTTGTGATGGGGCTGGCCGTTTTTTATTGGGCTGCGTGTTGAATAAAAACTGCTTGATGATTTTTGATACTCTTGTTTTGTTAGCGTGGCAATAAAAGTGAACCTATAAAGGGGAAAAATATGCGGTTTATTGATCTGCCTACATTTGGTGGGCCTGAAGTCATGCAATTGCAGGAGATGGATAAGCCTGCTCCCGGCGCAGACGAAGTCCTTATCCGTGTAGCCGCAGCTGGGGTTAATCGCCCTGATATTGTGCAGCGCCAAGGGCATTATCCGGCACCTCCCGGAGCATCGCCGGTATTGGGATTGGAGGTGGCTGGTGAGGTTGTTGAAGTCGGGGAAAAAGTTGTGCGCTGGCAAGTGGGAGATAAAGTTTGTGCCCTGACCAATGGTGGAGGTTACGCAGAGTTTGCAGTAGCTCCAGAGGGACAATGCCTCCCGGTTCCCGCAGGCCTTAGTCTTGTTGAGGCAGCTGCATTGCCGGAAACTTTTTTCACCGTATGGACTAATGTATTTGACCGCGCCGGTTTAAAACCGGGCGAGGTGATTTTAATCCATGGTGGTTCCTCCGGCATTGGTACCACGGCGATCCAGCTGGCCCATCATTTGGGAGCCCGGGTTTTCACTACTGCGGGAACAGAAGATAAATGCGCAGCCTGTGTGGCTTTGGGGGCGGAGAAGGCGGTCAACTATCGGGATGAAGATTTTGTCTCCGTTGTGCGCGAGATGACAGATGATCACGGAGCTGATGTTATCTTGGATATGGTGGGCGGTAGCTATATCAATAGCAATATTCGTGTGGCCGCTAACGACGGCAGAATCGTGAATATTGCCTACCTGGCTGGCGCTAAAGTAGAAGTAAATATGATGCCGGTGATGTTGAAACGACTTACATTGACCGGCTCAACTCTGAGGGTTCGCTCGCCAGAAGTTAAAGCCGGTATTGCGAAATCGCTGGAACAGAAGGTTTGGCCGCTGATTGAAGCGGGTAAAGTGCGGCCGCAACTAGCCGCTGAATTTCCTCTGCATCAGGCGGTTGAGGCCCATAAATTACTGGAGTCCGGTACTATCACCGGAAAAATCGTTTTAACCTTGTAAGGACTTGTGGCTGCCTAGGGCGAGGAGTAACTGGGCATCCGCTGAATAACGCCCTCAGGCACATCCCCGGGTTCACAATAGATTTTGCCGGGCAGGCGCTGGAGAGGTGGGCGGACTGTCACATCATCGCTCATCATTTCCACATAGGCTTTGTATAGATTGCTGATATTGCGTACATACTGCACGGGCTCGGAGCCTCTCACATAGCCGTATCTAGCCCGTTTAAAGTACTGGGGCTGGGCCAGTTTCAGCATGGCGACTTCCACATTGTCGAACCACACATTGGGATCCAGTCCCAGTTCTTTAGCCAGCCGCTGGGCATCGAGTAAGTGGCCGTATCCTGCATTGTAGGAAGCGAGAGTAAACCAGAGTTTATTTACGGTTGGCAAAGCGGGATTAAAGCGATCGCGCACCCAATCCATATATTTTACCCCCGCTTTAATACCTCTTTCAGGTTCGAACAGCGGCGGAGGAAATCCCATTTCCTCGGCTGTGGCAGGCATTACCTGCATCAATCCCTGCGCGCCAACTGGAGATACAGCTTTAGGGTTGAAATTGCTTTCCTGCCACATCTGCGCGACGATCATGCGCCAATCAAAATCGTATTTAAAGGCGGATTCCTTCACCAACTCATCGTAAGGAGAGAGGTTTTCTCCCGGTATTACCCGGGAACTTACTCGCTGGGTAAATCGTTTGTTCGGCTCAAAATAAGCCTGGTATTGTTTTTGATATTGGCTCGTTTTTCTGTAATTTTTCAAAAACTTATTCAAGTTCTGTAGCAGGTGCCAATTTTGTCTTAATACCATCCAGCCCTGTGGACGCGGGTCACCGATAAGAGTTCCGAGTACCAGTTGTGGCTGAACGGATGCCTCAATCTTGGCTCGACCGGAGTGGGATATAGTCGCATCTACCAGCCCGTCGGCGATTAATGAGAAGATTTGTGACTGGGAAATATCTGGCGGCGCCACACGGATATCGACATCAATACCTGCTTCTTTCAGTGTTTCAGCGGTTTCAATAAATGATGAATAGGCGCGTAGAGTTAATTTACGGCCATTAAGATCCTGAATCTGGGTAATAGGGGGGCTGCCTTTACCACTGACGATCTGGTCTGTGGATTCGACATAGGGCTTGGTGAATACCATGCCCTGGTCTTCACGGGCACTGGTAATATTGAGTTCAGCCCCGGCAAAGTCACCGCGACCCGCCCTCAGCCAGTCGGCAAGGTCTTCTTCGTAGGGGACAACAATAACCTGGAGTTGGAGTTTGTGCTTATTGGCAAAAGCCTGGGCCAGGTCGTAGTCAAACCCCATTAATACCCCTTTCCATAAGAAATAGGTTGTCGGCCCGTTATAAGTGAGTAGCCTGATTACTCCCGATTTTTTAATACCCTTCCAATCGGTAATGCGTTCTTCCTGGGATTTAACCAGGTTGCGGGTCAAAAAATTATCGAGAGTGGTATGCAGGCGTTTGGAGTCTTTGCGTACGCCCCAGGCAATATTTTGTACTTCAGATACATCTGCACCAATCCGCATGTCATCGCGGTAATTGCGCAAATCCTGGGCTGAAAAATCTTCCAAAATAGCAACACGGTTCTTTTGGCCATTAATGATATCCAACAGCGTATCTCGGTTACCATTGATATCAATTTCTCGAATAGTTAGGTTTGAGTTTGGATTTTCGGCAACAAGTTGCTCTGCAGTTTCTTTAATAGAGGAGCCGGCGGGGATAATAAATTCCAGGTCCTTTAATTTGCTCGCATCTGAAATATCTGGACCTTCTGGGCCAGTGACGAGTACTAACCGCGAATGGCGAAGAGGAACCGTGAAGTCAATAATTTCTTCACGGGCGTTAGTGACAGTCAGGTTATAGGCGATTACATCTGCCTGGCCATCGATCAGCATTTGCACCGCGTCATCGGGTGTTTCAGCTTTTATCCACTTGGGTTCCAGCTTTAACTGTTTGGCCAGTTTGTTGGCCAGTTCGAAGTGACGGAGACTCACTACATCGTCACGAGGTAACAGGTCCTCGGAAGCACCGGTTAAATTAACGAACCGAATTGTGCCGTGTTTTCTTATGTCCCTAAGGTCACCGGCTTCGATGTAGTTGACTTGCTGTTCTTTAGCGGGGGTTACTTCAGGCAGTTGCCCTGATCGCTTGTCGGCATCCTGCGCTTCGGCAGCTGACATGGTGACTGATTCGGCTACTCCAGAATCACGCTCTGGTTCCGTGCAGGCTGCAAGGGCAAGCAGTAGTACTGAAAGTAGTATTAAAGTCCACTGGTTGAGGTGGATAGCAGTAGATTCACTATCCATATATTGCTCCGAAGGCACTCTACCTCAACCATTATAGTGTCGCTTGATTTGCGCTCTTGAATTGTTAAAGAAATCAGTTTTCGATGGTTTTAACTTTTGCAGTGAAGTTCCCTTTGGCCAGCTTAATATGGACTTGCTGGTCGGTATCCAATTCTGCACTATCGCGAATTGCGCGATTTTCTGAATCCAGAACAATGGCGTAGCCTCGCTGCAATACTGCCAGGGGACTGATGTTTTGTAGTAATTGGGCCCCGTGGGAGAGTTTGTCACTGCCGCGCTGTAATATCAGTTGCATCGCACGCTCCAGGTTTCCCTTGAGTTGGATTAACTGCTTTCGACTGTTGTCGAGTCGGCGTGTCGGTAGGTTGTGGGCAAAAGCTCTGGAGGCGGAATCCAATTGGGATTTGCGACTTTGGGTTTGCTGTTGGCAAGCTGCTACCAGGCGCATCTCCAAATGATCCAGCCGTTGGGCCTGGTTGAGGAGCTGCTCCTTGGGGTGGCGCAAACGGTTGCGTCGCAATTGAACCTGTTGAGATAAATGCTTTAGTTGGTTGTCCATGGCGCGGTGCAATCTGCGCTGGACCTGGTCAAGCCGCTGTAAAATTTCTGCAGCATTGGCGCTGGCTATTTCCGCCGCAGCAGAAGGGGTGGGTGCGCGCAGGTCTGCGGCTAAATCTGCAATAGTCGTATCGGTTTCGTGGCCGACTGCAGAAATAGTGGGAATAGGACTTGCGGCCAGTGCGCGGGCGACAATTTCTTCATTAAAAGACCACAGGTCTTCCAGGGAGCCTCCGCCGCGACCGACAATTAATAAATCGTGGCGACCACTGCGGCCCGCTTTTTCAATCGCTGCCGCGATTTGCTGAGCGGCACCCTGACCTTGAACGGCTACCGGCCAGATTTCAATTTGGGCAGAAGGGTGTCTCCTGCCCAATACGTGAATCATATCCCGTATTGCCGCGCCTGTCGGCGAAGTGACAATGCCGATATTGGTTGGCAAAAACGGAAGAGAGCGTTTTCTGCTTGTGTCGAACAGGCCCTCAGCATGCAGTTTTGCTTTGAGCTGTTCCAGCTGGCGCATCAGGGCGCCAAAGCCGGCCTCCTCCATATGCTCAACGATTAACTGGAATTCTCCGCGCCCTTCGTAGAGGCTCACCCTGGCCCTGATTAAAACCTCGCGACCATTTTGCGGCCGAAAGGCGACACTGCGATTGCGACCGCGAAACATGGCGCAGCGCACCTGGGCTCGCGCATCTTTAAGGCTAAAATACCAGTGCCCGGAGCTGGGCATGGAAAAATTGGAAATCTCCCCACTGATCCATAGAAGGGGCACACTGTTTTCCAGAAGATGTTTAACTTCCCGATTCAGGTCACTGACCGACAGCACGCTGCGCTTGGCATTTTGACTAGGGGGAATTGTCTGCATCGGTGAATCTCGTCGGGCGTATTGGGTGGAGCAATATTGCAGTATCGCCCTTATAGGTAAAGAGCTTTACTGTACAAATCCGTTTTTCTGCAAATTGATGTTTGCGCTTTGGGCGCGTAGGGGTATAATCGCGCCGATACCCAATCCCGCCTATTCGAGGTTTGAGTGTCAACAATGTCTGAATCCAATCTGCGCATCGCGCGCGAAGCCCTCACTTTTGACGACGTCCTACTTGTGCCCGGATATTCCGAGGTCACGGCCAAGGATGTGAGTTTAAAAACCCAACTCTCCCGCAACATTACCCTGAACATCCCCATTGTGTCCGCTGCTATGGATACGGTGACGGAAGCTCGCCTGGCCATTGCGTTGGCCCAGGAAGGGGGTATCGGCATTATTCACAAGAGTATGTCGATAGAAGAGCAAGCTCTTGCCGTTCGCGCGGTGAAGAAGTTTGAAGCCGGTGTTGTAAAAGACCCTATTACTATTGAGTCCGATGCCACTGTGCGCGAGTTGATCGCGCTGACCAGTCACCACAATATTTCCGGTGTGCCGGTAATGGATCGTGGCGATTTGGTAGGTATCGTTACCAGCCGCGACGTTCGCTTCTTAACTGACCTCGATGTCAGTGTCGCCAGCATCATGACGCCGAAAGAGCGTCTGGTGACGGCCCACGAAGATGCGAGCCCCGACGAAGTACGCGAACTGCTGCATAAACACCGTATCGAAAAGGTACTGGTGGTTAACGACAACTTTGAGTTACGTGGCCTGATTACTGTTAAAGACTTTAACAAAGCAGAGCAGTACCCGAACTCCTGTAAGGATTCCGACGGTCGCCTGCGCGTGGGCGCGTCTGTGGGCACCAGCCCGGACACCGATGATCGCGTAGCTGCATTGGTAGAAGCCGGCGTTGATGTGCTGGTAGTAGATACCGCTCACGGTCACTCCCGCAATGTGATTGAGCGCGTGCGCCGCATTAAGGAAATGCACCCCCAGGTGGACGTGATCGGTGGCAACATCGCTACGGCTGACGCAGCGCGTGCACTGGTTGAGGCCGGTGCGGATGCGGTTAAAGTGGGTATCGGCCCCGGTTCTATCTGTACCACCCGCATCGTAACGGGTATCGGCGTACCCCAGGTGACGGCAATTGCAGAGGTTGCCACAGCCCTTAAAGAATTTGGTGTGCCCATGATCGCCGACGGTGGTATCCGTTACTCCGGCGATATCTCCAAGGCAATTGTTGCCGGCGCCTCATCAGTTATGATGGGTTCCATGTTCGCCGGTACCGAAGAGGCGCCGGGCGAAGTTGAGCTCTATCAGGGCCGTACTTACAAGTCCTATCGTGGGATGGGTTCTCTCGGTGCTATGTCTCGCACCCAGGGTTCTTCCGATCGCTATTTCCAGGATGCGAGCAAGGGCGCTGAAAAACTGGTACCGGAAGGTATCGAAGGTCGAGTGCCTTATAAAGGCCCGCTGTCAGCCATTGTTCATCAGATGATGGGTGGTTTGCGTTCAGCCATGGGTTACACCGGCAGTGTCGATATCGAGACCATGCGCACTCGTCCTGAGTTTGTGCGGGTCACGGCAGCCGGTATGGGTGAGTCCCATGTCCACGATGTTCAAATTACTAAAGAAGCCCCCAACTACCCGGTGGGCCGACGCTAAGCCTTCGACCTTCTCCAGGTGAAAAAATTTAGACGGAACAAGCAGCAAACGGACCTTTAAGGTCCGTTTGCCGTTATTTAATCCAGTTATCGAGTAAGTCATGAGCCAAGATATCCATTCCAGCCGAATACTCATTCTCGACTTCGGGTCCCAGTACACACAATTGATTGCCCGCCGTGTCCGCGAGCTGGGCGTATTTTCTGAAATTCGCGCTTTCGATATGACCGAAGAGGAAATTCGTGAGTATCAGCCCAAGGGCATTATTCTCGCCGGTGGCCCCGAGTCGGTACCGGAAGAGGGCTCCCCGCGCGCGCCGGAAGTGGTTTATAACCTGGGCGTGCCGGTGCTGGGCATTTGCTATGGCATGCAGACCATGGCCCATCAGCTTGGGGGCACTGTACAGGGCAGCGATATTCGTGAATTTGGCTATGCCCAGGTAAAAGCTGAAGGCCAATCCAGCCTGTTGAGCGATATCAAAGATCATATCGCTGATGATGGCAGTGCCCTACTGGATGTTTGGATGAGCCACGGCGACAAGGTAGTGGCGATGCCGGAGGGCTTTGAGCTGCTGGCTTCCACCGATTCCTGTCCAATTGCCGGTATGTACCACGCTGAGAAGAATTTCTTCGGTGTACAGTTCCATCCGGAAGTGACTCATACCTTGCAAGGCATGCGTATTTATGAGCACTTTGTGATTGATATTTGCGGGTGTGAGAAACTCTGGACTCCCGCGAACATTATTGAAGACTCTATTGCTAAAGTCCGCGATCAGGTGGGCGAGGGCAAGGTGCTGCTCGGTTTATCCGGTGGTGTCGACAGCTCTGTGGTAGCCGCTTTGCTGCACAAGGCTATTGGCGATCAGCTGACCTGCGTATTTGTAGATAATGGCCTTCTGCGTAAAAACGAAGGCGACCAGGTAATGCAGATGTTCGCCGACAATATGGGCGTTCGCGTTATCCGTTCTGATGCGGAAGAGGATTTCCTTGGGCGCCTCCAAGGTGAAAAAGACCCTGAGGCCAAGCGCAAAATCATTGGTAATACCTTTATTGAGATTTTTGATCGCGAAGCTTCCAAGTTACAGAACGTGAAATTCCTGGCTCAGGGCACTATTTACCCAGACGTTATTGAGTCTGCCGCCGCAAAAACCGGCAAGGCCCATGTGATTAAGTCTCACCACAATGTGGGCGGTTTACCAGAGGATATGCAGTTTGAGCTGGTAGAGCCCCTGCGTGAACTGTTTAAAGACGAGGTTCGTAAGATCGGTCTGGAGCTGGGTCTGCCTTACGACATGGTTTACCGTCACCCCTTCCCGGGGCCGGGTCTGGGCGTGCGGATTCTCGGTGAGGTAAAGCGGGAATATGCCGATATTCTGAGAGAGGCGGATGCGATCTTTATCGAGGAGCTGCACAACGCCGATTGGTATCACAAAACCAGCCAGGCCTTTGCCGTATTCCTTCCGGTAAAATCTGTGGGTGTTGTCGGTGATGGCCGTCGATATGAATACGTGGTTGCTCTTCGCGCGGTAGAGACTGTGGACTTTATGACAGCGCGCTGGGCGCATCTCCCCTATGAGCTGATTGAGAAGGTTTCGAACCGCATTATCAATGAGATAGAGCACATCTCTCGTGTGGTCTACGACGTTTCCAGCAAGCCTCCCGCGACAATTGAGTGGGAGTAACTGCAGAATCGAGAGGGGGTGCTTAGCACCCCTTTCTTTTTTTGTTTTGGGCTTCGCGTCTCATTTTCCACAGCGGCCCATTCTCACTATTCGATCTTTAATTGGTACGGATTGTCGCTAAACGCTTGGCTAAGTTTTCTCTAACTCGTTGATTTTTTGAGCGTTTCCCGGGTTGTTTATTTTTTCTTCATATTGTCACAAAGACCAAATGGCGGGCCTTTGCGGCTTACTACTCTAAGTTAGTCACAGAGATATCCACAGAATCTGTGGGTAGTGGATAATCCTGGTTAGATTGGGGTTGAACTCGTGGGATAAGTTGAGGGAGTGGGAGGCGGGCACCTCCCACAGGGGCAGAGTTAGATTTCTCGACGGAAGCTAATTAGTGCGGCCGTGACCGCCACATTCAAGCTTTCCACATCGTTTTGCATGGGGATACGCACCAGTTCATTGCACTGAGCTGCGACGGCATCGCTAACACCGTGGGTTTCATTGCCCAGCACAAAAATTGTGGAGACGTTACTGGAGACCTCTTTCAGGGTCGTCCGGGCGTGGGATGACAGCCCGCAAACCTGAGCCCCTGCTTCGCGGAACTCACCTAGGGTAGCTGCCAGTTTGTCACAGCGTAAAACCCGGGTTTTAAACAGAGTGCCTGTGCTGGCTTTGATAACCAGAGGGTCTATCTGTGCACAGCCTTTTTTGGGCAGAATAATTCCATCGATGCCGCCGGCACAGGCTGAGCGAATAATCATGCCCAGGTTTTGAGGGTTGGTTATGCCATCCAGGGCCAGAAGTTCATAAGTGTTTTGGTGCTCTGGGGCTGCAACCTTCTGTAAAAAGTCCTCTGCTCTGCCGTAGTGAGGCAGGGCCAGGTCGAGGGCTACACCTTGGTCCTGACGGGAATTCTTCGAAATCCGGGACAGGCCCTTGCGATCCCAGTAAGCAATTTCAATCTGGCGCTCTTCCGCCAGGGTTTCCATTCGCTGGATCAGCTGGTCGCGCCGGTTGCTGCTGGCCAGATGTAATTTATGGACGGGTACAGATAAATCCTCGAGAGCCTCGAGTACAGGCTTGCGCCCATAAATTGTCAGGAGGCTATCGAAGAAGGCTTTCTTTTCCAGGTATTCGGAGGAGTCTTTCACCGCGTTGGCTCACTCAGCAGTTCGATCAATCTGGCTGCGCTCTCAGGTGAGAGCGAGCCGCGCCGCGCCAACTCTACACAGGCGAGGCCCAGATGGCGATAGCAAAGTGCCAGTTGGCTATCTACTGAAGCAAGGCTTTCCACCTGGGCTCCAACGGTTTCCACATCCCCCCTGGCAATGGGACCTGTCAGAGACCTCTCTGGTCCCAGCTTCAAGTTGTTTTGCAGAGTCTGTGAAACAATCGGCGCCAACAGGCGAAGAGCACTGTCCCGCTCTATGCCAGCGGCTGCAAAGCTTTGTAAGCTCAGGTCCATTAGGGTGGTGAGGTAGTTGGAGGCGATCACTGACCCAGCGTGGTACAGAGACTTGTTAAGGGGATCAATAGCCAGTGTTTCACAGCCAATGGTTGCAAAAGCAACAGAAATAACCTCTACTGCATGACTATCCCCTTCGACAGCGACGCTGGTTTTGGCAAATGTTTGCAGCGAGGTTTCCGGTTCGGCAAAACTGTGAACTGGGTGAGCGCTGGCAATCAGGGCGGGTCTCAAGGGGGCTAGTTCTTTAGAGCTGAGAGCGCCACTGCAGTGGAATATAATAGTGCGCTCGTCGACCAGCCCGCTATCGGCAAGTTTCTGCGCAAATATAGCGATTTCACTATCGATACAACCAATCAGCCATAGGTCTGCTGAAGGCATTGCTGAGAGGGAATCGACAGCATTGCCTGCACCGATAAATCGACAGGCACTTTGTCCACTCTCGAGACTGCGGTTATAAATTGACTGCACCCCAAATACACCGCTCTCCTGCCACAGTCGCCCCAGGGTTTTACCAAGGCGGCCTGCGCCAATAATGTTGAGGCTTTGCATCAGCTTCCAGCGAGGCAGTCGACGTAGGCGTTAACGGCATTCTCCAGGCCCATACTGATAGCATCGACAGTAAAGGCGTGGCCAATGGAGACTTCCTGCAAGCCCGGTAATGTGCGATAGCGCGGTAGGTTAACCAGGTTGAGGTCATGGCCGGCATTAATCCCCAGTCCCAGCTGATGTGCGTGCTCGGCGGCGGCACAGTGGGCAGAGAAAATTGTTTCCAGCTCTGGGCTCTGCTTGGCTACGGCTTCAGCGTAGGGACCTGTGTAGAGCTCAATACGGTCAGCGCCGACCTGTTTGGCCAGGCTGATCTGGTCCAGGTCTGGATCCATAAACAGGCTGACACGTATTCCGGCATTTTTAAGTTGATCAATTATCGGAACTAATCGATCGCCATCCTGTTTGAGGTCAAAGCCGTGATCAGACGTGAGTTGATCATTGGTGTCGGGAACCAAAGTGCATTGGTCTGGTTTGGTTTCTAAAACCAGCGGTATGAGGCCGGGGTAGTCCCCCAGGGGAGCGGCGAAGGGGTTGCCTTCAACGTTGAATTCTATGTTTTTGCGGCTGGCGCAGAGTTCTGCCAGGTCGCGCACGTCGCCGGGGCGAATATGTCGTTGGTCTGGACGGGGGTGTACGGTCAGCCCCTGGGCTCCGGCGTCGAGGCAAATGCGCCCGTGGGCGACCACATCGGGAAAGTTGCCTTCGCGGGAATTGCGAATTAAGGCGATTTTATTGAGGTTTACACTGAGAGCTATCACTGCTTATTCTCCCTTGCTGTGTTCAGCGACACTGTTGTCGCTGGAGGTAACTCGTTTTGCTGAAAGTATGCGGATTGGAATGTTGGGGGCCTCTGGGTGTTGGCGATAGAGGCCGCGGGGTTCCTGTTCGATTTTTTCTACGATATCCATACCCTCGATAACCTTGCCAAAAACCGCGTAGCCAGGCTTGTTCTCGCTGGCATCCAGGCGGGTGTTATCGACCAGGTTTATAAAAAACTGAGACGTGGCGCTATCGGGGTTGTTGGTCCGTGCCATGGAGAGAGTGCCGCGCAGGTTTTGCAGTCCGTTAGCTGATTCATTAGCGATAGCGTCGCGAGTTTCTTTCTTCTGGAAGTCGAAAGTGAAGCCCCCAGCCTGGACGACAAATCCTGGCACAACGCGGTGAAAAATAATGCCATCGTAGAAGCCGCTATCGGTATAGGTGAGGAAATTCTCTACTGTGACAGGAGCTTTCTTGGGGAACAGCTCGACGCGAATAATGCCCAAGTCGGTCTTAAGCTCCACCTGAGGGTTTTGAGCAAATATTGGAAGACTGAACAGAGTACAAAAAAGAAAAGTGAGTAACTTACGCATCATCCGTGTCCTTTGAATGTCCGGGGTCAATCGGTTTACTACTGTGTCAGCGTATGGCTAAAGAGAAAGGATAAATATTTGGGTATCGCTGCCTGCGGGGTGCTTCTCAGCACTCCCGCAGTCGTATAGTAAGCGATTTTGGTTGTAGCGAGGGAGATCAGTTGGCCCACTCGGAATTGCGTTTGCGCGGGCGCACATGGGGGGCAATCATCGCCAGAATAGCGCCTAATGCAACGGATAGGGCACCATACAATTGCCATTTGCGGGCATCGCTACCGGACAGGCGCTGAATTTCCGCTTCCGCCATGCTTTTTTCCTGTTTCAGCAACTCGTATTGATGCAGGAGCTTTTGATGGCGATCGTTGAGCGAAATTGCGTCGGCAGAAAGGGACTTCAGGCTTTTGAGTTCGGCGGCCAATTCCTGGCTCTGCTGCTGGGCAGAGGTCAGGGCGCTATTCAGTTCGCCGTTTTCTGTCTCCAACCGGCGAACTTCTCCCCCCAGATTACCTTCCATTTTTTCAAAGCGGGCCAGGTTGGCTTCTGCGGTCGCCAGCTTTAGTTTTGCCACGGGCTCACTGACAAGGTATTGGCGTCTGATCCAGCCCTCAGTGCCGTTGGGGGTGCGCACTTTTGCCCAGCCGTCCGAGGCGGCATCTTCGAGCAGAGCCAGCTCGGTACCACTGGCCAGGCCGCGGTGCAGAATCCGGAATTCATTGCCTTTGCCAGAGCGCATGGGCACGTGAAGTTGGTCGGTAATATAGCGGGTCTCCGCTGCAAGTGTCGCTGGTGCTGAGTTCAACAGCGCTACAGCGAGCACACCGGACAGTAATTTCTTCATTGTGATGCAGCTTGTTAGTTAGAGTTTTTATCAGGGCAGTACAAGCTTGTAGGGCTTGACTGTAACCGACGCATAGACGCCTGCTTCGATATAGGGGTCACTGTCAGCCCAGGCTTTGGCTTCCTCCAAAGAGGGGAATTCAGCAATTACCAGACTGCCGGTAAAGCCGGCTTCACCGGGCTCTTCGCTGTCGATGCTGGGGTTTGGGCCGGCAGCCAGGAGACGACCTTCATCTTTGAGAAGGTTGAGTCGGGCCAAATGACCGGCGCGGGCTTTTTTGCGTAAAGGGAGACTATCGCTAACATCTTCACTGATGATTGCGTACCACATTGTTTTGAATGCTCTTGTTAGTTTTTTTAAGGTGTTATTGCGCGACCATCACTTCTTCCAGCTTCAACCCGGTCAGCTTGCCGATACGGGAGAACAGGAAAAAGAGAGCTCCCATCAGAATCAGGGTTGATGGGATCGCAATAACCAGATATCCATAGGCGGTCATTTCGCCCAGCTCGGTGTTGTAGGCCTCTGTGCCCGGCGGGCTGGTGACGATCATTTTGGCGAGAATGTAATTCAGCGCCGAGGAGAAAAAGAATGACCCGGCAACGATCCATGAAGTCTGGCGCAAAGTGCGGTCGAAGGCTGGCTGGTTACCATTGGCCTGTAATGACTCGGCGATCTTTGTCGTATTCAGAATTTGATCGTTGTACAGCAGGGTTTTGACCAGCGGCCAGCGGGTGTAAACGGATAGTGCCGTGGCAACACCCAGTAGGCCAGGGATTGCAGCTTCCTTAATCGCAATATACTGCGGGTCCAGCTTGAGCAAGCTGATGCCGCCAGTGAGCAGGATGCCAATAAACCCGAGGGCTGAGAAGAAATTGACCTTGCCCAGGCGCAGCAGGTCGCGAAGGCCATAGCCCAGCGGGAAGGCCAGGGCCACTATCAATGCCCAGGTTGGGCCCAACCAGTCATCCCCGGAAAGCTTGGTCAGTATCAATGTCGGAATAATGACATTGAAGGCAATATTGCTGAGAAACCCTTCCTTTTTAGGCTTCTCGGGAGATGTCGTGGTCGAATTCGTTTCGGTCATACTCAATTCCGGTGATAATGCCCGCTGGAAACTGGTGGGGCTGATTGCCCGTTCAATTTCCCCGCTGACAAAACTACTGTCAGACTTCGGCCCTGGCGAGTCACCTGTGAGTGACTGCTAGTCCGGGCCTTATCCCTGAAAACGCCGAGTGCCGCATAGACAGCGCAATAGGGCGATTGTTCCTGAAAAGACGGATATGGCGATCTTTTTCATCGTCGAACTGAGTGAGAGCCTGTTGTTGAAGACCCTTTCAGCCGATTTGAATACAGACCTGGTAGATCTGCACTGCCACAGTACCGCGTCTGACGGTATTTTAAGTCCTGCGCAGCTGGTGTCGAGAGCGAAATCCCAAGGTGTGACGATGCTCGCCCTGACCGACCACGATACGGTGGATGGTGTGCCTGAGGCTCAACAGGAAGGTGACTGTTTGGGCGTAGATGTGGTGGCGGGGATTGAGTTCTCCAGTCTTTGGGGGCGCAGACCCGTACACATTGTAGGCCTGAACATCAATCCCGAATCGGGGCCTCTGCAAGAAGCCATTCAACTTCGTGAGCAGTTGCGAGAGGAGCGGGCAGAGCGTATTGCGGAAAAGCTGGAAAAGCGTGGCTTTAGCGGTGCCTTGGAGGGTGGGCGCGCCCTGGCGGGCGACTCGGTACTGGGTAGACCCCATTTTGCACGATGGCTGGTGGAAGCTGGGCATATAGATGATACCGGTAAGGCGTTTAAGCGTTACTTGGGTGCCGGCAAGGTGGGGGATGTGCGGGTCGAGTGGCCACAACTGGGTGAGACCATCGCTACTATTCACAGTGCCGGCGGTTGTGCGGTATTGGCTCATCCCCTCAAGTATGGATTGACCCGCACCCAGTTATTGCGATTGTTGGGGGCATTTCTGGAAGAAAAAGGAGATGCTGTCGAATTGTTGTGCGGTCGGCAGAACCCGACACAGACGAGGGAGTTGAGGAAACTACTATTCTCAGCTGCGGAAGCGGCGGGCAAATCAATGCCATATTGCTCTCTTGGCAGCGATTTTCACCAGCCGGAGCAGCCCTGGCGTGAATTGGGTTGTGTCAGGTTGCCCGCAGACGTCGAGCCGGTGTGGAATCTGTGGCACACTCTGCACCGGGAACAGCGGGGTCACGTTTCGCTGCCCTAATTCCGGCTTGTGAATTGGGGGCCATCGTCCGGCTTTAAACCTGGTGGATGGCAGTGAGGTATTTTCAATCGGTAAGGCTTTTGGGGGGCTTTGTGGCGCAGTTTTTTCAGATTCATCCGGATAATCCTCAAGGCCGCCTGATCACTCAGGCAGCAGAGATTGTCGCCCAAGGGGGCGTTATTGTTTTTCCCACCGATTCAGCTTACGCCATAGGCTGTCGACTGGGAGAGAAGCTGGCGGTTGAGCGCATTCGAGGGGTGCGCCAGCTGGACAAACAGCACAACTTCACATTGATGTGCCGAGACCTATCGGAGCTGGCGACCTATGCCAAGGTCGACAACCAGATGTTTAGGTTGTTAAAGAATCATACGCCGGGTTCCTATACCTTTATTATGCCGGCGACCGCCGAGGTGCCGCGCAGGTTAATTCATCCGAAGCGCAAGACCATCGGTATTCGCGTGCCGGATAATCCCATCGCCCTGGCCCTGATTGAAGAATTGGGCGAGCCGTTGATGAGCTGTAGCCTGATTATGCCCGGCGAAGAACAGCCCCTAACCGAACCTTACGATATCCGCGATACCCTGGAGCACCAGGTGGAATTGGTTATCGATGGCGGTTTCTGCGGGTTGGAGCCCACCACCGTGATCGACCTGACGGGTGATGAGCCCCAACTGATTCGTCAGGGATGTGGGGCAACTGACGAAATACTCGGCTGAAAGCTGCGGCGCCGTGTATAATCGCGCGTTTGCACGATTGAGGGTGGGGCAGGGTGTCCAGTGATGAGTTACTAGCAGAGGTCGAGGAGCAAGTGCTGGCCGAGGTTGCGGCGAGCGATGATGAAGCTCCTGCCCAGGCTGGCGATGCGGAATCGCAGGGCCAGGACTCGGATGAGGATTCCCCCCTGGCTTTGGTGCAGGGCGAAATCTTTAACGACCTCCCGCAGGATCTCTTTATTCCACCAGATGCTTTGGAAGTTGTTCTGGAGGCTTTCGAGGGGCCTCTGGATCTCCTGCTATACCTGATTCGCCGCCAAAACCTGGATATTCTCGAGATCAACGTCTCCGACATTACCCATCAATATATGGCGTATGTGGAGATGATGACGGCAATTCGCTTTGACTTGGCCGCCGAGTATCTGGTAATGGCCGCTATGTTGGCGGAAATAAAGTCGCGGATGCTGTTGCCGCGACCGCCTGAAGCGGAGGAGGAAGAAGGCGAGGACCCCCGCGCGGCTCTGATTCGCCGTTTGCAGGAGTATGAGCGTTTCAAAACTGCGGCTGAGGATCTCGATGAGATCCCCCGTGTTGGCCGGGATGTCCATCAGGCCAACGCAGAGGCTCCCGATCGCAGCATCACACGCCCCGACCCTGAAATTGACTTGAAAGAAGTCCTGGTCGCCCTGGCTGATGTGCTGCGGCGTGCGGATATGTTTGAGAGCCACCAGGTTGAGCGGGAGAAGTTGTCCACCCGCGAGCGTATGACCCAGGTGCTGGATAAGATCCGCCACGGCCAGTTTGTGCCCTTTGTCAGCCTGTTTACCGTTGAGGAGGGTCGCCTCGGTGTCGTAGTGACCTTCCTGGCGGTGATGGAGCTGGTAAAAGAGTCTCTGGTGGAGCTGGTGCAGAATGAAGCATTTGGCCCGATCCACGTGCGAGCTCGCGCTGCTACCCACAGCAGTGAAAGCGAAGACGGTGCTGATAGCGAGCTTGAGGATCAGACTCTCGAAGAGGTTGAAGATCCAGAGGACGCTGTAGAGGCCTCGGATAAAGCGTCGGAAATGTATTCGAGTTAGAAAATAGAAGATGACAATCGCCCCCGAATTACTGCGCAAAATCGTCGAAGGCGCCCTGTTGGCTGCTGGTCAGCCTCTCAGTGAAGAAAAACTGTTGTCTTTGCTGGACGAGGAAGAGCAACCCTCCAAGACTACCCTGAGAGATGTGCTTGAAGAAATCGCCCAGAGTTGTGCTGACCGAGGGTTTGAACTGAAGAAAGTCGCGAGTGGTTGGCGTTTTCAAGTGCCGGAAGACCTGGCTCCATGGGTGAATCGGCTGTGGGAGGAAAAGGCGCAACGGTATTCCCGTGCAACCTTGGAGACCCTCGCCATTATCGCTTATCGACAGCCGGTAACCCGTGGTGATATCGAGGATATCCGCGGCGTTGCGGTGAGTTCGCATATTGTTAAAACCCTGCTGGAGCGCGGTTGGATTAAAGTTGTGGGGCAGCGGGACGTGCCCGGTAAGCCGTCTCTCTACGCAACAACCCGGGAGTTTCTCGATTATTTTAATTTGAGCACCCTGGATGATTTGCCGACTCTGGCGGAGATCCGCGATATCGAGAGTCTGAATCAGATTCTGGAGCAGGAAGGTTTGCCTCCAGAGCCGGTTCCCGAGGAGGGAGAGTCCGAGGTGGACAATGGTGCTTTGGAAGATTCTGAGTCAGGGCAAGACACCGAGGCAGAATCCTCTACTGAAGCCCCTGCGGCTGAACACGAAGATATAGACGATGCCCTGGTAGAGGCTTTGGCTGAGGAAGTTGCTGCTGAAGCATCAGACGCCGAGACCGAGACCGAGTCTGAGCCCGGAGTAGATGCCGATGCAGTGCCCGCCGAGACGGATGCAGAGGAAGATCCAGTGGAAACTGCGGCAGCAGAGATCCAGTGGGAAATGGAGCAGGAAGACTCTGAAGGTAATTCGGAGTTGGATGTAAATGTTGATGTAAGTGAAGAGAGTGAACTTCACAGTGATGAGGGAAGCAGCGTTGAATCGCTGCAAGTAGAAGAAGAGAGCGAGAACTCTCTAACGGCAACGTTACCACCCAGCAGTATGTTTGCCGAAGACGACACAGTTGAAGAGGTCGCCGAGGAGTCGGTGGAGGCAAATGCTGATGTCGATGAAGATTCCAAAGAAGTAGTACAAGTGGAAAGCACCACCCCATGAGTGATGGTACCCCGCCAGCAGGCGAGAAATTACAGAAAGTATTAGCGCGCACCGGCCTCGGTTCGCGCCGTGAAATGGAGCGCGCAATTGATGCGGGCCGCGTAACCGTAAATGGAAAAGTGGCGGAGCTTGGCGAGCGCGTAACTGACGCGGATCATATCGAGTTTGATGGTAGCCGGCTGCCTTCGGCAGAGCAGAATCGCTGCCGGGTAATACTCTACAACAAACCGGTTGGAGAAATATGCTCCCGCCACGACCCGGAAGGCCGCCCGACGGTCTACGATCGCCTGCCGAGACTGAAAACCGGCCGCTGGATTTCTGTTGGGCGCCTGGATTTCAATACCAGTGGTTTGCTGCTGTTTACCAATAGCGGAGAGCTGGCCAATAAATTAATGCATCCCTCCTCGGTAATCGACCGCGAATACTTGGTTCGAATCCAAGGTGATGTGGATGAGGAAATGAGGCGGCGTCTGCTCAAGGGCGTGTTGTTGGATGATGGGTCGGCGCGCTTTACCGACATCGTAGAGAGTGGTGGTGAAGGTAAAAACCGCTGGTTCTACTGCGTAGTGATGGAGGGCCGCAACCGCGAGGTGCGTCGTCTGTGGGAGTCCCAGGGAGTTAGAGTTAGCCGCTTGAAGCGTGTGCGCTACGGCAGCGTCTTTATTCCCTCCCATGTGCGCGTCGGGCAGTGGATTGAGATGGAGCCCCGCGAGATCGATGACCTCTGCGTAACGGCGGGAATGCCGAAACTGGGCCAGCGCCCATTGACCCAGGGTGAGAAACAAAATCTGGAGCGCCAGCGCAGGAAGTTGCGCAAGTCACCGGCGCCAGCCGCGCGACGCAATCGACCGAAGTCGGTTTAAACAGAAAAAGCCCGCAAATTGCGGGCTTTTTTGTATTTCAGTAATCGCTACTGTTAATTGCTGAGTGTTACTGCTGGTTCTCCGGTGTTTCTCCAGCTTCCTCTTCATTCTGGTCTCGCAGTTCATTGGGGACACCCTGAGGGCCGTCACCCATTGCATCATCCACATCGGACGGAATATCTGAAACTGAATCGGTGGAGGTTCCGTCGGAGGTGCTATTTTCAGGTGCTGTTTCAACCAGGTTTTTTAGTTTTTCCAACCCTTGCTCATAAGACTCTCCCACCATTTTTTTCACTGCAAGGCCCATCCAGCGTTCTCTGGGGCCGCCGCCGGTATCGCTGTGGAAGTTCCAGGTAAGAAGGGTGCCGCCATCCTTTGGTTCCAGCTGGAATTCTGCCGTGGCCTGGCTGCCATCACCAAAATCCAGCTTGGTGGCGACTACAGAATCTTGCTTGCTGGCGAAGATAGTTTGACTACCGCTTCCGGCTTTGGAGTTTTCGCCGCGCCAACTCATTTTGGCGCCGACGCCTTCCAGGGGACCGCTGTACTCATAGAGTACCGAGGGGTCGATATGGCGCCATGGGGACCACTCGTTGAATTTGTGGAAATTATTAACGTAGGGGAAAACCACTTGTGGCGGTTTGTTGATAAATACGCTGCGATGAACAGTGACTTCGCGTGGGAATAAATATCCCGCGAGCACGAGAATTACCAAGGCAATAAGAATATAAATAATCCAGCGCATAGCGGGTTCCTTTGCTATTTGCGGGTGCAAGGAAGCAACCGCCAGAAAACTCTGGCGGTAGAGATGCTTATATTAGCTGCTGCGATGCTTAATCGTCGGCAATATGTAGCAGGGGGAGCTTAATCTCAACACACAGGCCCGCATCCCGACTGTTTTTGGCGCTGATGCTTCCCTGGTGATGTAGGATGGTGCGCTGGGCGATAGCGAGTCCCAGTCCAAAGCCACCACTTTCCCGGGTGCGTGCACTATCTGTGCGATAGAAGGGGCGGAAAATAGCCTCCAATTCCTCATCTGCCACGCCGGAACCTGAGTCGATGACTGAGATAGTGCAGGATTCTGAGGATTCTTTAATCGACACCTTGACCCGGCCGTGCTCGGGACTGTACTTGATTGCGTTGCGCAGGATGTTCTCCAGGGCAGCGGTCAGGGAGCTGCCCCGGGTTGCGACAAGGAGCTCTTCCCCTTCGGAGCGAATTTCAAAGGATAGGTCTTTGTCAGCAGCTTCGCTGTGGAGGTCTTCCGCCAGGGCGCTTATCAGGGCATTTACTTCCACTACGTCATCCAGGGGGCGCTGCTCCTGGCTGCTAATAGGAAGTGATAGCACGTCGGCAATAATATCTTCCAGGTAATCCGCTGCCTTGCCGATTTTATCCAGTTCTGTATCGAGCCCGTTAATTTGCTTTTGGCGGGCGATGGCCAGTGCCACTTGCAGGCGCGCTAATGGCGAGCGCAGTTCGTGAGAGACATCCTTGATCAGGCGACGCTGCTCGGACATCGACTCCTGAAGCTGGGCAGTCATAGAATCGAAGTCCAGGGCCAGGTCAGTCAGTTCATCATTCCGAGACTTCAGGGATGGAGTCACGCGGTAGTCCAGTTCGCCGGCAGCCACGCGCTTGGTGGCGGCGCGTAACTGTTCAAGAGGGCGGCTCAGGTAGCGGGCCAACCAGTAGCAGGCTAGGCCTGAGGCGATCATGGAAAGCAGTAACATCGGCCAAAAGTTGCGCCACAGGAAGCGCAGCAATAGGCCTTCCTTGCTATCCCCAGCAACGACGACGATACGCAGGGGGTCTCCGGTGCGCAGTGGTAGGAAGAAGCCTACAGTGGGCTTGTTATTTACCAGTTTGTGAGCTTCGCGATTGCGGTAATCAAGACTGTCGATCAACGAGCCCATATTTGATGGCACTTCGCGACCGAGGATGTCGTTGCCTTGTTGATCAACCGCATAAACCCGCCGTTTGACTTTTTTGGGGGCTTTCTCGAGCCAGTGCTGGAATTGTTCGGGACCGTGACGGCGGGCGATTCGCATATTTCGCATGACCTCGCGAAATAGGGCGGGGCCCTCCCAGCGTTCCTCTTGTCGGGGATCGCCGAATTCACCGAAGTGGGTAATGTAAATGGCGGCTACAACCATCACCATGGCGGTGATCCAGGCCCCAAAGAACATTTTCCAGAAGAGACTGCGCATCGTGGAAAACCTACTGCTTGCTCTGGGTGAGCATGTATCCGGCACCTCGGATATTGATAATTAGGTCGCGGCTGGCACCTTTATCCGCGAGCTTCTTGCGAATGTTACTGACATGGACATCAATGGAGCGGTCGTAGGGCATCAGCTTACGGCCAAGGGCACTTTCAGTGAGAACCTCTTTGCCAACCACTTCGCCGGCATGCTGAACCAGTACCTTGAGCACGGCGAACTCTGCGCCGGTCAGAGCCAATGCCTGGTCGTTCCAATAACCCTGATGCTCTGCAGGCAGTAGTCGAATCTGGCCGCTGCTAAGAGTGTCGTCGCTCTCTTCAGCTTCGACTCGTCCGCGGCGGAGTACTGCGCGCAGTCGGGCCGCCAATTCCCTGGGATTGCAGGGTTTGGGCAGGTAGTCGTCGGCACCCATTTCCAGGCCGACGATACGATCCACAGTGTCCCCTTTTGCAGTAAGCATCAAAACCGGTAGGGAGCGGCTTGCTGCTGAAGCCTCCTCCCTAAGTTTGCGCAGTACTTCAAAGCCATTGTGAACGGGCAGCATGACGTCCAGAACCAGAGCGTCAAAGCTCTCGCTCTGAGCGAGTTCTAGTCCCCGGCCACCATCATTGGCTGCGGTTACTTGAAAACCCTCTCCGGTAAGGTACTCCCTTAGCAAGTCGGTGAGTTCGGTGTCATCGTCGATTAAAAGGATGCGGCTCATGGCGTTCTCTCAGTTTCTGTGTGGCCATTATATGCAAAGCGCTGGCGCTGGTTACCGCTGGCGATAGGGCTTTTTACCGTTCTTAACAAATGTTTACCGGCGTTTTCCCCCGTTTACACAAGCTGGGCTTACTATGTAGTCACTGAACGCGAACATGAGGAAGTAGGAATGAAACACTGGAAACAAGCAGTGGGAAGCTTGGCCTTGATAGGTGTTCTGGTTGCCCCTGCGGCACTTGCTTTCGGCGGTGGTGAAGGTGGTCAGGGGCGTGGATTTGAATATATGGTCCGCCAGCTTGAGTTGACCGAAGGCCAGCAGGCACAGTTAAAGGCCAACCGGGAGAGCAACCGAGAGGCGAGAATGGCACAGCGCGAGCAAATGATCGAGCTGCGCAAGGAATTAAATGCGGCGATTGAGTCGGGCGCTGACCAGGCGACACTGGATCAATTGGGCGAAGAGCTAGGCAAGCTAAAGCTTCTGGAGATGCAGAACCGCAACGAAATGAAAGAACAGTTTAAGGCCATTCTGACTGATGAGCAGAAGGCCAAGCTAGAGCAGCTAAAGAGTGAGCGCAAAGCGCGCCAAATGAAACGGCGCGATGAAAGCTCTGCAAGCCAGGATTCAGAGTCCTAGGCCCCCCAACCAAAGACTCCTTGTGCGATCCGCTGGGTGCACCCTTCCCCAAGGCCCAGCAGGTTCATAACCCTTAGCCCCCGCTGCCCCGGGGGCATTTTTCTTTATACCTACCGAAACCTGATCAGATAGGTAACTTGCTGAGCCCGGTTATTGCTGGGAGAATACGCCGCCTTGTAATTTAGTATGTAGCGGCCCGGATTGGGCGGAGAGGGTTGACTGTGAGTAAAATCGGCTTGTTCTATGGCAGTGATGAGGGTAATACCGAGTCTGTAGCTTTGCGCATCCGCGCCCGCCTTGGCGAAGATAATGTAGACCTGTTTGATATTGCCGATGTCACCCAGTTGGATATTGCTAATTATCAGTATCTTATCTTTGGAATCCCTACCTGGGACTTCGGTCAGATTCAATCTGACTGGGAAGAGTTCTGGGAGGATATCCAGGAAATCGATTTTAGTGGAAAGACCGTCGCTTTATTTGGCCTGGGAGACCAATTTGGGTACGGCGACTATTTCCTGGATGCGATGGGCATGCTCCACGATGTTATTGTGGAAAAAGGAGCCACTATAGTCGGTCACTGGTCCACTGAAGGCTATGAGTATGAAGCCTCAAAAGCTGAAGTCGAAAGTGGAGCAAAGTTTGTCGGTCTGGCTATTGATGAAGACCAGCAGGAAGAGCTGACCACAGAGCGGCTGAATCGCTGGTGTCAGCAAATAGCTGAAGAGCTTGCGCTTGACAGTGATGTTCTTGAGCTGGATGACTGATTCGTTATGAAAAACTCCCTGTTGTTCAGCGAGTTTTGGCCCTGGCTGGCAGAGCATACAAATTGCATCGTCAGGGCCGGAAGTAGTGATTCGGTAGTATACGATGATGATGACTACCACTGGCGCTTCACCGCTGAAGATGCCCGTACCAAGTTGGTTCAGGTAATGCGCGGTAAACGACCCGTCGCCGAGCTGTTTATTGAGCCTGAACATATAGCCGCTGTGCGTATTTCTCCCGGGGAGCGGGGAGAGTACAACTTTGACCTGGTAGCAGAAGTCCAGGGGCGCGAACAGGTTGTTTATTACTTTGTTCTGACTCACTCACTGGAAGATACGGATACCAAACAAAATCCCTCCTCAGCCGCTCTCCATTAAAAACATTTTGATGTTGTGGAAGTTATACCAGTCAGCCCTGTATAACTTCCGGATTAAATTTCTAACTTAAATTCTATCCCTCTCTTTTATTTCCTTTCACAACCATTAATTTGAAAGTTTTTTTACAGTCGGTGCATTTTGTAAGCTGTATTTATTATAAAAAGCGCTTGTTGTGCGTTCTTAACAAAGGTTTACCACAGTTATCCCCCGTTTACACGGCGCCCACTTACTATGTACTTACTGAATGCAAACGAGAGGGTTGAACGATGAAAAACTGGAAAACTGTAGTAGGTAGTTTGGCTTTGGCTGGCGTTGTAGCAGTACCAGCCGTTGGCATGGCATGTGATGGTAAAGGACGTATGGAAGGTCGCGGCCATGGACCAGAAAAAATTGCTAAAGAGCTGGACCTGACGGAAGCTCAAAAGGATCAACTGAAGGAGCTTCGTGAGTCCAACCGTGAAGGAAAAATAGCTAAGCGCGAAGAAATGCACAAAGCGTATGAAGAGTTGCGTGAAGCAATTCGTTCCGGTGCCGATCAGCAAACACTGGCAAGCCTGGGGGCGGAGATTGGCAAGCTGGAAGTCGCTAAAATGCAGAGCCGCAACCAGATGCGTACTCAATTTGAGTCGGTATTAACAGATGAACAGCTCGCCAAGCTGGAAACCCTGAAGGCTGAAAAAAAGGATCGTCATATGAAGAAGTGGAAGGCGTATCGCGATCACGGTTAAGTGGCTAGCCTGTTTGAGGTTACAGAGAAACCGAAAAGAAGTAGCCCCAGATTATCTGGGGCTACTTCGCCATTTAGATTTTAGCCTTCATTGGGCAGTTCCTCTACAGCTCCGACACCTATATGCTGATCTAAAAATTCTAGTAATTCTGTATAGAGCCTCATATTGTTCTCTTCTGAATAGAATCCGTGTCCCTCATTTTTGATAAATAGTGTTTTAACCGGAAGTTCTTCCTTCTTGAGCGATGCAACAAGTGCTTCTGCTTGCTCAATAGGGGTTCTCTCATCCTGCCCTCCATGAATTAAAAAGACAGGTATATTGAGTTTGTCGGTATTTTCTATAGGAGAATTTGTTTTAAGAAAGCTCTCATTCTTGCGCATAGTACGCTTTAAATAAGCAATACCGCGTTCGCTCTCCTTGACATCCCCTTTTGTGTAAAGCATTTCCAAATCGTAGGCGCCGGAATAGCCAGCTGCGCATTGATATAAATCCGGGTAAAGAATTGGGTTCATCAATGCTGAATAACCTCCGAAGCTAATACCATATATACAAATTCGCTCGGGATCCGCATAGCCTTTCTCTATGGCCCAATAAACTGCGTCGGCGATATCCTTCTGGATTTTCCCGCCCCACTCTTGGAAGCCTGAAGTGTAGTGGTTCATGCCGTATCCGGTGGAGCCTCGAAAGTTCACCTGAAGAACGAGATATCCATTTTGGGATAAAAGTTGTGCATCCTGGTCGTATCCCCAGTAATCGCGAGCGTGAGGGCCTCCATGAGGTAGTACAACCATCGGATTCATTTTTTCTGAGTGCTTGGGAAATGTAAGATAAACACCAACCTGCAAATTATCTTTGGTGGTGAATGAGTCAGCTATCATAGGGTTGAGCTGTTCGGGCATCATCCATTCCGCTGAAGATAAAAGAAAATCCACGGCTTTGGTTTTTAAGTTTATAAGGTAGTAATCACCAGGCAGCCTATCACCACTTACCTCAAGTACACCCTTAGAGCCATCCGTTGTGAAGCTAGTAAATTTGATTCGGTACCCATCAAATGCTTTCTTTAAGCCGCGAAAGAATGGTGCAAAGCCATTCCCTTCATCAAAAAACTTCTCAACCGGATAATCTGGATCTAAGTAGACCCCGAGAGGTTTATAAGATCCTGGGGAATAAACAATATTGCTAATGTCGGATCTTTGGTGTTGAAATATTACTGAGTAATTTTCAGATCCGGGCGTAATTTTTATAAGTTGTTGCGTTTCAGATTTTGGGTTTATTGTTAGGTAGGCCTCACCTGTACTCTTGTCAAATCCAACCAGAGTGCCAGAGTCTAAAGTATTATCTTTTACTCTTTCCCAACCTTTTTGCGATTTGAAATATAACTGATAGTTGTTTTCTTTGTCAGTGCCATCTGCGTAGAGTAGGTTCCCAGCTTTGTCCGTATAGGCACGCCCTAAGATTTGAGGAAGATGAACAACCTTCTTTTTTACCCCAGAATAAACATTTAGGCGTATGACCTCTCCTCTGGACTCCCAATTGTTTTCCCATGGGTGTGTGGAAATAAGAATTTCTTTCCTTTTGCTTGGTAGAGGGTCAATGATAGTGGCATGAGCCCTGGTGGCCTCTGCCTTTTTTATATGCGAGCCAACTTGCTTTTTTCCGGCTATGTGACCAAAAACCATCTTACCTTTTGTGCCATCATAGTTAATCGCATAGAGTGATCCGTAGTTTGTTGGACTCTCTAACGCTGCAGTATTTGTTACAACTTCCGCAACAACCCTTTCTTTATTTGCCCACTCAAAGTGCCCTACTTCTTCTCTGCCATTAAACCGAAGCATACCGGTTATTTTCAACGGATGAATGGACATAAAGATTAAAACTGACTCACCTTCATACAATTTCCTGACAGCTAAATGAGTACCGTCAGGAGAGATTTTTACTTCTTTAATCTCTGTGTGACGTACCAAGTCATCTAGTGGAATTTGCTTGGAGAGAGCCAGGATTGGCCAAATGAGTAGTACAGCTAACAGTATTCGCATAATTCAATCCTTGTAATATAGGAGGCATTATGCAGTGGAGCAAAGATGGCAACAAGCCGAAGCGGATCTTTATGATCCGCTGGCCAACGATAAAGATTAATTGAAATATTAATTAGTTGCTAAGTCTTCACTTTCCCGATTGGACTTGTGCTGATCAAACCAATATAGAATCGATGCAACTTTTGCCACTAACTGACTTGGCCTGGCAGCGATACTGTGGGATGCCCCCGGAATGCGAACCATGGCAGCGTCAACGTCATTAAGTTTTAGTGCTTGATAAAACTGTTCTGTTTCTGACATCGGTGTGCGGTAGTCCTCTTCCCCGGTTAAGAGCATAGTGGGAGTGGTAACGTTTCCGACATAGGTGAGCGGTGAGCGACGGCGGTATTCCTCAGGTTTCTCCCAGGGCATCCCTGAAAACCAATAGCTGGTAAAGAATCTGGAATAATCGGCAGTTAAGACAAAGCTTTCCCAGTTGATGACAGGCTTGGCGACAACAGCGGCCCTAAAACGGTCAGTTTTACCAATGATCCAGGCTGTCAACGTGCCTCCGCCACTGCCACCAGTAACAAATAACTGCTCTTCATCAATATAACCTTGAGAAATTACAGCGTCGACGCCAGAGATCAGGTCGTCGTAATCCTGACTCGGGTAGTTATGGTGAATTAAGTTGGCAAATTCATGGCCGTAGCTGGTGGAGCCACGGGGGTTAGTGTACAGAACAACATAACCAGCAGCGGCAAATAACTGGACTTCGGCGGCAAATCTGGGGCCGTAATTAGAGAAGGGACCACCGTGAATTTCCAATAGAAGGGGATACTTCTCCTCGGGGTCGAAATTGGGTGGGTAAGCGACCCAGCCCTGAACATCTCGGCCGTCAAAGCTCGATTTGTAGTTGATTTCCTCAATATTTGCCATCTCGCGCAGTGGCATCAGATCGCCATTAAGCTCGGTGAGTGCCTGGGTTTTGCCGTTGCGCGCTAGAGCCAGTTCGGCGGGATTTTGAGGGGTTGTTTGTGTGTAGGCGATGTCCCCGCGTTTGGAGACTGCAAAATTGGCACCGGAGTATGGGCGTCCCAGCGAAAGGCCTCCAGCGTCGCTGGCCATTAGGGTTTCGCTGGAACCAATTTTCTTGATGGCAATTTTGGTGGAGCCGTGATCGTCGTAGCTATAGGCAATTCGCTTGCTATCGCCCAGCCAGTGGAAGTTGGAGATGCTGCGATCCTTGGCAGTTTTTATTTTACGGGACTTCCCGCTATTGAGATCCAGGACGCGCAGAGTATGTTGTTGGTATCCGAGCTTTTGATCCTCAAAGCCTAAATAGGCCAGCTTCGTACCATCTGGAGACATCTGCGGGTGATGGTCGGGACCATAACGTTCGGTAATTTGCTCGATACTGCCGTTTTGTAGGCTCACCTTGTAAATTTCCGAGTTCATCAGCTCGATTTCGTGATCGGGATGACGATTGGCTGAGAAGTAAATTGCATCGTTATTTTTACTCCAGGCGAGACTGCTGTGATGATCGTACTCGCCTTCGGTAAGCTGGCGAGGGGTACCGCCCTCTCGAGGGATCACAAAAACCTGTACATGCCCCTGCTTTAAATAGCCCATGCCATCTGAACGATAAATGCTGCTGTCGATAAACTGTGGTGGCTTAGCCCACTCTGCGCCTTCCGGGGCACTGGGGAGCTTTACTGGCAGAGGTTTGCTCTCCGGTACGAACATAGTGAAAGCTATTTGCTTACCATCCCGTGACCACTGGATATTGGAAGGGGATTTTGGCAGGTGAGTAATCTGCAGATTCTGGCCATTATCTAACCACAGCAGGTGGATCTGCGGGCTGCCACTGCGGGTGCTGATAAAAGCGATGGTCTTCCCGTCTGGGGATAGCTGTGGGGAGTAATCGGAGTAGTCTCCAGAGGTCAGAGGGCGGTGATCTTTGCCATCGGTACCGATACGCCAAAGGTTCGCGCGCTTGCCGTCTTTCATTTTGTTCATTGAGTTGCGGACGTAATAAATACTTTTCCCGTCACTGCTGAACTGAGGGCTACTCGCGTATTCGAGGTCAAATACATCCTCGTAACTAAAATTGGGTAGTTGGTTATCAGCGAGCGCAGGGCTGGCGATAAACATCGCTGCGACAATTTTTATTAGCCGGTTCATGATTTTGAGGCTCCTCCTTCTTGTTTCCTAGAGGATACCTGAGGAAGGGGGGACAAAGGGAGTGATCCGTTGACTGGTGTGCTCGATGGGATAATCCGTGATGGAGCAGCAGGATGGCTGACCTGCTACTCCGTTATTTGGCCGAATATACCTGTAAAATTTTGAATTAGTTGGTTGCCAAATCCTCGCTTTCATTTTCTCTATCGGGTTTGTGTTGATCAAACCAGTAGAGGGTTGAAGCTACTTTAGAGATTCTCTTGCTGGGTCTATCGGAAAAGTTATGGGATGTGTTTGGAAGGCGCACCATAGCCGCCTCTACATCATTTAACTTTAGTGCTTGGTAAAACTGCTCGGTCTCGGATATCGGGGTGCGATAATCGTTTTCGCCAGTCAATAGCATGGTGGGTGTAGTGACATTGCCAATATATGTGAGTGGAGAGCGGCGTCGATACTCCTCGGGGGCCTCCCAAGGCATCCCGGAAAACCAGTAGCGAGTAAATATTTTGGAGTAATCGGCAGTTAGAACAAAGCTCTCCCAATTGATTACCGGTGCGACAACTACCGCAGCCCTGAATCGTTCAGTTTTACCAATAATCCAGGCTGTCAGTGTGCCGCCGGCACTTCCACCTGTGACAAATAATTGATCCTCATCGATATAGCCTTGGGCGATAACTGCATCGACACCCGCCATTAGGTCATCGTAATCCTGGCTAGGGAAGTTGTGATGGATCAGGTTGGCAAACTCATTGCCGTAGCTGGTAGAGCCACGAGGGTTAGTGTAGAGCACGACATAGCCTGCGGCGGCAAAGAGTTGCATTTCGGCAGAAAAGCGAGGGCCGTAGTTAGATAGTGGGCCACCGTGAATCTCAAGTAACAGGGGGTATTTATTTTGGGGGTCGAAATTTGGGGGGTAGACTATCCAGCCTTGGATATTGCGACCATCGAAGCTGGATTTATAGTTGATCTCTTCCACATGGGCCATATTGCGTAGAGGTATCAAATCACTGTTGATCGCCGTGAGAGTTTTTATCTTGCCGCCACGAGAAATTGCAAGTTCTGCGGGAATTTGAGGTGTGGTTTGTGTATAAACTACGTTTCCACGTTTGGAGACAGCAAAATCTGAAAAACTATAGGGCGCGCCTAGTGTCAGTCCACCGGCGTCATCCGCTATCAAGGTTTCCTTTCCGCCAATTTTCTTAATGGCAATTGTGGTTGAGCCATGATCGTCATAGCTGTAAGCAATACGCTTACTGTCAGCTAGCCACTGAAAATCGGAAACGCTACGATCGCTGGCAGTTTTTATTAGCTGGTTTTTTCCATTAGCGAGGTCGATTACTCGCAAAGTGTTTTGGTGGTAGGAAAACCGCTGATCTTCATAGCCTAAATATGCCAGCTTTCTTCCGTCGGGTGAGATTTGAGGTTGAAAATCGGGGCCAAATCTCTCGGTTACTTGCTCAATATTTCCATCGTTGATATTTAACTTGTAAATTTCTGAATCCAGCAGTTCAATTTCATGATTTGGGTGGCGATTTGCTGAAAAGTAAATGGCCTTATTATTTTTGCCCCAGCTGAGTTGGCTGTTGTGCTCGTAGTCCCCACTGGTGAGCTGACGGGGAGTGCCTCCTTCACGGGAAATCATGAAAACCTGTGAATTACCCTGCTCTAAGTATCCCTGGCCCTCAATGCGATACAAGCTCTTGTCGATAAACTGAGGTGTTTCCTCCCACTCGCCCCCTTCTGGTGGTGTGGGAAGCTCCACTGGCAGCGGTTTGTTCTCGGGCACGAACATGGTGAAGGCTATATGCTGACCATCGTGGGACCACTGGATATTTGATGGGGCATTGGGGAGATGGGAAATTTGCTCACTTTTACCATTGTCTAGCCACAACAAATGTATCTGGGGCTTTCCACTCCTGTTGCTGATAAAGGCAATGGTTTTTCCATCTGGAGATAGATGTGGCGAGTGGTCGTGAAAATCTCCCGAGGTTAGGGGGCGATGATCTTTGCCATCATCGCTGATATACCAGAGGTTTGCCCTTGTGGTATCTGCCATTTTGTTCAGGGAGTTGCGCACGTAATAAATATTTTTATCGTTAGTGCCAAACTGTGGGTCGCTGGCGTACTCCAGGTCGAAAATATCCTCGTAGCTAAAATTGGGTGAATGTTCATTTGTATTTGCGTGGGTGGAAAATGCCGGGCTTGCAATAACTGCCGCAGCAATAAACTTTATAAACCTATCCATGGTCCGTGAGCTCCTTTTTATTGTTAGATGCAGCATACCGAAGGGGGGTCAATAGAGGGGATAAATACGCTGAAGTGTAGTATTGAAGGGATAGTCAGTTTATTTGGCGGATAAACCTTCTGAAACCTCATTGCTCCAATGGTATAGCTGGGGCTTCTTAAAAGCAGGTTCAAAAATTCTGTCCTTTTAATGTGTTAGGCCTATGTCGAAAAAAATAAAGTAATTACCAATTTTAAACTTTCACGATAAATGCCGTAGAGGATGCTTAAGTTTTTGGTCTCTGATGAGCTGAGAGCTGTTTGCGCATTCTAGGTTGGAGATATCTCCATAGCTGAAGTTAACCTGTATGTTTACTGCAGTGGTCTATATCGATATCTTCAGGAGCAAGCAATTTCTCTGCAAGGTATCTAGTTATTAGCTAATTCCGGACTATTTGGGTCAGGTTTATGGTGCTCGAACCAGTAGAGAATAGATACCACTTTAGTTATCAACTGGCTTGGTTTGCGAGCAATATCGTGGGAGGCATTGGGCAAGCGTACCATTGCTGTATCTACTTTGTTTAGTTTTAATGCTTGGTAGAACTGCTCGGTTTCAGAGATTGGAGTCCGGTAGTCTTCCTCTCCAGTCAAAAGCATGGTAGGAGTAGTAATATTACCTACATAGGTTAAGGGAGAACGCCGGCGATACTCTTCAGGTTGCTCCCAAGGAGGTGCAGAGAACCAGTATTTGGTGAAATAGCTGGAAAAGTCAGAAGTTAATACGAAGCTTTCCCAATTTATGATAGGCTTCGCCGCTACAGCAGCACGAAAGCGATTTGTCTTGCCAATGAGCCAAGCTGTCAATGTGCCCCCGCCGCTACCACCAGTCGCAAATAGCTGATCTTCATCTACATACCCCTGTGCAATCACGGCATCGACCCCAGATATCAGGTCATCGTAATCTTGACCTGGATAATTGTGGTGAATTAAGTTGGCAAATTCATGACCGTAACTAGTAGAGCCTCGGGGGTTGGTGTATAGAACTACATAGCTAGCTGCAGCATATAGCTGCACTTCTGCGGCGAATCTTGGGCCGTAGTTATAAAATGGACCTCCATGGATTTGTAACAATAGTGGGTATTTTTTCTTTCTATTGAAATTAGGTGGATAAGCGATCCATCCTTGGATGTTGCGATTATCAAATCTGGATTTGAAATTAATCTCTTTTACTTTGGCCATTTCACGCTTGCGGATCAGCTCGCCGTTTAAATCGGTAAGTGTGCGAACCTTGCCGTTGTGAATAAATGCTAACTCAGCAGGACGTTGTGCGTTGGCTTGGGGGTAAGCTATATCTGCATTCTTGGAAACTGCAAAATTTACCCTGTAAAATGGTCGGCCGGGAAACGCGATTGATGATCCGCCGGCATCACTTGTTATTAGGCTTTTCTCGCCGCCTAATTTTTGGATCACTATTTTTGTGGAGCCGTAGTCGTCATAACTATATGCGATGCGGTTACTGTCCCCCAGCCATTTAAAACTTGAAATGCTCCGATCTTCTACTGTTTCAACTCTATAAGAACCTCCGCTATTCAGCTCCATAATATATAGCGAATCCTGGTGATACCCCAGACGCTGATCGTCAAAGCCCAGGTAGGCAAGCTTTGTGCCGTCGGGAGAAATTTGCGGGAAGTAGTCGGGCCCAAATCTTTCTGTAATCTGTTTGACTTCTTGATTTTTAATTTCGACTCTATATATATCTGAATTTAATAGTTCAATTTCTTGGTCTAAATGTATGTTTGCAGAGAAATAAATTGAATCGCCATTTGCGCTCCAGGTGAAGCTGTCTATGCGATTGTGTTTGCCGCTGGTAAGTTGATGTGGTTTGTTGCCCTCTAGAGAAACTACAAAAATCTGAGCGTATCCTTTTTGCAAGTAACCCAGGGAGTCAATACGATAAATATTACGGTCAATAAACTTCGGAGTAGGTGCCCATTTTGCTTTTTTAGGGGGTGTGGGAACCTGGAACGGAAGCTTTTCACTTTCTGGTACAAACGTAGTGAAGGCGATTTGCATACCATCTGGCGACCACTGAAGATTCGAGGGAGGCATTGTCAGTTGGCTAATTTGGTGGTTTTGGCCGTTGTTGAGTTCAAGAATGTGAATCTGAGGGCTGCCACTGCTAGTACTTATGAAAGCAAGATTATTTCCGTTTGGGGATAATCGAGGCGAGTGATTCAAAAAATTGCCAAAGGTTAGCTGGCGGTGAAGTTTCCCATCAGTAGTTATTTGCCAAATATTAGCGCGTCTACTGTCCGATACTTCATCTACTGAATTACGGGTGTAGTAAATACTATCGCCCTTGGGACTAAACTGTGGATCCTCAGCGTATTCCAGGTCAAATATGTCTTCATAGCTAAACTTTTGGAATTGCTCACTTTCAATAGAGTGGGTTGGAAGTGTCAGAATTGCGATAAATCCGGCAGTGATAAATGTTATAAGCCTTTCCATAGTCAGTGAGCTCGTTTTTTATTATTGGATGGAGCATAACGAAGGGAGGATATCTTATGGGGAAAATACGTTGAGTCGCTATATTGAGAGGATAGTCAGTTTATTTGGCGTATAAACCTTTTGGCGTTTTACTTTCCCAGTGAGGAAAGCTGGGGCAAGTCAAAAGTAAACTTGATACTTTCGCCTTTTTTGAGCCTGCAAACTAAGCCAGGTTAATCGAAATGGTAGCTCTGTTAATACTTTCCGATAAATATCTTTGTGGGTATCAAACTGGTCGACCCCAACCATTTCGTCACACTGTGTGAATAGTAGTTTTTCTGGTTCTAGTTCGGTAACCACAATTCTGGTGGGCACAGTTTTAATGAGAGCCGGGGTCAAGGTGTTTATTAGGCTAACGGCACAAAGGGCGGCCTACCACTAAGACGATAGCGGCTGTGTTGAAAAAGGGGGTGAGCTACGGTACTTAGCGGCTTTGGGTTTCACTCTGCCATATATTGGCCGTTTCTTCTACGAAACTCCGATAGCTTCGCGGACCCTGTGGTAAAAGTGCGGCCTGAGCCTCGAGATCTTTCTGATGGATTAGATGGCCGTTTGTTTTGAACCAGCGATGCATGATCATAAGATCGAAATTCAGCCACGGGGGCACCATGGTTTCGATGCTGATGGCAAATTCTTCCGGCGTTAGGTCGGGGTAGATGACGGCGTGACCAAGTGCTGTGGACCAGAGTGCAGCGGTTTCATTGCCGTTAGGGGCATCCAAACTCGACAAAAGAAATACTTCGTTCTTCGCCCTTATGTCTAAGAGTGCTGACACTGCTGCGAGCGCAACATCACGGATATCAATACGTGCAACCGGGTGGGGCCCCAACGGCGTTGCATAAGCACCTGCAGTGATCACATCCTTCTGAACAAGATCATTCTGAGCGAAGTAGGTGGGCCGTAGTATCGTGTGCGCGATCCCACTTGCTCGCAGCGCTGTTTCAATAGCGAATTTTCCACCCGCATGGGGAATCATCGGTGCGCGAACTGCAAGATCGCTCGATAGATAAACGATGTGCCTGGGGGGTGATTCAGCGGCGATCGCCAGTGTGGAGAGGCCTTGATGGGTCTCCTTGGGACTATTTGCGATGAGTAGAAAGACACTCTCAACTCCCTTAAATGCGGACCTCAGGGTGGGAGGGTCGTCCATATCGGCAATGAATGTATCAATATCATCGGGGAGACTTGCGGCATAGGCAATCGATCGTGTGGCGACCCGGATTTTTGCTCCACTCGCATACAAGATCGGAATGAGGGCCCGACCGACGTTTCCTGAGCCGCCAAAGATAAGGACAGTCATCGATGTAATCCATTGATGCTCAGGGCCAGACTGCGCAAAAGAATGCGCGAAAAGGTTTGTCGGCGTGCCACCCTACCGGGGCATTCAATGGTACGAAGAAGCTGTCGCCGGCGTGGAAGGTCTCCTCACCGTTTGACGTTGTGACCCGTACCGCCCCCTCCAGAATACATATCAGTTCGCTCCGACTGAAATCTGTGATATCGCAACGACAAGGGCCAGACATCAATGTGCCGACCTGGATCCTGCCATCGCCAGACTCGTATGCCAGGTGTCTGGCTTGGTGTGGCTCTAGGGCGCTGAGGCTGGTCTCTCTGCAGTCACCTTCTGAAATGTTTGGAAGCGGGCGCACGACTCTCAGCTTAGACGGATCAGTCTCTGCAGGATACTCATCATTGAATAGGTTGATAAAGTACTTGCGGTAATATACCGGCATGTCCCATGCGCAATTAAGGCCTTGCGGGAGGAAAAACGGCTCTCCAGCAGAGATAATTTCTTTGTGTCCTGTTTCGTCGATAATGCCGACGTGGCCCTCGATCAGAAGCATGAACTCAAAGAGCGGATAGGGATTGAGCCCTGTGCTGCTTCCGCCGGAGCAATCCCAGGTCCCAGTACAGAGGCCGTTGTGCTCAAAGGCTTTATACCCTCGCTGGATTGGCGTCGGGCCGGTGAGAAAAGAGGGAGGGATGACTGCCCAGGGTTCAAGGCCTTCGCCACTTGGGTTGTGCGGATCCAATTTGACTACGCTTTTCATGGAGTCTTTCTCGAGGGCTCGAGTTGGTGGCAGGAGCTGCGCGACTCGAGAATCAGTGGGCGGTTGGTGGTCGTCGGCGCGATTCGCGAAGTATCTCTGCCGCAACTTATTTAGTAGTCTAAACCAACTTGGCGATAGTTGGTGCTCTCGATAAATTGTGTCGGCTCGAGCCACCTTGCACGGTCTGGAATAATTGGGTGTTGTATTGGCAGAGTTGGTAGATATGCTGAATTGCAATATTCAAGAGATAGCCAGTTTTTGCTGGATAAACTTACTGGAGTTTTACTGCCCCAGCCGTGAAAGCTGGGGTCTCTCAAAAGAACACGTTGCGCTTTCGCCCTTTTCGAGCCTCTAGGCTGAGCCGGATTAATTTAAGTGAGTAGCTCTTTTAAGACTTCCCGATAAATATCTTTGAGGATATCCAAGTGGTCGGCCTCAACCCTTTCGTCCACTTTATGAATAGTGGCATTTACCAGTCCCAGTTCTACGACCTGGGCTCCGGTAGGGGCAATAAAGCGGCCATCGGAAGTGCCACCGGCGGTCGATAGCTCCGTTTTTTCCCCGGTGATGGTGAGAATTGCCTGCTGAGTTGCCTGAACCAGTGGGCCTGCGGCAGTGAGAAAAGGCAATCCGGATAATTTAAAATTCGCCTCGTACTTGAGGTTGTGCTTATCCAGGATTGCGCGGGCCCGAGTCTCAAGGTCTTCGGCTGTTAATTCAGTGGAAAAACGCCAGTTGCAGAGTAAATCCACTTCGCCGGGAATAACATTGGTTGCGCCGGTGCCGCCATTGATATTGGAAACCTGGAAGCTGGTTGCGGGGAAGAATTCATTCCCCTGGTCCCATTCTTCGGCAGCGAGTTCAGCGAGAGCAGGGGCCAGGGTATGTATCGGATTCTCGGCCAGGTGAGGGTAGGCTACATGGCCTTGGGTGCCGAGAACTTTTAGTTCCAGGCCGAGTGAGCCCCTGCGCCCATTTTTTATAATATCGCCAACCCGTTCACTACTGGATGGCTCGCCGACGATACAGCAGTCAATCTTTTCTCTCTGCTCCTCGAGCCACTCGACAACCTTAACGGTGCCGTTTGTTGCGGGGCCCTCTTCGTCGCTGGTGATCAGAAATGCTATGCGACCACTGTGGTCTGGGTGTGCCGCAACGAACTCCTCACAGGCAACCACCATGGCTGCCAGGGAACCCTTCATGTCCGCCGCACCGCGGCCATATAGAAAACCGTCGCGAATTTCAGGCTCGAAGGGGGGGCAGCTCCAATTTTCTTCTGGGCCTGTGGGTACCACATCGGTATGCCCGGCAAAGGCGAGCAGGGAGCCTTCACTAAAGCCATCGCGTACAGCCCAAAAATTATCGGTGTCGTCTCTGCGCAATTTTGTTACCTGGAATCCTATTTTTTCCAGGCGCTGGATCATAAGGTCCATACACCCCGCATCTTCTGGGGTGACAGAGCGGCGGCGAATCAGGTCGAAAGCGAGTTGGAGGGTGGGAGTCACTTGGGCTTTCCTTGTATAGGGAGATGGGCCGCAAAGAAGCGGCTAGAGGGGTGGGGTGCATCGGTGCGGAACTGAAGTTCCGCACCGATGCAATTTTAATTGCTGTGTAGAGCTTCATTGAGCTCGATAGCACTCTTGTTGGTGAGACATTCCACTGCACCATTAGTGGAGTTGCGGCGGAATAGTAAATCGGATTTTCCGGCCAGGTCTCTGGCCTTGATGTGCTCTACCAGCTTGCCGCTGTCATCCAGCAGGGCGATTTTGGTTCCAGCTGTAATGTAGAGCCCAGCCTCTACTGTGCAGCGGTCGCCAAGGGGAATGCCGATGCCGGCATTAGCGCCGAGCAGGCAGTTATCGCCTACCGAGATAACGATATTTCCGCCGCCGGAAAGCGTGCCCATGGTGGAGCTGCTGCCACCGAGATCGGAACCGGCGCCGACAAATACCCCGGCGGAAATACGGCCTTCAATCATGCCGGGCCCTTCGGTGCCAGCATTAAAGTTAACAAAGCCCTCGTGCATGATTGTGGTGCCTTCCCCAAGGTATGCGCCCAGGCGCACTCGAGCGGTGTGTGCGATACGAACCCCAGCCGGTACTACGTAGTTGGTCATTTTGGGGAATTTATCCACGCAGGAGACATCCAGGTACTCACCTTTGAGTCTTGCATCCAGTTGTCGCTGCGGTAATTCCTCGAGATCAATGGCTCCCTGGTTGGTCCAAGCGACATTAACCAGCTTGCCAAAAATACCGTCGAGTTTGGTCTCGTGGGGTTTTACCAGGCGGTGGGAGAGAAGATGTAGCTTTAGGTAGGCCTCGGGCACTGACTGCGGGGCTTCGTCGGTAGCCAAAATAACTACCGCGAGAGGTCTTTGGGAGTTGGCGAATTGCTGCAGGATTTCCGCCTGGTCAGCGGCGCCTGCACTGTGGAGAGCATCGGCTAATTTCTGTAGCTGGGTGGAGTCCAGAGGCAGACTGTGATTTCCCTCTGCCATGCCGAGAGTTTCAGTAACCGCGTTAGCGATTTCTGCGCTGGGTTTAAACAGGGGTTTGGGGTAGTAAACTTCGAGCCAGTCGCCCTTGCTGTTACAGGTGCCGACACCAAAACCGATGCTGTAAATATTGCTCATGGTGGTTTTCTCCTAATTCGACTAGCTTTGCAGTTGTTCGAAGGTCGCCTCTTTAAAACCGAAAAGGGTTTCCTTTGAAGTGGTGGTGACCGGGCGTTTGATTAAGGTAGGGGTCGCACTGGCCAGATCTAAGGCGAGTGCATTGTCCATTTCGTTTTTCTGTTCATCGCTCAGTTCACGCCAGCTCGTTGAGCGGCGATTCAGGACCTCCTGCCAGCCAAATTTATCCAGCCATGCTTGTAGGGGAACATCTTCCATGCCGTCTACGCGAAAATCGTGAAAGCGATAATCGACTCCATTTTTCTCCAGCCATTTGCGGGCTTTTTTTACGGTGTCACAGTTTTTAATGCCGTACAGAGTAATCACGGTTACGCCTTTTTGGTTTTCTTTGGATTTTTACGGTTGGGGTAGCAGGTTGTGCAGATTTCACAGACGGTGCCGTCGCAGCCCCGCGCAGAGCAGAACTCGCGACCGTAGAAAATAATCTGCAGGTGCAATTTATTCCACTTGTCTCTTGGGAACAGCCGCTTCAGGTCTTTTTCCGTCTGGGTGACATTTTTGCCATTCGTCAGGCCCCAGCGCTGGGCCAATCTGTGAATGTGAGTATCGACGGGAAACGCCGGGTGCCCAAAAGCCTGTGACATAACCACGCTCGCCGTCTTGTGTCCGACCCCGGGCAGGGTCTCCAGCGCGGCCATATTCTCGGGCACTTCGCCATGGTATTCGTTGATCAGGATCTGCGAGAGCTTGCTGATGGCTTTGGATTTTTGCGGGGAGAGGCCACAAGGGCGAATGACTTTTTGGATCTCCTCTACCGGGACCTGCGCCATATCCCTGGGATTGTCTGCCAACTGCCAGAGCGCAGGGGTTATCTGGTTGACCCGCTCATCGGTGCATTGAGCGGATAGGAGTACCGCAACCAACAGGGTGTAGGAGTCATTGTGATCGAGAGGAACGGGAGTTTCCGGGTAGAGTTCCTCCAGGCGCTGCAAAATATAAGTGACGCGCTCTTGCTTGAGTAGATTTTTTACTGCCATTGTTAAGATATGCCTGGGCGTGGAGTTCCTGTATGTGCTCGAGTTGTCAGTTGTTCTTGAAAAGTGAGTTGGCCTTACCTGCAAAATGCCTTTATGCGGTGCGCTGCGTCGATGCACTCTTGCAGTGTCGCTACCAGTGCCAGACGCACATACTCGCGACCGGGGTTCAAGCCGATGCTATCGCGGGCGAGAAATGCACCGGGAAGTACCGTGATATTTTGCGCCTCATAGAGTTTCCTGGCAAAACGCTCACCATCCCCGACCTTGGGCCACAAATAAAAGCTTGCCTGTGGCTGTTGTACCTCTAGGCAGCCGTCGAGAATTTCGAGAACTGAAGAAAACTTTTCACTGTAAAGTGCGCGATTCTGGCGGACGTGTTCCTCATCCTGCCAGGCTGCGATCGAAGCATATTGATTGGGCAGCGGCATGGCGCAGCCGTGGTAAGTTCGATAGAGCAAAAACTTTTGCAGCAGATCGGCATCACCGGCGACGAAGCCCGAGCGAAGCCCGGGTAAGTTCGAGCGCTTCGACAGGCTGTGGAATACTACACAGCGGCGAAAGTCTGTTCGCCCCATTTCCTCGCAGGCCTGTAATAGTCCTACCGGCGGTGATGACTCGTCAAAATACAGCTCCGAATAACATTCATCGGAGGCGATGGTGAAATCGTAGCGGTCTGCCTTCTCTATCAGCTGTTTAAAATCTTCAGCTTCGAGAAGAGCGCCGGTGGGGTTGCCGGGAGAGCAGAGGTAAAGCAATTCGCATTGCTGCCAAACCGATTCCGGAACCGAGGTGAAATCTGGTTTGAATTGGTTTTCTGCCACACAGTTAATAAAGTGCGGCTGCGCCCCGGCGAGAAGGGCCGCGCCCTCATAGATCTGGTAGAAGGGATTGGGCATCAGGACTTTGCTGTCTGCGGAAACGGTCGCCTGGGCGAATGCAAAAAGTGCTTCCCGGGTCCCGTTCACCGGCAGCACCTGGCTATCTGCGCTCACATTGGATAACTGAAAACGCTGGCTCAGCCAATTGGCGATCGCCTGCCGCAGGGGCTCGATTCCCTTGGTCAGTGGGTAGGCGGCAAGCTTGTCCAGGTGCCGAACTAGTTCTGCACTGACAAACTCCGGTGGCGCATGCTTGGGCTCACCGATGGACAGTGCAATATGCGGTTTGTCCGCCGCTTGGAGGCCCTCTTTCAGGGCTTGCAGCTTGGTGAATGGGTAGGGCTGCAGCTGTTCCAGATTTGGGTTCATGGTCGTGAGCGGGCCTCGGGCGTTTTTTCGGTTAGGCGTCTTGGTTGTTCAGTTCCAGGCAAATGGCTTTTTCCAGTGCGCCGTTGGCCTCGATGTCGGTAAGTGGTGATCCCTCGGCGTCGGTAATATGAAAAATATCTTCGACTCGTTCGCCGAGTGTCGAAATTTTTGCATTGTGCAGGCGCAGATCGTGGGAAATAAAAATTCGCGCGATGCGGGCCAGCAAGCCGGGTCTGTCGGCACTGGTAATTTCCAGGGTGCTGTAATGATCGCCGGGCTCAGTGGAGAGATGAGCCTGGCTCTTCAATTCAAACATTTTAAGGCGGCGGGGCGTACGTCGCTGAATGATCTTTGAGTAGTCCTCAACCAGGGCCAATTCCTGCTGTAGCGTGTCGCGAATCTGCGCTAGGCGCTGGGGTTCGTCCAGTAGCGGCTGGCCCGCTTCATCCAGCACGTAAAAAGTATCCAGCGTATAACCGGAGGCAGAATTGTATAGGCGCGCATCGTGGACGTTCAGGTTGAGCATATCCAGCCCGGTAACCGCTGCGGCAAATACGTTGGCTCTATCAGGCGTGTAGACAAAAACCTGGGTAGCGCCGTCGTGCTCGCCAGGCCCTGAGTTTCGCGTTAAAACCAGGGTGTCTTTTTGGCTGGTGTCGGGGCTGCTGTGCAGTTCGTGGATGGCCGAAGTGTGCCAGGTGATATTGTCAGCGGTTTCTCGAACAAAATAGTCATCCCCCATTTGTGCCCAGATATTTTCCACCGAGGCTTGCGGAAGTCCCATAGCGTCCAGTTTTCCCATTGCCTGGCAGCGGGTTTCCTCGATGATTTCTTCCCGGTCGATGGGGTTTTCCAGGCCTCGGCGCAGGGCGTGCCGGGTGGCCTGGTAGAGCTGGCGCATCAAGCTGGCCCGCCAGCTGTTCCAGAGTTCCGGGTTGGTGGCATTGATATCTGCGACTGTGAGGGCGTACAGGTAGTCCAGATGTTCGCGGTCACCCATTTCACGGGCGAAAGTGTGTACGACTTCGGGATCACTGATGTCCTGCTTCTGTGAAACCTGGCTCATCAATAGATGCTTTTCTACAAGCCAGCAAACCAGACGCCGGTCGCGGGCGGGCAGATGGTGGCGCTGGCAGAATTCCGCTGCATCCACAACGCCCAGCTTGGAGTGGTCGCCACCGCGCCCTTTGGCGATATCGTGGTAGAGACCGGCAATATACAGCAGTTCCGGTTGGCGCATGCGTTCGAGAATTTCCGCTGCAATCGGGAATTTTTCCCGCGCCTCGGGGCTCCGGAAGCTGCGCATATTGCGCACAACTTGCAAGGTGTGGGCATCCACGGTGTAGATATGGAATAAGTCGTGCTGCATTTGCCCGGTTACCTGCCCAAATTCTGGTAGGTATCGCCCGAGAATGCGGTAGCGGGTCATTCGGGATAGTTGGGTCGACAAGCCCCGGGGGGAGCGAAGCAGCTGCATAAACAACTGGGTATTTTTCGGATCTGCGCGGAACTGGTCGTCGATCAGGTGTCGGTGCTCGCGAATCAGGCGGATGGTGGAGGCCCGTACTCCGCTAATATCCGGGTTGTTGGCCATCAGCACGAAGATCTCGAGCAGGGCCGAGGGCTCCTGGTTAAATACCTGGGGGTGGGTAACCTCAATATTGCCGTCGCGCAGCTGGAATCGCTCATTTAGCGGAATGACCAGTTGGCTGCCTTTGCGCTGAAGGATGGCTTCGCCGAGATATTGGAGAAGTACATCGTTCAATTCCTGCAGTGCCATCACGATGCGGTAGTAGTTGTGCATAAACTGCTCAACGGCGAGCTGGGTGTCGCTATCCACATAACCGAATTGCTTCGCCAGTTCTCTTTGGTAGTCAAACAGCAGTCGCTCTTCCGCGCGGCCGGCGAGTAGGTGCAAGCCGTAGCGCACACGCCAGAGGAAGGTTTCCCCGGACTGTAATATGGCGAACTCTTCCTCGGTAAAAAATGCCTTGCCCTGCAGTTGCTTTAGGGTGCGCACTTGGAAAAAATATTTGGCAACCCAGGCAATTGTCTGGATATCCCGCAGGCCCCCGGGAGAGTTCTTAATATTGGGCTCAAGAATATATTCAGCAGCCTGCTGATTGCTGTGCCGCTTTTTCTGTTCGGCGAGCTTGGCTTTGAAGAATTCTTGGGTAGGCCATAGCCTTTTGTGTTCCATTTGTGCAGTTAGTTGCTCGCCAACAGTGCTGTCGCCGACAACTGTGCGGGATTCGGTGAGGTTGGTGGCCACGGTGATGTCCTTCGCGGCCAACTCCAGGCACTCCTCGATATTTCGTACAGAGTGGCCGATATCCAAGCCCAGGTCCCATAAAAAGGCTACCAGGCGCTCTATGTTGTCGATGGTATCCGGGGTTGGGTGATCGCTGGAGAGGATGAGTAAATCGATATCGGAGTGGGGGTGCAGCTCTCCGCGCCCGTATCCGCCCACAGCGAGAAGCCCGATACCGTCTCTCCACTCGAACTGGTGCCAGGCGTAATGCAGAAGGCAGTCCACAAACAGGGCGCGCTCGTGTACCAGTGTGACAACGTCCTCTCCTTCGCGAAAGCGCTCTGCCATTTGCCGTTCGGCTGCGCCGACAGCATCTTTGAATATCTCCAGAGTGGGTTTGTCGCCGGAGCTTAAATCCCTGCGAAAACGAGACTGATCAAAGAAAAACAGGGGGCGTTCAAAGTAGGGAGGGCTGACCGGCTGCATGGGAAGTCCGTTTTGCTCTTGGGCTGCCGCAGGTGGGGGCGGCTTGGGTTCGGTTTGCGGAGATTCGCTACTGTGGTGCCGCGAGTAACGTACTTATTTCTCGCGGCACTGTCAGTACGGCTTTAGAAGTTCTCCTCGCTGCGCGCTGTGAGCACTTCTACACCGTCGCTAGTCACTGCCATGGTGTGTTCCCATTGAGCGGAGAGACGGCGGTCCTTGGTTACCGCAGTCCAGCCATCTCCCAACACTCGCGTGGCCGCTTTGCCTGCGTTAATCATGGGTTCAATGGTGAAGGTCATGCCCTCTTTAAGCTCTTCACCAGTTCCCGGCTGACCGTAGTGAAGAATTTGTGGGTCTTCATGGAAGACGTCGCCGATGCCGTGTCCGCAGAAGTCGCGTACCACTGAGTAATAGTTTTTCTCAGCGTGCTGCTGGATGACGTGGCCAATATCGCCGAGGGTAGTGCCGGGGCGGACAATTTCGATGGCTTTGTACATGCACTCCTGGGTGATTTGTACCAGGCGTTCAGCGTGGGCGGCGGGCTTGCCGGCAAAGAACATCTTGCTGGTGTCACCGTACCAGCCATCTTTGATAACGGTCACATCGATATTAATGATGTCGCCCTTCTTGAGAATTTTGCTCTCGGAGGGGATACCGTGACACACCACTTCGTTGACGGAAGTGCATATAGATTTTGGGAAGCCGCGATAACCGAGGCAGGCTGGGATCGCTTTCTGTACCTTCACGATGTGTTCGTGGCAGCGTTGATCCAGTTCTTCGGTAGTGACTCCTGGAACGACATACTCGCCAATCATTTCCAGCACCTCTGCGGCGAGGCGGCCTGCGGTGCGCATCTTGGCGATTTGTTCTGGGGTCTTAATGGCTGAGGTCATGCGTATCCTTTGTTTCTGGGTTGGGGCGGGTAGCGCCCAAGAGGCGGGCTATTGTAGCGGATTGCTGGCTGTAGGACACATTTTGCCGCTATTGGCGCAAGGATGGCCCAGGTGTCCCGCCAATAGCATTGAGGCGTGATCATTTGCGCGAAATCGGTGCCAATTCTTCACTATGAGGTGCACTTGTGGTATAAAGCGCGCCGCCTGGGGATACTCCCTGGGCGAGTAAAAGCCGCACACGCATCGACACATGTGTCTGGGTGCCCTGAAAGGGGTTGACGCATGGGATACGTGGAGGACTAACCCGTATATATAGAGGTTTATTATGCCGCAAGTAAGTATGCGCGATATGCTGCAGGCTGGTGTTCACTTTGGTCACCAGACCCGCTACTGGAACCCGAAGATGGGTCAATTCATCTTTGGTGCCCGCAACAAGATTCACATCATCAACCTTGAGCACACTGTACCGGCTTTCAACGAAGCCCTGCAGATCATCAAGGGCATGACTGCTCAAAAGAAAAAGATTATGTTTGTTGGCACCAAGCGTGCTGCACAGAAGTCTATCAAAGAGCAGGCAGAGCGTTGTGGCCAGCCTTACGTCAGCAACCGCTGGCTGGGTGGTATGCTCACCAACTACAAAACCATCCGCGCTTCCATCAAGCGTTTCCGTGAGCTGGAAGCCCAGTCTCAGGACGGTACTTTCGAGAAGCTGACCAAGAAAGAAGCTCTGATGCGTACCCGTGCCATGGATAAGCTTGAGCGCTCCATCGGTGGTATCAAGGATATGGGTGGCCTGCCTGACGCGATCTTCGTAATCGACGTTGAGCACGAGCGCATCGCTATCCAGGAAGCTAACAAGCTGGGTATCCCCGTAATCGGTGTTGTCGACACCAACAGCGATCCCGCTGGTGTTGATTACGTGATCCCCGGTAACGACGACGCTATCCGCGCAATCAAGCTGTACACCACAGCTGTAGCCGACGCAGTACTTGCTGGCGCTGCAGAGGCTGGTAACACCGTTGCGAAGGACGAGTACGTCGAAGCTAACGATGACGAAGCCGCTGCAGAGTAATTTGCAGGGCTAAGTGGTGTAACACAGTCGTTTTACACTGCGAACTCAAAAAGGGGCCCGAATTACGGCCCCTTTTTTCTAATTTTTAGTGACAGAACCCCGAGGATTGAATCATGGCGATTACCGCGTCTATGGTAAAAGAACTGCGCGAGCGTACCGGCCTGCCGATGATGGAGTGTAAGAAAGCTCTGACGGCTGCTGATGGCGACATCGAAAAGGCGATTGAAGACCTGCGCAAAGCCTCCGGCCTGAAGGCCGCTAAGAAAGCTGGCCGCACCGCTGCTGACGGCGTTGTTGCCGCTAAAGTTGCAGAAGACGGCAGCTACGGCGTACTGGTTGAAGTGAACTCCGAGACTGACTTCGTTGCTCGCGATGAAAACTTCCAGGCGTTTGTTGCCAAGGTTGTGGAGAAGGCATTTGCCGATCGCCAGCAAGACGTAGCTGCCCTGATGGAAGGCGAGCTGGAAACTGCTCGTGAAGCACTGGTTCAGAAAATCGGTGAGAACATCGGCGTGCGTCGTATCGAGCTGGTTGAAGCCCCAGTTGTAGGTGCTTACGTTCACTCCAACAACCGCATCGCTGCCCTGGTAGCTCTGAGCGGTGGAGAGATCGAGCTGGCTAAAGATGTTGCCATGCACGTGACTGCGGTTAACCCGCAGGTGAACAAGCCGGAAGATATGCCTGCTGACGTCCTGGAAAAAGAAAAGGACATCATCAAGGCTCAGCCGGATATGGAAGGCAAGCCGGCTGAAATCGTAGAGAAAATGATGGGTGGCCGCATCAAGAAGTTCCTGAAAGAGAACAGCTTGGTAGAGCAGCCTTTTGTTAAGAACCCGGACGTAAGCATTGGCAAACTGGTTAAAGATGCCGGTGCCGATGTGGTTTCCTTTGTTCGCTACGAAGTGGGTGAAGGTATCGAGAAGGAAGAGGTGGATTTCGCAGCGGAAGTTGCGGCCCAGGTTAAGTCCTCTTCTTAATCGCATATTATTGGGTGCCCTCGGGCACTCAATCGCAGTGGGGTGCTTCCGCTGGGGTTTCTTGCCCACAGTGGAGCACCCCTCTGTGTAAATGACTGAAATTGTTGTAATGTTCAGCGGCAAGGCCTGGCCACTAACAGGTACATTGAAGGGGACTAACGAATGCCCGGTATTAAAGACCGCAAGTATAAGAGAATTTTGTTAAAGCTCAGCGGCGAAGAGCTGATGGGTGATCAGGGTTTCGGTATCAGTCCCAAGGTGCTGGACAAAATGGCCCTGGAAATTGGGCAGCTGGTTGGTATCGGGGTCCAGGTGGGCCTGGTTGTTGGCGGTGGTAACCTGTTCCGTGGCGCTGCGCTGAGTGCGGCCGGCCTCGATCGTGTAACTGGTGACCACATGGGGATGCTCGCTACGGTGATGAATGCCCTGGCGTTGCGCGATGCCCTGGAAAGATCTGACATCTCCTCGAGAGTGATGTCCTCGATTCAAATGAGCGGTATTGTCGATCACTACGATCGCCGTGCGGCTATTCGCTACCTGGAGCGTGGCGAAGTTCTGATTTTTGCTGCCGGTACCGGCAACCCTTTCTTTACCACTGATTCTGCAGCTTGCCTGCGTGGTATCGAAATTGAAGCCGAATTGGTTTTGAAGGCGACCAAGGTCGATGGCGTCTACTCTGCAGATCCCAAACTCGACCCGACAGCAACTCGCTATGACCAGTTGACTTACGATGAGGTTCTCGACAAGAAGCTCGGCGTGATGGATTTGACCGCTATCTGCCTGTGTCGCGAGCACAATATGCCTGTACGTGTATTCCGCATGGATAAAAGCGGGGCGCTGTTAAATATTGTGGTTGGCGGCGTGGAAGGCACCTTAATTGAAGAGGAAGTGAAATCGTGATTGAAGATATAAAAACAGACGCGAAAGCTCGTATGGGTAAGGCACTTGATGCCCTGGCTGGAAATTTCAACAAGATTCGCACCGGCCGTGCACACCCGAGTATTCTCGATGGCATCCACGTCTCCTATTACGGTTCTGATACTCCGTTATCTCAGGTTGCCAATGTTACTGTTGAGGATGCGCGCACTCTCTCCGTAACTCCCTGGGAGAAAAATCTGGTCCCGGATATTGAAAAGGCCATTATGAAGTCCGATTTGGGCCTCAACCCCAGCACAGCTGGTGCGGTTATCCGTATTCCAATGCCTATGCTGACCGAAGAGACTCGCAAGAACTTCACTCGTCAGGCAAAAAGTGAGGCAGAGACCGCACGGGTTTCCATTCGCAATATTCGTCGCGATGCGCTGGCTGACGTGAAGTCACTGGTCAAGGATAAGGAAATTTCTGAGGACGATGAGCGTCGCGCAAGTGACGACATTCAGAAAATTACCGATCAGTTTGTCGCTGATGTGGACAAAGCACTGGCAGCGAAAGAAAAAGACCTGATGGAAATTTAATGAGCATCGGTGGTACCGAGCTACATGCTCCCGGCCCACGTCACATCGCCATTATTATGGATGGCAATGGGCGCTGGGCTGCCCGAAAGGGCCTTTCCCCTTCAGCCGGCCACAAGGCCGGTGTCGAGCGTATCCGCGACCTGCTTTCAGCTTGTAAAGCCCGCGGCGTTAAAGCGCTTACTCTGTTCGCCTTCTCCAGCGAGAATTGGCAGCGCCCTCCGAAGGAGGTCGAGCTGCTGATGAGCCTGTTTAATTCCTATTTGCGCAAAGAGGCCCGGCGGATGCGGGAGGAGGGGGTTCGCCTGAGAGTTATTGGTCGACGGGACCGATTCTCTCCTCGCTTGCAGCGCGCTATAGCCGAAGCGGAAGATATCACCCGCGCAGGGACTGAGGGCGACCTGATAATTGCGGCTGATTACGGCGGGCGCTGGGATATTGCCCAGGCGGCCCGTAGATTGGCTCAAGAGGTTGCCGATGGTACGCGCTCCCCAGAGTCGATTACTGAGGATGTACTTGGTAAGTACGTACGGCTTCAAGATCTGCCACCGGTAGACCTTTTGATCCGCTCCAGCGGTGAGCAGCGTATTAGCAACTTTATCCTCTGGCAGGCCGCTTACAGTGAATTCTATTTTACTGATACGCTTTGGCCCGACTTTGACGAAGCCGAACTGGATAAGGCTATCGCAGAATATGAGTTACGTGATCGCCGCTTCGGCGGTCGCGCGGAGGGGGATGACGCGATCGCTCAGGCGTGATCCGGGCAAGTCTGCGGCGCCAGGCTTGCGATACAAATTGGTTGGAAATCTTTGCCGACACGCTCTTGATCTGTACAGAGTATCCAGACAGAGTGGTCAAGTTACTAACAAAGGGGTTTGCGGTGCTAAAACAAAGAATAATTACTGCTTTGGTGCTATTGGCACTGTTTATGGGGGTATTGTTTTTACTTCCAATGCAGTGGTTTTCACTGATATTTGTGGCGGTTATCTTGCTGGCGGGCTGGGAGTGGGCCAACCTCTCGAATTTGAATCGAGCCTTGCGCTTCGTTTTTTTGGCCGCATTAGGGTTAACCCTAATGGTCACGGCTCAATACGTCTTTTCAATGAATTTTGATGATCCAGATATCGATCGCGGCCGCCAGATTCTGGCCGTGGCCTGTGGTTGGTGGGCGCTCGCTTTCTTGTGGGTGCAGAGCTACCCGTCCAGTGCTGCTCTGTGGGGCAACCGGTGGGTACGCGGCCTGATAGGCCTTGTTGTGTTAGTTCCAACCTGGTTGTCACTGGTAGTTTTGCGGGGCTTGGATCACGGAGCCTGGCTGGTTCTTTATGTGGTGGCGATCGTTGCAGCGGCGGATGTCGGTGCTTATTTTGTCGGCCGCAAGTTTGGTAAGCGGAAGTTGGCTAGAGAAGTTAGTCCGGGCAAGTCCTGGGAGGGCTTTTTCGGTGGCCTGGGTGCTTGCTTGATTTTGGCTCTCGTAACTTCCTACCTATTTGAGCTTCCACTGAAAAATACTGTCTTGTTCACTTTTGGTGTCTTGGTTACTGCACTGGCTTCAGTTATTGGGGACCTGGTGGAGAGCATGTTTAAGAGGCACAGAGGGATTAAGGACAGTAGTCATATGTTACCGGGGCACGGTGGCATCCTCGATCGGATAGATAGCCTTTCCGCGGCTCTTCCAGTGTTTACGATGGCCGCACTAGCGAGCGAGCTGCCGAAATACTTGTAGAGGCGTTTCCGCTCCAGTTTTGTGTTTTATTCGCTAGCGCCCAGCTTAATGCTGGGCGTGCAATTGTTTGGTGGCAGCAATATTGCTATCAGAGGTACGAAAAGGGCCTATGCAAGTAATTCCCCCGCAACAAATTACCGTTCTCGGCTCCACTGGTTCGATCGGCGTGAGCACCCTGGATGTGTTGGCGCGACACCCGGAAAAATATTCTGTTTTTGCCCTTACCGCCCGTGAAAGGGTTGCCGACCTTGCTCAGCAGTGTCGGCGGTTTAAGCCTCAATATGCTGTTGTTGTCGATGAGGCGCGAGCTGAAGAGTTGCGAGTACTGCTTGGCGATGAAGTGGATACGGAAGTCCTAAGTGGGGTGGAGGGTTTGTGTCGTGTTGCCTCCGATACTCTGGTCGATACAGTCATGGCGGCGATTGTAGGGGCTGCGGGATTGCGCCCAACCTTGGCGGCAGTAGACGCGGGCAAGAAAGTGTTACTGGCGAACAAGGAAGCGCTTGTTATGGCGGGCCCAATATTTCAGAGGGCCTTGAATAAGAGTGGTGCGCAACTGTTGCCGATTGATAGTGAGCACAATGCAATCTTTCAATGTTTGCCATTCCCCTGTGAGGATCTCGAAGCTGCGGGCGTGGAAAAAATACTGCTTACGGGTTCGGGCGGGCCATTTCGCACACGGGCTGCGAATGAGTTGGGGGCGGTGACGCCGGATGAAGCTTGTGCACACCCCAATTGGTCGATGGGCCGGAAGATTTCTGTTGACTCCGCCACAATGATGAATAAAGGGCTCGAATTTATAGAAGCGTGCTATTTGTTTAATGCGCGCCCTGAGCAGATTGAGATAGTCGTGCACCCCCAGAGTATTATTCACTCAATGGTACAGTATCGGGATGGCTCTTTACTGGCGCAGATGGGTAATCCGGATATGCGCACGCCTATCGCCCATGCCCTGGCTTTTCCCCTGCGCATTGATGCAGGGGTACCAGCTTTGGATCTGATTGCGCAAGGCAGGCTGGATTTTGAGGCCCCGGATTTTAATCGTTTTCCTTGTCTGCGTTTGGCGCGAGAGGCTGTTAATGAGGGAAAAAGTGCTCCAACAGTCTTAAATGCAGCGAATGAAATTGCAGTAGAAGCCTTCCTGGAGGGGCGTCTAGCATTTACTGATATTGCATTGGTGATAGAAAAAGTGATGAATAGGGCTCCCGTTGTTGAACTGTCGGGACTCGAGGCAGTCGAAGCCATTGATTTCAATGCGCGAGAACTGGCCAAGCAGGCGCTTGCCGCCCTCTAAACACATTGCCCGGCGTATAATGGCCGCTAAATTGCGTATGACAAGAAGTTGTAGCTGAGTATGGATCTAATTCAGACGGTAATCTGGGCCTTGGTGGCTCTCGGTGTACTGGTATCTTTCCACGAGTTTGGGCACTTTCTTGTAGCACGTCTGTGTGGTGTTAAGGTGTTGCGGTTTTCTGTGGGGTTCGGCCGCCGGTTGATCTCCCGCTATGATCGCCACGGTACCGAATTCACTATTTCCGCTATTCCCCTCGGTGGTTACGTAAAAATGCTCGATGAGCGCGAGGGGCCTGTAGCGGCTGAAGAGCTGGATCAAGCGTTTAACCGCAAGAGCGTATGGGCGAGGATGGCGATTGCCGCTGCCGGCCCTGCCGCTAACTTTCTTTTGGCAGTAGTCTTTTTCTGGGCGGTGTTCCTCGGTGGAACAGCGGGCCCGGTGCCTATTGTGAAATCCGTTGAGCCTGGGAGTATTGCTGCGTCGGCAGGGCTCGAGCCCGGGCAGGAAATTGTGGCTGTCGATGGCGAGGCCACTCCCACCTGGCAGGCCCTTAATTGGCGCCTTGCCAACCGTCTGGGTGACAGCGGCACCATAGAATTCTCTGTTCGCTATCCGGATTCCAACCTTGAATACCATATGGTGGCGGATATCAATCGCTGGCTTGCCGGCCGCGAAGTTCCCGATCCGCTCGGGGAGATTGGACTGCAGCTCTGGACTCCACCGGTTAGTATGACTCTTCATAATGTGGTGGAGGGAAGCCCGGCAGCCTCAGCTGGACTAAAGGCTGGAGACAAGATTGTCTCGACCGATGGCCGTAACTTTTCATCTTTTCAAAGCTGGACCGATTATGTGAGAGCCCGCGCTGGTGTTCCAATGGATATCACTGTCGAGCGTGGAGGCGAACCGCTGACGGTGTCCGTAACACCGGCGGAGATCAAGCTGGACAGCGGTGAAACCATAGGGCAGGTCGGAGTGCAGCCGGTATCAGAGACTTGGCCGGATGATCGAGTACGGATTTATCACTATGGGGTGGGCGACGCTTTAGTAAAGGGCTTGCAGGAGACCTGGGATAAAACAGTCTTTACCCTGAATAGCTTGAAGAAACTATTATTTGGTCAACTTTCGACCAAAAACTTGAGTGGCCCCATTACCATTGCTAAAGTGGCGGGTACTTCCGCAGAAGCGGGATGGCAGTCTTTCCTGTCATTGCTGGCGTTGCTCAGTATTAGTCTTGGTGTACTCAATCTGTTGCCTATCCCGGTACTCGATGGTGGTCACCTCCTTTACTACGGTATTGAGGCGATCAAGGGGTCCCCTGTGTCAGAGAGGGTGCAGGTGATTGGTTTACAAGTGGGCATGGCCCTGGTGCTCTGCATTATGGGGCTGGCTCTGTACAACGATATTTTACGTTTGTAGTGCCCTGGATTGGCTTTTTTCCGGGCTGATAATGTGAGTGAGATTTTTATAGGTGTGAGACGTTTTGTCTTGGCACGATTTTGTTGTGAGTAAAAGCGACTCGGAAGCGGTATGAAGTATTTGCTGAAAGCGATCTTTCTGGGCCTGGTGCTGCCTCTCAGCGCTTTGGCACAGTCGTTCGTTCTCAGCGATATCCGAGTAGACGGGTTACAGCGGGTTTCTGCAGGTACAGTTTTTTCAGCACTTCCGATCCGGGTAGGCGACGAAGTTGAGCCTGGCGAGATTCAGGATGCAACCCGAGTATTGTTTCGCACTGGTTTTTTTGAAGATATTCAGATTGGCCACGAAAACAGCGTTCTTGTTATTACCGTGAGAGAACGACCGGCTATATCAAAGATAGATATATCCGGGAACAAGGCGATTGTCACTGAGGATCTACTGAAGGCGATGAAGGAATACGGTCTCGCCGAAGGCCAGATCCTAAAGCGTTCGACCCTCAGGGGGTTGACCCAGGAGTTTGAACGCCAGTACGTGGCGCAGGGTCGATATGGCGCCAGTGTTAAAGCGGAGCTCAAGGAGCTGCCGCGCAACCAGGTTGAACTGCGGGTTGCTGTCGATGAAGGGGTTGTTGCTGCGATTAAACATATTAATGTCGTAGGAAATCGTGCCTTTTCTGATAAAGAGCTGGAAGAGATTTTTGAGCTTAAAACTACTGGCTGGCTCTCGTGGTTGCGCAGTGATGATAAGTATTCTAGTGAGAAACTCACTGGTGATTTGGAGCGCTTAAAGTCCTATTACCTGGATCGTGGATATCTTGATTTCCAGATTGATTCGGCTCAGGTATCTCTAGGGCCGGACAAGAAGAGTGTATTCATTACCATTAACGTGGTTGAGGGTGGTGTTTACACGGTTAGTGAGGTGGAAATTGCTGGAAACCCGGTAGTAGCGGAGGAGGAAATCAACCGCCTGCTATTGGTACGAGAAGGTCAGCGGTTCTCTCAAGCGAGGGTGACGACCACTTCAGACTATATTGCTAAACGCTTGGGCAACAAAGGTTACGCTTTTGCCGAAGTGAATGGTGTTCCTGAGGCCAATGAAGAAGAAAGTACAGTAAAAATTACCTTCTTTATTGATCCGGGAAAGCGCACTTATGTGCGACGTATTAGTTTTCGCGGGAACACTCGCACCGCAGATGAAGTCTTGCGGCGTGAACTGCGCCAGATGGAGTCAGCTTTGGCTTCCTCTGCGCGTATAGAACAATCCAAAGTGCGTCTCGAACGCCTTGGATACTTGAAGGTAGTGAAAGTTGAAACAACTAAGGTGTCCGGCACCTCAGACCGGCCCGATGTTGATTACATGGTAGAGGGGCAACCCTCTGATTCTGGGGGAGCGGGGCGCTAGTTGGCGCTGTAACTCCTGGATTGCGAATAAAAACACCTGGAATTAGTAGATGAAACATTTCCTGAAAGCGGCTTCTCTTAGCCTGGCACTGCCTCTCAGTGCTTTAGCACAGTCATTTGTAGTTGATGACATCCGTGTGGAAGGGCTGCAGCGCGTCTCTGCCGGTACCGTATTCTCAGCTCTCCCTGTGCGAGTAGGGGATGAGGTGGAGACTCTGGAAATTCAGAGTGCCACTCGGGCACTGTTTCGCACCGGTTACTTTGAGGATATTCAAATCGGCCAGGAGAATGGTGTCCTGGTTATCACTGTGCGTGAGCGACCTGCAATTTCCAAGATTGAAATTACGGGTAACAAGGCGATTGCGACAGAAGACCTGTTGAAAGGCATGCAGGATAATGGCCTTTCAGAGGGGCAGATCTTCAAGCGCGCAACCCTTGAGGGGTTGGCCCAGGAGCTGCAGCGTCAATATGTTGCCCAGGGACGCTATGACGCCAGTGTTAAAACTGAAGTAAAAGAGTTGCCACGCAACCAGGTTGAGCTTCGCGTAATTGTCGATGAAGGCTCAGTGGCCGCTATTAAGCACATCAATATTGTCGGTAACAAAGCGTTTTCCGATGAAGAGCTTGGAGAGATTTTTGAGCTGCAAACCACCGGCTGGTTGTCGTGGCTGCGCAGTGATGACAAGTATTCCCGCGAGAAATTGACCGGCGACCTGGAGCGTCTCGAATCCTATTATCTGGATCGTGGGTACCTGGATTTTAAAATTGACTCCACCCAGGTCTCCTTGAGCCCCGATAAAGAGAGTGTATTTATTACCGTCAATGTATTTGAGGGCGATGTTTACACCATTAGTGAAGTGGATCTGGCCGGTGATCCTGTAGTTCCTGAGGAAGAAGTTAAGCGTTTGCTACTGGTACGGGAAGGGCAGACCTTCTCCCAGGTTCGGATGACAACAACCTCGGATTATATTACCAAGCGCCTGGGGAATGAGGGTTATACCTTTGCTGAGGTTAATGGTATCCCTGAGCCGAATAAAGAAGAGAAAACGGTAAAAATTACCTTCTTTATCAACCCAGGCAAGCGGGCTTACGTTCGTCGAATTAACTTCCGAGGAAATACTCGCACCACAGATGAGGTTTTGCGCCGCGAGATGCGTCAGATGGAGTCAGCCTCTGCTTCCTCTGCCCGTATAGAGCAGTCTAAAGTCCGTCTTGAACGCCTGGGCTACTTCAAAGAAGTTGAGGTGGAAACCTCAGAGGTACCGGGTACATCCGATCAAATTGACGTTGAATACACGGTTGAAGAGCAGCCTTCAGGGTCTATCGGCGGCACAATTGGTTGGGCCCAGAGTAGTGGCTTGGTACTGGGAGCCAATATCCAGGAAAATAACTGGTTAGGTACCGGTAAATCCGTAGGTATTGGGATGAATGCCTCCACCTACCAGACTTCTGTGAACTTCTCTTACCTTGACCCTTATTTTACACCGGATGGTGTGAGCCGCGGCTTTAATGTCTTCTACACAGAGAATGATTACTCCGAAGTTAACCTTTCTGACTACAACACCACGACTTATGGTGGTGGAGTTAGTTTTGGTTACCCGATGTCGGAAATATCTCGTGTCGGCCTTAATGTGAGCTTTAACCACCTCGAGTTATCTACCGGCTCAGGTACTGTCCAGGAGATTGCATCAAGCCCAAGCCTTCTTGATGGAGTCGCCCTGAAGGGAATTACAGAAGATAACTATGATTTGATTCTGGAAGCTCTTGCAGAAGATGAGACCCTCGATCTTGCGATGGATATTGACGATAGTCAGTTTAATACTACTTTTGACGGATTTATCGATCGCTACGGAGACTCGTTTGACAATGTTGCTTTAACAGCATCCTACGCCCGCTCCACCTTGAACAGAGGAGTTTTAGCAACTCGAGGAGCCTCACAGAATCTCTCTTTGGAATTTACCGTTCCCGGCAGTGACCTCGAATATTACAAGCTGGTTTACACCGGACAGTATTTCCGACCACTGACTAAGAGCCTTACCTTGCGCTTGCGAACCCGATTGGGTTATGGCGATGGATTTGGTGATCTTGATGAGTTGCCTTTCTTTAAGAACTTTTACGCAGGTGGTTTTGGCTCCGTACGCGGATTTGAGCGTAACACTCTAGGCCCTCGTTCCACACCTTATGAATACTATTCGGCTCTTGGCTGTGCCACTGAGGACGGGGAGATTACAGAGTATTGTTATTTTGTCGACGATGATGGCGATTTAGTAGTTAGCTCTTACGATGACGCCGATCCATTTGGCGGTAATATCCTGATTGAAGGTAGTGCAGAGGTAATCTTCCCATTGCCCTTTGTTAAAGATCAGCGCTCCTTACAAACCGCTTTCTTTGTTGACGCGGGTAATGTATTCGATACCAGCTGTGGTGATACCCAAATCAACTGTTACGATGTGGACTTTGGTAAGATGAATGTCTCTGCGGGAATAGGCTTGACCTGGATTACCGGTTTTGGCCCGCTGACATTCAGCTTGGCGAAAGCTCTTAAGAAAAATGATGATGACGATGTGGAAGTATTCCAGTTCACTCTGGGTAACAGCTTCTAAATTTGTCAGATAAAATGAATTAGGCGTATATCAGCGCAATTAAAATAAAATCTATTGGAGAGACCGACGTGCTTAAGAATGTAAAAATTGTTGCAGTATTACTTGCAGGTATGACCTTGTCCGGCGCAGCGCTGGCGCAAACCAAGGTTGCGGTACTTAACCTACAAGCTGCGATCATGAGCACAGATGCAGCTAAAACCAAGGTTAACTCCTTGAAGACCAGCTCTGAATATTCGAAGCTGCAGAGCAGTGCCGAGTCAATTCGTTCTGAGCTGCAAAAAATGGCTGAAGATGCCAAGAAAAACAGTGTGACCTGGTCCGATGAGCAGAAGACTGAGTACCAGCGCAAGATGAATTTCCAGCGCTCAGATTTTGAGACAACGGTGAAAAAATTGCGTGCAATGGAAGCTCAAGTGGGTCAAGAGATCCAGGCTTCTATGGGACCAAAGGCTAGGGATGCCCTGGACGCACTGATTAAAGAGCAGAAGCTTGACGTAGTGCTGGATTCCAATACTGCCTACTATGTAAGTCCTAGCGTCGACCTGACAGAGGCTGTTGTTAAGCGTATGAACGCAGCCAAGTAAGTCGATAGTCTTATATGAAAGATAGCTTTTCTCTTGCCCAGTTGGCGCAAGAGCTGGGGGCCGACTTGCGGTTGGCGCCCGGTTCAGATTCCAATCAAAAAGTTCAGGGTTTAAATACACTGCAGGATGCCGGTGCAGAGCACTTGGCTTTCCTCGCAAGCCCTAATTATCGACGCTATCTGAAAACGACCAAAGCTGCCGCAGTGCTGGTATCGGAAGAGTTTGTTGAAGAGTGCCCGGTAACGGCTTTATGTGTTGCGGACCCCTACTTGGCCTTTGCTCGAGCAACAGCCCTGTTCGATACAACTCCTGAAGCACCTATTGGTATTCACCCCTCTGCAGTGGTTCACCCCACGGCAGAGATTGGTACTGGTGTCAGTGTGGGGCCCGGCTCTGTGGTCGAGGCCTACGCAAAATTGGAGCCTGGAGCGATTGTTGGTGCTAACTGCTATGTTGGCGAGGGCAGTTTAGTCGGTGCAGGAACACGCCTGTATGCCGGCGTTGTTTTTCATCATAACTGCTCTATCGGTGCACACGGTATTATTCACAGCCAGACGGTTATTGGGGCCGATGGCTTCGGGTTTGCGCCTAATAAAGGCTGCTGGGTGAAAATTCACCAGCTTGGTGGAGTGCAAATTGGCGAAGATGTGGAAATTGGAGCCAATACCTGTATAGACCGTGGAGCTTTGGGTGATACGGTGATTGGGCGAGGAGTCAAGATCGACAATCTGGTCCAAATCGCGCACAATGTGAAGATTGGTGACTACACGGCCATAGCCGGGTGTGCCGTAATTGCCGGTAGTGCTGAGATAGGGAAGCATTGTCTTCTCGGTGGCTGTAGCCGTATAAACGGGCACATAACGATTGCAGATGGCAGTCAGGTGTCGGGTAACACGTTTGTTACTAAGTCGATAAAGGATACTGGTAGCTACTCTGGAGCGCTATCCTTTGCCGATAGTTCTACCTGGCGTCGTAATGCTGTGCGTTTTGGTCAGTTGGATCAAATGGCGCGCAGATTGAAAGATTTGGAAAAACAGGTTCAGGCACTGTCCCAAAAGAGTGGGACAGACGATTGAACTTTAGTTATTAATTAATTTGGCTTTGTTGTTTTCGGGGCGTTTTACGCCCCGAAGTGGTTTCTGGGGGCATTTGGAATGATGGATGTACGTGAAATTCGCGAGTATCTGCCGCACCGTTATCCTTTTTTGTTGGTGGATCGTGTAGTAGAACTCGAAGAAGGGAAGTATATAAAAGGCTATAAAAACATTTCTGGAAATGAAGAAGTTTTTAATGGCCACTTTCCGGAAATGCCTATTTTCCCGGGAGTGATGATTGTTGAAGCCCTGGCTCAGGTCTCGGGAATCCTCGGCTTTAAAACGTTTGGCAAAAAACCGGAAGATGGATATCTGTATCTGTTCGGTGGGGTTGACAAGGCGCGCTTTAAGCGTCAGGTGATCCCAGGTGATCGCCTTGAGCTCGAGTCTGAAGCGGTATCTGTTCGCAGAAATATCTGGAAATTCGCTTGTAAAGCCAGTGTTGATGGCGAGCTGGCAGCTTCTGTTGATATCCTATGTGCCGTCAAAAAGGTTCAGTAATTCTGTAAAGCTCGCTGGAGAGTTAGATTCAGGATTTTCCGGGTAGCCTTTGTTTTTAAGGGTACAGGTTACCCAGTACGATTAATGCCGAGGAGTAGATCCCAGAATGCAGACAAGTATCCACCCTACAGCTATTGTCGACTCTACGGCAGTAATTGGTTCCGGGGTGAGTATTGGTGCTTACACCATTGTTGGAGCCGGCGTAGAGATAGGTGACGGCTGTGATATTGCCTCTCATGTGGTGCTTAGTGGGCCGACCAAGCTGGGGAAGAACAACCGAATCTACCAGTTTGCTTCCGTAGGGCAGGATACCCCGGACAAAAAGTATCGTGGTGAAGAGACGACACTCGTTATTGGCGACAATAACGTGATTCGCGAGGGGGTTACGATCCACCGTGGTACCGTTCAGGACCGAGGTGAGACCACTATTGGTGACGAAAACCTGATCATGGCCTATGCCCATATTGGCCACGATAGTGTTGTTGGTAATCACACTATTATGGTGAATAACTGTGGTTTGGCCGGTCATGTTGTTGTTAAGGACTGGGCGATTCTGAGTGGTTATAGTTTGGTTCACCAGAACTGTACTGTGGGAGAGCATGCTTTCCTGGGAATGGGCGCTGCTATCGGTAAAGACGTCCCTGCTTATGTTATGGTTGCCGGAAACCCTGCCGAAGCAAAGACCATTAACTCAGAAGGGCTGCGCAGACGGGGCTTTTCTAGAGAAGATATTGCCCTGATCAATAAAGCTTACAAAACCGTTTATCGTCGCGGTCTTACTATGCAAGAAGCGCTGCAGGCCTTGATGGAGTTGCGCGAACAATCTCCAGTTATTCAGCCGTGGATAGAGTCTTTGCAATCTTCCACCCGCGGCATTGTTCGCTAATTCACTTCTCTTTGGAGCTGTTTTGTGCAGCTCCGATTGCACTTTATGCAACTCCCATTTAATTCCAACATAAACAGCTCCCCAAGAGGAGGGATATAGGCGTGTCAGAAAAAAATAAGCCGATACGAATTGGTATCGTTGTCGGTGAGGCGTCAGGAGATATCCTCGGTTCTGGTTTAATGGCCGCATTAAAAACTCGGCTTCCCAATGTAGAGTTTGAGGGGATTGCCGGGCCGCGCATGCTGGAACTGGGTGCTAAAAGTTTATTTCCTATGGAGCGGCTGTCGGTAATGGGGCTGGTAGAGCCTTTGAAGCGCCTTCCGGAACTGTTGAAAATCCGCAGATCTCTCCGTCGCCACTTTACTGATAACCCTCCCGATCTATTTATTGGTATAGATTCCCCGGACTTTACATTGACTCTTGAGGCTGCACTCAAGGCTGAGGGTATCCCCACCGTCCATTATGTCAGTCCTTCGGTTTGGGCCTGGCGGCAGGGTCGAATTAAAAAGATTGCGCGGGCTGTCGACCACATGTTGACCCTGCTACCATTTGAAGCGAATTTCTACCGAGATAACCAAGTACCGGTGACCTTTGTTGGCCACCCTTTGGCTGATGAAATTCCCCTGCAAGTGGATATCGCCGGCGAACGCAAAGCATTGGGCTTTGAGAAAGACGACCGGGTAATTGCCCTTTTGCCAGGCAGTCGTGGAGGAGAGGTTCGCATGCTGGGGCCGTTGTTTTTGCAGACGGCCCGATGGTGCCACCAGCGTCACTCGGATATTAAATTTGTTATTCCCGCTGCCAACAAGCAGCGTATGGATGAGATTCAAGAGCAGCTAAAAGATTACCCTGAACTCCCTATCACTTTACTTGAGGGGCAATCGAGACGGGCCGTTTCAGCGGCAGACTGTGTGCTTATTGCATCGGGTACAGCAACCCTTGAAACGATGTTGCTTAAAAAGCCCATGGTCGTTACCTACAAGCTGGGCAGATTGACGTCTATGATCGTCTCGCGGATGCTGCATACCCCATGGGTTTCGCTACCAAATTTACTTGCCCAAAAAGAACTGGTACCGGAAATTTTGCAGAATGATGCTATTCCGGAGAATCTTGGTGCGGCGGTGATGCAGTACTTTGAAGATCCGCTTCTTGGGGATCATTTAGAGCGCGAGTTTTTCGAAATGCATCAACAGTTGAGACGCAATGCTTCTGAGCGGGCTGCCGATGCGGTGGTGGGGCTACTGGAAGCTAAGCCTGAATCTGCCGAGTAGTATAAGTTATGAGTAGTAAAACAGAATTGCCCCCCTATGTTTGCCCTTTCAAGGGTGATTTGATTGCAGGTGTCGATGAGGTTGGGCGCGGCCCCTTAGCTGGTGATGTGGTTGCCTCAGCCGTGATTCTTGATCCTAACAAGCCAATTGCCGGGCTTGCCGACTCCAAAAAGCTGACTGAAAAAAAGCGCGAGCAGTTATTTGATGAGATTTGTGAGCGAGCACTCAGTTACTCCATAGCTCGTGCAACAGTTGAGGAAATTGACCAGCTAAATATTTTGCAGGCAAGTTTACTGGCGATGCATCGTGCAGTTGCACAGCTATCCGTGCAGCCTGAATTTGTGTTGGTGGATGGCAATAAAAAACCGAACTGGGATTACCCTTGCGATACCGTTGTAAAGGGCGATGGTCGTGTCGCTGCAATTGGGGCGGCATCTATTTTGGCTAAGGTGACCCGTGATAGGGAAATGGTGGTGCTGGACTCAGAATATCCCGGTTACGGCCTTGCAGGTCATAAAGGGTATCCCACCAAGGCGCATATGGAAGCTTTACAGTTGCAGGGTCCCACTCCAATACACCGCACCAGCTTTGCACCGGTAAGGCGCTTGCTAGAAGAAGTTGAGTGATAAACGGTTGTAGCGCTATTTATCGATTCGCTTGATTCTGGCCCGGGTAATCATCTTGTCTGAGACCTCCTCAATTTCCACCAGGTAATTGAGGATGTACAGGCTGATATTGCCGTCGGGGATGCTCTCCAGGTGTTCCATTGCCAGGCCGTTAAAAGTTTTTGGCCCGTCAGTGGGCAGTTCCCAGCCCAGGGTACGATTAATATCGCGAATAGAAGTGCCGCCTTCGATCATGTACCAGCCATCTTCTATGGCGACTATCTCCTCGTCATCGCTGGGTACTGGACTTGCGGTGAAGTCGCCGACAATTTCCTCCAGCAGATCTTCCAGGGTAACGATACCCATTACCTCTCCGTACTCATCAACTACCAGCCCCATGCGGCGCTTGGTTTTCTGGAAGTTCATCAGCAGTGTGGGGAGTGGTGTTGCCTCGGGTACGAAGTAAGGCTCATCGGTGAAGGAGTTGAGCCGCTCTGCCGTTAAATTTTCCGGTCCGTCGCGCAGTATTTGCGCCGCTTTTCGCAGGTGAAGTATGCCTACTACTCGATTGATGTCACCGCGATATACCGGGAGGCGAGTGTAGGAACTTTCCGCTAGCTGCTGCAGGATCTCTTCGGCGCTGTTTTCCAGGTCAACGCCCATGACTTCATTGCGCGGAATCATGATGTCTTCAACGGTTGCCTGGTCTAGGTCCAGCACGTTGAGCAACATGCCTTTGTGCTTGCTGGGAAGCAGGGCGCCTGATTCGAATACAACGGTTCGGAGTTCTTCGGGAGCCAGGTGTTCCGCTTCGCTATTCGCTTTTGTTTCGACTCCCAGCATACGCGCCAGGCCGTTGGATATGCCACCAATCAACAGCACCAGGGGAGTGAGCAGCCACTGCAGTGGGCGCAAAATAAATGAGGCGGGGAAAGCAATTTTTTCCGGGTGTAGAGCGGCAATAGTCTTTGGTGTGACCTCAGCAAAAATCAGCAGGGCAAGAGTTAAGACTATGGTGGTGAGTATTTCTCCGTATATCTGCGCGAATACCGAGCCGGCGATTACAGATACAAGAACGTTCACGAGATTGTTGCCGATTAGAATTGAGCCGATCAGCTTGTCCGGGCGTGCGAGCAGCTCTGTGGCGCGCTTTGCCCCGCGGTGCCCGCTTTTGGCTTGGTGCCGCAGGCGATAGCGGTTAAGCGCCATCATGCTGGTTTCGGAGCTGGAGAAGAAGGCGGATATCAGTATCAATAGGGCCAGCAAACCGAATAGCAGGCCCGTGGGCATCTCGTTCAAGGGAGAACTCTTTTTATTTCCAAGCGGAGATATTGGAACATATTGCCGACCTCCGCAAGCTTTGCAGTCGTATATTCGATTACCCGCGCTGGAGAATGACTTCCATAACCAGCTTACTACCAAAATAGGCAAGTAGTAGGGCGGCGAAAGCGCTTAAGGTCCAGCGCACAGCGGTATTGCCTCTCCAGCCCAACCTCCAGTGTCCCCATAGGAGTATGGTGTAGAGAACCCAGGCGACCATAGAGAGGATGGTTTTGTGTATTGGCCCCTCTTCAAACAAATTACCAACAAAGACGAAACCGGTCAGCAGGGAGGCGGTGAGCAGTAGTTGCCCGAAAGTGATCAGACCGAACAGCAGTGATTCCATGCTCTGCAATGGTGGCAGAAGGCGGGTGGCGCCTACGGGCCTGTGATTGTGCAGCTGCTGGTTAAGGTAATAGAGGTAGATTGCCTGTAAGGTAGCCAGGGTTAGCAGCGAATAGGCGGAAATAGACAGCAGAGCGTGTACCGCAATGCCGGCAGAGATCTGTTGATGTGGCGTTACGGTGCCCCAAATATGGGATGCGGCAAATTCAGTGGCGGCTCCCACTGGTGCGAAAATAAGAATAAGTAGAGTAAGTGGCCGGCCAACGGCCAGGATCAATAATAGAAAGTTAACTACCCAGGAAATCAGCGAGAGCATTGCCAGCAGGTCAAAGCGATAGCCTTCGGGTGAAAAGAGAACGTGTCCCAGGGATATTCCGTGGGTGACAAGTGCACCCGCCAAAAGGCTGAGAAGCAGTTTGGAATTCGGCTGTTGTTTTCGGGCCAGAGCCGCACCTGCAACTATGGTTGTGGCCAGGTAGAGAGCGATAGCTGTCCAGTGGGCGAAAGCCGCCATGGGTAAATCCGTGTCTTCATTATTGCGTTAGGGCAGGAGTGTGTCATAGCCAGTTGAAACAAGGAAGACTTGCGATATTTCGGCTGTGGCGAGACCTGGGCTATACTGCCGCGCCTCAGAGAGGGAGTTGCAGCTTGCTCCCCCCTAATTTCGCGCCCCTCCGCACTGGGGTTGAGTCCGTAAACGGAGAGATCGAGACGAATTTATGTTCGATAACCTGAGTGACCGCTTATCGGCGGCCTTAAAGAAAGTTACCGGTAAAGCGCGCCTTACGGATGACAATATCCGCGATACTTTGCGCGAAGTGCGCAAGGCGCTGTTGGAGGCGGATGTCGCTCTGCCAGTGGTTAAGGCATTTGTTCAGCAAGTGCGCACCGCTGCGGTAGGACAGAAGGTTAGCAAGGCTCTCAACCCGGGCCAGCAGTTCGTCAAGATTGTTCAGGATGAGCTGGTTAAGGTGATGGGTGCGGCTGCAGAGCCTCTCAACCTCGCCGTGCAACCTCCGGCGGTAATCCTGATGGCGGGCCTCCAGGGCGCTGGTAAAACCACCAGTGTGGCCAAACTGGCCAAATACCTGCAGGAGCGTGAAAAGAAAAAAGTCATGGTGGTGAGTGCGGACGTCTACCGTCCCGCCGCTATCAAACAGCTGGAGACCCTGGCCGGTGAAGTGGGGGCACAGTTTTACCCCTCTACAGCTGAGCAGAAACCGCTGGATATTGCCAAGGGTGCTGTGGACGCTGCCCGCAAACAATTTGCCGATGTGCTGATTGTGGATACTGCTGGTCGACTGCATGTGGACTCCGAGCTGATGGATGAGATCCGTGAGCTGCACAGCGAGTTGGACCCGGCGGAAACCCTGTTCGTGATCGACGCAATGATCGGTCAGGATGCGGTAAATACCGCAAGTGCCTTTAATGATGCACTGCCGCTGACCGGTGTGATTCTCACCAAGGCCGATGGCGATGCCCGCGGTGGTGCCGCTCTCTCCGTGCGTCACGTCACCGGTAAGCCAATCAAGTTTATCGGTGTTGGTGAAAAGACCGACGCCCTGGAAACCTTCCACCCGGATCGTATCGCCTCCCGTATCCTGGGTATGGGTGACATTCTGTCTCTGATTGAAGAAGCAGAGCAGAAGATTGATAAAGAGAAAGCCGAAAAGCTGGTTAAGAAGGTCCAGAAGGGTAAAGGCTTTGACCTGGAAGACCTGCGCGATCAGCTGCAGCAAATGCAAAACATGGGTGGCTTTGGCTCCCTGTTGGAGAAAATGCCCGGCATGGGCGGTGTAGCGCAGGCTGCACAACAGGCCGATATGGGTAAAGAATTTAAGCGTATGGATGCATTGATTTCCTCCATGACGCCTGCCGAACGCCGCAATCCTGACCTTCTTAACGGTTCGCGCAAGCGCCGCATTGTCGCCGGTTCCGGCACCCAGCTGCAGGACTTGAATCGCCTGCTCAAGCAGCACAAGCAGATGGGCAAGATGATGAAGAAGCTCAAAGGCGGCGGCATGGGTAAAATGATGCGCGGCCTCGGCGGCCTGCCCGGTATGGGCGGTGGTATGCCTGGCGGTATGGGCGGTATGCCCGGAGGCCTGCCACCGGGCCTCAAAAAGAAGTAGGGAACCGCAGTTCTCCGGGCGGCTTGGCGACCCTATACAAATCTGGGGTGGTACATTAGAATACGCCGCCTTTCTGCCGGCCCTGCTGCCGGTACAAAGTTGTTGTGGTGACTGCTTAGTGCGGTTGCCTAGTGTTGAACCTATAGGAAAGTTACATGGTAACCATTCGTTTGGCCCGTGGTGGTGCTAAAAAGCGCCCGTTTTATCATCTGACCGTTACCGACAGCCGCAAATCTCGCGACGGTCGTTTTATTGAGCGTGTTGGTTTCTTCAATCCGGTTGCCCGTGGTCAGGAAGAGCGTCTGCGTGTTGATCGCGAGCGTGTTGATTTCTGGCTGGGTCGTGGCGCACAGGTTTCTGACCGCGTCGGCAAGCTTCTGAAAGAATCTGCTTAATTTGCGCGTAAGTGGTGCTCCTGTGACAGATAACGGAAAACCTTCCGAAGAGTTGGTCACGGTTGGGCGCGTTACTACCGTTTATGGTGTGCGCGGCTGGGTCAAGGTTCACTCCTATACCGAGCCGATGGACAACATCCTGCAGTTCCCTAATTGGCGCTTGCAGGGGCCGAAAGGTTGGGAAGCTTTCGAAATTGATGCTGGTAAGCGTCACGGCAAGGGCTTGATCGTACATGTGAAAGGCATTGATGACCGCGATTTGGCGGCTCGACTTTGCCAGCGCGATATTGCTGTAGCTCGTGAACTGATGCCTGAGCTTGAGCATGGTGAGTATTACTGGCACCAGCTCGAAGGGTTAAAGGTTGTCAGCCATTTCGATGGCGAAGATCACGACTTTGGTACCGTCGCTCGCATGATGGAAACTGGCGCCAACGATGTAATGGTGGTGCGCGGTGGAGCGGATAAGCGCGAGCGCTTGATTCCCTATCTACCTGATCAGTTTATTACCAATATTGACCTGGAAGTCGGTGTAATAACCGTCGACTGGGACCCGGCTTTTTAAGGCGTTGGAGCGATGACAAAACGAATCGCTCTGGTAAGCATTTTTCCGGAGATGTTTGCCGCATTGACCGAGTATGGCGTCAGTGGACGGGCTGTGAAAGATGGCCTTTTAGAAGTTCGCTGCTGGAATCCTCGGGACTTTACCAGTGACAGGCACCGGACTGTGGACGATCGCCCTTACGGCGGCGGACCGGGAATGGTGATGTTAGCTGAGCCCCTTTACCAGGCTCTCGAGGCTGCTCGAGCTTGGGCTGGTGAAGATGGTGAATCTGTACGCAGTATCTACATGTCTCCCCAGGGTCGACAGCTCGATCAGGGTGGAGTGGAGCAGCTGTCTGCAGCTGGCAACCTGGTGTTGTTGGCGGGGCGCTACGAAGGTGTGGATGAGCGTATCGTCGAATCTTTGATCGACGAGGAGTGGTCCATTGGTGACTATGTCCTCAGCGGTGGCGAACTGGCTGCTATGGTGATGGTGGATGCTATTACCCGCTTGATTCCCGGCGCACTTGGACACAACCAATCGGCGGTTGAGGACTCTTTCTCCTCTGGCCTGCTGGACTGCCCACACTACACCCGACCGGAGCAATATCGGGGAGTAGCGGTACCGGAAGTTTTGCTTTCCGGCAACCATGAAAGAATACGCCGCTGGCGCCTGAAGCAGGCATTGGCGCGCACGCAACAGCGACGCCCGGACTTATTGCAAGGGTTGGAGCTGAGCGATGAGCAGAAGTTGTTGCTGGATGAGATCCAGCGGGAACAGAAGCTCGAAGAAAATTGAGGCCGAATTCGCCGGGAGGCGCGAGTAGTTCGGTGAACTAGCTGAGAAGCTACACAATCTGTATTTGGGAGCGATCCAAATGACTAACAAAATTATCCAGCAGCTGGAGCAGGAACAGCTGAAGAGCGAAGTACCTCCCTTCGCACCGGGCGACACTGTAATCGTTCAGGTAAAAGTAAAAGAGGGCAACCGTGAGCGTCTGCAGGCGTTCGAAGGCGTGGTTATCGGTAAGCGCAACCGTGGTCTGAACTCCTCCTTCACCGTGCGTAAAATTTCCCACGGTGTTGGCGTTGAGCGTACTTTCCAGACTCACAGCCCGATGGTTGACAGCCTCAAGGTTAAGCGTCGCGGTGACGTGCGTCAGGCCAAGCTGTACTACCTCCGCAGCCTGACTGGTAAAGCTGCACGTATCAAAGAGAAGCTCAACTAAGCTCTCCTTGATCGCAGAAAAAGGCCGAAGCGTACGCTGTACGCTTCGGCCTTTTTTGTATGTGGGTTACGAGCAGCATATTTGGTGCCCCTCATTGGGTCTGCTTGCCTTAACTGACATAAATGGACACGGGCTTGCCCTGGCGCGGGGATACAGTCAATTTCGCTAAAGCGCTCACGTCTTGCGGTGTTTTGCGTAGTCCAAGGTGACTGGATATGTTAAAACGTGCCAATTAGGTTCGCAGCGGCAAAGAGCTGCCATACTGGCTGGAACTGAAGGCCGATGATTAAGTCGAAGCCCAATGAGAATTTAAGGAGCAATTGGTAATGACGCTTATCAAGAAGCCGCTGGCAATCGCTGGCGCGCTACTCAGTCTGGTGGGCTCTGCAGCGTTGGCAGAAGTCGATACCAACGTTGTAAAAACCATCAAGACACGCCTTGAGGCGAGTAATCCCAAAGCAACCTATGGAGAGGTGCGGGAGAGTCCAATTGAGGGGCTTTACGAAGTGGATGTCGATGATGGCAACACGACCCTGTTCGTCTCTGCTGATGGCAATCACTTTGTTTACGGCGATCTCTATCAGGTGAAAGCTGGCGGTGTTGCCAACCTTTCCGAGCAGCGTAGAGCGACGCGCCGCGCTGCGGTTATGGGCGCCCTTGATACAGAAGATATGATTGTCTTCTCCCCAAAAGGTGAAACCAAGGCAAGCGTTTATGTATTTACCGATGTGGACTGCGGTTACTGCCGCAAGCTGCACCAGGATGTGCCCGAGTTGAACAAGCGCGGTATCGAAGTGCGCTACCTGGCGTTCCCGCGCGGTGGTCTTAACTCCCTGGGATATCGCAAACTGGCAACTGCATGGTGTGCGGAAGACAGCAACAAGACGCTGACTGCACTTAAGAACCGTGAAAACGTGCCTTTGGATGTCTGTAAGACAAACCCGGTGGCAGCTCAATACAAGTTGGGCAACGAGGCTATCGATGTGCGCGGTACGCCGACTATCGTGATGGAAGATGGTCGGGTCGTTCCCGGTTACTTACCACCGGATCGCCTGCTTAAAGAGCTGGGAATCTAAGCCCGGCTGATAGCTAAAAAAACCGGCAGCCGAGAGGTCGCCGGTTTTTGTTTTTAAGCAGGGTTTTTAATTTCTACTTTTCTCGGCTGGGTCATATTCTCCGGCGCGAGGATATCGTTCAGTTCCTCCTCACTCAGTAACCCCTCATCAAGGATTAACTGCTTCACACTGGCTCCGGTAATTAGTGCCTGCTTGGCGATGCGGGTGGCATTTTCATAGCCAATAAACGGGTTTACCGCAGTAATCAGGCCGATGCTGTTCTCAACCAGTTGCAGGCAGTGCTCTTCGTTGGCAGTGATTCCACTCACACAGCGATCCGCAAGCGTGGTCATGGCTTGGGTCATCAGGCGCATGGACTGTAATAGGTTAAAGGCGATCACTGGCTCCATTACATTGAGCTGCAACTGGCCGGATTCAGCAGCCAGGGTAATCGTGAGATCGTTGCCGATCACCTGGTAGGCGACCTGGTTAACCACTTCGGGAATAACCGGGTTGACCTTGCCGGGCATAATGGATGAGCCGGGTTGCATCGGCGGCAGGTTAATTTCATTGAGGCCAGCGCGAGGGCCGCTGGAAATCAGGCGTAAATCGCTGCAAATTTTCGAGATCTTAACGGCGATGCGTTTCATTACGCCGGAGAACATCACGAAGGCGCCCATGTCGGAAGTGGCTTCCACCAGGTTTTCTGCGCAGACAAAATCGATACCGGAAATTTCTGACAGCGCGTTAACAACCAGCTGGCGATATTCCGGGTCGGTATTAATGCCGGTGCCGATCGCGGTACCACCCATGTTGATCTCTTTGAATAGAGCGACCAGCTCCTTCACTCTGTCGACATCTTCGCGCACAGTAGCGGCGAAGGCGGCAAACTCCTGGCCCAGAGTCATGGGTACGGCATCTTGCAGCTGGGTGCGCCCCATTTTAATTACTGAGGCAAACTCTTTGGCCTTCTTGTCGAACTCAACGCACAAGCTCTCCATGGACTGAACCAGGTCGCTGTAGCTGAGCAGAATGGCCAGGTTTATCGAGGTTGGATAAACATCATTGGTAGATTGCGACAGGTTTACATGGTTGTTGGGGTGTACTTTTTTGTACTCGGCTTTGTTGTGACCGAGTAATTCCAGCGCGCGGTTGGCAATCACCTCATTGGCATTCATATTGGTAGAAGTGCCGGCGCCGCCCTGAATCATATCTACCAAAAATTGATCGTGCAGTTTGCCATCGATAATCTCGTCACAAGCAGTGGCAATGGCATCTTGCAGTTTGGGTTCCAGGTAGCCGAGCTGTCCATTGGCGCTGGCTGCAGCTTTTTTTACCATCGCCAGTGCTTTTACCAGATTGGGGAAGTGATTCAGGGTAATTCCGGTAATCTGGAAATTTTCCAAAGCGCGCAAAGTTTGAATGCCAAAATAGACATCTGCCGGTACTTCGCGCTCACCCAATAGATCTTTTTCCAAGCGGGTTTCTGCTCCTGCACTAAAAACCGGCATTGGTTTGAGTGTGTGGAAATCGTTGGTCATCAGTTTCTCTTCTCTTCATCATATGGGCCTGTGTGGGGTGGGGTAATATCCCCACCTCCCGCAAGCCTCGTGTTGGGGTAATTTAGTAATTAATTGGGTAGTATTTTTAGAGTGGTGTCGCAAAGAAACTCTGCGGCCCCTCTGTAGAGGTTGCGCGAATATTCTCGCGGATGTTTTTGTTTATCTCTTCGGACTCAGGACCAAAAACACCACATAATTTCAGTGCATTTTTAATGCTGATGTTGCGACCGAGAGATTCGAGAACTACTTTTGTGCAGACTGGCTCACGCCTGTCACTGGCGGATGCTCCCAGTTTTAATCCGGATAAATAGCTGACTCGGCTTTTATAGGTAGGGTATAAAATAGTTTGTGCGATTTCATTGTGAGTCAGTGATTCATAGCCAACCAAAAAAATACGATCGGCAAGAAAGAGCAGCATGCCTTTATAGCGGGATTTATACCACTCATCCCTGTCCGGGTAGCGCATTCGTTCGAAGCGCTGAAAATAATACCCATCACCATCCGACTCAACATGCAGCAGGCTGCGAATAATATGGTCGGAGAAGGTCATGGAGTAGTGGTACTCGAAATAGAAGCCTAAATATTTATCGGCCCGCCCCTGGGACTCCCGCATCAGAATATCAATATCGCGATTGTAGGGCCTGGCGGGGAGGCTGTCGGAGAGGGGCGCGTTGCGCACGCGAACAATTTGGCTGAATTGCTCGTGAGGCATCACGATTTCATGGGGCTCTACGCCAAAAAAATGACATATCTTTCCCAGGGTATACTGGGAGGGTTGAGTGTTACCGTTGAGATATTTATTGAACTGGGCACGGTTCACCCCAATTCGCCGGCACACCTCGGCTATGGATGGGTAGAAGCTGCACAGAAGGCGGAGGTTTTGCGAAAAATCGTTGCTCATCGGTATTTTGCTTCTGGATAGAGGTTATCCCTTCAATCCCTGTTAATCACTCGATCCCTTTTTAAAGGCGAAGCCATATGGCTTCGCCAATAGTTTCAGTTTTTATCAGTTGGGGTGATTGCACTCACCGCACAACGGGCGCTGTAATAGGGTTTTAATTTCCATATCTGAATAGCCCATTGCCAACAGGTGGTTGAGTTTTACAAAACAGGCTTCGCTGGTCATATCCAGACCACCTATAACACCGGCATCAAGCAGTGCGGAGCCCGCAGCGTATTTACCCAGATCCACCTGGTGCTCCAAACACTGGGACACTGCTACACAAATAGTGCCGAGCTTTGAGGCCTTCTCAAGCTGCTCGGTAAATGCGCTGTCGTCAGTCGGTGCATTGCCGGTGCCGTATGTTTCAATAATCAGACCCTTGGGGCGGCTCTCTAAAATTTTTTCAATCAGTGAGGGAGATATACCGGGAAATAGTTTCAGTAAAATCACTCCGCCATTGGCATCGGCGGGAATCTGAAACTGCGGTTCACCGGTGGGCACCAGCAGGGCGTTGTGGTCGATATTGACCTGGATACCCACTTCCCCGAGGCAGGGGTAATTGGGGCTGCTAAAAGCATCCAGTGAGCCAGAGCTGACCTTTACTGCACGGTTGCCGCGTAGGAGTTTACCGTTGAAGTAGAGGCAGACCTCTCTGATATCGTCGGAGCCGCTTAATAATAGCGCCGCAATTAAGTTGTTATAGGCGTCGCTACGCATCTCCCGCAAGGGAATCTGGGAACCGGTGACGACCACGGGCTTTTCTATGCCTTGCAGGGCAAAGGACAGTGCTGAGGCGGTGTAGGCCATGGTGTCGGTGCCGTGCAACACCAAAAAGCCTGAGTACTGGCTATAGTTGTCGCGTATCAGGCTGGCAATGTGATACCAGTCCTTTGGTCGCATATTGGCGCTATCCAGCAGTGGGTCGAGTGCCTGGAAATCGTATTGTGGAAGCTGGCCGATAACATCTTGTAAGAGGCGGCCCAGAGCGCCTTCCAGGTCGGCGTCAGGCACATAGCCCGATTCGCTTCGGCGCATTCCCAGGGTTCCGCCTGTATAAAGGATTAGGGTTTTCTTCATTACTCGACCACTATCTGAGTCCGGATTCAGTACGCCCCTATTTTGTGCAAAGGCGCGGTGGATGCAATTTCGCAGGTTGCTGTTACCTGATGCTAGTAGATGCTTCTATAGCATCTACTGAGGACGCTGTTGGTTTCAAGAGGTGATTTTGGGTGACAGAAGTTTCGACTCTACTCTAGCCGGAAGCGGTGCCTTTATGGCGCAATTATATTGACTTTTTTACGTTCCGCTCGGTAAGGTTGATGATCTTTTGTCAATTTTATTTGCATTTATTGCGCGGCTTCCTGTGGTGGCACTTTCTATGTAATCGGGGGTAGATCCCGGTCTGGTTCGCTGCCCCTATAGTTGCGCGGAGGAACATTGTGAGCGCAACAGTGGAAGAGACTGCGGAGGCGGAGGCTCAGGTGGTTGTAAAAAAGGCACCCCGTGCCGTGCGGATCGGTATCTGTGGCCTGGGTACTGTCGGCAGTGGAACGGTGAATGTATTGGCGCGCAATGGGCGGGAAATTGCAGCCCGTTGCGGTCGCGCCCTGGTCATTGAGCAAATAGGTGCGCGCCGCGATAACGCACACTGTGATACCAGCCAGATAAACGTTACCCGGGAAATTTTCGATGTCGCCAATAATCCCAACGTGGATATTTTGGTGGAGCTTATCGGTGGTACTACGGTAGCCAAGGAGCTGGTGCGCACAGCGATTGAAAATGGCAAGCATGTTGTCACCGCTAACAAGGCGTTGATTGCCGAACACGGCAACGAGCTGTTTGAGCTGGCCGCAAAGCACAATGTCACCATTGCCTATGAGGCGGCGGTAGCTGGCGGTATTCCTATTATTAAATCCCTGCGCGAAGGATTGGTGGGCAATCAGGTGCAGTGGCTCGCCGGAATTATTAATGGCACCGGCAATTACATCCTCACTGAGATGCGGGAAAAAGGGCGGAGCTTTGATGAAGCTCTGGCCCAAGCCCAAGCTTTAGGATATGCGGAAGCGGACCCCACTTTTGATGTGGAAGGTATCGATGCTGCCCACAAGCTGGTGATTATGGCTTCCCTGGCATTTGCTATGCCCCTTGCTTTTGACAAGGTGTACACCGAAGGCATCAGCCGGATCTGTAGTGAAGATATTCGCTACGCCGATGAGCTGGGATACCGTATCAAGCACCTGGGGATTGCGCGTCGCACTGACAAGGGCGTGGAGTTGCGGGTGCACCCGACTTTAATCCCCCAGCGCCGCCTGATCGCCAACGTAAACGGCGTTATGAATGCGGTGCTGGTCAGCGGCGATGCTGTGGGACCAACCCTGTATTACGGCGCTGGTGCGGGCGATGAAGCCACGGCATCGGCAGTGATCGCCGATCTTGTTGATGTGGCCCGCACTCTTGAGGCCAAGCCGGAGCACAGAGTGCCGGCAGCGGGTGTCGCCCTTGCGGATCAAGGGGGAACCCAGGTTCTGCCGGAAGAAGATGTTATTACCAGTTATTACCTGCGTATCGCCGCCCACGACAAGCCTGGTGTTATGTCTCAGGTAGCCACCATTTGCAGTGATCAGGGCATCAGCATCGAGGCTCTGATCCAGCACGAACCGGTTGAAGGTGAGGCACTTGTCCCGGTGGTGATTTTGACCAGCCGAGCCGATGAAGCCAGCCTCCGCCAAGCGGTTGCACAAATAGAGGCGTTGGAAACGGTCGAAGGTGAAGTCGTCAGGATTCGCGTAGAGAGCCTCGGATAAACTCCACAGGCGCCGAGTGACATAACCCCGGGCTCGGTGCCCCAATCAATAAACTCCCCAGCCAGCGATAAGAGCCAAGAAATACTGTGAAATTTGTCAGCACACGCGGCAGCGCGCCGTCTCTCTCCTTCGCCGATACCGTACTAACAGGCCTTGCCAGCGATGGAGGCCTCTATGTTCCCGAGACTTTGCCGAAGTTTTCTCGCGAGGAAATTGCCTCTATGGCGGGGCTCGATTACGAGCAGCTGGCCTTTCGCATTATCCAGCCGTTTGTGGGGGGTGATCTCAGTGATGAAGAGCTGAGCGGTATTATCGGGCGTTCCTACAAGCACTTCCGCCACAAGGCTATTGCCCCGCTGGTGCAGACGGACACCAATGAGTGGGTGCTCGAGTTGTTTCATGGGCCCACCCTGGCATTTAAAGATTTTGCCTTGCAGTTCCTCGGTCAACTCTTTGATCACCTGCTGAAAAAGCGCGGTGAAAGAGTGGTGGTTATGGGGGCAACTTCTGGTGATACCGGTTCGGCCGCGATCGAAGGTTGCCGCCATTGCGACAATATCGATATTTTTATTCTGCACCCCCATAACCGTGTATCTGAAGTCCAGCGACGCCAGATGACCACAGTGCAGTCGGACAACGTATTTAATATCGCTCTCGAAGGTAATTTCGATGATTGCCAGAATATGGTGAAAGCGAGTTTTGCCGATCAATCATTCCTGCCCGATGGACGCCGCCTGGTAGCGGTTAATTCCATTAACTGGGCGCGGATTATGGCGCAGATCGTCTACTACTTTTATGCCGCCCTGCGCCTGGGGGCGCCGGATAAAACCGTTAATTTCTCCGTACCCACCGGTAATTTTGGCGATATTTTTGCCGGTTACCTGGCGAGGCAGATGGGATTGCCTATCGACCAATTGGTAATTGCGACCAATGCCAACGATATTCTGCATCGCTGCATCAGCGGCAATGACCACACTCCCAAACCACTGGTGCACAGCTTGTCTCCCAGTATGGATATTATGGTGTCGAGCAACTTTGAGCGATTGCTGTTTGATCTCTACGGTCGCGATGGTGCGACGGTTGCTGAATTGCTCGCGGATCGCAGCCAGCCCATGCATTTGAGTGAATCGGCCCTGGGCAAAGCGAGGGAAGTTTTCTCCTCCAGTCGGGTGGGTGACAAGCGTACGGTTGAAGTGATTGGCGAGACCTTCAGCTCCTGCGAATATCTGCTCGATCCGCATACTGCTATCGGGGTTGAAGCCGCACGACAGGTACGTCACTCTACCGAACAGCCCATGGTTTGCTTATCTACCGCACACCCGGCAAAATTCCCCGATGCCGTGGCCCAGGCCCTGCCAGAAAAAGAGATTCCCCTGCCGAGTCATATGCAGGATCTCTGGCAGCGGGAGGAGCGCTTCAAGGTATTGCCCAATAACTTGTCCCAAGTACACGACTATATGGCGACGATGCTGTCAGAAAGCAGTTAATCGGCACACTGTCGTGCAATAAGCGGCAACCGATTAGCTATTAGTTTGCTGAGAAATACATTGAGTACAAAAATTCAGCGGCGGCCAGTGGATTTGTCTACTGGCCGTTTTGCTTCTGAAACACCAAAAATATTGCAGCGTGTCCTGTTGGGGCGGGGGATTGTCAGCGAAGAAGCGCTGGATCACAGCCTCTCTCAATTACAGAGCCCGCAGAGTATGCGAGGGCTGGAGGCTGCCGTTTCCTTGCTGGTGGATGCTATCCACGGGCAAAAGAAAATCCTTATCGTGGGGGATTTCGATGCGGATGGAGCCACAAGTAGCACCTTGGGGGTGTTGGCCCTGGGTGCAATGGGCGCGCCGGGAGTGGAGTACCTGGTGCCGAATCGCTTTGACTTCGGCTACGGGCTGACTCCAGAAATTGTCGAGGTAGCCAAAGATTATCAGCCCGATCTGCTGATCACCGTAGATAACGGTATTAGCAGTATCGAGGGCGTGGCAGCGGCAAAAGCTGCTGGTGTGAAAGTGATTGTGACGGATCACCACCTGCCCGGCAGTGAGCTGCCGCAGGCGGATGCCATCGTAAACCCGAACCAGCCGGACTGTGACTTTCCCAGCAAGAACCTCGCTGGGGTGGGGGTGATCTTTTATCTGCTCAGCCGTTTGCGCACGGCCCTACAGCAGAGTGGGTGGTTTGAGCAGAGCGGTATCGCCCCGCCCAATATGGCCGAATACCTGGATTTGGTCGCCTTGGGTACTGTGGCCGACCTGGTCCCGCTGGATCACAACAACCGGATTCTGGTTCACCAGGGTATCGCCCGTATCCGCGCCGGCCGCTGCCGGCCCGGTATTGCCGCCCTGATGGAGGTTGCCGGGCGCGACCAGCGCAGGCTCTCTACCACAGATATTGGTTTTATTTTGGGGCCGCGAATTAATGCGGCTGGTCGTCTCGACGATATCGGCACCGGTATCCGCTGCCTGCTCACCCGCGATCCCAGTGAAGCGCGGGAACTGGCCGGCGAGCTGGACGCCCTGAACCGGGATCGCAAAGCGATCGAGCAGGGGATGCAGCGGGAGGCAATGGCGGCCCTGGATGAGTTGCGCCTGGAGGGCGAAATTCCCTGGAGTTTGTGTCTGTACGATGCCCACTGGCACCAAGGTGTGGTGGGTATTTTGGCCAGCCGCATCAAAGAGAAATTCCACCGCCCGGTGATCGCATTTGCTGAGGGTGATAACGGCCTGGTGAAGGGCTCTGCGCGTTCGATTCCCGGGCTGCATATTCGCGATGCCCTGAGTGACGTAGCCGCCGCTCATCCGGACCTGATCAGCAAGTTCGGTGGCCACGCCATGGCGGCGGGGCTGAGCCTACCCCAGGAAAACCTGGAGGCTTTCCGCAACGCTTTTGAGCAGGTGGTGCGCAACCGCCTGAATGAAAACCAGCTGCACGCGGTTATCGACTCTGACGGTGAGTTGGAATCTGGGGATTACACTTTGCACACGGCAGCCATGTTGCGCGCTTGTGCGCCCTGGGGACAGGCGTTTCCAGAGCCGGTATTCGACGGTGAATTCCTGTTGCTGCAACAGCGCATTGTCGGCGAGCGCCATTTAAAAATGGTGGTGGCGCCGCCCCAGGCGCCGCAATTAGCGCTGGATGCTATTGCTTTTAATGTGGACACCGAGCAGTGGCCGCAGCCCACGGAAAGAGTGCGCTTGGCTTTTAAGCTCGATGTTAATGAATTTCGCGGGCGGGAATCCCTGCAATTAATGGTGAGCCTGTTAGAAGCGGTATAGGGCGCATTTTGTATTTGGCTGTTGGGAAAAACATGGAGTTTTTTGCAACAGCTCCCAAGTTGTTTGGAAGTAAAAAGTAGTGAAACGTAAACAAGTCCAGGCCGAAGTCCTACTGTTATTAGCCGCTCTCTTCTGGGGCGTTGCCTTTGTGCCGCAAAAGATTGCCATGGCGGATATTGAGCCGCTGGCATTTAACGCATGGCGTTTTATTCTCGGCGGTTTAATCCTGATCCCTATCGTTTACTGGTTGTCATCCCGTCGCGATGCCCAGCCCGGTGAAGCCGAAGGGCAATCGGTGAATCACACCTGGCGGGCCTGCCTGCCCGGTGGCGCACTGTTGGGTTTTTGGCTGTTTCTAGGCGCGGCACTGCAACAGGTGAGCCTGCTGTATACCACTGCCGGCCGCGCTGGATTTATTACCGGTTTTTATTTACTGCTGGTGCCTGTAATCGGTTTGTCCCTGGGGCATAAAACCAATCGCTGGACCTGGATGGGAATTGGTCTCGCTTTGTTCGGTCTCTATTGGTTGGCGGACTTCAGTGAAGAATCCCAGCTGGTGGGCGACTTAATGGTATTTGCCAGTGCCTTTGTTTTTGCCATCCAGGTGTTGACGGCGGATCGATTGGTAAAACGCTACGACGCTTTGCGACTCGCCTGTATCCAGTTCCTGGTGTGTGGCCTTTTGTCCGCCGTAGCTTCGCTATTTACCGAAGAGGCGACACTGCAATCGGCGATCGATGCGGCTTGGCCTATCGCCTATATGATGATTTTCTCCACGGCACTGGCGTTTACTTTCCAGCTCTTGGCCCAACGCTACGCCGCGCCTTCTCACGCTACCGTAATTATGAGCCTGGAGGCAGTTTTTGCCCTGGCGGCGGGCTGGCTATTCCTCAATGAAATGCTCAATACCACGGAGTTAATTGGTTGTGGTTTGATGCTGGCGGGGATGCTGGTCAGTCATTACGGCAACCACAGCGGTACTCACCACTAGGAATATCAATGGAATTATCGACACTGGCACTCTTTGTTCCCGCAAGCTTCTTTGCCTCGGTCACACCGGGGCTCTGCATGATGCTATCACTGAGTCTGGGAATTACCCTGGGCGTGCGCCAGACTCTGTGGATGATGGTGGGAGAGTTGATCGGTGTTGCGTCGGTGGCGATTACCTCTGCACTCGGTGCTGCGGTATTGATGGTTCAGTATCCGACTTTATTTCAGCTGTTCAAATACTGCGGGGCCGCCTATTTGGCCTGGATAGGCGTGCAGATGTGGCGCTCCCGGGGGCAGCTGGCTCTGATGGATCAGGGTGATGCAGTCGACGTCGGCCGACCATCGCGAAGAGCGCTGGCGCTACAGGGGTTTGTCACTGCTGTGGCCAACCCCAAGGGCTGGGCGTTTTTTATTGCGTTATTACCGCCATTTATTAACGATGCCAAACCATTGGTACCGCAGCTCTCAGTCTTGTTAGCGATATTGCTATTTTTGGAGGCGTTGTGCCTGCTGATCTATGCCAGTGGTGGCCAGGCCTTGAGTCGACTACTGGAGCGGTCTGAAAATGTGCGTTTGGTTAATCGGATTTCTGGTACTTTGATGCTATCGGTGGGAGCCTGGTTGGCGTTATCCTGACACGGCTATTTATCGCTTTATGGAGGATGTTCTGTGCTGAAAAAACGGTTGTCATTCTTATGGGTATGGGCCCTGATTATCTCGGTGGCGGCTTGCGGCCAGTCGAGGGAGGAGAAAGCGATGGAGAACGAGGTTGAGAACACACCCGGCGCGGCGGAGCCCGAAGTCGCACCCACGCCTCCTGCAGCGACTATGAGGCCAGGGGAAATGGTGTGGATTTACCGCGGCAGTGGCAGCAAGCAGTGTGAAGGGGGTGGTATGACTCTTCAGCAGAGCCAGGCCAAGTTGAGTGACAATGGGGTGAAGGTGCAGGAGTCCCGCTGTGGAGTCCGCACCGACAGGATGTTCCCCGCCGTATGTGGCGCACCCACAGGAGATATCCTGATGCACCTGATCGGTATGGATGCCCTGGATGCCTCAATTGAGCTGGGATATAGCCCCGCCGAGAAAGTGCAGTATCAGTTTGCTGCCTGTCGGGACAACAGTGCCTGAGTTGAAACCTTAAGTGGGGTAATCGTGAACATTTCCCAGGCCGCAGAGAATTCGGGCCTCAGTGCAAAAGCCCTGCGGCACTACGAAAATATTGGCCTGGTGGTGCCCGGCCGCTCTGCTAATGGCTATCGGGATTACTCTACTGCCGATGTCGAAACCCTCTGCTTCGTGCGCCGCGCGCGGGCCTGTGGCTTTACCACTGAGGAGGTCCGGGCGCTACTGGGGTTGCGGGATAACCCGGAGCGCCACAGCCGCGAGACCAAAGACCTGGTCAATCACAAACTCGGGCAGCTCGAAGAGCAGTTGCAGACCCTGCTGGGGATGCGCGCAACCTTGCGGGCCTTTGCCGACAGCTGCGCCGGCAATGAGTCCCCAGACTGCGCAATTCTGGAAAAGCTCTCGGGACAGACCGCCTAGTAGAGGATTTGCCGCCATATCAGCCCCTATCTGACTGGAAGGACCCCCGCGCGCTGCGGTAGAATGCGCGCCGCTTTTTATTTTGTCCGGACACCGAAAGTTCATGGAAATCAATCCCCTCATCAATCAATTAAAAGACCTCGAAGAGCGCACTGACGTTCTTAGGGGGTATCTTTGACTACGCCAGCAAGAAAGAACGCCTTACCGAAGTAGAGCTGGAGCTGGCTGAGCCGAGTGTTTGGGACGACCCCAACCGCGCACAGGAACTGGGGCGCGAGCGCTCTTCCCTGGAAACGGTGGTCAATACCATCGAAAATCTCGACTCCGGCATCGCCGATTGCCGCGAACTGCTGGAAATGGCCGTCGAGGAAAATGATGAGGACTCCGTAGGGGAGGTCTCCACTGAGATCGAAGGTCTCCAGCAGCAGCTGGGGATTCTGGAATTCCGCCGTATGTTCTCCGGCGAGAACGATGAGAACAACGCCTATCTGGATATCCAGGCCGGCTCCGGTGGAACCGAGGCCCAGGACTGGGCGGAAATGATCCTGCGTATGTACCTGCGCTGGGGTGAGGCCCACGGCTTCAAGACCACCCTGGAAGAGGTCTCCGCGGGGGAAGTGGCCGGTATCAAAAGTGCCACTGTGCATTTCGCCGGCGACCACGCCTTCGGCTGGCTGCGCACGGAAACCGGTGTACACCGCCTGGTGCGCAAATCGCCGTTTGATTCCGGCAACCGCCGTCACACTTCTTTTAGCTCGGTATTTGTGTCACCGGAAATCGATGACAATATCGAGATTGAAATCGACAAGTCCCAGGTGCGTGAAGACACCTACCGCGCGTCCGGCGCCGGTGGTCAGCACGTGAACAAAACTGATTCTGCGGTGCGTTTGACCCACACAGAATCCGGTATCGTCGTACAGTGCCAGAGCGAGCGCTCCCAGCACCAGAACCGCGATAAAGCCTGGAAAATGCTGCGAGCAAAAATGTACGAGCAGGAAATGCTCAAGCGCAACGCAGAGAAGCAGGCCATGGAAGACAGCAAGGCCGACATCGGTTGGGGCAGCCAGATCCGCTCTTACGTGTTGGACGACCAGCGTATCAAGGACCTGCGCACCAATGTCCAGACCAGCAACTGCCAGGCAGTACTGGACGGAGACCTGGACCAATTTATCGAAGCCAGCCTAAAAGCCGGCCTCTGATTTAAAGTCTCCACTCTCACCGCGCCCCTCGTCGATGAGGGGCAATATCAATCACAAAACTGATAGATCACCATGACTGATATCCAGCAAGACGAAAACAAACTGATCGCCGAGCGCCGCACCAAGCTTTCCGCTCTGCGCGAGAAGGGCAATGCTTTCCCCAACAGTTTTCGCCGCGAGAACCTCGCTGCCGACCTGCAAGCTGAGTTCGGCGATAAACAGAAAGAGGAGCTGGAAGAACTGGGTAAACGGGCGTGCGTAGCAGGGCGAATCCTGGCTAAACGCGGACCCTTTATGGTGATCCAGGATGTGTCTGACCGCATCCAGCTATACGCCGATAAAGCGGCACAGAAAGATATTAAAGAGCGCTTCGGTGCCTGGGATATCGGTGATATTGTCGGCGTAAAAGGCACACTGCACAAATCCGGCAAGGGCGACCTCTACGTTAACTGTGAAGAGTACAGCCTGCTGACCAAAGCACTGCGCCCGCTGCCGGAAAAATTCCACGGCATCGCCGATCAGGAAATGCGTTATCGCCAGCGCTACGTGGACCTGATCGCCACGCCGGAAGCCCGCGAAGTGTTCCGCGTGCGCTCCAAGGTGATCGAGTACATCCGCGATTTCCTCAACGCCCAGCAGTTTATGGAAGTGGAAACGCCCATGCTGCAAGTTATTCCCGGCGGTGCCAGCGCGCGTCCGTTCGTTACCCACCACAATGCGCTGGATATCGATATGTACCTGCGTATTGCCCCGGAGCTGTACCTGAAGCGTCTGGTTGTGGGTGGTTTTGAGCGGGTTTACGAGATCAACCGCAATTTCCGCAACGAAGGTCTGTCCACGCGCCACAACCCCGAATTCACCATGCTTGAGTTCTACCAGGCGTACGCGGACTACAACGACCTGATGGATCTCACCGAGAAGATGCTGCGCGGTATCTGTGAAGATGTTCTGGGCTCCACCACTGTGGAATACCAGGACAGCAGCTACGACTTCTCCAAGCCGTTCGCGCGTTTGTCTGTGTTCGACTCCATCCTGCACTACAACCCGGAACTCACTGCGGCCGATATCGACAATATCGAATCCGCCCGCGCGGTAGCCGAGAAGCTGGAAATCCCGCTGAAAGATAGCTGGGGCCTGGGTAAGGTACAGATCGAGATCTTCGAGAAGACTGTAGAGCACCGTCTCGACCAGCCGACCTTTATCACTGAGTACCCAACCGAAGTGTCTCCGTTGGCTCGCCGCAATGATGACAACCCGTTTGTCACCGACCGCTTTGAGTTCTTCGTTGGCGGCCGCGAGATTGCCAATGGTTTCTCCGAGTTGAACGACGCGGAAGATCAGGCTGAACGCTTCAAAGCCCAGGTTGCGGAGAAAGATGCCGGTGACGACGAAGCCATGCATTATGACGCCGACTATATCCGCGCGCTGGAATACGGCCTGCCGCCCACCGCTGGTGAGGGCATCGGTATCGACCGTCTGGTAATGCTGTTTACCAACTCTCCGTCGATTCGCGACGTACTGCTGTTCCCGCATATGCGCCCTGAAGCGAACGACTAATCGCTTCTCACTGCCGGGTAGTTTTACCTGCCCGGCAGTATTTCCTCTCCCTATGCCGCAGATTTCCTCACTCTGAAACTTCCCTCAGCTCTATCTATCCTTATTCATTGGTGCTCTATCGGGCCTCGAATGATTTGGAGCGGTTGCTGCTATGAAACAGGGACAGGCGAAAGAGAAAAGCGCAAGGCAAATATTGGCGCTAACGCTCGGTAGCTTTATCTCCTGTACCGCCGCTGCGCAAAGTTCGGAGCCTGCACCGGCTGCCAGCCTAACTTCCAAAGATCCCGATGACTGGCGCTTCCTCGCCACTCCCTACCTTTTCCTCCCGCTTCGCACTAAAGGGACTTCCACTGTCGCTGACACCAGTGTCGATATTGATCTGGATTTAAGTAAAACCCTGGAGCTCCTCAACGCTGCATTTTCTGTGCGCCTGGAAGCCTGGAAAGGGCGCTTTGGGGTAGTGGCGGATCTCTACTATGTGCACCTCAGACTGGACAAGGGAGCAACCATAACCCCGCCGCAAAATCCACAGCTGGATATCGACATAGATATTGACGTGGAGGTGGATGTTCGCCAAGGCTGGATAAATGCACTGGCCGGTTACCGGATTTTAGAAGGGAACCTGGCTAATAGTGGGCGAAAGTACTTCGTTGATGTGGGAGCGGGTTTGCGCTGGAACCGATTAAAGCAGGAAGTGAAAGCACGAGCGGGAATTAATATAGGCCCCAGACCCGAGTTCAGGAATCGCCTCGGAGGCAAACAGAGTTGGTGGGAACCTACACTATCTGCGCGAGGTGCAATCGGAATTACTGAATGCCTAACCATTGCTGTACGCACGGAATTGGGAGGCTTTGGCGCTGGGGGTGATGACTTACAGTGGAATCTACTAGCCGGATTCGACTGGCGCGCCTGGAAGACAACCTCGCTGCGTTTTGGGTATCAGTATTACAGTATTGATTACTCCGATCGACTTTCTGATGGGCGATTTGCTTATGATATTACTCAGCATGGGCCGTATATTGCGGCGACTTGGAGGTGGTAGCTGAGCTAGTTATATTGGTGATCAGGGTGTGTGGTTCTGCTCACAGATCTTGTTGGTGACTGTTATTTTTGAAGAAACTAAGATTTTTGGCGTAATAATTTTAATATCACAGAGTTGGTTGTTTATCTTGGATTTGCAATAGTGGTTATATGGATCATTTTATACTTGGTTCTATGGTCTAGTTTATATGTATCTAATTGATTTGATACTGAAAAGTAAATGTGAAGAGCGAATTTACATTTGAAATAGTCGTCAAGTTAATAGTGGCCTGCGGGTGATCATATACATAGCTAAATTTCACTGATACATGAGTCAGGAAGTGAAAGTAGAGTATATCTTTGATGGAAAACCAGTTGGTATATTTATACGAATACTCAATGATGTTAAGTTTGAACTCGGTGACTACCCGAATTTAGCCGGTTGTTTAATCAAGCGATTGGTCACTCAGTCGAGGATATTAAAGGAGGGTAGTAGTCCTGACCTTAGTATTTGTTGCCTTTGTTTTGAAAATGGTAATCAAAAAAGCAAATTCAACGCTGGTGTGGTAGTAGCTTTTGTGCCATAAAAAATTTAATGGAACCAGGTGGTTTTGTACGCCGCTTGTGTAGGATCTCGCAGCGCCCGACCGTTATTGGTGGCGTTAAGTATAAGTAGGAAGTTGTCATGAGTAAGGTTCGAATAATATTTGGTTTAGCTTGGTTTCTTCTGTCGTTATTGTGCGTAGTTATTTGGTATTCATTAACTTTCGGTGGGTCAACTATATCGGCAAGTGGGGCTGATAAAACAAGCCCCGCTGGTTATCTCTATCTGGGCGCTGGAATAGTATTTGCTATAGTGGCGGGTGGAGTGTATTTGCAAAGAAAGCTAAGCCTATTGGTAGTCTTTCCTGTATTGGTCTTCTCGCTTATATGGTTTTTGGATGTACTAACCGATGAACATTTTTGGCTTAAATATGCTTTAGCTTCGAGTGCTATATTGATTGTATGTTTTGGTTCGGTATTTTCAGTTTGTCGACGCACTTAACAAGTTGCCCAAGTGCATTCTGGTCCGTTGGACCTCCATGGGGCAGCCTAGATTCCATTTTGGCTGCCTTTATTAAAGTCTTAAATGTTGCGGGGAATTACAAATATATGTTGTGGATAATAAATATTGTAGGGTTGCTCACTTCGTGGCACTTTATGGACCTCAATTCTGATTCTTCCTTTAAAAGCGAAGTTTGCCCAACACTATTGGTTATATTTGCAATTTGTCTACTTACGGATGTGGTGTGTACACTTAGTTCTGGTGGTAGCGGTGGGGGTCGTGGAGGTGGCTTCTTTGGTGGCGGTGACGGAGGTTGTGGTGGCGATGGTGGAGGCTGTTAAGTGTATGATATATTCAACAAAGCCATCAATTGAGAGGTGAATTAAAAAGCCTATATGTGGTTTACTCATCACTCGCGATTATACTTGGCTCACTGTTTCTAATTAGTGAGATGGGTTTTCCAAAGAGCTGGATTGTTTTTGTTGTAATTGTAACTCTTTATATTGCTTGGTTATTGGCCCGATCATTCACTAGGGCTATAGAATGCGATTTTTGTAACTGTGAACTTGGGGCAGCGTTAATGCAATTGGGTAAAAATTCAAATCAAGGCTTTTGCCCAAAGTGTGGCAGTGAAATTGAATAACAAAATTGGGTAGCCTCGCCCGCAATAAATGCTCGCAGGACACTCTGTACGTGGCTCCGGTTGCCACAGCCAAAGACGTGAAGTATTGAATTGGAATCAAAGTATGAAAGGATTTTACGGGCAAGCGAAGTTATCGACGGTTTTTCTGGGTTACCTTTTGTTGCCATTATTTACGTTGTGCTTACTTTATTTAAGTATTCCTGTTTCACCGTATTCAGAGCTGATGCTGGACTCAACTGTTGCTATTTGGTGTGTTGCAGGAGCGGTCGCAATATGGCGCTGTGCATTCAATTCACCATTTCAAGTTCTGGGGTATTTCGCTCGTATGATTTCAGTTCTATTAGTGGTGGTGCTATTTGCCAGCTTATCCAGCTTTATTGTAACGGTCATGGGGTTGGCCATATTTGGTGCTCCCCAGTGAACACACTTAAATACCCAATTAACTAAGTTTCTTTGGCGCTCGGCAGTTTGCACTCCGCTTCGCAACATTTCGACTGCGGGTTATCGGGGCGTTAAAATGTGAGTGTATACATCGTGCAATATCCAGATGGGTGCGAGATAGAACTGGGAGATACAGTCTCTCTGGCTATGCCAAACGGCTGGGCTGAGGCTCGCGTAGTAATGCTTGGTAGTACGAGAGAGCACCTAAATATGACCGCAGAGGATCTGGACTGGTACAGTGGCGAGGGCTTGGAGCCTACATCGATACTCGTAGAGTGGCTCAAGGATGGCAAACCAAAACGAGGTGCTTATATGTCAATCCATGTAGATTGTTGTATAAAATTAATTTCTAGAGACCAGTCGTAATTTTCATACGATAATTAATGCGTCAATTAACTCCGCGCCTCGCCCCACCTGCCGGTTATTAAGGCGCTAAATGCTTTGATAGGGCGTATGAGCAATTAAGTACCCTTTAGCTGTTTAGCTGAATTAATACTAATAAAAATTTTATACGCAGCGCTGAACGTATTTTCTATCTATGTACGGTTCATTCCTAAATTAGCCATATGGATTTTCTGGGAGCTGTTGGCCCGTTGATTGTTGTCGGAGTTTTATGATTTTTTTATTGCAAAGCATTGAGTGGCAGGAAGTATTTGGTAAAACTGTCCATGAGGTTTCCATATGTTCTTTGTTGTGGCCTTTGATATCTTTTCTCTATATGGGTAATTTATGGGCGTCGGTGTAGCTAAGTAGCTAACTAAGAGATGAAACTGACGGTACAATTTCGTGTGTCTTTTATGCTGTCACTACTCTCATTATCGTATCGAATTTATATAGTCTGGTCCGTATCTGACTACAGTGTTAGCAGTAAATCAATTATCTGAGATCTTTGGGGCTATGGAAGTTGATAAAAGTGACGTTCGGAAAAGAGCCGATGAAATAAAGCCGTATCGCTGCAAAAATCTGATAGCTGTTCTCGAATACCCAATGGATATGAAGAATATTGGAGCAGTTATTAGAAACGTTAATGCGTTAGGCGTTGAAAAAACGTATATTGTTGATCCGCGTAACTCTTTACCCGATGATTGGCAGGAAATGAGAGAAAGGAGGTCACTCTCAAAATTGTCTGTCTCTGCGATCAAATGGAGTTTTGTAAAGCGTTTTGGTAGTACTGAGGAATGCCTGGATCATTTGACGAAAAACAGATTTATCTCGATTGTCACCTCTCCCCATGTAAAAGGAAAAGATAACTTTATATTGCATGAGGCAGATTACACTCAGCCAAAGCTGGCTGTTTGGTTTGGTAATGAATCTAGAGGTATAAGTGATCTCGCAGTCGAACATAGCGCCTTCTGCGTATCCATTCCAATGTTTGGCATGATTGAAAGCCTGAATCTCGGCACAACGTCTGGAATTGTATTGTATGAAGTTACTAAACAGCGCCGTGAGTATCAGGAAAAGTACAAGAGAGCAAATCGTAGCGACTAATAGAATGATGGAGTTGATGTCCTATTTTTGTGTTTTTTACACTGTGGCTGTATTCTTTTCCTCAAATAAATAAAGAAACTTTCCCCATTGAATAGGCGCCTACCTTTCGGTCGCAATTACTCTTGGGTAACTTACAAAGCAGGCAAAAACTATTTCGTCTTTAAAGCCACCCCAAAACGAGAAGGTCAAAATTACTTTAATATGAGCAGAATCGAGTTTAAGGAGCTAACCCAAGTGAAGCGAAATAAGCTGTTAGCTGTACTCAATGAGGATTCACTTAGGGAGCACTTAATTAAACATGAATACTTTGATGTCCAGAGTATTAATGAGTGGATCAAGTTTAAGTTAGAAGTAGACTCCCTGCCTGGGTGCCGTGTTCGACTAATTTATATCGGTGGAGTATTAGCTGGGTGGTGTGGTATTCAACCTGACGATAGCGGCTTTGAGATGGCTGTTGTCATATCTCAACAGTTTTGGGGTTCTGGACTCTCAGTATTCAAAACAATGATCGGTTGGGCTAAGGAGTTAGGGCATAAGGAAATAGTGTGTCATTTGCTTGACAGTAGGCCAGAATACAGAGCTTTGAAAAGAATATCCAAAACAGTACATAAAACCGAGCTGTTGGGTCGATGTTTTACGACATACTGTATCGAGCTCGATAAATATGCATAGATTAAACTGTAGTAGTTCAGACTTGATCTGACAGTTACCGGTTTCTCAGGAGATGCTCTGTCAGGTCAAATTCAGTTTACGAGCTTTTCCTTCCAGATGCTTTTTCCATCTTCAAGAGTTGCTAACGGTGTTCGACCGCAACACTTCTTACCCTGATGAGTTCTCTCATTATTGTAATATGTGAGCCACTCGTCCAGATCCGTTTGTAACTCTTCTATTGATCCATAGATCTTGCGGCGTAATGAGGGTTGGTAGAACTCTTGTAAAATGGTCTTATGGAAGCGCTCACAGATTCCATTAGTTTGTGGATGTCTGGCTTTTGTCTTAGTGTGTTCTATTTCGTTCACACTTAGATATAACTGGTAGTCGTGCTGTTCCAATTTGCCACAATACTCCGTACCGCGATCAGTTAGGATACGCAGCACTGGTAGATCATGTAAGGCATAAAACGGTAGCACACGGTCATTCAGGAGGTCCGCCGCAGTGATTGGCGTTTTGGTGGTGTACAGCTTGCAATGAGCCACCTTTGCATAGGTATCGACATAGGTTGTTGGTAAACACGTCCGACGCCCTTAAAGGTTCCTACATAGAAGGTATCCTGCGAGCCCAGATAACCTGGGTGTTGAGTATCAATTTCACCGCAGGCTTCATCATCATGCCGTTTTCTCTCCAAAGCCTGAACCTGTGACTCTGTGAGGATCAGTCCCTCCTCAGCGACCTTGGCCTCAAGTGCCTTTAATCGCAATTTGAAGTTAGCCAGGTCATGCCGTAACCAGATACTCCGAACGCCACTAGGGGACACAAATACACCGCGTTTACGCAGTTCATTGGAAACTCGAACCTGCCCATGGGCAGGCTCTTGGAGGGCATAAGTTAACACTGCCTCTTCAATGACTGTGTCAACACGGTTCTTGTGGTTGGGCACACGCCGGTTCTTCTCAAGAAGGGCGTCCACACCGCCACTTGAAACGGCTTCCTTATAGCGATAGAAAGTGTCTCTCGACACACCCAGCATCTTGCAAGCTTTGGAGATATTGCCGAGTTCTTCTGCCAGATTTAGCAATCCGGTCTTGTGTTTGATGATGCGATCATTAGTATGGATCATGGGGTTTATCCTTGGTTTTGCTTTTAGGTTTAGGCACCTTCATCAAAACCGGTAAACCCCTCTTTTTCAAGAGGATGTGTCAGATTTGGTCTGAACTAATACAATTAAACTATAACTGGTCGGTGTATCGTTTCTTTCTTGTTATATGAAAAAAATAAACTATGGCTTGGATTTTGGTTTCAGATATTTTTGGTCGTACAAAAGCGTTAGAGCGATTTGCAGCTGATCTTCCTGGTAGTGTAGAGATAGTTGATCCGTATAATTCAGAATTGATGAATTTCGATTGTGAAGTTGAGGCGTATTCACACTTTACATCAAAGGTTGGGCTCGATAAATACGTTGAAAAATTATCAGAGAGAATCAGCGCATCATTTGGTCATGTGAGTTTAGTAGGTTTTAGTATTGGTGCATCGGCCATATGGAGATTATCTGATCATCAAGCTTTGAGTAATGTTTCAGGGGCAATTTTATTTTATAGTTCACAAGTTCGCCATTACGTCAAAATTGATCCTATATTTCCTACGCGCTTGATATTCCCGGCGATGGAGCCTCACTTTTCTGTATTAGAGGTCATGCAGACGTTGAAGCAGAAAGAGCAAGTGGAGGTTCATCATTCCACTTACCTTCATGGCTTTATGAATCCCCAATCCAGAAATTATAATGCAGAAGCTTATGCTAAATACAAGCAGATAGTATGTAATACGCCCTTCAACGACCCCATCTGTAAAGGTTTCAGTTGAATGCAGTTCGTATTGGAGTTTGACAAATATCACATAGAGACAGTTGTTGTTGGTTAGTTTGTGCAAGTATTTAGCTAACCGAGGCCTTTCCAAAGGTCATAAACTAATTGGAAAGCCGCTGGGAAGACCGAACACTTGCTTCTCAACGGCTTCGGTAATTCACCATCTATTCCTTTTGGATGCGCCTATATATTTCTTCTCGATGAACGGGTACGGACTTGGGGGCATGTATCCCCATCTTCACTTGATTGCCTTTAACCTCTAATACCTTAACCGAAACTTTGGTGCCGATTCGTAGGTTTTCACCTATTCGGCGTTTCAATATCAACATATTCATTTCCTACTGATATAGGCTACAAGAAAGAGCGTTCTCTTGGGTGAGTATTGAAAGAAGCGGCTAGAAGAGGGGGCGCACGAGAACGATAAGCATAGAAGAAGAAAAGGCGAGCGCAACGCTCCCAGAGCTTGGAGACACACCCCAAGCTACTGAATGTACTCCACTTTATTGAAGACGAGCGGGTATCTAGCGTATGATGCATATAGCCAGTGCGTCCTGAGTATTTTTTTATTTTTATTTTTTTTTATAAATAAAAAAAATACGTGCTATCCAGGAGATGGAGGTCGGCCCTCCGTTATCGCTTTGCAGGAAGTGGTAACAAACCGCCTCAAGGTGATCGGAGTAAAGAGCTTTGGTTAGAAGCGCTTGAGGAAAAGGCGTACGAGATACGACAGGTATGTTGTGTAGAGACGAATGCAAATGAACCACTGATGAGGTGTCGAAAGCGTATTACCAAGATGATGTCAAAACCCGTGCACTGGCTAAGTGCGGGGATAAGCTTGGAGGTTACCTGTTTACCGACCGAGTGGCATCCGGCATAGAGGTGGCGTGAACACACAACAGGCTTTTGGGTGGAACAGGAGAACCTGTCGTCCAGGTGTTAAGGAAGAGCGTCAAGTAGAGGTCCTATAAGACGTTGAGTACCAAGACTGGTCACAGGGGCGGAACAACCCGTAGTAGTGGAGAAGCGGCTGTAATGGACGTGGAGCGAAGGGGTTGTCGTATTCGGCGACTAACCGTGTAATCAACCCAGATGGGGAGGAATTAACGATTAGCGCAAAGCCATTCAATATTTCCAAGCGAGCGGTTTGGGAAGCGTGGAAGCAGATTAAGGCTAATGGCGGCGGAGCGGGGATTGATGAGATAACGATAGAGCAATACGAATCGAGTCTTGTCAAAAACCTTTACAAGCTATGGAATCGGATGTCATCTGGCAGCTATTTTCCATCAGCCGTCAAACGAGTGGATATTCCGAAACTCGATGGCAGCCTGCGACCACTGGGTATCCCCACAATCGAAGATCGCATTGCACAAATGGTGGCTAAGCAACTGCTGGAGCCAGAATTGGAGAAGGTATTTCACCCTGACTCCTACGGCTATCGGCCAGGCAAATCTGCTATAGACGCAGTGCGTCGAGCTCGACAACGATGCTGGGATAGAATCTGGGTAGTTGATTTAGATATCAAAGGTTTCTTTGACAATATTAATCACGAACTCCTGCTGAGGGCATTAGATAAACATAATAATCATCGGTGGGTCAGACTCTATGTACAGCGCTGGTTAACGGCTCCAGTACAACATCGGGACGGACAGCTTGAAGAGCGAACACAAGGTACTCCACAAGGGGGTGTAATCAGCCCGCTACTGGCAAACTTGTTTTTGCACTACGCGCTGGACGCCTGGATGGTGAGAACGCACAGAGATATTCCTTTTGAGCGTTACGCGGATGATGCTGTTTACCATTGTCGTAATCCTCGAGAGGCGGATCGCTTACTGGCGGCTCTAAAAGCACGCCTGACTACCTGCGGGCTTGAAGCTCATCCAGAGAAAACCCGCAAGGTTTATTGCAAGAACAGCAATCGAAAAGACAACCACCCTGTGATCCATTTTGACTTTCTGGGTTATCGATTTGGTCCCAGGAAAGCAAAGAATCGCCATGGACAAACCTTCACTGCCTTTGGTCCATCAATGAGCCCTAAAGCTTTCAAGAGGATCAAGGATAAGGTTAGGCAATGGCGTGTGATTAACTGGGTGGATCGATCACTGTCGGAGATGGCACAAGCACTTAATCCAGCAATACAAGGATGGCTGAACTACTACGGTCACTTTGGGCGGAAATATGGTGTTTATCGACTTCAGAAGTATCTTGACCAAACGCTGATGCGTTGGGCCAGGAAGAAGTTTAAGCATCTGAAGCGAAGCTGTTTCAAGAGTTGGGTCTTTATTGGAAAGGTTCGTCAACAAATGCGTGGCTTGTTTGCACACTGGAGAATGGGAAGATTGAAAATGTGCTGAATACGAAGAGCCGTATGAATTGAGAGGTTCACGTACGGTTCTGTGAGAGGCTGAAGGGGAAGTTCCTTTGGTCTACTCGACTTTTGATAGTGTCTGTATCAATTTGGTTAGCTGGCCCCGGGTGTTGGTAGCACCTTGGGTCAGCGCCTTTTACTTATTCTTATATCTCGCTACCGTTCTCCTCTTGAAGAAATAGATCGTTTAGGAAATTCTGGTACTTCTATTTAGGTGAGGGCCGAGTCAAGCCCATCCAAAAATAACAAAATACTAATAGAGATCTATCGATTTTACGCATCTTTGATATGGAAACAAACTTAATTGTTTCTAACAGGATAATTTAAGCGCCTTTTATTTACCTATGCGCTAGTGTGATGAAGCTCAACCAAAGAGTTTCTGTCGTAAAATACAAGCACCTGTTAGGTCAGCTTCAAATTCTTAGAATTTATATATTAAACATAAGGAATCTGAAAAATTTTGGTAGAAATATCGTAAGTGTTTTCTAATGAAAGCCTTGAAGGTTTAGGAATAATTGCCAAAGGTAACTTGCTACGGGACCCATCGGATCAGATGCTTGTCTAGTCACCCGCACTTCCAGTTCTTGCGGTTTTGGGATCCCTTCCACTGCAATGGGAGATAATAAGCCCTGTTCAAGCTCCGCTTCTATCATATGTTCTGGTAGCGTACCCCAACCCATACCTTGAAGAATAATTTCTTTTTTAGTCGGAAAATCGTTGACTTTCCATTGATCGCCCCCTTCAAGCACCCCGTAGGTTTTAGTGGATGACTTCCTACCACTGATGATCACCTGGGGATGGCGTAGCATAATCTGCCTTGGGACTTCCTCGTATTGGGTAAGTAGGGGAGAGTCGCCAGCGATCACAGAAATGAATTTCATATTCATTAGATGAATGGATTCAAGCTGGTCGTAAGTTTCAGTCCACGGAATAATAGCTATGGAAACCTGGCCTCCCTTCAATAAGTCCAGTGGCCCAAGGCCATTTTCGGAATAGACCTCCAAGCGTGTTTTTGGGTACTCAATTTTGCACTGACGGATTGCGCTGAGTATTGGGCCGACTGGTATGGCGGAAGTAAACGCAATACCTACTTCCAGTTCTTCTCCTGCGACTAGCTGTTTAGCTAAGCTCTCAAACGAGTGGGCTTCAGCTAGTACATGTTTGGATTGTTCATACAGGGCTTTGCCATCAGCTGTGAGTGTGCTCCTGTATTGGTCCCGATCAAATAGTTGTAGATTGAGGTCCGCCTCTAATTTCTTGATGGCGGCGCTTATAGTGGGCTGTGTTCGGTGAAGTGTTTGGGCAGCAGCTTTTAGCGAGCCACCTTCAACTATCGCCTTAAAATATCGTAATTGTTCCAAAGTCATAGTGGCGTGAGCTTAGAGAAAATATAGGTAAGTTTCTGATGCAGCATATTTGAGGATCTTAAACTGAAAATAGCCATTAACTGGCTTTCTTTTATGAAGCATCTTTTCTGTTGTGCTGACAGCATGAGTAATTTGCACTTGATACCATTTGCCAGTGCTTGCAAACTGGACAACATCAACACCGCTGATCATTTTGAATGAGCAGCTTTTACGTAAACCAGTTATTTGTTTTTCTTCTACCAGCAGAAGCTGGGAGTCTGCGTGCACCTTTTTACTTCATGCCTGCGCAGTATCATCACCCGATATCAGCTAAACCAACTTGTTAGGTGAAAGCTAACAAGAACTTAGATTATAGTTAATATCATTAGTTTAAGTCTAACTTTATCCTTATCTCCTTATCAAGAAGTGACCTGTTCGTGAGGCATTGCGAGCGGTCGCGCTTTATCCAAACAGCTGAACGATATTGAGGCGAGTTATGATCAAACGGACAGACGTGTTAATCGTTGGTGGAGGCTTTGCTGGTGTTTCTGTGGCCCAAAAGTTAGCTAAGCAGGGTATGCAGGTGGTATTGGTTGACCGAAAGGACCATTTTGAAGTGACCTTTGCCACATTACGTAATGCGATAGCGCCTAACTTACTGACTGCTAATCCACGTAAATATTATCGTGACTTTATTCAGAGCGATTTTGTTCAAGCAGATGTGGTTTCCATGGATGACCGGATAGCAAAGTCATCGAATGGATTAGAGATCCACTTTAAGCAGGCAGTTATCGCGACAGGCAGTCGCTACCCAACCTTGCCGATAGCTAAATCTACATCAGCTTATACGATTTCCGAGCGTGAGCAAGAAATGCGGAATGAGCAAAAAATACTGGCGAAATCTCAGTCAGTTTTGATTGTAGGAGGCGGTACCGTTGGCGTGGAGCTGGCCGGGGAAATTAGCAGCGCTTTTCCCAATAAAACCGTGACGTTAGTCCATTCTAAAGATGTACTACTTGGCCATCTTAAGCCTAAAGCTCAGAACAAGGCGCTAGAACAGCTTACGGCTAAGGGTGTTAGCGTACATCTCAATACCCGGTTAGTTAAAGAAGGTGCAATTTACCGTTCTATGAATACTCAAGAAACTTTCAAGGCAGACTTGGTTTATGAATGTGTAGGTATGTCGCCAAATACCGAGTTTCTAAAAACAGAATTACCCGGTGTGTTAGATAAGATGGGATTAATTAAAGTGGACGAATATATGCGGGTTAGGGGTTATTCTAACCTTTATGCGATAGGTGATTGCTCTACTCTGGATGAAAATAAGCACGGCTATATAGCAAACGTTCAAGGAGGCATCTTGGCGAGTGTTATCATTAATCAAGCCAAAGGTAAAAAGGCTAAGCCTTATAAAACACCTAGTTATGCCATTGTTACGCCGACCGGTACAGAGACAGGAGTAGCTCAAATGCCCTTTGGTGTGTTTACCTCAAAGCTATTCGTTAACTTAAAGCAAAAAGACATGGGGATAGGCCACATGCTTAAAGCGAGCGGTACAACTCCAGACTTACTTAGCTAGAGCTTTTTGGTATACAGTAGAGTGCCTCTAATTAAAATCTACCAGTCTCTAAGGTTCCTCTGAATAGACATTCTCACTGACCATTGAAAATCAAGTAAGAGGTAGTCCAGATACTAGCAATACTTGCCAGATGCGTTTGAGGCGGCATAGAGGTGTTACTGCTATTAGTAGTAGTTTATTTACGTAGTTAGGTTCCCCGTCTGAATTTATTACAGGAAATTAGAGGGCCTTGTCTTCTTAATTTGCGGTATTGCGAATTTACGTTCTTCAACGTAATGTTTGTGCCGAAAGCATGAGAATGTAAGAAGTGAGTCCCGGCTCTTATGGGGTTCTACTAGGTACCCGTAAGAGCTGCGAAGGTCCCAAACTCATGGAAGGCTCCTTTCATGTGATGAATATTTTTCATAGGCTGTAATCTCAACGGGAAATTGAGCATAGGTAGGAGGTCTGTATGTTTATAGGAGAGGTGTCAAGAAGGACGAATCTCACTGTAAAGGCGATAAGATTTTATGAGGAAAAAGGCCTCATTGCCGTTCCTAAAAGGCAGGGCAGTTATAGAGTCTATACGGCAGAAGATGTTGAAATTCTTACTTTGATCTCAGAAGCTAAAGCACTTGGGGTGACTTTGGCTGAGTTAAAGGATGTTATTCGGTACCATAATGGAGAGGTTGATTGGGCTCGAATCAGTGTCTTTCTGAAGAAAGTAAAAAGAAAAATTGAGGCTGAATTGGAATCACTTTCTAATAAAGCTGAAAAGGTTGATCAATGTATTGCGTCTATAGATTCCTGTCATAAAAGCCTTGACCCTCCCCTTAAGGGGAGACGGTAGACTTTTCATCATGTCTTTAAGCAATAGTATGACGAGATGAAAAATATCCTACTTTTAAATGGCAATCCAAAGAAGAACAGTTTTGTTAAGCAGTTGAGCGATGTCTATGAGTCTGAAGCAAAGAGACAGGCTAATGTTCGGCGATATAACCTGTCGGAAATGGACTTCAATTCGAATTTAGAGTTTGGGTACGATGACTATCAAGTATTGGAGGATTGTCTATCTGAATTTCAAGAGGCTCTTAAATGGGCACAGCATATTGTTGTGGTGTCGCCTATTTGGTGGGGCGGATTGCCAGGAAAGCTCAAAGGCTTGATTGATCGATCTTTTCTTCCCGGAATTACCTTTAAATTTGAGAGTGGTAGTGCAGAGCCCATAAAGCTTCTTAAAGGCAAAACATCAAGAATAATTTTGACAATGGATGCGCCTACGGAATATTTAGAAGAACAAGCAAAGCCAGTATTAGAGCAGCTTGATCGATTTACTCTTCAATACTGTGGCTTCTCGAAAGCAGAGGTTAATTTATTTGGTTCAATGATTATGTCTGATAAGAATCAACAGGGTTCCTGGTTGAAAGCTGTTAAGGGACTTGGTGCTAGATGTATTTAGCCTAGAACATATCAATCTATGTTAGTTATGACTTCCTAACGACAACCAATACACTTGACGATACTTTAACTTCAATCGGTAGAGATCTAAGTAAGTGTATTTCAGGCAATGTATCTAATTGAGCTGCACTTTCTACCAGATTGATGTCTATCTGGTAGAAAATGCAGCAGCCATTGGGACTAAAGTATCGCTCATTCTTAATCCCGCAGAATAAAAATTGATCATTCGATTGATATTAGAAAATAGTGCTCGTTACTCCATAGTTTCCATCATCATCTATTCTTTTGGACAGACTTGTGGATTTACTTACAGCGAATAGGTGGATATCTGAGGGTGTATCTATAAATTTAAGATCGTCGTGTCCCGATAACTCTCTCTGTAACTGAGTGCTCAGTGTGGATTGGCAATACTAAATGAGCCGCAAGGTCAGTATATATGGAGGGCAAAAGGGAGGTCTGAACCTTCGCTATAGAGTCGCTTTTGTGTATATTTCATACAAATAGTCGGCAGATCACACCTCTTCTCACAAGAATCAGGCAAAATTCATATGGACGTCAGGTGTTATAAAGCCTGAATAGATACATTGGTTGCTTATTACTTCATGTTTAAGCAAGGATATGTCATGAGGCACCTTTGTATTTCAATTGCTCTACTCTCACTCCTAATTTTGAGTGTTAACAGTTATAGTCAGGATACACCGACAGCTCTTGAAGGGCCCTATCTTGGACAGAAACCTCCTGGGTTAACTCCAAAGTTATTCGCTCCTAATCCCTCGAAAGAGTATCGGGATTGGGGTGGCTACTTCACGCCTGATATGCAGGAGTACTACGTTACAAGAAGATATCACCAAAGTGGCGAGTCTTCGAAAGTTGTATTCAAGCTTGAGGGTAATCGCTGGTATGAATCGGAGGTGGCCTGGGGTGGCTCTATCTCACCTGATGGTCAAATAATGTATTCTAGAAATCGATATAGAGAGCGCACTGATAATGGTTGGTCAGAACCTAAAACCATGGGGCCACTATTTGAAGACTTTCGTATCATGCGCCTTACGGCTTCTGCAAAAGGAACGTTTGTATTTGATGAAGTAGGTTCAAATGGAGATGGTATTCTTCGCTATTCGCGTCTGTTAGATGGTAAGCGTGAAGCGCCAAAACCTTTTGGAGAGCAGATAAATACAGGCAAGTGGACTGCTCATCCGTTTATTGCCCCTGATGAGTCCTACATTATCTGGGATAGTGAAAGAGAGGGTGGATATGGTGATAGCGATATGTACGTCAGTTTTCGTCAACAAGATGGCTCATGGGGCGCAGCTATTAACTTCGGTGACAAGATCAATACAGAGGGGGAAGATGGTGGTGGATATGTAACACCTGATGGGAAATACCTTTTCTACTGTCGGCGTTGTACTCCACCGAATTTTGAAATAATGTGGGTAGATGCGAAGTTTATTGAGGCCCTTAGACCTAAATAAAATTTACACTAAGCTACGCCTAGTTCTCTGTATCTATCATTATTTTGCTAAATTTAAATTCTTTAATGATATTTCCGGTCTTCACGATACATGAAGCCCCGGTTGATCCCGCAGCAATCTGTTAAGTTGTATAGAATCCTTTCACCAAGTAAGAAAGTGAGTACCACACTAAGTGTGCTGGCGCTCACTTTTATATATTGCTCAACTCAGCCTCTATTAGCCACTTGCTACCGAAAACTTGAATCAATGTTGAGAGAAATCAGGTTAGATAAAGGTTTGTGCAAATAGAAAACGCAAAAAGATATGCGCGCCATAAAAACCTGTTCTTTCTGATAACCTTTTATCTATTTGGAGTGGAAGTTCAGCCTGAGACATTTGTTGTAGAACAGATAGCTAATACCGGAGTTAAAATTAGCTGGAGGGATTGTTCAGTGCGAATAGATGCTCTTTTGGGGCTCCATGATCGGTTAAAATCTATACAAGGTGATATAGATGTCTCAGATATGTGGGCTTTGTATCTTTCTATTATTAAAAAAGGAGTGTCTTTTTGACTAAAGGTGAATGCAATTGTGGAGAGATAGCTTATGAGATACAAGAATCCCTCACAGATTTATATATGTGCCACTGTTCAATCTGTCGTCGCTCCACAGGGAGTGGCGCTATTACTGTAGCTATTGTGCCTACCGAGAAGTTTAGTTGGATTAAAGGTAAGGAGAACCTTAAGTATTGGTCTAAGCCCGGGCATGATTGGCATACAAATTTTTGTGCTACTTGCGGTTCGACTCTGCCCGGAGAGAATGATTCTTTAAATACTTACATTCCTGCAGGAAGCTTGGTGGATGGTAACGAGAATCTAAAAGTGGTTCATCATTTATGGGTTGACTCAAAGGCCTCTTGGGAAGTAATAGGTGACGCCGGGAAGCAGCATCCCAAGGGGTTTGGATCTTAAATTATTTAACGTCCTGGTTTATTGCGCTTTGTATTTTTACTCATTATTACATGTGTAGTGACAGGGAGGTTAATTTTGGAGTGAGTTTTGCCTCTGGAACTTGAGAATACAAAGTAGTTTTAGGTGTATTATCTCGGCTGTAATAACCAGAGAGAAAGCTCATTCTCCTGTTCAGAAAATTGCCGAAACAAGCTCATATCCTCTATCTAATGTCCAGATAAAAGCAATTGCGCTACAGAGTCCAGCAGCAGAATAACGTATCCGGATTTCCCATTCCTTTTTCCACAGCCTGGCCAAATAGGCAAGGGGCCATATGGCAAGAATTATGAGTACTTGCCCGGCTTCTACCCCCAGGTTGAAGGCCAAGAGGCTTTGCCAGATATTTGGGGAGTCAACTTGGAGTATTTCATTTAATACAAGTGAAAAACCCAAGCCATGGAGCAGGCCGAGCATACAGGTGCCGATAAAAATTGTGCTTTCGCTGCCTATGATCTTAGTGTCTTCCCTGTGTAGTGATATCCAGGCCATATAGATTATGGATAGGGCAATACCGGTTTCTACCATAGGTACGAACCAGCTGACAGTGGGAGCAAAGCCAAAGAATCCGGCTGAGAGGGTGATACTGTGACCAATGGTAAAGCCGGTAGCGCGCCATAAGAGTAGGGGTAGGCTGAGTGCACCGAGGCTTAGGCAGAGTACAAATAACACGTGGTCCAACCCCTTCAGGATATGGGCGATGCCCTCCGCCAGAAAAGTCTTCACAGCGTCTATTGAGGAGTGGGTAATCAATAGTGCCTCTTGCATAAGACCGCGTGAGCGAAAGACCTGGGTCTTACCTGGGTTGTAATCCAGTACCAGGTTGGCGGTGTCTTCCTGGTTGGGGAGGCCGGGGTTAAGAGAGCTGGATAGTTGGTATTCTCCAAGGGGAGCTTCCAGAGGGTAGAAGATCTGAATATCAACCAAGGTGTCACCCACATACAACCTTTGATTGGTATCTTCAGGTAAATATTGCTGCAAAAATGCCTGCTGTGCCTCCTCCAGCGTTGCAAAACCTGGTTCATTTCCTATCCGATACAGGCGCACGGCTTTTACATCGCCTTTTATCTGCTTGTCAGTATTGCGGAGAAGAGTGGCTCTCTCTGCAATATCACCGAGTCCTAGAGGCGCTAGCTCCAGCTGCTGAAAATCCACATAATGGACCAAGTCGCCTTGATCCAATGAGTTTTTGGTATAGGGCGCGGGTTGTGAGAGTTTGCCAGTATAGGGGTCGCGACCCAGCCCTGTTTTATCTGCCAGTAAATAGGGCATAGGCACTCTCATATATAGGTTGGCACCACTAGCTGTGTGCTCTATATGGAAAATCCGTACATTGAAGTTAAGAAGAAAGTGCGCTTGTGCTTGCCCGCTGAGGCTGGATATGAGGAAGTATAGAACGATCATTGCGGGCAACTTGAGTGTGCTGTTTTTCATGGCTCAAACTATTTCTCTATTTTTCTTCTTACCGTACGGATAGGGGCGTAAATCCAGCGATTTTCCAGTGGTTATCAGACTGGATAATTGCGATATTGGCCCGGGTCTCTTGCGGTCTTTGTTCAAAGTGTCCCCAGCTTCGGTCCTCTACTACCGCCTGCCAACTAGTAATCAACCGGAATCCTTTGTTGCCATTCAGGTTAATTTGACTGGAGTACTCGACTTTAAGATTTGTAATAGCACTGATTGATCCCAAGCCACCACTCGTTGTTTGGGGGCGATAAATTTGTGCCAGATTTGAATAGGCACTTTCGAACCCTTCCTTGGTAATCAGGTTTTTCAGCTTTAATTCCAGATTGATCGGTAGAGGCTCTTTAAATGCGGCTGCAACTTTTAACAGTAGCTGTTCTGTTACTTGGCCCAAGTCCCGTTTTTTAGCGGTTCCTGGAAGGTTTACCCGGTATTCTTCTGGAAGATTGAGGTACAAAGCGACAGCTGAGATTATTATGGCGGTATAGAGAATAGTTGAACCCTTGCGGCCTATAAGTGAGTGTTTTGTGGATAGCGTCAATACAATTATCGTAATAATAAGAAATGAAAATAGGATTGCCATAGGGACCGCCAGGCTGGGGGTTTCTATTGCAAGTGGATCGCTATTTGGAGGTCGGTAATCGTATAGGTAGTTGTGCCACTGAATATCAGGAAATGAGGGAATTACATGGGTGGGGAATGGGCCTGCGGGGTCCTGAATTAGGGTGGGAACGGAGTTGATCGTATCGGTGAATAGATTCCAGTCTACGGTAACACTCTGGGGCAGTGCATCGATGGAAAATTTTTCCCGGTAGCCAATCATCACTGAGCCCATTTCAATAGTGTCATTCTCTGAAATCTGTGAGTACCCGCTGTTATTTGCGCGGAGAAAAACAGTCTCAATGCTATTCGGCTGTGAGGGCGACTGATCAATAGAAGTTGGATTTTTATTATTTAGATAGCTGCGTACTGTGTGGTGTAGGAAGGCCTTACTTTCTGGTGTTAATAGTTGCCAGGCATCAAAAGGGTGATTAGTCCACTCCAGTAAGTCCTTGGTGCGCACGAGTATCTCATGGCGTATCTGGCGGGGCTCTACGTAGAGGAAAGACATTAGAGGGTAGCGATTATGCCGACTAATATCGGTGTTCTTAAAATGTGTATTCCATGGGTCTTTCCAGTCGATAATGAGTGGTTCAGGTTGGGATAGGTAGTGAAAGCCGCTGATAGGTGTTTGCCCGTGGCGACTGGTAAAGCCAATTGTCACGGATGCCAGCTTATCACTACCCATGGGTGGTTTTAGTTGCAGGTCTGAAAGTCCACCGATTGGATATTTCAGCTGAGTTAAAAGAATCTTTTTATCTGCCGGGAAATCCGGCATTTTTATGCCGGTGCGGGGATCGGTTTGCCCAGCAAAAGGGGAAATTCTAGGTTTCCTTTGGGCTACTCGAATTGAGATGACTTTGGGCTTAATGCTCTTATTTCCAGAGAGTACTTGAAAATCGAAAGGTTGCTGGGTTTTTGCTGATTGGACCAGTCGATAAATGTCTGGTGTATCCTCAATTCCTGGCCAAAATAGTTTGGCATCGCTTGCTGATATCTCGAATCTAATGTTTAGGATATTTTTTTGTATATCAATCTCCGCAATATTGTTGGCGGTCTCAGCGCCACTTAAACTGATGAAATCAGCCTTGCTGGTTGTTGATAATGCACAGATGAATAATATCAAGGCCAGGCTGATAAGTATTTTGTTGAATGATAAATAAAATTTCGTTTTGGGAGTCATGTGTTGTTTGGGCAGAGTTTATCTGTTGCACCTTATTCATTTTTGAAGGAGGATTAATTTAGTCTGGTGCTTCAAGATCAGTACCGAAGGTTGCATTGACTTCCCCGTAGATTTTCTCAGTCAGCTTTGTATAAATTACTTTTCCGCCATAAATAGTGGGTACGAATACAACCTCAGCAGGGTCAGCTGGTAACTTTTCGGACTCCGGCTTGGTACTGCTGGGGTCCCAAGTCGGAAAATTCACTTGCCGGTTACTGATGGCCCATTCCATCCTGAGAGCGTTGAGATCGCCAATGTGGTTGCTGTACTGATGCTCGACATGAAAAGTTAATTTATCGCTGTTACCCAATGCCGGCAGGAAGTAGGTGGTGGCTTGCTTTTGGCGAGGGGAGGCTATACGAGTGCCGGGCAAGTAAGCGTCCCCGATTGCCGAAGTCGTATTTTTCTTTTGTAGTTCTTGAGACCAGAGAGCGGCACTGAATCCAGATACCAGTAACAGAAGAGTAATACTGAAAAGTTGCAATAGGGTTTTAGTCGGAAACATCTTCTTGTACAGAGTTTACTTATGGGTTTTATGCCTTTAGGCAGCTTAGTTGATGATTCAAGTCACAATATGAGGGTAGGTTGGTATGGCGTGGAGTTTCGTTTTGAAACTTGAATAAGTTGGTGTTGCCAGTTTTGGGAGATACGGGGATTTAATTGATGACGACTAGATGATTCGGCAGTTCATCTTTAATGGTGCTGGTGGGTATCGCTTCGTGAAGTAGATCTCCGCATTGCTCAATACATGCCAGTAATGCCTCTCCAGCTTTTCCCCGCTTGATTTGTTGCACAAAATTTTCAACTACTCTCTGCCAGTTGTCATTGGTGATGTGTTGGGCAATGCCTCTGTCGGCCAGTATTTCTACATAGTGTTCGGCTTCTGAAACAAATATCAGTAGCCCGAGTCGGTCCTTGGTTGCGTGTAAATCCTGCTCCAGAAATTGCCTGCGGGCTAAATTTGAAGCTCGCCAGAATTTTATTTTCTTTGGTACCAGGCGCATGGTGATGGGGCGCCAGCGGAATATTACTGCCAGGACAATAAATAAAATCCACTGAAGCGTCACCGCCTGTTGGAGGTTGATCCAGAACGGCAGGAATTCGATCAGAGGGGAGACTAACAGTGTTAGGAATGCGGCCCATAGGGTAGAGATATAGAGGTAGTTGTCGGCTTCCTTGGCGACCACAGCCATGACTTCAGCGTCGGTGCGGGACTCTACTTCCTTGATTGCCTCTGCTACCTGGCGTTGATAAGTATTGGTGAGCATTACCATCCTCCCGATGCGCCCCCTCCGCCAAAACCTCCGCCGCCCCCGCTAAACCCGCCCCCAGAGCTGCCGCCGGATAGACCTCCGCCAAATCCACCTCCACCATAGTAGCCGCCGTAGCGCCCCCGCTTAAAAATGCGGCTCTGTGCAGGTGAACCCAGTGCGGCACTGCCGAAGAGGTGTAGCATGACCAGCAGAAGGAATAGGCCGACCAGTACAGCAATTCGACGCCTCTCTTTGGTTTCTACGGGTTCAGCGACATATTCATTTTTCGTCGCGGCGATAATTGATCGAACCCCTGCATTGATTCCGCCGCTAAAATCGCCATTGCGAAACTCTGGCAGTACTTTGGTTTGGATAATATTTGCCGCCAGTGCATCGGTTAGGGCTCCTTCCAGGCCGTAGCCTACTTCGATACGGACCTTTCTATCATTGGGCGCAATCAGGAAAAGCACTCCATTGTCTTTGTCTTTTTTTCCTAGCTTCCACTTGCGTGCCAGTTGGTTGGCATACTCCTCTATAGTGATGCCCTGAAGCTCGGGGATGGTGGCTACAACCAGCTGATTGTCGCTGTCGCGCTCATACTGCTGTATCAACTCAGTAAGTTGGTATCTCTCATCGGCCTTTAACAACTCTCCCTGATCTACTACCCGGCCGGACAGCGCTGGAAACTGTACATCGGCCCAGGCTGTTAAGGCACAGACCAGAGCGATCAGGGTGGTTATGGTAAGACTGGGGCGGTTCATTTTGGGGTCGATGGCGCCTGTCTATTGGAAGTTGACCTCAGGTGCCTTATCGGCATCTTCACTGGTGGCTTCGAAAGTTTCTCGAAGCGGCATATCCCTGTAGAGCACGGCATGCCAGATTCTTCCTGGAAAAGTGCGAATCTCGCGGTTGTAGCGCTCTACAGCCTGGATATAATCCCGGCGCGCGACACTGATGCGGTTTTCGGTGCCCTCTAACTGAGATTGCAGTGTGAGGAAGTTCTGGTTGGCTTTTAGGTCGGGGTATCGCTCTACCACCAACATAAGGCGGGATAGCGCGCTGGTTAACTGGCCTTGTGCTGCTTCGAACTGTTGCAGCTTGGCTGGGTCATTGAGAAGGTTGCCGTCAACCTGGAGAGAGCTGACTTTGGCCCTAGCCTCAGTGACGGCTTGTAGGGTTTCCCGTTCGTGGGATGCGTAAGCTTTTACGGTTTGCACCAGATTGGGAACCAGATCGGCACGGCGCTGGTATTGGTTTTGAACCTGGGCCCAGGTGGCTTTAACCTGCTCGTCATAGGTTGGGATATTGTTGACACCACAGCCGCTGAGGGTGGTTGCCAGCAGCAGTAGCAGTGAGCTCTGCCAAAAGGGCCAGCCGCTGGGGAGCGCAGAGGTCATGCGGAATATCCTTATTCTCACGTGAACCCATCAAGAATAGTCCGCCTGACTCCCGGCGCTGGAGAAGGCATCACCATGGAGCCAAAATGGCGTTAAAAGCAACAATATTTAAGGCCAAAGTCCAGATATCCGATATGGACAGGGATTATTACGCCGAACATCCGCTCACTTTGGCGCGACATCCCTCGGAAACAGATGAGCGTATGATGGTGCGCCTACTGGCTTTTGCACACAATGCGGCGGAAACGCTGGAGTTTACCCGGGGATTGTCCTCCGATGAGGAAGCGGATCTCTGGCAAAAAAACCTGAGCGGGGAAATCGATCTCTGGATTGAAGTGGGGCTTCCCACTGAGGAACGAATTCGCAAAGCCTGCAACCGCTCGAAGCGCGTTATCGTATACAGTTACGGGCGCCGTGCAGCACCAATCTGGTGGCAGAAACAGGCCAGCCAATTGGAGCGCTTTGATAACCTTACCGTCTACCATTTAGCCGCTGATGCCACTGAGCAATTGGCGGCTATGGCTGAGCGCAATATGGAACTGAGTGCCACCATTCAGGATGGCCATATCTGGCTGGCCGATAGTGACAACAACGCGGAGATTACTCCGGAAACCTGGAAATAGGAGCAGACAACTTAATGCCTTCTTTTGACATTGTATCTGAAGTGGATAAGCACCAACTCACCAACGCTGTGGATCAGGTGAATCGCACTATTACCAACCGCTTCGACTTTAAAGGTGTGGATGCGGAAGTGGAGATGAGTGAGTTCTCCCTGGTAGTTCGCGCTGAAGTGGACATGCAGGTAGACCAGATGGTGGATATGCTGCGCGGCGCGCTGATCAAATGCGATATCGATCCACTGGCGATGGATGTAGGTGATAAAGAGCAATCCGGCAAGCAGGTCAAATTGGACGTGACCCTGAAAAATGGCCTTGACAAAGAACTGTCAAAAAAGATTGTTAAGCTGATCAAAGATGAAAAGCTCAAGGTGCAGGCTGCCATTCAGGGTGAGCAGGTGCGTGTTACTGGCAAGAAGCGCGATGACTTGCAGCAGGTGATCGCCTTGTTGCGCGGTAAAGAGCTGGAACAGCCTTTGCAGTTTAATAACTTCCGCGATTAATTGGTTTTGCAGTGATCAAGCGTACTCTCTTCAGTGTTCTATCCGTGCTGTTGTCGCCACTGGCGATAGCCGCAGAAATTACCCCGGCTAGGTTGCTGGCCAGCTATTGGGTTGATAGTAGTGCAGGCCTGGATATTTCCGGCTTAAGTTTCTGTTCTGGAGATCTGCTGGCAGTCTCCGATAAGAATTCTGAAGAGATCTACACGCTTGAATTTCGCGATGGCAGTGCCGACCTGGTACCACATCTTCGCTTAAGCGGCCTTGGGGTACCGGAGCAGGATAAGCCTGTCAGCGCTTGGGAAGGCTTCAAGGAGTTGTTCCGCCCGGCAGAAGATCTGGACTTTGAAGGTGTTACCTGTAGCGATGGCCAGGTCTATCTGGTCAGTGAGCATTACAACCGTATTGCCATCGTAGATATCGAGGGAAATGCACGCTGGCAGGAGCATAGCTGGTCGGCATTAGCCAGGTCCCAGGGGTTCCTGCAGAAGACCAATGCTTCCAGCGAGGGGTTGGTGAAAGCCGACGATACTTTCTGGGTAGCCATGGAGCGCGAACCCCGTGGTTTGTTGAGGCTTAATGCAGATGGCGAGGCCAGCACACTGACTCTGCCTCAAGTAGATGACCTGGACTTTGCTGGCCGTTCAGAGGACTTGGCGGGATTGGATTACCACGACGGCGCACTCTTTACTTTGGAGCGCAACGCCCACGCCGTGTGCCGCAGGGCACTTCCTAGCCTGGAAGCCGAGTGGTGCCTGGATTATCGCGCCCTTGAAGAATCTCCCGAGCGGGTTTATGAAGAAACCCGCTATGGAAAGGGCGAGGGGCTGGCAGTCGGAGAGCAGGGTATTTTCGTTATCCTCGACAACAATAATATCGGCCGTGCCCTGGCGCCTGACGACAAGCGCGCGCTGTTGTTGCATCTGGCAATGCCAGATGAGGCCAGTAGGCAGCAATAATTGACTCTGTCTGGCGCCGTACTTCCCGAGAGTCGGCGCTAATCCCATCCCTTTAGTTCTTTCCCGTTCAACAAGCCCCTCCATTGTTAAAATATCTTCTAGTCACTAGCGCTAAAATTGTTTAGAGCAATTGGGGTAACTATGCTGTGTACCAATAGCTATTGGGACCATACAGCTTGGTAGTGTCTGTTGGCCGCAGGGAATCTCCCGGTTCTTAAATCACTTTGGCGATAAATTGGAAGGATCGTGATTAAGCGTATTTTTTTAACTATCGTATGTGCATTCTTGTCATCCTTGGGGCTGGCAGCTGAAATTATTCCCGCCAAAAAAATAGCTCATTACTGGGTGGATGATAGTGCCGGGTTAAGCATATCTGGACTGAGTTTTTGCGATGGAAAAATGGTTACGGTGTCGGATAAGCAATCCAGGGAGATCTACCAGATAGTATTGGGAGATAGGAGTGCAACCTTGGAGCCTTATATCAAGCTGGCTGGGCTCCGGGTTCCGAAAAAAGATAGGCCTACTAATTTATGGTATTTTCTACTGGAACTTACTCGTCCAGCCGCAGCGATGGACTTTGAAGCCATTACCTGTGCCGATGATAAATTCTATTTATTGAGTGAACGTTACAACCGGATAGCCGAAATAAATATGGAGGGAAAGGGCCATTGGTTAGAAAATATGTGGTCGGCCACGGCTAAAGCCCAAGGCTATATGCACGGGTACAATCTCTCCGGTGTAGGGCTACAGAAGGTGGGCGATGACTTTTGGATGGCTATAGAGCGGGATCCCCGTGCCCTGGTAAAACTCGGCCCCAAGGGAAGTGTACAGATTTTTACACCGCCGCCAGTAAAAGGGCTGGATTTTCGCGATGAGTCGGAAAATATGGCAGGCCTCTATTATTATGATGGCGCCTTGTGGACCCTGGAGCCTAATGCCTATGCAGTTTGCCGCAGGGAGTTACCCAGCTTGAAAGCTGAGTGGTGCCTGGATTACTGGGAACATGAAAACTCCTCTGAACTCGGCTACGAGGTATCGCGGACCGGCGGCAAAGGAGATGGTTTGGCTATTGGAGAGCAGGGCGTTTTTATCGTGTTTGATAATGATAATATCAGCCGTATTCACGACCCTCAGGATCGCAGAGCACTTTTCCTACATTTGGCCTTGCCCGAAAAAACGGACTAAATTACAAGAAAAATTGCCTTTATAAAAATTAAAACTCCTCAATTATTTTTTGTAGCTAGAGGGAGATAATGTGATTAAGTTATTTTTCATTGTAATTATTCTTGCACTTCTTCCCACTAAGGGAATTGCTGCGGATATATTTCCCGCCAAGAGTATAGCAAGCTATTGGATAGATAACAGTTCAGGGGTGGGCCTTTCTGGTTTAACTTTTTGTGACCAATTAATAACGATATCTCCTAAAGAATCAGAAAAAATATATAGAATCAATTTATATGATCAGGGCGCGACATTAGAAAGTCATCTGAATTTTAGTAGTTTACCTCCTCCCAGGAGAGGAGAAACCAACAACGTTTCTCACTTCGTTATGGATCTCCTTCGACCCAAGTCTGCAATGCGCTTTGGTGGGGTTTGCTGCAGAGATAATGGTACCTTTGTGTTAAGCGAGCGTTATCATCGAGTGGCACATGTTGAAGAGGGTGGTAGGTCAACCTGGTTACATGATAAGTGGTCAGCCGTGTTAAGACACATGGGTTATCACCTAAAATACAATAATGGTGGAGAGGGGATTGTAGAGGTTGGAAACAGCTTATGGATTGCGATGGAGCGGGAGCCTAGAGGCCTATTAAAAATAGGGACTAATGGAGAGTTTCAAGTTTTTTCACTGCCCTCCGTTGCTGAATTGGATTTTCGAGGACATCCTGAAAATTTAAGGGGGCTTGATTATCATGACGGCGCTCTTTTTACTCTTGAAAGCAACGCACATGCGGTATGTAGGAGAGCTCTTCCGAGCTTGCAAGCTGAATGGTGCTTGGTTTACCGTGAGGTTGAAGAATCCCCAGAGCACGCCTATGAAGTGTCACGGTTGGGGGGGATGGGGTCTGGAGTTGCTGTAAATAACCAGGGGGTATTTGTGGTTTTCAATAACAATAATATCAGTCGTGCCCGTGATCCCCTGGATCGCCGCGCGCGGTTGTTACATTTGGCTTTCCCCGACGGTAAACAATAGGGACATATAGTAGGTGGTAGTTGAGAAGTTACCGGCACTGCTGGAGGAAATACGGGCTTGTCGCCTCTGTGAAGAACAGCTTCCTCTAGGGCCGAATCCAGTCTTGAGGGCTGCAGCGTCTGCACGCCTATTGATCGTCGGCCAAGCCCCGGGCACCAAGGTCCACGCGACCAGTATTCCCTGGAATGATCCCTCAGGAGATCGCTTGCGAGATTGGCTGGCGATTGATAGGAACACCTTTTACGACGAGTCCCAGATTGCCATTATTCCCATGGGCTTCTGTTACCCTGGGCGCGGCAAGGGCGGTGACCTGCCGCCGCGACCCGAGTGTGCCGCCACCTGGCATCAGCGCCTAATGGCACAATTACCCAACTTGCAACTGTCGCTGTTGGTGGGACAATACGCCCAGCGCCATTACCTCCCGCACTGGTATGGCAGTATTACCGAGAATGTTCGACATTACCGTGATGCACTGCCAGCGGGATACTTTCCCTTGCCGCATCCAAGCCCGCGCAACACCCTGTGGTTGCGTCGCAGGCCCTGGTTTGAGGAGGAAGTTGTGCCCGAGTTACAACACTATGTTAAAAAGATATTGAAGGTTTAAGAATGCCGGTTCCGGACAAAATAAAGATCCACCCCTCTTGGTACGATGTTTTGGGCGGGGAGTTTGACCAACCCTATATGACCCAATTGCGTCAGTTTTTAAAGGGGGAGAAGGCTGCCGGCAAGAAGATCTACCCAGCCGGTGGCCAGATCTTTAATGCCTTTAACTCCACACCTTTTGATCAGGTAAAAGTCGTTATCCTGGGTCAGGACCCATACCATGGCGTTGGCCAAGCCCATGGCCTGTGCTTTTCTGTGATGCCCGGAGTACGCATTCCCCCATCGCTGCAAAATATTTATAAAGAGTTGCACTCCGATATGGGTATTCCCCCTGCACACCACGGTTGCCTGCAACCATGGGCAGAGCAGGGCGTGCTTTTGCTAAATGCCACCCTTACTGTTGAGGACAGCAAGGCCGGCGCCCACCAAGGGCAGGGTTGGGAGCAATTTACGGATGCGGCGATTCATAAGCTAGCGGAACAGCGTGAAGGGTTAGTCTTTGTTCTTTGGGGGAGCTATGCGCAAAAGAAGGGAGGCTTTATCGACCGCAATAAGCATTTAGTGTTGCGTGCTCCACACCCCTCCCCTCTATCTGCGCACCGGGGTTTCTTTGGAACCCGTCCTTTTTCCCAGGCAAATCACTGGTTGCAACAGCGTGGAGAAAAGCCTATTGAGTGGGCTTTGCCAGAGGCGGGTCAATTGAAGCGGATTGCGGTAGAACTTTAGAAATTTCGGTACATACCTTTTGTCCAGGAGGCCTCTGCATCGCCACAGCCAGTGCTAAAGATCGCTGTGCGGTCGTCGTGGAGGTTTTTTTATTTTAGGTCAAGGGTACAGTCCATACTATCTTGGGTAGTCGAGAGCTTGGGAGTCGTTCTTTAATGGTTTTAACTACCGCCAGCAAGGGTGTTTGACTTTCGGTTCCTTGTCCAGATCTACCCTCAATATACTCTCCACAGAGATGAATGCTATCTAATTTAATGAAGATCAATAGCTCATATTAGTGGTCCTGCCCACCCCCATCGACTCCATACGCCAGTCTCCGTTACTGAAGATGCCCAGCGAGTCCAACAACTTCATACAAGAAATCTTTATTACCTGGCAAATGAACAGCCCGCAAGGAATCAATTGCTAAGGCGTGGTGTTGTTTGAGAAATGAACAGTGTCTGACCTGTCTTATTTGAGTGTATTGAAGTGCAGGTCTTAACTTACATACTCTTTAAGTGATGGCAAGCGAGCCTCTTTTTAGGCTGTATTTTATCACACGTTATCACAAACACCTTCCACAATTAACCTGCTGTATTTATATACAGCTTTTGGCGCTAAGTAAATGCGATAGTTGAGGCGATATATGGATGCATAAATTATTGCAGAAAGAGAGTTTATTATCTCCGCGTATTTAAAATTATTTCTCTACCTTGGGGGAGTGTCATCCCATATTGGGCGAGGATTTTTTGGCGATTAAATATGCATTCCGTTTTTTCTACTGAATTTTGTGTTTTTAGTTTTTTGGTTGACTTTTGTTCTGCAATAAGCTGCATCGTAGAGATCTTTGTGAGTGCTTGTTGGATAGTAAACTAAATTTCAGTTTGTTTTTGCGGTAGCTTGTATTGAGGTCTTTGTCACAAAAATACTGTATATTTAACCAGTTGGTACGCTTTGCTATCAATTTCAGTTTTCTTTCTGTTTACTGGGTCCACATTTTCTCCTACTCTCGCTCTTCCCATTTTCAGGATGGGTAAACAGGAACGTTGTATTGGAGAGTAAATATGGAAATTGTAATCGACAGGGAAAGTTGTCTCTCTAGTCTTTCTGTTATTGCAAGATTTCATCAGCTCGCGGCTAACCCTGAAAAACTTTATCGAGAGTTTCCGCTGGAGAATCTGGCCGCTCACGAAGTTTTAAGGGCCGCTGCCTTTCTCGGACTTAAAGCAAAAAAACAGCGGTGCTCACGTGCAAAGCTAGAAAGTCTGCCGTTGCCCGCAATATTGCTCGATTCTACTGGAGCCTGCACGATTCTGGCGGGCATTCGGGATGGTAAGGTACTGTTACAAAAGGCTGGGCAAAAAAGTCCAGTTGTGCTGCCGGTTGAAGAGCTACCGATTGGAGAGTCTGGGTTATTATCGGTTTTTTTGTTTCGTAAGAAAGGAATTTTGTCGTCTGTAGAGCGAAGGTTTGATATTTCGTGGTTTATACCTTCAATTCTTAAGTATAAGAAATTGCTAGGGCAGGTATTGCTTGCTTCCTTTTTTATTCAGTTGTTTGCGCTGATTACCCCGTTATTTTTTCAGGTTATTGTAGATAAGGTGCTTGTTCACCAAGGATTAACCACTCTCGATGTGCTAGCGTTTGGTTTCCTAATGGTCTGCGTGTTCGACGTGATTTTAAATGGGTTGAGAACCTATCTATTTAGTCATACTTCTAATCGGATAGATGTGGTGTTAGGGGCTCGCCTTTTTAGTCACCTACTGCGTCTACCAATTGCTTACTTTCAGAGCCGTCGAGTAGGGGATACGGTAGCCCGAGTGAGAGAGTTGGATTCCATTCGCCAGTTTATCACTGGATCAGCATTGACACTTTGTGTCGATCTGTTTTTTACATTGGTCTTTTTTGCCGTAATGTTTCTCTACAGCCCAACACTAACGTGGATCGTGCTGGGCTCTCTGCCGCTATATGTATTGTTGTCAATCGTCATCACTCCAATTTTGAGGAGTCGATTACAAGAAAAATTTAAGTTGGGCGCAGAGAATCAATCTTTTCTTGTTGAAGCTTGTAATGGGGTTGAAACCTTAAAAAGTATGGCGGTTGAGCCGCAAATGCAGCGGCGTTGGGAGGAGCAGTTGGCCGGCTATGTCAATGCTTCATTTAGGGCTTTGAATCTAGGTAATGTCGCTAGTCAATGTGCCAGTTTGATTAATAAATTAGTTACGGTGGGAGTTTTGTGGGTGGGTGCTCACTTGGTGATCTCTGGTGATCTGAGTGTAGGTATGTTAATCGCTTTCAATATGATTGCAGGTCGGGTTAGTCAGCCAATTTTGAAATTAGTACAGCTGTGGCAGGACTTCCAGCAAGCGGGCATCTCTATTAAGCGACTGGGGGATATTCTCAATTCTCCAACAGAGGCAGGGCATGATCCCAACCGAACTACTCTACCGACAATTCGAGGTGAGATACGCTTTGAGCATGTGAAATTCCGCTATGGCCCTGAACGCCCGCTGGTTATTGATGGTATCCAGTTATCCATAAGACCCGGGGAGGTTGTAGGTATTGTCGGTAAGTCCGGTTCAGGGAAAAGTACTTTAACCAAGTTAGTTCAGCGTCTTTATGTGCCTGAAGGGGGTCGCGTTCTTGTGGATGGTGTTGATCTGGCGTTGGTGGACCCGGCATGGTTGAGGCAAAAAGTGGGGGTGGTATTGCAGGAGAGCTTCCTGCTCAATCGAACGGTTCGGGATAATATTGCGCTGGCAGACCCCGGTGCCCCTATGGAAAAAGTGGTGGCTGTCGCAAAGCAGGCTGGTGCTTACGATTTTATTCTTGAGCTGCCGGAGGGATTCGATACGGTGGTAGGAGAGCAGGGCAGCTCCCTGTCCGGTGGTCAAAAGCAGCGAATTGCCATAGCGCGGGCGCTGATGGCGGACCCGAGGATACTGATCTTTGATGAGGCGACCAGCGCTTTGGACTATGAATCAGAGGCTATAGTGCAGGCGAATATGCGCCAGATTTGCCGGGGTCGCACAGTGCTGATTATTGCCCATCGCCTATCCGCAGTAAGGGATGCAAATCGTATTGTTGTTATGGAGAAGGGAAGGGTTGTAGAGCAGGGCAGCCCCAAGCAGTTAATACAGAAAAAAGGGCATTTCGCCCGCCTTAATGCCATGCAGTCTAATTTGCGGGAGGTGGTATGAAGCGTTTTCTATCCCCGTTGAATTTTAATCGCTGGATAAACCGGCGTGACTCGGTGCTGGAGTTTGTGCCCGCTGCACTGGAGGTGGAGCGATCGCCACCAAATCCATTGGGGTTGTGGCTTATTAACACCATTTGCCTGTTTTTTACGATAGCCATTCTTTGGGCTATTTTTGGCAAGATTGATATCGTCGCCGTGGCTGAGGGCAATTTGATTCCCGATGGAAAGGTGAAAACGATTCAAGCAAAAGAGCTATCGGTAGTCCGCGAGATTCATGTGGAAGAGGGGAGTCAAGTAGATGCTGGAGATCCGTTAATCACATTGGATGCTACTAATGCAGCTGCGGATCAGGATAGATTGGAGAATGAATTAACTGTCTCCCGCGCTCGCCTGGAAAGGGAGCGGGTGTTCAGTGCACTTTTACCCGCGTTGCGGGACGGGCGAGCGAGCACAATAGATGAAGCCTTAATTTTGCTAAAGGCGCAGTTAGCAGCGACGGGGGTAGAGGAGCAGTTTCATTTTCAGCGAACTCTATTGAGGGGATACCTCTCTGATCACCTTGCTGAGGTTAGGTTAATTGACCAGCAGATCACATCAAAGCAACAAGAGCTCAGGATGTCGCGTACCTTGGTCAGAAAGGCTGAAAAGAAACTGCCTATTCTAACTGAGCGCACTGACTCCCTACGCCAGTTACTTGACCGACAAATGGTGGCTCGTGATCGATACCTGGAATTGGAGCAGCAGCGTATTGATGCAGAAGAAGAGTTGGCGCTTGAAAGGGAAAGAATAGGTCAATATCAATCCCAGCTAGAAGAGCTTAATTTGCAAGCTTCCGCTTTACTTAGTAACGCTCTTTACCAGAGTTACTCGCAGCAAGAGGAGTTAGAGCGCAATATCGCGGCACAAACCAAGGAGCTGGAAAAGGCCAGGTTGCGCAGGGATCAGCAAGTAATTCGAGCGCCCATAGCTGGAACTGTACAAGAACTTACTATTCATACGAAGGATGCGGTTCTAGAATCTGCGCAAGCCCTGATGCAGATAGTACCTAGGGGCAGTAACTTACAGGTTCAGGCATGGATATTGAATAAAGATATTGGTTTTGTCGAAGAGGGGCATCCGGTAACGGTGAAAGTATCTACATATAATTTTACCAAGTATGGCACTGTATCTGGAGTCGTTGCCAATATCTCAAAGGACGCAGTAATGGATGAAGAGCGGGGATATCGTTATCTTTGTGATATCGAATTGGATGCTCAAGAATTAAAACAGTCTAATGATGCATCCCTCTTCTTGCGTGCGGGTATGCATGTTGTGGCTGAGGTGAAAACGGGCAGAAGAAATATTTATGAATACTTTACTAAGCCTGTTCGGGAGTCTTTTGACAGTAGTTTTGTTGAGAGGTGATTGCATATTTGCTTTTGTTTTAAGGGTGATAGTTTATGAGGGTTAAGCATCGTATCCTCCTTGGTGTTGGTTTTTATTTTCACTCCTGTCGCATTTATTTTTCTGGGGGGTGCTTGGGTCTGAATTGAATAAATGTTTTTGGGGTTTTCAGGTTCGTCTTCCGTGCATAAAAAAACCGATAAGGTTTGTGAGGTTGTGAATATATCCCGAATTGATATTCCTGCATCTAAATTAAGATATGACGACTCAATTAAGATTTCATATGTGGAGCATGTTAAGGATGATGATTTTTTCTATGTTGATACAAGTCACAATGAGATAAAGGGTGGAGCTCCAAGGCTTATGCATCATAACCTAAAAATTGTAAGGGTATCCGATAGAAAAATTCTTGGAGAGTTTAGTTTATATGCAAGAATTGGTCAGACTTTTCCAGAGGTTGGTCATGTAAATTCTACTTCGTGTGAGGGTGGAGCTGAAGCTTCTGCTAAATTCATGCAAACTGTAGTTAATGTGAAGGATTAGTTAAAGTATTGTAAGAGTCGCTCCAGAAGGTCTATGAGCAAAAGAGTGTTTTCTCTGTCTTAAGTATATATTTATTGCTGTTGCCAATTTAATTTTATCATTTTGTTTGGTTGTGGGGTGGTGAGTTCATTCTGGTGAGGGTTGCCATCATTGGCAACGGTTAAATATATAAAAGCTGCCAAGTAGTTTTAGATGGAAGTTTGAGGGAATATAAATATCGACAAGCTATGTTGGTCATTTATATCTGTAATTATTTTTACAGCTGGTGGAAGCTGTTGTCCAGTTGACTTTCCTCTTGGGCTAAGGCATAGAAAATATTGATAAGCGACTTATGATTTGTTTGGGGTTAAAAGGGGGCTGATTCATATTTCAAATTGGCCTTTCAGTTTGATTGAATTCTGTTGCATGGATAAACAAGCTATACGGTTTCTTATCGTTTATCTTTTTGTGTTGTGATCTTGAATTTCAATGTTTAAGTTCGGTAAATATTTTAATTCATCATTTCCTTTTGGGTGGCGTGTGTTTGGCTAATGTCTTCATTGGTTCTGGGTTTCATATTTTTGTTTTTAGGGTTGTGAATCTTTTATGTGAGCAATATATCGCTAATAAAGATCGGTTTTTAATTGAAAAAGAGGAGTGTTTTATGGTGGAGGTCTAAAGGTCAATTAGCCTGAATACAAGGTAATTCAAAAGGGTGATAAAGATATGCTTGGTGTCTACGTGTCGCTTCTAAACGTTGGGCAGGCCTTTCTTATGCCTTTTGGAAAACCTCTCGCTTACTTGTGTTTTGATAGCGTGGGTAAGGAGAGTAGCTTTCTATAAACGATTTAAATTATTAAGGAATGATAAAAAATGATCGAAAGTTCTTTTGAAAAATCAGAGCTTGCTTTAAAAGTTAGCGCTACATTAGAAACAGATTCTGTGTCCGATCAGGTTGGGGGTAATTTGAATGCCATTATTAGTAATGGCGGAAGTTCTGTGTTTAATGATGCTAATAACCAATCCAGTCAGTTTGCCTTAAGTGAAGTGGGGGCGGAAGAAACTATTTCTGGATCTGAGGCTGATGACACCCTTGGTGGTGGGCAAGGAGATGATGTTTTAATGGGATATGGGGGCAATGATACCCTGATAGGCCAAGAGGGAGCGGATACCCTCATTGGCGGTGAAGGGGATGATCGCTATATCTATTACCCCGGCGATGGCCAGGATGTAATCGATAATACCGGCGGCGGTGAAGAATGGCTCTTCTTTAATGGTGGGATTGGGCGAGATCGCTTAAGTTTCCAGCGCGACGGTGATGACCTAGTGATTTTGGTTGACGAGGATGCAGAGCAGTCTGTCCGTGTAGTGAACCACTTCTTGGGCGGTGATTATGCGATTGATTATATCCAGCCCAATGGAGATGACCCATTAAATCAGGAGTTCGCATTCACTGAGAGTGAAATTAACCAGATTGTTGCTGCGGGTAGTAGTGACTTTGATGCGGTTATCGAAGGTACGTCAAATGATGAGCAGCTGGCGGGTACATCAGGTAATGATCAAGTCAATGGTCTTGAGGGCAATGATACTTTATTTGGTATGGCCGGCGACGATGAGTTACTCGGCGGAGAAGGTAACGATTTCCTAATAGGGGGAAATGGTATGAATAGTAACTCTGGCGATGATACCCTTTACGGCGAAGAGGGCAATGACATTCTATCCGGTGAGGATGGTAATGACCTGCTTGTCGGTGGTGTTGGAGACGATCATTACTACTACGGCGCTAATGATGGTGTGGACGCTATCGACAACACGGGTGGTGGTACTGACTGGATCATACTCAATGATGGTATTTCCAGAGATCAGCTCAGCTTCCATCAGGATGGTGATGATTTAGTTATCCTGGTTGACTCTGATTTGAACCAACAAATTCGTGTGCTGAATCATTTTCAGGGGGGAGACCAAGCCATTAGTTACGTTCAGCCGAACGATGGTGGTTATGCGATTGCGGCGACCGAGATCCCTGCTTTACTGGAGTCACTGCCCGGTTCCGATAATGGTGGCGAGGAAGGCCCGGAAGATGACTTTGACACGGTAGTAGAAGGTACAGATGCAGGTGAGCAACTGGTAGGGACATCTGGTAATGATCAGCTACAAGGCCTTGCCGGCGATGATGTGTTATTTGGTATGTCCGGTGATGATGAGCTACTGGGCGGCGCAGATAATGATTATCTGAGCGGCGGAAATGGCGGAAATAGCGGATCCGGCAACGACACCCTGCATGGTGAGGATGGCGATGACATCTTGTCTGGTGAGGATGGCGATGACTTGCTGATTGGTGGCCTGGGTAACGATCAATACTACTACGGTACTAATGGTGGGGTGGATACGATTGATAATACCGGCGGCGGTACCGACTGGATTCTCCTTACTGATGGTATTGCTAGGGAGCAGCTCAGCTTCCATCAAGATGGCAATGACTTAATTATTCTGGTCGACTCTGATTTGGAACAGCAGATTCGAGTTCTCGGACATTTTGAAGGTGGTGACAAAGCAATTAGCTATGTGCAGCCGGATGATGGCGATTTCGCTATTGCAGCAGCGACAATTTCTGGTTTGCTCGAATCCCTCCCAGGTACAGATAACGGTGAAGAGCCTGAAGAGGATTTCGACAGTGTTGTTGAGGGCACAAGTAGCGGTGAGCAGTTGGCAGGGACCTCTGGCAACGACCAAATAAAAGGCCTTGAGGGGGATGATACTCTGTTCGGTATGTCTGGCGATGATGAACTGCTCGGTGGCGCTGACAATGATTTCCTAGTCGGGGGTAACGGCACCAACAGTAATTCCGGCAATGATGCGCTTTACGGTGGAGACGGCGATGATATTCTATCCGGTGAGGATGGTAATGATTTGCTGGTCGGAGGCCTTGGCGATGATCATTATTATTATGGTTCAAGTGGCGGTATCGATACCATCGATAATACGGGCGGCGGAACGGATTGGATTCTGCTCACTGACGGAATTGGCAGAGACCAGCTCAGCTTCCATCAAGATGGTGATGATCTCGTTATTCTTGTCGATGCGGATCTAAATCAGCAGCTGCGGGTTCAAGGGCACTTCTTGGGTGGAGATAACGCAATCAGTTTTGTTCAGCCCAATGATGGTGGCTATGCAATACCGGCCGCAAACATCCCCGGGCTTCTTGAGGCACTTCCAACTTCGGACACTACTGCTAGCAGTAACTTTATTGCTAGTGCTTTGGCTGAGCCAGGTCAGGAAGAGATAGTTGAATATGATGGGTTTGAGGTTGGAGTTAGTGAAAGCTCTGTTCTGACTACTAACTCAGCGCTTCAAGTGGATATGGCGGATAGTTTGGTCAGTGCGATGGCTGCTTTCGGGGGTGAACCTATGGGTGAATCTCAGTTTGCTAGCGGTCCTCGGGAGGACGTAGAAATGGTTATTGCCAGTAGCTTCCAGGCAGCTTGACTCTAAAATTGGCGGCCCTTGTGGTCGCCTTTTCTACTTCTATCTCGGGTTGGTGGAGTTTGATGGCTGTGATAGATATATAATAATCCTTTCCCCTATCCGTTTGGTGCCTGGTGATTGCTTTCAATGATGCTCCTTAAATGTCCATCACCTAAAGGCGTATAACAACTATTTGTCTGTCAATTGACAGTGGCTGTATGTGTTAGTTATCTGCTTAGGCATTGTTTTGTGACGGGGGGCTTTAGAGGTTTGAAACGCCATCAGAGCTATTATCTATTTGGAGCTCTTTTGAAGTTATTTATCTGTCAGATAAAGTATCACTTGTGAAATCTAAGGTGGAATTGCTATGAAAATGATGACCTGCAAGGAGTTAGGAGGCGCCTGCGATGTGGAGTTTCGTGGGGATAACTTTGAAGAGGTGGCGGAGCTTAGCAAGATGCACGGAATCGAGATGTATCGAAAAAATGATGCACAGCACTTGCAAGCTATGAAAAAAATGCAGGATTTGATGAAAGATCCAGAATCAATGCAGAAGTGGTATGAGTCAAAGAAGGCGGAATTTTCAGCTCTCCCGGATTGTAAATAGAAAAATTAGTATTTTATGGGTGGAGATTGATTTGGCCTAATAAGCTTGGTAGCTAAAGTTTGATTAATAATATATGGATTGAGTAATTCGAAAAGGGTTTCCACTTGGGTGGTATATATTGCTTGGCTAATAATCCTATCTATTTAAGATTGGCAGGGTGCCTCTTTTTGGTTTCAACGGCCTTCCAAAGAGGTCGCATTAATAGCCGGGCAAACGCAAAGCCGACAAAAAACAAGTTACAGATATAGGCTAAAAAATAAGGGCCAAACTCTCTTTCGAAAAATATGCCAGTAGCGTTGAGGGTGCTGACGATAACTACCGATGAAGCGATACTGAAAAGCCCATAGTAGGTAACTTTCATTACAATAGACACAAATTTGAAGTGTCTTTTTTTCCACAGATAGACAATAAAGCCTGTGGTGGCTATTCCCATCAAGGAGCTGCTTGTAGACCAAACATAGCCAGCATCGATACGGAAGTTCAAAAGTGCCAAAGAAAAGGCGGCGAGCAGTGCGCTGAATAGGCTGATATAGACAATCATGGCCAGAGACACCACATGACCCCTAGAGATACTCTCTATTCTCCTTGACTGAAATGTGGCAACCATTGCCGCAAATCCTGCCAGCACTATGGATATTTCAATAATGACAAGCAATTGATCGATTTGTACCGACAGTTTTTCCATCTTCCGCTATTGTCCCAAGCAGAAAGGTTAAATAGGAAAGCTGATAACAGTATATGAGTGAAATGGAGAGCTGGTAAGTTGTTTCCTGTCTCGTAATTGGCTTTATTTTAGCCCGCTTGCTATATGGTTAATAATTGTTGTTAGGTGTAAGTGTCCAACGATTGGCGCCACGTTTTTAGCTAAAAATCAGCCGGACGCCACTGTTTTCTCCTTGCGGGTTCGGCCTAGTTCATTTTCTTTAACGGCTACCCACAATGGGCGCATAAGTAGTCTTGAAAATGCATAACCAACGACAAAGAGGTTGCAAACAAAGGATAAAAAATACGGCCCATATTCCTTGTTGAAGACAATCCCTAGCGCATTCATGATATTGATAATAACTACTGAGCCGGCAATGCCAAAAAGAAGGAAGTAGGTAATCTTGGCGACAATAGAGATAGATTTGAGCCGTTTCTTTATCCAGAGATAGCCGATAGAGAATGATGTAGCCACACTCATGGCAAAACTACTTAAGGACCACAGGGTGCGATCAGCAAGATCAAAATTGGATAGAGTCAGGGTGAAGGCAGCCAGTAATGCGTTGATCAAACTGATATAAATAATCATCGCGAGGGATACAATTCTTCCTTTGCCAAGATTTCTGCCTTTTGTGGGTTGGAGTGTGCCAACTATTGCAGCAAAGCCTGCCAGAATAATGCAGCATTCAAGAACGACAATTAGTTGGTCTAACTCTTTCAATATTGCCTCCCTCAACTGCTTTATTTAGCTGAAATTTTGAAGCCCAGGGAAATATCCATAAATATAGTAGCGGTAGTAAGCTGCGTTTTGAGTGGTGCAAACCTTTTTACTTTCCAGAGGTTTTTTCTGGTTGTTAAATCATAAACAAAAAAGGCGACTAAAAAGCCGCCTTTTTGATTAAAAGTACTTTTCCGGTTTAGGCTAGCGGATCGGCGTCTGCATCGTAGGGTAGTTCCTCGATATCCAAAGTACGGCCATCTTTCAGGTGTAAGGTTTCACCTGCGGCCACTTTGGCGATGGTGAGTACGGCGAGTAGCTGAACGCCTTCTTTGCTATGGCAGGCTTCCACCAGATTGCCAATGCTTTGCTTTCCATCTCCAAAGATCTCCATGCCCGATTCAGGGAGGTCCCCCGAAGCGCAGCTGGCCCGGTAAAGGCGACGTTTGGCGGCGCCGCGGAATTGCATACGGGCAATTACTTCCTGGCCGGTATAGCAGCCTTTTTTAAAACTCACGCCACCGAGCAGGTGCAGGTTGGTCATCTGCGGGATAAACATCTCTGTCGTGGCGGCGTCCACCTGGGGGATACCGGCTTCAATTTGACGCATTTGCCAGCAGTCATAGCCGGTAGCTTCACACTCTGGTGATAGCTTTTGCCACAGTTGCTGGACCTTGCTGGTGGGTACCAGGATGGCTAGTTGCAGGTCGGTAATACATTGGGCAATGCAGCGCTCCCCTTCGAAGTCAAATAGCTTCACCTCGCCGACAGAGGGTTGCTCGAAGCCCAGCAATTTGGAGGTGCGCTCTGCCACATTGCGCCCCTGCAGGCCTAACCAGTGGGTTTCATCACTGATGTCGCGCAGCTCTGTTTTGAAAAAGACGGCGTACTTGGCCAGCGCTTGCTGGGCGATGGGGGCCAAGTCCTTCGGCAACTGGAAGATGAACTCACTTTGCGAAAGTTTCAGTGCACTAAAAGCACTGATCATACGCCCCTTGGGGTTGCAGTGAGCTCCCAGGGTGCTGTGTTCATCGGGAAGGTTGATCAAGTCACAGGTGAGCTGCCCCTGTAAGAACTTCTGGCTGTCGGGTCCGGTAATGGAAATAGCTCCGATTGGGCCCAGATCCAGCAGGTGCAAACTCTGAGGGTCTTCGCGACTGGTGAGAGGGAAGTGAGCTTTGCTGCCCTCCCAAATGGCGCCCTCGTTGCTGAGAAAATCCTGCCACTGTTGCTGATCCATAATCCTGCCACCTGCATTTGTATTCGGGGCATAATTTGGGGGTCCTTCGCGCCCTTTTCAAGTTTGGCGGGGCAGGGGGTATACTGCGCTTTTTATCTGGTTGGAAAGAAGTATGGATCGCAACCGCCTGTTTTGGGCCAGTCGCCGTGGCATGTTGGAATTGGATCTGGTTTTGCTGCCGTTTCTGGATAATGTTTACGAGACCCTGGAGCCAGAGGATCAGCAGCGCTATATCCGCCTGCTCGATGAGCAGGATCAGGATCTGTTCGCCTGGTTCTTGCGTCGAGAAGATCCGGCTGACCCGGACTTGAAGCGCATAGTGCAGATCATCCGTGACAACACCGGACTCCAGGAATAGCTCGACACCCCCGCTTTATGAGCGCAGCGCCCGCTTAAGTTGCGTCGTTGCGCCTTCCTTTCTTTTGCATTTGCTCCTTTTGCTGATCACCTTCCTGGCGATCTTACTGGTCTGGTTGTGTAACCTGCCTTTAGTGTTATCAGGGCTGGCGAGCCTTTTTGTTATGGTTTACGCCGGGATAGAGTGGCGCCGGGTGAAAACTGTGAGCGGCCATTTATCGACCCGTGAGCGAAGGTGGTTTTGGCACCCTGATGGCGCAGATCGTCGCGAATTCCAGTTTCTAAATGAGCTGGTGTTGTGGTCTTGGTTGGTGGTGATAAATGGTCGGGACAGGGCTGGGCGCCGGCTCCGTTTGGTGTTGGCCAAGGATATGCTGGCGCCGCAGGATTGGCGCAGGCTACAAGTGGCACTGCGCTATTCCCGCTAGTTAGCTGGGTTGCCGTGGCGGGCCCAGTTGGCTAAAAATTGGTCGGTTAAATAAATTGGCGTTGGCCGGCAAAGTTCTCTGGCACCAAAATCGTGTCCATAGCAAGTTCACGCAGTTGGGGGTAGTCGAGGGAGTAGTGCAGCCCCCGGCTCTCGCGGCGATCCAGGGCCGAACGAATAATCAATTCCGATACCAGGGAGAGATTGCGCAGTTCAACCAGGTCGCTGCTGATGCGGTAATTGGCGTAGAACTCGCGAATTTCTTTCTGCAGCAACGTTACTCGGTGTTGTGCGCGCAAGAGTCGCTTGCGGGTGCGCACAATGCCTACGTAGTCCCACATAAACCGGCGCAGCTCATCCCAGTTATGGGAAATCACTACATCTTCATCGGAATCGGTGACTCGCGATGCATCCCAGTCTGGAGATGGGCGGGGCGCCTGTACCATACCCAGGTGCTCATCGATATGCAGGGCTGCTGAGCGAGCGTAAACCAGACACTCTAACAGCGAGTTGCTGGCAAGGCGGTTGGCGCCGTGTAAGCCGGTAAATGTCGTTTCGCCAATGGCGTAGAGCTGGTCCAGATCTGTGCGCCCATGGCGATCGACCATAATGCCGCCACAGGTATAGTGAGCTGCAGGCACCACTGGAATAGGCTCTCGGGTGATATCAATGCCATATCGAAGGCAATTGTTATAAACCGTTGGGAAGTGATCGCGGACAAACTGAGGATCTTTGTGGGAAATGTCCAGATAGAGGCAATCTGCCCCCAGCCGTTTCATCTCGTGGTCGATAGCGCGGGCGACGATATCCCGTGGCGCCAACTCTCCTCGCTTGTCGAAGCGGTCCATAAACCGGCTGCCGTCGGGAAGCTTGAGTACAGCGCCTTCACCGCGTAAAGCCTCTGTTACCAGCAGGGCTTTGGCCTTGGGATGGTAAAGGCAAGTGGGGTGAAATTGATTGAACTCCATATTGGCCACGCGGCACCCGGCGCGCCAAGCCATTGCGATTCCATCGCCGCTGGCGCCGTCCGGGTTGCTGGTATAAAGGTAGGCCTTGCTGGCCCCCCCGGTGGCCAGGACGACGGCTTTAGCCTGGATCAGCTCGACCTCATCGTTGCTCTTGTTGAGTACGTAGGCGCCGGCACAGCGAAATCGGCCTTTATCTGGATCCGGCTGGCGAATTAGATCGATGGCAACGTGGTGTTCGAAACAATCGATATTGGGGCTGTTTAGCACCTTGGTGATCAGGGTGCTGTGTACCGCTTGGCCGGTGGCATCAGCGCTATGAATAATGCGCCTGTGACTGTGCCCCCCCTCTTTAGTGAGGTGGTAGCCCTGCTCCTCGCGGGTGAAGTCCACCCCTTGATCGATTAACCAGCTGATCGCAGCAGTGCTCTCCTCTACGGTAAAGCGCACTGAAGCGGGGTGGCAGAGTCCTGCACCCGCGTCTAATGTGTCTGCAATATGCGACTCAACCGAATCCATCTCATCCAGCACTGCAGCGATGCCTCCCTGGGCGAACCAGGTGGAGCCATCTTGCAATCTCTGTTTGGAGAGCAGGGCCACGCGATACTGGGAGGCGAGATGCAGGGCCAGTGTAAGGCCTGCTGCACCGCTTCCAATTACGAGAACGTCGTAGTTTGCCTGGGCATTCATAGATTTCAATTATGTTTAAGGGTCGCGTAGTATAGCGCCTCCTGATTATTCGTCGATTTGACGTGGAACTTATGTCCTATTGTCATTGTCATCAACACAGTAAAAGAAACGCCTGCGCCGGTGGCCCCGCAGTTAAATTTTGTGGCGCCCGCAGTGTGGCTGGATATGGGAGTTGGGGATGACAGCGCATCAGGCGTCAACGAGTGACCGTGAGCTGGTAGAACGGGTACAAAAAGGGGACAAACGCGCTTTTGATCTTCTTGTACTCAAGTACCAGCACAAAATTGTTGCTGTAGTGAGCCGGTTCATTAAGGACCACAGTGAAGTACAGGATGTAACCCAAGAAGCTTTTATTAAGGCTTATCGTGCTCTTGCCAATTTTCGCGGCGAGAGTGCTTTTTACACCTGGATGTATCGGATTGCGATCAATACCGCCAAGAATCACCTGGTTTCCCGCAGTCGTCGGCCGCCATCTTCCGATGTTGAACTGGAAGATGCTGAGTTTTACTCGGGCGCTGACCTGCTGCGTGACAACGAGACACCTGAAAGTCAGATGTTTCGCGACCAGCTGGAAGCGGCGGTGCATCGCGCTATTCGCGCACTGCCAGAGGATCTGCGCTCAGCGGTAACGCTGAGAGAGCTTGAGGGACTGAGCTACGAGGAAATCGCCGAGGTTATGGGATGCCCGGTGGGAACTGTGCGCTCTAGAATATTTCGCGCACGGGAGGCGATAGACCGGACAGTCCAGGCCGTGATGGCCGGCGAGCCGGAAACACTGGGTGACAGGGGTTAAAATTGCGGAAAATTTTCCCAGTCGGGGAAACCAACCGCTCAGACTCCGGTCATAACATGTAACCAAATATGGTGCTTGTGGGCACCGAATAAATGATTGCACAAGAGGGTTAACCCCTATGTCCCACGGGAATCATCAGGAACGTCTTAACGAGTCGCTCTCGGCGCTCATGGATGGCGAAGTCAGCGAACTGGAGCTGCAACGGCTTCTGAAGGCCAGCGCGGCCTCTGAAGAGTTCGGTGAGCGCTGGTCGCGTTACCAACTTGCGGCGAGTGTTATGCGCCGCGAACAGGTCGCGCCGGTCGACATCGGCCTTGCAGCGAGTATTTCTGCCGCCATCGATGAGGAAGAGCCTCTGTCGCAAAACGGCAATGGGGGATCTGCGGTTGCTGGCAATTTGGTCAACAATCGCTGGTGGCGTCCGCTGTCCCGTGGTGCTGTTGCTGCGACGGTGGCCTTTGCTGCCATTTTGGGTGTGCAGCAAATGACAGATTCTCCACAGAGCGCTATTCAGGGGGCAAACCAGCCGGTAGCTTCGGTAGAACGGGAGGCTCAGCCGGTCGTTCAGTCTGCACCGCAGCCTTCCGGTTTCTATGTGCCCGCCCCTTCCACGCGCTCAGTGAGTACTGCGACTCCCCGCTTTGTGCCGGAACAACGCACCGGTGTTGTGGGGCAGGCCGTAATTCAGCAGGCCCCGACTCCCGAGTTGATGCGCCACCTGAATCGCGTAATGATTCAGCACTCAGAACAAGCCGCTCATGTGGGCAGTCAGGGCATGGTTCCCTTTGCTCGCGCCACTTACGGCGAACAGGTTGGAATGTAGTGTGACGAAAGTCGAAACCAGGGGGCGCCGAATTTTCAGCGGGATTCTCAAGGCCAACGGTCTACTGTTGGCCTCCTCGTTGTTGGCGCCCATGTCATTTGCCCAGGTTGACACTGGGGTTGAACCCAGTGCCCCCACCACCATCAATCTCGATATGAGTACTGCTCCCGCAGCAGCCCCAGCTGTAGTGGAAGTTGCTATGACAGACGGGGGCTCGGCTGAGGTGGAAAGTCCTGCCGCAGTACCGGCCGATCCAGCAACTGCAGCCCCGGAAGGCGCTGTTGGTTCCGTGCCGGCGCAAGAGGCGGTGACATCTGGTGTAGTTAATCTCAACCCTGCAGCGCAGAGCGGCCTGGTAACCCCGGGTGTAGTGAGTAGCAACGAGGTTGAGCATTGGCTAGCCAAGCTGGCAAAAGCAGTAACTGAGCTTGAATACAGTGGTCTGGTGACCTTTGAGCATGCGGGCCTCCTGGAGACCTTGCAGGTAGTTCACGCGGTTCGAGAAGGTGAGCAGGTAGAGCGCGTGCGCTACCTCAGTGGTGAGCCTAGAGAGTTGATCAGCCACGGCAGTGCCGGAAATTGCGATGTCAGTGCTTCGCCAAGAAATCGTGCTACAGCATGGAGCTCGGCGGGCCAACAACAGGCTCAGCGCGCCTACCAATTTATCTTGCGGGGTGAGGAGCGAATCGCGGATCGCGATGCTGTTGTGATTGAGGCTCGACCGAGGGATCGCTATCGCCTGGGTTTGGTAGTGAGTCTCGATAAACAGACTGGGCTGCCGTTGAAGACCATGCTGGTTAGCACTCAGGGCCGCGTACTGGAGCGTTACCAGTTTGTACAACTGGATCTCTCCCCTGTAGAGGATGCCGCACTACAGGCGGTCTCCAATAATGCCCGGCGCATCGATAATCGGAATGAGTGTACGGCTTCACAGAGCCGCTGGCAGGTGGGCTGGTTGCCCGATGGTTTCCGGGTAGTGTCCGTCAAGCCCTTATCTGATGGCGATATGATGGTGTTTAGCGACGGGCTGGGAGTGTTCTCTGTATTTGTCCAGCGCCTCGGTCCAGAACTTGAGGGTTTTAAAGGCCGCGCAATCCGCGGAGCCACAACAGCCTATATGGACCGCTTGGAAATTGAAGGTGTTGCTTACACTGTAACAGTGGTGGGTGAAATCCCCGAAACTACAGCGCGCCGTGTTGCCAGCTCAATTACCGCAAAGAGCTAAGTGAGCATATAGGTGCTTCAAGAGCGTGGTCGGGTGGTGGCCATAGAGTCCGATGCTATCTGGGTGGAGACCACCCAGAGTAGCGCCTGTAATGGCTGTTCTACCAAGTCCAGCTGTGGGACCGGATTGCTGGGCGATCTGTTTTCTTCTTCGACCCGCGTTAAAGTAGCTCTCAACGGTTTTTCCGCAGATAAAATCCACCTCAATGATGTGGCGGTAATTGGTATTACCGAGAATGCCCTGACCAGTAGTGCCTTGCTGGTTTACCTCGTCCCCTTGATGTCCCTGGTGCTAGTTGCACTGATTGGGGATTCGCTCTTCGCTGAACCCGGTGCTGTAATTGGGGCCTTGATCGGTCTGGTCTTCAGTGCTTTGGGAGTTCGCTGGTACAGTAGGTCCCAGTCGCAAAACCCCACCTACACCCCTGTACTTCTGCAGATTGAGCCCTCCCAAAAGAAATAGTCCGTCGCCTCCGCCTTCGCCAGCTAGCCCTCGTCTCCCTGGCCTAAACTGAGAGTTCCTTTTATTGCCTGGAGGCTCTGCCAATGAGGGCTCGCTGTTTTGATGAGCGCTGGCCTCTACGTACTGCATTTGTCATCTCTCGTGGCGCGCGCACTGAGGCTCAAGTTGTGGTGGTGGAGCTTAGTGATGGTGAAGTCTCTGGCGTCGGTGAGTGCACGCCTTATGCTCGCTATGGAGAAAGTGCTGCCTCTGTTTTGCACCAGCTGCAGCCAATGCTCAAAGAGGTGAGTGATGGGTTGACCCGAGAGCAATTACAGCTGCGTATGCCTGCCGGAGCGGCGCGAAATGCATTGGATTGTGCGCTGGCAGATTGGGAGGCTAAAAAAGCGAGGCGTCTACATCCGGCTCCGGATTTTCTCCCTACCGTACAGACATTAGTTGTTGATAGTCCCGAGGCAATGGCAAGTGCTGCGAAAATTGCTGTGACTGCGGGAGCTGATGTTCTCAAGTTGAAACTTGATGACCAACATGTGCAAGAAAGGGTGTCGGCAGTACGCTCAGCAGCACCGGATGCCAGGTTGGTGATTGATGCCAATGAGGCATGGCGAAAAGAGACCTTGTTACAGAGATGTCATGATTTAAGCGAGCTGGGGGTGGCGATGCTTGAGCAGCCACTTCCTGCGAGCGAAGATGAATTTTTGGAGAGCTTTGAGCACCCGCTGACGATTTGTGCGGACGAGAGTTGCCATACTCGGGAAGATCTGCCGAAGTTGCTCAAACGCTATGAGATGGTCAATATCAAGTTGGACAAAACTGGCGGGATTACCGAGGCCCTGGCACTGGCAGATGAAGCGACTGATCTCGGCCTGGAAATTATGTTGGGATGTATGCTTTGTACCTCTCGGGCTATCCGAGCAGCCTGGCCCTTGGGAAGTCGAGCGAGCTTTCTGGACCTGGATGGGCCCACCTGGCTGGCCAGCGATGTGGAGCCCCCTCTGCTTTTCAAGGCGGGTAGAGTTTATTGGTCGTAAGTCAGCAGATCGATTAGCGCTTGCAGATAGTCTTCACTTGCCGCATCAGCTGATATTGGGGGGAATTCAAGGGTAATACAGGGCAGTGTTTGTTCTGCACACCAGGTGCCGAATGATCCTGGGGTCTGGTAACCCACATCCCCAACCAGAGGGAGCTTGAAATCGCTGGCAAGCTGCATTCCCAGAGGGCTGTTGCTGGGGTCCTCGACACAGGCAAGGGGCTCGTGAATGGAAACGGTCCAGGTCGGTCCCAGCTTTGCAAGCAGCTGGCAAAGTGCAGAGGTCTCGGGTTCAGAGGCGGCGCTATCACCTGTACTTAACCGAACATCGCGTTTTTCCGCAGCACTGTTCCACCGGTAGACATTGCCACCGCCATCCCAATTTGCAGTGGCAAAGTTGCGGTTGAGATCCACGCCGCGTGCGTTGGCCCTGGTGCCCAGCTGGCAGCCATCCGGATTGACAGCGAGGATTACGTGATGTCTCAATGAATTGGTGGCGAGGGCCCGCAACGCGCAGGATAGAGCGACGACTGCGGCGACTTCATCTCCGTGGGTGCCGGCCATTATGAGGCCGTGGTGGGTGCCGGTTTGCGCGGGAAAATAGAGTAGGGGGGCGCCCAAAACACTTTGGCCGTAGAGCTCGGTGGGCAGGTGAAACTGACCGCGTTCTGGGCGCGGGCGCATTTCGGACATCGTTAACTCTTTACACAGTTTTACAGTCTGTTGTAGAACTTTGGTGACTAGATCGCCACTAAGTCGTTACTGAGAGTCCCTAAGGGGCTGGACAAGCCAAGGCTCGCCCTTGAAAGGACTCGAAAATCCAATGGTTTCATATTAGAAAGGATCACTAGGGGTAACAAACCTATGGTTAAACGTTGTACACAATATCTACTGGTTCTTTGTCTGTTGGTTTCCGGGGCTGCCAGTGCCCGTGGACTACCCGAACTTACGGAGTTAATCGAAGATAACTCTCCGGCAGTCGTCAAAATCAACACGGTTGATCGCAACCGCACTAGTCGCAGTAGTCAGCCGCAGCTTCAACAGGAAATTCCCGATATCTTCCGCCACCTTTTCGAGCCGCGCCAGCGCCAGCAGCGCCCGGTAGCGAGTATGGGGTCCGGCTTTATCATCTCTGAAGACGGTTATATCGTAACCAATAATCACGTGGTCGATGGTGCAGACCAGGTAACCGTTACATTGACTGATCGTCGCGAGTACGAGGCGCAGGTTATTGGCAAGGATGTGCGCTCCGATCTGGCCCTGTTAAAGATCGACGCGGAAGACCTGTCGTCAGTACGCTGGGGGGATTCCGAAGAACTGCAGGTGGGAGAATGGGTTGTCGCTATTGGCTCTCCCTTCGGCTTGGACTACTCCGCAAGCGCCGGGATCGTCAGTGCGATGGGGCGCAGTATCCCCAATGAGAGCCGCGAGAATTACGTTCCTTTTATCCAGACAGATGTCGCAATTAACCCCGGAAATTCCGGAGGCCCGCTGTTTAACCTGGATGGCGAAGTAGTGGGTATCAACTCTCAGATCTATACCCGCAGTGGCGGTTCTATCGGACTCTCTTTCGCTATTCCCGCAAGCCTTGCCCAGGATGTGGTTGCCCAGTTAAAGGAAAAAGGGCGGGTGGATCGAGGATGGCTCGGAGTAGGAATCAGTAATGTCGACCGCAATATGGCGGAAGCCATGGGCCTTGGTAAGCCCGCCGGCGCCCTGATCGATCAGGTGAGTCCTGGGTCGCCCGCAGCTCAAGCGGGAATTATGCCCGGTGATATCATTTTGCGATTCCATGGTCAGAAGATAGGGGTTTTTGGCGACCTGCCGCACGTTGTAGGGCAGATTCGACCGGGTACACAGGCCCAGGTGGAGTTGATCCGCAATCGTAAACCCGAGCGTCTGAGTGTTACTGTCGGCACCCTGCCGGGTTCTGAAGATGAAGCGAGGCAAGTGGCAGCCAATCCCAGCTCTGGAGTGGGTGGGCGCCTGGGTGTCGTGGTTGAGGAAATTCCCGATATCCTGAAGCAGCGCTGGAATGTGGAAACTGGGGTGCTGGTGAAACAAGTGATTCCAGGCAAGCCCGGTGCCAAAGCAGGTTTGCGCAGTGGCGATATCATCGCGCAACTTGGTTTTGAAGAAGTTGGCGACATTAGTGACTACAAAACTGTCGTCAAGGATCTGCCGGAGGATGAGCTATTGCCGATTCGCTTCTTCCGGGCCGGGCAGTCCACTTTCCGTACAATTAAGATCGAAAGCTAGCCGCTTTCCAGCGATTGGTGGCCCATTGGGCCACCTAGCTCTCACCTCTGTCCATGAGTTCTGTTAGACTTGCGCCACACAGTTGGCACTATAGCCAGCTAATCATTTGATTTTGCAAGGGTTTTTATTCCGCAGTGGCCACAGATCTCTCTCATATCCGCAATTTCTCCATTATTGCCCATATCGACCACGGGAAATCTACCCTGGCTGACCGCTTTATCCAGGACTGTGGTGGCCTCTCCGATCGGGAGATGGCTGAACAGGTGCTGGACAGCATGGAGCTCGAGCGCGAGCGTGGGATTACCATCAAGGCGCAGAGTGTGACGCTCGACTATGAAGCGCGCGATGGTAAGACCTATCAGCTGAACTTTATTGATACCCCCGGACACGTGGATTTCTCCTATGAAGTGTCCCGTTCTCTGGCAGCTTGTGAAGGCGCGCTACTGGTGGTAGATGCCGCCCAGGGCGTTGAGGCCCAGTCGGTTGCCAACTGCTATACAGCCATTGAACAGGGGTTGGAAGTTATCCCTGTCTTGAACAAGATGGACTTGCCCCAGGCAGACCCTGAAAAGGTTGCCGAAGAAATTGAAGATATTATCGGTATCGATGCCGCCGAAGCGACTCGTTGCAGCGCTAAGTCTGGCCTCGGTGTTGAGGATGTACTGGAAGATCTGGTGCGCTTGGTACCACCGCCTGAAGGCGATGTCGATGCTCCTCTACAGGCGCTGATTATCGACTCATGGTTTGACAGTTACCTGGGCGTTGTTTCCTTGGTGCGTGTTGTACAGGGCACCCTGAAAACCAAAGAAAAGATTGTCACCAAATCTATCGGTCGTGCCCATGTTGTGGACAGCGTGGGAATCTTTACACCCAAGCGCCACGAAACCGGTGTACTTCGCGCAGGTGAAGTGGGCTTTGTGGTGGCAGGTATCAAGGATATTCATGGCGCTCCTGTGGGCGATACGTTGACCCATGCTAAGGGCGCCGATGATATTGATATGCTGCCGGGCTTCCAGAAGGTTAAGCCCCAGGTTTATGCAGGCTTGTTCCCGGTTAGTTCAGACGATTATGAGGCTTTCCGGGATGCGCTGGAGAAGCTGTCGCTGAACGATGCCTCCCTGTTCTACGAACCAGAAACATCCGATGCCCTGGGCTTTGGTTTCCGTTGTGGCTTCCTCGGCATGCTGCATATGGAAATTATCCAGGAGCGTCTGGAGCGGGAATACGACCTGGATCTGATTACCACAGCGCCGACCGTGGTTTATGAAGTTGAGCAGTCAGACGGTGAGATAGTGATGGTAGATAATCCATCGCGCTTACCCGATGTAGGCTCCATCGAAGAGATGAGGGAGCCGATTGCCGAGGTGAATATTCTTGTACCTCAGGAGTATTTGGGCAACGTCATCACTTTGTGTGTGGAAAAACGCGGTATTCAAAAGGACATGCAATACGTAGGTTCACAAGTGTCCCTGCGCTATGAGCTGCCGATGAGCGAAGTGGTTATGGACTTCTTCGACCGTCTCAAATCCGTAAGCCGCGGCTTTGCCTCTTTGGATTACAGCTTTGTCCGCTTTGAAGCGGCCAAGTTGGTGCGACTGGATATCCTGATTAATGGTGACCGGGTGGATGCTCTGGCGCTGATTGTCCACCGCGATAATGCGCAGCAGAAAGGCCGCGCAATGGCGGAAAAGATGAAAGAGCTGATTCCCCGTCAGATGTTTGATGTGGCGATCCAGGCGGCTATTGGTGGTCAGGTGGTTTCGAGAACCACGGTGAAGGCGCTGCGCAAAAACGTGACGGCCAAATGTTACGGTGGTGATGTTACTCGTAAGAAGAAGCTGCTGGAGAAGCAGAAAGCGGGTAAGCGCAGAATGAAGCAGTTGGGCCGTGTTGAAGTGCCGCAGGAGGCATTCCTGGCGGTACTGAAGGTGGATCAGTAGGGCTTCGGCCCTGCGCCACGACGAAAAATAAGGGATAGTAGAGAAAAGTAATGGATATAAATTTACCTCTGATTCTGCTGTGGTTGGTTGTGATTAGTGGCGGAATCTGGTTAGTTGACAGTCTGTTTTTCGCCCGTCAACGCAAGAAGAATGTCGGGGACCAGCAAGAAGATCCGATCGTTGTCGAGTACGCGAAGTCTTTCTTCCCGATTCTGGCGATCGTATTTGTTCTGCGCTCTTTTATTGTCGAGCCCTTCCAGATTCCTTCAGGTTCAATGATTCCAACATTGGAAGTTGGGGACTTTATTCTGGTCAACAAGTATGCCTACGGTGTGCGCTTGCCAGTGTCCCGAACCAAGGTAATGGATGTGGGTGAGCCCAAGCGCGGCGATGTCATGGTGTTCTTTCCACCCCACAATAACGATACTTACTACATCAAACGGGTGATTGGGTTACCCGGTGACAAGATAGAGCTGAAGAACAATGTGCTCTATGTCAACGGTGAGATGGCTCGCCAAGAATTGATCCGGGCCATCCCGCCGAGTAACCCGCAAACAGAAGTCATGTGGGAAGATCTCGATGGCTATCGCCACGAGATGCAGAAAAGTGTCCGCCCCCGGCAGTACAGTAACTTTAGTGGTGTAGTGCCGGAAGGGCATTATTTTATGATGGGCGATAACCGCGATAACAGCCTCGATAGCCGGGAGTGGGGCTTTGTCCCAGAGAAGGATATCGTCGGCAAAGCTTTCGCCATTTGGATGCACTGGGACAAGTTGCTCAGTTTGCCCAGCTTTAAGCGTGTAGGCTCAATCCAATAAAGAAACCAGCCGGGCGTTAGCCCGGTTATTTATAAAGGATAGAGGGCATAGTTATGGGTAGTAAACTCAACCTTTCACTGCAGCAGCAGCGCGGTATGAGCTACTGGGGTTGGCTGCTGATTATCGCGATGTTGGGATTTGCTTTGACCTGTGTGTCCAAGATGGCACCGGCCTACGTAGATGCTCGTTACGTTAACGAAGGGCTAAAAACCCTCGGTCAAAACCCAAACCTGGAAGATATGACCACGGGTCAGATTAAAAAAGAGCTGAACCGTTTTTTCCTGGTAAACAATGTGCGCGGAGAGCCTACTAAATCTGTGCAGGTAGTTCGTGGTGCAAAGGGTTCTGTTGTGAGCATCAATTACGAACTGCGCCAGCCGCTGATATACAACGTAGATGTTGTGATGAAGTTTAATAAACAGCTCGACACTGCGAAGCCGGAGCTTTGCTGTGATGCGCTGATCGATCTGGAGCAATTCCGCAAACGTGACTGATCTTTTATTGGAACGCCTTTGCAAGCGCCTCGGCCATGATTTTGATCAGGCCGAGCTGCTTGAGTTGGCTCTTACTCACCGATCCCATGGGAGTCGTAATAATGAGCGCCTGGAGTTTCTCGGCGACTCGATACTCGGGTTCACTATCGGCGCGGCACTTTACGAGCAGTTCCCCAACGGGCGCGAGGGGCAGTTGAGTCGCTTGAGGGCACAATTGGTTAGCGGTGAAACCCTGGCAAAACTTGCGCGGGAGCTGGAAATTGGTGATTGCCTGCGCCTCGGTGAAGGTGAAATGAAAAGTGGCGGCTTTCGTCGGGCATCGATTCTGGCCGATGCCGTAGAGGCTCTTATTGGGGCCATCTATCTGGATGCCGGTTTGGAGGCTGCGCGCTCCCGGGTACTTGAGTGGTTTGCATTGCGCTTGCAGGGCCTATCACTAGAGACTGTGAAGGATCCCAAAACCCGCTTGCAGGAGTGGCTGCAGGCGCGTAAAAAACCTCTGCCGGAATATAAAGTCGTAGATGTTTCTGGCGCTGAACACGCACAGCATTTTGTAGTGGAGTGCCGTGTCAGTGGCCTTACGCAGCCCGTAAAAGGCGAAGCCAGCAGTCGCCGTAATGCTGAAAAGACTGCGGCGGTGGAAGCTTATAAGCTCCTCACCGGGCAGGACTAACCTTACAATAGAAACGACGCGCCGGATCCATTTCCCGCATCGTAATGACAGCCTCCTGTATCACTGGGGGCGCTTCTGGCTCCGGGGATTCCCGGAGACCTCCAACTCTTTCGGAGAAATTTCTTGAGCGAACAACCTTCTCGCTGTGGCTATGTCGCGATTGTCGGCCGCCCCAATGTGGGAAAATCCACACTGTTGAACCACCTGCTGGGGCAGAAACTCGCGATTACTTCGCGCAAGCCGCAGACCACCCGCCACAATATGCTCGGTATTAAAACCGAAGGTCCAAACCAGATTATTTTTGTCGATACTCCGGGGTTGCACTCCGATCAAGAAAAAGCGATTAACCGCTATATGAACCGAGCTGCCGCCAGCGCTGCGCGGGACGTGGATGTAGTGGTGTTTGTTGTAGAGCGCACTCGTTGGAGTGAGGCAGACCAGTTGGTGGCAGATAAGCTGCGCGGTATTAAATGCCCATTAATTATCGCCGTGAACAAGGTGGATCAGCTCGAGGATAAAGCTGATCTGCTGCCCCAGTTGCAAGCCCTGGCTGAGGAGCACCCGAAAGCTGAAATTGTTCCCATATCAGCCTTGCGTAACGTAAATCTGGATACTTTGGAAGAGGTTATTCTGAAGCACTTGCCTGAGGGGCAGCATTTCTTCCCCGAAGATCAAGTGACCGACCGCAGCTCGCGCTTTCTCGCAGCAGAAATTGTTCGCGAAAAAATTATGCGTCAATTGGGTGCCGAGGTTCCCTACCAAGTTACTGTGGAGGTAGAGGAGTTTGCCCAAGAGGGTAAGGTCTTGCATATCAGCGCTGCTATTTTGGTTGAGCGGGCGGGCCAAAAACGTATCATCATTGGAAATAAGGGCGAGCGAATCAAACAGATTGGCAGCCAGGCTAGAGAAGATATGGAGCGCTTGTTTGATAGCAAGATAATGCTCAATTTGTGGGTGAAGGTGAAATCTGGCTGGTCTGATGATGAGCGGGCTCTGCGCAGTCTCGGTTACAGAGACGAGTAATCATCAGGGCAATTTCCCCTGGACCTATGAAAACGCCTCAACCGCCTCAACCCGCATATATCCTCCATTCGCGGCCCTATAAAGACTCCAGTTTGATCCTGGAGCTTTTCACTCCCGATTACGGCCGGCTGGGCTGTGTCGCCCGTGGGGCCCGCCGTGACAAGCAGCGCCGCCAACAAGCGTTGCAGCCCTTCACCCCGTTGCTTGTCACATTGATGGGAGCGGGTTCACTTAAAACGCTCGGTCCAGTCGAAAATGTTGGTGTACCACTATGGCTCAAGAGCCGAGCGGTTTATGCGGGCCTTTATGCCAATGAACTGATGGTAAGGCTCCTTCCCGAGGGCGAGGCGCATTACACGCTGTTTGCAGCTTATCAGAGCCTGCTGGAATCTCTGTCCCAGCTGGAGGGACTCTCCAACGCTGAACTGGAAGGTCCGCTTCGTTGCTTTGAGTTACAACTGCTCCTGGAGCTAGGTACCTGCCCATCCCTCAATATTTGCGGCCCGCAAGGAGACCCTGTAAGTGAAGATGGGGTTTATCGCCTGGATGATGAGTGGGGTTTAATTCCTGTTCACCGCTCCAAAGATGAGAGCCTGGGAGAGTGTTTTTTTTCAGGTGCCGAACTATTGGGGATGGACAGCGCTATGAATGGGGGTGTCTGGTCAGGTGAGGCTTTAGCACCTGCAAAGCGCCTTACACGATTATTGCTGAGGAAAGTATTGGGGGATAAGCCTTTGCAGAGCAGAGAGCTTTTTCGACAGGTTTACGGAAAAAAATGATTGTTAGTATTGGCACCGATATTTGTAACTATGACCGTATCGAGGTGGCGTGGCAGCGCTTTGGTGATCGCTTTGTTGAGCGTGTTCTTAACAGTGCGGAGAGGAAGGACTTTTATGCTATGGCTGAGCCCATCCGTGCTGCATATCTGTGCAAGCGATTTGCAGCGAAGGAGGCTGTAGCCAAGGCCTTGGGCACTGGGATTGGTGAAGGGGTTTCCTGGCAAGACATCGATGTCCGTCGCCGCAAGGGCGCTGCACCGCAGGTGGTGCTGGCGGGCGCAGCTGAGGAGAGGGCCGAAAAACTTGGTGTGGACAGAATCCACCTCAGCCTGTCTGATGAAAAAGACTCGGCCCTGGCATTCGTCGTATTTGAATCCTGCTAGGCAACTACCTCCAGGCCAAAGAGCGCATCCAAGTCCTGTTCAGAAGCCCACTCGCGCAGGGCCCGGATCTCCCTGAGAACAGCATTGAGTTTGCGCTGGTCAAAGGCTTGGGCATCGGAGCCTTGGATAGTGCGCAATGCCTCTTGTAACACGCAAGTTGATTCTCTCAAACGTGAAACTCCGCAATAGCAGCAGCCACCGTGCATGCGATGAGTGAGTTCGAACATGCCCTTGTAATCCCCAAGGTTGTACAACCTTTCCAGCTCTCTCTCATCTGAACTGAGACCGTCAATCAACATGCGCAGCATGTCCCTGGCCAGCTTGGCATCCCCGTTGGCGAGGGTCAGGCATTCGCCAATGTCTACCAGGCGCATCTCTTCAATCTTCACTTTTTCTGCGGCCTGGGGAGTGATGATCTTAAGCCAGCGCTTGATCATATGGGAGAGCTGGGCCTCGCTAACAGGCTTGCTTAAGTAGTCGTCCAGTCCCGCAGACAGCAGGCGTGCTTTTTCTTCGGCGCCGGCGTGGGCGGTAAGGGCAATGATTGGAGTACGGCGGCCGGTCTCCTGCTCACGAATCAGGCGTGTAGCTTCGATACCATCCATCTCGGGCATTTGAATATCCATAAATACTAGGTCGAAAGCTCCCTGCTGCCAAAGCTGTAGAGCTTCTTCGCCGCTTGCTGCAATAACGACTTCTACATCTTGTGCTCGCAGAAGTTCGCCGACCAGTCGGCGGTTTGCCGCGTGGTCATCCACTGCCAGCACACGCGGTGGTGCGGGCCACGGTAGCGCCTGTACCCCGCCACTAACCCGCTGTTGCCCCTGCTGTGGTACTGCTCGTTTCAGGGATCGCAGCAAATTGTCTCGGGTGACGGGTTTGCTAAGGAAAGTGAGAGTGCGGGTGCGCAGTTGGTCGTAGCAGCGACGCAATTCAGCGGGTGGGCCCAGTACGATCACGCGGCACTGATAGGTATCAACCAGCGACTGCACTTTGCTACTGAAATTATCAAAATCACCTTTGGCAGTAGCTGTATCGATAATAACCGCATCCGGTAGGGCATCGTGCCGCCACATTTGCTCGATTGCCGGTTGCAGAGTATCGGTATCGCCGAGTTCTATGGGCTCCACTTGCCATTGGCTGAGTAGCTGGGCTACCTGGGTCCGTGTAACTGGGTTGGGGTCTGCAAGTAAAATTCGGCAGCCAGGATATTGAATACGCGGATACATGCCTCGATTGCGTTCAGCCTGGAGGGAAATTTGCACCCAACAGGTGCTGCCGTCATTGGCTGTTTCTTCAATACCTGTGCAGCCGCTCATCCTCTCAACTAGGCTGCGGGCTATAGACATCCCTAAACCATTTGCGCTGATTTGTTGGGTGAGCTGTGGGGACTTGCTGGTGAGGATGTTCTCAATTTCACGGCGACCAGCCTCGTCAATACGGTTACCCAGGCCGGTAACCGAAATACGGAGTACAAGTTCTGAGTTATTAACGCTATGTACTGACAAGCGCACGGGGATATTGCCATTTGCCGAGCTGCGCACCGCGTTACCCACCAAGTTTGTAAGTATTTGCTTAATTCGTAATGGGTCTCCGATTAAAGTGGGAGGGAGTTGAGAATCGATCAAAGGCACCAGTTCCAGGTGGTGCTCATAGGCGTTTGGGGCCAGTATTTGCAGGGTCTCTTCAAGTAGTAAGCCAAGGTCCATAGGGATATGGTCAAGGACCAGGTTGCCGGACTCAATGCGGGAAAAGTCCAGGATGTCGTTGATGGTAGTCAACAGGTTTTCCGATGAGCGTAAAATGGTTTGCAGGTAATCCTGCTGTAGCTCATCAATTCCAGTTTTTAACAACAGGTTGGTAAAACCAATAATTCCATTTAAAGGTGTGCGAATCTCGTGACTGGTATTGGCTAGGAACGTCGATTTAATCCTGCTTGCTTCCTGCGCCCTTTTACGTGCTAAGTCCAGCTCAATATTTTGTTCTTCCATACTGTCCAGGGATTGGCGCAGGTCATCCATAGACTGGAGCAAGTTGGCTTTGTATTCCTGTTGGTAACTGGACAGGTTTTCAGCCATCTCGTTAATTTGGTTTCCCAGTTGAGCGAGTTCTCGATTCTCCGTTTCATGGGTGCGTCGATCAAACTCACCTCTGCCAATCGCCTCCAGAGTATGTCCCATTCTAATCAGGCTGTGAGCAAAGCGCTCAGACATGATGACCGACCAAGCCAGCGCGGCTAGGGTACAGAGAATCAACCCCACCAAGCCTACGAGTAAAACTTGGTAAGTTCCCACCAGGAAATAGGGGCGATGTAGCTCAATACTTATCCAGCAGGTGGTGATATCGCCTTTCAATGGCTGTAAAACCTGAAGGGTCTCATCATCTTCAAAAATAAAGGGTTCGCGCTTGTTAAGGGTGTCTCTGCTAATGGGGGTGCGTGGACGCGGCCCGACACTGGCCAGCAAGCTGAGTCCGGTGCTGGGGTTGAGAGCTAGCTTGGGGCTGGGTTCGGTGGAGTAGACATGAACAGATCTGACCATATCTTTTTCCAGCATAAGCGCCAGCAAACTTTTACGCAGCCATTCCATTCTAAGTTCAGCTGGATGGCCCCCGCTCATCTCAATTAGTTCAGCTAGCTGTTCGGCGCTGGCTCGACCGTGGCTTAATAGCAATTGGCGACGATCGTGCATTTGCTGCAGGGTGAAAACGAGAGCGAGGAGCAAGGACAGGATTAGTGCGGGTGCTACAGTAAGGCGAAATACCAGGGTTCGTAAGGATCGAGGTTGCTCTGGTTCCTCGATTGAGAGAATAGGGTTGCCTGGGGCCATGTTAAGAGGGGCCTTGTACGATTATTTTTCCCTCATTTTACCGTTATGTACATCTGAGCGCACTCATTCACTTATCAGAAAACGCTTCTTTTTTGTCACAATATGCGCGTTTTAGAGGCTCAAAGATTCACGGTGCCAAGATTAGATAGCGCGGCATAGCCATCTGAATAATACCGCTTCAGGTATAACTCCCTTAATAACCTGGGTAGGGAGTAGACCAAAGTAGACGGTATTTAGTGCATAGTACCGCTTGCTGTACACTTGAACCCCGCGAGATTTTTCTGGAATTTATTGCATTATGGATTATCCAACAATTGCTGACTGCGTAGGCAATACCCCGCTGGTTAAACTACAGCGCCTGCCAGGTGATACCAGTAATACTGTTTTGCTCAAGCTGGAAGGCAATAACCCTGCGGGTTCGGTAAAAGACCGCCCGGCACTTTCAATGATCAACCATGCGGAAGCTGCAGGATATATTTCTCCGGGAGATACCCTGATTGAAGCGACCAGCGGTAATACGGGAATTGCCTTGGCAATGGCTGCAGCGATTAAGGGCTATCAAATGATATTGATTATGCCCGATAGTGCTACTGAGGAGCGCAAGGCTTCAATGACAGCTTATGGCGCTGAGTTGATATTGGTTAGCGCAGAAGAAGGTATGGAGGGTGCGCGGGACTTAGCTTTGCAAATGCAAGAGGATAAGAAAGGATTGGTACTGAACCAGTTTGCCAATAGCGATAATCCCCTGGCTCACTATGAAGGAACCGGTCCGGAGATTTGGCAGCAGACCTCTGGAACGGTGACTCACTTTGTCTCCTCAATGGGTACAACCGGTACCATTATGGGATGCGGGCGTTACCTGAAGGAGCAAAATCCCGATATTCAAATCGTTGGATTGCAGCCAACTGAAGGCTCCAGTATTCCGGGGATTCGCCGTTGGCCGGAGGCATACTTACCTAAGATTTTTGTTCCTGAGCAAGTGGATATGGTCATGGATATGGACCAGCGAGAAGCTGAGGATATGACTCGCAGGCTAGCGAAAGAAGAGGGTATTTTTTGTGGTGTTTCCTCTGGAGGGGCGGTAGCCGGTGCTTTAAGGCTGTCTGCGCAGCTAGAAAATGCGACGATTGTTGCAATTGTCTGTGATCGTGGAGATCGTTATTTATCTTCAGGACTTTTTGCCTCCCCAAAATAGTTCTTACTTTTATTCTCTAATTTATCTTATTTTATTGATCAATGCTGGAAATAAAGTGCTTTAACTCCAGCATTGTGCCTGATATCTACTAGCAAAAACTTTGTGAGATTCGCAGCTTTGTAAAGTGATTCGCCAATCAATTTATAATCATCTCTTTTGCCCCTTTTTTTGGGGGGAGCCTCTAATCCTCCTGCTATATGTGCATTGCCAATTAAAAAAAGCAATAACTAAGCCGGTAAATACAAAAACTGATAGTTTGTAAAGTTCGGTAAAGCCTTGTTTTGTGTTCATGTAGAGGTGGAGAAATTCACTTTTAAGTAACAAATGCAACCTGTTCACTTCTCTCGATATTCCCCAATATCACAATTTTAGTTTTCTATAGGCATTGGTTTTGCACGTTTACTGTTGGTTAAAAGGTCAACAAGCTGGACAAGACTTATACCCTCCCACTCAAATTGGTACGAAAAACTGCTGAATTTCGCGCAGCTTATTGAAATGTATACAGAAAATCATGGACTTTGGTGAGTTCAAACCTATGATAGAGAAGCGCTTAATCCAGCATGAGCACTGAGTAAATGTGCTGCTAAGCTAGGTAACGACAAAATTATGCCAATAACACAAATGACTCTTGTTAAAAGATGGTTCAAGTAAGAAAGCATCATTCCTTTGGTGGAGAAGGTGAACTCGACCTTGAATCCTGGTTGCGCCATGTACAGAAGCTCGCGGGCCTGGATGGTTCTGCGATAGTAACTTTGCGGCGTGCAGCTGAGGTGAGTGCCGAAGCAGAACAGCGCGCAATTGAGGCGGAAAATATCTGGGCTGAGGGCGCTAGCAGTTTTGCCACAGGCCTTGAGATGGCTGAGATTCTCGCCGACTTACAAATAGACTCAGAAGCACTTGTCGCGGCGGTGCTGTACCGTGCCGTACGTGAAAAACGCCTGCCACTGCAAGCTGTGGAAAAAGAATTTGGTGAGCGAGTTGCCAAGTTGATTCGTGGTGTTTTGCGTATGGCTGCGATTCGCAGTCGCAGCGCAGATACCGGAGAAGAAAGCCCGAGTGGTGCGGTAGAGGAACATTCAGAGAATATCCGTCGTATGCTGGTAGCATTGGTCGACGACGTGCGAGTCGCTTTGATCAAACTCGCTGAACGTACCTGTGCGATTCGTGCTGCAAAAAACTCAGAGCCGGCTAAACGCCAGAGAGTTGCTCGTGAAGTGGCCGATGTTTATGCACCCCTTGCCCACCGCCTGGGAATTGGTCATATCAAATGGGAATTAGAAGATCTATCTTTTCGTTATCTTGAGCCGGAAGATTACAAGCAGATTGCTCGCTTGCTGGATGAGAAAAGACTGGCTCGGCAGCAGTATATCGACGAGGTATTGGAGCTATTGCGCTCTGAACTCGAGCGCGCCCATATTGAAGGCGATGTCTACGGGCGAGCAAAGCATATCTATAGTATCTGGCGGAAAATGCGCCGGAAAAATATCGGCTTCTCCCAGGTTTATGATATTCGCGCAGTGCGTATTCTTGTCCCAACTGTAAGGGATTGCTATGCGGTTCTGGGTATAGTGCACAACCTCTGGCGCAACATACCGAATGAATTCGATGATTATATCGCCTCCCCCAAAGAAAACGGTTATCGCTCTCTGCACACGGCTGTAATTGGCCCCGAGCGAAAGGTGCTCGAGGTTCAGATCCGAACTTTTGCTATGCATGAAGAGGCGGAATACGGTGTTTGTGCTCACTGGCGTTACAAGGGCACTGATCTTAAGAGCGAGAGTAAAGATAGCTATGAGCAAAAAATATCCTGGTTGCGTCAGGTGCTCGACTGGCATGAAGAGGTGGGGGGGAACCCACTACAAGATGATTTGCGCTCCAGTGAGGCAGATTCACGTATTTATGTATTTACCCCCGGCGGTCATGTTGTAGACCTGCCTCGGGGTGCAACTCCATTAGATTTTGCCTACAAGATCCATACAGAAATTGGTCACCGTTGTCGTGGGGCTAAAGTAGATGGCCGAATCGTGCCGCTCAACCACCGGTTGGAGACAGCCAATCAGGTTGAAATCCTCACAGGAAAACTCGAAGCGCCGAGTCGCGATTGGCTCTCTTCGGGCATGGCCTATATCACTACCTCTCGTGCCCGAGCCAAGATTATTCACTGGTTTAAGCAGCAGGCTCGGGATCAGAATATCGCCGATGGCCGCAGTATTCTCGACCGGGAATTTAAGCAGCTGGCGCTGAGTGATTTCGATTTCGATAAGTTGGCAGCCAAGCTCAACATGCATTCCCTAGAGGACCTCTATGCGGCAGTGGGTGCCGGTGATATAGGCGTGGGTCAGGTTCTCAACGCAGCCCAGCGAATGGTGAAGGTCGACAATGTGCCTCGGGTACCATCGCTGACGGCTCCAGTTGCCCGGGGAGAAGGCAAGGCAGATGTCTATATCGACGGAGTGGGTAATTTGCTCACCCACATTGCCGGCTGTTGTAACCCCGTTCCAGGCGATGAAATTATGGGGTATATCACCCTTGGGCGCGGGGTTTCTATACATCGTAAAGACTGCGCAAATATGCTGCGTATGCAGGTTGAGGAGTCTGAAAGGGTACTCCAGGTAAGTTGGGCGGAAAAACCCCGTGAACTTTACGCCGTTGAAATTATGATCGAAGCCTACGATCGCCAGGGCCTGTTGCGAGATGTCACGGTGATGCTGGACAGTCAGAAAATTAATATTACCGCTATGCAAACCCGCTCTAATAAGAACAAGCATACGGTAGAAATGATCGTGACTGCTGAGATCCACAACTTTGAAGAGTTGAGCCAAGTTTTACATCGGATCAATCAACTGCCCAATGTGGCAGCGGCAAAGCGGCGAATTCTGCGCTGAACGTTGAGTAAGGAATAACGTGGAAAAGAATTACTCTGTGGAGGACCTCCTCCACTTGATGGCTCAGCTTCGCAGCCCTGAGGGCGGTTGCCCTTGGGACCTGAAACAGGACTTTGCCAGTATTGTCCCCTCTACGATTGAAGAGGCCTATGAGGTAGCAGAGGCTATTGAGCAGGAAGACTTTGAGCACTTGCACGAAGAACTCGGAGATCTACTCTTCCAAGTCATTTTTTATGCCCAGTTAGGGCGTGAGAAAGACTACTTTGATTTCCCCCAGATTGTTGACACTTTGGTACGCAAACTAGTGCGCAGGCATCCCCATGTCTTTCCAAGTGGAACCCTCTACGGCGACCGCTCTGCCGAAGCTCTTGATGAAGCTGAAATAAAGAGGAATTGGGAGGCGATTAAAGAGGCCGAACGCACTGCCAAAGGGGATGCAGGAACCCTGGCAGGAGTAGCTGTGGGGCTGCCGGCTTTGACGCGTGCAGCCAAATTGCAGAAGCGCGCCTCCCGTGTCGGTTTTGACTGGCCCAATATTGATGGTGTCCTCGATAAGATTGAGGAAGAGGTTGCAGAGTTGCGGGAGGCCGTGACAAATGGGGATACGGAGCATGCAAAGGAGGAGCTGGGGGATCTGCTTTTCTCTTGTGTGAATGCATCCCGCCACCTGAAGGTTGATCCTGAGGCAGCTTTGCGGGGGTGTAGCAGGAAATTTGAGCGGCGTTTTGGTTATGTTGAGTCCAGTTTACACAGTGAAGGTCGGCAAGTATCAGAGGCAACGCTGGAGGAACTGGACAGACTTTGGGACAAGGCCAAAGTTCAGCGGGAGCCCGGTGCTGATAGCTAGGGATCTTAACAGGCTTACATAGAGCGGAACTTTAAGCCCCTTATAGTGCTCTGTGGTTTGTATGGATTGTGGGGGTATCGGTAGCAATCTTGCCCAATCTGAGGTGTGAGTGTAAGGTAGCGCTCTTTTAGCGCGGCGGCTTTTGGTTCGTCGATAGTATTGGAGGCTTACTGAACATGCGAATTATTCTCTTGGGCGCGCCGGGAGCCGGCAAGGGCACTCAGGCTCAATTCATAACAGAGAAGTTCGGCATTCCGCAGATCTCCACCGGCGATATGCTTCGCGCTGCGGTGAAGGCGGGTACCCCTCTTGGCCTACAGGCCAAGGATGTTATGGACGCGGGAAAATTGGTTTCTGACGACCTGATCATTGCGTTAGTTAAAGAGCGCATTGCCCAGGAAGACTGCGCTAAAGGGTTCCTGTTCGATGGTTTCCCTCGCACTATTCCCCAGGCTGAAGCCCTTCTGGAAGCCGATGTACATATCGATCATGTTCTGGAGATCGCTGTTGACGATGAAGAAATCGTAAAGCGTCTCTCGGGCCGCCGGGTTCATGAAAACTCTGGTCGCGTCTATCACATCGTATACAACCCGCCCAAGGCTGAGGGTGTCGATGATGTGACTGGCGAGGCACTGATCCAGCGTACAGATGATACTGAAGAAACTGTTCGCAATCGTTTGGCGGTTTATCATGAGCAGACGGCACCGCTGGTAGGCTTCTACCGCGAGCTGGAAGCACGCTCTCCTGAAGCGGCTCCCAAGTACAGCAAGGTAATGGGTGTTGGCGGTATGGATGAGATTCGCGAGAAAGTGTTGGAAGCGCTCAGCTGAGATCATCGCTAACATTTTTTAAAAGCCCCCACTTGGGGGCTTTTTTGTATCTCCAGAAGTGATATTGAGCGAGTTGATCACGGCGGTATTGGCCTGGCAGTATGCGCTCTTCCCTGCCTGATAACTGGCAGGATTTCTTGAAAGGATAAGATTTCTAACGGGGCGGTTTATGTCTACGGCAATAATTTTGATGAATTTAGGTACTCCAGCTGAGCCTACACCTACAGCAGTAAGAAGTTTTTTGCGGGAATTCCTTTCAGATCCGAGGGTTGTCGAGATACCGCGGCCAATCTGGCTGACCATATTGAACTGCTTGGTACTGCCTTTTCGTCCACAACGTATTGCCCCTGCCTATGCGGAAATATGGAATAGCAGTGCAGATGAAACAAAAGTGGAAGGATCGCCGCTTCTCTACTATACGCAGAAGCAAGCAGAGCTGTTGCAGCAGCGTTTAAAAGCAAAAGGTTGCGATGTCGCTGTTGAATATGCCATGACTTATGGTGAGCCCCGCCTCGACAACACCATAGAAACTCTGCGCGAGAAAGGTTTCGAGTCTTTTATAGTGCTTCCCCTATATCCCCAATATTCCGCTACCACAACTGCAGCAATTTATGATCAGGTGGCGCAAATTTTTCGCAATAGTCGCGATATTCCGGATATTTCTCTGATTCGAGATTATTACCAAAATCCGCTCTACATAAAATCCCTGGCCAATTCAGTAAAAGAACACTGGGAAAAAGCAGGGCCAGCGGAAAAATTGTTACTTTCATTTCACGGTATCCCAAAAGCCAATGTTGATAAGGGGGACCCCTATTATCGCCATTGCATGGAAACCGCACGGTTATTAGCGGATGAACTAGAAATCAGTGAGGATAAGTGGCAAGTCACATTTCAATCGCGCTTTGGTAAGGCAGAGTGGCTACAGCCATACACCGATAAGACCCTTATTGAATGGGGTAAAACAGGAGTTAGTAGTGTCGATGTAATTTGCCCGGCTTTTTCTGCGGATTGCCTGGAAACATTGGAAGAAATTTCGGTAGAGAATCGCGCTAATTTTATTGATGCTGGGGGCAGTGACTACCGATATATTCCTGCATTAAATTTGCGTGAGGATCATATAGAGGCGCTTGCGGAAATTGTGCAAACTAAGCTCAATGGGACAAAATAATTTCTACCAAAGTGCTAAAACGGGACCCAAAAGTGAAAATTGATAAGAAAAATATACTTTTTTTATAAAAAGTTTCTCATTTTTCGCTTTTTTACTTGCAATGCCGGGTATTTTTATTAACTTTGATAAAGTTGTATCGAAATAGGCGGTGCGGCGCTCTGCATAAGTAATAAAAACGGCCGATTCCAGTTTTTATTCGATAGCTAAAAGGCAATGCTGCCGGCACACTTTTGGATGTACTTCTTCTTTCAGTGAGGAGACAAGGGATGGCAAGAGTAGTAAAAAAAGGTACACGCGCGAAACGAGCAACTAGTGCGACCGCAGCGTCGCCAGCGGTCGTGAAAGCGCAGAAGGCGGTAGATTCAGCGACTAAATCGCTGGATGCGCAAATGGACCGTGTTGCTAAGGCTAAGGCTCGAGCGCAGAAAAGTAATGCGGCAACAGCGAAAACTTCGCTGGCCAGTGCCAATAGTAAGGCAAAGGATTTGCGCGCCAAGCTGGCAGCGGCAAAGATGGATCTTGCCAAAGCTAAGGCTATGGATGCCGTACATATGGCTGAAGCTGCTGCAAAAGAAAAGGTGGAAAGTCTCTCTAAGAGCCTCTCCAGCAAAGCAGATAAAGAGTTAGCTGCCGCACTCAAGGCATTTGAAACACGCTGGGTAAAAACCAAAGAAAAGGCTCATGCCAAGAAATTGAAGGCTGCTGAGAAGAAGGCTGAAGCTAAGGTTAAAGCAGCTGCAAAGAAAGCTGCCGCTAAAGTTAAAGAGTTAGAGAAGAAGGCTAAAGCCAAATTAAAAGCCGAAACTCAAAAGGCCAAGAAGAAACCTGCAGTCAAGGCCACAGCAGCGAAAAAGCCTGGACGCCCCAAGAAGGCCGCCACAGCGACGGCGAAAAAAGCCGGTCGTCCAAAGAAGGCAGCTTCAGCGGCTAAGCCAGCAAAAAGAGTCGGACGACCCAAGAAAGCGACTGCGACAGCAGCTGCTAAGAAGGCTCCAGCCCGTCGCGGCCGTCCACCGAAGGCTGGTGCTGCCCGTCGAGGCCGGCCACCGAAAAAGGCCGCCTAGGGTCATAAATATGGGCTCAACGATGTGAACTTTGGCAGGCTCCTCATAAACCCCGGTTAGTCCGGGGTTTTTTAGTTGCGGGTTGCGATATTGGGCATGACTCCCCTCCGCTCCCGTGCCACAATTCCCTCCCTTTTTATGACCGGGATTAAGAACGCTGTGAAAATACTTGCCCTGGATACAACTTCGGGCGCCTGTTCTGTTGCTCTCATATCTGATGGCCAGCTAATTGAGCGTTTTGTACAGGCAGAACGCGATCACACCCGTCGCCTTTTGCCAATGCTGGATGACGTTCTCGCAGAAGCCGGCATAAAGCTGGCAGGCCTGGATGCTCTTGCTGTCAGCCGCGGGCCGGGGTCATTTACTGGTCTCCGTATAGCAATTAGTAGCGTGCAGGGGTTGGCTTATGCTGCAGATCTACCGGTGGTTCCGGTTTCCAGCCTCGCAGCCCTAGCACTTGGAGCTCGGCGATCGCACCCGGACTGGGGAAAGTCACCCGTCGTGGCAATGCTGGATGCTCGTATGCAACAAGTATATTGGGGGGTTTATTCCAGTGACTCTCCCTGCGATAGCTTGATCCCGGAGGCGGTACAGAACCCGGAGGAGGTTCTGCTGTCTTTAGAGAAATCGGAGATTTGTACTCCGATCTATGGGGCGGGCCCGGGATTACATTATGAGGCTTTTGAAGGGGCGTCATTGGCTGCCGTTGATCAAGCCAGCCTCATTCACGCTCGGGATATAGCGCAGCTGGCAGTACCACTATGGGAGCAGGGTCATACAGTGACCGCTGAAGAGCTTGAGCCTGTTTATTTGCGCAATGAAGTGACTTGGAAGAAAAGACAAAAAATCCGATCTTAATAACACATGGAAACATTTCAGATTGTAATTTTGGCCCTGATACAGGGGCTGACAGAGTTTCTGCCCATCTCCAGTTCCGCGCACTTGATCTTACCTTCTGAGGTATTGGGTTGGCAGGACCAGGGGCTGGCCTTCGATGTTGCTGTTCATTTTGGCTCTTTACTGGCAGTAGTTTTCTATTTCCGCAAAGATATTTGGGTGCTGATTAGGGATGGTCTAGGAGGGTTTACGGATAAACAATTTACCGATGAGGGGCGGCTGGCCTGGTTAATTGTTCTCGCTACTATACCTGTGGGACTGATAGGCCTGGTATTCAAAGGGTTCATAGAAACTCACCTGCGTTCAGCCGGTGTTATCGCTGCTACGACTATTGGCTTTGGTATTTTACTGTGGTGGGCTGATGCAAAGGGGCGCAGGGTCGAATCTCTAGCCCAGTTAAATTGGAAAAAAGCACTTCTGATTGGCTTATCACAGGTGTTGGCCCTAATCCCTGGCACCTCCCGCTCTGGTATCACAATGACTGCTGGTTTGATGCTTGGCATGAAGAGAGAGGCTGCAGCGCGCTTTTCGTTCCTGATGTCTATTCCTGTTATTGCCCTCAGCGCTATTTTGTTAACGATTGAATTACTTGCACTGGAAAGTGTTCCATGGAATGACTTGCTGCTTGGTACCGTTTTATCTTGTATTAGTGCTTATTTGTGTATTCATTTTTTCCTTCAATTTATTAGCCGCATTGGGATGGCTCCATTCGCGATTTATCGCTTGGTTCTCGGTGTAATACTTATTTGGATGGTATGGGGGTAGAGGAAATGGCAACAGTTGCATTTATTGGCTTGGGGGTGATGGGATATCCCATGGCGGGGCATCTTTCTAATGCTGGTCACATGGTGCGAATTTACAATCGCACTGTTAGCCGTGCGGATCAATGGCTACAAGAATATGATGGAGAGAGCTTTGCAACGCCCGCTGAAGCCGCAAAGGGCGCGGAGGTTGTTTTTGCCTGTGTAGGCAATGACAACGATCTCCGCCAAGTGGTGACAGGAGAGCAGGGGGCATTCACGAGTATGGATGACGGGGCTTTGTTTGTAGATCATACAACAGCCTCTGCCGATGTTGCTCGGGAATTGGCAGTTGCAGCTGGCGAAAAGGGAATCGGTTTTCTGGATGCCCCTGTCTCTGGAGGCCAGGCCGGCGCTGAGAATGGTGCTTTAACGGTTATGTTTGGGGGAGATAAGGCAGACTTTGATAAAGTGCAACCTCTTATCGACTGTTATGCGCGGGCGAGCAACCTGATGGGGCCAGTAGGTAGCGGCCAGCTGTGTAAAATGGTCAATCAAATTTGTATCGCGGGTGTCGTTCAGGGGCTTGCTGAAGGTTTACATTTTGCCAAGGCAGCTGGCCTCGATGGAGAGCAGGTTGTTGATGTGATATCCAAGGGGGCGGCACAGAGCTGGCAAATGGAAAACCGCTCAAAAACTATGTTAGCTGGCGAGTATGACCACGGTTTTGCTGTGGACTGGATGCGTAAGGATTTGGCTATAGTCCTTCAAGAGGCACAACATAACGGAGCTTTACTGCCCGTAACTGCCCTGGTAGACCAGTTTTATAGTGAGGTACAAGCTATTGGTGGTGCTCGTTGGGATACTTCCAGCTTGTTTGCACGATTAATGAATGTGCGCTCTTTCGATTAACCCCTCCGATCAATAGCTACCGGGGTTAAGTTTGATCCCGGTGCCGCTTCTTCTTGTTACTATTTAATGAAAGTTTTATTACTCTCCGCTTATGATGCGGACAGTCACAAGCGATGGCGTAAAGGGCTGGTAGCGGCATTTTCTGATTGGCAATGGACCGTACTAACCTTACCACCGCGATACTTTAGCTGGCGAATTCGCGGTAATAGCCTTTCCTGGGGCCGTGGGGAAACTGCGCAAATATTGAAGCAGCGTTGGGACCTTATTGTTACAACCTCAATGACCGATCTAAGTGCCTTGTGCGGTTTAGTTCCTGAAATCGTTAGGGTGCCTACAGTTGTATATTTTCATGAGAATCAATTTGCTTACCCAGTGAGCTCTGATGCGTTTCGATCGGTAGAACCCCAGTTGTTGAATATTTACACGGCCTTGTCCGGTGATCTGGTCTTGTTCAACTCTGAATACAACCGCAGTACCTTGTTAGGAGGAGTAAAGAAATTACTCAAGCGCTTTCCTGATTGTGTTCCTCCCGGAATTTGTGAGGAGATTGAAGAAAAGTCGCGAGTTCTTCCTGTGCCAATAGAAGACATCGTTTTTGATAGTGCGAAAACTGAAGAGGCCTTTTCCTGGAGCTCCTGCGCAGAGAGCATTTATGGGGGCGAGATAGGTCAAGATACTTTGATTATCAGTTGGGCGGCCCGTTGGGAATATGACAAAGGCGCGGACCGATTGCTGGATATCCTTCGGGGCTTGAAAGCCAGAAATGTTAAGTTTCTTGTTAATCTAATGGGGCAGTCATTTCGTAATAGCCCTGCTGAGTTTGCTCAAATACAAGAAGAGTTTGCCGACCATTTATTGGTACTCGGGTATCTCGAAAGCGCTAAAGACTATCGTCAAGTACTGCGACATAGCCATATATTCCTTTCTACGGCTTACCATGAATTCCAGGGGCTGGCGGTGATGGAAGCAGCTATTCTCGGTGCGACTCCACTGGTGCCAGATGAACAGTGCTACCCAGAGTTCTATTCCGAGAACTTCTGTTATTCAGACTGTAATGATGCAGTAAAAAAGCTGGAATCAATGTTTTTGTCAATTCTATCGGGTTCAAAATTAAAAAAAGTTGATTTAAGTAATTTCTCAGGGAAAGTGATTTGGGCAGAATATAGGAAGCAGTTCTTAAATCTGGTTCAGAGTTAGGCCGGCTACTATAGAAGGCGGGTTTATAAAGGCTCCCAAAGTTATTGGTGAGTAAAAGCAGCGCCCTGAAAATTTTTAATCAGGGCCTGTTAAGCGAAATCCTAGCTAATTGGATACATGATCTATTGCTTTCAATAGCCCTTTATCTGGGATGTTACTGGGAAGAATACAAGAAGGAATATCTGAATGGCCAAGATTTTTACCATAAAGTAAGTTGCAAGCCATAATCTTGTGGCCCTCAGTTGTAGGGTGTACCGGGTCTCCAGTTGGGATAATATTTCCTTGGTCTGCTAAGAAAATATTTTTGGTATTGGAGGCCTCTGATAGTGACTTCCTGATTTTTTGATTATAAAAGTCCGTACAGTAATTTTTCGGATCTTGTCCGTCTAGATCACTTCGACGAGGGATAGTTGAAATTACGAATGCAATTTTCTCAGCTGGAATATCTATGCTCTCAAAGTAATTTTGTATTCTATCTGTTATTGATATGCCTTGAATATTATTGGGTGATGATATTATCTTACTAACGACCATATTTAGCTTCTGGGCGGATTCACTATTTTCTTCTATAGGAAGGCTACAATCAATCGCATTATTCATGCTAAGGAAGGTGATGTCGTTAGTCCCGAGCTGTATAGGTATGACAACGCTATCCTCAGAGGTTATATTCCGCGTTAAATTGCAGGCTTGATTAGTGAGCCAGCCAGTACTAGTTTCGCCCTCCCTGCACATTTCGCTGAGAAATTGATTGAAGTTCGTGATGGAATTGAGGCAGTTGGTGAAATTGTAGCCAGGGGTGATTTGATGGCCTATCGGATCAAGATAGCAAAGTAAATCGCTGGTTGTAGCTCCAGGTATCCCAGAGTGCCAGTAATTCTTGGTCTGTTGAGACATATCGTCAGGGCCTGTTGGTCCAGTGATAGTGCCAATCGTTTCTAGTTGTTTTCCATTGTATTTTAGAATTAGCTGCTCACTGGTAGATTCTTGATCTATAGGAAAGATTGAGTTGCCATCGGCTGCTTTGGCAAGATAGTTCCAGATCTGGCTACGAAATCCGTTTGAATTATAAGGGAGTGTTGTCATGCCGTAAGTAATCGAATCACCAATAAACCATAGCTTAATACTGCTACTATCTGAATGTTCATTGGGCTGATTGGGGGGCTGACTAGGTTGTGAAGGTTCTGTTGTGAGTGTACCCGTGCAGTTGCCAATTATAATTGGTGGGGTGTTTTCTCCAGAGTAATTTGCATTAAACCCAAAAGCTCGGGCCTCTCCTGCCGGAATAGATGATTCACTAGTAACAGTTATAGTCCCGTTACTTTCTGCGACCTGTGCATTCCAGAAGTGTGTGATTGATTGGTTACCTTGCCAGTTCCACTGTAGCTGCCATTTATCGAGAGAAGTCTTTCCTTTATTATAAATAACCACATTTGCCATAAAGCCACTTCCCCAATCGTTTTGTACTGCATATTCCACATTACACTGGCCTGAAGGTTCACTGGGTTCTTCCGGTATAGTAGGGGGAGTGTCAGGTTTGGGCTGTTGTGGTGGGATTTTCGATGATTCAAACCATTTTAAGGCATAGGTTCGAAATTCACTTTCTGACGGAAGGGAGGAGTTTTCCATATAATAGTTATCTAAGAATGCTCTCGCGTCCTTATAGTACTCTTGGTGAGTCTTATAAATCTCCTTTTTATTACCATCCTTGTCAATCAGCCAGTAGCCAGCGAATTCATTGATCCAGCTATCATACTCATTGTCATACATTTGCCAGTACAAAATAAATGGAGCACCCCACTGGAGTGCCGTTTTTATTACATTGCGTGATAGCATATCCTGGGCTTCGCCAGAGCGGGCTCCCCAATCCTTAAACCAGGACTCTCCGTAACCATATTCGCCAATGAAAACCCGCTTTTCAAATGGTAGCCCAGATTTTTTGGGAAGATTTGAGTTGATAAATTCTAGAGCTGAAGTTAACTCACTATGTAGAGTGGCAAAATCTGAATGCTTTTCTTTGGTAGTGAGATCGTAAGCTGAATAAGATACCAAATCTACATTAGTATGGGGAAGTACGGCATTGGTTATCCGTTCTTTGCCCTGCATTGCAGATTCAACCCTATTGACCTCAATATAGTGATATAAGTTAACGTCAGAGTGGGTGATATTTGCTTTGGCATCGTCAATGGCTTTTTGTCGAATATTGATCCAGTCAATTAGACCCTGTAAACGCTTAGGAGGGATAGTTTCCTGACTGTCATCTCTAGTACCATCAGTTTTTTGAACCAGGTTCCAATCGCCTTCCCAATGCCCAATCATGAATGTCTTACCGGAGCCGTTATATTCAGTTAGTAAATATTCAGCCAACGAATAAATTTTGTCATATTGCCACTTTAGCTCTTCTTCACTCATTCCTTTGTTATCCATCCAGGAACCGGAGTCCTCGACCCAAAACATGTAGATGGAGAAATCCATTTCCAAGACTTGCTGAAATTCTGGTATTTCTTCCAGCATTCGCTTGAATTGATAGTTGAGTCCAGAGTGACTTAGCTCGCTATATAGGCTCGGAGAAAGGGCTATCTTAAGTAAGTTAGAGCCCATTGAGTAAATGGCTTCAGCACTTTCAACAAGTGATCCCTTATCTGTAAATGTATACTTGGGGTTTATCGTTTGAGTGCCTAAAATAAAATTGTATTGTGAAAGGGGGTCTAACAGGTCTCGTGAAGGTGGGGGCGGATCTGGTTTATTGATGGTGTTGTTGCAACTAGCGTTAATATGAGCAGGCTTCTGTTCACCACCCGAGTAGCGAATATTAAAACCAAAAGATTGGGCTTGGCCAATGGGTACTTTTATATAGCCTTGTTTTCCAACTACAGAGATCAGGTTTTCATCCTGGGCTGAGGTAGCATTCCATATATGTGTGACTTCTTGGTCTGAGGGCCATTGCCATGAAAGTTCCCAATCACTTATTGGCTCGGTACCTGTATTACGTACAACCACTGAAGCCATATATCCGTCTTCCCATTCGCTCTGTATCGTCATTTGTACATCGCACTTTTGACCGGCCAGGGATGGTAGGGATAAGAAGGTCAATATGGTAAAAACTGAGAGGGGGAGAAGTTTAGCGTGCATTATATATGTATCTATATGGATTACTGCAGAGTAGTCGGATATTGATAGCTACATAAAGTTCACATATTTATAGTCAGGGGCGTCAAATGCTAAAAGGACCGATTATTAATGATATTCAACTTCCACTTTATTTCATGTCAAGAGAACTTTGAATGTTAAGTACAGGTGTTTGCCTAATTAATTGTTAATTTAATTGTTTTTGTGAACAAGTGGTCAATCTATGGAATATAATTGGAAACTGATTGAGTGCTAATTTTGAATGGCGAAAGTTTTTAACATTTCCTCTCTAAATGTAATTCAAATACCCTAATCTATCCTTTCTTTACACTCATTTTTAGATTGTACTTGCTTGAATTGTAAATATTTAGGTTTGCTGTAGTTCAGAAAATCTTCGTATATTTAAAATTATTTTACTTTCGACTCTAAATTAACGGATTTATGGCGGGCAATTACTCTGCGGGTGCTACCAAATACAGCCAGTTAGGGTATTCTGAACATGCGTACTAGAGCTGTACTCTCAGTTTTAGTGTGCTGACAGCAGGGAGGTTATGGCTACTATGAGTATTTTTAAAATAATAAAGCCGCTTTTCAGGATGAGATAATAAAAGCCAAGATTACATTGGCTAACTATCTAGAGAGTCGCGTCCGAGTTGATCGGAAGTGGCTTATTCAGGTATCAACTTTCAACGAAAAGGATACGCCTTCACTTCTGTGAACTGGCGAATGTACTCCTGCGTGTATAGATTCTGGAGAAAAAATGAAAAAAATAATTAATAGTTACGTCATTGCTTTAATAGTATTTATTGGAGCTTCTTCCACTGTTAAAGCATCTGACTGGCGTGTTGGTGTTGGTAAGTATGATATAACTGGCCCGGCAGCAGATGTTGGAATGGTAGGATATGGAGAAACGGGGCAGACAACCAAGGGAATTCATACCCGTTTATGGTCCCGCGCATTCATAATTTCTGATAGCTCTGAAAATGAGCGTTTGGTATTCGTATCAGCAGATCTGCAAGGTATTCCGCAGGGCGTGAAGCAGGGTGTCGTTGATAAATTAAAAAATCTCTATGGTAATAGTAAGTACACCGAAAAGAATGTGATGCTGACTGCTACACATACCCATGTAGGTCCTGGCGGGTATGATCATTATGTCATGTTGAATATGAGTGCTATCGGGTATGCGGAAGATAACTATGACGCTATTGTTGATGGTATTTTTCAGTCAATCGTTGAAGCAGATAGTGGACTAACTCCAGGTGATATCTTTATTGAGCAGGGGATACTACTCGATACCAGTATCAATCGAAACCCATACCCTTATTCAGAAAATACTGATGCAAGCGACTATCAATACGATACCAATAAAACCATGACCCAACTCAAGTTGGTTGATGCCAACAACAAAGCACTGGGAGTTATTAATTGGTTTGCAGTACACAATGTCTCTTTAGGGACAGGGCAGCGGCAACTTAGCGGGGATAATAAGGGGGCGGCGAGTCAGTTGCTGGAGTCTTGGGCTGCCGAGCAGGGTGCTGCAAGTCAATTTACTGCGGCATTTGCCAATAGTAATTTAGGTGATGCGTCTCCGAATATTTGTGGCCCTAGGGATGGATGCGGAAATTCTGAGTATGAAAGTTTACTTTTATCTGCTGAAAAGCAAGTTGCAAAAGCTCAGTCTCTTTACCAATCAGCTACTGTGAAACTTGAAGGTGGATTAGATTATCGACATCAACATATCTATTTCCCTGGCTATACTGTAGCAGGTGAATTTACCGGTGAGGGGCAAATAGATATTTGTGAAGGTGCTGTTGGCTGGTCATTTACTGCAGGATCAAGTTGGGACGGTCCCAGCAATATTGATGGTATTTTTGAGGGAATGTCTGTTGAAAATGAGGGGGTGGATTGGGATAGAGATGTGGGACTATTCGAATCAGCGATTAATGGTTATCCACTTTTTGGCCTGATGAGTGCATTTTCTGCAGCCGCTGTATATGAGGATACTCAGGATGACCCCTGCCAGTACCCCAAACCTACATTTGTACAGCGTGAGGTAATAGGCCAAGCACTTTATACCCCTTACCTACCTTTCCAAATGTTTCGCATAGGCTCACTTGCTTTGGTCGCCGCGCCGGGTGAAATGACGACTATGGCAGGCCGACGTCTTGAAGCAGAAGTCTTGTCAGCTTTTGAAGGAAGCGGTGTAAACACTGTGGTGATTGCCGGTTTGGCAAATGCCTATTCCGGTTACATAACTACCCCTGAAGAGTTTGATAGGCAGCACTATGAGGGAGCACATACCATATACGGCCCCAATACCCTTGCAGCCTATAGACAGATTTATACCGAAATGACACATGCTATGGTCAATGGCGTAGATATTGCTGCAGGGCCTACTCCGAAAGATCTGTCTGATGACCAAATCATTAATGTAATTGGGGTTGTTTATGATGACAAACGCCTGTGGGAGTCTTTTGGTCAAGTCTGGGATGATGTAGGTACCAGCTACAGTGCTGGCGATACTGTATCTGTCACTTTCCGTTCTGGCCATCCCCGTAATGACCTGAAGACTGAGAGTACGTTCATTGAAGTACAGCGTAAAGTTAACGGTAGTTGGGAAACTTATCTTACCGATGATGATTTGGATACACGCTTTATTTGGACACGAGATACGGCTATTGATTGTATGGCCTGTTCATTTGCTGAAGGGCAGTGGATCATCGGAGAGGATACACCATCAGGCACTTACCGAATAAAGCACTTTGGTAACTGGAAGAGTGGTTGGACTGGGAAGATTTCCAGCTATTCAGGTAAGTCGAGTAGTTTTACTGTTAGCAATTAGTGCTCATTACGGATCGGTTGGATAATCCAGCCGATCTATTATGTCTATACCCATAACAGACGTACCTTTATATATAAATATTCGACTGCTGAATCGTTATCAATTTTGTATTATATTATTTGAGCGAATACTATAATTTACGCTGACAATTTAATGGGACTCAAGTGCTCTCTTTGAGATTAGTTTACCATCCATAACTTTAAACTATATTTAATGTCGCTAAATGGTGCTTTTTTGTCAGAATATGCTGTCATATATCGCTTGACTGTTATTTTCTTTCTTTTACCCTAGTCAAATTTAATTGCACTATATGCAGTGTACTCTCCTGTAATCGCTTTTTCCTATCGCAACAATACAAATTAAGTTAGCTTTCACCTAATTTCTAGTTACTCCGAAAGATGGTGGTATGTTAGGTATCTTGGAGGATTGGCTTAGTAGCTATTAGATAGGGATTATAACTATTTCGTTTAGATCATTTGAAAAGTCTTTAGATGTGGATGAATTATGGTTTTCCTATTGGTATAGCTTTTGATGTTGCTATTGTGACTTTTAATATTTTGCTTGTGATAGTGAAGACTTGAATGTGAATCGAGAGCTTAGTGTTCCCGGCTTTGAAACACGCACTACTAAACTTCACACTCATTGTCAAAATTTTGGACGTAGAAACTGTTCTTGGTTCAGCCGATTTTTTAAAACCGATGTAAGAAGGCTGAAATATATTTCTTTGTCCTTTGAAAGAAAAATCGTCCCAGTAGAAATGATTATGTCGAAGTTGAGCACCTAGTTTAGGTGCTTTGAATGGATTCGTTTTTTGATGACCGCAGAATAGTCGGTCAGCGGTTGATAGGATTTAACTTTTGATACAGCTCTATATCGAAAACTCTCAGGGCTCTCGTTATGCGGTGCGGCCTGGATGGATATGCCAGACGGGTCCCTCTAGAAAGATTGATGCTGCTGAATTATTGAGGATGTTCGATACTAACACTCTTCAGTTAGTGTATGACCAGTACCTTGGCTTATACACAACCTTTGCGCCAGATATAGACCCTGAGCAAGAGCGTCCCCCATCTCAATCGCGATTAAGTAATGTGCCTGGCTATCTTAATGAGCGGGATAAAGCCATTTATCGGGCATTGGCTCAGAATCAACTGATTATTGAAGAGGCCCCATTGCCATATTCGGCATTGGGGGATCTACAAACAGAGTTGGTTGCTAAGATTCGTATGGGCTTGCAGAAAATTATTACGCAGGAAGTTGCAGATAAGGCTTTTATTAGCCAGCAAACTGATTGGAGTTGGGTGAAGCGTGTAACAACTGCAAAAAAGAAAGTAAAAGAAACTGACAGCTCTGTGTGGCGCTTATCGATTTGGTCAAAGAGTGCTGTTGATGTTGAGAAGATAGTAAGTCCAGCACGTCAATCATTTGAGTTTAGCTCTGCGGCAATCAATTATGTCTTATATGAAGAAACTCCAGAAGAAGAAGCTGATGAATGTGTAACCTCCCTGTATCGAGGTGTGATTGATGTACTAGGCTTTAATCCCAGTTCTGTTTCAAAAAAGCAGCTCCGCTTGAGTTTCAACATAGCCGAGGTTATTTATAGTGACCCAACTCTTCGGGGAGCAGTTTTTCATTTTGCCCAGGACTACATCAAAACACAACATAGCTTGCAGCACATAAATTTAACTGCAAGTGGTACTTTTGAGATCATTTTGACTATAGCACTTGCGGCATTGACTGAGGGAGATGTAGCTATAACATCCTTAACTAAGAATAAGCGCTTAGTGAATGCTTTTCGTAATATTGGCGATTTAATGTTTGATTTTGCCAGGACAAAAAAGCAAAGGAAGATACTTGCTAAAAATTCAGGATATCCGACAGTAGGCAAAAGCACTGCTGTATCCGGAAAGAAAACCCCCAAAATAGCTGCACCCCGAAAAAATAGTCGAAATTTAGTGCAAGTCAAAGTGGGTAACGAGCTGCGAGAAAATAAAAGGGGTAGTGAACAAGCTTTCACAGTGCCCCATGATGTAAAGTCTGAATTTTATAAGATAAATTATGTCAGGGATTATTCATATGATACTGATAACCACATTAGCGAAGTAGGTGAAAATTATAACTCCGATATATGTCAGAGCGATAATGTTACTGGTGAAGTAACTAGGTCTGTAAATCTAAAAACTGGAGAGGTTCAGTTTACTTTAGAAGATTTGGTATTGGAGGGGGCACTACCCTTATCGGTAACTCGTACCTATCGCAGTAGTAATTCAAGAAATTTCGGATTGGGTTGTGGCTGGACTCATACATTTAGCGAGCGCTTGGTTTGGCGTCCAGGCAAACCCATACTCTTCTTTGATTCTGAAGGTAGAATAATTAGCTTGCCAGCTCCCGGAAATAGCTCGCGCAGTCATAATATTTATGAGAGATTAACTCTCACGCGAGTAAACGATGAGCATTGGATCATTACGACATATGGAATTTCCAATGGAGTACAAAGACATTTTAAAGCTACTGGTGAAACTGGTGCGTTAAAGCTCGCTGAGATTCGGGATGATAACGATAACTTTTATTTATTCAACTACTCAGGGGAGTATTTAAGATCGGTCGAGAGTAGTTCTGGTGAAATTTTATACATTAGCTCGCTTGATGAATCTCCTGAAAGTCACCTTATAAATACTTTGACAAAAGAAAATAATTCGGGAAGTTCTGAAGTAGTAGCTCAATATGTCTTTGATAGTGAAAATAATCTGACTGAAGCTGTAGACAGTGTTGGCAATAATGAAAAGTATGTTTATCACAAAGGCCTTATTAAACAAAGAACTTTAAAAACTGGTTATAGTTTCTATTTTCAGTGGGATGCTGAGGGTAGTTCAGCTCATTGTATACGGCAGTGGGGGGACCCTATTGACGAAAAAGCTGCTTACAGTTATCAATTTATCTGGGAGGAAAGTGGTCACGGAGCAACGATGTGTGACACGAGAGGCGGGCGGCAACGTTTTCACTTCAATAATCGCGGATTACTCACGTTCCATCAAGATGCTGAAGGTGGAGAAACGTGGTATGAATACAGTGATCTAGGTCACGTTACAAAAGTACGGCTACCCAGTACTGATGGGACTATACGTGAGGAGTTATTCCGATATGACAATCAGGGTCGCTTGACCGAGAAGATAGATGTGGCCGGTAATAATTATCAAATTGAATATAACAATGAAGGTCTCGCCACAAAGTATACTGATCCATCAGATAGCAGTTGGCAGTATAGTTACAACAAAAAAAGACAGCTGGTGCTAGCTGAAGACCCGCTAGGCAACCAAGTGAAATATGACTACACCTCTGCTGGCAAGATTAATTCTATTAGTGACTCATTAGGTAATGTTACGAGTTATTTGTGGGGAAACAGCAATAAGCTATTAAGAATAAGTTGCCCCTTCGGACGATCTATTGATTGTAGATATGATGTTGATATTCGCACGGAATTGTTAACGCCTGCTGAGACGAAAGAGGCTTCTTGCAAGAATGAGGATCAGGGTCGGATCAATGTTAAGGTTGCTCAAAAAGATACAGATATTCAGTGCAGATTTAACCAGCATGGATTAGTTTCAGAAATATTAGATAAGGATGGGAGTTATACGCGTTATTCTTATAACGCACTCCATCAAATAAAGAGCAAGACTAGTTCCAGTGGCAGTCAATTAGAATATCATTATGATGGAGAGGGCAATTTAATTTGCCTTATAAATGAAAAGGGTGAGTGTTATCGGCTGAAATATGATCTCAATAACCGATTAATAGAAGAGGAGGATTTCTATGGTCGTGTTACCCACTATGCATATAATGTCGCTGGCCACTTAGTAAATTCTACGGAAGTAATTGCTTCTCAATCAGGCATTGGTACCGATATCTACTTTGAACGTGATTTGCTGGGCCAATTAATAAAAGAAACTACGCTAGAGGGCGCTAATAGCTTTAGATATAATTGCCTAGGGCAACTGATCGAAGCTAAAAATAATTACTGTAGTCTTAAGTGGGAATATGATGCTAGTGGTCGTATTGTAGCGGAATGGCAAGATGATAGTAAGCTTAGTTATAAGTATGATATTTTAGGTAATCTTACGGCAACTTCACTATCCAGAAAAGAAGATGTTAAATTTATCTTTGATCATTCTGTGGAATCTGAGAATTCACCCTTCTCCTCAGTAAATGGAAATTTCAATTCTTTGTTGATAAAAACAACCGAAGGGTTGAAACCTCTGGACAATTATGATCCTCAGGTTTATGTGCAAGGCTTTATTGTTAGTAAGTTTGAAAGGCCAATTGATACAGTTACAAATATTTTGAATTTATTGCCGAATAGTAGCTGTTCACTTGCCAGAGTTAATCATTCCGGCAAGGTTAATAAAAATATCTTTAATGTTCATAACTTTTGTAAGAGTGATTCAGATCAGTTTCTTGCCTTCTTAATTTATGACCCCGCTGATAGTCTCCTAGGTAAGCTTAACTCGACGAGTAAGCTTGATAGTCAGATTCCTGGTAAAGAAGTTATTGAGAATAGAATCGTTGATAATGGCAATATATCCCGTGGTTATACCTCTTCTACAGGTCGTGTTGAAGAAGTTGGAGGGGAGGGGGCACAGAGGATTCGATACCATTATAATTGTCAGCAAAAGTTGATAAAAATAGAAAATCTAAAAGTAGAAAAAGGTGTAGAGAAATTTCAGGATGTGATTCGGTATCAATACGACCCCTTGGGGCGATGTGTAAGAAAGGAAAATTATGATGGTTGTGTCAGATTCTTTTGGTCTGGTGATACGCTTATTCAACAGCTTAAGAATGACGATCAGAGTAAATGAAGTATTATTTCGTAAAGGCTTATAAGTTGTCTGTGATATAGGGGGTTAACTCGAAAGCTTGAATACGTTAATTTGCGTAAGTTTTTACAGCAGTATTGCATTTTGAGATAAATCATATTCAGTGCTTCTTTACATGAAGACAAGTTGCTGTCCTTTTTAGCTTATATAAGTCTATGCGGGTTAAATTGCTAGATAGGGCTTTCGGCAACATAAAGGGCAATAGCTTTAGTGTGTTATTTTCCATAAATAATGAAAACTCACTTTCTGAAGTCTTGGCTATCCTGCCAAGGTTGTCGGTAGTCATTGCTTATCCGCCCTGGAAGTAGCAGATTACCATGCGTAGCCTGAAGCCTATCTATATTTAATAACCCTCGAAAGTCCCAGCTATGGGGCTCAGCACCCAACCGACTGTAAGAATATGTTAGAGAGCTTGCTAAGCCTGAGGTTATTTGAGTCGATAAATTATTTAAATTTCTATGAGATCATCAATATTTTGATGCTCATATGAGCGAATAAGTAAGTGGTACGGCGGTGCACTTCTTGCGGGCTTTTAGGTCGTTATACGATAGAGCGAAGGCTTTAGGCGATAAATGTGAGTTTCTTTTGTTTCTTGCCTTGAATCAATTCATATTAGCTGAGATGAATAGGACTTTAGATATTTACAGCTCCTTTTATTAGGAATGATTATCTTTTTCCTTTAATGGCGTTAGGTCTTTGAAGCGGCTCTTCTGTTGATGTGGCTGGGTAGTGTTTCTTTGTTGTAATTATTGGCCGCAATCAAAGTTTATTTGGCAGGATGCAGGGCTGTTTCATATACGACTATATATTCCGAAAAAAAATATCGTTATTACTTTACAGAATAGAAAAAGCTGGTACCTTAGGGTCAGGATTGCTTAATTATACAGGATTAACAGTTTGTGATATTGGTTCTGAAGGTGCCTTATTAAATAGCATTTTTATGTATATGGATGATGAGAGTATGGCTGATGGATAGTGTGTTTGCCTGTAGTCTCTAATTGGGGTAAGAATCATCGTGTGATCAATTCTCACTATTGGGTAGTAGCCACCTGGTATATTACTCAGATCAAGTGAAGAATTAACTTATTAGTAGTGTTTCCAGTTAATCTGGATTTTATTTAGGTTTTATTCAGCTTCCGCTATGGCGTTTTTTCACCTTCCTCTGAGGTGGTTGGGCTACCCAAGATAGTATTCCTGAAGTTTCTTTTAATAAGTTAGTAATCCGCACAGTGATTTTTGAGTTTGGTATATAGTTTTACGCTTATTCTGTAATTTAAAATGAACTGTAAAAAGAAAGTATCTATCGTATTTTACCCTGGGGCACACTCATTAGATGTAATGGGGCCCGCAGAAGTGTTTTCGCTGGCAAATCAGCAGCTAAAGGATAGGGGCTTTAGTTGTGATGATCAGTATGAGGTTGAATTCTTAGCCGAAGATGGAGATACCAAGGAAATCTCATCAGGTTTAAGGATATGCTCAGATAGATGTTTTACTGATTCAAGAGGAATTCATACTCTCCTTGTGAGCGGTAATCTTAATGCTGCTGATGATTTGAATATCAGTGAATGTTTGAGTAGATGGCTTTCTCTTCAGTCTGGTTTAGTTAAGCGTATAGGCTCTATTGGCAATGGAGCTCTGATTCTCGCAAAAGTAGGTTTGCTAAATGGTCGGCGTGCCACTACCCATTGGAGATATATTGATCAGCTGAAGAGATTCCCAGAAGTGGATGTCGATTCAGAATCTGTATTTGTCAAAGATGATCATATATATACTTCTGCAGGTGTTAGTGCGGGGGTTGATATGGCTTTGGCAATGGTAGAGGATGATTTTGGTCGGGGTATTGCTTTAGCTGTTGCTCAATTAATGGTCTTATATCTCAAGAGAGATGGAGATCATAAACAGAGTAGCACTTATCTTATGAGCCAGTTAAAGAGTGATCGTTTTTTAGAGCTGGTGCAATGGATTCATAGTAATTTGGATAAAACTTTATGCGTTAATAGTCTCGCGGAAAAGACATCTATGAGCCCGAGAAACTTTGCTCGCTGCTTTACTCGGGATATGGGAGTAACTCCAGGTCGATTCGTTGAGAAAATTCGCATTGAAAAGGTTTGCCAGCTTTTAGCAACTCAAGCGTTAACTCAGGAGCGTATAGCTACTATCTGTGGTTTTAAGTCTCAAGAGCAGCTTAGAAGGGCATTTCGCCGAAATAAGGGTATGTTGCCGAGGGAATACCGTCGAAAGTTGTCGTGAAATAATTTATGGGACAGTCTATTCGGTAGGGCTGTCTCATTTTCAGAAAAGATATTTTTATCCTTGGATGCAAATATAAATAACATTTTCTGTTAGAGATTTTTGTTCTTCTTACCTAATTCTTGCTTGTCTTTCCTTTTGTAGATGCCTCCACTAGATTTACATCTGGGAAAAAATATTTTAGCTGGCTTTTTATTCTTACTCGATAATTCACACAGCTTGATTCTCTCCATTATATAATCTTGCTAGGGTTGATTGAGTCGCTCCCATGAATAGGAATTAATTTGTTGTGTTAACTAGAAGCTCCAATTTTCACCGGTAGACTGCGAGCTTCTCGGTCTCTATTAGGGCCAGGCCGGTAGCAATTGGTAAGTGATATAGCATAAAATCATATCCCGATATATATAGGTGTGGCGAAAAAATAGTGATAGATTTGCGGCTAAATAAAATTAGACCCATGAACGGAAGCCCTTTAGTGGTGTAGATATTCTGGGAATCTAATATTGTTGGTGCGTTGTGGGAGTCGCGATCATACCCTTCGCAATATTAAATTTCTGAAAAATTTATAATGTACCCTTAATTATGGTGGATATATTGAAAGTTAGATGTCTTAGAAATGGGAAAAGCAGGTGCTGCAGCGAGAAGTATAGTTAGAATTTAATCTAAGATTTCTGGCCTGACAATTTCCGATATCTAATCTTCAGTATTAATTGACATATAATTAGCTACTCAGTCTAAGCTTTTCTATAAAAGATTGCCTGAGAGAATTTTTTGGACATCAAAAACAATCTTTCAAGGTATGCAGTAGCGATTGCCATTTAGTATGCCTCTCAGCTTGCAGATATACTTACTTTACCTATTAATGGATATGCTTTTTAGGAATACAAATTATTAGCTCTAGCCTTATTAGTTGCACTCGCTTATGAACCAAACCTCCTCTTGGGCATTTCTGCACTTGGAATAGCCTATGTCAATAAAACTGATAGATCTGATTATCCTGGACTACCGGAAGTTGATATATAGTGGCCTAAATAGCTTAAGACCGCCCATATAGAGTGGCGGTTCGATGTATAGGATGGAGAGGTAAGATGGACTATCAATCTTCTAAAAGCCCGGTACTTAATCTTTGGGGGCGATTTGGCGGCTCGGCATTGGGCCGCTGGCTGGTGTCTAAATTAGTGGCACTTAAGGCACCGTATTTTCGTTCAATCAAGCCGCGTTTCCTGGAATTATCACCGGGTAAAGTGGAGGTTTTACTGAATAAGCGTTGGAGCGTGACAAATCATATCGGTACTGTACATGCTATCGCTATGTGTAACGCCGCTGAATTAGCTGGCGGTGTTTGTTTGGATGTGTCTTTGGATCGACGCTTTCGCTGGATACCAGTAGGGATGGAAGTCAAGTACTTAAAGATGGCGAAGACTAATCTACGAGCCGTTTGTGAGTATCCAGGGTTTAAAACCATTGAGGCTGGCGATGTTGTTATGCCTGTGAGCGTTATTGATACTAATGGAGAGGAAGTATTTCATGCCGATATTACCATGCGTGTATCAGAGCGCCCCGACGCAAAGTAGTAGAGTTGTCATTTGAGGTCAATTCTTGGTGTATTTTCAAGGGGAATTGCCTTACTTTGAGCTTGAATATGGAGAAGAGTATGCAGGCTGGGAGGGGATGAAGTGTGCTCTACTCATAAATCTCGTAGAATATTTCTTTGTTCAGTCTTGATGTATTTGGAGGGTTTATGAGATTGGCTTGGCAGATAGAAAAGTCGACATGCCTCTTTGGTGGTGAAAATAAAACTGCTACGGAGCATGAGTTACACCGATCGGAAAGTACTGCCTTGGCGAATGATGATATTTATCAGGACCTTTCCGAGGTATTACAGCTCGCAATTTCCAAGCTTGATGAAAATGTAAGTGATACTTCTCTGTACTTCCTGATTAGTTGGGAGTCTGTATCTGCTTCTATGACGGTATCTGTAGTTGATGATAGCCGAAGCAATGACTCTAAAGTAGTTGTGCACTGTCACTTTGCTGGACTGGCTTCCCAATATGATGCTGAGCCGAAGAGGCAGCAGGCTTTGGTTAAATGGTCGGATGAACTTAGGTTTTGGTGTAAAGAGTATCTATCTACTGATCAAGGTTTTTCACAGTTTTCTCTGGTTGCATTGTTCGCGACAGGCTCCAGAGATACTGCTGTGATTCTTTAAAATGTAGCTGAAAACGATGCTTATATAGTGTGAACAACTAGGGCGGGGAGGCGAGGCTTAAAATGCCCTCCCTGTACAAATAACATAGAAAATGGAGATTTCTATGAATGTTTACTATTTGTGTATTGGGCTCTTAGCGGCATTATCCCTTCTGCTCGGCGCCTTGGTTACTGTTGGGCGCGGTAAGTATGAGGTTTTAGTTGGGCATTCTTTCGACCCCGATAATACCCTGCACAAATGGGTAAGGGCCCATGCAAATACAACCGAATATGCTCCCCTTTTGATGGTACTTATTTACTTAGTGAGCTTAGGGCAGTCTTCTACCTGGGTTTGGTGGTTTGTTATTCTGCTGACCGCTTGTCGATTTCTTTTTGTTGCAGGCATCTTATTTCCCTCCACTATGGCAAAGCCTAACCCAATGCGCTTCTTGGGTGCCGTAGGCACTTATATCTTTGGATTGGGGCTTTGCTTGGCGCTGGTGCAGCAAGCCCTGAGACGTTGAGTTGGTTGCAAGCGCTTTCAAACCTTATATTGGTTGGTGCTTAAACTGATCAAAATCGATTGGTCTATCGATAGCTTTTAACTTTTTGCCAGCCGGCAAGAACTGTTTACGATCCTGGCTGTATAAAAAATAACCTAACAAGTTTCCCTGCAGGGCGGTTGACCGAATGCGACACTTGTCGCACACTAGCCCTGACTGTCACATGGGAAGATAAAATGAAAAAGGTAAAACCGTCCCCATCAGAACTTGCGCTGTTGAAAGCCCTTTGGAGGCAAGAACCGCTGAGTGCCAGAGAGTTGCATGACCGGGTGGGACCTGAATTGGGTTGGTCATACTCCTCTACTCGAAAGACACTAGACCGGATGCGGGATAAATCATTTGTGACTCAATCTGAGATCCATGGAATCCATGTTTATAGCCCTGCGATTGAAAAGGTGGAAACTCTGGCGTCATATGCAAAAGATTTCGCTGAAAGAGTATTAGAGCTTGATGGCCCCCTTCCTGTGTCGATGTTTGCCGGCAGTAAGTTAATGAGTGATAAGGATATCGAGGAGCTTCAGGCAGTGCTCGATTCCTGGCCTGACTCTGAGCTGGTCAACAAGGATGGTGAATAGGCTATGGCCGAGATAGTCTCTACAGTTCTACCATTTGCACTGGATTTTCTAGCTACTTCTTTCTTCTCAATATTGTGGGCGGGGTTGGTTTTTATTGTTATTTGGCTGGCAACAGCTAGAAATAAAGACAGCTTTAATGCGATATACCATTGGCGAAGTTTCTGGTTGTGTTCAATGGTCGCTGCCGGTTCCCCATTTTTTCTTGCACAATTGAGCGACCAGTTAACGTTGGGTATTGCTCCGGATCTGAATTTTGAATTACCGCCAGCTTATGAGGCTACCTCTATACCACCAATTAACGTAGTTCTGCATGAGTATGTGTCTACCTCTTTGAGTTCTGTTGAATTACTGGCTTTTCTTTGGTTGCTTATATATCTGTGCGGGGTGTTTTTTACCTTATCTAAAGTGGTAGTGAGTCAGTTTTTCTATGGAAAGAAATTGAGCTTAATAGCAAATAATAAGCTTTCTGTTGCTAAATTTGACCAGTTCTTTACTTCATCTCAAAGTGATTTTCTAATCAGAAGTAAAACTCAGGTGTTTATAACGCACTCAACGATTACACCATTTGTGATGCAGCTATTCAGTCGTAAATTGGTGCTTCCCTCCTATATTTTATCAATGAATGAAACGGAGCGTCATCTAATCATTGAGCATGAGATTATGCACTTGAAAAGGCTTGACCCCTTGTTGATTCTGATTGTGCATATATTTACTTGCATCCTATGGTTCAATCCCTTCTTAGGTTGGATGAAGTCTCGATTCAGCTGGGCGATAGAGTTGGGGTGCGATCGCGAAGTTCTAAAGTCATGTAAGCGAGAATTGCACCGTGTTTATGCACAAGCAATGATTGACACTCTTCGACGGAACTCTTCAAAAAGAACAAGTGACTGGGTTGTAGCTTTCTCTTTCTCTGGTGGTACGAGTCAGGCTCCTTTTTTCCGACGCAGACTTTTGAATATTATGGAAGCCTCAAGGGCGGGGGCTAATAATGGCGAATTAGGTGTCTATTTACGCGCTATGTTGTTCTGCAGTTTTTCAACCATTTTAATACTCGGAGGGCTACTGTTAAAACCGGGATTAACAATGGCTTCAGTGGAGATTACCAAATTGACAGTCCCGGTTGAGAGTGCCCGTATTAGTAGCCCTTTTGGTGATTTCAGTAAAATTCGCAAAAAACCCCATGAAGGTACTGACTTTGCGGCACCGATTGGTACTCCGGTGGTTTCAGCTGAAAGTGGTGTTGTAATAGTCTCTACTGATGATTATAAGCATAAAAATTATGGGAAAATCATAATTATTGATCATGGTAATAATACGAAAACTCTGTACTCCCATTTAAATGAGCGGGAGGTTGAGGCAGGGCAGTCAGTACGTGCCGGCCAGGCGATAGGAACTGTGGGTATATCAGGGCGTGTAACAGGACCACATCTTCACTTTGAACTTATCAAAGAAGGCAAGCGAATCAACCCAGACACTTTGCTTGCGAAGTAAGGGGGGAGTGTGATTTATTACTTAAGAAAAGTAGGGTTACCTGTGAGGCGATTAACTATTTTCTTTCTGATCGATATCTGGAGGATGGCTTTGTTGCTGGTTCTTTTGTCGATTCAATCACTGGCGATAGCAGGGCCGTTATTGGAAAACCATTCCAATGTTAAATCGGTGCAATATGATTTATCTTTTACATTGCCCCTACTCAATGATCTATCCTTGGTACATCAAGATGAAGGGATGCAGCGTAGGGAGGTGGCCCCTCCATATAGAATTGAGGAAGAATATCTAGAGCGCATAAAAAAAGTTCAACTAGCTAAAAACCAAGGGGTTTTATCACTATTGGTGGATAGTGGAGTCGATCGTGCAGAAGCGTATAAAATAATTCAGGCTTTGTCGGAACATGTCAATGTCAGCATCCTACCAGTTGGTAAGGAATTTAACTTAACAATAGATACCACTGGAAAGCTTAATAAGCTTACCTTGGTTGTTGGCTTTGCAGAGAGTTTGGAGTTGGTTAGACATGGAGACTATTATAGAGCTAATCAATTTGAATCTCCTGTCGATGCCAGGAAATACTACGTTAAAGGTGAAATTTCGGGCAGTTTATACCAAAGTGGAAAAGAGTCTGGCCTATCTAATTCTGTGCTCACAAAACTAAATGAAATATTTAGTTATTCCGTAGATTTTCAACGGCAGATTCGAGCAGGTGATCAATTCTCTGTTTTCTATGATACCTTGTTCAATAGCCAAACTGGAAAGGAAAAACTAAATAGAATTTTATTTGCTGAGCTTATTCTTAGTGGAGAAAAGATAAGTTTATATCGGTTTTCTACTGAGGGACCTCAGGGGGTGGATTATTTTTACCCTGATGGCCAAGGCTCTAGAGGGTTTCTAATGCGTACTCCGTTAGAGAATGCAAGGTTGTCATCTTATTTTGGGCGCCGCAAGCACCCAGTCCTAGGGTATACCCGAGTACATAAAGGTTTGGACTTTGGAGCCCCTTTGGGCACGCCGATATTGGCTGCAGGTGATGGTATTATTGAGCGAGCTTCTTATTTTGGTAGCTTCGGCAACTATATTCGTATTCGCCATGGCTCCGGGATAAAGACTATTTATGCGCACCTTAAGGGGTACGCGAAAGGAATTAGTAAAGGGGGAAGAGTAAAACAAGGGCAGGTAATCGGTTACCTTGGCGCTACAGGTCGTGTGCAGGGGCGTCACTTGCACTATGAGATTCATAAAAATGGTACGGCTGTTGATCCATTAAGGCTTGACCTCCCTATTAGTAAGGGGCTGGTAGGAGATTCTTTAAATCAATTTTCTCAACAGGTTCAAAAGATTCAAGATGAATTGATAAAGTACGCTCAACAAAATCAGTTTGATTCATAATTAAGCTTTTTTATCTTTTTTATTTCTCTCTCACCTTATTATATTCAGGGTTTAACTGACTTACATTTTTGTTGGTAGCGAATTTTTTCTTAAAGCAATATTGAGTATAAAATTAAACTAGGTTAAATATGATTAGAGCTATTCTGCTGATAGCCATTCTGGTGCTGTCTAATTCACTAATCGCAAAGCCCCTCATTACTAAGGTTTCTGAATCTTTTGAGTTAAGTGGATCTAAAATATACACAGTTGACTCTGATATTCTCAAACGCAAATACGACTTGTACGTGAAGTTACCATCAGGTTACTCGAACGATGACAATAAAAATAAGACCTACCCGATAATTTACCTTAATGATGGGCCTCATACATTTAAGGTTGCCTCGGGTGTTACACACTTTAAGGATATGGATAAAGCCATCGTAGTTGCTATTTCATTCGCTCACGGAGAAAACGGGCAGTATAGTCGAGTTCGAGATCTCACGCCCGTAGTCGATAGTGGGTGGAAGCGTTATACAACTGGTGGAGCCAGTAAGTACTTACAGTTTATTGAAAAAGAAGTAATGCCCTTTATTGAGGGGAGTTTTAGGGGGGATCCCACACGTAGGATTCTTTCAGGTCATTCATTGGGTGGATCTTTTGGTGCTTGGGTATTACTTACCAATCCACAGTTGTTTTCCACTTATATCCTGACAAGTCCTTCTCTTTGGTTTAAGGATGAAATGATCTTTGATTTGGAGAATAAATATGCAAGCCATAACAACACACTGCCTGTAAACGTCTATATTGCCACTGGCGCTTTGGAGACAATACAAAAGAGCCACATGCGTAATGATATGGTAGATGGGCATAAGAGATTTCTTGCTAAATTACAGTCGCGTAATTATCGTGGATTAAAGCTTAGTGGAGAGGTGGTGAGCGGTACGGACCACTATTCCACTTTCCCGGTGGGGTTGGCAAAAGGTTTAAGGTGGGTATATCAGGATTTGTGGGCAATATAATAATTTTCGCGGTAAAAGAAGAGCTATAGCTGCCCGCGACAAATGGTAGATCTGTTATGCTATTGGAGTTATGCGCGTTTGCCACTTTGTCCGGTCATTACTGCTGCGCCAATCATATGGGCTAAACGTAGAGCTTCAGGGACATACCCAGTGTCGGTGGCTTGCTCTAACACCTGGGCAGCAATCTCCGGTTCACATCCCTGCACTTGAAAATGGAAGTTATTGTAGTTATGGATACTCCCAGCTTTCATCAGGGTTTCTTTACGCAGTAGATAGTCAGGAAAATTTTGCAGCGCCTTATCAATGGCTTGAATGTCTGGTAGTTTTCGCATTAACGCGATACAAGGGCGTTGTAAGATATCGGCTAGCTTGGGTAGATCAATAATATTGAAACCACCTACTGCTACTCCATCGGTCAATACGACATTTACCTGGCTGTAGAATTTACTTTCTTTCAACAGTGTGGCAAGTGTTTCGGTAGCTTCCATCCCATCTTTGCTTACCTGCCCCCAAAGCATTCCCTCAAAGCGAGTTTTGGTGCAGACAATACCGCTTACTTTTACCGGCGCGCCCCTTCGTTTTTCAAAAGGGGCGTCATCAAAACCGATAACTCGGATCTGCTTCCTTAATCGTAATAATTCTGCCAGAGGCTTCATTATTTCTTGTTGCCCTGAAGAAATAAGTAGGGAAATAATTTTAGTTTTTCCTCATGGCTTAATGATTCCATACGACGGATATTATTTTCTGGAATACTCTCTGGATCTGGATATAGATCAATCATTTTTTCCAGGTTTTCTTCTCTCAGCAGGTGTAAGATAGGATAGGGTGCGCGATTAGTTAGGTTTTCCGCATCGGCGGCTGCAGTGTCAGCAAATTGATAATCTGGGTGGAAGCTGGCTAATTGATAGGTGCCTGCATAGTCGTTGCGTTCCAGTAACCACTCTGCTAAATCCAGGAACTGGTTGTAGTCGCTGAATTTCCCTAGGTGATTAGGGATAATCAATAAGGTGGTAAGCAATTCAGATTCCGAAGTGGTATCGAGCCGACGTAATTCCGACAATAGATCACTGAGTAGCGCCTCGTCTCCTGTGGCAGGACTCACCTTGAGTCGAATTTGCCCTGCACGCAGAGGTTTGCGTGCGAAAGGGCAGAGGTTGAGACCGACAACCACATCAGTAAGCCATTGTTCTACCGCCTGAGTAACAGCTTTTTCCATTTGACTGCTTACCACATAAGATCATCGGGGATCTGAAAGTCTGCATAGGGATCATCTTCATCTACCACTGCTGAACTTTCAGCAGGCCTGATTACGATATCGCTATTGCGCTCCGCAATTTTCTCGGCAATAACCCGTGGAACCAACTCAAATTGTTCTCCCTGGACAACAATCATCAGGCGCCCCGCAATCAAGTGATCCCTTAATTCTTCGCTGACATAGATGGTTTTGATTTTTTTGTCGAAAGTGAAGTTATAAGTAATTTCACCAGAATAAGGTTGGCGATTTTTTTCCACCAATTGCTTGATTTGCGCGGCAATAGCTTTCTGCTGTGCAGCCGCATCGCGCTCAGCATTGAGGGCGCGATCACGAGCGGCTTTCTCTGCTTGAGCCTTTTGTGCTGCTAGCTTTGTTTCATCAATCTGGGGTTGTGAAGACTTCTTCGCAACTTTCTGTTGCTTCCGTTTATCTTTGCTGATTTGTTTGGCTTTCTTTTTATCGACAAGTCCTGCTTGGAGTAGTTGGTCTTGCAATGAGGCCATAGTCTCTTCCCCGTGAAAGTCTAAAGTTTCGGCAGCCTTTACAGGTATGCCTGATCAAATTTTCACCAACCATATGGGTTGATAGTTTGTGAGGGTATTTTACCTGAAGATGGTCCAACTACCGCTAAAGATTTTTATGGTGTCCAAGGCTTACCGGAGGTAGCAGTTGCGATGATTTCATCGGGTTCCTTGCCGTCACTCAGCATTTGAGCGCCCCCTGGAATTACCAGGGCTGAGCCAGTAGCAATAGCCACCCGCTTGCCACTGGGAGTATCAATGTTGCAAGAGGATACCCTCAGCTGCCGGCCGCGGTGGAGTACCTGCGCCTCCAGAATCAAGTCGCCACTGTTGAGCTTGGCTGGGCGAGCAAAGCGGATATGCATGTCCAGAGTAGCGAATATAGATCCTGCAGGCAGTGTGGAGTAGACCGCGCCTCCCATGGTGAAATCTGCGGCCCATGCCAAAAGTCCACCATATATAGAAAGGGTCCCATTGGAGAACCAGGGAGAGGAGGGCATAGTCGAGATACAGCGACCATTTTCAACCTCTATTGCGCGGTAACCTGTGAGCATCCAGATAGGGTGAGTTCGCCCCTCACTAATCGTGGTTCTCTGCAATTCGATAGGGACTTGCTCCGGTAAGTGTGCCATGTCGCAAAAGAACGTTTTTGGAGGAGGGCGAAGATAAGGGTCAGGTGTATCTGTTGGTCCTAGGTCGGGAATTGGAAGCTCCTGATCTGGGTTGACTGGAAAGTCGGCAATAAGGCAGCGAGTGCTACCGAAAGCGAGGGTTCTCCCCTCCTGATCGTTAATCTGAATACTGGAGAGCCCCACCTGGTTGCCCGAATGAACGGTCGTAGCTCTACCAACAATATTTTGTGTACTGCTAGTGATGGGTCGAATAAAGCACATATTTAATTCTGATGTGCTCAAGACTTTACCAGCGGGCAAGGTTGTCCATATTGCGGAGGCCAAGGGGGCGTCTGCAAACATGGCATAGATCCCCCCCCAATAGATCCCGGTCCCATCAGCTAGCCACGGCGTAATAGGCATAGAATAGGTGGCCTTACCAAGGCCGGCCTCGGTGGGAGTCATACCCGTTAGTCGCCAAAAAGGGGGCCCGGGTAAGCTGCCGCGAATGTAACGTTTAAAGGTGTCGAGACCAGGTTGCTGCAACGCCCTGAGGTCACAGATGGCACCACGATGGACTTCGTCGGTGATATTGGTCATCCCCCAGCCTCCAGTTGCTTCTAGGACAAGGGTAATGTGAGGGTTTGTTGGATGCGAAAAAGGGAGAAAGCTGCGGAAGAGTCTTTTACCCTAACAGCGCAGCTATCGATCGGCGGATACTGGTTATGGAGCTAAGTTGGGTAGTTTGGCTACGATATGGGTATTCGGGATAGGCTGCCCTTCCATAAATAGGTTTATCGCATCCTGGACTTCAGGAGAAGCCATTAATAAATTATGCCCTGCATTTTCGACTGTTACTTTAGTGGCGTTTTTGAACCCTGAAATGGCTTCATATTGACCTTCCAGATAAGTTCTTCCGTCCAAGGTCCCGCTAAATAGTAATACCGGAATATTGCTGACTGGCTTTTCCCGAAATTTATCCCCAAGGTCTAACTCTGGCGCCAAATTATCGTAGTGCAGAGAGAAATTTAGGTAGTCTTTCAGTAGAGATTTTTGTGCCTGCTCAACAACCTGTGCTTTACGCTTCATATCAATTCCAGAGGCTATATCCATCGCCGTAGGCATCGGGCGCAGGGATATGGGTATGCCTGGTTGCAGAAATTCATCGGGGAAGTAACGTCTGGGCACCTTGTCGAAACTTAATGTAGCTCCTTGGTCCAAATCGCGATAAAACCTGAGTAGATGGCTGACACTTTTAGGGTCCGCAATGAATGCCGAGGCTAGTTGTTGCATATCCCTACGCTGTAGGAGGGATTCGACTTCCCTGCCATCCCGTTGAGGGATTTTAATTTTCAATGGTTGTGACTCAAGTTTTTTATGGACTCGGCTTATAAGTGCTTTAATATCTGGATAGGCTTTTTTTGCTGCGGGTTGCTGATTGATTGCCTGTTGTAGACGGTTTAGATAGTAATCTGTTCGGGCGGGCAGCTTGATGGTTTGGTCCAAACCCTCTGCACTGGATAAAATTAGCTTATCAATAGAACCTTCGATCTCCTTTACCGCTGCCAAAGAGAGATGGCTTCCATAAGATGTTCCCCACAATACTATTTTCTCTGCACCCAAATGGCTCCGTATGGCATCAAGATCTCGGGCATTTTCGAGAGTATTATAGGCATTTAGGTTTACACCAGTAAGCTCCCAAAAATGTAAGCACTCTTTTAGGGCTTTGCGGTGGTAGTTGATATACTGGGTATCGGTGATTGGTTCAAGGGAAGGTACAATTTGCTTGGATTCACAATTGGGAAGGTCATTGGAACGGCCGCTACCACGTTGATCTAATGCGATAACATCACCAAATTGTCGCAACGCCATAAACATATCAAAGCGATAGTTAACGGCCGTAATTCCTGAGCCACCAGGGCCGCCTGCCAGGTAGATTATTGGTGGGCCCACTTTCTTTCCTGTTGCAGGAAACCTTACATATTGGAGGGTGATATTACGGCTATCTTTCTTAGTGCGATCTTCTGGTACTTCAATAAAGCCTTGATAGCCCTCTGCAGTTTGTTTGCTCCATGTAGTAAAGGTGTGCGGTTTTTCATTGTTAATGGACTTTGCTGATCCGCTGACAGGGCTCAGTGATAGCATTATTATTAGCGGAGCGAAAAGATGTGCTTTTTTGGCATTATTTTTCATTGTTTCGATACTTCCTTATTGTCGAACTTAGGCGAATGTTATTGTTTTAGATTGGGCTCTTATTTTCAAGTGGATAAAAAGTTTATTCGAGAGCTCATGGGGCTTTTCTCGATATAGATACCCCGTGAATATCGGTAATATAAGCTATTAACCTCTCACTAGGGATTTCGGTTTAATTAGGCTGTCAGACAGAAGTCCGAAAAATAGTAGGTGGATGTTTAAACCCCAGTACTAATGGGCTTATGGGGTCCGTGCAAGGTTATAATCAATGACAGGCAATATTGCAACTCTATGAAAGCTAGCTTTCCTTAAATTCACTATTTAGCAATTAAGCTCTTGCTCTAAAATAACTAAAAAATGGTTCTACGCCTGGGGTGGCAAGTGTTCAGGTATTATGGGTTGTTATATAAAATCATTATGCTCAGATTCATGGGGCGCCTCTGATGTAGATATTTTACCTGAAGTAGGGTGTCTGAGAGCGAATCGTATGGCGATTTGAAATTCATCATCCCTAGATAATAGCTTTGGTAAAGTGAGGCTATAGTGTCAATGAAAAAATGCCAGCTATAACAATAAGGATAGCCTTTTTATCTTTGGTTTGTTCATCACGCCTATGAGATTTTTATAAATTTTAGTGGTTGTATATCGTTGATATAAAAGACCTTTGTATTGATAAAACTGTCATCTAGTAGTTCATATTATTATTGCTCTTACATTCTCGTTCTGTATAGCAAGCCAAGTCCTAAATGGCAGTAGTTGGAAATGAAGTGCCATGATTTGCTTCTGGAATAATGAGCAGTCGGGGGCTTATCTCTAGCCTTCTTCAATGACTAATTTTCTTTGGGGCTGCCTCGCTCCCCTTACCATGTCGTTGCGAATTTGGCTTTTTTCTGGAGTTTCTATGGCACCAACTCCAATAAACACCTTTCGGTGATTAGAGCTGAAAGTAGCTTTCATATTAAAGATTCTTGCACGATCGTGCCACACCGATAGACTGCTGAGTATATAGTTATCAAAGCTGCTTAGCCTGGTAAGCAACATATATATGCCAAATAGCCCGCCTAGAGAGTGCCCTATAAACGTGTGTCCACTGTCAGATAGGCGATGTGATCTTGCTAGGAGGGGCAAAATGACGTCATGAATAAAAGTGGCATACTCATAGGCCTTGCCAGTTAAATATTTCCAGTTTTTATCGCTGATGGGGGTAAAGTCCCGAATACGGCTGGCATGATTTTTGACCCTTTTGAGTAAGATAGTCCAACTAAAATGACTTCCTGCAATTTGCCAAAATCCATCGGCACTTGAGTTGTACCTGAAGTGGCCTGAAAGGCTGAGTCTGCATCTGTCATAAGCACTAAAGGATATCGTTAGTCGAGGGTACTTTCGTAACTCTTAGGTAACTTAACGTAAAGTGAATAGGACCTAGTACTGATAGGATCTTTAACTCCAGGCTGCTGCTTCGAGGAATTTGGAACGGTGAGATGTCTGCGTTCACTGAAAGTGAAGGGGCTGAACAAAGGCTGAGAGTGCAAAACAAGGTTGCTTAGGGCCCTCTCAGGGCTTTAGCACGGGTAAAACGCTTGTACTTTTTGTATAGTGGCTTGACAGGCTCTATAAACGAAAGTGTCATTTTCTTTCCCAGTTGCGACTATGCCGGCGTGAACAAAAAGTCAGGAAAGTACTCTAGCATATAGAAATGATTCATCTTGAAAACTGTTCGCATAAGATTTATTCAAAAGATAGCAATTTTTTTTGTAATAAGATAAAGAGTATGAAGCTCTCAATGTTTCTGTGGAAGTGTAAAAATCTACTTTACTACTACAAAAACGGAAGAAGTAAGTAATTCTATTTTTATATTTCGTAATGTAACTTTTTCATATCTACAATTATCCAAGTACTTGTTCCATTTTCCCCTCTTTTATTTTCCCTCCTTTTGAAGGTTAATAGTCTACGATTTGATTAGCCTTTAGGCGCTGAAGTTCATAGTAATACCTCTCTATGCTTGTAATTTAGGCGTTACTTTTTTCCAGTCACTGGAGGTGGTCGTTTATCGTATGTTTTTTGTCTACTCTCTGTGTTTTTAGGGGAAGTTAACTTTAGTAAAACTAAAGACTTATATTGGTTTAGCTAGTTGATACTCGATTTTGAAAATAAGGCTGGTTTTGTACTACAAAAATAATTTGACCAAAAAATAATTGATCGATGGTTTGTTTTGTTCATTGTCTCTAGAGAGCCTCTGTAAGTTGTACTAAGTATTGCAAAATTTTCCAGAAGCTCAGGGAAACCGGTCGGTCACACGAGATGGTTTACTAGAAAAATGGAAAACTTTTATCAGGATGATGTGACGCAGTGGGTTGGTGAGTATGGATTGGATTTAAAACGTTACTTTTCTTCCCGAGTTAATCTATCTGATGTTGATGATCTAGTTCAGGAGGTTTTTATTCAGTTATATATTCGTATCAAAAAGTATGGAGGGCAAATCGAAAACCCAAGAATTTACATTTATGCCATGGCAAGAAATCTTTTGATTAGTCATGGTAGGCGTCAAAAGTCTAGGTGTGGAGGGTTACATGACTCTATTGATCACAAAGTCGATATCCCTTACATGATTAGTCCGGAACGGACGGTGATGGGAATACAGGCTTATACCCGAGTTCTGGAAGCTATTTTAGGATTGCCGCCAAGAGCTGGTACAGCTTTTCGCTATCATCGCTTTGAGGGAATGACTTATCAAGCAATTGCGGAGCAAATGGGAATCTCTAAGGATTCGGTTAAAGAGTTAATACAGCGTGCTTTGACCAAGGTTAGGCAGGTGGCAGAGGAAGCTCCTTGATGGCGCAAAATAGGTCATATTGTGCTGTAGGTTGTGACCTTTTTTCGAGTAGATGTCTAACGAGACAACAAGCTCAACTAGAAATTTTTTGGTGAGTGATTCTGCTAGCGCTACGCCAGAGGTTTGGCTTTTTAGTTCTAACTGTTGCGGATTTCGAAATATTTAGCTAATAATTCTGCTTTAACCCTCAAAAAATCAAGTTTATTTTTTATCCCCCCTTTCTTTTAGCTCTCGCGTCTTAAATGTTGTTGACCCTGAAATAGGTTTATATCAGGTCAATAACCCAATAATACCGACAATAAAGAGAGACGTAGTGTGATGATGAAACCTGTCAAAAAGAAAACATTGATTGCACAAGCGATTTACCAATCTGGATATTCATGCCAAATTACTCCCTGGTACTGCGCCATTGTTGCCTCCTTGGCATTTGCAGTTGTTCCTACCATTTCCAGTGCCCAGGAGAGTGAAGAAGGTAAACACTCAAGACAGGTGATTGAGGAGATCACGGTTACTGCGCAGAAGATTGAAGAGAGTATTCAAGATGTGCCCATTGCAGTATCTGCACTCAGTGGTGACAGTATGGATGACCTTAAAATTGAGCGGGGGGAAGAGTTGCTACGAGCTGTCCCAAATGCCAATTTTTCTAAATCCAACTTCAGCACTTATAACTTCTCTATTCGCGGTATAGGCACTAAAGCTGTTTCTGCTGCTTCAGACCCGGCGGTTGCTGTGAGCTTCAACAATACTCCTTTAATTCGCAATCGATTATTTGAGCAAGAGTTCTTTGATGTGCAACGGGTTGAAGTCTTGCGTGGTCCCCAAGGTACACTTTATGGCCGCAACGCGACAGCTGGCGTAGTTAATATGTTGCCAATTATGCCTGGAGATGAGTTTGCCTCTGAGATCAAGGCGGAGGTGGGCAATTATAATACTAAGCGCGCCAGCGGAATGCTTAACATGCCATTGGGGGAGACCATGGCGTTGCGTTTCTCCGGAGCCATGACAAAGCGTGATGGTTTTGATTACAACACTTATACCGGTAACGATGTTAATGACCGCGATCTATATTCTACTCGTGCAATCTTTGAGTGGGAGCCCAGTGAATCCTTTAGTGCCAATTTAATATGGCAGCACTTTGAAGAAGATGATCGACGCTCGCGCACGGGTAAGCAACTTTGTACAAAAGATCCGGGCCGAACACATATTGGTGATACTGAACTAACAGGCTTTACGCCAGTGTTTTTTAGTCAGGGTTGTCTGCCCAGCTCGATTTATAGTGATGACGCTTACAGCGCACCCAATGCCCAGGGTTTTGCGAGCGTTTTGGCTACCGGGTTAATTGTCACGAGCTATGGCCAGGTTATTGACTGGTTTACTGACCCTTATGCGAATTCAACGCAGTCACGTGATCTTCGTAAAATTGAAACCAGTTATGATCCGGTATTCCGCGCAGAGAATGACTTAGTGCAACTGAACTTCGAATGGGGCCTGACAGACTCTATCACATTTTACTCTCAGTCGACTTATGCTAAGGACGATTACTATTCATCCCAAGATTATAATCGTTATGTTTCAGATCCCATCTTTAATGATGGGGGTAATTTAGAACCTACACCGGGGGGAGTTTTTACTGATCCACAGTTGGGACCCTCTGAAGGACTGTTGGCGGTTGATATTAGTCGATCAGATAATAAACAGTGGAGCCAGGAATTCCGATTGCAGACATCCTTCGATGGTCCTTGGAATTTTTCAGTGGGCACAAACTATTTAGACTTTAAAACCCAAGATGACTATTTTGTATTCAATAATATATTTAGTATGGTGGCGCAATATCTATATAATGCCGACCGCGATGAAAATTTCAACTTACTATTTCAAAACTGTACTGATCCAGAAGTAAATGTTGGTTCAGATTGTATTTATGTTGACCCTAATTCGATAGAAAACATTGATGAGGAAGGACATAACTATTTCTTGAGCCGAAATTTGGTGGAAGTTAATTCTTGGGCATTATTTGGTGAAACTTATTGGCAAATTAATGATGATGTAAAGCTAACTACTGGCCTTCGCTATACAAATGATCGAAAGCGCTCTACTCCAGTACCCAGTCAGCTGTTGTTAGGTACTTTTTATGATCCGGTAACGGGGGAAGTCTCCTCCGGTGAAGTCTCCGGGGGGCTTGTCCATCGAGGCTATCCGGAAGGTGATCCGGCTACTCAGAACTGGAAGGAGTACACCGGGCGTGCAGTTTTGGACTGGAGAACGGATCTGCCCTTTACGGATGAAACTATGCTCTATATGTCCTTTGCCCACGGCTATAAAGGTGGTGGTACTAACCCTCCCCGAGCCGAGGTTGATCCAGCAATAGTACAGTTTCAGCCCCTGGAAGATTCTTTTGAGCCGGAGTTTGTCAACGCAATTGAGTTTGGCAGTAAGAACATTCTTTTCGATGGTAGCTTATCGCTTAATGCTAGTGCCTTTTACTACGATTATACCGACTATCAAGTCTCTCAAATTGTTGACAGAATTTCTCTCAATGAGAATTTTGATGCGGAAACTATGGGGCTTGAGCTTGAGCTGGCTTGGCAGCTTACAGATGCAACACGAATAGATATGAATTTAGGGTACCTTAAAACCCGAATTGCAGATGGAGAGGAATCTGTTGACGTGATGGATCGTACTCAGGGCAATGAAGATTGGGTACTGGTTCGTCCTAGCATCCAGGTGCCGTCTAACTGTATTGCACCTGTGGATTTAGTTGAAGCGGTTATGGCTGCGCCTAATATTTTCGCTATTTGGTCGCTTTGTGCGGGCTCCGCCCAGTATGGTTCATTCTCTCCAGAAATCGAAGTCTCGGATGCATTGCGCCATGATATCAATTATGGAGTTGATCCCTACAACCCGCTAACCGATGCACCTAATGGGGGGCGTGGTTTTGCTGCTGATTTAAGTGGAAATGAGTTGCCCAACGCACCACGTTTCACCGTTAATTTCGGAGTGGAACATACGATTCCTATTGAGAATTGGGATTTAACTCTACGAGCAGATTACTACCGCCAGTCGGAAAGTTATGCTCGTGTATATAATACTGAGTATGATCGTTTGAAGGCTTGGAGTAATCTCAATGCTTCAGTTAGCCTCAGCAATCCTGACTCTGATCTATATATGCAGCTCTACGTGAAGAATATTTTTGATGATGCGCCTATCACTGATATGTTCACTAATAGTGATGATTCAGGTCTTACTACTAATGTGTTTACATTAGAGCCTCGTATTGTTGGCTTAAGTGTTAGTAAAGGGTTTTGATTAATCCGGTGAAATCTGTGATTCATTGTTTAGATTTGATTGAATGAATATGTAGGTTGGTGAGAGGATTTCTTGCCAACCTTTTTTTTGCATTTTTATAGATGTCTTCTGAAGTCTAGCGGTCTTGGCTTTAGGGGCGCTGCCAGTTTTCGTACTGCATATGAGTTTTGGGTTACAAAAATAGTCATTGATTATTGTTGGCAGGTATATAAATTAACTGTTTCCGTAATGCTAGTGTTGTTAGCATCTAGGGCTATTAATTAAGGCGGGATAGACTTGGAGGCTGTATAGGTGAAATGAGAGCTTGTTGAAATTACACTATTAATTTCCCTCTAGCTGTCTGAACCTGCGCTGGGAGTTTTGGCGCTGTTGAAGGTAGTTTATCCATTGGCTGATTCAATGATCTTATGAGGTCTCCAGCATATTCACCGGCTGTCGTCTTAATAAGTCTATTTTTAATGAATATGGTATTGCTCATGCACTTATAGGATAAATCGTGAGGTTCCATCTTGCTGAAAAACTCAATTTATTTTCATCGTTTACTTCTTGCTTTCAGTAAGGTTAAGAGCTTTTATTTTGCGCTTTGCTGTAGTGAAGCGAATGTTGAAATTCCAGTATCTAGGTATCGGCGATAAATCCTGGAAGGCCAAATAATGGATTGATTGTATTTTATGGTTTATTTTATTGTTGGCTTTCATTTGTTAGTAAGCTCAGTTAAGTAGGGTGTCCAAGGTCATCCCTCTCAGTCAAATCTCCAAAGAATATGGGTTTTGCTTTATTAAAATTCACTTGCCTTGATTTAGTTAAAAATTCAATTTAATCGATAAAATGGATTTATAGGCAGATTAAGTAGTTGTGATGGAGAATTGTGGGTTAGTAAAGATAGTGCCACTTACGGTGCATGGGAAACCGGTTGCGTTATTGTGAGGAAGCTCAGTCTCATCGGAAGCGATTTCCCCAATTAGAGTATTGAGCGGATATGTTCTTACTCTTACAGTTCGTTATAAGTTTTTTTGTAAAGCGTCAGAGACTTGAAATAACTTATGGAGCTCTGGTGTCGAGGCAATTGAATTGCCGGCTGGCACCAAAAGATAAAGCGCGCAGGTCGGGAGTATTTGCCCATAGCGGACTACCTGCTATCGGCTTCTACACCTTGTAGGCTGTATTTGCTGCCCTCTGGGCAATTTTGTTTGGTTTTTGCTCTCCCTGCTCCAGATTCATATTGCTATACTCCGCGCCCTTGAAAGCCCCCTGTCTTTATATGGAGAACTTGATGTCTGATTCACAGTGCGATATTGGCTTTATCGGCGCCGGTGTGATGGGTAAGAACCTGATCCTGAACCTGGCCGACAATGGCTATAGGGTCTGTGCCTTTGATTTGGATCACAACCGGCTGAATGCGCTGCTGGAGCAGGACAAGAAAGAGCGTGGAGACCTGCCTGCGCGTGTTGAAGCCTGCAACTCATACACAGAGCTGTTGGCGAAGGTTAAAGCCCCGCACTTGATTATTCTCTCGGTTCCGGCTGGAGCCCCCGTTGATGACGTATGCAGCAAGCTGCTCGATGCGGGCTTGAAGGCTGACGACATCGTTGTTGATACTGGTAACAGCCTGTGGACCGACTCTGTAGAGCGGGCTAAACGGTATGAAGGCAAATTGATTTTCTTCACCACCGCAGTATCCGGTGGCGAAGTGGGTGCTCGTTTTGGGCCATCCCTTATGCCCAGCGGCGACCGTTATGCCTGGAGTCGTATTGAGCCAGTTTGGCATGCTATTGCCGCCAAAGTGGATAAAGCCAGCGGCCAGCCGATTGAGCGCTTTGAGCCTGGCAACCCGGTTCGCGAAGGTGAGCCCTGTGCGGCTTATATCGGCCCGATAGGCTCAGGCCACTATGTGAAGATGGTGCATAACGGTATTGAATATGCCGATATGCAGATGATCTGTGAGGCCTACCATGTGATGCGCACGGCGCTGGGTATGGCCCCAGAGGAAATTGCAGAGGTATTCCGCGAGTGGAATCGAGGCCCGCTGAACAGCTATCTGATCAATATCAGTGCGGAAGTGCTCTCTACCTTGGACTCCGTGACAGAACAACCGCTGGTAGATGTTATCCTCGACCGAGCAGGGCAAAAAGGTACTGGTCTCTGGACAGCCATGAGCAGTCTGGAAGTGGGCTGTCCGGCTCCGAGTATTGCCGAAGCGGTTTACGCCCGTTCATTATCTACCCGGAAGGTATTGCGCACCCGCGCAGCGAAGAAGCTGCAAGGGCCTGAGTTGACACCAGTGGCTTCAGAGCAGCGGGAAGAGGTGATTGCACAGCTACACGACGCTCTCTACTGCGCAAAAATCTGTGTTTACGCCCAGGGCTTCGATTTGATGAAGCTGGCTGCGCGGGAGCAGGGATGGCAGTTGAACTTCTCTGAAATTGCCAGAATTTGGCGTGCAGGCTGCATCATTCGAGCAGTGTTCCTGCAATCTATTAGTGATGCTTACGATCGAGATTCCAAGCTTTCCAACTTGCTGCTGGATGATTTCTTCACCCAGCAGATTGCCGATCACCAGGCCAACTGGCGCCAAGCGGTGGCGAGCGCCACTCTGAATGGTATTCCGGTACCGGCCCTGTCATCGGCGCTCAATTACTACGATGCCTTCCGCACCGAGTCGCTGCCGGCGAACCTGCTACAAGGACAGCGGGATTTCTTTGGAGCCCATACCTTTGCGCGTGTGGACCAACCTGAGCAGCGCAAGTACCACGTTCAGTGGACCGAACCAGGCCGCCCAATGGTTGAGATCTGATTGATGGGGTAGGGGGGAGGTGATACGTGCCTTTCAGGTACGTATCACTATCTGAGTTCCCTAAAGAACGACCTCTTCTACCTCTTTGGCCAGGGCCTCCACCTCTTGGCGGCTGGCTTTGGCCACCAGTTCCTCTACGCTAGCTGACTCGGTGTTTACGCCACCGAAGGCAGAGAGCAAGTCCTTGGTCAGGGCTGAGATTTCCAGAGTCATCACCGCAAAATCTGCATCAAATCGCTGGGCTGCACCTTCTGCATCGGCACTATCGGCCTTCTCCAGAAGCTCGTCACTGAATTTGATGCGCTTTAGGGACAGCTGATCATCTACCAGGAATTCAACGCCCCCACGCCAGGTCAGTCCCAGCTTGTGCACTTGTAGTCCCGCCACCAAGTGATTATGAATTTCCTCGGCACAGAGGTCCTGGTTTTTACAGCGGATAACACTGCCGCTGTCTTTGGGATCGCGCAACTCGCATTCGTGGCCAAAATCAAATTGAAGCGGTGCTTCAGGGGCACTGAGCCAGTGGGTCATCGTTTGCTGAGGCAGGTTCTTAGCGGAGAGTGGTACCACGGCAAGGCTACTGATAGCCTCGCGGAGGTTCTCCAGCAGTTCCTCGGCGGCGGAGGCAGAAGAGGCGTCAACCACTACCCAGCCATCCTGAGGTGCAATATAGGCATATTGCAGACGGGAGCGAGCGAATGCCTTGGGGCGCATTTCAAGGAGAATCTCGTCTTTAAGGTTTTGCCGCTCCTTGCGACCTACCTGCCTGGCTTCTTTTTCAGAAATAGCTTGTGCCAGCTCTTCAACTTTCTCATTGACTACCGCAGCAGGAATCACTTTTTCTTGCTTCTTAGCACAGACCATTAGGTAGCCATTCGTTGCGTGCACCAACTGGCTGCCGTGGCGCCCTAGTGGAGGCACCCACCCATAGCGAGTGCTGTCCTGACTGCCACAGGGAACAAATGCATGGGGCTCCAGCAATTCGTTCAATTTTTCAGCATCCAGGGAAAATTCTTTCGTCAAACGATAAATACGGAGGTTTTTAAACCACATACATCAGGCCATCTGTTTTCAGTTGCGAGTGCGGCCTGCATTATGCGGAAACCGGGGCGGGGCAGCTAGAGCCTGTTAACACTAAATTGATGGGTTCTTTAAGTTGTTATCAGGCTCCAGAATATTATTGCCTAAGGTGGTGAAAATTTGTTCAGCCGAACTTGTCAGGCCTGGCTGAACAAAGGTTTATTTGAGAATACTGTCTATTGCTTTGCCACTATCCTGCGAGAACTCTTCTGACTTATGGCCGAGCAGTTGTAGTGCGGTTGCGGCTATCTGATCCTGAAAAATGGCTTCTCCCCTGGATACTTCCCCCAAGGCCTTAATGTCTGGGCCCAGTGCGGCAATCCAGATTTCATTGGAGCCGGGTATACCCGCTTTGTGGGGGTGGTCTTCTTTACCGAAGTATTGGGTCAGTGCAGGGCCACTGGCGTGGTGCGGCCAGGATTCAGCGGTGTTGCCACGCCCGTGGTCAACGGTAATGAGTAGGTTGGTATTGTCTCGGTATTGATCAAGAGATTGCAGTGTCTGCCAGAGTTTGGCGAGTATCATGTCGCTCCGATGTGCGGAGTGGAGATACTGGTGATATTCCTCATCGTGGGCAAAATCGTCAGTTTCACCCAGGGCAATGTACATTACCTTGGGCTTTTTGCTAATTAAGTACTCTTTTGCAAATCCATAGGTAAATGCATCGGGCCGCACGTTTTCCCAGAAAACCGGCAGTTGCCCCTGCAAGTCATTGAGAAACTCTGCTCTTTGGCTCAATTTTGGCCAATCGGCAGCTTTCAGGCCCGCGTTAATGTAAATACCACTGCGATCACGATTAAGTATCGAGGAGAATACCCCCCAGCTACCGAATGCAGCGATTTGGCCTTTGTACTCAGATTTGCTGTTTAGCCACTCGAGAAAGGTAGTATTGGCATTGGGAGTTGGGTCGTTACTATTGATTTTGGGGTCGGCGGAGCCGGTTAAAATCTCATTGTAACCGGGATAGGAAAACCACCAGCTATTGGTAACTTGTGCTTTAGACCCCTTGTCGCGATTGCCTATTAAAACCCCTTCTTTAGCCACTGTTTGCCAGATAAAAGGCAATAATTTCTGACGTTTTTCGGTGAGTGAATCGCCGTGAAAGTGATTGATAAGGTCTTGTTTATTTTCAGTGAACTCTGTGTGGTTGAGAAGTTCAGGGTCATAACCGGAGAACACTTCCTGCCAGCGCAAACCGTCGATAGTAACTAATACGAGGTTGTCTGCGGCAAGGGATTGAGTAGAAAGAAACAGGGCCAGGATTGCTGTAGTCAATCTGTTCATTGAAAGAGCTCTTTGCATATTTTTGGATTATTTATATTTGTCGCAAATAATCAAAATTATTTTCGACTATATTTATTATTTATTGCACTTTGTTTTTGAATCTACTGCCTGACTAAACATACGCACAATCGGCTAGCATTTCCAGCCGATCGTGTGGCTGCCAAAAAAACTTAGAAATCAATAGTTGCAGAGAGTGAGGCTGTCCGTGGAGCACCAATCCAGGCACCGCCAGAGACGACAGTTCCTAAGTAATCCTCATCCAGTAAATTATTTATCACTAAATTCAGGTTGGCTCCCCGTAGTGCCGGGCTAAATTCTCCCAGATTCATGCCCAGGTAGGCATCGACAACTATATAGGAGTCGGCTGTCCAGCTATTGTCTAAGTCGACAAAGCGATCTCCGGTAAACTTACTGGAGATACCGCCGTAAAATATTTCAGAATTCCAATCCAGGCCAATCACATAGAGTTGATCAGCTATTCCGACTACGTCATTCCCTGGTGTTATTCCTTGAGTTTCATCTACTGCTGAGTTTCCTGAGCCAATATAGGTAGTGTCCAGCAGGGTATAGGATGTATAGAGATTTAGAGTTTCTGATAAATCGTAGTCCAGGAAAAGTTCCAGACCATCAGATTCGATTCCGCCGGCATTAAAATAGGTCCCATTGGTACCTATCAAATAGTTATTACCTGCGGAAGTATTGTTATCCAGGAAAATGATCCGGTTTTCAAAATCATTTTGAAAATAGGTGGCAGTTGCCGAGAAATTATCGGCGGTATAGCGAAGCCCTAGCTCTGTGGTCTCTGAGGTTTCCGGTTCGATATTGTCGAGATCTGAATCGGGCCGCTCTAATACGCTGTCTCCAATCGCCTTAAAGTTTTCAGCGTAGCCTGCGAACAGCTCTGCACCTTCCAGGGGTGTTTCCCAAATCAAACCGGCGGAGAGCAGGATATCTGAATCAGAGTCAACACTTGCATCGGAAGACTCCTGAAACAGATCTTCCCTTTCAACATCGACAAAGAACTGCTTGGCGCCCAGTGTCAAAGTGAGAGTGTCGATGGTCAGGGAGTTCTGTAAATACCACTTTGTGCTGGTGGAGGGGTAACTGCGGTCGTATTGCACCCAATAGGGTGTTGAATTGAAACTGGCACCTTGAGTTGCATCAGTGATTTTGTGCCAATCGCGGTGTTCGTCACGGGTGGAGTCTTCATACCAGAGGCCGCCGCGCAGCTCATTGTCTAACCCGGCGATGGTGGTAGCGTATGTAAAGTCTAGAGTCAGTCCGGCACGCTCTTTCTCATAATGAGTGTGCCGATAAGACATCGTGGGTATGGCGCCCTCTGCATAGCAATCTGGATTGTAGGCCGGTCCTGAATCGCCATAGATATTGGTGACTGACGCTGTACATGTTTCATCATAAGTAAGGGCATTGCCATTGGCATCAACAAAATAAATGATGCCCGACTGGCTACCGCCATAGGCAGTTGAGCCGCCGAGGAACTCGGACTCGCCCTGTTCGCTGTCATCTGTAATATCAACCAGGTAAGGGGGCACCCAGTCCCCACGGCCTTCGTTGCTGTGGTAGTAGAGTCCGGCCTGTAGATTGAATGAGTCTGTCAGGTCAAAATCGAACTGGGTGTAGGCCAGCAGGTTCTCGCGCAAGGTAGACCAGCCACGGCGATAGAGTTGATCGATATAGGGAATACCGGACCAGTTGCCGGTAAGGAAATCGTTTTCAGGGTACTCTTCAAATTGGGCGTCCGAATAGACTCGTTGATAATTATCTTCGTGGATATCGTCGTAGGATATGTAGGCCTTGATGGTACCAGCTTCCAAGCTGGTCACTAGTTTTGCCGCGATGTGCTCTCGTTCATTCTCAGCAGTTTCAGTAATCCAGTCGGTCGCTTCCTGGTTAGAGTATGAGATCCAGGCTTTGCTATTCCCGGCAAAAATACCAGTGTCATAGCGAAAATATACTCTCTGTGCATCAAATTCGCCTGTGGACAGCTCTATTCGACTGCGCTGTGTGTCCAAAGGATCATCAGTGCGATAATCAATAGTGCCTCCCAGGGCTTCGTGGGAACGTGAAGCGATATCTGAAGTACCCTGTGATACTTCTACTGAACCGATATTACCCGGATCAACAAAGCGGTTTGCTTTTGAGCCTCCACCGTAATTCGAACCGCCATTGGGAATACCATCGATGGTGGTGCCAATTTGCTGTTCATCTAAGCTGTTAGTAAATCCGCGAATACTGATATTGGTTGACCAGTCGTCAAAGCCGTAAGTATCTCCTTCATTGACTGAGACACCGGGGAGGTTATCGATCAATGCATTAACGCTGGTGATAGAGGACTGTTGCTTGCGCATTGCCTCAGATACTTCGCTGCTGTTAAAAGTGCTACCGGAGCCCAGAACCATTACTTCTTCAATTTGTGCGTTGCTGAGGTCTTCAGCGGTCACGGGACTGGCACTTATTATTGTGGCCACTGAAATGGCGGCTGCCAGGTAGGTCTTTTTAGTATTCATCGGGATACCCCAGTTTGTAGTGATTCAGCAAGTGTTAACCAGCCTGGTTAGTGGCTTGGGTTATTTGCGCGCGTACATTGACGCGTCTTGATGAATAATTCTTTACAGGGGGGTTAAACTCTTTTTACCCGTTGGTGAATGCTCAATAAATCCTGAGAGCCAGAAACATGAGCTGATTCAGACTGACTAAATAGTGTCCTTAGTAGTGGGGGTGATTCGGTGAGTAATCTTGATTGAGTGTAGGGGGGAGGGCTGAGTTACCCCAGCCCAATTTAAACAGAAATCAGATAGCAGCTTTCAAGGAAATGCCGGTGCAAGCTTCAATTGTTCCCCAGAGAACTCCCAAAACTGCATTCCAGACTTTCTCAATGGTGACTAACAGGAGTCCACGTAAAGTGTTGGCGAAGTTCTTGGCCATATCCTCCAGGGAGTCGAGAAAGTAATCTTGCAGGTCGCCAGATATTTCATCAGATGCAATTGCTTTAGCAATCATTTTTGTTTGCTGAGCCATTGCGGATAACTGGCGCTCGGAAAATCCCCTGAGTTCAGAAATATCACTGTTGATTACCGCAGAAGCTGCCCCTTTGATATCGGCAACGAGTTGGTTAACGTCAATAGACATAGTAATTTCCTCAGCGATTCAGAAAAGACTCATAGGTGAGTGCTTGGTCCATGGAAACAACAATTTCATTTTTGAATAGAGAAACAGCGGTTGCGTTTAGGCCCTTATCTTCATCTACCGTGCGCATCATGTTCAAACTCTCTGAAATTTTCTCCAGTGACGCAACACTGGGGGGTTCCCGCTCAAAGCTAATATTCCTGCCAGAAGATTCCAAATAGTTGTTAATCTTTTTGAGTAGTTTACTTTCAGGCGCAGGGCGGGTTTTCGATTGCATAGCCAGCGCATCTACTTTGCCGATCAATGCATGGTATCTCTCATCTCTTTTTGAGTAAGAATCTTTGTTAGTTCCACTGGAAACTGAAGAGAAAAATTCCATTATCTCTACATTGACAGTGGTTAAATCTGAGTATAGCGCGGCATCATAGCGCGGCGCCATTTGTGAGCATCCGCTAACTAGAATGGTAAGAAAGGCTAAAACTGCAAAGATTGCTATTGGCTGCCTTATCATGACAACTCCCCCTTTAATTTTCATTTTAATAGTTCAATTCGACTCTTTTCAGCCGCCTAAAGGGTGGCTGAGAGATATACAGTTCTTTCCAATTTTTTCGTCTGGGTACCCATTTATACCGGTTCCAAAATCTCATGCGAGGTCGGCGAAATACTGGGATCATTTTTCTTTTCAAAGTAAGTCAGCAGTAAGCGAACAGCCTCCTGATTATCGAAATATCGGGAGTGAACTCGGGCTGCCAGTTTGTCCGGAAAAGTACCGTAAGACCCGATAATTCTCTCATAACAGTGGTGACGTGCTGGGACCGCAGAACCACTGGCAAACCAGTCTGAGTGAGATTTGATATCAATCCACTCGATTAGATCTTTTCTTTGTGACAGTTGTTCTACTTCATTCTGCAGCCAAGGAGCTTGCTTGCCCAGAACTTCGATTAGGGACCCCATTGTTAGGATACGGATAGGTTTACCGATTGGCGGAAGATCGGCAAAAAGGTCTACAGTAACAACACTGCCAAAACTATGTCCGACAATAGTTACGGAATCGTAGTCGTATAGTTTAATACTGTTTTCGAGCTGTTCTCTGACCCGTCGGATAATCTCAAAGCGGACTGCAGGCTTGCCCTTGGCGGCCGGCTCGTTGGTGAGATAGCGCTTACAAAAGTCAGAAATATCTACTAGTAAGGCAACCGGCATCACGGCAACTACGGCAGTCGCAATCAGCCAGATCCGCCAACCCCCTATATACTCAACACCTTGCTTGAGCTGTTGTACTGCGGGATAAAAGGGACTATCGCTGGTGGGCTCAACAGCTTCGACAAATAAGATAATGGTACCTATGTACCAAACAATAAAGGCTAATGCTGAAAGGGTTAGACCAAATGTCAGGTACTTTCGTTTAAGCACTCCTTTCCAAATATGGAGGTTGGCCAGCCAGAACCAGATTAGGGAGAAGCCTCGGGCTAAGCGGACTTTCAGACTCTGCTGCGTAATGCTAGGAACCAAGTCGTTCCAGTAAGCTTCAGCCAGGTCAAGCTCCTGTTTATCGTTGACCCTCAGGCGGTTGATGCCGGCAGGGACGGTAGGATCAGAAATCTGAGTGAGAGGCATACGCTCACTGGCTGCGATCATTCCCTCGGTGAACTCTGACAGTTGGGCGGTGCTGGTGACTCGCGTCAATCCGGGCACCAGCATAATTAAGCTTCTTTTCATTGTTATTCCAATTGGCTCTACTCTGGAGATATAACCTTCTGCCAAGGTTTGCTCCTGCCTTTGTTTTTTCTGTGTGAAAATGGTTTCAGTAAGTGAGTATTTCCATATATAAGTACGCGAGCCAGTAGCTAGCTGTGGTGCATCTCAGTGGTGAAATTTTGTGCGATAGTCAGCTTTACACTAATCGAAGGACATTGGACATAGAGATTTGTCAACTGAGTGTTACTCGATTTATATGTGATACAAAACGAGATGTAAATATAGAAAAGAAAAAGATTTATTGATTGGAGGGGGAAAAGCCGCTTCGTGGCTCTTTTCTTAAATTGCTTACCGGAAGTTATCCCATCGCGGCTAAGGGGGGAGACTAGCGAAGGTGAAGAACTGTCGCTGCTTACACCGCACTCTGTGGAGGAATCAGAAGCGACAGGTTAAAATTTACTCTACGGTTTCTTTTTGTAGTTCAACTAAAATAAATTCGTTGCCGTAGAGATCTTTAAAGTGGGCAAATTCTGCCCCCCCTTCAGAAGTGGGTGGCTTGCTGAAGTGAACGCCATTTTTTGCAAGTTTTTTATACTCTCTATCAAAATTATCTGTATAAATAACGGCACAAGGCTGCCCTGCAGTTTGTGTTCCCACTTTCTTTTGCTGGCTTTCAGAAGTTGCCTGAAGTAACCATATACCCATATCTTTTTGTGCCGGAAGTCGAATATGAACAAATCGATGTGGTGCTGCTTGAGAGTCAATAAATACTTCAAACCCCAATTTGTCACGATAAAAGGCAATAGCTTCTTCATAGTTGTTGACTAGGATTACCAGTCTGCCAATTGAGTTCATTAGGGGCTCCGTGATTGGCCTTATTGCTACTTCGATAAGAGGGATTATTTCTTTTTGGTTAATAGGTGTACAGTTTTTCAAATAGTTTTTATTTGAGTAGCCTATACCAAAATGAATGCTTTTAGCGTGAAGCTGATTAGCTGTAAAAGTTTACTGAAGTTACAAGATATTTGAACTGTACATGTTGAAAGCGGTGTCAGTTTCTGGACCTTTACGCCAAGGTTGCCAAGTATTGGAATGAAAGACAGTCTCACCATTGTTGGCCATCTATGATGGAAACCGGACTTTCTATTGTTTATAGCCGATTATAGTGACTGTAAACGATCAGTATATTAATTAATGATTTCGAGGGATGGTTGGCAAAGTGAAAAGGATTTCATATTTTTCTAAAGCTATAAACTCCGTTATGGTTTTTGTTGTTGTAGTGCTGTGCCTACTCGAGCCCAGGTCTTCGATTGCTTGTACCCGAATACTCTATGAAACTGGTGATAAGACCTATATTACTGCCCGTAGCATGGACTGGAGTGATACCGATGCAGCTATGGCATTTTGGGTTTTCCCTCAGGGGATGGAGCGCAATGGTGGCTTGGGCCCAAAATCTATTACTTGGACATCGAAGTTTGGCTCAATTGTTATCAGTATTTACGATGCGGCTACAACTGATGGGCTCAATGAAAAGGGCCTCGTAGGCAACCTTTTATACTTGGCTGAGGCAGATTATGGGAGTGCTGCCGATAGGGATAAGCCGACTATCTCTGTTGGGGCCTGGTTGCAATACATCCTGGATAACTACGCAACGGTTGATGCTGCGGTAAAGGGGTTAAAGAGTGACCCATTCACTGTGGTTGGCGCAGATCTTCCCAATGGGAGACCGGCAAGTACACATATTGCAATTTCAGACCCCAGTGGTGATTCCGCTATTTTTGAATATCTTGATGGTGTGCTAAAGATCCATCACGGTAAGCAGTTTACGGTAATGACTAATTCTCCTCCTTATGATCAGCAACTGGCAATCAATTCCTATTGGAATTCAATTGGAGGCCAAAACTTTCTACCGGGTACAATTAGTGCGGCGGACAGGTTTGTACGGGCGAGTTATGCTTTAAAAACATCACCAGAATATAAAAAGTATCGCGATGCATTAGCATCCGCATTCTCTCAAATTCGTGCTGTCAGCGTGCCGCTGGGAATGGATGATCCAGATAAACCCAATATAGCCTCAACATTGTGGCGGTCGGTTATTGATCAAAAAAGTAGCCGCTACTATTTCGACTCTGTTATTAATCCATCAGTAATTTGGCTGGATATGGATAGTGTTTCTATTGAGCCGGGATCTAAAGTAATGACAATGAAATTAGATACTCCAATGGATACTGGTGGGGAAGTGGCATTTAAGTTGAGTCCTTCAGAACCCTTTAAGTTCCTCGCTCCAGGTAGCTGAATAAATACGATAACGAGAAGAGTCTAAGTCAATGCATGAATCATTTACTGTTCGGGAGATGACACGTAAAGAAGTGGATTTACTGGTTGACTGGGCTGCACTTGAAGGCTGGAATCCGGGGTTGCACGATGCAGAAATTTTCTGGAAAACAGATCCAGAAGCTTACATTGCGGCGGAAGTTCGGGGTGACTTGATCGGAGGAGGGGCAATTACTGCGTACGGTGATGATTTCGGTTTTATGGGATTCTTTATCGTTAGGCCTGAATTCAGAGGTCATGGGTTTGGTAACAGGCTTTGGTATATCCGACGGGACCGCTTAAAAACCCGGTTGAGGCCTGATGCAAGCATCGGTATGGATGGGGTATTTGCGATGCAGGATTACTATGCCCGCGGCGGTTTTAACTTTTCCCATCGTAATCTCCGTTATCGAGTCGAGCTTTCTGCTTTTGAGGGTGTGAGTACTCAATGCCCTGATGAAATTATCCCGCTTAGTGAAGTTTCTTTCGATCAAATAATTGCTTACGACAGGACCTGCTTTCCCGCAAGTAGACGGGTATTTCTGAAAGCATGGATTTCCCAGCTAGAGGCTCTGAGTTTGGGCTATGTCCAATTTGGAAGTCTTTGTGGCTATGGTGTAATCAGGCGTTGCCGCAATGGATGTAAAGTCGGTCCTCTGTTTGCAAATAGCTATAAAGTGGCAGATACGTTGCTGAAGCGACTGGTCTCATTTGCAGATGATGGACCTATCTTTCTGGATGTGCCGGAAAATAATCCTGCGGCTATGTCGCTGGCCAAGCACTATGGAATGGAGGAAGTTTTTGGCTGCGCAAGAATGTACCTGGGGCCAATGCCGGATATTGCGCGGGATCGAATTTTTGGTGTAACGACATTTGAGCTGGGTTGATGCACAAGAGAAATCTGGAGGGTTACGCTGGGCGTCCGCCTCATCCCCGCTGGCCTGATCAGGCCCGCATTGCAATTCAGTTTGTCTTGAATTTAGAGGAGGGATCAGAATCCACCAAGCTAAACGGCGATACCCAATCTGAATCTTACCTGCATGAACTTCCTGGCAGGCCCGCACGGGTTGGAGGGCGGGATTTCAGTGTAGAGAGTATGTATGAGTATGGCTCAAGGGCTGGGGTATGGCGGCTCTTGGATATTTTTGACTCCTATAATGTGCCTCTCACTATTTTTGCTACCGGCAAGGCTTTGGAGCTTAACCCTTCTCTTGCACAGGCTCTAGTTAAGGCAGGCCATGAAATAGCTGGGCATGGTTATCGGTGGTTGGATTATAAAGATATTCCCAAAGTCCGGGAAAAACATCATATTGAACTCACAGTCAATATTATTGAAAAATTAACGGGAGCCCCCCCAAAGGGGTGGTATACAGGGCGTGTTAGTTCCCATACCCAATCCTTAGTTAAGGAAATTAGTGGGCTTTTGTATAGTTCAGATTCCTATTGTGATGATTTGCCATTCTGGCTCTATAAAACCCCACCTTTACTGTCAATTCCCTATACCTTGGTCAATAACGATATACAGTATTTATTACCTACTGGTTGCAATACGGCTGATGACTTTTTCCTTTTGCTGAAGAGCGCATTTGATCAACTTTGGCGAGAGGGTAGCACTTGCCCCAAAGTAATGAGTATAGGGTTACATGGCAGAATCAGCGGCCACCCAGCTAGAGCAATAGGGGTTTACCGCTTCTTACGCTATATCCAGGGCTTTAAACCAATCTGGATTTGCCGCCGAGAGGAAATTGCGAAGCATTGGTTTTCTCTCAAATTTGCAACAAATTAGTCACTAATTGTGTCAGATTTTTTCACTTAAATAGCAAGGCCTTAAAAAATTTTACTTTTTGTAGGTTTGGTTGGAAATGTAGATTCCGCTCTTGGGAGAAAAGGTTTTACCGTCACCATTATGAAGTAAGAATGGTATTGATTCTCTGGCGAAGCCCTTGTTTTTAAATAGGGCAAAGTGCAGGTGAGGGCCAGTAGAGTAACCGGATGAACCTGACATAGCCAGTGGGTCTCCAGGGTTAACACGATCCCCTGGTTTTACTAGTGCCGATCCCATTAATATGTGGTAATAACCAGCATAAGTGCCATCCTCATGGAGAACTTGTATGTAATTGGCTTTGTCTAGGAAGTACCGGTTTTTACCTCCCATATGGTAATCGTCTTTCACTAGGATCACCGTTCCAGCTCTAGCTGCACCGATATAAGTACCGATAGGCATTGCTATATCTATAGCATATTGGTTGGGCTGGTGAGAGTGGGAAAATCGACCGTTAAAGGATTGGGTGATTTTAAACTCTTGTTTCGATGCGACAGGGGCTTGATAGGCAACTATTTCAGCTGAGGCTTCAGGATCTCCGAGTACCCACCAGTAACGATATTTTGCATTCGGATCGACATTCTTGAGAACTACACTTTTGGACCTTGCTGGGACGGTCTTGTGAAAGGTTATTCCATGTTCATGTAAGGTTAGTTTAATTTGTATCGGGGCAAAATATGGGTTTTTTGCAATAAGATTAAAAGAATCATTCTCCGAGGAAATATATACTTTTGGTTTTACTTTTCTATGATGGCTGCTCGGTGTTTTTATTTTCTCAATTTTAGATGTATGGGTAGGTTTCTTGTCGCTGAAAACCCAGCTTCCATTCTCATCTTTATATTTATAGATTTGCGCTAATAAATCGGTGCTTAGAAAAATAGTTGTGAAAATTAAAAGTAGTTTAATTTTTTTCATTAGATTTCTGGTCGATACATTTTATGAAAGATAAATGGCAGCTGTTGCACTTGATAGTGGTCGTCTTTAGTGAGGGTAGGAGCTGTTGTCAGGATGGTAGATATATATTTGCAAAGCTGAGCAATTTGGAAGAAGTTAGCTAATCTCAGAAGCGGGCTTTGGGGGATTCCCTAAAGCCCGCTTCTCGGATTAGTCGCGAGTGGGAATTGCCTGGACCACTTTAATAAAGTAATCCCAGAAATTGGCGACACTCTGGATATGAACCTTCTCTTCAGGAGAGTGAGCGCGGCGAATGGTTGGGCCAAAGGAAACCATATCCCAGTTGGGGTAGGGTTTGGCCAGCAATCCGCATTCCAGGCCGGCGTGAATGACTTTTACTTCAGCTTCCTCGCCAGTCATATCTTTATAGACATCCTTCATCATCGCCAGCAACTGTGATTCGGGATTTGGTGTCCAGCCAGGGTAGTCGTTGTCCAGTGTTGTTTCTGCACCTGCCAGCTGGAAGGTGGCGGCGACATTGAGGCCGTGTTGGTCGCGGGCACTGTCAGAGAGGCTGCGTACAAGACATTGGATTTTTACTCGATGCTCACCGTTCTCCTCCATTGTTACAACACGGGCCAGATTGTTGGATGATTCAGCAATGCCTTCGAGAGCAGTGCTCATTCGCTCAACACCATTGGGGCAGCAGCGGATTGCGCGAATAAGGGTCAACTGGCTATCTGCGTCCAGGGTGTTGGCTGGAGTTTCGGTAGCTTCCAGGGTGATGTCCAGTGCCGCTTCATTGTCCAGTTCACGGGCAATTTGAGCGCTTTCGCTTTTTACAATTTCCTGTACTTTATCGACCGCTACTGAAGGCACGACCAGGGTTGTGAAGGATTCGCGGGGAATCGCATTGCGCAGGCTACCGCCATCCAGGCTGGCAATACGCAGCTCGGGGACCTGGGTTAGAACGGCGTGGATAATGCGGTTTGCGATCTTGTTGGCATTGCCCCGGCCTTTGTCGATATCCAGGCCAGAATGCCCGCCACGGAGGCCGCGAACAGAGAGTTTTACTGCTTCGGCACCGGGCAGGATTGCTTCTGACGTATAGGGCAGGCTGACATTGACGTCGACACCGCCGGCGCAGCCGATATACAGCTCGCCTTCATCTTCAGTATCCAGGTTGAGGAGCAGGTCAGCTTCAAAATAGCCAGGCTTAAGATTCTTGGCGCCGGTCATGCCCGCTTCTTCATCGATTGTCAGCAGGGCTTCCAAGGCGGGGTGGGGAATATCAGTAGATTCCATCAGGGCCAGGATTGCGGCAACGCCAATACCATTGTCTGCGCCGAGTGTGGTGCCTTCCGCAGTTACCCAGTCTCCATCCACGTAGGGTTTGATTGAGTCAGTGAGAAAGTCGTGCTCAGTGTCGGCATTCTTCTGCGGCACCATATCCACATGGCTCTGCAGGGCCAGTGTCTTGCGGTTTTCCATACCAGGAGTGGCCGGCTTCTTGATAACAATATTGCCGATTTCATCCAGCTGAACGCCTAGGCCGCGTGTTTTAGCGAAGTTAACGATATGCTCCACTACGCGGTCTTCATGCTTGGATGGGCGTGGAATTTCACAGAGCTTGGAAAAGTGTGCCCACAGTGGAGTTGGGTTCAATTCAGCAATATTGCTCATGAGTGGCCTCGATTTATTCTATTGGTGCCGGAGCTATAAGCTAGCTGGCCGATCAAAGGCGGTGGGCTTTGGCCCCCGGCAGGAAAGCCCGGCGAGCGCCGGGCTTGGGTAAATGTGCAGGAATTTATTTCTGGGTCGCGTCGGCAGCCTCAGTTTTTTCAGCGTTCAGTTCAAAGGCGATGCGTCGTTTGTCTACATCGACAGACGCTACTTTAACTGAAACTTCCTGTTCTAGGTGGAAGCGTTTTTCATTGTGCGTAAGAACCAGGTGCTTGCCATCGAAGGTGGGCAGGTTCTTCTTATCGCCATTAATGCGCACAAAGCCGTCAATACCAAAGTCGTCGAGTCGCACGCCGATGCCTGCGCCGTTTACCAGGGTAATTTTCCCTGTGAATTCCTGGCCAACTTTCTTCTCGATAAATTGAGCGTAGAGCCATTGCTCCAGGGCTCGGTTGGCCTGGCGACCGCGAATCAGGCTTTCCTGCAGGGATTCAATTTTATCATCGGCCAGTGTGGAGGCTTTCTCTCCCTGCGCAGCAGCGCGCAGAACGCGGTGGTTGTGCAGGTCGTTGTACTTGCGAATTGGAGAGGTGACGGTGGCGTAGGCCTCGAGGCCCAGTCCCAGGTGAGCCCCTACCTTGTTATCGAGCTGGCCCGGGCGCAGCATACGCTTGAGCACGGCGAGCAGGTTGTTCATCTGCGGCTCTTCATGGTTTTCCAGGTGCTTAACCAGTGCAAGGTAATGCTCCAGTTGCCCCAGATCGGCCTCTGCATGCTCAGGCAGCAGCTCTTTCAGCAGGCTGCGAACTTCTCCCATGCGCTCTTCACGGAAGCCCAAGTGAACAGAGAAGCAGCCCTGCTCAATCTCGGCGAGTTTGCCACCCATGCTGATATTGGTAGCGAGCATGGCTTCCTCGACCATTCGCTGAGCGATATTGCGTTCCTGCTTTTCGATACGCTCGATCTTGCGCTGATCGTTCAAGCGGATTTCATAGTCCGGGCGATCTTCCATTGCCAGTGAGTGGCTGGCACGGTATGCGGCGCGCGCTTCGTAGATCGCCGCCAAATTACGCAGACTGTCCTGTTGCTCCTGGGGCACGGCGGAGTCGTCACCCTCAATAAAGCGGCTGACTTGTTCATAGCTCAGTTTGTGCTGGGAGCGAATAGCGGCAAATTCATAGCGGCTATTGCCAATGGTGCCATCGCTATCGATATCGATATGGATAACCAGGGCGGGGCGCAACTCACCGGGAATCAGGGAAAACAGGTTCTCACACAGGTTGCGCGGCAACATGGGTAGGGTTTCGCCCGGTAAATACTGGCTGTGGGCGCGATTAAACGCCTCTTTATCCAGGGGGCTGTTCTCATCAATTAGCGATGATGGGTCTGCTATAGCAATGTGCAGGGTCCAGCCCCCGTCACGGCTGCTTACGGCCAGAGCGTCGTCCATATCGCGAGTGGTTTCTGCATCGATAGTTGCGAAGCCCAGCTCGGAAAGTTCGGTGCGCTCACCGGTAACTGTTGTCAGTTTCTCCGCAATTGTGTCCGCCTGCTTTTGTGCAGCGGCACCAAATTGCTCAGGCAGCTTGAATTGGGCGACAACATAGGCGTGTTCGATACCGGGCATATCGGGCTTGCCGATAACGGTCTCCACCTTGGCCTGCGCTCTGCCGTCTTTAAATGGATGGCGGTTTACTTTGCAGGCAATAAACTCTCCCGGCTGGGCTTTGCCGCGAGCCTTGGGAGGGAGAAAAATCCAGCGGGACAGGCCATTTTGCGTGGGCTGGATAAAGTGGCCCTGGCCGCGCTGTACATACTGGCCAACAAGGTAGTCGAGCTGGCTGTCGATCAATGCATCGAGCTCTGCCGCGAGTTTACCCTTGTTCTCTTCTGAGAGACTTACTCGAACCCGGTCACCGGGAAATACACGCTCCATTTCATTGGGAGGCAGGAAGGCTTCCCTCCCGTCATCCAACTCAACGAAGCCAAACTTGCCGTTACTGCCGCGAACCCGGCCTTCGGCAAACTCCTTACTGGAGCGAATATCTGTTTTCAGTTGCGAAAGTTGTTTTAGAGCGTCGGCATTCAGCATCGAGTTTATCTCTATGGGTCGATTTGGGCGCGGATTCTACCAGACCATACGCAGAGGATGTAACGCGCTTAGGCGGTGGAAATGATCTTAGTTGTCAGTGTTGTGAGGTTTTCAAAAATTTTTGAAAAAGTAGGCATATTAAGGAAGGCTTCAAAAGGTGGTTCTTTGCCAGAAGATTTATACAGGAATCGTGTTCTCTTGAGGGGCAGTTATAGGAAATTTATAAGAGAGCCGCCAGCGGTAGGAGAGGGCCCGGTATTCAATGCCAATTGATGGAGAAATAAGAGCGTAGAGCCAGCCGCCTAGATTAATGACTGGGCGGCCCAAGTTATTCCAAGGCAAACAGATATCCTAAAAATTATATTTTGGTGTGATGTTTTAGCTATTCTAATGCTCATGTGTGCAAAATATGCAAACTTTGTCTGTGGGAGCTGGATATAATCTTATTCCAGATAAAAACAGATAAGGGCTGTGGTTGTTCCCCAGCTGTAGAACCGGCCTTCCGGAGAGGAACAGTTAATGAGTATTTTTTCCCATTCCGCCTACGATAAACACGAACAAGTGGCGTTTTACCAAGATGCAAAGAGTGGCTTGAAGGCCATTATCGCGGTACACAATACGAATTTGGGTCCCTCACTGGGTGGCTGCCGTATGTGGCCCTACGCCGACGATGGCGAGGCCCTGAATGATGTTCTCCGTCTTTCCCGGGGTATGACTTACAAGTCCGCAATGGCCGGCCTCAAGCTGGGTGGTGGCAAGTCCGTAATTATTGGTGACCCGCGCAAGGAAAAGACTCCTGAGTTACTGCGCGCTATGGGTGAATTTATTAATACCTTGGGCGGCCGTTATATCACTGCTGAAGATTCTGGCACGAGCGTGGCGGATATGAGTGTTATCGGTGAGACAACCGAGTTTGTCTCCGGCCTGTTTGCGGGCTCCGAGTATGGTGGTGATCCTTCCCCTTCGACTGCTTACGGTGTGTTTGTCGGCCTGAAAGCTGCGGTAGAACACCGCTGGGGCAAGACTGACCTGACCGGCTTAAAAGTCTCTATTCAAGGCGTGGGCAACGTCGGTTTCCGCCTGGGTAAACTATTGAAGGATGCCGGTGCGGAACTGTTTGTCACCGATATTTTCCAAGACAATATTGATCGTGCGGTTACAGAGCTTGGTGCCATAGCCGTAACTGCCGACGAAATCTTTGACCTGGACGTAGATCTGTTTGCCCCCTGTGCGATGGGTGCAATTCTCAACGATGACACCATCAGCCGTTTGAAGGTTCAGGCGATCGCTGGCGCGGCCAATAACCAGTTGGCGGAAGAGCGTCACGCTGAAGTGCTTCGCGAGAAAGGTATTTTGTACGCACCGGACTATGTCATTAATGCTGGCGGTATTATCGATGTTTACTACCAGCAGAAAGGCGATTACGACGCTGCAGAAGTGCGCGCTCATATCGAAGAGATTGGCAACACTATGAAAGAAGTGTTCGAGCGTGCCGATGAAACCGGCCAGACCACCGCTCACGTAGCGGACCGTGTTGCCGAGGAGCGCTTTGGTCACCATACGGTTGTAGGCGAGGCCGAAGACAAGTCTGGTACTGTGGCAGCGTAATGTTTTCAGCGCAGGAGTAGAGCTGGTGACCTGATTCCTTGGGCGATTGTCATCTCGCTTCTCTCTGTGATGTATTGATTTGGGCACTTCGGTGCCCATTTTTTTGCCTGGAATATTTGCTAAATTGCGGTTGGTAAAAGGTTTTGCTGACACTCTGGAGGAAAGCTGGCCTAAACTTGCCATCCTGAAATTGCGGTTTTTTAAAAGGGAGTGACAATATGGACTTGCGTCCGCTACTTATCAGCGTTGCCATCGCTATTACTGGCCTTACCGCTTGCGGAAAGTCTACCGATGATACGCCTCATGCGCTTTCGGTGGATAAGGAAGCAGCAGCCAGTAGCAAGGCTGCTGCATCCGATAAAGAGGCGTATGTCCCGCCACCCAAGTTGGAGATTCCTTTCCATAGGGAAGTATTGCCCAATGGCCTGACGGTGATTGTGCATGAAGACCACAAAGCCCCCGTTGTTTCTACCAATCTTTGGTACAAAGTAGGCTCTAAGGACGAGCCGCCAGGTAAAACCGGATTTGCTCATTTATTTGAGCACTTGATGTTTAACGGTAGCGAAAACTTCCCAGGGGAATATTTCGAACCCTTCCAGCGCTCTGGGGCCACCGATATGAATGGCACCACCAGCAATGACCGCACTAATTATTTTGTCACCGTGCCCAAAGGCGCCCTGGATATGGCGCTGTGGATGGAGTCCGACCGAATGGGGCATTTTAAAGGTGCAATTACCCAGGAGGTTTTGGATGAGCAGCGCGGTGTTGTAAAGAATGAAAAGCGCCAGGGGGAGAATGCACCTTATGGCAAAGCGTTCGATATTATTGCCAAGAGCACCTTCCCCAAAGGGCACCCCTATTCGTGGACGCCGATTGGCTCGATGGAGGACCTGAATAACGCCAGTCTTGAAGATGTCAAAAAATGGTTTGAAGACCATTATCAGCCTGCTAATGCCGTTTTGGTGATTGCGGGTGATGTTACGGTCAAAGATGCGATGGCCAAGGTACGCAAGTATTTTGGTGATATCCCGAGCACTGGAGTGCAACCGCGCATTAAGAATTGGGAACTACCTACCCAGGTGAAAAAGAGGGAGGTGGTTTACGATCAGGTGCCCCAAACTCGAATCTACAAGGTTTGGAATGTGCCTGCAGTGGGTAGTGAAGTGGAAGATGCGCTGGAATTAATGACTTCCCTTCTCGCCAATAGAAAAAACTCTCTTCTTTACCGCCGTTTAGTTCGCGATGAGCAAGTGGCCACCAGTGTCAGCGCTTTTTATTATGGCCGTCAGCTTGCAGGGCAGTTGATGATTATCGTCGACGTGAAACCTGGGCAGTCTGTAGAAAAAGTTGAAGACTTACTGAATAAAGAATTAAAGCAATTCGCAAAAAATGGTGTGAATGCGGATGAGCTGCGCCGGGTTAAACAGAGTGAGTTTGCCGGGCTGGTAAAGGGGTTGGAAAAAACCGGTGGTTTTGGTGGTAAGAGTGACATCCTTGCCCAGTCGGAGTTTTATTTTGGCGATCCCGGAGCCTTGATAGAAGGCGTGGAGGATTATGCAAAAGTATCCGCTCTCGAAGTTCAAGAAGTGGCTGAGCAGTGGTTGAAAGAGGACTCCTACACCTTAATTATGGAGCCGAAGCAGAAGTATACGGCAGCGGCGGAGGGTGCTGACCGCAGCAAGCTCCCCGAGGTAGACAAAAATGTAGAGCTGGAACTGCCAAAGCAAAAAGAATTTACCCTCAAAAATGGATTAAAGGTTGTCCTGGCCGAACGTCACGATACTCCCGTTGTACTAATGAATCTGCAATTTCGCAGTGGTGCCTCCGCAGATAAAAATAAGCCAGGTCTGGCTTCAGTTGCGGCGCAAATGCTGAACGAAGGTGCGGGTGATCTGGATAGCCTGGAATTTAGCTCTCGCTCAGAAGAGCTTGGTGTAAATATTGGTGGTGGTAGCGGCCTTGATTATAACAATATCAGCATGAGTGCCCTTAAGACGCAGCTGGAGCCATCGCTGGAGCTATTTGAGAAGGTGGTTACTGAACCTCGTTTCCCAGAGTCTGACCTGGAGCGGGTTAAGTCCAATCGCCTGGATGCAATAGCCCAGGAAAAAGCCCAGCCTCAGGGCCTGGCTATGCGTGAACTGCCGCCGCTACTATTTGGAGAAAACCACCCTTATGGCTCTCCCTTGACGGGATCGGGTACTCCCGAGGGTATTAAGTCCATAACCCGTGAGGATCTGGTTAATTTCCAAAAGACCTGGGTGCGACCGGATAATGCAACCCTGACGATCGTGGGCGATGTTACTGAAAAAGAAATAGAGCCTCTGCTGAATGAAACTCTCGGAAAGTGGACTGCTCCTAAATCAGAGCTTCCCAAAATTGAAGTTGCCAAGGTGCCCCGCCCGGAAAAGGCTCGAGTTTATTTGCTCGACCGCCCCGGCGCACAACAGAGTTATATCATGGCAGGTCTGCTGATGCCGCCTTGGCAGCCGCAGGGAGCTGAAGCTTTTGATGCGATGACAAATATTATTGCCGGAAAGTTTACGTCCAGGGTCAATATGAATCTTCGTGAGAACAAGCATTGGTCCTATGGTGCCCGCGCGGTTTCCCTCGATACAGAAGGGCAGCGTCCTTATATCCTCTTTGCTCCTGTGCAAACTGATAAAACAGCTCCAGCCATTAAGGAATTGGTAAAAGAGTATGAGGAATACTTAGGAGAGCGTCCTATTACTGCAAAAGAGCTTGAGGACTACCAGAATGATGAAGTCCTAAAACAAAGTGCTCGATTCCAGACCAAAGGGCAATTGCTTTCCAGTATTAATTGGCAGGTGGAGAAGGGGCTTCCAGAGGAATATATTGCCGAATATCCACAGCGGGTTTCAGCACTGAATAAGGAAAAAGTGGAGGCCTCCGCTAAGGAGTATCTTGCACCAGACCAATTCACCTGGGTGATTGTTGGGGATCTGAGTAAGATTAAAGGCGAGGTTGAAGCCTTAGATATTGGCCCCGTTGAGGTGCTTCCTGCAAAGGACTGATTGAAATTATTTCCCCGCCCTGTTTGGGTGGGGAAATAGGGTTTAAGCTTTAAAACTGGGGCGCTCTTTAAGTTGTTCACGCCAGCGGACTACGTGGGGGTGCTCTTCAGTATTGGGTCGCAAGTCCTGAATCTTTCCGAAGTCCATGCAGGTCACCATGGCAATATCTGCTACGGAGAAGTAGTCTTCAACCAAGTATTGATGATCTGATAAATGGTCGTTAAGGATGCCAATAAACTTCATGGCCTCCTTGCCGCAGTCCTTCCCAAACTCTGGATAAACGTTCATCCGGTCTTTAAAGAAACCAGTTACATGCTGAAAATTCATAGCAATGTGATACATCATGTTGAAATCAGCACGACGATTCCACATTTCAACCTGAGCCTTTTCTTTTGCATTTCTGCCAAATAGAGGAGGCTCTGGATGTAGTTCTTCAATATATCGTTGAATGGCGGCTGATTCGGAAATATGTGTGCCGTCCTCAAGCTCCAGTAAAGGAACTTTTTTCAAAATATTCTTATTCCCATACTCTGCTGTAAGGTTTTCCCCTTTAGCGATATCTACTGTTACATATTCGATATCCACACCTTTTTCTGCCATAAACATGCGAACACGTCGACAGTTTGGTGCTGCTGCGAACTCATAGATTTTCATAGAGGCTTCCTCTCGCCTGGGTAATTGCGTAGATTGTGCGATCTTGGTAAAGGACGTTAAGAATCTAAAAGAGATCTACTGGGGACGACAATGACAACAAAGACCAACCGAAGCTACTTTGTCAACCGCGCAGCCGCCGTGGCTTTGTCGGTATTTGCTGGGCTTTTTAGTTTACAGGCTGGGGCCGAGAGCATCGCAATTTACGCTGGCAAATTATTTGATAGCAGTAATGGAAAATTATTGGAAGACCGCACCATTCATATTGTCGATGGGCGAGTTGAGTCAGTACAGAAGGGGTTTGCCAAGCGCGATCGAGAGCGCTTGGTCGACTTGAGAGAATATACGGTATTGCCAGGTTTGATGGATATGCACAGCCATCTCACTTACGAGTTTGGGCCGCGTGCTTATATGGAGTCTTTCAGCTGGAATACTGCCGATTTTACCTTGCGCGGCGTGGATGCTGCTCATCGCACTCTACAGGCTGGATTTACCACGATTCGAAATCTTGGTGATCACGACAATGTGACTGTGAGTTTACGTAATGCAATCAACAAAGGCCTGGTGGAAGGTCCGCGTATTTATACGGCGGCAAAGACAATCGCAACTACCGGTGGGCACGCTGACCCGACCAATGGGCTCAGGCAGGACTTGATGGGGAACCCTGGCCCGGTGGATGGTGTTATTGATGGGCCTATCAGCGCACGCAAAGCGATTCGTCAGCGCTATAAGGACGGCGCTGACCTGATCAAGATCACCGCGACTGGTGGAGTCTTGAGTGTGGCAAAGAGCGGCCAGAACCCTCAATTTATGCAGGATGAGTTGGAGGCAATTGTTGAGGCTGCTAAGGACTATGGTTTCACGGTTGCAGTACATGCCCACGGTAAGGAGGGAATGATTCGCGCAATTCGTGCTGGGGTGGACTCCATTGAACACGGCACCTATATGGATAATGAAGTGATGGACCTGATGCGCCGTAACAACACCTGGTTTGTGCCGACTTTAATGGCTGGTGAGTGGGTGACAGAAAAATCGGCAATTGAAGGCTTTCTGCCAGACCTAGTGCGCCCGAAAGCCGCGACTATGGGGCCTTTGATGCAGGATACTTTTAGCCGCGCTCACAAGCGCGGAGTAAAAATTGCGTTTGGAACCGATACCGGTGTTACCCGTCACGGCGATAATGCCCGTGAATTCTTACTGATGGTACAGGGTGGAATGAGCCCGGCAGATGCACTGCGTTCAGCGACTTGGAATGCAGCCCAACTACTGCAAGTACAGGATGAGCTGGGCAGCATTAGCGAGGGCAAGATAGCTGATATTATCGCTGTGGCTGGAAATCCCCTGGAAGATATTTCGGAAATGCAACGGGTTCTGTTTGTAATGAAAGAAGGCGTTATTTACAAAGAATCCAGCGAGCTGCCAGGCGATGTGTTTCTTGAGCAAGATATCAGCGGTTAGCCGGTAGAGAAGAATGGCAGTGAAACAGCAAGGCTGTTGTGGGGTTTCACTGCTGGCAAGACATCAGCTACTGCGGGGCAGTAGGGAAGAATCGAAATGCGCTATGAATATATTCAAGCTCCGAATGGCCCCAAGCGCCGTGTATCCTTCCTGCCCCCGTATATGAGTAGCTATTGCTCCGTATTAGTCCTCGAGTTCGTATACCAGATCCAGATTGACGGTAAGTGTGGTTTCTCCTGGTGATATAGGGGTGGAAGCGCTGTCTGCCATCTTGGCCCTTTCAGTGAACATCATGGGGCGTGGCATACCGCCGTTGCCATTTTCTGAAATACTGACAATGCGACGTACTTTTGTACCCAGCGCTTTGGCGTACATTTCTGCACGTTCCTGGGCGTCTTCAAGGGCTTTTTCCCGGGCTTTGGCTTGAACTGGAGCAGGTTCACCAATTTCGAAGCTCGGACCGTTGATCTGGTTTGCGCCAGCGGCAGTAAGATTGTCCAAGACCTTGCCGAGTTCATCCAATTTGCGAACCTTCACGCTGACGGTATTTCGCGCGGTGTAACCAGTGATTCGGGGTTTTTTGTTTTGCTGGTACTGGTAGCGCGGAGACAGGTTAACGCCTGTGGTTTGAATATCTTTCTTGTTGATACCCGATTTTTTGATGGCGGCCATTAAAGACTCCATCTGATTGGCGTTATCGCGCATTGCCTGTTTGCTGTCCTCTGACTCGGTTACCACTCCGACAGAAATTTTTGCGATATCAGGAACCTGACTTGCCTCCCCCCGTGCAGCGATGGATACCATAGTCCCCCGGTCTTCTGGAGCCCGCTCGTTACCACAGGCGGTGGCGAGCAGGGCGAGAAGGGAAATTACTGAAATTTTTACTGCTTTCATAACGCTTCCTTATCCATTGAGTGCTAATTGTTGCGACGAAAATGGCGCCATTATTTTATAAATTGAATCCTGAACCGCAGCTGAGCCGGTGTGCCTTTTAGGTGTGAAATATGCTCTAGCGGCGGTGGTAAAAATCACTCTGTCCTCTTAGCTCTGAAGCTTTAAGAGTTAAAAACCTGCTGGTAAGTTTCATCCTTATCGTGATAGATGGCGAATCCCAGCCTGAGAAACTGTTGTCGGCGATCACACAGAACTGCTCGAGCCTTAAGTTCTTCCTGGACCCTCTGTGAGATTTCTGGTTGTGAGCAGTCAAATGTGAAAAAGTGGCCGTGACCTTCTTCCAGATCATGACAAATCAAGTTGTTGCGATTCAAGATGGGATGGTCTGAGTTATCCATGCTACTCAGGAACCGGGTTTGCGCATTGAGAACATAGCTGTGTATTTTCTCGATGGTAATGCCTTCGCGATGGAATAAATCGAAAATAGCCAGGGCTTTGTAGAGTGTTGAATAGTCCATGGTCGCCCCGGCAAAGCGCAGCCAATTGTCGCTATATCCGACTTCTTCCGAGTGATTCTCCAGCTCAGCCATTTCTGCGAACCAGCCGGTATTTACAGGGCGCAGTGTACAGTTCGCAGGAATTGTCATAAAACACAGGCCTTCACCGGCGCCTAGGTACTTATATGATCCTGCCGTAAAAAAAACCTTGTCTGCAACGGTTGAAAGATCGATTGGGCGAGCAAAAAAACCGTGATATCCGTCGATAACGAATTGTGTGTCGTGCGGTTTCTGTGCTGCAACCTCCAGCAGCCGGGGAAATACCACACCGGAGTCAAAAAATACCAGGCTGGCATAGACCAGATGGTATTCATTTTTATGTAGCTCGGTCTCAAATCTTTCCGCCAGGGTGGCGTAGGGTTCTTTGGCAACTCTCGTTACCTCTACTTGAGGAAGCTCTTCCAGACGTTGTAATTGGCGAGTAAAACTGTAGAACTCTCCGTCTGTAGTGAGAATGCGCAATGGTTTACTGGGATCGAATGAACTCAGTAGCCGATACACTAGTTCATGGGTATTTGGGGCTATAGCGATCAAGTCTGCCCTGGGTAGGTTGAGGGATTTTGCGATCGCCGCTTGCCATGAGGGTATCTTCTCCTCAAAAATTGGCCCCCATTTTTCATCGGCCAGAAGTGCTGAATCGCGCCAGTACTGCTGTACTGCATCAAGGGTAACATCGGGCCAGTAGTGGTGGGAGTGGCAAGCCATGTGCAGCATGGAAGAGGGACTGCCACTGGGCGCCTGAAGGAACTCGCGATAGAATTTTTTATACATATGCGTTTAGCTTTAAAAAGCCGATTTATTTGTTATGGGCTGATTGTAGAGCTTGGCAACAAGAAGGAGTAGAGGGTGAAGTACTTACACACGATGGTTCGCGTAACCAATCTGGATGAATCTCTGGCGTTTTACTGTGAAAAGCTGGGCCTGCAGGTCGTTAGTCGAAATGATTATGATAAAGGGCGTTTCACCCTAGTGTATCTCGCAGCTCCCGAGGATCTTGAAGCGGCCAGGGAGAATAAGGCCCCGACATTGGAACTCACTTACAATTGGGACCCGGAAAGCTACACTGGCGGGCGGAATTTCGGACACCTGGCATATCGGGTAAATGATATTTACGGGGTGTGCCAACGCATGATGGATCAGGGGGTGGTCATCAATAGGCCTCCGAGAGACGGCCATATGGCATTTCTTCGCTCCCCAGATGGGATTTCCATTGAGTTGCTGCAAAGTGGAGAGCCCCTCCCACCCCAGGAGCCCTGGATGTCTATGGATAATCAGGGTGAGTGGTAGCCCGGGATAGTTGAAACCTGAGATAAATTCTGACGGCCAAGAAAAAGAGTAAGTGAGTGAAAAATACCAGTTGTATTCTACTGGCCGGAGAGACGGCTGCGCGGCGCATACGTGAAGAGGGATTGTCCCAGAGGCAATTTTCGACGCTGGTCGGCGCTTCCGGCGGTCCCAAGTGGCTGGTGATTAGCCAGTTGGATCGGGTATTGATGGGGGAGTTCTTCAAGGAGCGGAGCGAGCCAATTGTCACCTTGGGATCATCTATCGGTAGTTTTCGCAACATGTGTTACGCAATGGCAGAGCCGCTGTCAGCACTTGAGCGACTAGAGCACCACTACATCTACCAAGCCTATTCTGACAAACCCTCCCCTGAAGAGATTACTGCCGGCGGTCGCAAGATGCTGCAGGCAGTGTTGGGCGCTGAAGGTGCGCGCGAGGTAGTGGAAAATCCCATTTGGCACAGCCACTTTGTGGCGGTCAGGGGCAGGGGGCCGCTGGCCAGTGAAAACAAGGCGCTGTTGGCGCCGGCATTACTCGCCTCGGCACTGGCAAATGCTGTATCTCGCAACAGCCTGAGCGCTTTTTGGGAGCGGGTGGTTTTTCATTCGCAAGAGTCGGCAGGCATTCACTTCCAGAATCTGAGCACCGAAAATATTCCGCTGACCGAGCAAAATACCTGCGCTGCTGTACTGGCCAGTGGCTGTATCCCTTTGGTAATGACAGGGGTGCAGACACCGGAGGGAGCTCCACAGGGTAATTATCGCGATGGCGGTATCACCGATTACCACTTTGATCTGCGCTTCCGCCACCCCCGGGGCCTAGTGCTCTACCCGCACTTTTTCCCCTATATGGTGCCCGGCTGGTTTGATAAAGGGCTCTCTTGGCGACGGGTTCGCGGAGATGCCATGCAATCCACTCTGGTTGTGGCTCCCTCGCCCAAATTTGTTGCCTCCTTGCCCTATGGAAAAATTCCAGACCGCAATGATTTCTACAAGCTCGGCCGTGAAGACCGTTTGAAGTACTGGGGACGGGTGGTTGATTTCAGTCGCCGGGTGGCAGATGATTTTTATGAAATTTGGCAAAGTGGCCGGGCGGCTGAACATTTAATTGAGGTGGGTGCGGAGGATGTCCCTCATATGTTGGAGCAGGTCAGGGCAGCATAGGTATGGTGCAGGAATTTAACAGTCCCCAGGAAGAGTACCGCACAACCCAGGAGAGGGTTTATTTTCAGGTGCGGGATGCCATTCTGCGGGGAAAGTTTTTGCCGGGTAGGGCGATTACTATCCGGGGTCTGGCCTCGGAGCTTAATTGCAGTCCAATGCCGGTTCGCGAAGCGTTGCGTCGCCTGACCTCGGAGCGGGCCTTGGAGCTGTCAGATACCCGCCGGGTCAGGGTGCCGACAATGACCCCGGAAAAACTGGCAGAGATTTGTGCCGCTCGTGTGGCCCTGGAGTGTCAGGCCGCTGAACAGGCCCTGCCATTGGTCGGGGATGCAGAATTAGCGCAACTTCGGGAGCTGGATGAGCGTGTAACAGAAGCTCTCGCTCAGAAAGACATCGAGCGCTATGTAACCACTAATCTGGAATTTCACTTTACCCTTTATCGCCTGGGGCAGCCCCATATCATCCTATCCCTGATCGAGAGCCTGTGGCTACAGACAGCTCCCCTCCAGCACTTGGTTTTCCAGCGCTTTGGCGTGCAGGAGTTGCCAGACCGGCATCAAGATCTGCTCGAAGCTATTGCCAGTAAAGATGAGTTGAAGGTGCGCAAAGCCATTCAGCAGGATATTGAAGAGGGGCTCGGCTCTATCTCTGCAGAGGAGCTGCTGTAGCGGCTCCTTTCCCCCCCAGTTGACTATTTAGTTCCCTTTTTTCTCCTCGCACTGGCGCGATTCGACCTTATGTTTTCGGTAAGGGCAGATAGACCTTGCGCTTCTGTCGATGGCCCCACTAGAATGTGATCACAAATTAGTGGTAACGATTTGGCCTTTTGAGCCCGATTGGTGGGCGCTGAGCAAGGCCTGTGAAAGCCAGGAGAGAAATATGAACAAGACTGAGCTGCAGCAACACGACCGTGAGCACCTGCTACACCCATTTACTGACTTCCATGACTTGGGCCAGCAGGGGACCCGTGTGATTACCAGCGCCGAGGGCGCTTACATCACCGATATTGATGGCAACAAAATGCTTGATGGCATGTCAGGCCTCTGGTGTTGCAACCTCGGCTACAGCCGCAAAGAAATCAGCAATGCGATCTACGAGCAGCTGAATACCCTGCCTTTCTATAACAGCTTCTTCCAGTGCACTACGGTGCCCTCGATTGAACTGGCCGACGCCTTGGCTGAAGTGACCCCGGCGCATATGAACAATGTGTTCTTCACGGGTTCCGGTTCCGAGGCAAATGATACTAACCTGCGCCTGATCCGCCGTTTCTGGGATATCCAGGAAAAGCCGGAGAAGCGCATCGTTATTTCCCGTAAGAATGGCTATCACGGCTCTACCATTGCCGGTGCCAGCCTGGGTGGTATGAGTGGTATGCACAAGCAATTCCAGCCGCTCGACTACATTGAGTACGTACAGCAGCCCTACTGGTTTGGTGAGGGCGGCGATATGTCTCCAGAGGAGTTTGGTATCCAAGCGGCTCGCAGCCTGGATGAGAAAATCCAGGAGTTGGGCCCGGATAATGTTGCGGCGTTTATCGCTGAGCCAATCCAGGGTGCTGGCGGCGTAATTATCCCGCCGGAAACTTACTGGCCGGAAGTCAAGAAGGTGCTGGACCAGTACGACATTCTGCTGGTGATGGATGAAGTGATTTTTGGTTTCGGTCGTACCGGTGAGTGGTTCGGTGCCGACTATTACGGCATGAAGCCCGACCTGATGACTTTCGCCAAAGCAGTAACCAACGGTTACTTCCCCCTGGGCGGTACCATGGTGAGTGATCGTGTCGCTGAGGTGATCAAAACCAAAGGTGGCGAGTTTACCCACGGTTACACCTATTCCGCGCATCCGGCTGCCTGTATGGCAGGTCTGGCAACTATCAATATTCTGCGCAACGAGAAGATTATCGAGAATGTCCGCGATGTAACCGGCCCCTACCTGTCCAAGCGTTGGGCTGAACTGGCGGAGCATCCGATCGTTGGCGAAACCCGCAGTTTGGGTATGGTCGGTGCCTTGGAGCTGGTAAAAGATAAGGCCAGCCGCGCTCGTTTTGATGATGACTGCACCGCTGGTGCGGTATGTCGTGACCTGAGTATCAAGCACGGTTTGGTGATGCGCGCCGTTGGCGATGCCATGGTTATCGCACCACCGCTGATTATGACCACTGAACAGGTCGATGAGCTGGTAGAAAAAGCGCACCGCGCCCTGGACGACACTGCTAAAGCACTGGCGTAACATAGCGGCAAGATACTCTGTTGCAGAGGCGGTCTGATACCCCGTTTTCCATAGTTTGAATGGAAAAGCGGTGTTGGGCCGTCTCTGCGTTTAGATTGGATCACCCCAGGCACCTTATGTCTCAAGAAAAAGAATTCACTGCCCAGCCCGATCTGCTGGAGCAGTCGCAAAAATTCCTGGCAGAGCACTCGGACCTAAAGTGGATCGAAGGCTTTATGTTCGATATCAATGGCGTGCCGCGAGGGAAGTGGTTGCCGGCAGAAGCTGCGGAGAAATTGCTCAAGGGCAGTCTGCAAATGCCGCGTAGCGCGGTCAGTCTCGATATCTGGGGGCGGGATATTGAAGACAGCCCGCTGGTATTTGCCAGTGGAGACAGCGATGGCGTTTGTCTGCCGGTTTCGCCTATTAGCCTGGCGCCCTGGCATCGCGAGTCCACCGCCCAGCTGCATATGCAGTTGCATGAGGCAGATGGCTCCTCTCTCTATGCCGATCCCCGCAGCCAGTTGCAATGCGTTGTAGAGCGTCTCGGTAAACTGGGTTATACCGCCGTGTGTGCGACCGAGCTGGAATTCTATCTGCTCCGCGATGAGGTGGATCATCTGGCGCGTCCGCGCCCGGTTAGCGATAACGACGCCGAGCTGGTGCCTTCCACCGACGTATACGATCTGTCCGAGCTCAATGCACAGCGACACTTCTTTGCCGATGTGCGAGCTGCCTGCGAGGCACAGGGTATTCCCGCAGATTCAGTATTGTCGGAGTGTGCGCCGGGACAGTTTGAAATCAACCTGTTGCACAGTGCCGATCCCGTTAAAGTGGCAGACCAAACATTACTGTTTAAGCGCTTGTTAAAAGGGGTGGCGCGCAGTCACGGCTTCCGCGTGAGTACCATGGCCAAGCCTTTCGGGGATCAGGCGGGTAACGGAATGCACGTGCATATGAGTTTGATCGACGCCAATGGAAAGAACGTTTTTGATGACGGTTCTGACACTGGCTCCGATTTACTGCGTTATGCCGCAGCAGGAATGCTGGCGACAGCCAACGATGCGATGGCGTTTTTCGCACCTCACAGCAACTCTTATCGTCGCTTCCAGGAGAGCTCTCACGCACCGCTGAATCTCTGCTGGGGCTACGATAATCGCACTACAACTTTGCGTGTGCCCGCCAGTGATCCTGTGGCGCGGCGTATCGAGCACCGTATTGCCGGGGCGGATGTAAACCCCTATCTGGTGTTAGCTGCGATTCTCACTGGTGTGTGTCATGGCATTGAGAACCAGATGGAAGCGCCTGCACCCGTGGAAGGCGATGCCTATCAGGTGGAGAGTGAGAAGTTGATCAATACCTGGAGTGGTGCACTGGAGCGCTTTGAGCAGAGCCCTTTGTGGCGCGAGTATCTTGATCCACGCTTTGTGGAATTGTTCTCTCTGTTGAAAAGACAGGAGCAAGCAGAGATAGCTGCCCGCGTTACCGATGTTGAATACCAGAGTTATCTGCATCGGGTATAAAGATTGGCGGTGTGCTTTAGCGCCGATTGCCGTTTTAGTGAACGGCTTTCACGACAGGAGAGTTAGTGGGGGTATTTCCTCTGCTATACCTAAATTTAAGTGCGTAATGTGCTTGAAACTCTCCTCCTGAAAGTGTGTTCGAGAAATCTGGCCCGCCTTTTGGCGGGCATTTTTTTATTCTCGATTGACTTATTTCCACTTCCTGTTCGTATTAATCCCTTCTTTTAAAGTCGCCATGGCTTGAGTGTATCGAATGACACGGTGTGCGGTTGCTGGGCTTTTGTTGCTATTTTGGCTTGCGAGCACACATCCTTGGGCCAGGATACCAAGAGTGTGGACCGCTTCCGCCTAGCAGTCATTTCTCCGCCAGTGTATTCTTCCGCTTTACCAGCGAGACACCCCAGACGGTCGGTTCTTAGACGTTGGCATTCGCAGAATGTCTGTGCGAGAGCGGATAATGTTATGGGGTATAAGAATATTGCAGATGGGGAAACTATGACCGCCTTGGGAAATTGTGCAGACGGTCCAACGGCTGGCGAGACGCAGCCACTAAAAATATGCCTTTTGGGGTATCGCAGCAATCCACACAGTGGTGGTCAGGGCATCTACCTGCGCTACCTGAGTAAAGCACTGGTTGATGCTGGTCACTCCGTGGATGTTATTTCTGGCCAGCCCTACCCAGAACTGGATGAGCGCGTAAAACTCATCAAAATGCCAGGGTTGAACCTCTATGAAGTTGAGCGTCCAGCGCGGGCTTTGAAACCTCGCCACCTGCTGTCGTGGGCGGATTTTTTTGAATGGTGGAGTAAGCTTACCGGCGGCTTTGCCGAGCCTTATACCTTTGGCCGTCGGGTAAATAAATACCTGCGCAAGCACGGCAAACAATACGACATTGTTCACGATAACCAATCACTGTGCTACGGCTTGCTGGATATCGAGAAAAATGGATTGCCTGTTGTCGCGACAATTCATCACCCCATTACCCGGGATCGCCAACTGGCATTAGATGCCGCCCCCGATTGGCGTTTTCGTTTGCTGGTACGTCGCTGGCATAATTTTTTGAATATGCAGATTAAGGTATCGCGGAAGCTTCGCCATATCGTGACAGTTTCCAAGCAATCTGAGCGGGATATTATCGAGCAGTTTGGCGTAGCTCCCGAGCAGATTCACCTGATTTACAACGGTATTGATACCGAATTATTCAACCCAGGGGCAGAGAATAAGCGCTTGCCTCTGCGAATTATGACCACCGCATCGGCAGACCAGCCGCTTAAAGGTCTGCGCTTTTTATTACAGGCGTTGGCGGAATTACGCCAGGAATATGAAAACATAGAGTTGTTGGTGGTTGGCAAATTACGCGAAGGTGGAGCCACGGAACACTTGCTTCACGATCTGGATCTTCAGGATAGGGTTCAGTTTGTCTCCGGTATTTCTAACGAAGAACTGGTCGATAATTACCGCAAGGCTACAGCGGTAGTTTGCCCATCGCTCTACGAAGGATTTGGTTTACCTGCCGGGGAGGCAATGGCATGTGGTGCTCCGGTAGTATCCAGTGACGGGGGTGCTTTGCCTGAGGTGGTTGGGGATGCCGGAATCGTGGTCCCTGCAGGAAATCACGAAGCTTTGGCCAATGCCCTGCGCCAGGTTTTATCCAGCGAAGCGCTGCGAAAAGAACTCAGTGAGAAAGGTCGCCAGCGCATTGAAAATAAATTTTCCTGGAAAATCGCTGCAGAGAGTTTGGTGAAATATTACCGGGAAATTCTCGGACATACATTGGCGGAACAACCCAGCAGTCATGAAATAGAAACTCCGAATATGCGCAGTGCGGAGGCGGCTTAATGATTACTGTAGATCCCCAGCACTTAAATCTTCGCCCTGGCCAAAAAGTCCTCGACTTGGGGTGCGGTGAAGGGCGCCATTCCATTCACTTGATGATCACCGATGAGGTTGATGTTTACGGCATTGACCTGTGTTTTGATGATGTGCGCACTGCCAGTGAGCGAGCGGAACCTTTCCGCTCTCCCGAGCATTCAAAGGGTCGCTTGCAGTTCGGAGTTGCCAATGGCTTGCAACTACCATTTGCCGATGGGAGTTTTGATGTGGTTATCTGCTCAGAGGTACTTGAGCATATCCCCGATTACAAGTCTGTCCTGGCTGAGATTAACCGGGTATTAAAGCCCTCTGGTATTTTTGCCGCGACAGTACCGGCATTTTTTCCTGAGTGGGTGTGTTGGAAACTCAGCGATGAATACCATCAGGTTGAGGGTGGGCATATCCGGATATTCCGCGAGCGCGAGCTGCGAGAGGATATTGAAAAGCTGGGGCACCACTATTTTGCCCGGCATAAGGCCCATGCGTTACATGCACCTTATTGGTGGTTAAAGTGTTTGTTTTGGGACAAGCCCGATTCCCGCTTGGTCTCTGCCTATCACCGCCTGTTGGTGTGGGATCTGATGAAGAAACCAGCCTTTACCCGTATTCTCGAAAAACTATTGAACCCGCTGTTGGGAAAAAGTATTGCTCTCTATTTTGTGAAACCTGTCGGGTCGACACAACGAGTGGATGCGCCCCTCTCCCTGCCTGAGGGAGCTGAGGCATGAGTAAAATTTCTGTGCCGGCAAAAGCTTCTGGTCTTTTCCCTGAAGGATTTATCCAGGATAGCGCCGCCTATATTCTCTCCCAGCAACTCCCCGATGGCTCAATTCCCTGGTTTAAAGGGGGCTATGCCGACCCCTGGGATCATGTTGAGGCCGCTATGGGGCTCGCCATTGCCGGAGAGTTCAGAGCTGCTGAAAACGCCTATTGCTGGTTGGCTGAGATTCAGCTGGAGGACGGCAGCTGGTGGGCCGCTTATAAAGATGGCGATATTGACAACCGGGAGCGCCGTGAAACCAATTTTGTTGCCTATGTGGCAACAGGAATTTGGCAGTACTTCCTGATCAGTAGAGACACACTGTTTTTACAGCGCTATTGGCCGATGGTTGAGCGTGCAATCGAGTTTGTATTGCGCTTACAAACAGAATTTGGCGAAATTCATTGGGCGGTAGATTCAGAGGGCGCCCCTATGGAAGATGCCCTGATCACCGGTTGTTCTTCCATTTATAAAAGTCTGGAATGCGCAATTAATATTGCCCACCAGCTGGGGGTTGCTCGCCCCCAATGGATACTTGCCCGGGAAGCTCTGGGCGATGCGCTGCGCAATAAACCGGAGCGCTTTGATCGCACCTGGGAAAGCAAGGCGCGCTTTTCAATGGACTGGTTTTATCCCGTATTAACCGGTGCCTTTTCTGGTGAGGCAGCGCAGTTGCGGCTTCAGCAGCGCTGGGATGAGTTTGTCGTGGCTGGGTTGGGATGTCGTTGCGTCAGCGATGAGCCCTGGGTGACGGTGGCTGAGTCCTGCGAACTCACCATGTCCCTAATCGCTGCTGGCCAGCGTTCGCGGGCGGAAATTTTGTATCGCGGCTTGCACCGCTGGCAGGATAAAGATGGGGGCTACTGGACCGGTTATGTCTACCGGGATGAGGCCATCTGGCCGGAGGAAAAAACCACCTGGACTGTAGGAGCCATGCTTCTGGCTGCCGATGCGCTCGCCGGATTAACGCCAGCGAGCGAGCTGTTTACATCGGTGTGCCTGCCCTTAAATGCGGCGCAGGATTCCCAGGGTGTCGACAGTTTCGACGAGCTCGAATTGAGCGGAAGCCAGGGCTAGCTTGTAAATATCGTAGGGCGCCTGGCCGCCATCGGCGGGGTCCGGGAAAATATCGTGGATCGCCAGATAGCCGCCGGGCACGATATGGCGGGACCAGCTGCGATAATCGGTCATGGCCGCTTCCAGGGAGTGGCCGCCGTCAATAAATACGAGACCCAAAGGGGTATTCCAGCAGCGTGCAGCTGTTGCGGAGGGGGCGACGACGGGAACAACCCAGTCATCCAATTCAGCCGCGCGAATATTCGCGCGGAAAGTGCGAAAACTGTCCATTAAATTGGCCTGGCCATCAAACAGTTCGGGATCGTGATACTCCTCTCCGGGCTGGTGCTCTTCAGATCCTCGATGGTGGTCCACGGCGAACAGGACGTTATCGGTCAGCTTACAGGCACTGGCCAGGTAAATTGATGATTTGCCGCAGTAGCTGCCCACTTCAAGACAGGGACCCAGTGAGCTGGCTTCAGCTGCCAGGTGGTAGAGAGCTTCCCCTTCATGGGCGGCGAGGAAACCTTTAATTGCTCGAATATCAATAGGTAGATTTAGGGACATGGGTAAACGCTTGCTATTTTTCGTGGCCGAAACACTAAACTGCCACTAATACAAAAGCAATTGGGTTTTAACTCAGGGCTCCGTAAATCCCATAAAATATAAGTAGAAATTAAAATATGCGTAAGGATCACAGGCCCTATTGGCTCAAGCGACTGCAGCTGCGTTGGCGCAAATGGCGAACAGAGTATTTCCTTCTGCCACAATTCGATGCGGTTGGGGTTGAGCCGGAAGTGATGGACCCGGGTTCTGTCCATGTTTTTGGCGAAAATGTTCGGCTTGGAAATTACCCTCACTTAATCTCCAACAACGAGAAATGTATTCGCTTTACCACTTTTGGACACAAGGGGGGAGAAGCATTTATTACTATTGGGGATTTCGTATTGATATCTCCAGGGGTGCGTATTTCTGCGGCTCAATCTATTGAGATTGGCGATGCCTGTATGATCGCAGCCAATGTGTATATTTCCGATTCTGATTGGCACGGGCTCTACAATCGCACGCGGCCCTTCCGGTGTACCTCCCCGGTGCGCCTGGGTAACAATGTTTGGATTGGAGATAGTGCAACCATCTGCAAAGGTGTCACTATCGGTGATAATTCTGTAGTGGGAGCCGGCAGTATCGTCACCAAGGATGTCCCCGCAAATACGGTTGTTGCAGGCAATCCGGCAAAAACCATTAAATCAATTAATCCCAAGCGGCGAATGATTACCCGCGAGGCATTATTTGCCGATGCCTTTCGCCAAGCGCATAATCTGGATGAATTGGATAAGATGATGTTGGGTGGGAACACCTTATTGGGCTGGTTGCGCTCGGTATTCTTTCCCCGCCGTAGCGATTGAATGTGCAAGTATTAATAAAATGAAAAAAAGAAAAAGTATTGTCCTGATTGGAATGCCCGGCGCCGGTAAAAGTACGCTGGGGGTGTTGTTGGCAAAGGAGTTAGCACTGGGGTTTACAGATACTGATGTTCTGATCCAGTCCAGAGAGGGCAAGACTTTGCAGCAAATTATGGCTGAAAGTGACTATCTTAATCTCCGCGCCATTGAAGGGGAGGTATTAGCTGAGGCCACCCTCCCCAGTGATGTTATTGCCACTGGCGGAAGCGCAGTCTATAGCGATGAGGGTATGGCGAATCTACGCAGTCAGGGTGTGGTAGTGTTTCTTCAGTGTTCAGCGGAGGAACTGCGCCGGCGTATCCACAATTATGAAAGCCGTGGCATAGCGAAGGCGCCCGGGCAGTCTTTTGCGGACTTATTTGAAGAGCGACAGGCCCTTTACCGGCAATATGCAGAAATAACGGTGGATTGTGACAGTAAATCACTGCAGGAAACGCTTGATCATTTACTTAATGCGCTGCGGGAGCTTGCAGAGTAACCGAAATTTTCTCAGTAAGCCCCATGCGTTAAAGCAAGGGGCTTTACTTTTCACACTTTTGGCTTAAAGTGGCAGTTGGGTGGTGTACTTCACCTGCTTGAGGGCAAAGGTGGAGTTGACTGAGGCCACGTTTGGCAGGTGTACCAGAGAGCGCTTCAGTAATTGCTCATAGTGTTCCACACTATCCACTACAACGCGCAGGACATAGTCTTTGTCTCCGCTGGTGGAATAGCACTCTACTACCTCCTGGACATCCTGAACTGCTGATTCAAAGTTGTTCAGGGATTCCTCATCGTGATTGTGGATGGTAACGTAGCAGTATACGGTGACACCCAGATCCAATTTGCGTGGGTCCAGCAAGGTAACACGGCCACGGATAATACCTTCGGCTTCCAACCGCTTGATTCTGCGCCAGCAGGGAGTGTGCGAAAGACCGACTTTATCGCCCAGCTCTGCCATGGAGTAATCTGCGTTCTCCTGCAGCGCTCGCAGAATCTTACGGTCAAAATCATCCAGGTCTGTCGAACGCTTCATAAAGACTCCTATCCTATAAAAATTATCTATATCGAAACTTCTATCACAAATTTACGCATATTTGCGTGAATAAAGCAATGCTCTATTGCGCTTAACGAACTAGTATGACCTGACTAAACCGTTTCGGGATAGGTGCAGTGTGCCCTCAGCCGCTCTGGGACTTTGCGGCAAATATAAAAACAGGCGCATCTGACCACTGAAAACGGACTATTCGGAAGAATAATGACTAATAACTCGAACCGGGTTTCGAGAAGAATAATTAACCGGAAGTAGGTGTATGACTGAAAAAGTAACCAGTCCTCAAAGTACGGCGGATTCCCAAGTAAAAAAACAGGTTTCATTGGACGACCGCTACACCATGCTCAAGGGCCGTGTGCTCCTTTCAGGTATCCAGGCCCTTGTGCGCTTACCCATAGACCAGATGCGAATGGACCGGGATCGCGACCTCAATACCGCGACTTTTATCTCCGGTTATCGGGGGTCGCCCTTAGGTGGCTACGACCTGCAGTTATCCAGGGCGAAAAAACTGCTGGGAGAGTACAACATCCGTTTCCAGCCTGGCGTCAATGAAGAGTTGGCGGCTACGGCAGTTTGGGGTTCCCAGCAGGTGGGCTTGTTCCAGGGCGCAGAAGTGGATGGCGTCTGCGGGATTTGGTATGGCAAGACACCGGGTGTCGACCGCTCCTGCGATGCATTTCGCCATGCCAACGCCGCTGGCTCCTCTCCCAAAGGTGGCGCACTGATCGTTGCTGGCGATGACCACGGTTGTAAGTCATCCTCCTATCCAGGGCAGTCTGAATTTGCCTTTGTGGATATGCATATTCCAGTACTTAACCCCGCCACCGTGCAGGAAGTGTTGGATTATGGTCACTATGGGCTGGAGCTGTCTCGCTTTAGCGGCTGCTGGGTGGCAATGATCACCCTGGCAGAAAATATGGATAGCTCTGCGACCGTGGAAGTGGACCCTGAGCGGGTCAAATTCCACTACCCGGATATTGAACGTCCCGAGGGCGGCCTGAATATTCGCAAGCAGGATAACCCTCTCGAGCAGGAAGAGCGCCTGTGGCGCTACAAGCGCCCTGCTGCGTTGGCTTTTTCCCGCGCCAATAAACTCAACAAGGTTGTACTGGAAAATCCTGAGGCGAGCCTCGGCATCGTCACTACCGGTAAGGCCCATCTGGACTTGATGCAGGCCTTCGAAGACATGGGTATCGATGAGCAGAAGGCCAAGCAGCTCGGTATCCGAATCCTTAAAGTGGGTATGACTTACCCGTTGGATGTGCCGGGTATCCAGGAGTTTGCCCGTGGCTTGGATACGCTGCTGGTGCTTGAGGAAAAACGCAGTTTGATGGAAGTACAGCTGAAAGAAGAGCTGTACAACGTCCACGTGAAGGACCCGAATTTCCCGCGTATTCTCGGTAAAGTGGATGATAGTGATCAGCCGCTGATGCCCGCTTATGGCGAGCTGTCGCCAGCGATTATTGCCCAGGTATTGGGTTTTGTTTTGGGTGAGGACAAGTTGGATGAAGGCGGCAAACACCGCTTGATGCGCCTCAATGCGCTGGCTGAACGTATTTCCCAGCAGACTGGCTCAAGTGTGTCTCGCTTGCCTATGTTTTGTGCTGGCTGCCCCCACAACCGTTCCACCAAGGTGCCGGAGGGAAGCCGTGCCCTGGCAGGTATTGGTTGTCACTATATGGCCCAGTGGTTGGACCGGGAGACTTATACCTTCACCCAAATGGGTGCCGAAGGAGTTAACTGGGTAGGGCAGGCGCCGTTTACAACTGAAAAGCATGTCTTTGTAAACCTGGGTGATGGTACCTATTTCCACTCCGGTATTTTAGCTATTCGTGCTTCCGTGGCTGCCAAGGTCAATATCACTTACAAGATCCTGTTTAATGATGCGGTCGCCATGACAGGCGGCCAGCCCCACGATGGTGAGTTGGCTCCGGATATGATCTGTCGCCAAGTTTTGGCAGAAGGGGTTCAGAAAGTTGTCCTGGTGATGGATAACCCGGATAAATACAAGGGTGCGCTGTCCTTCCCCAGTGAAGTTGAAATTCATCACCGGGATTACTTGCCCGTTGTAATGGATGAGCTGCGTGAGGTTGAAGGTTGTACCGTTATTATTTACGACCAGACCTGTGCCACCGAACTGCGCCGCAAGCGCAAGCGCGGGCTACTGCCTAAAGCCGAGGGGCGCCCCTTTATCAACGAGCTGGTGTGTGAAGGCTGTGGAGACTGCGTCCAGCAGTCGAGCTGTATCGCTGTTGAGAAAGTGGAAACGGCGCTGGGCGATAAACGCAGGGTGAACCAAACCGGTTGTAATCAGGATATGTCCTGCGTTAACGGCTTCTGCCCCTCATTTGTCACGGTGAAGGGTGGCAATATTGCCAAGGGCGCCGGGGTAGGTGACGTGTTGCGAACTGAAGCGGCCAAGTTGCCCTCGCCACAGCTTCCGGGCTTACAGCAGCCGTATAACTTCCTGGTTACCGGCGTTGGCGGTACGGGTGTTGTGACCATTGGCGCCTTGCTAGCGATGGCGGCACATATCGAAGACAAGGCGTGCAGCACCCTTGATCAGACGGGATTGGCTCAGAAGGGTGGAGCGGTTTACTCCCATATCCGCTTTGCGGCTGCGCCTGAGTCTTTGCAGGCGGTACGTATTTCCGACGGTCGTGCCGATGCCCTAATGGCCTGTGACCTGATTGCAGCCGGCAATGTGGCAGCTTGTTTGGTTAAACTGGATAAATCGCACAGTCGCGCGGTAGTGAATACCCACTTGAGCCCAACGGCGGCAACGGTTCTTGGGCGTGAGGATGTCCATTCACCGCAAGCGGTATTGGATACGGTGAGTGGCGCGGTTAATGAGCTCAGCTCTGTGGAAGCGCATCGCCTGACCAAAGCAGCTCTGGGTGATACGCTCGCCGCCAACATTTTTATGCTCGGCTACGCCTGGCAGAAAGGGTTGATTCCGCTAACTGAAGCCTCCCTACTGGAAGCGATCCGCTTAAACGGTGTAGCTGTGGAAGGTAATCTGCAGGGATTTGCTGCAGGGCGGTTGGCGGCAGAAAACCGCAACGCTCTGGACAAACTACTAACCCACGAAAAAGTTGTGGAAGAGGCACCACAAACTCTTGAAGCGATTGTAGCTCACCGGGTGGAGCACCTCACCGGTTATCAAAATGCAGACCTCGCCGAGCGTTACCGCAGTTTGGTTGATACGGTGAAATCTGCTGAGATTTTAAAAGTGCCCGGGAATGTCCAGTTGGCCGAGGTGGTTGCGCGCAATTATGCAAAATTGCTTGCCTATAAGGATGAGTACGAGGTGGCTCGCCTATACACCGATAGCCGCTTTACCGAATCGCTAAAAGAGAACTTCAGTGGTGACTTTACCCTGGAGTTCAATTTGGCTCCCCCATTACTGGCGCGCTTCGATAAAGCCTTGGGGCGTCCCCGCAAAATGAAATTTGGCGGTTGGATGTACAAGGCATTTGGTGTTTTGGCGAAGCTGAAGTTCTTGCGTGGATCGGCGCTTGATATTTTTGGCTATACAGCTGAGCGAAAAATGGAGAGGGCACTGATTAGCGAATATGAAGAATTGGTTAAGAAAGTTCTGGGCCAATTAAATTCGCAGAATCACGCCGCTGCAGTTGAGCTACTTCAATATCCGGATATCATCCGGGGCTACGGCCCGGTGAAGGAGGCCAATATTGAGAAAGCGAAAGAACAGCGAAATATCGCATTAAATCGATTTGAAAACCCGGTTCGGGATATAAAACTATCAGCGGAGGTTGAGGTTTTTGACCCAGCTAAGGCACAGCAAGTAGGTTAATTGCCCGTTTGATAAAGTGGCTCAAGGACTGTCTTGAGCCGCTTTATAATCCCCTACCAAACCCCTTGTAGTCGTATGGCGAATTGGTTGGTTTTGTCTCCAGTAAAATCGTTGTCGCCTAGGGTGATGTTCATCATTACCCGAACTTTGGGGTTGAAGTAATAGTTTACCCCTAACGTGAGATTACTTGCTCGCAGCTGGTGGAAATTGCGGTTTTCTATAGTTTGGTATCTTGCGGCAACTTCCCATGCGTCTTCTGGGGGGGATGGTTTAATTGACTTAAAAACCCCTTTCTTGTCGTCATATGGCTTGTGCTGCCCGGTAATTGCCCAGCTTCCCAAAATGTACCAGGAGTGGACATCCTGCCCGCCAATATAGCACCCGGTGATAGGGTCACAGAAAAAATTCGGAGGCAAACCGAAAAACTCTTCATAGACCAATTCTGAGAGATAAATTTTTCCTGAAAAGTGCCCGTAGGCGTATTCCGCCTGACCAAATAAGGGACCGTAGGTTGCAGCCAGCTCGAAACCGGTAATATTGACTCGCCCCCCACCGTCGCCGAGAAAAAATTCATCGTCACCAAAATCGCCAAAAAAATTAACTGATCCACCAGGTGAGATGGCTATAAGTTGCTCTGGCCCTCGCCGGCCCGCATAGGCGACCTCAGCAATAATATCAGGTGTATCTTGGTTAGCTTTTTCGTAACTACGGGATACGCCCAGGTGAACGGTTGATATGGAGTCGCTGATTGGAGCCCAGGTTAATCGAGTTGCGGCGCCAAACCCCGAATTACGTGGGTCACCAGGGTTTCGCAAGTTGAACAGGGTAAAACCGAAGGTATGGCAGCACCATTGTTTATCCCACTTGATCCCCTGTAAGTAGCCTCGTCCGTCGTAAATACCTGCAGAGCTGGTAAATGCTCGCTCCATAAGTACGAGGTCGTTTGAGCTGGTTAGTTGACTCATTGATCGACTGGGTTTGAAATTGCCAATAGTCAACTTTCCTGTATAGAACTTTGTACTTAAATAAACGTCACGCAACCCTGCGGTTCCGCTAGTGGCAAAGTCTCTCTGAAGTTTGTATTCCCACTCCCAGATTTTGCCCCTCATTGTCAACCTAACCCGACGGAAGTCGGTTGTATTGACCGGATCTTCTAGGTCTTTGTCAAAAATGTATGTATCGAAGTGAATCCTTCCGCCGAGTTGTGCGGAGAAATCCCCATCGTCAGAGACAATTTTCAGTCCGCCTTTTGTCTCGGCTTCATCAGCAATAGCCGGGAAGCTAAATAAAAGAATTGATATGGCACAGTATGCTCCCCAGCATTTCATCGGACGCCTCTAGTTGAGAGTTGTCATTGGTCACGGGAAAAGTGCTATTCGAGTTTAGCAATAGAAAAGACTTTGGACGGGGAGGGGGGATGGGACGGCGCAGAAAATCTGCGCCGAGGGTTACTGGACAGTTGATTAAAGGCGTTCTAATTTGTAACCAGTGTCGCCTAGAAACTCGATAACACTGCGTTCGCCCACCAAGTGGCCAGCGCCGACAATGACAAACAGAGACTGGTAGTTTGGCCCCTTAAGGGCAATTTTCTCAGCCATCCTTTCATTGCGATTAAAAAAAAGTGTGTCATAGAGCGGCTTATATTCAGGGTTTTCAGTTAGGCCGTCGAGGATAATAAGGCGATTCAAAGCTTCTTCATCTCCTCGCTTCCATGCGCTGGTGAGTTTGGGTAAAAAGGTTGAAATATCCTCAATTTGCTCAAGGGTTTGCTGGAAGAGGAGCGCAGGGTTGTCCAGGTCATTTAACATCTTGAATTGTTGCAAGACACCTTCCAGCTCCAGAACGGATTTTCCATCCTTTTTTGCTTTTTGTAAAAAGTGCCTATCAATGCCTAGTTCTGGGTTAAGGCCGTGGGCTTGCATCTCAATCATGCTCATAGAGATCATGGCTATGGCGGGACGCTGCCGGATAAACATAGCCTCGGGCATACTACGTTTTCGCATCCACGACTTCAGTTGGCTGTATATCGCGGGTGGAAGTTCGTCTTTTAAAGTTCGTTCACCTTGGTAGATAGACTCCATCATGATTCGCTGCTGTAACAGACTGTCGCCTTCTGCAGCGAGAATGTCAGCCTCGACGGCAATGGCATCACTATTGGAGTAGGCCTGTTCAATTTTTGATCTTAGAGGGTAAAAATCCTCAGTTGCCAAGTGAACCGAGCCTAATAAGTAAACGGTTTTATTATCTTTAGTTGCTTTCCAGAAGATGCCTTTATCGCTCTCAGCGGCTGAAGCTCCTATTGTTAGTAGAAGCAGTGTAAAGGCGAGAAAGTAACTTATTTGTCGCTGAAGCATTGTCGGGTCCCTGAGTAATTTGCCTTTGCAAATACTATCACTAACACCTTCAGGTACCAGAGGGGCTTTTAGGCATCAAGTCACTGACTTGTAAATTAGTGATGATTTACTGGGAAATTATCCTATAGGAAGTCAAAATAGACCTTTTGGTCTGTTTCACGGAAGTCAAATTGAAAGTTGTACAGTTTTTGCCCAGCCTAGAACCAGGGATTACAGCAACTCTTGCGCTTGAGTTTGCAAATGAACTGGTCAAAAAAGGCCACGAGTCCCTGGTAATTTCTACTGGTGGGCCATTGGAGGCGCGGTTTCGTTTGCACGGTAGTGACTTTATCAGCTTTCCAAAAATCAGTGAGTCAATTTGGTCTTTGCGGCACAAATCCCGCCTGCGTAAGATTCTCGCAGGATTGCAACCGGATATTGTCCATACCTATGGTCGCTCAACGGCTTTTCTAGCTTGGCGCGCCTTAAAGAGTGATCCAGCTACAAGTCGCCCTAAGCTGGTGCCGCTCGTAGATCAAGATTTTCCCAACAGTTATTTCAATAAAGGTGTGCTGTCAGGAGATGGAATTATCGCAAGCTCCCGAGGGATTGCAGAGAACCTGAAGAAGTCATCCCTCAAGATTGCAGAAGACTCGATAGAGGTTATTTATCACGGTATCAATATTCGCGAGTTTGATCGTGAAAAACCGGTAGCGAGCCAGTGGCAACTGAAGCTTTTGAATAGCTACCCCCAGCTGGAAGGGAAAAACTGGTGGTTCATGCCGGGAGAGATCTCTGCAAGTGGTGGCCAGGAGGAGTTTTTACATCTGTTGGCCCGGGCTGCGGCACAAAGCGATGATATTCACGGAGTGATTGTAGGAGCTTTGGCTGAAGATGATTTGCGTTATCTGAAAAAACTTGAAGGGCTCGCACAAGATTTGGACCTCGGTGGTAAGGTTACTTTCCTAGGTGAACGCCGTGATATGCGTGAGCTGTATGCAACTTCTCAGTTGGTTTTTCAACTCGCCAGCGAGAAAGACGGGAACGCAAAACATTCCAAGGAGGCACTGGCGATGGGGCGCCCGGTAGTCGCTTATTCCGAAGGTTGTACGGGGGAGGTTTTGCAGAAATATTTTCCTGAAGGGCTGGTGGAGAAAGGTGATCTAAAATCTTTAATGGAAGCGTGTTTGAATTTAGTGAGCAAGCCAAATAACCCGAATCCACAAGAGTTTAGCTATGCAGCTTCAGCTGGAAAAACCATAGACTTTTTTCAGCGCTTGCTTAATTAAAATAAAAACAATCTTAGTCGTTAGCAATCTGGAAAGTATTGAAAGGTTGAATTTCTAAAAGTTAAGGTGCCCGTTCAAAGAGGCGAAATCAAAACCGGGATTGGGTGTATTGGTTCTGGCGTTTGAAAAATGACTGTATCTTAAAGAAAGGATGTGGCCTCTGGAAAAACGGTACCCGAAAGCAAAGTGCAGGGCAAAGTTTAGTTTGGTGCTCAATCCAATATCACCAAAGTTCTTTTGGCTTAAGTAGGATGCTCCTGCGCCTGCTTCAGCAAAGCCGCCCCGTAATTCACCTCGGGGGTACCAGCGCAAAATAGGTTTAATTTCGAGAATATTTTGTTGCTGTTTCTCGCTGTGGTGTTCAATTCGCATATGGGAGTAGCTGCCTTGTCCCCACCATTGAAGTGAATTGTCGCCAAGGCTAAATGAAGACAGTAGATAGGAGTAGCTGAATCCAGCCATTTCTGAGGCCGAGATAGAGCGATACTGCATTAACTCATTTCCTAACCCTTTACCTGCGCTTGCAATAAGCTCGGATTCTGCTTGGGTCGGTGGGGCTAGAAGTAGTCCGCCGACAAAAAAATAGGTACAGCATTTAAAGGCACAGTATTTTTCGTTGAAGACCGCTAACTTACGCATAACTTCGCAGTACTAACTGATAGAACTGTTTTAAAGACTAGTGGGAAAGGGTTCGATGGCAAGCTCTCAGGAGAGGCTTGCCATCGACTTCTTCCTTTTCTAACGCCACTGCCGCTTCAGTTGTCGAAGTGCGTCAGAATGAAGTTGTCGCGCGCGCTCCTGACTAAGCCCCAATTGCTCGCCAATAACTCGAAAAGAGCAATCCTTGTCAGAAATTAATCCATACCGCAAGTTGAGGACTGTCCTTTGTCGTGCGGGGAGGCGGGCAACAGCTTCACGGAGGCGTTGAGCTAGCTCCTGGTTGGTTACAAGCTCATCCGTATTGTAAAGTTCATCAGCAGGTGCGTAGTCCAGCCGGGTACTGCTCTGGTCGTCTGCGACTGGGTCATCAAGGGACCCTGTTGGTCCTGGGAGTTTTAATAAGCTCTGGATTCTCTCAATATCTAATCCTGTGTGGCGGGCCAGATTGTCATCGGATGCGGGTTGCCCCTGAGCGCGTACTTCACCAATGGCTCTGTAAATCGCTCTTAAATCATCCTGGACATTGGCTGGTTGTCGGACAAGATCTTCGTTGCGCCTTAAAGCTAATTGAATTTCTTGCTGAATCCACCAGTAGGCATAGGTTGAAAAGCGGTATCCCATTTGTGGTTTGAATCGCTCAATGGCTTTCATTAATCCAACATTGCCTTCTTGAATTAAATCGATAAAGGGAACTGATGGGTTGCGAAAGCGTTTTGCGATGGCAATAACCAGGCGCAGATTACATTGGATCAATTTTTTCCGCTGTTGTTGAAAGCGCTGTAGGAGTCCGGTTAACCTGCTGCGGCCGCGCCTATCCAGGAACTTGCTGGTGAGAAGGGTTTCAGTGTGGGCAATTATAAGCCCATGGTCGTAGGCGCCTGTGCTTCCACGCTGCTCCACTCCTTCGCTGCGAAGCTGGACCAACTCGGTGCCGCTTTCCTGAAGGTTGGAAATGAGCTTCTCTTCCAGGTCGCGTAATAGACAGGTGGTACTGTGCTCTTCCTCCGGAGTTAATAGCTCAAGCCTGTAAAGGTGCTTGAGATAGCTCTGCATTGGGGTGGTGCCGCTCTCGGAGAGGGTATCACCCGCTGCGTGAATCTCTTCCGTGTCAGGGTCTCGCTCGACCTGGGGGTCGGGCTCGCTGGCACCCTGGCAGGAGTCAGAGAGTGGTTCGCCTGTATCCTTCAGCCATTCTTCATCCCTTGAGTAAAAATGTTCTCGGGACAAGTGCTTAAACCTTCTGTTGGCTGTGTGAACGAAACTTGTTGATCAGTCTATTAAGCTGTCGAGTGACGCCTATTTCTACTTACTATAGATGTATCAGTAAGCTCAAGAAGGGAAAAATGGGACTTGAAGGTTCTGTTTTTCTGGAAGCGGGGGCAGTTATATCTGCCCCTCTAGAAACTCAGCTTTTACTGGGCGCGCTTGACCCTTACTTTTCGGCCACCATCTTTTGCTTGCATAAAGAAAGAGCCAAGCATTGCTTTCTCTACGACTACTAAGCTTCCAGTTTTCCAATGGATCCTACTATCGTCATTCTGGCGCCATACTTGGCCATTATCCAGTTTGATTAGGGACTTGTGATAAGCGCCTTTGGTTATTGAAACAATTCTAGCTTCGATAAAGCTAGGCGTTTCGGTTACTACGCTCTTCTGTTTCTTTCCAAATTCGTTTTTTGCCCGGTCTTTCAGAGAGTCGGTCAACATGTCATAGCAAGATAACCGCTTTATGTCAGCTTCAATACGACTACATTTTGCTAACTCTTCTGTTAATGGCGTCGCGAAGACGGGGGAATTGCTAAGCATAGAAAATGCAATAAAACAGGTTACAAGTATGGCTTTCATAGTGTTTGGGGCGCTTCTAGTCGAGAGATGTCATCCAATTCTGCCTTACGCGACTTGCTTGAACAAATAGAAATGCAGATGGGTTCACACTTTTTTAGCTGTCAGCATGAAAGAATTTGAAGAGCCACAGATGCTGGCTGTCTACTAATTATGGGGATCGAGATCAGTTTGTGGAACATTGCCGTTTTTAGTAGTTGTTGTTTGACAAATGTGATTATCAGGGCTTTTAATTAAAAGCTATTTGCTGTGAGTCACTTATAAAATTAGACTATCCAGGGGCGGGGAAATGAAAGGGTTGCTAACACCTGCAGCACTGTTTGCTGTTGTGGTTGGGTACGTGTCTTGCGAAGGGATAAGCCTTGCGGTATCTGATCGATCTGCAGCTTATGCTGTGGGGGTCGCGCTTAGTGAGCGGGATGATCAGTCCGTTGACTACAACCAGTACTCGGGAGATGCTCAAGATGTAGAGCTGTTTGATGGCTCCAACATGATGGAGTTTGAAGGCGATGTATTTGCCGATGCTCCCGAGCATATGCCTCCAATTGGAGAGGGGGCGGACTCAAAAGACAGTGATGAAAAGGGCTTCGGTGAGTAGCTATCAAGTGCAATGCCAATAGGACTTACATGGACAAGTACCCGAGATCGAAGCCCGGATTCTTGTCCAGGAGACAGGGTAACTATTTCTTCTGAGCGCTAAAATGCTTCCCACTAACTCCGTTACTGTCTCTACCCATTAAATAGAGGTAGGTGGGCATAATATCTTCTGCAGAGGTTACCGACTGTGGGTTTTCTGCTGGGTAGGCAGTTGCTCGCATTGTTGTACGGGTTGCCCCTGGGTTTAGGGAGTTGACCCGGGTATTGGAAACCCCTTCCAGTTCATCGGCGAGTACCTGCATCAGCCCTTCAGTGGCAAACTTCGATACTGAATAGGCTCCCCAGTAGGCTCTCCCTTTAACCCCAACGCTGGAGCTTGTAAAGACAACAGAGCCGGCTTCTGATTCCTCTAGCAGGGGCAGCATTGCCTTTGTTAGTCCAAACGCTGCATTAACATTCACCTGCATTACTTGTTGCCAAGTGTTGAAATTGTAATTGCCGATAGGGGTGCGTTGCCCGAGTAGGCCGGCATTGTGCAGGAGTCCATCCAGGCGGCCAAACTCGTTGCGGATAGCTTCTGCGAGACTCTCGAAATCCTCTATTTTTGCCGCACCCAGGTCCATGGGGAAAATAGCCGGCTGTGGCCCGCCGGCAGCCTCGATTTCGTCATAGACAGCTTCTAACTTGGGAGTTGTACGGCCTAGCAAAATTACCGTCGCCCCGTGAGAAGCAAAAGTCTTTGCTGCAGTTTTACCTATGCCGTCTCCGGCACCGGTGATAAGAATAATTTTGCTCTTTAATAGGTCGGAGGGCGCTTGATAGTCGCCAACAAAGTCTGACATGAAATATCCCGATACTGTCACCGGGCTTGGGTGCCCGGTATTACTTCAAGTTTCAAAAATAGTGTTGTTCTAGAAGGGGCCAAATTTCATTGGCGGAATTTACCAGGTGGTCTGCCCCCCAATTGGCGGGGTTATCTGTAGAGTCAATATAACCATACCCGCAAGCGATAGTCGGCATACCAGCCTTTTGTCCGGCGATGATATCGCGCTTGTGGTCGCCGATATAAATTGCTTCAGCGGGCGCGCAACCAATCTGGCTGCAGGCTAAAAATAGGGGCTCGGGGTCCGGCTTGGATTTGCTGACGTGGTCAGGGCAAACAATTGCAGAGGCTGGCGGTAGATGGGTAAAGGCTTCCATCAGCGGAGTGGTGTAGGCCTCTGGTTTATTGGTGACAATCCCCCAGGGAAGGTTTTTTTCAACCAGGTTGTCGAGCAGGTTGTCGATACCGGGGAAAGTGGTCGTCTTCTCTGCAAGATGTGCCAGGTAGAGGTCTAGCAACCTTTGCAGTAATCCTGGGAAGGCGGGGTCACCTTCTTCTTTGTTAAACCCCAATGTCACCAGCGCCCTGGAACCATTGGATACAGTTCCCCGGATCGTCTCGTCAGGCAGTGGAGGTAACTGTTCCTGTTGGCGCAGTTGATTTAATACAACAATAAAATCTGGCGCTGTATCAAGCAGGGTACCATCCAGGTCAAATAAAACGGCTTTCATTTTGCAGTTCACTTATTCTGGTTTGCTGGCATACATCAAATAATTGACGTCGACATCCCGGGGGTTCAATTTGTAGCTTCGGGTAACCGGGTTATAAGTCATACCGGTTATATCGTGCGCTTCCAGGGACTCATCGCGCAGCCAGGCGCCCATTTCTGAGGGGCGGATAAACTTACTGTATTCATGAGTGCCCTTGGGCAGTAAGCGTAGGACATATTCTGCTCCGACTACGGCAAACAGCCACCCTTTGGGGGTGCGGTTGATCGTAGAGAAAAATAGCTTGCCGCCAGGTTTTACAAGTTTCGCGCAGGCGCGAATGACAGAGGACGGGTCTGGTACATGCTCAAGCATCTCCAGGCAGGTAACAATATCAAAGCTCTCGGGCGCTTCTTCTGCCAGTTCCTCTACTGCCACTTTGCGATAGTTGACGCTGACGCCACTTTCGAGGGCGTGGAGTTTGGCGACATTGAGTGGGGCTTCCCCTAAATCGATACCAGTAACATCGGCTCCCCTCTGTGCCATGGCTTCAGCCAGGATACCGCCACCGCAGCCCACATCGAGGAGCTTCTTACCGGCAACCGGAGCATACCCGTCAATGTAATTTGCACGCAGTGGATTGATTTCGTGTAGTGGTTTGAACTCGCCTTCCTTGTCCCACCAGCGGCTGGCAAGTTGCTCAAATTTGGCGATTTCTGAGGGATCTACATTGCTCATGAACTTCTCTGCAAACTCCGTCGCTCGTAACCGGCATTTTTCAGTGATTGGGCCGGAATCAGTTATCTAGCGTAAATTTCCGCTGATTCTATCACGCCATATTTGCGCCCGCTGGATAACCTCAGTTTCGTTTAAGGTTTGTAGCTGGCGCTCCTTTAAAAGTTGTCGCCCGGCGACCCAGACATCACTGACATTGTGTCCTCCGTTGGCATAAATCAACTGGGACACTGGGTCATGCAAAGGCTGCTGTTCTAGACCGCCGAGATTGATAGCAGCAATGTCTGCGCTTTTGCCTACTTCCAGGCTTCCGGTTATATCTTCAATTCCCAGTGCTTTGGCTCCGTTGATGGTCGCCATGCTCAGTGTCTGATGCGCGGGTAGGGCTGTTGCGTTCCCGCTAACAGCTTTTGCCAGTAGTGCGGCTGTGTTGGCTTCGGAGAACAGGTCTTGGGTGTTATTGCTCGCAGCGCCATCAGTGCCAAGGGATACGTTGATGCCGGCTTCCAGCATGTCATAGGCTGGGCAGAAGCCTGAGGCGAGCTTGAGATTAGATGATGGGCAGTGAGAAACATGGGCGCCACTTGAGCTCACTAGCTCAATGTCTCGTTGATTAGTGGCCACCATATGTACACAAAGTGTCTGCGGCCCCAACAGCCCAAGGCGGAATAGCCGCTCGGTGGGCCGCTCTCCAGTAGCGTTCAGGGCGCTTTCAACTTCAGCGTGGGTCTCGTGGAGGTGCATTTGCATGGGGATCTGCGCTTCGGCAGAGCAGACTGCAATTTTCTCCAGTGTTTTATCCCCCACGGTGTAGGGGGCGTGAGGTGCAAATACCACCTCAATTCGATCGTGCGCACGGTAATCATCGCGTAACGCCAATCCTTTGTGCAGAGCCTCGTTGCTATTGCGGCTCCAGGGGGTTGGGGCATCCAGCACGGGGAAGGCGATATGGGCCCTGATTCCGCTTTCCCGCGCAGCAATGGCGACGGCTTCCGGGAAGAAGTACTGATCAGAAAAAGTAGTAGTACCAGAGCGCAACATCTCGGCAATCGCTTGCCGGCTGCCGTCAGCTACAAATTGCGGGCCTACCCAGCGTTGCTCTGTCGGCCAGATGTGCTGCTCCAGCCACTCTTTAAGTGGGCGGTCATCAGCGTAGCCGCGCAATAGCGTCATGGGCGCATGGTTGTGAGTATTAATTAACCCTGGAATTAGTGCGTGTTGCCCCAGGTCGACTTCATCTGTTGCCCTAAAACGAATTGAGGCCTCAGCTGTGGGTACCAGGGCGGAGATTTTGCCCTTTTCTATTGCGAGCGAACAATTTTCGTACACTTTTTTCTCGGGTACGACGGGTATGATCCAGCGTGCGTGGATCAGGGTATCGACAGCTTGTTGCATGAGGACTTATCTGGTGGCTGCTGTGGGGGTGTTTTACTGTAGCCGCAGTCAAAGGGGGCGACAACTGTGGTTTGGGTTGCAGTTTTATATCTCATAGTCCTGCGGCTCCAAACATCTCAAACTATGGTAGAATCGCCCGCTTATCCCGGGCACAGTACGTACGCCCGCGCTATAAAAGGAACGCCGTAAGCCATGGGCGAATTAGCCAAAGAAATCTCTCCGATTAATATCGAAGAAGAACTCAAGCAGTCTTATCTCGACTATGCCATGAGCGTGATTGTCGGGCGCGCACTGCCGGATGTACGCGATGGCCTCAAGCCGGTACACCGCCGCGTGCTTTACGCGATGAGCGAGCTTAAAAACGACTGGAATAAACCTTACAAGAAATCAGCGCGTGTCGTTGGTGATGTAATCGGTAAATATCACCCGCACGGAGACACTGCGGTCTACGACACTATTGTGCGTATGGCGCAGCCGTTTTCTATGCGTTACACCTTGGTAGATGGCCAGGGTAACTTCGGTTCTATCGATGGTGACAGTCCAGCTGCCATGCGATACACCGAGATTCGAATGGATAAGTTGGCCCACGAGCTGCTGTCCGATCTCGATAAAGAAACTGTTAATTTTGTCGATAACTACGATGGTTCTGAGCAAATGCCGGAGGTATTGCCTTCGCGTGTGCCGAACCTCTTGGTCAATGGTTCCTCCGGTATTGCGGTGGGCATGGCCACCAATATCCCTCCCCATAATCTGGGTGAGGTGATCAAGGCTTGTCTGGCTCTAATTAATAATTCCGAGTTGACCGTCGACGACCTGATGGAGTACATCCCCGGGCCGGACTTCCCCACCGGCGCCATCATCAATGGCCGCGCCGGTATTCTCCTTGCCTACCGTACTGGCCGTGGCCGCATTTATGTGCGTGCCAAAGCAGATGTGATCCGCGATGACAAGACCAATCGCGAAACCATCATCATTACTGAGATCCCCTTCCAGCTGAATAAGGCGCGCTTGATAGAGCGTATTGCTGAGCTGGTGAAAGAGAAAAAGATCGAGGGTATCTCTGAGCTGCGCGACGAATCCGACAAAGACGGCTTGCGCGTAGTGATTGAGCTTAAGCGGGGAGAGCTGGGTGATGTGGTTCTGAATAACCTTTATTCCCAGACCCAGCTGGAAAGTGTCTTCGGTATCAATATGGTAGCCCTGGTCGATGGCCAGCCCAAGGTATTGAACCTCAAAGAGCTGCTCGAGCACTTTATTCGCCACCGCCAGGAAGTCGTTACCCGCCGTACGGTCTACCTGTTGCGCAAAGCCCGCGAGCGCGGTCATATTCTGGAAGGTCTGGCGATTGCCATCGCCAATATTGATCCGGTAATCGAGCTGATCAAATCTTCCGCCACGCCGGCAGATGCTCGCGAGGCGTTGCTGGCTAAAGGCTGGCCTGTGGGCAATGTACAGCAGTTCCTGGAGCGGGCTGGCGCCGATGCCTGCCGTCCAGATGATCTGCCGCAAGAATTTGGTTTGCGCGACGACTCTTACTACTTGTCCCCGGCCCAGGCTCAGGCAATTCTTGAATTGCGCCTGCACCGCCTGACGGGCATGGAGCACGACAAGCTGCTGGCAGAATACCAGGATCGACTGGAGCAGATTGCTGAATATCTGCATATCCTCGGCAGCTTCGAGCGCCTGATGGAAGTGATCCGCGAAGAGTTAGAGCAGCTGTCAAAGGACTTTAACGATGAGCGTCGTACCGATATCGTTGCGTCTCGCCAGGATCTGACCGTTGAAGACCTGATTACCCCGGAAGACAAGGTAGTAACTATCTCCCACGGTGGTTACGCCAAGAGCCAGCCTCTGACCGACTACCAGGCCCAGCGCCGTGGTGGTATGGGTAAATCCGCGACCCAGGTAAAAGACGAGGACTTCGTCGAGCATCTATTAATCGCCAACTCCCATGACACCCTTCTGTGCTTCTCCAATAAGGGCAAGGTGTACTGGCTGAAAGTCTACGAAGTGCCCACCGCTGGCCGAGCCTCCCGTGGTCGCCCAATGGTTAACATGTTGCCCCTGGAAGAAGGTGAGCGTATCAGCAGCATGATGCCGGTGTCCGAATACGACGAAAATCACTTTATCTTCTTCGCTACTGCCAATGGCACCGTGAAGAAAACCCCCCTCACCGCTTTTGCCCGCCCCCGCAGTGTTGGTTTGCGTGCAATTGAATTGGAGGAGGGCGATCGCCTGGTAGCCACTGCGATTACCGATGGTGAGCGTGATGTAGCGCTGTTTACCAGCGCCGGTAAGGCAGCGCGCTTCTCCGAGTCCAATGTGCGCTCAATGGGCCGTGTTTCCCGTGGTGTTCGCGGTATTCGTATGCAGGAAGGTCAGCAGGTTATCGCTATGGTTATCCCTGAAGAGGGTGGCTCTGTGATGATGGCTACTGAGAATGGTTACGGTAAGCGCACAGCTATCAGCGAATTCCCCACCAAGGGACGCGGTACCCAGGGTGTTATTGCGATCGCGGAAAGTGAACGTAACGGTGCCTTGGTTGGGGCCTGTCAGGTGCACCCAGGTGAGGAGATGATGTTGATCTCCGACCAGGGCACTCTGGTGCGTACCCGTGTTGATGAAGTGTCTGTACTTGGGCGCAACACGCAGGGGGTGCGAGTGATTCGCCTGAAGACTGGCGAGAAGCTGGTTGGTCTCGGTCGCATTGAAGAGACCGAGGATGACGGTGAAGAAAACGGTGGGGAAGAGTGACCCACCGCTCCAGACCACTAAGAAAGGCTGCGTTTATCGCGGCCTTTCTTGCCTTTGGCTCCCACGAAAAACGCTAAAGGCGCGATATCTATCCCTCTGAATGGCAATTTGTGCGTAGACACATCTAGTTGTATTTGAAACCTTTTTTGTATTGTGGAAATCAGCTCATGAGGAAGTTTAATTTCTGTGCAGGCCCTGCCGCTTTACCGCAGCCCGTACTGGAGCAGGCGCAAAGGGAGTTGCTCGATTGGCAAGGGCTCGGTTGCTCTGTAATGGAGGTCAGCCACCGCTCTCCAGAGTTTGTTGAGGTAGCTGAGCGGGCCGAACAGGACCTCCGCGATCTGCTCAGTGTGCCGAGCAACTACAAAGTGTTGTTTCTTCAGGGCGGGGCAACTGGGCAATTCAGTGCCGTGCCTTGGAATCTTCTCGGTGCCGGCTCATCCAAAGCTGAATTTATACACTCCGGTAGTTGGGCGGCCAAAGCGATCAAAGAAGCTCGTCGCTACGGTGAGGTAAATGTGGTCGCATCCAGTGAGGATCGCAACTTCAGCTATGCACCTGCGGCAGACAGCTGGCAGTCGAGTGGTGATGCGGCTTATTTCCACTATACCCCCAACGAGACGATTGGCGGTGTTGAGTTTGGCTATGTGCCGGAAGTGGAGTGCCCGCTAGTGGCGGATATGTCCTCAACTATTTTGTCTCAACCGATTGAGGTGGAAAAGTTCGGCGTTATCTATGCCGGCGCGCAGAAAAACATTGGCCCCTCAGGTATCGCTGTAGCCTTGATTCGGGATGATTTACTCGATCGCTCACTGGAAAATATTCCTCGCAGTTTGAGCTGGAAGGTGGCGGCAGAAGCGGGCTCTATGGATAACACGCCACCTACTTTCGCCTGGTACTTATCTGGTCTTGTCTTCCAGTGGTTGAAAGGTCAGGGGGGGGTTGATGCGATGGCTAAGCAGGCCGATGCTAAATCCAAAATGCTGTACGACTTCCTCGACAGCAGTGACTTTTTCTCCAGTCCGGTTGAGGAGGGAAGTCGCTCCCGCATGAATGTGCCCTTTGTGTTGGCTGACGACCGCCTGGATAAGCAGTTTTTGATTGAGTCAGAAGAAGCGGGTTTGTTGAGCTTAAAGGGGCACCGCTCTGTGGGTGGTATGCGCGCGTCGCTATATAACGCCGTTCCCATGGAGGCAGTGGAAGCGCTTGTAGCATTTATGGCGGATTTTGAAGCGCGCAAGGCTTAGGTGGTTAATTCAATCTTGATGATTTCTAGAGAAAGTAGATAAACGAATGGCAGAGGAAACTGTGAGTGGTGACCAGCGACTGCTGGAGCTGCGCAATCAGATCGACAGTATTGATGGAGAGATTGCTCGCTTAATTAGTGAGCGGGCTCGCTGTGCCCTGGAGGTTGCAGAGGTTAAGAAAGCTACTGGCGAGGATGCTCTCTATTATCGGCCGGAGCGTGAAGCACAAGTGCTGCGCAAGGCTATGGAGCGCAATAATGGTCCGCTGACTGATGAAGAAATGGCACGACTGTTTCGCGAAATCATGTCGGCCTGCCTGGCCTTGGAAGAGCCCGTCAAAGTGGCCTACCTGGGCCCTGAGGGTACCTTTACCCAGCAGGCGGCATTGAAGCACTTCGGCAACTCTGCCCAGAGCCGGCCGCTGGCGGCAATTGATGAAGTTTTCCGTGAGGTAGAAGCAGGTGCCGTCAGTTACGGTGTTGTGCCGGTAGAAAACTCTACCGAAGGGGTGATCAACCACACCCTGGACAACTTTATGCACTCCAACCTGAGTATCTGCGGTGAGGTGGAGCTGCGTATCCATCATCATTTGATGATCTCAGATGTAACGCGCCCAGAGTCAATCACTCGTATTTATTCCCATGCGCAGAGCTTAGCGCAGTGCCGCAAATGGCTTGATGCTCATTATCCCAATGTGGAGCGTGTTGCAGTTGCCAGCAATGCGGATGCGGCCAAGCGCGTTAAGGGTGAGTGGAATGCTGCGGCGATAGCTGGCGATATGGCAGCGGAACTCTACGGGTTGAAGGTGCTGTCGGAGAAAATAGAAGATCGCCCGGATAATTCCACCCGCTTCTTGATTATTGGTACCCAGCAAGTGCCTGCGAGTGGGGATGATAAGACCTCATTGATGGTATCAATGCGCAATGAGCCAGGTGCTCTGCACGATCTCCTGGAGCCGTTTCGTCGCTACAGCGTCGATTTGACCCGGGTAGAGACCCGGCCATCGCAGTCTGGCAATTGGACCTATGTGTTCTTTATCGATTTTAGCGGCCACCGCGATACCCAGGGAATTGCCGAGGCGCTAAAAGAGGTTGGAGGCTGTGCCTCAGATTTGAAAGTGCTGGGTTCCTACCCTCGCGGAGTGCTGTGATGGCGCAAGCTCAAATTGGCCGACTGCTGGTTGTTGGGATCGGTTTAATTGGGGGGAGTTTTGCCCTTGCACTGAAAGCTGCGAGGGCTTGCCGAGAGGTTATCGGGGTCGCTCTGGAAGAGAGTGTCTGCGATGAAGCCAGGGCGCTCGGTATTGTTGATCGGGCCAGCACCAGTCTCGAGCTGGTATTGCCGCAGCTGGAGCCGGGCGATTTGGTGTTTGTGGCTGTGCCGACACTGGCGATTGAGTCTGTATTCGCGCAGCTGAAAGAACACCTGCCGGCGGGAGTCACTGTGACAGATGGTGCCAGCGTAAAAGGTAGCGTGGTGACAGCGGCAGAGAAAGTGTGGGGGGGTGCTCCAGATTTTCTGGTGCCAGGGCACCCAATCGCTGGTTCTGAAAAAAGTGGTGTTACCGCGGCGAGAGATGACCTCTATAGGGATCACCGCATTATCCTGACGCCGCTTGCGAATACAGGGGCTGCTCATTTGCAGCTCGTGGAGCGAGCATGGCAGGCCGTGGGAGCTGAGCCCCTGACAATGTCAGTGGAGGAGCACGACGAGGTTCTGGCCGCTACGAGCCATCTTCCTCATGTTATCGCTTTTAGCCTTGTGGACACTTTGGCCCACGATGCGGAAAACGAAAATATCTTCCGCTATGCGGCGGGAGGCTTCCGTGATTTTACTCGTATCGCTTCCAGTGACCCGGTTATGTGGCGAGATATTATGCTCGCCAATCGAGATGCCATCTTAAAGGCTATCGACCTATACAGCCTCAACCTTTCTTCCCTGCGCGACGCTATTGCCTCCGGTGATAGCGCTGCCCTGATGGGGGTTTTTACCCGCGCCAAAGCGGCACGGGATCACTTCACCAAAATGTTGGCAAAACAAGCGTATTCGGAACCTATGCAAGAACAAGAGATTACTTTTATCGTGCAGCCGGGCGAGGCTGTAAATGGCAAGCTCAGGGTGCCGGGGGACAAGTCCATGTCGCACCGCTCAATTATGCTGGGCTCCCTGGCCGAGGGAGTTACAGAAGTTGAGGGCTTCCTGGAGGGTGAGGATGCACTGGCAACCCTGCAGGCTTTCCGCGATATGGGGGTCGTGATTGAGGGGCCGGACAATGGTCGGGTTGTAATTCATGGCGTGGGTCTTAATGGCTTGCAGGCACCGCCCGGACCGCTATATCTCGGTAATTCCGGGACCTCTATGCGCCTGTTGGCTGGATTGCTTGCCGGGCAGGATTTCGACGTAACACTCACTGGCGATGAGTCCCTGTCAAAGCGCCCGATGAATCGCGTGGCTAACCCCCTGCGTGAGATGGGTGCAAATATTGAGACTGGCCCGGAAGGCCGTCCGCCGCTTTTAATTAAGGGTGGTAGTGCGTTGAAAGGGATCGATTACCCGCTGCCGATGGCCAGTGCCCAGGTGAAATCAGCGGTATTGCTGGCTGGGCTCTATAGTGAGGGGCAAACGTCTACCGTTGAGCCGGCGCCCACAAGAGATCATACCGAGCGCATGCTGCAGGGCTTTGGTTATAAGGTGGAGCGGGATGGTGCTCAGGCTAAGTTGGCGGGCGGCGGCTCACTGAAATCCTGTCGCATCGATGTGCCTGCCGATATTTCTTCAGCCGCATTCTTTATGGTTGCTGCCGCTATCTCTCCCGGTTCTGATGTTGTGCTGGAGCATGTGGGGATCAATCCCACCCGCGATGGGGTTATCAATATCCTCCGTGCAATGGGTGGCAATGTTGAATTGCTGAATATGCGCGAAGTGGGCGGTGAGCCGGTGGCGGATATTCGTGTTCGCTATGCGCCCTTGAAGGGAATTCGCATCCCTGAGGATCAGGTGCCCCTGGCGATTGATGAGTTTCCCGCATTGTTTGTTGCGGCAGCTTGTGCAGAAGGTGAGACCGTCCTGACTGGTGCGGAGGAGTTGCGGGTCAAGGAAAGTGACCGGATTCAGGCGATGGCAAATGGCTTGATTGCACTTGGGGTAAAAGCTGAGCCAACACCGGACGGTATCGTGATCCAGGGCTGCAAAGAGGGTGTGGTATTTTCTGGAGGCACCGTCGAAAGCTTGGGGGATCACCGTATTGCTATGGCGTTTGCAGTGTCATCGCTGCGCGCAAAGGATACAATCCGCATCCTTCACTGCGCCAATGTGGCGACCTCATTCCCGAACTTTGCCGAACTGGCAACGGGCGCGGGTCTCAAGTTGCAGTTGGCGTGACACGGGCATTCAGGTTTGGGCGGTTGTGGTTCGCTTGAGTGCATCCGCCAGAGATGTTGAGTTGTAAAGAAAATATGAGTGATACAAACGGGTTGCCACCAGTAGTTACCATTGATGGTCCCAGTGGTTCGGGTAAGGGAACCATTGCAAAGCTTTTGGCTGATCGCTTGAGCTTTTCCTTGTTGGACTCCGGGGCCCTTTATCGGGCTGCCGCTTTGGCCGCACTTAATAAGGAAGTTGATCTCTCCAATGACAAGCTGCTGACCGAATTGGCGAAAGACCTCGATGTGCGCTTTACCGTGAGTGCCGGTCAGTTGCAGGTGTGGCTGGAAGAGAGTGACGTCACCGCAGATATCCGTATGGAGCGGGTAAGCATGGCTGCTTCCAAGGTCGCGGCAATTCCCGGTGTGCGGGCAGCGCTACTGCAGCGCCAGCGGGACTTCCGCCAGCCCCCCGGCTTGGTTGCCGATGGTCGGGATATGGGCACTACCGTGTTTCCCGACGCGCCGGTCAAGGTTTACCTAACCGCCAGCGCTGAGGAGCGCGCTAACAGGCGTTTCGCTCAGTTGCAGGGGAAGGGGGTTTCTGTTAGCCTCCGCGACCTGCTGGAGGACATCCGTGCCCGAGATGCACAGGATATGAACAGAAAAGCCTCCCCCCTGGCTCCCGCTGAGGATGCGGTTGAGCTGGATAGTACGGGGGTGAGTATCGATGAAGTCCTCGGAAAAGTGCTCGATTTGGTTCAGGACCGTATTTCACCCTGAAGTTCGGGCAGTAAATAGTTTTCTAACGACAGCGGCCGGGATCAGCCAGAATCGCCCGGCCGTTATCGTAATCCGACCCGCGTGCTGGCAGCGCGGTTGGGGTCGCGGCTGGCGGTTGACTAGACTTAACAGTTACCAACGGCTGGACCCAGCACTATAGGTAATGTAATGAGCGAGAGCTTTGCTGATCTATTTGAAGAGAGCCTGAAAAGCGTTGAAATGGCACCGGGCGCAATTGTTACTGGTGTTGTAATCGACGTAGATAAAGACTGGGTTACCGTTCACGCGGGCCTGAAGTCTGAAGGCGTTATCCCTGCTGCACAATTCGCCAACGATAAAGGTGAAGTTGAGCTGCAGGTGGGCGACGAAGTACAGGTTGCCCTGGAAGCTGTAGAAGACGGTTTCGGTGAAACCCGTCTGTCCCGCGAAAAAGCCAAGCGCGCTGAAGCCTGGAAAATCCTCGACGCAGCTCACGCAGCTGACGAAGTGGTTAAAGGTGTTATCAGCGGTAAGGTTAAAGGTGGCTTTACTGTTGATGTTGCCAATATCCGTGCGTTCCTGCCCGGCTCTCTGGTTGACGTTCGTCCGGTTCGCGACACTGCGCACCTGGAAGGTAAAGAGCTCGAGTTCAAAGTTATCAAGCTGGACTCCAAGCGCAACAACGTAGTTGTTTCCCGCCGCGCCGTTATGGAAGCTGCCACCTCCGAAGAGCGTGAAGCTCTGCTGGAAAGCCTGCAGGAAGGCATGAGCGTCAAGGGTATCGTGAAGAACCTGACCGACTACGGTGCTTTCGTAGACCTGGGCGGTATCGACGGCCTGCTGCACATCACCGATATGGCTTGGAAGCGCATCAAGCACCCGAGCGAGATCGTGAACGTTGGCGACGAGATCGAAGTAAAAGTACTGAAGTTCGACCGCGAGCGCAGCCGTGTATCCCTTGGCCTGAAGCAGCTGGGCGAAGATCCTTGGGTATCCATCAAGCAGCGTTACCCAGAGAACAGCCGCGTGAAGGCGGTTGTAACCAACCTGACCGACTACGGCTGCTTTGCCGAGCTGGAAGAAGGTGTGGAAGGTCTGGTACACGTTTCCGAAATGGATTGGACCAACAAGAACATTCACCCGTCCAAAGTTGTCCAGGTTGGCGACGAGGTAGAGGTGATGATCCTGGATATCGACGAAGAGCGTCGTCGTATCTCCCTGGGTATCAAGCAGTGCCAAGAAAATCCGTGGGATGCCTTCGCGCGTAAATTCGCTAAGGGCGACAAGATCTCCGGTAAGATCAAGTCCATCACTGACTTCGGTATCTTCATTGGTCTCGACGGCAGCATCGACGGTCTGGTCCACCTGTCCGACATCTCCTGGAACGAAGCTGGCGAAGAAGCTGTTCGCAAGTTCAAGAAAGGCGACGAAATCGAAACTGTTATCCTGGGCATCGATTCCGAGCGTGAGCGTATCTCCCTGGGCATCAAGCAGTTGGAGTCCGATCCGTTCTCCGACTACGTTACCACCAGCGATCGCGGCAGCATCGTTGTAGGTACTGTTAAGGAAGTTGACGCTAAGCAAGCAGTAATCACCCTGGCGGGCGAAGTAGAAGGCGTACTGCGCGCTTCTGAAATCAGCCGCGACAAGGTTGAAGATGCTCGCAACGTTCTGAAAGAAGGCGAAGAAGTAGAAGCTAAGATCACCAGCGTGGATCGCAAGAACCGCGTGATCAGCCTGTCTATCAAAGCCAAAGACCAGGACGACGAGAAGCAAGCTATCAAGGATCACAGCAAGAAGCAGTCTGAACAAGTTCAGCCTGCTACTATCGGTGACCTGATTAAGGCACAAATGAACAACAAAGACTAATTGTCTTTGAGTGTTCACAGCTCCAAATGGATCATTTGGAGCGACCCGAAAGCCGGACTGGGGTTGCCCAGTCCGGCTTTCTATTAGATGATTGGTGCTCTACTCCAGAATAATCAATGACTTACAAAGGTTGCGGAGCGCATGACCAAGTCCGAACTGATCGAAAGGATTGCGTTGAGGTTGGATCAGCTGCCAGTTAAGGATGTAGAGCTGGCGGTAAAAGTGGTGCTCGACACCATGTCAGATGCCCTGTCCCAGGGTGAGCGTATAGAGATACGCGGCTTTGGTAGCTTTTCTCTTCACTATCGAGCCCCGCGTACGGGTCGGAATCCCAAAACTGGGGACGCGGTTGATCTCGCCGGGAAATATGTCCCGCATTTCAAGCCTGGCAAAGAGTTGCGCGACAGAGTGAATCGAAGTATGCACGATGAGGCAAGTATCGAAGTATGATTAGACTCCCTGGCAGCAGTGTGGATACTGCCATTAATCGGGGTGAGCTTCGTCGTTAATCGATAAAGTTTTTTGTGGAACGTGGAGGTTCCCTTGTCATTTTTGCGTTGGCTGACACGCATCGTCTATGGGGTCGTCGCCCTGCTTTGCATCGCTTTGGGGATTTATTTCGCAGTTGCCAATCCGGAGACTATCAAGCCAAATATTGTGGGCTATCAACTGCCGGCGGGAAGTGTAGGCTTTTGGTTGATTGGTTTCTTGTTGCTGGGGTTGTTGCTGGGTTTTGTCGTTAGTCTGCAGCCTGTTTATGCCAAGCGTCGCCAAGTGCGGTCGCTCGAGAAGCAATTGAAGAAAATGGAGCGGGAATTACACACCGCCCACCGCAAGGCTTCTGGAGACTGATTTGCTCGATTTTACCTATTTCTTTTTCCTGCTTGCGGCAATCGCGATCGGCTGGGTGCTGGGGCGAGGCAGCGCCAAAAAGAAAGTGGCGGATTATAGTGAGCAAGAGCATGCGCTGGTGAGGTCTTACGCCCAGGGCTTAAACTATTTATTGAGTGAGCGCCACGACGATACTATTGATAAATTTATTGACTCTTTGGAAGTAAGTCAGGCTACTTTTGACACCCACCTGGCTCTTGGAAGTCTGTTGCGCCGAAGAGGGGAGTACGATCAGGCGATTCGAGTCCATCAAAATTTACTCGGGCGCCCGAGCTTGTCCAGGGTTAGTCAAAACAAAGCTCAACTTGAACTTGCCTGTGACTATATTTCTGCTGGCTGGCTGGATAGAGCTGAGCGCCTGCTGCAGGAGTTGGTTGAGACCTCTCAGGAGTTAAAGGCTGTTAGCCTGGAGCGTCTGATTGAAGTCTACCGGGATGAAAGGGAGTGGGCTAAAGCGATTCACGCTGTAAACCTATTGCATGGCCGACGGTTCAAGCGCCTCTCGGCTGACTGGGCCCCGGTTCAGGCTCATTTTTGTTGCGAATTGGCAGAGGAGTCAATAGCGGCAAAGGATTACCTAAGTGCGAGGAAGCATATCGATTCTGCCCTGAGTTATGAGCGCAGCTCAGTTCGGGCAAATTTGCTGTGGGGTCGCCTCGAATATCTGCTTGGTAAGCCAAGAGAGGCCATTAAGGTTTTGCAGCGGATCCCCAAGCAGAGTCCAGACTATATTCCTGAAATCCTTGAACTGTTGATTACTTGTTATGGGGATTTAGGGGATGGCAAGGGGTTGGATCGCTATCTTGAATCCCTGTTGAAAGAACACCCCTCTAATAGTGTATTGATTGCCCTGGCTGAGCGTATTCAGCAGCAGGATAGCGAGGCTGCAGCGGCCGCATTTATGGGGAGGCAGCTGGCGCTGCGCCCGTCTTTGAGGGGGTTGGGACGCTTTCTCGACCTCCATATTGATAGTACAGAGGGTAGGGCGAGAGAGAATCTCTCTCTACTTAAGACATTAATCGACCAGCTTATAGCGAGCCGCCCTCACTACCGGTGTAGCAATTGCGGGTTTTCGGGCAATCAGTTGCACTGGTTGTGCCCGAGCTGCAAGCACTGGGATTCAGTACGCTCCGTTAAGGGGATTGAGGGCGAGTAAAGTAATGACTGTCCTGTACATCGGGCTGACGGCCTGGTCGGGACGGCTTTTGAAATGAATGAGGTTTTTCTTGCAGTCTAAAGTTTCTTCTCCGGTTATCGTTGCTCTGGATTACGACAATGCTGAGTCTGCACTGGCAATGGCAGATCAGCTCGATCCGTCGCTGTGTCGGGTCAAAGTTGGTAAGGAGCTGTTTACTGCTGCTGGTCCAGACCTGGTGAAAACGCTGGTTGACCGGGGCTTCCAGGTATTTCTGGATCTTAAATTTCACGATATCCCCAATACTGTTGCAAAGGCCGTTAAAGCTGCTGCGAAATTGGGGGTATGGATGGTTAATGTTCACGCAAGTGGTGGTGAGCGGATGATGTCGGCTGCCGCCGAGGCCCTGCGGGAATTTGGCGAAGATAAGCCTTTATTAATTGCGGTTACTGTACTTACCAGCACAACTGCAGAGGAGCTGGCTGCAGTTGGCGTGGCTGCTCCGCTGGAAAAGCAGGTGTTGCACCTGGCCTCTCAAGCTAAATCCTGCGGTCTTGACGGTGTAGTCTGCTCCGCACGGGAGGCTCAACTGCTGCGAAGTGAATGCGGAGCCGATTTCTCCCTGGTGACGCCGGGAATTCGTCCCGCGGGCTCTGATGCCGGGGATCAGCGACGCACTTTGACGCCTGCTGAAGCTTTGGCGCAAGGTTCTGACTATTTGGTTGTGGGTCGTCCCATCACCGCGGCTTCTGAACCCCTAGCGGCCCTAAAGTCAGTACTGGCTGAAGTGGCAGATTAGGATGGTTATCTTGCTTCGCAGCTTGTAATGATGTGTAATTAGGCCTGAGCCGACAGAAAGTCGCCTGTTGATATCATGGCGTTGCTTAGGGGAGGTAATTGTAGTCCCAAAGTGAAACTGATAATTCACTGGGAGTTGACCATGAAATTGACCTACCGATTGTTTTCTGTTGTTTTTGCACTAGCTGTTTCGCTCTTTCTAAACCCCTCTACATATGCGGAGGAGTTGGAGAGTGTTGATGCCAAGGAAGTTGTGCTGTCAGTCAATGTTAATAGTGCTTCAGCCATTGAGCTTGCCGAGAAATTGGATGGCATTGGCGAGGCGCGAGCGCAACTGATAGTTGAGTATCGAGAAGAGCACGGCCCGTTCACATCTGTAGAGCAGTTGTTGAATGTTAAAGGTGTAGGTGCAGCAACCCTGGACAAGAACAGGGGTATAATTCGGCTCTGAAGATTTACGGGTCCCGACTGGTAGGTCCATAGTTGCCTCTGGTCGGGGTTTTGAGTTGATAGACAAGAGAGTCGCGATAGATGAACCCCCTTGGTACCGTTCAACTGCTGTCCCCGGTAAAATGTAATACTTGGATTACATTAGTCACAAAGCCTCGTAATTTATTGTGTTCTACCCCCCGCTCTGATCTTCCTTTAATCATTAGCGAATGTTCTCTGCTTGGACTACCTCTAGGGTTTTCCTTCAGGGCTGTGTAAATTGTAATTGCTTGCGATGCAAATATTTGTCTGTGCTAAGAGTGGCTGGAGGGATTGGTTTGCGTGAAAGTGATAAGGGGTTGGTTGGTTGAGTAGTGTGGCTTGGGAGTGGGTAATTCCACTGTTGCTTGCTGTGGTTACAAGCTATGGCGCTACATCGGTGTTTATTGTAAGAATGCGCAATTTTGCGCTCGACATACCAAATAATCGTTCGATGCACTCGGTGCCGGTTCCTCGTACAGGTGGGTGGGCTTTCCTGCTTGGCTGCTTGGCCGCGGTAGTTGCTAGCCCACTTGATTTGTCTCCACTGGTGTTGGGAGCGTTTGCGTTACTGTTAGCTGTGTCCGCCCTAGATGACTTGAGGAGTGTAGCTATACATTTTCGCTTTTCAGCTCATCTTCTGGCGGTAGCCTTGCTGTTAATTGCGCTACCGGGAAGATTGGACTGGTGGCTCTACCCAATATTCATTTTGGCTGGAGCCTGGGCTATCAACCTCTATAACTTTATGGATGGGATGGATGGCTTGGCGGGGTCAATGACGCTCATCGGCTTTTCTTCTCTGGGGTTGGTTTGCGCTTTAAATGGGGACGCTGAGCTAGCTTGGCTCTGTGCACTGCTGGCTGTATGTGCGTCTGTTTTTTTGGTCTTCAATTGGCCTTCGGCGAAGATTTTTTTGGGTGATGCCGGTTCAACAGGTATAGGTTTGGCGGTGGTTGCTGTCAGTTTGTATGGCTGGCAACGGGGAGCGTTTGAGCTTTGGATGCCGATGCTAATATTTGCACCTTTTTGGCTGGATGCTACTTACACGTTATTAAAGCGAATGTTGGGCGGTCAGCGTTGGTGGGAGGCTCATCGCGAGCACTTTTATCAAAGATATGCGATTCGGGTTGGAGCAAAAAAAGCGCTCGTTGTGCAGTTGGGCGTGATGTTGCTCTTCTCTTCGGCGGCATTAGCAGTTGCCGTATTTGAGAAGGTCTGAGTAGCCTCTGTAGAGGATGGTTTTTTGTTTGTAGGTAGATTCCGGGGAGTCATGTGACAAGGGTTTGGCGAGGCGTAAAGAGAATCCAAAAGCCGGTATTGATGTTGGCATTTGATATGTTGATGTTAAGTTTGGCCTTTCTGCTGGCTATGGCAATCCGGCTCAATGGTGTCGCACAGTTTCTTGAGTGGCGAATGTTTGCTTGCCTGGGGTTAACATTAGTCGCTACTAGTTTTATTTTCTTACGGCTAGGTTTGTACCGGACAATTATCCGATACATGGGGCAAAAAGCTATTATTGCGGTTCTGCAAGGGGTGACCCTTTCTGCCGTGATGCTGGCGCTCTTTTCCTACTTGACTACGGCAGGGGTTCCTCGTTCTGTTCCTGTGATCTATTGGTGCTTTGCATTTATTGCCGTGGGTGGGTCCCGCTGGTTGGTCCGCCTTTACTATCAGACAGCGCTTGAAATTCATAAAACCCGGGTGGCCATTTATGGTGCTGGTACTGCGGGTTTGCAAATGTATAAGGCGTTGGTTCACGGGCAGCTATATAAGCCTGTTGCTTTTTTTGATGATAACGCCTCTAAACAAAAGACATTTATTGATGGGTTGCTGGTGTATAACCCCGCAGACATTCTTGAAGTGGTTGCGGGTAAGGACATAGCAGAAGTTATTTTGGCTATGCCGGGAGTGCCCAGGCGCCGCCGTAGGGAGATAACCAAGGCGCTCAGAGAGCGAGGTCTGGTGGTAAAGGCGATTCCTGGAGTGGAGGAGCTGCTCGACGGTGTGGGGCGGGCGGAGGATGTTTCGCAGACCTATGAAAATATTCTGGGGCGTGCTCCTGTTGAGCCGCAGAAGGGGCTCGTTTCTGGCTCCATCAGCGGCAAGGTGGTTTTGGTCACTGGTGCTGGCGGGTCCATTGGGTCAGAATTGTGCAGGCAGATATCGCAATGGAAGCCTGCCAGGCTGGTTGTTGTTGAGTCCTCTGAATATGCCCTCTATCAGATAGAGCGCGAGCTGCGGCAGCAGCATCAGGATGACGGGGTCCAGTTTGAAGTAACCGCGCTGCTTGGTGATGTGCGCGACACTGAGCGTATGGCGGAAATCATTCAGGGTTTCTCCGTGCATACAATTTACCATGCGGCCGCATACAAGCATGTGCCCTTGGTTGAGCAGAACGTTGTTATTGGTGCCGACAATAATGTCCTGGGCACCCTCTCCGTACTTGAGGCCGCAGAGCAGCATGGGGTTGAGCAGTTTGTTCTTGTCTCTACTGATAAAGCTGTCCGGCCAACCAATGTTATGGGAGCCACTAAGAGATTTGCTGAGCTGATTTGCCAGGATTTTGGTCGCCGTTTTAACAAGATGCGCGTGTGCATGGTCAGGTTTGGTAATGTTATCGGCTCTTCCGGTTCAGTAATTCCCCTATTCACGGATCAGATCAACGCTGGTGGTCCGGTAACGGTAACCCACTCAAAAGTAACTCGTTACTTTATGACAATTCCCGAAGCGGCTCAGCTGGTATTGCAGGCTGGGAGTATGGGACGCAATGGGGATGTATTTGTTCTCGACATGGGTGAGCCGGTGCGCATCTACGATCTGGCTGAGCGCTTGATCCGCTTGATGGGGCACACGGTAAGGGATGAAGAGAACCCTGATGGCGATATTGAAATCCAGCTCACTGGGTTGCGTCCTGGGGAGAAATTGTACGAAGAATTATTGTTGGGGGATAACGTGCTGGGCACGGACCACCCAATGATTATGCGCGCGGAAGAGGAGCGTCTCGATAGTGAGGCTTTGCAGCTCCTGGTTTCAGAGCTTAGGGATGCGTGCGGCTCTCATGATTGCGAGCAGGTCCGCAGGATTCTTTGTCGGGCAGTAAAAGGCTATTCGCCCAAGCAGGGGTTGGTCGATGTTGTCTGGTCGAGGCAAGGGCAGGTGCGGAAGCCAAGTGGAGGGGCGACGGTAGAGAGGCTGCCTTTAGCTGGGGAGGCTGGTTCCCGCTAGCAGGTTATTTTGAGCGGCTAACCAATACGGTTGGTCGCTATCTCACAATTTCTATGTAGATTAAAAATATTTGAGCAGAAAAGAAAAAGCCCGGATAGATGGAATCTATCCGGGCTTTTGTTTGGCTCCGCCTGCTGGGCTCGAACCAGCGACCCAATGATTAACAGTCATTTGCTCTACCAACTGAGCTAAGGCGGAATTTAATCTAATTTATAGAGCGCAAATTAAGCTGCGCTTTGAAATTTGGCTCCGCCTGCTGGGCTCGAACCAGCGACCCAATGATTAACAGTCATTTGCTCTACCAACTGAGCTAAGGCGGAATATCTTTTCGGCTGTGCCGTTGAGATGGCGCGTATATTATAGAGCACTTCCGAACAGGTCAACCCCTTTTTTCATCTTTAACTAATTGATTTGTCAGGAAATTATTTTTTGGGGTCATGCGCAAAATGCCGCAGGTCAGAGTTGGGAAGGGTAGGACGCTATTCTCTTGTAATTGTGGGTCGTATGACGACAGCCTACAATCCTGTGTTGCATGAATGATTAAGCGGTTGGGGGAAGTGTATGGAGTCGCGACCTTTTAAGGTGGAATCCAAGTATCAGCCAGCGGGCGATCAGCCTCTGGCGATAGAGCAGTTGTCAGAAGGGATTGATGATGGTCTGAGCCATCAAACGCTGCTGGGGGTTACCGGTTCGGGTAAGACCTTCACTATGGCGAATATTATTGAGCGCCTGCAGCGGCCGGCCATTGTGATGGCCCACAATAAGACATTGGCGGCTCAGCTCTATGGGGAATTTAAAGATTTTTTCCCCAAGAATGCGGTGGAGTATTTTGTCTCTTACTACGACTACTACCAGCCGGAAGCTTACGTTCCCTCTTCGGACACCTTTATCGAAAAGGATGCATCCGTAAACGAGCATATCGAGCAGATGCGCCTCTCGGCCACCAAGGCACTTATTGAGCGGCGCGATGTGATTGTGGTCGCCACAGTTTCGGCAATTTACGGTTTGGGTGACCCCGACAAATATTTGAAGATGGTGCTGCATCTGGATCGCGGTGATCTCGTTGATCAGCGCACTATCCTAAGGCGCCTGGCAGAGCTGCAATACACTCGCAACGATGCAGATTTCCGTCGCGCCACTTACCGGGTGCGCGGCGATATTATCGATATTTACCCGGCAGACTCTGATTTGGAAGCGGTGCGCCTGTCTCTTTTTGATGAGGAGATCGAAGAGATCACTATATTTGACCCGCTCACTGGAGAGCAGCTCAAGAAGGTGCCTCGAGTAACTATCTTCCCCAAGAGTCACTATGTGACGCCGCGAGAGACCATCGTCAGTGCTATCGATGAAATCAAAGATGAGCTGCGAGGGCGTCTGGAGCAACTGCGTGGTAACAACAAGCTGGTCGAAGCGCAGCGGCTAGATCAGCGTACCCGCTACGATGTGGAGATGATGCAGGAGCTTGGCTACTGCAATGGGGTAGAGAACTATTCCCGCTATCTCTCTGGTCGCGAATCTGGCCAGCCGCCCCCCACGCTATTCGATTACTTGCCCAGCGATGCACTGCTGTTTATCGATGAAAGCCATGTAACGGTGCCGCAAATCGGCGGTATGTATCGCGGGGATAGGTCGCGGAAAGAAACCTTGGTGGAGTACGGCTTCCGACTGCCATCGGCCCTGGACAATCGTCCTCTCAAGTTTGAAGAGTGGGAGGGGTTGGCACCCCAGACGGTTTTTGTGTCCGCAACCCCAGGGGCCTATGAGCAAGAGAATGCGGGGCAAGTGGTCGAGCAGGTGGTTCGCCCGACAGGGTTGGTGGACCCGGAAGTCGAAGTTCGCCCAGCATTGACCCAGGTAGATGATGCCCTGTCTGAAATTCACCGTTGTGTGGATGTCGATCAGCGAGTACTGATTACCGTATTGACCAAGCGGATGGCGGAAGATCTGACTGAATATCTCTCCGAAAGTGGTGTTCGTGTCCGCTACTTACACTCCGATATTGATACTGTCGAGAGGGTGGAGATTATCCGGGACCTACGTATCGGTGAGTTTGACGTGCTAGTTGGCATTAACTTGCTGCGAGAAGGCCTGGATATGCCGGAAGTTGCCCTAGTGGCAATTTTCGATGCCGATAAAGAGGGCTTCCTCCGTTCCGATCGCTCGCTGATTCAGACCATTGGGCGGGCTGCGCGAAACCTGGAGGGGAGGGCGATTCTCTACGCGGACAAAGTTACCGGTTCTATGGAGCGAGCACTCGAAGAGACTCGTCGTCGCCGCGAGAAGCAGTTGGCCTTTAACGAGGAGCACGGCATTACCCCCAAAGGTATCCGCAAGAGTGTGGCGGATATTCTGGAGGGGGCGGTGGCCCCCGGTGTGCCCAAGAAAGGGCGCCGCAAAGTTGCCGAGGGTAAAGGTGAGTACAAGGTGGATGTCGAGGCCCTTACCGATAAGCAGCGCTGGGCCCGAATTGCCGAGCTGGAAGAGCAAATGTACCAGCATGCGAAGAACCTGGAATTTGAAGCGGCAGCAAAATTGCGCGATGAGATTACCCACTTAAAAGGTGTGGAATAATCCTTGCTGAAGGGCGGGACTTGGATCTACATTTTGATAGTCCCGCACTGCCTTGTTGGTGCTTGGTCGCTCTTAAAAAATTTCACACAAAAGTTCAGTAAGTTGTTGAAAACACTGAAAAGCGGTGCTAAAGTTCGCGCTCTTCACAGCACAGGGTTCCCCCGCTGTAGAGCTTTAGACCCGTAGCTCAGTTGGTTAGAGCGCTGCCTTGACATGGCAGAGGTCGGCGGTTCAAATCCGCCCGGGTCTACCACCTTTCAAAAGGATGGATTGCCCATCCCGATCAAGAGTTCCATGAAAAAATTCATGGATAGTTTCATGCGGTCTTTGGTAGGGATCGCCACTGAGAACAAAGGATAAACAATGCCCGTTGTTACTCTCCCCGATGGTTCCCGTCGAGAATTTTCTGCTCCGGTTTCCGTACACGATGTAGCTGCTGATATCGGCCCTGGTTTGGCAAAAGCCGCACTTGCTGGCGTTGTAGACGGCAAGGAAGTCGATACCAGTTACGTTATTGATACCGACGTAAATCTGGCAATTATTACTGATCGTCAGCCCGAAGGCCTGGAAGTGATCCGTCACTCCACAGCGCACTTGCTGGCACAAGCAGTTAAGCAGCTGTACCCGACAGCTCAGGTCACCATTGGCCCGGTTATCGAAAACGGCTTCTATTACGACTTCGCCTACGAGCGTCAGTTTACGCCAGAAGATCTCGAGAAGATCGAAGAGCGTATGGAAGTGCTGGCCAAAGAAGATATCACTGTCAGCCGCCGCCTGATGCCGCGCAAAGAAGCGGTTAAGTACTTCCGCGAAATGGGTGAAGAGTACAAGGCTGAGATTATCGACAGCATCCCCAGCGATGAAGATATTTCTCTCTACCGCCAGGGCGACTTTGAAGACCTGTGTCGCGGTCCCCACGTACCTTCCACCGGCAGATTGAAAGCGTTCAAGCTGACTAAGGTGGCCGGTGCCTACTGGCGCGGCGACTCCAACAATGAAATGTTGACCCGTGTTTACGGCACTGCCTGGGCCAACAAAAAAGAACTGAAAGCTTACCTGCGTCGTATCGAAGAGGCAGAGAAGCGCGATCACCGCAAGCTGGCGAAGAAATTTGACCTTTTCCATATCCAGGAAGAGGCCCCCGGCATGGTGTTCTGGCACCCGAACGGCTGGACCATTTACAGCACTATCGAGCAGTACATGCGTCGCCGCCAGCGCGAATTCGGCTACAAAGAAATCAAGACTCCACAACTGGTAGATTTCAGTCTGTGGCGCAAGTCCGGTCACGCCGATAAGTTCGGCGATGACATGTTCACTCTGACCAGTGAAGAGCGTCAGTTCGCCATTAAGCCGATGAACTGCCCTTGTCACGTACAGGTATTCAACCAGGGCCTGCGCAGCTACCGCGACCTGCCGTTGCGTCTGGCGGAGTTTGGCTCCTGTCACCGCAGCGAGCCCTCCGGTTCCCTGCACGGCCTGATGCGCGTGCGCGGCTTTGTGCAGGATGATGGCCATATCTTCTGTAGCGAAGATCAGATCCAGTCAGAAGTTTCTGACTTTATGGATCTGCTGCACTCCGTTTATAAGGATTTCGGCTTCCAGGACGTTATCTACCGTCTCTCCACTCGCCCGGAGAAGCGCGTAGGTTCCGATGAGAGCTGGGACAAGGCTGAGAAGGCCCTGGCCGACGCACTGGATGCCGCTGGCCTGCCGTGGGAAGAGCTGCCGGGCGAAGGCGCCTTCTACGGACCGAAGATCGAATTCTCCCTGAAAGACTGTCTCGGCCGTGTATGGCAGTGCGGTACTATTCAGGTGGACTTCTCTATGCCGGGTCGCCTGGATGCCCAGTTTGTAGCGGAAGATGGCTCGCGCCAGTCCCCGGTAATGCTGCACCGCGCAGCCCTGGGTTCCTTCGAGCGCTTTATCGGAATCCTGATCGAGCACTACGAAGGTGCGTTCCCCACCTGGCTCGCGCCGCAGCAGGTGGCGATCATGAATATCACCGATCGCCAGGCCGAATATTGTCGCAATTTGCAAGATCGTTTGGGTGAGCTGCAATACCGCGCCACAGCTGACTTGAGAAACGAGAAGATCGGCTTTAAAATCCGCGAGCACACGCTTCAGCGTGTTCCTTATCTATTGGTAATTGGCGATAAGGAAGTAGAAAGTCAAACCGTGGCAGTACGTACCCGTAGCGGTGAAGATCTTGGTACAATGACGTATGAGTCATTCCTCGAGATCCTCGAGCAAGACGTGAATCGTCGCGGTCGTTTGACAGAAGATAATGCATAACAACTTGGCAACTGGGAGACCATAGCTATTAAACGAGACACTAAGGGACGGTCCAAAAAGGCCCGCATAAACGATCAGATTGAAGCGTCAGAAATCCGCCTGATAGGCGCTGATGGCGAACAGGTAGGCATTGTCTCCCTGGATGAAGCGCTGGAAGCTGCACAGAAAGCTAGCTTGGATCTCGTTGAAATTGCCTCGGACTCCACGCCGATAGTCTGTAAGATCATGGACTACGGCAAGCACGTATTCGAAGCTAAAAAAGCTAAGAATGCCGCCAAGAAGAAGCAGAAGCAGCAGCAGATCAAGGAAATGAAATTCCGCCCGGGCACCGATGTCGGTGACTACCAGATCAAGCTGCGCAACCTGGCCCGCTTCCTGGAAGCGGGTGACAAGGCCAAAGTATCCCTGCGTTTCCGCGGCCGCGAAATGGCTCACCAAGAGCTGGGCATGGAAATGATGCAGCGCATCGAAAAGGACCTTGAAGAGCTGGGCACCGTAGAGCAGCGACCGAAAATGGAAGGTCGTCAAATGCTGATGGTGATTGCTCCGCTCAAAAAGAAAAAGTGAGGTCTGGGGAAGTCATTCCCGGGATCTCCTTTGAGAAGTGGTTGGGCGACGGCTGCCTCCCCACTCTCGCAGTGCCGGTAACTTCGGTTGTCGGCAGTTACTAAAGGTGCCTGTTTTACAGGCGAATATTAACTTTGGAGTACAAAATGCCGAAAGCAAAGACTCACAGTGGCGCTGCCAAGCGCTTCAAGAAGACGGCTGCGGGCTACAAGCACAAGCACGCTAACAAGAGCCACATCCTCACCAAGATGACCACCAAGCGCAAGCGTCAGCTGCGTGGCACCCAGACTATGAACAAGTCTGATGCTGGACTGGTCGATCGTATGCTGCGCGCCAAGTAATTGGCCCAAATCGCAAAGGTTTAAGAGGATAGAGTTATGGCCCGTGTAAAACGTGGTGTAGAGGCGCGTCGTCGTCACAAGAAGATTCTGAAGCAGGCTAAAGGTTACTACGGTGCGCGTTCACGCGTATTCCGCGTTGCCAAGCAGGCAGTAATTAAAGCTGGTCAGTACGCATACCGTGACCGTCGCGTTAAAAAGCGTAACTTCCGCGCTCTGTGGATTACTCGTATTAACGCCCAGTCCCGTGCTGAAGGCCTGAGCTACAGCCGCCTGATCGCAGGTCTGAAAAAAGCGGACATCGCACTGGATCGCCGTGTACTGGCTGATCTGGCTGTTTACGATAAAGTCGCTTTTGCTGCCGTAGTTGAAAAAGCTAAGGCAGCCCTGGCAGCGTAAGCTGTCACTTCAGTTGTAAAACTGAATACTCAAAATAGGGAAGGGCTGTAGTGGCCCTTCCCTATTTTTTTATGGAGTTTCCGCTATTTTTTACCGGTGGCGGTGCCTGGGGAAATTCCCTCCGGTACAGAAAGTACCGGCCGAACAAAGCAGAAAAAATTAATCGAAGTTGGATTCAAACGGGAACAGTTCGATGCAAGATTTGCAGTCCCTCACCGAGCAGGCTATGGAGCTGGTGGAGAAGGCCGATGGCCTCGCCGCACTGGATCAGGTGCGTGTTGATTACCTGGGCAAAAAGGGCCAGCTGACGGCACTGCTGAAAGGCTTGGGCAAGTTGTCGGCTGAGGAGCGTCCGGCAGCGGGTGCTAAGATCAACGAAGCCAAGCAGCAGGTTCAGGAAAAAATTAACGCGCGCCGCACTATGCTGGAGCAGGCCGCCATCAATGCGAAGTTGGCCGAAGAGACCATTGATGTCACTCTGCCGGGGCGCGGCGAAGAGCAGGGCAATGCCCACCCCATTACGCGCACCTTAAAGCGCGTGGAAGAATTCTTTGCGAGCATTGGCTTCTCTGTTGAGAACGGCCCGGAAGTCGAACAGGACTACTATAACTTCGAAGCGTTGAATATTCCCGCGCACCACCCCGCGCGCGCGATGCACGACACCTTCTACGTGGACCCCACCACCGTACTGAGAACCCACACCTCCTCAGTGCAGATCCGCACCATGGAGAAAAAGTCTCCACCGCTGCGTATTATCTGCCCGGGCCGCGTATACCGCTGCGACTCCGATGTCACCCACTCGCCTATGTTCCACCAGGTAGAAGGCCTGGTAATCGGCGAGAACATCAGCTTCGCCCACCTGAAAGGCACCATCGACCAATTCCTGCGCGCCTTCTTCGAAGCGGAAGTACCGGTGCGTTTCCGTCCGTCTTACTTCCCGTTCACCGAGCCTTCCGCAGAAGCGGACATCCAGTGTACCGCCTGTTCCGGCGAAGGCTGCCGCGTATGTTCCGGCACCGGCTGGCTGGAAATTCTCGGCTGCGGCATGGTGCACCCGAACGTCTTCGCCGCCTGCGATATCGACAGCGAAAAATACTCCGGCTTTGCCTTCGGTATCGGTATCGAGCGCCTCGCCATGCTGCGCTACGGCGTCAACGACCTGCGCTTGTTCTTCGATAACGATCTGCGCTTCTTGAAACAGTTCTAAGCCAAGTGACAGCGCGAATGGCAATGGCCCTTCGCAACAGCAATCGAATTGTGGAGGCCTGGGAGGCGAAATAGCCCCAGGCGAAATGCGCACCAAGTTGCGCTGACGGAATACAGAAAGAGATCAACTATGAAAATCAGCAACTCCTGGTTGCGGGAATGGGTAAACCCGGAACTCACCACGCAGGAACTGGCCGATCAAATCACCATGGCCGGCCTGGAAGTGGACGGTATAGAAAAAGTTGCGGGCGATTTCTCCGGAGTGGTTGTCGGTGAGATTGTCGCCTGTGAACAGCACCCGGATGCGGACAAGCTGCGCGTGTGTAAAGTCGCTGGCCACCCCGACGGTGAAATGCAGGTTGTGTGCGGTGCTCCCAATGCGCGCACCGGAATCAAAATTCCTTTTGCCCTGGTAGGTGCCAAGCTGCCGGGCGATTTTAAAATCAAGAAAGCCAAGCTCCGTGGTGTAGAGAGCTTCGGTATGCTCTGCGCACAGACCGAACTGGAACTGGGCGAAGACAATGACGGTATTTGGGAGCTGCCAGAAGACGCACCCACCGGTACCGATCTGCGCGAATACTTGCAGCTGGACGATGAGACCATCGAAGTGGATCTCACCCCGAACCGTTCCGACTGCCTCGGTGTTGCCGGTATTGCTCGCGAAGTGGGTGTATTGAATCGCTGCGCCGTTCAGGGCCCGGAAGTTGCTCCGGTACCCCAGCAGATCGACGAGAGCATGCCCGTATCCCTGCTGGCCGAAGCCGCCTGCCCGCGCTACGTAGGTCGTGTGATTCGCAATATCGATATCAAAGCGGTAACACCTCTGTGGATGCAAGAGCGCCTGCGTCGCAGCGGCCTGCGCAGTATCGACCCGGTAGTGGACGTAACCAATTACGTTCTGCTGGAACTGGGCCAGCCCATGCACGCCTTCGACCTGGAGAAACTCTCCGGCGGCATCAAAGTGCGTATGGCAGAAGCCGGTGAAGAGCTGACCCTGCTGGACGGCCAGGAAGTCAAACTAAAAGAGGGCACCTTGGTAATTGCCGATGAGGAAAAACCTCTGGCGATGGCCGGCATTATGGGTGGCCTGGATTCCTCCGTGACCGCAGGCACACAGCATATCTTCCTGGAGAGCGCCTTCTTTAGCCCGCTGGCCATTGCCGGCAAGGCCCGCTCCTACGGCCTGCACACCGACTCCTCCCACCGTTTCGAACGCGGCGTGGATTACCACCTGCAAGAAAAAGCGGTAGAGCGCGCCACCCAGCTGCTGCTGGATATCGTCGGCGGTGAACCCGGCCCGGTACACGTGCGCGAGCTGACTGAAATTATGCCCGCCGAGCGCCACATCACCCTGCGCCGTGCCAAGGTCGAGTTAGGCCTGGGCATCAAGCTGGCCGATGACGAAATCGTCGATATTCTCACCCGCCTGGGCCTGGAAAAAATCGACCAGAACGACGAAGGCTGGACCTTCCTCGCTCCCAGCTTCCGTTTCGATATCGCCATCGAAGCAGACCTGCTGGAAGAACTGGCCCGTGTATACGGCTACAACCGTATCCCCAGCGAAAGCTTTACTGCCGAACTGGAAATCGCTCCGCGCCCAGAGAGCACCATTGCCCAGGACAACCTGGAGCAAACCCTGCTGAGCCGCGGTTACTACGAAGCGATTACCTTCAGTTTTATCGATAGCGACAGCGCCGCACTGTTTGATCCGGAAGCCGATCCGGTGGCCCTGCAAAACCCGATCAGCGCTGAGCTGGCGGTTATGCGCACCACCTTGCTGCTAGGCCTGTGCAAAGCGTTGCAGTACAACCTGAATCGCCAGCAAAACCGCGTGCGCCTGTTTGAAACCGGCCTGCGCTTTGTGCCGGGTGCCGAGCTGCACCAGGAGCAAATGATTGCCGGTCTTGCCTACGGCAGCCGCTACGCAGAAAACTGGACTGGCAGCAAAGACGCCGTGGACTTCTTCGACGTGAAAGCCGATGTAGAAGCCCTGTTGGCTCGCACCGGTGTTGCCGATGAGTTCCGCTTTGTCGCTGGCCAGCACCCCGCGTTGCACCCCGGCCAAACCGCCAAGATTATGCGCGGCGACCGCGAAGTAGGGGTTATCGGAGCCCTGCACCCGCAGTTGCAGAAGAAGTTGGATCTGGCCAAGCCCGCGTTCGTATTTGAACTGAGCTTGGAAGCGATCGGGGAGGGCAAAACCCCCGCATTCCGCCCGCTGTCCAAGTTCCCGGAAGTGCGCCGCGATCTGGCCCTGTTGATTGACGCAGAGGTTCCTGCCGCCAGCCTGGTGGAAACTGCTGTCGAAGTTGCAGGTGAAACCTTGACGGACCTCAAGATATTTGATGTCTACCAAGGCAAAGGTATTGATTTAAATAGAAAAAGTGTCGCTTTGGGGTTGACGTTTCAGCATTCGTCACGCACCCTTAATGACGACGAAATCAATGCCGCTGTAGATGCGGTGGTCGGAAAACTAGAAGAAAAATATAACGCTAGTCTGCGCTAGTAGAGCATGATGCTCTCGGGTGCAGGCTGAATTGCACCCCGAGAGCGTCTGCTACCGGGTTGAAAGCCGCCGCGGTTTGGGCCGCTTCCGATCTGGAGTCGACGCCTCTGAATCAATTGGTAGGATCCAATGACAGAGGCACTGACCAAGGCCGGGCTCGCCGAGAAACTGTACGAAGAGCTGGGCTTTAACAAGCGCGAAGCGAAAGAGATCGTCGAATATTTCTTCGAGGAGATCCGCAATGCGTTGGAAAGTAACGAGCAGGTCAAACTCTCCGGCTTTGGCAATTTCGACCTGCGCGATAAAAGCCAGCGTCCCGGTCGCAATCCCAAGACCGGCGAGGAAATCCCCATCTCGGCCCGCAGGGTAGTCACTTTTAAACCCGGGCAAAAACTCAAGACACGAGTAGAAGAGCATGCTGGAACCGAGCAATAACGCTCAGCTGCCTGCAATCCCCGGTAAGCGCTATTTCACCATTGGTGAGGTGAGTGAACTGTGCGCCGTTAAACCCCATGTCCTGCGTTACTGGGAGCAGGAATTCCCCCAGCTGAAACCCGTCAAACGTCGCGGCAACCGCCGTTACTACCAGCACCAAGATGTCATCATGATCCGCCAGATCCGTGCGCTCCTGTACGAAGAGGGCTATACCATTGGTGGGGCCCGTCAGCAGATCGAAACCGGCAGCGAGCGGGCAGAGGTGGTACAGCTACAGCAAGTACTGCCCGAAGTGATCGCAGAACTAAAGGACGTGGTGGCCCTGCTGGAGGGGAAAAATAATTTATAAAAAACTGTAAACCTGGGCTTGCAATCCAGCCGCACTCAGGTATGATTCACGCCACATCGAGACACGATGTCTTTAAAAATCAATCACTTAGCGAAGTGAGCGATTTTTCAAAATCGGAGCGTAGCGCAGCCTGGTAGCGCACCACACTGGGGGTGTGGTGGTCGTCGGTTCAAATCCGGCCGCTCCGACCATATATAACGTTGCATCGCAACGGCCAAGAAACCCGCTATTTGCGGGTTTTTTTGTTTATAGGGGCTGCGGGAAGAGGTTTCTCGCTCTCTCTTACTCAGAGAGGATTCTAAGAAGCGCCAAAGTTGAATCGAATATACTTGAGTATGAATTTCACAGAGAAAGCTCTTTAGTTAATTTTTTAACCAATTGTTGCAGGTCATGCAATCAGTACCTTTCTTTATCTTGATTTGCAAAACTGTCCCTCTCGAAAGAGCAGATGCATTTATAGATATAGTTGATACTGTGTTGTCTTTGCTTGCAGTTAGGTGAGTCCTGAAATTAGTATAGTTAAAATTTAGTGCTGCTAACGTTTAGTACTTTGAGCCTAATTAGTTGTGCTGGCGCTTTCGGCTATTTTTGTGTGAGGGGGTCACTTATATTTCGTGCAGCGCCTTTACCGGACCTGTATGATTTCCTATAAAGGACTAAAGTATTCCATAGTATTTTTAGCAAATTTAGGTTGGTATGCTTGGTTCCCCGGATTTTCAATTATTTGGGCAAGTGCGCAGCATTGAGAGCTTTTTATTACCCTTTAAGGTCTTTGTTACTGTATGTATAGTTTTTTATGGTTTTGTGTTTGGATATTTTAGTGAGCTTCAAAGCGTTGTAACTTTTGGCATTTGGTGAGTGCTTTCGTTCTAGCTTTCTCCCCGGTTATTGCAAAGTAAGACGCTATTCATCTCGTTGCCCAATTGTAGATCAATTAGATTGTTGTCTCTCTTTGGTTTGACAGCTCTACGTTGGTTTTTCAAGCATGAACAAATAACCATTGAGTATATGAAAGAACTCTTTTTTAAGTGTGTGAGTATTGGAGCTGTAAATACATAAATACATTGGCTGTGTTTTTTTCTTACACATTTTAGATTTTTCGCAAAGCAGCTCAAATTTTTTCTTTCCTAGTAGCAGTGACATTTTTATTTGTCGCTAATGCTAAGTTAGCCTTTAATGCTCATGTGTCTTCAATAAAATGTGTATCTTATACTTTATTTTTTGGGGGCTGCATTTCTGACTGGTAAAGTTAATGATGCCCTCGAGTTGCCCATTGTTGTATGAATTCGGCTGTAAAAACAAAAACTTGGGCCCAGCTTTGCATTGGGGGCTTAATTTATTGGCGGTGGTTCTTATAGTTGTTACTGGCTGCCTTTGTCGTTTTCTATGTCTGATTTTTACTCGCAACACATGAGTCAATTGGTATAAAAGGGTTTCAATCTGGCTCATACCTATATATGGTACATATAAAGCATCGTATTAATACAATAGTTTGGTATACTTCTATTGTTGAATTAAATCAAAGCCGCTATTTTAAGATTGAACGTTGGATTGGCGAATTATAATTGGGTAATGTATGGATTTTTTTGTTTTTGATAGTGATATGCCTCCCAGAGATAGCTTTTTTACTGGCTATGCATTTTCAAATGGTAAATTCTACATATCTGATGAATTGACCAATTTAGATATTCCGAGTGGTTGTGATGGAGCATATGTTTGCTGCAATGTAACTGAAGATAAAATACACTTCGGTGTCGACTGGATGGGTGCTGGAAGAATTTTTTATTATCAAAGTCAGTCGGATAGAAATTACTGGGCGATTAGTAATAGTCTTTGGCTTTTAATAGAAAAGTTAAGCGAAAAAGGGAAAAAATTAGCCTTAGATAGCGATATGGTAAAAATATCAGGTTATCGAGGAGCATTCGTTCAGCAAATGATATCTGAGAGCTCCATTGTTTCAGAAATAAAATTGCTGTCTAGATGGAATGATATAGTTATTCCATCTAGTAAGAACGCTGGGATGAGAGTGGTTGCAAGAGCTTTACCTAGTCACTACCCAGATAAAAATAATAAAATTATTTATAAGGAAGCATTAAGGTCATATACTCTTGAAATGTTAGGGCGTATCAAGTCTTTAGTTAACTCTGGAATGCGGCTAACCTTTGACTTGACTGGAGGCATTGATTCAAGAGTTACTTTTTCGTTTGCAAGCTACCTTATAAACAGAGAGCCAGATTTAAAGAATAATATTGTTGTATATTCAAGCCCTAAAAAACATCATGAAAATGATTTTCGAATCGCTTCTATCATTTCTTTAGATAGCGGTATGGTGATTTCAAAGAAGAAAGATGTATCAGGTAGGGCGCCATCTAAATATGATAAATTGAGATACTGGGAGTTAAATCGACTAGGGCAGTACTCACTGAGTAGATCGATTCCTCCCATATTTTCTTACGGAAATTCGGTGAGCATCTCAGGTGCAGGTGGCGAAAGCTATAGGCCATTTTATAAAAAGTGGAGTAAAGATTTAGATGGTCTTATGCGGGGCAGGCAACACTTTCTTCATTTTCCGCGTATAGATGTTGATAAAGTAGTTGAAAATTTGCGCTGTAACGTTGAAAAATTGAAGCCATATTATTTTAGTGATACAGATGATTTAATAACTCACTATCGTGAATTTAGAGGGCGGCTCCATATGGGGATTCCCGCTTCTGAGAACTTAGTCCTGCATCTGTTATCTGGTAGTTATATGGATGCTTTGGCTGAAGTGGCCCCAAGGTCTTACATTACTAGCAAGCAGATATACTTTGATATTATAGCTAACTTAAATGAAGACTTATTAAATTTTGAATTTGATAAGCCTGAGAAAGCTCCGACTGAAGAAAATATTCGCAACATTACGCTTGTTGATTTAGAGAGTGAAAAACCTGAATATAAAATTGAGCGTATGCAAGCAAATATAAATACTAACCTGGTCAGTAAGAAACCTTCTCCATCAAAAAATGAATTCCTAAGTATTGTTGAGTCAAATTATAAATCTCTTCCCCAAGAGTATTCTGTATGCGGAAGTTATGTAGATGACTCTATCAAAATGCTCTTAAATCAGGGGCATGTTAATTTGCAAAGACAGATGCCACCATTACAATACATTTATATGATATCAAAACTGTCTGAATTAAATCTCATTCAAGGTGGGCTTCGTAGTTGGTTTTTACGAAAACTTTCTAGTTTTAAGTCGAAGTTCATGTCTTAATAGTTTGGTGATGAGCGCTCGCTTTATCTCTTGAGCGATTCAGCGTACCTAAAGATTAGTGAGAGATGTTGATCATATAGTAAGCATTGGATCAGGTGGATCTTCATCTCTGACTTTGAGGTTAGGGATATAAAATATTGGGTGTTTGTATTCATACTTGAAGCACTTTTGATTTGGCGCTTAAACCGGAAATTTTGGTGTCAAGTGTTTGGAGTTGGGCCAGATTAGCAGGGTAGGGCCGAGAGGAGGTGCTGGTCGTCTATGTAGTTTACCCAGCGTTTCATGCATGGTTGTTACACTATCCTTGCTGATCCCGTTAATCTTTTAAAGCGACTGTCATAATTACGGTTGATATATACCAGAACTGGAGTGAGATAGCGAGTTGCTCTAGGATAGGAAGCGTATTTTCGGCAATACAACCGCATTTTCCGAGATCTAAATGCAGGCCAGCTCCAAGTTGTAAATCAGCTGGAAGAGTAGTTCTTTTGGCATATTCAGACACTTGCCGCCGACAAGCGGAAATAGTTCCTTGGGCTGCTCATCTGATACTGCTGCATGATTACGCTGCTGGGCTGAAGTGTAATTAGAGTCTAGAAGAGTCTCGGTAGTATTAGCAAGGATATTGTTAAGGTCTACATAGTCTATGCAGGCGGTGGGCTCTTTCACCTAGCACAATCTCGGATTTATAGCGGCCTGTACAGTTTTCTTCAATATTAGTTTGATCGACTTATTTCAGCAGCACATAAATCAGCTGATACCCATTAGGCGTTCTCACCAGAAGTGAGAAATTTTTATAGTTTAGCTAATTTACAGTAATTGAGGGTGCTACCATGAAGGCATCTTTGTGCCAAGTTTTAGGTCTTAAATAGTTTCTGGCAGCGATGAGAGAGTCTACCGTCTGACTAGTTCAGCACTATCTTTTTGTAGACATAAAGAACGATATAGTAGTGATTACTCATTACGACATGAGCTGCGATATCAAGAGCAAAGATTCTAGCTAGCTTATAAACGCTCAATAAACTAAGTACTGAACTGAGCTTGAATCGGCCAGGGTTTATGAATGACAATGTAAATGTAGAACCTTTTCCCCAGATAATGAAAGCTGGGAGAATCAAAGGACTCTACTTTGAGTCGGTTAAGGACCTTAGAGCTTACTTATCTTGGTACCTTGATCGGTACTACAATTTCTAGAGAAGGCTCAGCTCACTTGGGCTCCAAAACTAAGATGAATATGAAAGAGCGGCCGTATAATATGAATGTGAGATGGCATCAACTTTAAAGGAGGAGGCTTCTTTCTGGATAATTCTTTATTATAAATAAACCTTGGATTGTATGGTTTTTCCATTATTCACTCTTTAATTGAACGGTGAGCTATCAGGAGGAAAGAAAGGAGCTCATTCCTGGTGGGGATATATTCTTGGGGGTTAGTGATGTCTGGGTTATATAGTGTACATATAGATGATCACCGAACCTTTGGCTAGCAACATCATCATGATCGATAACTGGGACCGTTTGCAGAATATCCCGCTAATTTAAAGGTGCGCGATATCGCCGAAGAAAGCAGCCATTTAGTTATCATAGTTACACTGTGACGATCGCTATCACTATACTGATTTATCTGGATAGTGAGGCACATGCTGAAGAAATGAATGAAGTATATTCGGATAGCTATTCCAACTAGATGACTGTACACAGGTACCTAGAAAGAGAGGGTCGATATCATCTAAAAAATTTAGTGACGAGTGATACTTTTTCTGCGAAAGTGACTGAAAGCTTGCAATACCATAATGAGTGACTTGCAGTGAGGGGGTGAAGGCTCAAATCATTAGTTGGAGAGTTGCTAGATAGGCCAACCCCTATAATAGAGGTTGCCTATTCAGAGTTAAGTCAATCTACAATTTACTCACAAGTGGTATGGCTGTGCTTCCCAGCATAAGCTGGTTTAACCATGCACAAGTATATACCATTATAAGGGATACCAATTTCTTGTGAGCTTGGTACTAAATTTACATAGACAGTACATCTAGTGTTTGTGTTCCAAATATATCCGTCTTGTACCTTCCCGCCCCACATATCGATAGTTTTTGTTGAGCAATTCAGTGGTTCATCAGCGGTTCCAGTGTCCCAAATGGGTGTCATATCTGGTTTAAGAATTACAAGGTTCCCGTCGTTTTGTAAAAAGAGTTTTGAGTTTTTGTTGGCGAAGCTTGCTGTTTTGAAAGAAGCCCAAAGGGGACCGTTGTTAGCGCCATAGACTACAAAATTAGCGTCTGAGGCCTGCATTACTGCTTTGGCACCATTGTTTCCAGTTGTGTGTGTTGCCCACAAAGCAGTAGTCCAAGAGTCCCCCTTACTGTTGGTATGAATTTCATACAAAACTAAGTTTCCGTCATTCTGCATACGGAGCTCGTACTCACCGCTGCTAGATACAAGCTTATCTCCAGGCAGTAGAGTTTCGCCCCCTTCGAGGGTATTTTTTGCATAAGCTTGCCCACAAAAGACAAGTAGAGCGGAAAAAATAAAAGCAGAAATTTTTTTCATGATGCTAAATCCTTTAACAACTTTGATTACTCAAATTAATAACTGACGATTAATTTGAGGTGGAGAAAATAAAGCATTAGTGGTTGGTAGTAAAGCTCTCAAGTGAATGTTTGAGATGAATTTTTTGTTAGAATTTATACACGTTTACTTTATCTTCGATTCTGGTAGTTGCATAACGCGGTAATTGAAAAAACTGAGTTCGATGCTGCCTGTTAGAACAACCACCACATCCCACTAGCTCGGCCTCACCATCACTAGTACCAAATAGATACTGGCTTCCTTTCAAAGATGTGGGTGTCAGCCTCCAGAATTTGTGAGGCCGGCAGGAAACCCAAGACACCCAAAGTTTATAGAATTGGGGGAGGTTGCATGATAAGCAGCCCATTAGGCATCCGTAGGTCAACGCACGAAGTAGAAACGCAAAGAAATAAGCAAAATTGGTATGTCACCATTAGACAGGTGGCACATCAACTCCAATACGGATAGAGATTCTGCGCAGATAAGTTTAGCTTGTGAAAAATTGAGAAATAAATGTGGAATGCCGCCAGTCACGCTACCGCTTTAGTCATAATCGAAAAGATTTCGGTTACTTGGTTTGCCGCGGGGCTAAGGAAGAGTTGGCAGTCTCGCAGTCCATGTACCCAGCACTTATTTTGCTGGGTACAGACCTGTCGCACCAATTCCGCCGAGCATCGGCAATAGATTATCGGGCTGCTTACCATTAGCCACTGCGTTAACTCGCTGTCGGATCGAAGTGAAATTCGACTCCTCCGGAGTTTTGACTATTTTGGCTCGGATAGAATTTAAATCCACTCAGCCTGACAGAGTGCGCTTATCCACGAAAGCTTGAGAATTGAATGCTCACCTTCCAAAAGTGGCGACCTTACTTCTCCTCAAAGCAGTTAGGTGGAAGTTTGTTATGAAGCTCTACTCACTATGGTATTTGTCATAGCCCTCTGACCATTCTTGTTGATAGCCTTGCTTTTTGAAGTAACCTCTAAATATATGAAGTGCTTTTTCTAGCCAAGACTGAATATCTGAAATGCCCTCAATTATCTTGCAGTCTTTTTCGTCATCAACCGCTTGATCTGTCATTTCCCAGAAAAAGTAAGCCAAAGACTCTGCTTCCTCTTTACCATCTAAATAGGAGTTTCCAGAAGCAACTGATCGAGCGATTTCGGAGTTTAGTTGTTTCGCGTAATACAAAACTAATGTCTTCGCTGGTTGATTATATTCATTGAAATTCATCATGCTTTATGGGCCTCTAGTGGCAAGTCATTCATTATGGCCATTCTTTAAGCTCATGGAGCTTTTCTATTTCGCTAGAATCGAGAGTGTACCCTTGAAGATAGCTTTGAGTTAGTACGGAAGTTCTTAAAAGCTCTCATCAGCGAGTAAGGCTCTCGGTATCAGGCCAAGTTTTGACGGCTTCTGCGCCGATATAGAGCAGAATACAGTAGTGGGTTCTCATTACAGCATAGGCTGCAATATCGAGCGCAAAGATGGTGACTAGCTTTTGCGTTCTACCCTCAATACACTGACGCCGATGCTCAAAACCCTCTCCGGGTTGGGTATCTTTCCCACAAAGAAAAGCCCTGCGCATGTAACCAGAGACGTAATGATTTATATTGGAGTCAAACTTACGACTGGAGATAGAAGTACCCTTGAAATGGTCATCAATATGACTAGCTATTATTGATGGCTATCTATTAGGCGCATTTATAAAGGAGATAACTAACATGCCATACAAAGAACTTGGAATGCTAAAAGATAGCGGTTTAAGTAAAGATGCCTTTAGTGGAGTTGTTGTGCCCTATATGAGTGAAGCTGAACGAGAAAAATATCAGGTTACGATACAAGATGGGCTTCTGTTTTGGCGCGGAGAGAGACTTAATACCAATCCTGGCGGATCTTGGGCATTCGTTATGGACAAAAATGGGCGTATCTTTTGTGGTAACAAAAGTGGTGATATACAGCACCATTCAGCTTTTTTTTCGGGGCGTCCAATTGCTGCAGCTGGGCATATCTCTGTGGTAGGTGGAATAATAGAGCATATTAACAATTTCAGTGGCCACTATCAGCCCACTAGCGATTATATGGAGCAGTTTAAAGAAGAACTGGAAAAAAATAATGTTGACTTAAGTGAAACCGAAATGGATTTTGGTTTTTCTTCAAAAACCTGTAAGTTGCGCTTAAAAAATTTTCAAGATCATAATTATACAGGCAAATGGTATCAACGTTTTCGCGGTACTGTTGTTAAAGAGACTGTCGATGGGAGCGAGGATACTTATACCGGCCGTACACATATTCAAGGGCAAAGGTTAAGGCTTTATCCTGATGGCCCCAGATGGCAGTGGCTCTGATGTAAATAGTCATGAGAGCTTTCTGCAGACTCTCCAACTCTGACATACAGGCAGGGGAAGTGGAGTACCAGAAATTGACGTTCAGGTTTTTGGGAAGGCTGATTTTGGGGGTAGGCCAGATTATAAGGAGCGATGAGAGGAAGCTACTGGCAGTCACCTACAAACTTTAATCTGCTTTCAAAATATGGTTGCTACATAGCCAGTGGAGAGGTGAGGTATCAAGTATCTCGGATAGGAGAGCTGATACAGCACATCCTACCTCGTTTTTAAGGATCTAAATACCGGCCACTCCAGTTACTGGCTCGAAATAGTGTTCCAACTGAAAGGGGAGTGCTTTAGGTTCTATCAAGCGCTTACTACCAATAAATAAAGTAGAGCTTTGGATTGCTCACTAGATACGACCGTGCGAATGCGTTGTTAAGTACAAGTGTAATCAGAGTCTTCAATGTCTTGGCAATACTGGTAAGAATAGAGCTAAGCCAGGAATTTCAAAAGACCTCACCAGCGGCTACTTGTACGGTTGGTTTTAGCCCAAAATAACCAAGCAATAGCACTAATATGGAGAGGTGACTTGTAAGGTGGTAACTCCATGTTGAACTCAATATTTATCCCTACAACGGAATCCCGTTCCTCCAGTATTTAACAAAGGAGTGTGGATACGAGTTTAAAACTAATGAGCCAATAAAATCATTAGTGAATTTTCACATTCCCCGGTTTTGCCTTTAGTTAGTCATGTGATTGAGAATGTTGCTCTTTAATATTTTAAGAAAAGCATAGGGTGAATTTCAATGTGAATTGAGTTTGCCAATGGTTGATTGAGATTTCCTCAACTGAAAATAACTAAAAATATAGGCGCGAAAATAGTCTTATTGAAATTTATTCAGTTTGTTTAAATCTCAAAGCTGCGTAAAATCGATAGATATCTTTGGTATTTTGGCCGTAGTTGAGCGAGCCGATTAAAAAGGCTTCAGAAGTTTAAAGGATTTTGGAAGCTTCGATAGAGCCGAGAATTTTTTAAAAGACCCATACCCTCAAAGGAGAACGGTAGCGTGAAGTAAGAGTAAGTAAAAGGCGCTGACCCAAGGTGCTAGGAACACCCGGGGCCAGCTGACCAAATTGATATTCTACCTATCAAAATGGCTATATGGATAATACGCTAGAAACCCGCTCGTCTTCAATAAAGTGGAGTACATTCAGCGGCTTGGGATCTGTTTCCAGGCCCTGGAAGCCTAGCGCCCGCCTTTTTCTCTTCTCTGCCTACCGCCCCCGCGCACCACCCCACATTCCCTCCAAACGTTAAGCCCAAGCTTCCCCGCCCCGGAAGCGCCCAAACTTTGACCATCGAAGGAAATAAGTATGTTGATTTTAAAGCGACGGACAGGTGAACTTCTAAGGATTGGAGCAAATGTCTCAGTCACAGTGTTGGAGGTGAAAGGCAATCAAGTGAAGATAGGCATAAGCGCCCCCAAATCACTCCCCATCCACCGTGAAGAAATCTATGTGCGGATCAAAAAGCAGCAGAGAGCAAAGGCCTGAACATCCTAAAGAGGGTAGGGCAACTTGAGGCACCCAATAATTGAAAGCGGGATTCCAAGAAGAATCATTGCGCCTCTATCCGTAAGGCGATATACGCGCTCTGAATCGAATGCCTCTTGGATGCCAAAGGTGACTAGCTAGCGAACTCGGAGTGGCCGTGCTGATGTCTTGGAGGTGTTTAACAAGCAGACCCTCTTATCCGACAGGAAGAGAGGGTAGGCAAGCCTTGCCAGCGCCACAAGAGGTGTACTTAATGCTTGGCTTGCTATACACAGATCCTCCAGATGAATGTCGCCGAGCCTACTAGCTGCTTCAAGCAGCCTTCAGGATTGCGCTAAAGACAGAGCCTACGCTAAGTGAAGATGCCTAGCCTTTTGATGAAGGAGGAATATTCCCAACAATGCTCCCTAGCTCTTGTGTATTGAGTCAGTGATCAATCAACCTGCCAGCAAAGGAGGTTCCACTTTTGACGGAATCTATACTTTGGTTTTTCTGCTCCTCGCCTAACATACAAGGTGCGCCTCCACATCACTAGATTTCAATTCGTCACGCTCTTCCGAACCTGTATAACCAGCCCCGCAGAATCGTTACCGCCACGTATAAGAATGGTAGCAACGGAGAACCTGTTGACGCCGTGTGACAAAAATCAGGATATCAATAAGGTCAAGGAAGAGGGGATCGACCTGTGTTTACAACAAAGTGAAGTTTAGGCTTACAGCTTGGATGGGAGGCTATGCCTGATGATATGGAGCACACCGCGTGCAACCACATGTCAGTGATGGGGTTGCTTAGACGGCACAAGTGGCTAGCAAGCCATAACCCTCAGATTATCAGTTTTGGGCTATGTAAATTGGTTGGCGCTGATCGAAAAGTGTACAGCTGTACTTTCAATAACAAAAGCCACCAGAAGCTGCTCCTACTTCTGGTTGAAACTCAGTAACTCATTGATACTTAAAGGGTGCCAAAGGTGGTGTAAAGCTGAGAAAATACAGAATTATAAAGGCGCTGCTTTGTATATATTCTTGCGTATTTACACAAAAATAAGGTAACTTATTGATTTTATTGAGATTTGAAAGAAAATCGGGCGTAGAAATATAAAGCAGGGTGATATAAGGAAGCTTCTTTTGAATTAACTGTTATGCTTTCTAGTCCAAAATTTGAAATCCTAATGAAATATTTTGTAGGTTTTGTTGTTACTGCATTTGTCTATGTATATGGCCTCATGAGGTTATATGATCATAGTCATTACTGGCCGAGAACTGATGCTGTAGTTGGTCCTGTAGAAATGTTACTTTGGACGTTATCAAGTCTGTTTGTGGTGGTTATTATTCACTCTATAATTTGGAGCTTACATTCAATTTATCAGCAGAAGCTAATGAGTTTTAAGCCATCTTATAGGGGGCTTTTGTGTTCAGTAAATTTCTGTTTTATTTTATTTTTATGGGTGTTACCAGTATTAATATGAACGCAAGCATAACAAATTGTTGTAGCGGACCAAAGTAAGCGTGGTTCGCTTTCGCTCACTTTACCACGAATACTTTGGCCACTTAACAGGGCGTTATGAGAAATGGTATGAGGTATACATTCAATTTTTTGAATTTGGACGTAGAGTTTGAAGTCCTTTCAAAAAACAACACAATGGCTATATTCAGAAGTAATGGAAAACAGTGGGTTGAGGTTCTAGAGACTAAGCTTTCGAAAAAAAGTAGGTTAGATTCATTCTTTTTCACATCCGATTCAATGGGCCAACTACCCAATATCGTGTTTCGTCAGCTTTCTTTGAATAGAAAATTAGTACTTATAAAGCGTAAAGATGAATATGTCACCTGCTTTCTGGTTACCTGGCGAATACCCTTTACATTTTCAGTGAGCTGGCCAATGCCGGTCCGCAAGTCATTAGTAGATAATTTTATCGGGGAGCTGCGTGAGAGAAATTCATAACATACTAATTAACTTTACGCGCGAAGGGCGCTTGCCGGAGAGTCTGCGCTCCGGCTGCCGGTTTTAGAGTGTTAACTTTATCATGAATATCGAAAAGCTTCGCCGAATACGGAACAAGAATACTGAACAACAAAATGAACTCTCGATCCTTGAAATGAAAGAGTGCGCGGACAAATTTATAAATGATGAAAGTATGTACCCATGGTTGAGCTTGCTGTTATCCCAAAAGGGGATGTCCGCGAATGAGGGAATTCTATTGAATTGTTCCGATATCTTTGAGCAGTATGGAACTCAATGGATGGGCACATGGCTAACGAAGAAAAAAGAGTTCTACGAGTTTGATGTAATGACAGATCGAGCCAATAAAGAGTTATTGGAAATTGATGGTTGGTCTAGGGTTCACCATGAAGTGTCTGCTCATTCTAAAGGCATTGGGAAAACGCCTGCTTTTATAGCTCTGGAACTGTTATCGGAATATGATCAAAGTTAACAAATATAAGCAGGTTGTTAAGGGGCTTTGGCCCTTCGCGGGACTGCCTACACTACGCAGCAGCCCCCGTTGTAGTTGTTATATATCTAGGTAGAGGTTGATAGAATTAATGTTCTTAGTGATTGGCATCATCCTACAGATAGTGTTTCTAGGTCCGTCATTGCTGATCTGGGCTTTATGCAAGAGGTTCTGGCCAAATATCTTTTCTATCAATCCATATCTTGCCACATTCATATGTTTAGTTTTGGCTGTCATTAGTGCATTTTTCCTAAACGTTGAATTTGAGGGTGGTTTAATAACAGGAGTAATAGTGTTTGGTATTTTCTCGTTTATTTACAGTGCTGCTCTCAGTGCAATAATATTTACCTACAAATCAATAAAGGCGCGTATAAATATATAATAGAGCACTGTTGTCACAGCCTTTGGTTGCTGGGGCGGCTCACTGCGTGGCCCACCCATAAGCTTAGTGTTATGTGTTCCAATGAAGAGATATGAATTTTGAGTACGTGGCTTTATCTTTTAGTTATTTTTGTACTGGCCGGTCTTCTTTATCCGGTAATCTACCTCCTCGGCCTGGAAAGGTTAGGGGGCGGCGCTTTACTGAGGGTTCCGGAGTTCATCATATATAGCGTACTGATAGGATTCCTCTTGTATCCGTTCATAGAGGGCTATAGACGCTATAAGGCTGGTAGTCGCTTATGGGCTGCTATTTTTTTCATTTTCGGAATAATTTTACCAGTTATAAGTGGCGCTTTTTTCATACTTTTATTTGAATCTATGTTGAAGACTAGAAGCCATGGATAACAAAGCTACACATAATCAGGCCGGACAAGCTTGTCCAGCTATGTACATGTCATAGGCCTGCAGTTTTCATGTGTTATGTGGGTATGGTAGCTACTGCCGCCTTTTGGTAGGCGATTCGGTACTATGCCTAACTAGTAAAAGCACCGGACGCACTGGCGTGCGCTCGGTATATTTACCCCCAATACTCTAAATAGTTGATAAGATAAATGAGAAAATCATCGCCTGAAGCTTTACTTACAATCGGCACTATCATTCTGTTGACATTACTTCCACTTCTGGTTGGATGGCTGCTGGTAAAAACCTACAGACTTATAAAACCAATTCAAGAGAAAGATCATACGGGCCTTGCAAGTATAGGAGCGCCAAGGCGGGATAGTTTTTTCAAATTTGCAGTCGCAGGGTGGGCTGTTTGCGGTCCAATTTACTATTGGGTTTTCAGTTCTGGGATTCTTGCTTAGCTCTGCGTTTGACAATCACAATCCTTTCGCTGCTCTAATTCAGCTCAAAAACCAGTCGTTAAGGCAATCAAGTATCAGAGAGTTATGAAAAATTTAGTATCAGTTATATTTGTACTATTCATATCAATTAACACGCATGCTGGAGGTTACTCTGTGGAGGTCGAAAAGTTTATTGAAGGGAGCATTGAAGGTTTAAGAATTCAAACTGATGCTCACGATAAGACATGGGGTCTGCTAAAACATGGAATGTCGACCAAGACAAAGGCCTTATATTTTGGTCGCTTGAGGATGGTCGGATCGCTATAGCTCCTGTTCAAATAATAGGTACTTACAATCCGAAAGATAGAAGCTTTCTATGGGGGTGGGATCACCCTTCAGTGATAAAACCTCTTCAGCAACATTCACGTTTAGTTAAAGAGTATGGTGAAAAGCACGGAGTAAAGCTCTTTACCTCAAAAAAGGTCCATGTTTCCGAAGATCAAGCATGGGAATTTTCAGCCGTTGCCAGTCGTTTGGCTGAAGCAAATGGAGCTTACAGAGCTGATGCGGGTGGACCTCTTGTTTATATGGCATTTGGTGAAATTGAGCTAAGAAATCAGCGTCCCTAACAATCGGATGCTGTCAGATATAAAAGTTCCAGCCAAAAGCGGCCTCCGCTTTTGGTTAACGCAGAGCCGAACATTATGCACCAACCGGGGTGGCGACATGAACATTTCCTTCAGCGAAGGCACGATAGAAGATGTCATACAGATCAATTCTGAGATTCCAGAGTTCGACACTAAAAATAGTAAAGATAAAATAGAGCAAAGATTAGAGGGGCGCCTTTACTTATTACTGGTAGCTTCAGTTGGTAATAAGAAAGTAGGCTACAAAATTGGTTATAAAGTATCCGAAACAGAGTTTTATAGTTGGTCTGGTGCAGTCCACCCAGATTACCGAGGCCGAGGTATAGGAAAATCTCTGCTTGAGCTTCAAGAGCAGTGGGTGATGAACAAAGGGTTTAAGTCTATTAGCGTTAAATCGATGAATAAATTTCCTTCAATGCTGCATCTTCTTATATCTCACGGATATCAAGTGTGTGGGTATGAAAACAAAGGCAGTCCCCTGCAAAGTAAAATAATTTTTATAAAGAAAATAGCTGAAAATATATAACAAAAGGCTGCACAATGTTTTGGACTTCGGCCTCCAGCGGACCCGTCAAGCTTCGTTTGTCTTGGCCTTCGAACCTGGCGCTATGTGTCGTATATAAGTAATGAGCATTTTCATAACTTAGCTGCTTAGCATAATGTAGAACTAATATCTTTGCTGATCGATTAACTTCATTGAAGTTCATCATGCCTGATAGGCCCCGAATTTGCGTTTAGGGTATGGTATAACATTACTGGATACTGTTTAGAGTTTGTTGTTTTGGTTTTTGAAGAGTGTTTTTTCTAATTTTATCTTTCCACAGACTTGGTTTTATAGCTCTTCTGAAAATTTATGGGTATCTACAAATGTGTAATGTTTAGCTGAGTAAAAAAGGCAAGATTGATTGTGGTATTTATGCTGCGGAGCTAATGTTTGACTGAGATTGTGGCTTGGGATGATTAATATCATCTCGGGAATATCTCACTCGTGAGCGTAAACTATTCTTGTATTAAATGGATAAAGCCCTTTATATTTTCACAATTGAAAGGCTGCTTAAGTTGCATAGATATTAACCAGTAGTGCTCTGTAGCTCAAAATATTATTGATAATTTTGTGGTTTTTGAGTTTTATTTTAATTGTATCTAATAGAAATTTTTTTCATAGTTGGTAAGTTTAAATTCTTCAATTAATTTCTTTGCACCCATGCTATGAGTTATCTCGCGCCGATACACCAGGCATATTTCATCTTTAAAGCCTGGTTGGTCTTTACTAACCCATTCGAGCTGGTTTCTTCCATGTGTCTGTGCAACTCGACCAGGAATAATACCAACCCCAAATCCCTCTAATGTCATTTTTGTGATTAGCTCGTGACTTGAAGACCTTATATATTGCTTATATCTATTGCTTTCAGATATGGTTTTCAGCAGCCAGTTCGTCTGCATCAGTGCTGGATCATATATTAGTACGTCTCTAGATTGAATTTTCTTAGGATTATGCCAAAAACTAACCACATCGTGACAAAGGTGCTTGATTACTAAATCAGGATGAGATACAGGATTTACGACAATACCGATATCGATTTTCCAGCTGATCACGGCCTCTACAATCTCGCGAGAAAGTGCATGCTGGAAGCTCAATTCAATACCTGGATTTTGTGCGATAAAAGCAGGAAGGCTATCAGGTAGCATATGTAGTGAAATCGAGCTGTGACATCCAATGGTGAAATGACCAACGGCCTCTTTATTTTCTCGCAGCGCAGAATACTTAACCTCATCCCAATCATCTAATAGCTGCTGAGCGCTCTTTAGCAGTCTAAGACCGGCACGTGAAAGCTGAACACCAGTTTTTTCTCGTATTATTATTTCAGTACCTAGCTGTCTTTCTAGCCTCTTGATAGCAGCGCTCAGACTCGGCTGCCTAATCCCCAATCTTTCTGCTGCCCTGGATATGTTTTTTGTTTTTGCAACTTCAATAAAGTAATTAAGTTCATCAGCGTGTGGGAACATAGAGCCTAACTTATTTAGCGACTTAATTTAAAAGCAGCTAACGAGTCTACATCGACATACTCTTGGTTGCCATAGATATTGTCTATGGCAACCAGCGCCGACTTCTATTTTTCATGTTTTTATACTCATGTTAATTTCTTTATTCCTATTTATTCAAAAAGTTTTGGAGTTAGAGTGTCTAGGTCATCTCTCAGCTATCCCGTGCCAGCGAATAGTAATGCAGTATCCTCTGAAGCTAATTTTAGTTTAGCTTTAACTTTTCCTTTGCAGACTTGGTATGAGTGGGGATATCTACACAACCCAATTCTCGCGAGTGACAAAGACATTTCCAGAGTTAAACGCTCCTATGCATTACTTCAAGATCAGATCGACGATACTGATAACCCCATTTATGGCCTACACACTAGCTATGGTGAGAATGAGCGAAATGCCCTAGATCCAAATCAATGGAAAAATACCCAAGTCAACCTATTGGATTATTTGCAAGTTGGTATCGGTACTCCTCTGCCGAAGTCGGTCGTCAGACGCGCTTTGAAACTACAAGCTCGGAAAACGGCTCATGGTTTATCTGGCATCCATCCTTCCACATATCAAGCACTTCTTAACCTGGCAAACAGTGAATCTCTTCCCAGAGTTCCCCGAAAAGGTAGCTTGGGAGCCAGCGGTGACTTAATTTCTATGGCCCATGCTATATCTCCTCTATTCGAGGATGGACCAAAGGGCCCCCGCGACGTAATTGGTCTAGTAAATACCAATGCCATGATGGCTTCATGGGCTATCGAACATGATTATCAATTAAGGAAGGTATTAAGGGACTGTTTTAAATCTGTTGCGCTTATGTCCCTGGCGATAGGCACAGGAGATGAACATTTCTCGGAAGGTTTGCATTATGGGGAGGTACACACCAGCTACGCTCGGGCAGGTAACCTACTGACACAACTACGACGTGACTATTTAAAATCGCCGAAGATTGCCGAAGGCAAGAAAACTTTGTTACAAGCTCGTTATTCTGTTCGCTGTGCTCCTCAGATACTTGGGCACTGCCTTGATTTATTGGATTACTCCGAAGCTAAAATTCGTTCCGAAGCTCTAGCCGTCGCTGACAACCCCCTAATTCTTGAGTCTGGTCCCTGGCATGGCGGACTCTTTTATGCGATTGGGCTGGCAGCTTCCGCTGAATTTATGCTGGAAATTATCCATCGTCTATCTGAAATGCTTGATCGACAAATATTGATTTTAATGGATCATCGCCTTAACGGAGGTTTGCCGGATAATTTAAGTGTTGAATCTTTTAATCACTGTAAAGGAATTCACCAGTTAACGTCGGCTTTGTTCCAGGAAATAAAGGCCAGGTCGACACCGGTGCGTCAGATGAGTTTCTCATGTGAAGGTAATAATCAGGACCTCGTGCCCTGCGGAATGGCCGCTCTTAACAATGTTAACGATCAGCTGGATACGTTAAAAGAAATTGTTCGCGCAGCAACTTTTTGTTCAGCTAGAGCCGCAATGATGCGCTCAACGGGTGGTTTGCCCGAAGCATTAAAATTGTCGAACTGGTCACAATTTACAACAACCGAGATCGAGAGCATTTTATGAATTTTAACTATTTAACTGGTAATTTCGGTATTGAGATTCAAGCAAAAGAGCTAGCGGATGTGGATCAAGGTACAGGACTAACATTGCAAAACCTATGGCATGAGCATGAGCTATTGGTTATCAGGGATATGGATCTGGATCTGGATACACAAGCATTTGTCAACTTCTGCAGCTTATTTGGAGAACTTCAAAAAAATTATTTCTTTTTTCAAGGTCACTCTGAGGAGTACCCACAAGTTGCTAGAATTATCAAAGAGATCGGTGAAAAGAAAAATACTGGTGGGATCTGGCATCATGATCAGGGATATTATTCGAAGCCGGTAAAAGGTATAGCTTTGTATGGTATTGATATTCCCAACAGAGGAGGCGATACCCTTTTTACAAGTTCAACACTTGCTTACGAGAGCCTTTCAACTGCAATGCAGCAAGTAGTTAAATCCCTCAATGTGATACATACCACAGAGCTAATGCTCAAGAAACAACCATTATCAAAGTTAATGGAAAGTTCAGGTGAGAGTAGCTCTGGTATAGAGCGGGCACTAAAATTAATGCCACTGGAATCTGCAGTACACCCGGCAGTTTGTAGAAACCCTGTAACTGGTAAGCCTTTTCTCTACTTGAATCGGACTACCACCTCGCATTTTGATGGTATGACACTTGATGAAAGTTCGGGGCTGCTAAATTATCTATTTAAACACATCGAAAAACCTGAGTTTAATTGCCGAGTGCAATGGCGTCCCGGCACCCTAGTGCTTTGGAATAATCACCAAGTCTTACACTATGCAGTAAATGACTACAATCAACGACGGGAATTACACCGTGTGCATTTTTCTGCAGAACGACCAATTAAATATCTATAAATAGATTACTAGTGTATTTATGAACTATAGTGAACTACTGGCAGATTTTTTGCACCAAAATAGTCAGTCTAGAACTGAACAGCAAGCATTTAAAAATAATCAACTCAGGTGGCTGCTCAATGAGGCTTTTGCAAAGTCTAACTACTATCGTGAATTACTTGAACAAAACAAAGTTGTTATAGAGGCAATTCAAAGCTATAAAGATTTACAACAACTGCCGATTATAAGCTCAGAAATATTTTTAAAGCCTATGCCGACAGTGAGTATGGCTTTTGACGATATCATACGCTACTGCCACACATCGGGTAGCACTGGTACTCCCAAACATGTACCTTATACCCGCAAAGATATTAATAATGCAATAATCTCACAAGCACGCAGTTTCCTATTTACAGGTGTCGAGCCGTCCCATAAGTGTTTGTGCGCAATGACTTATGGTCCCTGGCCCAGTGGCATGATTTGTCATGCTGCAGCAGAAATATTTGGCCTCACTATTCCTGCAGATTCATTTCTTGGGGTAGGCCATCAGCTCCAGAGCCTTCAAAGGTATCAGCTGGATTATATGGTCTGCCTTCCTTCCTTATTACCTAGGCTCGAACGCCACTGTCTGGAGAAGGATATATCTCTAGCGTCCTTAAATATACGCAATATATTTATGGTGGGTGAACTATTCTCTGAAGAATTTCGGAGCCACTATGAGATGCTATTCAACGCCAGGTTGATTAATATGTATGCAAACACTGAGCTTGGGCTGATAGCAAGTGAATGCCAACATCATAATTTACATGTGTGGGAAGACTTCTTTCATGCAGAAGTTATTGACCCTGATACAGGAGAACCATGTGAAGATGGTGCGACTGGAGAATTAGTTATAACCGCTCTGCAACGTGAAGCCCTTCCACTGATTCGCTATAACACTCATGATCTGGTGGAGATGCACAAAGGCCCTTGCGAATGCGGCCACCCCGGAGCCTATTTGGGTCCCATTAAGGGGCGTATTGATAATATGTTCACAATCAATGGTGGGAATGTCTATCCAGTTACGCTAGAAAAAGCTATCACTGCCGTCACGGGTCTCAGCTCATTTTACCACTGTATCATCGAAAAAGTTGATGGACACGATCATTTGGCATTTGAAATTGAAGCAAGAGAATCTGTCGATAATCGAGATAAAGATCATTTATCACGACAGTGTTATAAGAATCTCACCAGTTCAGATGTAACCCTTCGTATGATTTTCCTTGGACTCGAAGCGGCCTCAAGAATCACTATAGAAATTTTGCAACCTGGGGAAATAAGTAACAAACCTGGTAAAGTAAAAAAAATTATTGATCGCAGATAGGTATTCCGACTACTGAGCGAGGCTTGTAGGTGGTTATGGCGGCTCCTGTTAGTTTAACTAATTGTGCTTGTGAGAGTTGTATTAATGTTTAGATTTTTATAGCTGGCCTATTGAGGGGTAAAAGGAATTCGTATCCCACTATGCCGATATCAAAAAAATAGCATTACCTTGAATGTTATTTGAATAGAATTAAATGAAAGATTTTAAAAGCATTAAAAGTCACTGTGAAAGAAGTATAAGTTCAATTAAAAAGGATGATTATGAAACTTGATGCGATTTGCAGCCAACTTAAACTCCCAGAGGGCACACTTGACTATGCAGCGCTTCGCTTGGGGATAAATAGGGAAGAACATATAACACGTTATGATCTTGACAGAATTTCCTCTTTCTTAGAGGTACATGGAGGTTATTCTAAGGCTGGTCTAGAGGCAATAAGATATTTCTTCAATATTGGAGATGTATTTTGGGATAGGGTTAATGAAGCTAAACAAACAGACAACAGTGAGATAAAAAGTATTCGTATCTCAACCTCTGGGTTCTCTTATCGAGTAGCCGGTGTGAAATATTTTAAAGCAACAACAAATGACGGAAAAAGATTTACTTTAGAAGGAAAAGATGATCAGTGCGATGAATACCGAATTGGGGTGTACTGGCTTCCTTACGAAGCTAATAAAGTCACGCATACAAATCGCAGAGTTTATGAGTCTTTACCGGATGTCAACTTTTTTTAACCATGGAGCTTTCCGGGTGCCGATTCACTATGACTGATCAATCTGTATGCCATGTTGCTTTCGATGCCGGAACGTCAATGTATCAAACTCCAACCTCTAGCACGCGAGATGTTGCAGAGAATTCTGTGTTAACAAATAATAGTGATAAAAAATTGAAAATACGCAGATTATCTATAGGAGGAGATGATAACAATTCATATGGTTACGCTTACTTTGGCTATGAAAGAAATAGAGCTACAGTGATTGGTGTACGGCAAAGTAATCAAAAATGGGTATACAAAGCCTTTATCTACCATCGCGATTCACATTTGCCTCAAAATACTACTAAGGCGCTTGTGCACATTCTTGATAACGTAAAATATTCAAGTAATAACTATTGGGCAGAAAACTTTTTATAAGGAATATTTAATTAAGCAGTTCCTGCTCATTACCAAATACAGATGCAGAGATGATTTAGAACAGCCAAAGACTGAAAGGAGAAGTTAGTTATGCGACAAGAATCACTTCTGTTGAATCTTTACTCTAATTTGGAATCAAGGAGTGTAAAATAATTGGAGTTTGTGCTCAGATTCTGGAAAACTTTGTTGTTGGATGGAAATAAGGCGATTGTGGCATGAAGTGCTTGGAGTAGGGCTAGCTTAGTGAGAGGAAGCGCCGAAAATCACCTTTGCTGTACACCCAAAATATACTAATTTGGAGCTTGTTAAGACCGAAAGTGTTTCGCCAAGACTATAGTTTATAGAGGCTTCTTTACGTTTATGAACTAAAAGTCTCGGATGCTGGACGAGCCCAACTCAAAATTAGAATCTAGCACTATGGCAGCAGGCGATCCGCGTTCTAGATCGCCTGGAGAAATACAAAAGCCTATAGGTGTTAGGCTGATACAGAGCTTTGAACACCCTTGCAGATGTCTACAGTAACCTTTAGCTGATAACTCTTAAGAAAAGGTCACTGCACGCTCATTCAAATCATAATACTTGGTATTAACCTTAATCTTGACAGAGCTGCCAGTAGCGTCAAACCAACCAAGGTACCCAGTAACTTCTAGGCTTTTATGGGTAGTGGCCATCGCCTCACGTAAACGCTGTGCCCAGGGCCTTAGCCTCTCACCGTCATAACCTGACCCGCAAGCACAGAGATGCAGGTCCACAAAACTACCAGGTAAACCTTCTTTAACCAAAGTAGCTGCTAGTTGCGTCGGGGTATAGGTTTTCCATTCTCCACCCTGCCACGACTCTACGCCTCTCTCGAAAACTTTGGTTTGTTTATTCTTACCGTTATTGCGTTGAGCACCAATTTGCTCACCATCACCAGCGCCAGTACCATGAGAAACAATATAAAGAGTATCACCAGACTTGAGGCTACTGAGACACTTATCTATCCAGCGGTACATAGACTTACCAATACCGGATGTCACCTTGTTGGCAAGAATATGATTCTTCGGAATACTCCATGCGCTCGCCATATTTTCCGCAAACTCTAGCATTTCTTCACTGTTTACGGGCAGGTAAATATACTTTGCCATTTTTACACCTTGTTATTATCACAATACGAAAATTATAACACTAAGCGCCTTTCAGAAAGAATTATTAAGGACATCCAAAGATTTGAGTGAGGTATCAGTACTGGACAGGCATCAGTCATGAAGGCTGTCCACCTCCGATTTGGTTGTTAGGGCCATGAAATACCGATAGGCGGCCCCACATTCGCTTCAAACTTTAAGGTCCAAGCTACCAGTACCAATGGTGCTCAAACTTTGATCATTTAAGAAGGAGAGCATGTTGGTTTTAAAGTGATGGGCAAGAGAAAACTTGAGAAATGGTACTGATGTCTCATCTATAATGCTGAGGGTCAAGGAGAGCCAAGTTATGATAAGTTTAAGCGCACCCAATTCATGGTGTAGAAGCTTATGCATGAGTCAAAAGTCACCGAAAGAGAAGGCCTGAATATGCTAAGAGAGCGCAACAACTCTGAGCTTCGGTAGTAAAAATTCAGATTTTAAACAAGAGTATTTTTGCCCTTTTAAAATAGATGACTTTAGATAGAGGCGGCGTGTTAGCGAGAAATGTAATCTTTTGCTGATCAGAAGGTCATTCAGAGATGTTGCATCAAGAGATGTCTGGGTGTTTCATGATAGGTTTTTCGTCAATCATATTTATCTGCATAATTACCTAACGTTCAGCAAGTTTCTGATCCTTTGTCAATAGGACTGACGGCTTATACTTTATATTCATTGGTAACTGATGTCCTTAGCGCGTATTTAGTTAAAAGTAGAGTTGAATTATTAGGCAAAGCTTGCGAAGGAATATGCTTAGTTGTAGCTGCATGCGACAAATTGCATCGGTATAGCAGGCATATAGCTGGCCCGTCCGTTAAATACTTGCACCTTGTCTATATTACGAACTGCTACCTGTTTATTTGAAAGGATTAATAATTTTACGATCCACTTAATATGTAGCTGAGTGAGGAAATGGTATGGCTGAAGGCTGGTTGCAACACCGGCTATCTATCAAAGTTTCTATTTCACTGCCGGTAGATGACTGTGGAGGATGTCAATGGGATTTTTGATTTTATGTCTGGCAACATTAGGTAAGCACGAGCCAAAGGGTTTTCCCAATCTGCTTTTGAGAGGCATAGTTTTACTTAGCTTAGCTGTGGGTGTCACATCAAACGCGCAGGAATCCAGTTCTTCAGAACTGGAGGGCGATAAGTTATCTACTGCTGACTATTTGAGGAAGGTGTTAATAAGCAGGCAGAATTTAGTTTGGATCGGGCATAAAGTCCCCGATACTGATTCTGTTAGCGGGAGCTTACTAGCAGCCTTTATTTATGGTGGTAAGCCTGGGACGCCCAGTAAAGTTAATCCTGAAACTCGCTTTGCAATTGATCAATGTGGTGCTGATGAGCCAAAAATAATCGAAAATTTTTCAGAAAAAACTGTTGGCTTAGTTGATTTTAATCAAAGTACACAATTGCCAACTGGAATTGACCCAGACACGATTGTAGCAATAATCGACCATCATGCGATTGGCGGATCACCAATTAATATTCCGAATGTAATTAGTATAGAGATAAGGCCCTGGGGATCGACCGCCACGATTTTGACTGACCATGCACGCATGTTTGACATTGAACTGCCGATTTATCTGGCGTGTATGGGGTTGGCCGCAGTTCTTTCGGATACGGTTAACCTGACATCACCTACCACAACTGAATACGACAGAGCTTATGTTCAAATGCTGGCCAAGAGAGCTGGTATAGATGATATCGATAAATTCGCAGAGCGTATGTTGATGGCAAAATCTGATTTGGGTGGCTTTTCGGCTAAGGATATCATTTTACTTGACTATAAGGACTTTGAATTTGGGGGAAAAGAAGTTGGCATCGGTGTTGCTGAAACACTGATAGCCCAGCCGTTGATTGATAGGAGATACGAGCTGCAATCTGCTATGGGCGAGATAAAGAAAGAGAAAGGTATCGATCATTTGATCTTCGCAATCGTTGACACTCGTGAAAATCGATCTTATCTGCTTTGGAGTGATGACCAAGATAAGGATGTTGTTATCTCGGCATTTGGAGATCATGTCGTCGATGAGATGGTTGTTGCTGAGGGAGTGATATCACGGAAGCGCCAAATTGGTCCTGCGATTCAACGAGCCCTAGAGAAGTAAAAAGGGAGATCAGAGAAATGAGAGTGGCTGGGCCTGTGTCAGTTGCGCGACTTCACTACTATCCCTCCTAAAAGAGCTATAGCAACCAGTAGGGACTATCACTTGACCGGACGATCTCGGGTTAGTATTTCGAGTTTGCATATGCTCTTATTGTTAGCTGAGGAGTAGATTTCTGTTTAAAGATCATTATTCCTTGATTGGTGGAGCACTGCTATGGTCGGAAAAAACCTGAGCTAGAATAACAAGGAGGAAAGGTCGTTAGATTAATTTCGGTGTTTTGGAACTGTAATCTGCTGTGGCGGGTTTTTACTATTAACACGAACCTATAAAAAATTATCATTCGCGCGTAGGTAATGAGAAAACTAGCGAGATGAACTATATTTATTTGACAGGGACTTCAGCTTCTCGGCTGTCTCAAAATCGGAACTAAACCATATCTGTAATGGATAGGACTCAAGAATAACCACATCTTTTACCTTTCCTAATTCTTCCAGACGCTGTACTTCCTGTAAAACTGGATCAGGTGTATTTAGGCTGCCTCTCACCATTATTCGCTGCCATTTGGGTTCATCATCTGCCATCATTCCACATGCACTTAGAAAAAATATTAAAGAAATTAACGTTCTCATACTTTTAAAAAAGGCGCCCAAGGGCGCCTTATCCTAAGCTTGGGTGAAGTAATTTTACTTTATGGGTAATTCTCAATCCAATCCTGCAAAGTGTTATAGACGGAGCTGGTTATACGCGTTCCACAGTTTTGCGAGGATGATCCAGTTGTGTGGATTCCGCGAACACTGTTGGACGTATCTTTAATCCCGCTGCCACTCTGACCGCCAGCTGTATCTAATGTGTAACACACTCTGTATGTACTTGAAGACGTGCTACCGGAATCTGTCCACATAGTAGCAAATGGCTTATCTCCTGGGTATCCAGTAACACTATGAGTGCCGCCAGAATAGACACCCCATCCGGAATATCCGTTGTGTGGTGGTTCCGCTAACACAATAATTGCATAGTCATAGTTCGTATCTGAATTATTATGCCAAGCACTGGTAGTCACAGCATTTGTCCAAGATTCACTCCCCCAGGGCTCATAATTACCAGATTGAGCCACTGTAAAATCAAGAGAACTATACCAGTTGCCGGAGCCATCAGAAACACAGTGTCCTGCCGTTAGCACATGCTTTGCGGTAATCAATGTACCGGTACAGCCTACATCAATGCGGCCATTGTACCAGTGAGGATTTTGCACGGTATTAGTGATTTGAACTCTATCGTCGGTACCAATTACAACTGTGGGGAGCAGTTGTTCCTCACCACGAATCATGGTGGGCGCCTGTCCTTTTGATGAAAAAATCCTTGAATCCAAACCATGAGATTCAATAATTGCTATCGCTTGCTCCAATAGCGATAAGGATTCTTGATCTACTTCTGCAGTATATTGCCTACCGTCTGGAGTAACCGAAACAGCACTTAAAGAAGAGGTGCGTTCCATTAACGTATATTCTTTTCTTACTGCGGCATCATTGACTACCGGTTGTTTTGCAACATTATGACCGCTTATAAAACTTGCGGTTTGGTCTATCTCAACAAAGTTGTAAAGGGGGGCTGCATGGGATGCCCCTGAGAGCACTACCAATGAAAGAAAAATATGACTTCTGTTCATATCTGATCCCTCTAAATTAATAGGTTTGAAGTAGTGGTACAACCATTTTTGTTTTTGCACTTAATTTATGTGCGGGCGCATAATATAGTACCCTCGTACACGTTTACAACTCGATGATAGTTAATTAGAAAATAACCGGCGCCAGTTTTCATGTGAGAGAAAATAGAAAATATTTGCCTAGAAATCATATTTATTGCTTTAGGTCTTGAGGGTTTTGTGGTTGCTAATATTTATTAAGGTGTTGAGTGAATAAGCTAAGATTTTTTTGTATGCGAACATTAAATTAATTGGTTTATGGTGAGGTCTATGTCATTTGTCCAATATTTCTCACAGCTGAAGATTATCACTTGCTCAGCTTATGGTTGCATATGATCTTGGTTATTACTTAAATATGAAATTTTTATGTAGGAGGTAAAGAGGTCATAAGTGTAGGAACCAACAAGATAAATAAACAACTATAGAAGTGCTATTTTCTAAATCAGCTGCGGGGGCAGATACCCATTAAAGTCGTAAAGAACCTTGATGGCTATAAATGGGAGAGGGCTATAATCAAAATAAAGGTTTTTGTTGCGCTGGGCACCAGATATTCAATCATCCTCCAAGGAAATAACTGTTTGGTTCTCATATATTTTGTAGCATCAGAGGGATCTGTGAAGTGTTCGAAATAGGTATTCCAACTATTTAAAATAGCAGAATCTTTAGGGCTACTAGTTGGAATCAAGGCTAATTGGTAATAAAGCGATAAAGGGCCTGCATACTGCAGGCCACTCTTATCTATCTCTGAGAATCTCCATAGCAGCATTATGCCCAGGTACTCCAGTAACTCCGCCTCCCGGGTGGCTACCCGAGCCACAGAGATACAGATCCTGTATCGGTGTGCGGTAATCTGCAAAGCCCATAAAGGGGCGATTACTCCATAGTTGGTCCAGTCCTAGGGCACCATGGAATATATCACCTCCCATGAGGCCAAATTTGCGCTCTAAATCTAGCGGTGAGTGAATTTGTTGGGCGATTACCGCATCACGAAAATTGGGAGCATAGTTAGTGACGGTATCGATAATTGTTTTTTCAGCTTGGTCACGATAGTCGTCCCAGCTTTTTCCTTGCGGAAGTTCTGGAGCGAATTGCTGGCAAAATAGGCTGGCGACATGTTTGCCTTCTGGAGCGAGAGTAGGATCGATGGTGGAGGGGATCAATATTTCTACAATGGGGTGTGTTGACCAGCCGTATTGAGTTGCATCGACAAAGGCCTGCTCCAAGTAGGTCATTGTTGGACCAATGACTATCCCAGATTGATGATGCTGTTGTAGGTGAGTTCCAGGCTTACAGATGAAGTCTGGGAGTTCAGACAGTGCTACATTCATACGGAAAGTACCGGAACCTACCCTGAATCCACGTACGCGGCGGCGGAACTCTGGCTCTAGGTGTTGTTCGTCAATCATCCGGGAGTAAAGCAGCTTGGGACCGACATTGGCGATTACTTTGTCAGCCGTAATAGTTTTTCCACTGCTAAGTCGTACGCCGTTGGCACGACTACGGTCTACCAGAACTTCTTTGACTTCCGCATCTGTACGATGACCCCAAGGCGCTCAGCTTCTTTTCGCATGGCTTGAGTGATAGCGCCCATACCGCCCATAGCATGTCCCCAAGCGCCTTTCTCACCGTTAGCCTCGCCAAATACATGGTGTAACAGCACGTAGGCAGAGCCAGGAGTGCTGGGAGCTGCATAATTTCCGACTATAGAGTCGAAAGCAAATGCAGCTTTGACATGGTCATTTTCAAACCAGGCATCCAATACACTTGAAGCACTCTTGGTGAATAGGTCAAGTGCATCGCGACGAGATGACATACTCAACTTTTTCGCTCTTAAGCCAAAGCCCCCAGCACGAACTAAATCCACAAAGCCACCGCCGACATTAGGGGGAGAGCGGAGTAATTCCTCGCGCAAAATATCTGCTACGGTTTCCAGCATGGCATAAAAGTCAGGTAAGGTAGCTGCGTCCTTTTCTGAGAAACGTGCAATCTCAGCTTGTGTACCCAAGATATTTTTATGGAAAGAGAGACTTTCACTATTTGAAAGTGGAAAGAAGTTAGCTTGTGGCCGTAACTTGATTTCCAAGCCATGTTCACGGAGATTGAGATCTTCGATGATTTTCGGGTTGAGTAAACTTACTGTGTAGCTTGCTACAGAATTTCTAAATCCTGGGTAGAACTCTTCAGTTACTGCTGCCCCCCCGACTATAGACCGGCGTTCAAGGATCGTTACTTTTTTCCCTGCTTTTGCTAAATAACAAGCGCAGACCAGGCCGTTATGACCTCCACCAATAATCACAAAATCCTTCATTATTATTCTCTATATGGATAAGGACTAGCATGAATATTTACAGAAAATTATCAAAAAATAAAGATGGTTCTTTTGGCTTCATTTTCGGATCTATAACTCTAGTCACTACTTCTTAATTCGGCAATTCTATAGTTCTGTATAATGTCCAAATGAAGATTATTGACGCAAGAAATTAGCCGTTTCAGCTCCGGAAGTAATCACGGAACTGCCGTAAAGCTTTGGTAGAAATCATCGCCCATAGTAGAAGTTAAAAGAACAAGGATGTTTCCATTCGAACTGTGCAAAATTGGATTAATACTTACAAATCGAGTGGTTTCAAGGCGTTAGTTGCTAAAATGTACATCAACTCGAAGGGGATGAATTGCCGCCTAACGGCAGAGTAATAAAAACACTTTGAAAAACAAATCGTAGATGAACAGCCGGATCAGCTCAAACTTAACTACGCTCTGTGGACTCGTAAGACTGCCATGAAACTAATCGAACGTGAATATGACATAAAAATGCCAATTCGAACGATCGGTGATTATCTGAAATGCTTGAGTTTTACACCTCAGAATTCCGCCATACGTGCCTATAAGCAAAACCCCAAAAGTCGTTAAAAAATTTATAGATGAACCGAAGATGAAAAAATTAGGTGTTTTTATGGACGCTACATTTACCATCGTATTCACCTGAATTGAAATTAGATAAATATTTGAACGGCGACCTTAAAGGGCATGTACATAGTGGGATTCCAGTGCGATGCAAGAAAAAGTTAAAAAAAGTACTTTCTCACATGAAAATACTACCCGTGTAGCTTCCTATTTTAAGCATGAGGCAATTGAATATACGGCATAAACGAACTATTGGACCGCCGGGTTAATAATGTAGACAGTCTCATCAATTTAAGTTTCTAAAAATATAACACCGACAAAGCTCTAGAGTATAATAATGACAGGAATTTAATCTCATAAATTTTAAGGCCATTCTTGCATACCATAAACTATGTCTCGATACTTGCTTCAACTCTGAAATACATTTCTCTTTAGACAGCTGTGGAAGCCCAATATTCTCCCATTGGCTATTTAGAAGTTTATAGCTCAACATCCTTCTCAAACGATTATTTAAATAATCTATAACTTTCTTCAATATGTGTTTGACTCACAATCTTGAAGTCAGCTTATGTTAACACAACAAGCTATTGGTATTCTCATTTAAGGGCCTCTCAAGATGAATATAGACCCACAAAAAAACTTTACATCCAGAGTCCCACTAATCTTTTCGGATTGAAAAAGCTCTTTACCATTATCAGCAGCAATAGTATGTACGAAGCCCCTGTATGGCTGAATTAATGTAATGGTAGCTTGAGTAACCAGCTTTGCTGTCTTACACTCAACTTACTGAGAGAGTAAATTTGCTATTACGATTTACAATCATAACCAGAGCAGCGCTATGATCGTTGTCTATTATGATATCAATTTTCCTGTCTCCGACACGAGATTTATCATTGATAAATTGTAAGCGCTCCTTGATATTGATGACATTTTTGATGCACCATTTCCATTGGTTCATTCGTTGTAGGGCCTATCCCTGCGCCGTGAATTCCCGTAAAAGGTTCCACCATCCTGCCTATTCGCTCAGATATGCAGGTAAATAGTCTTATGGCAAGTCGATAAGTCTTCTTCCTGGTCGAGCTAGCTGGAAACTTGTTCTGGTTCCAATTGTAACTTCAGTTTTCTCTCCATCAAGACAATAGTCTTAAGTCGCTTAATTAGTTTCCTCGCCTGTCTACGCCGCTCTTCAGCTACCCAGTGAGCTTGCATATAGCGGTAGCCTTTCGCACCTCGATTTCAAATGAGGTCTTTGCTGATCTTAGGCTAGCTCTAGCTAGCCAAAATCTCCGGGCGATTGTTCTCTGACTCCAATCACTTTTCGTTAACACCCAAATTTGGCATCGCTGCTCTTCGCGTGGTTTTCTGTAATGATATGTCATCACTATGGAGAAGAAAAGGCAGATGTTGTCTTCAGTTGACCGTTCTTTGTCTGATGATTAACTGATGCATTTCAGAGTTAAATAAAACACCATATTCAAGTAATCAACTGGTATAATTAAGTATTAAACATATCAGACTTAAACTTAAGGGAATCATCAAATATAGTGAATATGAGACCCACACTCCATATATCGTTACACACAAATATTATTATCTTAATTAATTATGCTGCCAATGCCTCAAAGCTACTTTCCATATCAATCCACAACGCAACAGATTTCTCAACTCCAATCTTAATCGATCGCCCAGCCCCCATTCTCCTTGTTTTCACTCCAAGTAAACGTAATATTCTTTCACAGCCAACAGTAGTTACTAAAACGTAATTTTTTATGTTTTTTTCTATCCCAAAATAATAAAATGATTTAACCATTTCTAATGTGGCTGAGCTAACTATATTAGCACCTTTAGAGCTCGAATTATTTTCTACTGTAAAACGACTAATCTCCCAAACTTCATCTTGCTGAGGTGCATCCTCACCCTGAAGAAGCTGAGGAAAAACATCTTTTAACATATAGCTTCCTTTTGTAGGCAAGGCTCGCCAGCAGCCAACAACATCTTCATCTTCATTTATCATAGCGATATGAGAAACATTTAAATCATCAAACTCATCAACTTCCATTCCTTCGCAGGAGGTAACATCCCAACCCAACCTTTCAACGAAAGATTTGTGCCTAAGCTTAAAAACTTTAGTTAAAGTATCTGAGTTTTCATTTCTAGAAATACTATCAATTACTTTTAAACTTAACATTTTGCTTTCCGTTTTTTTAAGGTAAAGCAAAGTTAAAGCAAACATTAACTCCCCATAACTGTTAGAATTGAGCGTGTAAGATCTGACAGGTTCAGAATAAAAGCAAACCATAACACAATCGCGTATATATAATTGAAACCAATAAAGTATTGAACAAAACCGAAGATATGTCCGCCTGTTTAAGCCTGTTAATAAATAGTAAGAGATTATCGCTTAAAATATAAATATTCATTTACACAATAAAACCTGAATGTATTTAGAGAGAAATTCACACTGAAAGCAGTCGTAAACCTGAGAATCTCACGAACACCTTACGATTAACTTGGCAGATTTTATCCCTTCCAAAACCACGATAAATTATGCTCAGACAACTCTTACCGAGATAAAATAAATTACTTAATAAAGCAGAAGCTTTAAGTATAAATTACTTAAAATCATTCACGTAGAAATACAGAACTTTAAAATATCCTGAAAAGATATACATCTATTAAGTGAGATGGGGTTTGACAAAAATGGAGATACATCGGGATTTTAAACCGAAGCATAAGAAAGGCGCCAAAGCTATAATTTCTAGGTACGGAATTTAACTTCAAATAAAATAGGGAATGTAGGTCTCTCTGCTAGAGACCTATGCTTCTAAATAAAGAACTGAGGCAAAATTTATAGACTCTTAATAGAATCTTGGAAGATGCCGGTTAATGAAATCATTATACAAATAAGATTTTGAAGTCAAGTACTACGGAATCCACAAACCAATAAAAACTAGGGGCCCCTGAATAATTTCACGATATCTCTAATTTTCAGGATGACCCTTAATCAACGTGTGACTTCACAGAAATGACTAGATCTTTGAATAAATTGCAAAACAGATATAAGTCCCTATAGGCGATTCTTGAAGGCTGTAGCTATAGTCTAGTAATGACTAAACCACTCGAAGTGCATTTTCCTAACAGCCGTAACCTTCAAGGTCTGTAGAGATATTGAGAAATTATCCTAACCCCCTCAGACTCTATTCAACATTAAGCACATCTGCTGGACGTTGACGTATATACTTAAGCCCTGTTAAAGCTATCGTCAGCCAAATTATGGTACTAACCAAAATTCCTGCAAACAAATATATGTGAAATTCCGGATATATACGATTATTAAAATCAGCCAACCAGTACATTAAAGGGAAGTAAGTTATTGGTAGAGAAATTAAAATTCCAACTATTATTAACCATATATACTCTTTTGCTAGAAGATTGATTAAGTCAATTTTAGAAGCCCCCAAAACCTTACGAATAGAAAATTCTCTTGACCGACATTGTGCGCTATATGACGAAAGTCCAATAATTCCAATTACGGTAAGGAATATTGTGAGACCACAGAATACTAGAATAAATTCTGCTGCTTTTTGGTCATCCTTATACAGATTATTATATTTTTCATCAATAGAAACCACGTCATACAGCTCACTATCAATTATTTTGTTAATTTCATTTTTTATAGGTGTTATAGCATTTCTTATTTTACCTTGATTAAGGTTAATAACTATGTTGGACTTTGATAGCCTGCTAAAGCCACATATAAAAAATAGTGGGGAGGTGCTATTTTTAGATGAACCAACTTGGACATCGGAGACCACACCAACAATTTTAACATTAAATGTACTTAGTTGATCCTTATCACTATTGATCTTCCAAGTTTTCCCAATTACACCCTCTGGGGATTGAAATCCAGCCATCCTTACTATTGATTCTGTAATAATTATGCTTGCATATTTATTTTCTTTATCGTCTTTATGGTACCAGTCGGCCGCAAAGTCAGAAGAAAAATCTCGTCCCGCTAATAACTTCAGACCTAGAGTTTCAACAATTCCATATCCAGAACCAGCAAAAGGCAAAAATGGAACGTCCGTATTTGCTCCCGGCCAAATTAGCTTAGCTGATGTATTTGTAGTGCTAGCAAGTGAGGTATCGATAACACCAACATTTTCAACTCCAGATAAATTTCGCAAATTATTTAATAAAAAATTATCACCATCTTTAAAAATTGCTGCAGATGGAATACCCACCACTTCAACCCTTTGATCACGTTCATATCCAACAGGTAAGTTTCTCACATGGTTCAGCTGTTGAAATATGGTAGCGGCTGATATTATCAATCCAATTGACATTGCAGTCTGTAGTGACAAAAGAGACTTTCTAACTAAAGTTGATGTTTCTGCTCCTTTGTTTTTACTCCCTAAAATATCTCTAGCATCTAACGAGGAGAAAAATAAAATTGGATACAAACCTGAAAATATACCAGCCCCAATGGAGACAAATAGCAACAAAAGAATATGCTCGACTGAAAGCGTTAAGCCATAACCTGTTATGTTAGACAACCATGGAAGTAGCAGGACAACCAGTATAAGTGCCACGATTGCAGAAACAAAGGAAATGATTATATATTCAACTAAAAGCTGAATACTTAAGTCAAAACTGCTTGCTCCGAGAGACTTTCTGATACCAACTTCGATTCTACGGCCTCCCAACTGGGAAATACTCATGTTTGCAAAATTAATCACCGAAATTCCGATCAATAAAATACCCAGCAAGACACATACAAGGATAGTAATTCTTGAACCGTTTGTTTTCATCTCAAACTGTGAGCTTGAATTTAAATGCACCTTATCTAATCTTAGCAGTTCAATGCTTATTGTATCTCGCCCTTGGTATGCAATATCATTATATTTGCTAGATATATAACGACCTATAGGGATTGATTTTTTTGGATTAATCAATTTAACATAAGTGTAGCTATTGTTTGCCCCCATCCCAGGTTTTTCAAGCATTTCTTTATTTGTAGACGTTAATGCTTGGAAAGCAAAGTGGGTATTTTCTTGTAGATTTTCAAAGATTGCTGATACTGTCCAGTTGTTGGTACTCCCCCTCAAATTTTGTCCTAGAATATCTATATGCCCGAAAAGTCGATAGGCCTCATCAACAGAAAGAGCTACATGCTTAGGACTATTTAATACTAATTTTAGATCCCCGGATAATACTTTCAGATTTATAAAACTTTCCACATTACTTGTTACAGCAAACAAACCGTTTAACTTTATTTTTCTGCCATTAGAGTATGAGTAAATCTCATTATTTTTTGTGAGATCTATAAGATTTAATACTTCATGTATGCCGTTTAACTTAATTAGCTCTTTGTTAAAGGATGAGCTTACCAAAGGAGCTTCCACACCGATTTCTTTCCAGGTTTGCTGCAACCTGAAGCTAGATTCATATTCAGGTTGAAATTTATCAAAAGAGAGATGAAATGAAACGAACAACCAGATCAATATTGCAGATGCCACACCTATCGATAAACTTAATATGGTGATGAAGCTTTGCGACAAATTTTTTAAAATTATACGCAGAGCCAAGCTTATATTTCTTATTTTCATTTTAACTCCCACAGACATGATTATCAGTCACTATCTTTCCATCGAGAAGATGTAAGGTTCTATTTCCATACCTTGCATCCCTTTCAGAGTGAGTAACCATAACAATAGTTGACCCATTTTCATTCAGATTCGATAGGAGCTTCATTACTTCGAGACCATTCTCCGAATCTAGATTACCTGTAGGTTCGTCAGCTAATATTAATTTAGGATCTACGATTAAAGCTCTTCCAATAGCTACACGTTGTTGCTGCCCTCCGGAAAGCTGTCTAGGGAAATGGTTCAACCGATGCGAAAGATTCAATTTATCAGCAATATTTTCTATTTTTTCTTTTCTAATTTTTTTGCATATTTTATTGTAAATCAAAGGGAGTTCAATATTTTCCGATACAGTCAGCTCGTTAATCAAGTTGAATGACTGAAAAATATATCCAATATTTTTACTCCTCAAAGAAGAAAGTTCTTTTTCAGAGAATCCCAGTACCTCTAGATCCATGAAAAGATAACTACCCGAATCTCCAGAGTCCAGCATACCAAGTATTGAAAGCAGCGTTGACTTCCCACACCCTGATGGCCCCATTATGGAGATAAAATCCCCCTCATTAACCTCTAAACAGATAGAGTTCAGTGCAGAAGTTTCCACTTCATCGGTATAATATTTTTTTTGAATATTTTTTAACTGTAGCATTGTATGCCCTTAAATTAATAAATTATAAGTTCTTGTGCATTGATAAAGTTGTCATAACCTGAAGTTATGACAATGTCATTACTATTTAGACCATCAGCAATTTGATATGTAACTGAGTTTTTTCTTCCCAGCTTTATTTCTCGACGATATGCCTTATCACCATCTTGCGTGACAACAAATACCCACTGGCCACCTGTAGAATTAATAAAGGCACCTTTGCTCAGCATCAAAGAGTCTTTTTCTGGCTTGCTGAGAATAATATCTAAATCTAAACTTTGACCGCTTTTAATGTCTCCAGGATTGCCAGGCATATCTACCTCTACCAAGAATTTTGCGTCATTTACTTTGCTGTCCACTTTACTTATATTTGCCTTAATAGTTTTATCATTAATGTAGATATTAACAGGCATTCCCGGCTGAATTTCATTTAAGTAATACTCATCAATAAATACGGATAGTTTATAACTGTCAGGATAATCTATTTGTCCCAGTCGAGCTCCCTGCGATTTAGATTCACCAACAACTACATCTAAGTCACTCAAAAAACCGGAGATGGGTGCACGAACCAATAGATTTCTAAGGTTTTCACGCGCTATTTTTAAATTGCTCTCTAACCTTTTCGCACTATCTTCTAACTGATCAATCTGGGCCTTACGGATTAATTTTTCCGAATCTTGACGTTCGAGCGTAAGACGTTTTCTATTTTCATAATATTCAAGATCATCCTCCAAGTTCAATAAATCATTATTTGCAATCACACCACTTTTTATGAGAACTTTTGCTTGTTTTAATCTTCTTTTAATGCCAGCTAATTTATGCTCTATCTCTATAAGATCTCTTTTCAGATTTAGTTTGTTGGTTTCCGTTGTCATTTGAGTGTTTCTTAAGAAATTTAATTGCTCTGTAATTTGAGCCTCTCTACTAATTACATCTAGCTGCAATGAGCTATTTGACAGCGCTATTAACGGCTGATCCTTTTCAACAAACTCCCCTTGTTCAATAAGAATTTCTTCTACTCGCCCACCACTAACTGCATCCAAGAAAATAGTTTTTTTTGGCTCAACTGTACCTCTAAGACGGAGGTTTTCTTCAAACGTACCGAATTTAACCTTTGACAAGGTAACAGAGTCTAGAGGTATTCTTTGTTGATTTAAAAATATATTGGATTTATATATTTTATAGGAAATCAGTATGGTTACTATGATCAAAGAAAGAATGATTAAATTCTTCTTGATTTTTATATTTTTTCTTTTGTTGATTTTCCTATCCATATGCCCCTCACATAGTTACTATAAGTTTTTTTAGATTAAAAAGGCGTCTTGAGTAACTCGACTTGAACTCCAAGTGAAAATACATGGCTGTCTTTTATAGACCATCCAGAATATTTATTTAGTAAGTGTTTGGTGGTTTCGGATGTTCTGTTACTAGAGTTAGTAAGAAATTGATTGGTAATGAATAGTTCATCAATTAAATCTAACTCCATGAGCTTTAAGCAAGTTGAATTATTTACAATCAATACAGCAGTAGATAAGTTTAAGTCGACTAAATTTGAGAAAAACTTTAACAAACTTTCCACATTCTTATATTGATGCGTTAGAATTTCACTTCCTGCCGCGTTATATTTCCACTTATAGATAGGTCTATTGAACTCTTTATCATGAATTAATGCATGACTTCCTAATACTCGTTGCTCAACCTTATGAATATATCCAAAGTCATGCTCATATGCTGATACTTCATGTATTAGTTCACTTGAGGTATCTGTCGTAAAACAAGTAATCCATGGGCGTTTTTTGGTTTTCAATGTAAATGGCCCAAAATATAGATCATTGGAAATATCACCAATATCATAATAATTAATATCGACGTCTATATAACTATCGACTCTTTGATTATCCTTAAATGCCCACCATGGATAATTCATGAATGGTAAGTTCAGCTCTTGTATCGATGTATGTTTTAATTTTGAAAGTAATTCGCTAAGTGTAATAAATTCATTGTAAGTGCTTCCAGATAGATTTATCGATGTTGCTTCCGGGTAAGACAGCAGCTTTTTCCACATATCTATTATTGGATAACCTACCATACCAGCACCTGAGCATAAAAAGCGTTCCTCATCACTAAATGTCCAAGCCCATCCGGAATATTTGGATGCTTGCATAGCTTTATCTAAAGTGATCAATAGATTCTTCGGCAGCTTTTCAGGGTTGTATATTCTTGAAGGGTAGAATTCTTTAGCCATTCTATTTCACCTATCTTTCAATGGCAAAATAATAGATTGCGAAGCTAATCTTTATTAGCTGTTACTTCTTACAGCTTCCTATTATTGGAAGGAAAATTAGGGAAGACAGATTTATATCTTTTAATAACCATATAGGATATATGGATTGTAAGTAAATAAGTCTCTTATAGTAATCTTAAACTTTATTGCGTTAAACCCAAGCTGCTTAAAAAGAATCAATTACCAGGATATTTTAATTATTAACTTATTTACAGATTTATTCTATAGGACAAATGGTTTCATGTATAGATAGATGTCAATAGTATGACTGTGCTTTTAGACTACTTGGGTTTAGCTAAAGTTAAATTTACCTTAATATAGCTAGCCTATTAAGAAGAATTACACTTTTGATAGCATTCTCAATACCAAATCCTGACTTAACTGCCAATTTATCACATGGTATTTACCAATAAATTAGTGTCAAAAACTATTGGCTAGCTTAGTATTAGTACGAAAATTGTTGCTCTATTAGCAATAAATATACGAATAGTAAGGTTGTACAAAATAGCTAATATTATATTTGTTGATAAACGTAAACTTTAATCAAAAATGGATTTTTGGTAAATGGATAGTAAGACATTTTTACAGATTATTCAAAATTTGGAATTCCTTAAAACAACTGATCAACTTAAGACTGCATGTGAGGAGTTCTGTCATCTTCTTGAGATCCCATATTACTTGATGGGTATGGTTTCTCAGGACTCGCTCTATACACCTAATATGAATGTTCTGACTAACTATCCAAAACAATGGATGGATATTTATTTTGAGCAGGAGAAGCACAGGCATGATCCTGTTGTGATATATATGATGAACAAACATGCTCCCACTCAGTGGAGTCAGCTATTTCAATTAGGACAGTTTAGTGACGCAAAAAGCCAGGCTTTTATGCGAGAAGCTAAATCTTTTGGATTGAAAAATGGACTTAGTATTCCTATAAGATCAACCACAGGTGAATTTGCAGTTTTTAGCCTAGCTATTGATGATGATAGTGAACAAGGAAATATTAAACTTAATAACAAACTGCCATTTGCTCATACTTTTGGTGTTAATCTATTTGAGCGTTTCATTACACTTCAGTCTCCAGAAACGCATGAATTCAAATTAACTTCTAGAGAAAAACAGTGTTTATTTTGGGCTTGCGAAGGAAAAACAGCGTGGGAAATATCTCAGATAATTAACGTTACCGAGCGCACTGTTCTTTTTCATCTTAACAATGTTACAAAAAAATTAGGGGCTGCCAATCGTCAGCACGCAGTATCACTGGCAATGCGCCATGGGATTATCACCCCTAACATATAATAATTAGCTACTGAAGATTCATCTTTAATGATTAAAATTTATTTGGAATAAACACATCCATGTTGAATGTTTATATGTTTGGATTCATCTTTTTTAACGATATTGAACCATCTCCCTTTATATTTAGTATTGAGTCAAAAGTGTCACTAAAACGTTTACCTTCATGCATAATCATCATAAGCATTGACCCCTTTGTGAACAAATTAATTAATTCAAGAACTCTATTTTTTGCTTTGTCGTCAATATTCGCTAATGGCTCATCAAAAATATAGGTCCCGGCTGGCTTTAATAAGCAAAGCGCTATTTGACATTTTTTCTTTTGACCTTCGGATAAACTTTCATACTTCAAATCAAGACAATTATTTAACTCTAACTCTTCAATTAAAGTTGATATTCTATCTTTGCTACCATACTTTGATCCAACAATATTTAAATTGTCTTCTATCGTTCCAGGAAGAAGGCCAAATGGATAGAGAGAACAGCTTAACTCATCTTGTCTAGGCCCAGCTATACTACCTTTACTAGGAATATAAAATCCTGCTAGCAAGTTAGCTAGTGTACTTTTACCAGACCCATTCGGACCATTAACTAAAATACGATTATCTGCTCCAATTTCCAAATCTACATTATTAAAAATTGATTTACCTTCATAGCTATATTCAACTGCTTTTAGAGAAAAACTTGGAGCCTTTAATCTTTCCTGTATATATAATCCATTTGGCTCAGACTTAAATGTGTAGTATCTATCTATTAAGGTATTCAACATAGCTAGATTTGGTATAATGGCAGTGACTTGCTCTACTGAACGGGTAATCATTGAAAATGCACGCGTTAAAGCAAATAGTGAGCCGATCGTTATGATGCCTGATATAACTTGATAGCCAGCGATAATTATTACAGATAGTTCAGAGTATGAAAGAAATGCTGCACTTAGTGCACGATACATACTCGCACACTTAACTCCCTGATAGATTGCATCCAAAGGTTTTTTCAAGCCTTGCTTAACCTCTCTTGATGCATCTTTATTTAGCTCAAAAAGTCTTACTAGTTTAAAGCTATCAATCACTGTCGAAAGGATAGATTTAAATTCAGCTTCCCTCTCATGCATGATATTTGTTAGCGTACTAATTTTCCCACTAAACCGATTAGCTAAAGCATAAAGTATGGGAATTATCAGTCCTAAAGTTAGAGTTACTTGCCAACTTACCCAAAGTGCAACCCCAATTCCAGAAATTGCCACAAAGATCCCTACAACAAGCGACAGAATAACATCAACAACGGTTGCAAGTTGTTTTGGCTCATCATGCAATCTTGATATATAGTAACCTTTACCATTGGAGGAAACTTTTGTATAGTCATGATTGTAATAAGCAGATGTTAATTCGGTGCACAGGTTTTTTTGTATTTCATTCTTAAGGTTTTGTCGCATTAAAGCAGTTAGGTAACCCAGATATCTCCCTGAAGTTGTTATTAAAAGCACCGCTAAGGATATAATTAAAAATAATTTAATATCTCCTGTGGTTATTGCGTCGATAAGATATTTTAGGGCGACCGGGTCGAATATAGTAAATACGATTGCCTGGAAGATACTTACTCCAAACAGTACCCCAAATTTAAATTTGAAGGGCTTTATTAGTTCTATTACGAGATTAAATTTATCATACTTTGGTTGCATTTTATTTCTCTTATATTGGCTAGTCTATATCAATTAACCAACGAGATTGCCCCGTAGATATTCTATTAAGAAATAACCCAATACCTGATGATCCGTGCGCAAGATCAGTGGAAAGTCTAAAAGAAAACCTCCCAGGGTAGATATTTCCTTCTTCTTTTTCAACTGAAAATAACATTATGCTATCGGCAACTTGATGTGCGCACTGTAAATAACTTTCGTCTCCCGTTACCTGATATGCATCCAACAAAAGATCTCCGTAACCGGCCAAACCATTAAAGCTACCTTGCTCTGCGCTATACTTTGAAAAATTTGAAAGTACCAATTTCTTTAGTATATCTAGGTATTTTCGCTTTTTTGTGGTTTCATAGAATCTAGCAATAACCGCACCAACCCCACCAGCCCCATACTCCCAATATGGTAATTGTTGGCTGCTATCTGCTGTTTCTCCCCAACTATATATTCCATTTTCTTTTCGACCGACATTTATATCGTATTCTAACGTTTTTTCTGCAAAATTTAAGGTTTCTTCATCATTAGTCACTTTAAAAAGAAGTAATAAAAATAGAGCTATACCGGAATTTCCGTGCACCATTCCAACAAGACTGTTTTCTTCATCCTCCTCACAAAAAACTATACCACCTTTTTTGATAAAGGCTCTTTCAGAAAGTAACTTTCCAATTTCTATCGCCCGGTCTAAAAATTTTGTAAATCCTGTCTTGTTATACATTGAAAGACATACAAATCCAATGCCTGCCAAACCATATCCAAAATTATTAATTTCTCTAAAAAGTGAAGAATCAAAACTTCTTTGCAAGTACTCTTCGGCCAAGTCAAGGCGGTTTAATTCAATTTCAGCTAATGCCATTCCAGCGGTACCCACTAGCAGCCCAGGACTAACATCCTTAGGTTTTATGCAGTCTATTTTATCTAATAGATGTTGTGGTATGGCATGTCCTGTTCGTGACAACAATACAGCTGGGCCATAATAACCATATGCCAATGCATTTGGATATATATCAAATGCTCGATAGTCAATCGGAATAAAATTTGAATGTCCGCTTATTTTCACTCCGGATTGGATTAAGCTAGCTAACTTTTTCACCTCAGAATCGACTTCAAATGGTGAAAGCAAACTATTTCTTATAGGTAACTTTTCAAATGGACTAGTGGAACTTTCAGCCACGGCTGGCTGATAATTTTTCTCTAAATGAAGAATAGATTTTAGAGCGTCATCCACGTTACCTATGGATAGGTTAACAATTGTATTTTTTATTTCTTGGTCTAATTTACAATTATCAATAATATTTGACAGCAAGTTCCACTGGATTTTCTTTTTGAATTCAAAAGTATTTTGAACCGGCAGTAAGATACTATATAAAACCATAGACAGGGCATACCAATCACTACTAAAGTTGCTTCCCTCTTTAAGTAAGCTTGAAATTATACCGAATCCTGGAGTACTTAAAATAGGGATATCACTTACGTGATCTGTAACCTTCCCTTTCCCAAAACAATGAGCTCCGTCAAAATCAATAAATTTTACTGATTTTTTTTCTTTGTCAATCATTATGTTATTAGGAGATATATCGCCGATCACAATACCACGCTTATGTGCTGCCAATACAGCATTTATGCAGGATTTTCCAATCCAGATAAACTCTCCTTTAAATCTTTCCGCTGATGCTAAGGTATCTTTAAAGGGAACCAATGTGCACTCACTGCTAGCCCGATACTTTCTCAGAGGAATACCTGATATTAATTCCTCAACCAAAAAGGAGTGCTCCCACTCTACAAACCAATCCAAAGCTTCAGGGAAATACTCAATGTTTTTCAGCTCTTTTAAAGCTTTATACTCATTTTTAAGGACTTGATCCGAATATATCCTCCCCTTATTTATAGACTGAAATTCAACAAATGGTCTTGCTTCTTTAATTACAACTTGACTTCCAGTCTTCTGGTCAATTGCTTTGTAAACACCACCACTATTCGAAAAGGAGAGTGCTTCAGTTATTCTGTACCTATTATTAAGGAGTGTATTATGTGTAGTAATATCTGTTTTATTTGGAAACGGTTCATCGATCCATTCCGGTAGGTGGTAAAATGCCTCCCTTTTATCCTCGACTAGTTTTCCTAGATTATCCCTAATGCAAGCTATTTTATCACCATTGGCCTTAATTTGGGGGATAGAGATAAATCCGCCATATCGATAATGTACTACATTGCTATCTAGGTAACGTTTATCAGATAAAATATACGCTCCTAAATTCTCTTTAAGAGATATGTAAAGTTCATGGATTATAGACTTAAAGATATTAATATTAACAGGATATATTGTTATTAATTTTCCGGCACTACTACGTGAACATGATTTCGACATCACTCCGCCGATAAAATCTTTTCGACAAATTACTTTAAATGCAACATTATGCTCAACACACTTAATTAAGGTTTTTGTAATTATTTCATATACATGGGAATCTATCGCAGATATGTGAATCTTGAACCCTTGACACGGAAGGGTTTGATCTTTCGGGGTTCCACACAACCAAATACTACTACGATTTAAACTCCATGATTTGGGTACAATTTTAGTAACCGCTTCAAGATAGGACTTGTCAGACTGTAACTCTACCGGCACAGTAAAGTAATTTCGATCTCCATAAACATACAAGTTATTTCTCATGTTAGAGCTTCCTCTTAAATTCTAACTTAAAACAGTAATGGCTAACATAGCCTATAATCAGAGCTAAACTTACTTACGAAATTTTATTTAATTGCGCCCAGTTGAATTTCAAAACCATATAAAGCATATCTTATATATATGATTTATATGCTAGCAGTCATACTTTTTAACCTTCCTTGGTCAACTATTAACATTAACCAGCTCGCAGATTTTTAGTCCGCGAGCTAGTTAATAAATCACCTATTATACGCTCTTATGTAGCAGCTGAAATTTAGACCTGTTCAAATTCTTGATCGCTACCGCAATGATTACTAATAGTACTCCAGTCCATAGGCTCATGGTCAACTTCAACGGCAAGAGCCTGTAAATTCAATACATTATCCACTGATTTTACCTTCTATTTAATTAAGACAGCTTAGGTTTGATTGGACTCCAAGCTGATAGTAGAGTTTAGCTATTATACTTTTTAAATTTTGTCCAATTCTCTATCACCACCACAATGATTGCTAATGGTGCTCCAATCCATTGGTTCACGGTCAACTTCAACGGCGAGAGATTGCAAATTAAGTACATTATTCATTGATTTCACCTTGTATTTAATTAGAACAACTTAGGCTTGCTTTTCCCCTAAGTTGATATGAAAGTCAGCTATTAGATTTTTAAATCTGATCTAACTCTCTATCACTTCCACAATGGTTACTGATAGTGCTCCATTCCATAGGTGCAGTATCATCTTCTACGGCTAAAGTTTGCAGATTCAGTACAGAATTCATTTTCTTATCCTTAATATATTCTATTTATTTATCACAAAATTACATATGTTTTCAGCTTGGATCTAACTGATCAGATCCGCAATGGTTACTAATAGTACTCCACTCCATGGGCGCGGTATCATCTTCTACAGATAAGGTTTGTAGGTTTAGTACAGAGTTCATATTTCTATCCTTAAAGTGTTTAGATAAAGTCATCTCTTAATGACGGAGTTAATTATATTTATATTTTTTTAGTTCGATAGCCGTAACAAATGACAGGGATTTACGTTCACTATAGTATTCAAACTCACAAAATTTTTAGTTTGGCGATTCTCAGAGTTGGATGTAGGAAATGTTTGCTTAGATTTTAAATTAGCAGGTCGATGGCATCGCTGTACCAGGATGACTGATCTAGCATTGATTCGTATAGGTTATATACTGTTCAAATAGTGCATCCTGTAAGATTTTACAGGTTGGAGTATTGGAAATATTATATATATTTTATACTTAAATTTTGTGATTGCCTTTTAAGGAAAATTTTGTGCTGAAAAAAGATAACATCATTAGTTGCCGATTAAGTGGCAATTCAAATTACTCATTCATATGGAAATATTCGAAAGGGGTAAGTGGTACAAAAGCCAATCATTGGCACTTCCACCTAAATATATCACAGAAAGAGAATTCTCGTTAAAAAGGTGTTGAATAATCCCATTTTTTACATAGGGGGCTTAATACAAGGGTAGAATTAAAAGTGTATAATTAGCTTATACTGCCATGTTCTATACAGAAGTAATCCTCGAGCAAAATTATGTACAATAAAGACCTCGAATAACTACCAAATTCCAACATCTCAGAGCGAGTAAAGTTTACTGAATCTGAAATCAACTTCAATAGTTGTGATGGTGTTCGCTTGATGTTTGCTATCTGTCGTCAACGTGAAATATTTCTTATGTTTTACTGACAAATCTAGCTTTTTTATTAGCATGCGGACTCGATAGCGCCCGACTTCAAAGCTTTTTTCGAGATAGCGTCATTAACCGAAAACGTCCGAAACTCTGTCGAGATTCTACAAATAGGGCCTTCAAACGGTGGCATAATTGTCATTTCTGACCATCTATTGATCTATTACAACGGCAACACTAATCGAAATAACTAGGCTCACTTACCAGCATTACATGGCAGAGTTCCTTATCTAGAAAGCTGCCGTGCTGTTTTTCAATAAATTAGTAATTTATTATATTTCTCTCGCAAAGAGTGCGCTGGCCTTTTTAGGATTTCTTTCTCCATCCGCAACTGCTTATTTTCACGTCGTAATCGAACTAGTTCTGCTCGCTTGCCTACATCCAACCTCACATCGCTTTGTTCCTGCCTCACTTCCTTTATGTAGCGTCGCAGGTTATTGGCCGTTGTTCCTACGGCCTCTTCTGCCTTAGGAATTTAATTCCCTTTCTAAGACACTAAAGTTACGACGTCTTTCTTAAATTCCGGTTTGCAATTCCGACGTGAACCTTTTGTTGTCATACTTAACCTCGCTTGGTAGCTTTACCATTTTAGCAAAGTGTCGGGAGTATTGGATCACACAACCTCGTTTTAGGTAGCCTTAGGGTACATTATATGCCAGTCGTTAAAGCTAGGCTGCCAAAACAGGAGGGTGATTAGAAATAGTTTATTTGCTATCGTATTCATCTGAATAGAATGCATATGAATATTTGAACTACGACCTTAAAAGGGACGTACATACTGGGATTCCTCTACGATCCATGAAAAAGTAGAAAAGCAAAAAACTTTCTCATATCAGAAAGCTACAGAAGAAGCCTTTGTGCTTAGATTTTTATTTTAAGAAAGAGGCAATTAAATATACAGCATAGACAAACTATTGCCCAGATGGGTTAGTGTTTGCTTTAAGACACTGAAGAATTTGAATTTAGATGTCCAAACTCCATTTGATGCAGTGTGAGTAAGTGTAGAGTAGGTAATGTTGAGAAAAATTAATTACTGGAGTTATTTAGATGTAAAAAGGCAGCTTGTTTATGGATATTATTAGAACGCGGGATGTTCAGATTTGCCTAATCTTGGTTGTGTACAGATAATGTAACAGGTTACAGTCATTTGGTGCTTTCAATGTCCACCAACGACTACTTGTATATAGATTGGGAATGATATTCCTTAAATTCAAAATCTGTTCATCTATGTTCTTGTTAATCCTCCTATATATCAATAATTGAGTAGAGTTTTAAAAGCTAAGTGGCGGAGTTGACGGCTATTTTTTTAATTGTCTGGGTTATATTTGAGTGATAAAGTCCATTAGTAAATGTTTTTATTTGGTGTGTGAAGGTTAAAAGGATTTAAAAATATGTACAAACGTATAACTTTAAGCGCTGTACTTTCTTTATGTTCGGTATTTCCGGCTGAAAGTTCAGTAGCGCATACGGGTGGCTTGGATAGTCTTTTTGTAAATGCGGTTTCTGAGGAGTCTGTGCCTGGGATTAGTGTGGCTGTAGGGGAAAATGGGCATGTTCGATGGGCAAGAGGTTATGGTTTTTCTGACCTCGAATCTCATGTTCCAATGACTAGAAAAACCAAATTGAGAATCGCCAGTGTTTCGAAAGTTATCACTGCAGCTGCTCTCATGAGGTTGAAAGAACAGGGGATTATTGAGTTGGACACCTATGTCTCTTCGCTGGTAGAGGCTTGGCCTGATTCACACGCTGATATTAGCTTAAGACAGATAACAAATCATACTTCCGGGATTCGCCACTACCAATCTTTGGGGGAATTTCTTTACAATGTGGAGTATAGTTCCACAATAGATGCGTTAGACCTTTTTAAGAATGACGATCTGCTTTTCTATCCTGGGACAGACTCTGAATACTCGACCTATGCCTGGACATTGCTCGCTGCCGCAATGGAGTCTGCATCAGGAACTGAATTTAAGAAGTTAGTTCAAGAGGAAGTATTTGATCCTTTGAACCTCAAAAATAGTACTTTTGATGAAAACTCTCCCATAATTTCCCACAGGCAAAGAGCTTATTCTTACTGGGGAGGAGGTCTAATCAACTCTCCAGAAGTAAATAGTAGCTATAAATATGCTGGCGGAGGTATGCTCTCTACACCAAGTGACCTGGTTAGGTTTGCTATGTCACATCTTGATAGTGGCTATCTGAGTGATGAATCGCTTTCTGAGCTTTTTAGCCCAGGAACTCTAACAAGTGGTGAGGAAGTTAGCTACGGTATTGGTTGGATTGTAGACTTTATCAGTTTAAGCAATTTGTATGATCCGGAGGAGGATGCGGAGCTGATTAGAGTTATCGAGGAGCATCCAAATATTAAATTGATGAGCGGTGAAGGAGTTGGTGGAAGTACCATGCTAATGCTTTGCCCTGATCATGCCCGCTCTATAAGCGTTGTCAAGAATGTAGATAGTGATCAAACGGCTGACTTGATAGAGCTATCTCTGAAAACATTAGATATTTTCCATAATAAAAACTAATTAATTTAAGGTGTCAGAAAGCTAAAGTTGCTAATTTTAAGATTACCCTTCACTCGCTTAGAGCCATTTTCTGGTCTACAAGGAGGGGAAGGGTAATTAAATTCCTCCGCCGTCCTCAGGTAACTATTTAGCTGTTTTTTCGAAAATAATCGCGAGCACATTCCAGTGTCGCATGGGGTGAAAGCATATCAAAAGTAAAGTTCTTTGGAGTCTGATTTTGTTTTATGGTATTTGGCCAGTCCTGATTGGCCAGGGCCGTTTTACCAAGCGAGATAATATCTGCTTCATTGTTTTCTAGGACCTGAGCTGCGAGTTTTGGGTCTGTAATTCCGCCATTGGCAATAACCGGTAGAGTACTATATTTCCTTGCCAGACATGCTAATGAGTTACTGTTTTCAAAGGCGGGAGTGTCTATTTTTGGTTCGGTGGTATGAATATAGTCGGCACCACATTGCTTCATTAGCTCGAAAACTTCGGCAGCTCCAGCTTCGCCTTCAGGCCAAATATAGTTGGTATCATTCACTTTTTTCTGAGAGAAACGAACACCTACTACAAAGTCCTTTCCGACCGCTGCCCTTACTGATTCAAGTGTTTCCTTGTAAATACGTAAACGGTTAGTGAGTACTCCTCCATAACAGTCTTTTCGTTTGTTGGTATAGGTGGTTAAAAATTGGTCTAACAAGTAGCCATTGGCACCGTGTATCTCAACACCGTCAAAGCCGGCAAGTTGTGCCAGGCGGGCAGCCTGAGCCAAGCCCTCAATAACCATTGCAATATCTCGCTGGGTCATGGCTTCCGGCATGGGATAGGGGCCTTCTCCATAGTAGAAGGGCATTTGACTTCCCTGGGGACGAACCATAGAGGGGCCAGCATTTTGATTGGTATAAGGGTTATATTGCGAAAGGGCGCCGGCATGCATCAATTGGGCATATATCCGGGCTCCTTGCCTATGAACTCTTGAGATAATCGGCTTCCAGCTCTGTGCATGATCGTGGCAGGCCATGCCAGGTTGATACTTGTAACCCTGACTATAAAGTCTGTCAGTATGTAATCCCTCGGTAATAATCAGCCCAAATCCTCCATGGGCAAATCCCTCATAGTACTCCTCCATCAATGGACCAACGCGACCATCCAGCCCGGCGCTGACCCGTGTCATCGGTGCGACTGCGAGCCTGTTAGGAATACGTAAGTTTCCGATTTCAACGGTGTTGAATAGATTGTGATATTTGGTAGCCATAAATATTTCTTACCTATTAAGATGTTTCATATTTTGACAATTAACGAATTGTTGTGTAAATCAGACATTAGGTAATTACAGTTTCAACTATTTATTGAATATGGCAGGAATTAATCAATTAGAGAGCTTGAGGGTTTTCAGTGCGGTCGTGGAGTATGGAAGCTTTACTACTGCTGCAAATCGTTTAGGTGTATCTGCAGCTTGGGTTTCTAAGTCGGTAGAGAGATTGGAATCTCGCTTGGGAACCACGCTTTTGCGCCGCAGTACTCGGCATATGCAGGTGACTAGCTCCGGGGAACGGTGTTACATGCGGGCACTTGAAGTGCTCAGCAGGTGGGATGCTTTAGAGGAAGACTTATGTGAATCCAATGATAGCCCTAGAGGAAAGTTACGGATTGGCGTCCCGATGTCTTGGGGATTATCCAAGTTCGGTTCCATTTTGAATATGTTTATGGATCGGTACCCGGAAATCCTTCTAGATATTCAAATGGGAGATCATTATGTGAATGTGCTAGATGAGAAGTTTGATCTTGTGCTACGGCTAACTAATGAGCTAGCTGACAGCTCCTTGTTATGCCGAAAAATTACCAGTTACCATCGAGTTGCCTGTGCGGCGCCTGAGTACCTTAAACAATATGGGGAGCCAGACCACCCCCGTGAGTTAAATGAGCATCACTGTTTGGTATATACCTTACCGGGTAAACCCAGTGTGTGGAAGTTTAAAGATAAAGGTAAATGGCTCGATATTTATCTGGAACCTAGGTTGACTTCTAATAACAGTAAATTACTCCATTGTGCTTTATTAGAGGGGAAGGGCATTGCACTGATCCCCCATTTTATTATTGATGATGACCTTAGAGAGGGGCGATTAGTTCCGATTTTGACAGGTTTCCAAACTGCTGAGCTAAACCTTTATTCACTTAGGCCTGGGGACCGTATGTCCTCCTATCGATTAAAATTACTATACAATTTTATATGTGAGCAGCTTGGTGAGTAAGATAGGGGATGTATCAGAGGTAATATCTTTTACCTTGGGTGCATCCCCTATCAAGCTCTACCCTTTTATAGATTACCTATGATCGTGCGGGTTAGTTCTAGTCAAGCATCAGGGTTTTACAAACCTATTTTTTGCACTCTCTACCTTAGATCGCGTGACACATCCCTCTAGATGGTCATTAATTAATCCCATTGCTTGCATAAAGGCATAGACAGTTGTTGGACCTACAAATTTCCAGCCTAACTTTTTCAAATCTTTCGATAGTGTGATCGATTCGTTTGAGGTAGACATGGACTGAGGCTTGCCAAGCATCTCTTTTTTAGGTTCGTATCTCCAGAGAAATGATGCAAGAGATCCTTCGTTCTTTACGATTTCCCTGGCACATTTGGCATTATTAATAACGGCTTCGATTTTACCTCGGTGTCGGACTATTCCCTCATTTAATAGCAGCTTTTCCACATTTGTATTGGTAAAACGGGCTATTTTATTAAAATTAAATCCATAAAAAGCTTCCCGAAAATTTTCTCTTTTGGCAAGAATTGTACGCCAGCTTAAACCAGACTGAAAACCTTCCAGGCATAGCTTTTCAAATAGGCGAAAATCGTCACTAACTGGAAAGCCCCATTCTTTGTCATGGTACTCCAGGAAATCTTGTGCAGAAGCGCACCAGTTACAACGGTATTTACCATCATGGCTTTGAATAAGTTGCGCGGCCATACCAATTACCTAACCGTTTGCCTCGGGTCTTAATAAGAATTCAAGCTGCGGACTAGCTTTGGATGAATCAATTTCTATGACATCGGCACTAACCACTTTTTCAGATACGAAAGGGTCTTGTTCGACGCGTATTAGCAATTCTTCATAAGTGGTGTTAAATGCTAGGATACCTCCACCAATTCCATGTTTTATACTTCCAGACAGTATAAAAACTCCATCATCGAAGCCTTTCTGTAACCACTCCTTATGGCCAGTCATATATTTTGCTGCTTGTGATTTTTTTTCTGAAAATTTTAACAAAATAATAAACATATACTCACAGTTCCTTGTAAATAGCGCTAAGCTTTCGCCTTGTATGTGTCAACCCAAGAGCACATTTTATTGACTTCGTACTCAACATAGTCCTTGTCCTGAAAAGCATTTGCTAAGGTTGCAACACCCTGGCTCCAAGAGAGAACCTGTAGAGCTAGTTTATCGGCATCAGTGTTGGGATTTAGTTGTGTAAATTGTGTTTTTAGCCATTCCCGAAACAGACTGAAAATTTTATTGGCATCCTCTCGCCCTACATGGTTCAACTTGGCAAGTTCATTGGAGAGAGTACCTACGGGACAGCCGAAATCTCTGATCTTATCCCAGTTGGTAATGACAATACGGATATAACATTTTATCCGTTGCTCAGATGTATTCCCTTGTGCTTCCCATTCTTCCAGCATTGCTTGGGTTTTTTGCAATCTTCTCTCTATAACACCAGATAGAATTTGATCTTTAGTCTTGAAATGGTGGTAGAAGTTTCCGCGAGAAATATTTAAAAGATTAGCGATATCCTTGAATGAGGTATGCTCAAAACCCTGTTGATAAAATAAGTCATCTGCTATTGCGATGATTCGGTCGCGGGTGTCTAGTTTTTCCATATCGATTACTTTACTGAATTTCTATTTGGGTTGAGGCAAATGGGTAGTCAGTGTAGCCTTTTTCATCTCCACCGTAAAAAGTTGAGTGATCGGCTTGATTGAGTGATATGCCTTGTTTGAGTCGGTAAACTAAATCAGGGTTGGCTAAAAATGGTGTTCCAAATGCAATTAGATCGGCATTATTACTTTTCAGGGATTTTTGGGCCAGTTCGAGATTATAGCCATTATTCGCGATATACACACCCTTAAAGCATTCGCGTAAAGCTGGATAATTTACGGTTCTCTCTTTTTTCATCATATCGCCTTCCAGAATATGAACGTAGGCAATATTCCGGTTACTTAGCTGCTCTAAAACATACTCGAAATTTTCTTGTGGGTTAGAGTCAGACATTGAGTTAAAACTATTCTCTGGTGTTAGACGCACGCCTATACGGTTTGAAGGCCAAGTTTCCATCACGGAATCAATTATTTCGTTTAAAAGACGCATGCGATTCTCTATATTTCCACCATAGAGGTCGTTGCGATGATTAGTCCCGTCACGCAGAAATTGATCAATCAGATACCCGTTAGCGCCGTGAACTTCAACTCCATCAAAGCCAGCCTCTTTAGCCATTTTTGCAGCAAAGCCAAATTGCTCCACGATTTTTGGAATCTCACTAGTTTCTAGTGCACGAGGAAGAGCAAAGTCCTTATGCCCCTCGTAGGTAACCGCTTGCCCAATTGGTTTAATTGCAGATGCGCTCACGGGAGCCTTTTTATCTGGTTGTAGGTCAGGATGGGAAATGCGCCCGCAATGTTGCAGCTGTATAAAAATTTTCCCACCAGCTTGATGCACTGCATGGGTTAACTTCCTCCAACCATCAACTTGATCAGCGGTGTATATACCTGGGGTGTAAGGGTATCCCACACCTTGCGTAGAGATAGGAGATGATTCAGCGATAATTAGGCCAGCGCTTGCCCGCTGTTGGTAGTGCGTAACCATCATAGGTGTTACGACTCCATTTTTGTCCGCTCGATTTCGCGTCATCGGCGCCATAACCATGCGGTTTGTAAGTCGAAGACCTGATAAATCGAAGGATTGAAATAGATTTGCCATGCTGTACTTCCTCTTTAACTAGCATTACAGGATCTAGGACGCTTGACCTAGAATCAATAATGCTAGGTCAGGCGTCCTATCCCTGTCAACCGTTTATCATTTGGGATGGGGGTGGAAGCTAAAAGTGGCGATAATTCATACAGGTGGAGTGCCTGGTCGTGGGGTTAAGTTTTTATGGCAACATTTGTTCTGGTACACGGTGCTTGGCAGGGAGGCTGGTGTTGGAAGCGGGTATCAGCGTTTCTTAGGCGGTACGGCCATGAGGTTTATAGCCCAACTCTGACGGGGCTCGGAGAAAGGGCGCACCTTTTAGATGACACAATCAACCTGGATACGCATATACAAGACATTTTGGGTGTTATCGCATGTGAAGAGTTAACGGATGTTGTCTTGTGTGGCCACAGTTATGGTGGGGTGGTAATAACCGGTGTGGCTGATAAGGTGCACCAGCATATACGATCCCTTGTCTATCTTGATGCCTTAGTTCCAGAGGATGGGCAAAACGTCTTAGATCTTTTGCCTGTAGAGGTCGGGTTGAGTTTTCAGGATATTGCCAGAACTCAGGGTGATGGATTTCGCGTAGCGCCAAGTCCTGCAATAGATTTCGGGGTTAACATTCAAGATCAGGCATGGGTGGATCGGCGCTGTGTCGACCATCCTCTGGGATCATTTGAGCAACCGATTCAACTACAGGGCTTATGGAAGCAAGTAGCTCGGCACCGATACATCTATGCGTCGGGGTGGGCACCAGGAATTGGTAGGCCGTTCTTTGAGAGAGCCCAGAGAGAACTTGGTTGGGAGACGATAAACCTTCCCTGTGGTCATGATGTGATGCTAGATATGCCCAAAGAACTTACCCAAATTTTGATAGCCTCGATATAGCGATAGCCGCGCTACTTTAGCAACTCCCCCCCCCCTTATGGATGCTCCAATGAGAGATGGGTCAAGTATGTCTCTGTATAATTAAAGTGCGTGTCGATATAAAAATAATTGATCTATTGAATCCAAATTCAGTATTGAATGCGTCTAATTAAACTGTAACTGATTAAGTGTGATCCCCCTTTTCTTGGCTGAAAATGGAGGCTTTACTAGGTAGTAGATCAGCTATTATTTACGAATTTATGATCCCCAGAATTATTATAGTGAATTTGAAGTGAGAAAAATGTTAAGAAGTTATTTGCTATTTGGTTTAATGGTGCTCTTCGTAGGGTTTCCTATGGAAGCCTCAGCAGCCGAGAATAATTTTTCTAAAGTTATGACTGAGGTTGCAGAATTAAAGAAGGAGTACAATCTACCATCTTTATCCGTTGCGATAGGGTTGGACAATCGTGTGGCTTTTGCGCAAGCCGTAGGTCTTGCTGATATTGAAAAGGGTTTGGAAGCTGATACAAGTACACAGTATTCAGTTGGTAGTTTGGCTAAACCGATGACGGGATTAGCTGTAGCTCGGCTAGTTACTAAAGGTAAACTCGATCTGCAATATCCGGTAAGTAAGTATGTAGAGAGGCCCCATTATACTCGGCTATTCAGTGTTGCTGAACTTGCCGCACATACCGCTGGTGTGCCACATGATACACCGGAAAGAGATTTGGCTGAGTTTTCCAATGTAAAAGATCATCAACACCCACTTGATGCATTTTACGTATTTGATAAACACCCTCTGCTATTTGAATCTGGAACAGAATATCGTTATTCATCGAATGGTTATATCTTGCTATCCGCTGTTGTAGAGCAGGCTTCGCAAAAAGGGTACGTTGATTATCTCAGTTCCGAATTCTGGGATTACCTGGGAATGAAGGCCACAGAGTTGGACACTTCATTTGCAGGGCACGAAAATGAAGCGGCCTATTATTCAAGTACCAGTAAAAAGAGTGTGCATGTTAAATCAACGACCAAGCGAGATAGGAGTTTCCTTTTTGGAGGTGGAGGATTTATATCAACACCCTCTGATCTGGTAAGAATGGCTCAAGCTACCTATGAAAATGGATTTTTGTCTACAGATGCCCTACAAGCGCTTTCTGTGCCATTGAAATTACGCAATGGCGAAATAAACAAGGAAAAATATTCCCTTGGTTGGCGGGTGGGTGGCATAAATCTAGGGGAGCAAGATAAGCCATGGTTGGTACTGCATCACGGTGGCGTGACTGATGATGCGGCTACGGCTTACCTTTTAGTTGTTCCTGAATGTAAGGCCTCTATAGCTTTTGCGACTAACTATGTGCCAGAAAAATTCTGGCGGATGCGGGGGCGTATGGCGTCAATCTTGAAAGAATACCTTGATGTTGAAAGATGCAACCGCTGGGATTTCCTTCAGCCCTCTGTATAGTTGCGTTAACTTTCATTGCTGCATATGTTGAACGTGCCTCCCGGCAGGCAGCCCTAAGCTTTTGGAAGGGCGAGTTGATGCTCATGTCAAATTTCTATAAGGCCTTTAAAGGCTTCTATACAATATCTCCATTTTTAATTTTGACTTATACCTGAAGTAGAAAGAGATAACTTACTGTTCTTTGGTTGAAATGAACTGGGCTGGCTAAACTAAAGATATTAGTAGCAGGAGCTATCAGATTAAATAGAGAAGACGCCTGCATAACACTATAGAAAACGGTCGATATGGGTTGTGCCAAAGGCGGAAAAAAACGTGTTTCTCTGTTGAGTGCTACGCTGCTTAGTGCCACCTGTATGATAGGTTCGGGCTGGTTGTTTAGTGCGCAGCTTACGGCAAACTATGCAGGTAATTGGGCTTTTGGAGCCTGGATATTAGCGGCGCTTTTGGTCTTGATGGTTGGCTTGTGCCTAAGCCGTGTCGTTGCATTCTACCCAGTCCGTGGAGCCCTCGCTCAATCCAGTGCATTGTCGCACAATAGTATTTTTGGAATGCCATTTGCGTTTGCTAACTGGTTTGGCACATTAATGGTTGTTGCGACCGAGGCGCAGGCAACAACCCAATACCTCTCATCTGCTATAGATTCCTCTTTGTTAATTGATAATCACACCTTGACTCCTTGGGGGAAGCTTCTCGCGTTAAGTATTCTTTTTGTATATTTGCTGATTAACTATTATGGAATACGGTTTCTTGCCAAGATCAATAATGTTGTCACTGTTCTAAAGATATTTACTCCCACCTTTGCAATAGTTGTATTACTTATTGTTGTATTTAGTAGTGATACAAGTGGGTCAAATTTTTCAATTGACTCTAATCAGGAGTTTGGGTTTGGAAGCGCTTTTTCCGCTGTTATTGGGGCAGGTCTAATATATTCGTTTAATGGCTTCCAGATCAGCGTTGCCTTTGCGAGTGAGATAAAACATCCCAAGCGCAATATTCCTTTGGCCGTTACTTTATCAATAACAATAATGACGCTTGTTTATCTTGCATTGCAATATGCTTTTATGGCCTCAGTGCCGAACGATCTTCTGGTGGAAAATGGTGGTTGGCAAGGGATTAATTTTGACTCGCCGCTTTTGGACTTGGCGACACTGCTTGGCTTGCACTTTCTTGCAATGATACTACTCGCAGACAGTGTGATAAGTCCCTCGGCATCTGGATATACTTATTTGGGGGCCTCGTCAAGAATTCTATTTGCAATGGCCTCTGTAGGGCAAATGCCGCGATGGTTAGCTGTTTTAGATCCTGTACATAATTTATCAAGGCGCTCAATGCTTACTAATTGGTTGATAGCAGCAGTTGTACTTGCTCATGCTGATAGTTGGGCAGCACTTATGGTGATCGTATCTGGCTATCATATAGTTGGATATATGGCCGCCCCCATTAGCATGGGAGCACTTGAACCTGGTACGAGATACTTTGGGGCTGCTGTCTTTGCTGTACTGGGGGTGCTCATGATTACCATAACTTCATCATCCCTTTTGTTGGTGTGCGCCTCTTTGTCAGTACTTATTTGTATTTATGCATCATTGCATATTGCCAGTATTGGGATTAAGAAATTATCTGTGCTAGTTCTGCCGTTTATTATATATTTATGGATTTTATATCTTATTCAGTATACTTGGGTGGTAGTTGTTTTTTCATTTGCTTTTTATTTGTTAATATCTTCGAAGCCCTATGTTAAATTTTGCAGGGTATATAATAAACTGTAGTTTGATGTAAGGTTTTAAATGGTTGGTGTTTGTGATATTAGTATAAAATTCCTGGGTGTTGGGCGCATCCAAGTACATGAGTGAATCCTTTAGCCAAGGCCAATTCTGACAGGATCAGTTTAAGTTTTTGCATGCCTGATAATACCTGTCATTTTATCCGCAGATATATTGGTAGGTGGCAATAGGGGGTATTCGAGTACAGCTCGCGCAGTAGTATCAAGTTGAGGAAGCCTATTAATTCTTGTTTGTTTAATAAGTTAGTACTTTTCGCCAAAAAACTACTACTAAAGTATTTAAGTCCGGGGTAGTGCCGGGTTTTAACTTTTACTATATAGCCCTCATGGAGACTCACTTTCGGAGGGAACATAGCTAGTAGGCTGATGTGATAAGTTGCTCAATTGTCAGAGCTTAGAGAGCCGCCTTACAGCTTTCTCTCTCCACTCTTTGGATAAGGGTTGTAGCTGACTTGCAGCCTGGAGTACTTGCTTGGTATTGGGAAATTGCTTATCAAAAAAAGCTCTGAACATAGATCGTATGTCGATTGAGTTTGGAGCTTCAGCTATCTTACAAATCGAAATCCCTTCTTTAATATGCCCCTCCTTAACAACCCTAAAATATACACCGCAATTAAAGCTACTAGTGAGAATCTTGGCTGCAGCGTCATTATCTAGGGCCATGCTTAGCTTAAAGCAGGGTATTCTGGGTTGACTTACCTCAAGGATACAACTGCCTATGCGGAATTGATCTCCAACAAAGATATTTTGTTCTCGAAGCCCTTCTACCGTTAAATTCTCACCAAATGCGCCATACTTAAGGCTCTTTCTGCCTAACAGGTCTTCCCAGTAAGGGTAGTGGTCATTAGAAAACGCATATATGGCCATATCTTTGCCGCCATGATTTTTTAAGTCTGCCTGCTCATCTCCTTCCAAATTATTCTTTCCAACAAAAACTTTTCCTTGGACTGGCTTCTTGAAGATCCCCGTTGTTACAGTTTTACCCTTGTATTCGCAATCTACTTTTTTGGATACGTTTATAGAGAGGAGTTTCATATTTTCTTATTGGTAGATAATTTATGCAGGACCTGGATCTTAGCAAAATATACGCTTAATGCACAGCTATCCTATGTTGCTTTGATGTCCTATAGGGCGGCTTACATATATCTGTTTATTGGTTAATGGTTGGAAGATTTATCCCGATACCAGCGCCAGCGATCTTCTTCGTACTCATAGCATATATTATCGCAGCGGATCTTCTTCTCTACGCACCAGTCTTGATTTTCATTATCTCTAATGCAGTCATAGTAGCTATTCTTACAGGTTTTTATACACCTGTTTCGAGCCTCACGATCATGAAGTTCTCCAGCTCTTACATTCACAAAGAGGCAGGAAGTCAGTGTAATTAGAATTGTGATTAGATAGCGAAGCTTTGGCATGGTTAAACGCCGTTTGATTTTGCTCCTGAAGAGTAATGTCACTAGCGATAAATCAGTAAAATATTTGTTGGTTGGTTTGCTGGCAGGCGGGTGAGAGGGTGTTGGGTGCTAAGCGTGTATTTTCTGATAGAGTGAATGCCTCTGTCCTTAGATTCGGCGGCAACCGTTTTGTTGAGTTGCCGCCTTACATTGTGATGAGATTTTTATCCGTTGGCAGTGGCCAATTGGTCAATTACCTGTTGTATTTTCTGTTTATTGTTTTTAATGAGTCGATCTGAATGAATCTTGAGTGAATCGATATTGTCGTATTCAAATAGACCGACATGGGGTTCAGTTACCTCTACATTGAGATAGTCATATTTGATCTTTACATTGTTGGAGAGTAATGAAGCAATTTCCAGGGCGTGCAATTGCTGCTCATCCATTGATCTTTGAACACTTGAGATAGCATCTCGTGCCCACTGTAGTATGCCCCAGTTTTTCAGGTCTTTATATTTTACCTGCGAACTGGTTAGCGGGGAGGTGCCGGACCCAAGAATCAGCACATAGTAGTTCTTGTGAGGGAACTCTTTGATGATATCCAGGAGCGCAACACTTGCAGGGTTGTTGGCAGAAATACCTGCGTCGGCAAAGTATTTATGGCCCACTTCTTTGCTGTCAGCCATAAAGCCAACTGGGGGAAACAGTGAAACCCCACTAACTGCAGCTGTGACCAGTTGGTATAGGCTGTTGGTAGGAAGCTCACTGGTATCTCCTCCTCGGTTTTTGAAGAGGTGAAGTTCACCAGTATTTACACTGAGCGAGGGGATAATCACATAATTTTTCAAATCGGTGAAGTTAAGCTCTGGTGTATAGTGCTTCTCCATCACTTTGTGAAGGCGGCGACCCAAATATTTTGGAGAAAAAAGACCGGATGCCGTAAGCAGTTTGTGATACCAAGGGGTTGAAAACAGATAATTACTTTTCGACTTGTATAAGTTAATAAGCAAGTCTGTTTTTGAATCGACATTGGCATAGTTTTTAGCCAGGTGAGATGAGCGGACATTCAACCCGGTAACAATGACAGCGCCCGTCGAGACACCACTAAACACATCGAAAAGCTCGTCAACTGGTTGCCCCAGTGCTTTTTCCAAGTGCTTAATGACATATAGTGGTATGAGTCCACGGATACCACCACCGTCAATGACAAGTATGTTGATCGTATCTTTATCATTGAGATGATTGCGTATCGCAGTCTCATCCTCTTGCACTGGTGAGCGATAAAATGTTGCGCTTGCTGTAAGAATGTAGTTGTACAGATAGGCGCAGGCAGTGAAAATCACGATGATCACTGTACATATAATAAGGATATAGCTGAGTTCCATTTCTGCACCTATAAGGTATTTACGTCGCAAGGATATAGACACCGAATCTTTGATATTGACTAAATGGAGAGAGCGGGTTTTGTCGGGTAAGAAGGGGGGCGGAAAAAACGTATGATATTACTTTTTATGGGTTGAACGGTCCGTAGTTTTTTCTCGGTTTTAAGGGCTTTCGGTGAGAAAAAAGTGCGATTTATAGATCTGTGCATCTTATTTTCAGTTTTCTGGTAATGATTATTTCGTATATCGACTTTTTCGAAATTATCGATATATCGACGATGACCGAATGGTTTAATATGAGATGAAGATGACTATTTAGTTAAATATCAATAGTTTGATGCTGAATGGAGTGCTGTCCTAATTTAGGATAATACACGCTCCAAAAAATAAGTGTATTTCTGTATTAACTCATTAATTTTTCAGTGCTTTTTGCTTGACTGGAAATTCCGTCTTTAGTGATTTTTTACGCATAGAATCTTGAGTGTCCACAGAGTCCAGCCTTCTTGGCTGACTCCCAGCAGGATTGATATCAGCGCTTGGCGTACTGGCTGGTATCAAAGTTTGCCCTTGATAGCGCTTGCCATGCAAATAGCCAAAAAGCTCTCGGTGGCTGAAAAGAGGGGCTCAGCAAGGAGAGGAATGCTTTTTAAAGGTATTGAGCAGGGTTTTGGCTTCTTTAAGGCTTAGCAAATGTGCCCTGAATGAATTGGCCCCGGCATTTACTCCCAGAGAGATCAATTTCATCACTACATTGAACGCGAGTTCTGATTTTAGGTAGGGGGTAAATGCCAGAAAGGCATTAAATATAGACTGATGAACTCTGTTTAGTAACTCTTGTATATCTGGATTGCTGGTTGATATCTTCTCGGCCTTTTTCTCAAAGGCTTTTAGCTGATTGACATACTCTGAAAATAACCTGAGATTAAACACAACCGTTCTGTGCTCTTTATATCCGGCAATGATGGTGCTGAGTGCATCATTGATCTTGCGTAAGGCTATGTAATCATTTCTTGATAGGTCGGTATAAGAATCGGAGAGATAGCCGATCGTATCTCTCCGTAGCTGACAAAACTCAAATAAGTGTTGATCATGCTTCTTTACTTCCAGAAGCTGATATATTTTCGCGAAAATGAAGACAAGAGCAATTGCCGGCAATAGATAGAGCACTACTCAAACTCCTTTTCATTAATTGGCTTCTTGGGCGCGTTTTTCCTAGTGGGAGGTGAATAAGAGAAGGCGTTGTCCATCAACTTTAAAAACCTGTCCCTATATTCTTTATTATCTGCTGCAAGCCGGTCAATTTCAACTTGTCGGTCCTTCAGGCGCCCACTGTACATCCAGAAGAGGAGGTAATGCGCAAAGATGAAAAATATGACAAAGAGGCCATTCTTAAGCCCCACATTCTGTACGAACTGAAGTATATCTTTGAGGATATCAGTCATGTAGTCCCTTACTTCTGATTTTGACAGCTCCTCATGCATTTTTAACTATTGAGACTCTTGATTCAACTTGGTTTAACTTTGAACAGTAATTTTGGTACTTGAGTCTTATTTGCTTCTGTTTAAATCCCGGATATAGCCTTCGTGAGGCTGGAGGTGCCCGACCTTGCAGCGCAAGCCACTTCTCTTTTGGGCAGTTAGTCTAAGCATGTGGGGTCTGAAGTAGTGAACTGGTTTCCACTCCAAAGATTTCTTTCATTGCAGTCGGGGTCAAAGGGATCTGCGAGGTCAAATTGCTGATTGCCGTTTAGGGTATTCCCGGTAACCCGGTTGTTTAAGCTGTTCGAGTCGGTAACGATAATACCGCCATTGCTTGGTAGTACCGAGAGCCCATTATTGGATACCGTGTTGCTTGCAATCGAATTGCTTGAGCCGCCACTTAGATTAATGCCCACCTGCCCATTATCCGCCACATTGTTACTTGCTATGTTGTTGAAATTACCGTTTATCAGGATTCCAGCTTCACCGTTATTCTCAATGATGCTGTTAGATACAAATGTGAAGTTGCCGTCAATCTCGAAGCCGTCCTCGCTAAACCCAGAAACGGTAGTAAAGGAGATATTGTTATAGTCTCCCAGGATTTCAATGCCTTCGTCTCCGCCTCCTAGTACCGTACTGCGACTAATGGTGTTGTAATCGCCAAAAACCTCAATACCATCAGAGATGGTTGAAGTAGCAGGACCTGTAATATCGACGTTGGTGATGGTATTGCCGTTGCCGAATAGTAAAATTGCATTTCTTACAGCGCTATTTATTTCCATATTGGAGATGGAGTGGAAGCCTGAGCTGGAGGTGATGACACCATTGGTGCAGTTGGTTAGTTGGCCGTTGCTGAGATATGCTGCGGTGCCCTGGAGGTCTATTGCGTAGAAATCTGTTTGGGTTGGGTCCAGCGATACGCAGCTAAGCTCAAACCCCGCCATATTCAGGCTCCCTGATGGGCCTACAATGGTGAGTGCTACAGGATTGGCGATACTCAACTCGCAATTCAGGTCCTGAGATAGAGTGGTGGGCTCAGATATAGTGTCGCCGCATTCAATGGCCAGTGCGGCCGTAGATAGGGTAAAGACTGCGGCTAACAAACCTAGCTGCTTAAGTACATTCAGAGTCGTGATATCCATGGCGCTAACCCCTGAAAACTTCTCCTTGTTTCCATAGTCCAAAGCCTAGCTGTGTTTTGGTGTTGAGGTTGTCGCAATAAAAAAGGGGCTTACGTCAAAAACGTAAGCCCCTTGAAAATGGCGCGCTCGGGAGGATTCGAACCTCCGACCGCCTGGTTCGTAGCCAGGTACTCTATCCAGCTGAGCTACGAGCGCGTCGAGGAGGCGCACAATATAGATTGGTGTAGGTAGAGTCAAGCATTTTTTTCATATGAAGCACTTTTTTGGTGTTTGGTGACAGTAAAACCTGTTTGTCTGTTTCTGTTTTCTCACAAAGGGATTTGGCTCAGGAGCCGTGGGTAGGGCTTTCTAGAGGTTATAAGAGGCTTTTGAGGCTCTACGGCGACTACTGACTGATCGTTCCGCTATTGCTTGTTCCCAGCTGGGTTACATTGGCAAGTTGTGAGGTTCCACTTTGGCTAGCTGTGAGGCTGTTCAGGGTCCCGTTTTGAAGGGATGTTAAAGTGTGGTTCATTCCGCTCTGATTCGACATTACAGAGTTCTCCATGCCGCTTTGGGTGGTCCATGAGTTAATTTGTGAGCCTGTCTGAAACAGTGTTTGTGAATTTTGCATGCCTTGTTGGCTTATATTTAATTGGCTAAAGGAACTGTTGGATTGATTGGCTGACACGGTATTTAGCTCACCAACTTGATCTCCAATAGCAAAATTATTACCGCCTGCACTCTGACCAAGGCTGAATATATTTCCAGTGCCAAATTGTGTAGAGCTGGCAAAATCAGAAATGCTTAAGCTGTGAGATATTCCACTCTCATTTTGATCTCCGATTTGTAAAATTTGAACGGTACCCAGTGAGCTTTCAATCTGTATAGATACTCCGACATTGTTAGTGCCATCCTGAGTCATATTCATGAAATTATTGGTGCTATCTATTTGGGTGAGCAAGGTAGTATTAGAATCGCCTTGTTGTAAGGAGATGGCAGTGTCATTAGAAGAGCGAATTTGCGTGCCGGCTGTTCCATTATTGATCCCAAAAAGTGTCTGGGATAATGTCGTTCCAATAGAATCAATCTGAAAATTTGACAGTGTGTTTCCATCACCATTCTGTAGGATAGTCATACTGGATAATTCAGCATTTTCCTGCTCTAAGTTTAGAGTGGTATTTGCGTTGCCTATTTGTGTATGGCTGATGGAGCTATCAAGGGTAGCTCCAAATTGGATTGCTTCAGAGAAATTATTGTTGCCATTTTGCACTTGTAGAATGGTGCTGTTCTGAGTGCTTGAGTCGGATTGATCCGTCATTGCCATGTTGCCGGTACCGGTCTGCTGTACAATGGAAGTATTATTATTTGCCTGTAGATGTGCACTGAAAGTAGTAAGTGCAACTGCCATAACTAAAAAATTTGCTTTCATAGTGCGACCTCTAGGGTGTAAATGGAAATAGTAGTTGGATTGATATCAGTAGGATGCGCATACTTGGTTATGTTGCCCTCTAAGGGGAAGTTGATAGTGTCAAAATTGGGGGCTGTTTTGAGTGGCGCTAAGGGCAGTTGTAGCCAAATACTGCAAAGGAGGCTATCAAATTGTAGGAGGCGTCTGGCGAAAGACTTCACGCAACTTGACCCCATTTATGCTCTGTCACTCGTCTCACGGGAAGCCCTTTGGGTAACCCCGGTGCAGCCATCCTTCTCGCGACATCTTGATCAGGTCAATCGGTGCAGGGAAAGTGTTGGTGATCTGAGTTGAAGTTGCCATAGGAACTCAGTGTTAAATTACTAGGAAGAAAGTTCAGGTTTTAGTGCCCATTAAATTCCAAGTAATATCTTCTATTAAAAATTATCTTAGGTTTTAAGTAGTGGATATTGTCAGCGAAGATGAAAGGCCATTAAGCAGACCTCTCCCGACTTAAATCGTAGTACAATTCGAAAAATTGCTACTTGCTACTGATAAATAATACTTGAATTGGAACTTTGGAAGCTGGATATAGCATGTCCGGCAGTATCTGTTATTTAGGTGGGGCCCTTGTATACCCCGAACAGGATGACTTATGGTTGAGATAAATATTAAGGCTTGGATCTAGTTTGCCCTTAACCTCTTGGCGGTTTATTAGCCTTGGCTAACGTGCGATTCTAGTGAATTGATATAACCCATATATATGTCTCGGTCACGCCTGTCTCCATTTGCATCGACTCCTGCCATAATGTCATTGATTAGATTGAATAGAGTTTCCGATAAGGTCTCTGATGCTTCACTCACAGCTTCAAGTCGGACAGACTGGCTTATATGGGTATAGAAGAAGTCCAATAGCCTTGTATCGTGGAGATTTATCGTTGAGCAAGCCAATTCTATTTGTCGGGCGTATATTTTGTATTCCGTCATGACCATTGCTCTGAACTTGTAGTCTCGAGGAAGGGCTTCCTTAAGGATATTTGCATTTCTATTATTATTGTTCTCCAAATATGCTCTAAAACCCATCATGTCATAGGATGCTGGGGCTTGTTCTTTGTGGGTTATGGTGCTGATAGCCGCGGCACAAAAGTCGGCCATATGAACTCGAAAATAGTGGTATGCATTTTTTAATTGTTCGACTCTTTTTTCTTGTCTTAATTTTTCTTGTCGGTTTGATTGGTATTTTGTAAATTCATTCAATAGTAGCCCAAATGTTGCAATTCCCGTCAGTGTTTCAATGGAGGTTAGTAGGTAACCGAGCTCATTGACAGGGTAAATTTCTCCATAGCCCAAAGTTGTTATTGTTACAATGCTGAAGTAGATACTTTTTGTGAAGTCGAGCTTTTCATTTATACAGGAGTCACATTCACTATATATTGCAGCAAAGATGAAGATTACTGAAAAATAACCGACAAGTATTTTTTTCCATGTCAGAAAAGATAGGAAACGTGTCATGTTCTGTGCTCATTAACTATAAGCGATGTAATTTATGCCTGCGCCATTCCTTTTGGGATAATTATGATCCCGCCAGCAAGTGTAAAAGAGGGCTGCTTGCAATCAGTCAATCTGGATTATGGTGGCTGTTTTGATCTTACGTTTCTATTAGCATAGTAATGTTAGCTAAGTTGTGAATTATTGAGTCGACACTATAAGGTGTATTGCTTATGGGGTGGTGGTGTTGAGAGCATCATTTGCATTCATGAGTTGATGTGGAGGGGATAGGTTATATCATCGAGAAGCTCGCGCCTCAATTTATCTAACATCTAAAATGGTCTGTACGCGAGGGAGTATGATTATTGCTCTTCAGTAGAGAGTGTTGGTGCGTAATTCTATTACACCTGATAATGGCTTTTCGTTGGCTATTTGTCGACTGGGGTTCGCCCACTTAATTGTTGCTAATGGAGCTCAGTTAAAACCTAGTACTTACCCAATCGCTGGCTTTCTTCTTGGGAAGGAGGAACTGGCTCAGCCCCTGCTTGTATAAATTTATCTGTAACACCGGCAATTTATGTTTCTGGCAGTGAGCCGCCAATTCCATCACTAGCTCTCAGCAATGGGTTCAAGGTGAGGAATACTTCCCAGAAGTTCTTGTGTTACGGCCCGATGACTGATGCCTAGTGGTGGAGTTCTGGGGGAGTTGATGGCGATGGGGCCGACTCAGGCATAAAGGTAGTACTGGCGGTGATATATGCATGCGGGTTCTACCGCGCTATAACAAAAAAGGGCTTACGCCGTTAAGCATAAGCCCTTTGTTTGTATGGCGCGCTCGGGAGGATTCGAACCTCCGACCGCCTGGTTCGTAGCCAGGTACTCTATCCAGCTGAGCTACGAGCGCGTTACGGGTGCGGATATTATAGATGCCCCTGGTGCAAGTCAACCTAAAGAATGAAAAAAACCCTTAAAAATCATTATGTTGGCTAAAGATTAGGCATTTTGGGGGTATTTAGTGCAAGCCGAGATTTTCTTGGTTGCCGATTGGCTCCCGGCTACCTCTAGGTGGCCCAGAGGCATTTGATTGTTTTTAACTTTAGTAAGCGAAGGGAGCTGCAGCTGCTTTCTCTGTAGCCCCTCCTACTTGCAAGGTGGATTAGAAGCGGGCTTCCACTGATAAGTCAAACCCGTTTACAGCTACGATGTCGTTATCGATTGTCTTCCACTGAAGCTTTCCAGAGAATTTATCGGTAAAGTCATAGGTAACACCAAGGCCGTAAGTTAGATCCACATCTTTTTCACTGTACCTCTCAACTGGAGATATGAGTGACCACCAAGTGGATACAGGTCGGAACTCACTGTCGACCCTGGTGTAGGAAATACCAAGATTCGCATTCAAGGTCAGTTTTTCGAGAACCGGGTAGTGAGCGACACCGCTCAACAGAAAACTGCTGACTTCAAGTGTTTCGTCATCCGCGATGTAGGCATGTTTGTACGCTTCTTCCAACTCGTCATAATAGTTAACCGAGGCGATATATTCGTCATAGGCACTGCCAAAATTGCTGTATCCAGCTTCTACAGAGAAGTACGGGTTAAATTTATACCCGAGATAAATATTTAAAGAATTTGTTTGATCGCCGAAGCGCTGGCCATCAAGGTAATGATCGGACTGAGTTTTCTGGCCATCAAGGTCATGGTACCCTAGGCCAAACCCGATATAGAACGGGTTCTCTTCTGCTAAAGAGGCATTAGAGATTGTCAGGGCTAAGGGGACTAATAATAGTTTAGAGATTTTCATACCGGTTACTTCTATTCCATGAAAAGTTTGGTGTAGATGTCGAATTGTATCGCGTTTATATTTTTTTTTATGAACTTGGTCAAGTTATTTTAAATGAGGTGAAATTTTCTGAGTCTGAATTTTTAGCACCATAGTAATAGTTACGGCTCATGGTGATATTCTGGTTAATGCCGTGAGGGGATATGTTTGGCGAATTATTTTTGATGATAAAGAGCTGGAAGAATTTGGCGCTGAAGTGTTTTGGTGATTTTTATATAAAACTAAATTCAGCCGGGTAACTGTGGAGCCCATCAAAATCGCCTTTGCTAAGGGTTACACCGCAGTGGCGTGCAATTGCATAAACCATGCTTATATGGAATAGAAAGTTTGGAATTATATATTGATGGATATATTGTGGCTGTGGGAGATCCACTGTTGTGAAACCCGCTTTATCATTGATTCTTCTACTACTGTCCAGATCGGTTACTTCGGGTAAAGAATCTAAATAATTTAGTGTTTTCTGGATAGTTCTCAGAATAATTTCCTTTGTATTCCCATCTTCTTCAAATGTCGCAATTTTCTGATCAACGAGTGGGCAGTATCCGCGAAGAGAAAAATTGGCTGCAATTTTTGCATTCTCGGCTAAGCTGAACATGTCAGGTGCCAGCTGCTTGTGAAATATTTCCTGTGGAATTTTAGTCGTAATGGAAAGCAGTTGGGAAAGATGATTATGAAGAAGGCTCTTGATAGATATTTGCATTAGGTAACCTGATAACAGCGGAGTGAATTAATTTTTTTGGTACGCACGTTCCTAGGTATTGCTACATCAGATACTGTGACAAAGTCTCCCAATCAAACCGCCGAGCTTTTCCATCGCTAAATAAAACCTCGATACGCTTGTCCTCCCATCCCAAAACCCTTCCATAGCCAAGTTTTCGATGCCGCAGCCCCTCTCCAGGTTCTGGTTTTCGCATTGGTGCCCGGGGTGCACTGATAGTGGGGTTGTAATCGCAAGCTTCTAAATAGTGGAGCGCTTGGCGTGAAACCGGCACATCAGTGTCGATTTTTTCCGGGCGCTCCTTAAGGGAGTCTGCCATCAATTTACTTAAAGGAAGCTGCATTTCATTAATAAATAATGAAGGCTGCGAAGCCTCGGGATCATTCTTTTTGGGGTCTTCTGCAGGGGCCAACAAGAAGAGTTTTGACTTGGCGCGGGTCATCGCCACGTACATCAAGCGGCGTTCGCTCTCCAGTGACGCGGGTGTGCTGAAGTCCCGTTGGGGCTGATAGGGCATATTGTGCTGGGTGAGGGTGGGGATAATCACTTGTTCCCACTCCAAACCTTTAGCCTGGTGCATAGTCGTTATCTGTATAGCATCCGCTTCGGTTTGTTCGCCCTCCCGGTGTTGGCGTTGAAGTTCTTGTAGATGTGCCAGGGCTTCAGCGGGTGGCTGCTTCAGTGTGTCCAGGTATTTGCAGAAAGCGAGGATGGTTTGTTGTCTCTCCTCCCCTTGTTGGCGGGTGAAGGCGTCGTCAGCGATTCCGCTGAGAAGTTCCAGTTCACCGATATGGCGACGCAGTAGCTCTCCGGCGTGACCGCGCCAGCTCTCGATCTGGGTAAGCAGGTCTGCCCGTTGGCGCAAGCGTTTGGTCTGGGGTTTGCTCAGGTTTTCAGGTAGTAGGGCAATCAGCTTCTTGCCCCAGCCTTTGTCCAGCACTGCCAGAGAGGAGCAGATGGGCTCCAGGACTTTGCGCGGAATACGCACATGGGGAGAGGTCAGCCATTCGTAAAGTCCCTGCTGGCGACGCTTGGGTGGAAGTTCGGTGAATCGACCGGAGGCAATATTTAAACTCCAAAATAAGGGGCGGAGCTCCCGGCGCGAAAGGACGGTGTTGCGGCTTGCTGAACGGTAGGGAATATTATTGGCCAGCAGTGCCAGTTCAATAGGAGCGGCGATAGACCACAGCCGCACCAATACGGCGACATCCCTGAGTGACTGGCCTTGCTTTTGACACCGGCGCAGGTGCTCTACTAGCCAGCGCCCCTCCTTATCGGTTTTTACCAGCTCGATTTCTGTTTGCTGATCTTCATTGGCTGAAACACAGAATATATCGGCGCGATCGCGATTGTTCTCAATAAAGTGGTTGGCGGCCAGGGATAGCTGGTGGCCGTAACGGAAAGTGCGGCTCAGGTGATAAATATTCGAGGGGGGAAAATCCCCATCGAAAAATGTGAGCAGGAAATCCGGTTTGGAGCCTCGCCATTCGTAAATTGTTTGGTCTGGGTCGCCAATCGCGATGACGTTGCCAGATTTTCCGTAGAGAACTCGCAGTAAAAAGTGCTGTATCTCATTGATATCCTGGTATTCGTCCACCAGGATATCTTCGTAATAGCTGCCGTACTCCTCGGCCATTTCCTCATCCATGCTGAGCAGCATGGCTGGGTCATAAATCAGGTCGGCGTAGGTAACCGCATTTTGGCTGCGGCGCCAAGCTTCAAAAGTGCGAAATACTTGCAGAAAATACATGTATTCATCGCCGAGCTTCAGTTCCTGAAATGCGCTGAGATCTCCCGACAGAATCGTTTTGGTGTAGTCAATAAAAAATTCAGCGGCCTCAATCTCAGATTGCTTTCGTGCTCTAATCTCTTCGAGTTCGTGGGTCGGCGCGCACTCTTCAATGGCCTTCCAGATTTGTAATTGGATTGTGGATTGGGGTAGGGGGGATAGGTTGGTAGCAGCGATATGGTCATTGGCGATCATGCGTTGGTATAAACGATACCCAACACTGTGAAAGGTATGTACCGCTGGTATCGAGCCTTCAGTCAGCTGCCGTAAACGGCGGTCGAAGTCCTCCCGAGCACTGCGGTTGTACATTAATACCAGCAGTCGTTCGGGGGCGATACCTGCATCAAGGCGGTTCTTTATATAGTGCAACAGAGCAGTGGTTTTGCCGGAGCCGGCAACGGCAATGATCTTGGCGTGACCACCGGCGTGATCTGCAATTGCCTGCTGTTCAGAGGTAAGGTTATTTCCGCCCATCGCGCTCTTTGCTCAAATACTGGATATTTTGCCAGTGTTTGATGCTGCCTTACAAGTCGCGCAACCTTATTCGGATGGTTTGTCGCTATCGGAGATTTGATGGTGGCGCAGGGCAAGCTCAGCGATGTAGGGGGAGAGGAACACGCGGCCGCTCAATTCCTGCAGTAGCTTGGAGTGGCCCAGGCGATCCAGTACAGCCCCCTTTACCTCAGCCAGATGCAGCTGGATGTTTCGATTCTGTAAATCCCGGTTTACTTGTAACAGGCGCTCTATTGCTGTGCTGTCGATCCGGTTAACAGACGATAAGATCAGCACCATATGGCGGGTATTGCGATGTCGCTTTATCTCTACAAAAAGTCGCTCCTCAATCGCATTGATGTTGCTAAAAAACAGGTTCTCATCAATACGCAGGAACAAAATCTCAGATTCGGTTTTCACCGTATGGCGAAGTACATTGCGGAATTGCTCAGTACCCGGTACACGCCCCACGACAGCGATATGTGGCCGGCTGGCTCGCCAGATCAATGTGGCGAATGAGAGCCCGACACCCAGGGCAATCCCGGTCTCCACGCCAAAAAACACTACCCCGAGAAATGTGCCGGCCATAGCCAGTCCATCGGTGCGGTCGTAGCGCCAGTGGTGGGCCATTCCCTGGAAGTTGATCAGGTTTGCGGCTGCAACAATGATGGTGGCAGCTAGCACGCAGATTGGCAGTTCGGTAAAGACTTTGGTGGCATACAGAAGTAGCAGGGCTATTAGCACTGCGGCTATCACGCCGCTGAGAGGGGTTTTTGCTCCACTCTCATCGTTAACGGCCGTCCGTGCAAAGCTGCCGGTCACCGCAAACCCTCCTGAAAATGCGCTGAGTAGATTGGAGGCGCCCAGCCCCCGCAGTTCCGCATTAGTGTTGAGCTTCTCGCCGCGCCGCTGGGCGATAGAGTGGGCAATAGATAAGCTCTCGACAAAACCGAGCAGGGCAATAATCAGGGCAGGCAATAGCAGTTTGTAAATCAGCCCCGGATTAATAGAGGGGATACTTAGGTGCGGTAGGCCAGCGGGAATAACCCCCACAACGGGTAATTCCTTCTCCCAGTGAAAAATAGCGGTGAGCACAATGGCAATCACCACGATAAGCATGGGCGCCAACCGCGAAAGCAATTTGGATCGTGCTGGGCCGACCCCGATTTTCCTGAGCAGGAAGGGCAAGCCTAGACGGGCGGCAATTAAGCTGGCTAGTGCAATGAGCCCCAGCAGAGCTGCTTCCCGATCGGTTTCGGGCAGGTGGTTAAAGGTGTTGATCAATATCTCGAGAACCGTATCGCCATTGCTTGATATTCCCAGCAAGGGGGCAATCTGCCCGGCAATAATCAGCAGCGCGGCGCCGGAGACAAAACCGTCAACAACCGGAAGGCTCAAGAGGTTGGCGAGGCTGCCGAGGCCAAGAAACCCCATTAGTAGCAGGATTGCTCCACTCAAGAGTGCTAATAATATGGCGCCGGAAATGTACTCGGGACTTCCCGGTGAGGCTATGGGGGTGAGAGCTGAAGCGGTCATTAGGGCGAGCACGGCCACCGGGCCGACGGACAGCACCGAGCTGGAGCCAAACAGTGCGTATCCTATTAATGGGAGCAGCCCAGCGTAGAGCCCTAGATATGGGGGCAGGCCGGCAAGTGCGGCATAGGCGAGGGCCTGTGGGATCAGCATCATGCTGGCCAGGAGGGCGGCAATACTATCTCCCACCAGCCACTTGGGCTGGTAGCGTCGAAGCCATGGAGGGATTAGGTGGAGTAGCCGCATCCTTACACTTGTTTCCGCTCTCTTCCTGCCGCAATTGTGTGAACTGCTCAAACAAGATAGACGGCGGCTGCCTCACCGTTGTGCTTGGGCGCAAGTTACTCCACTGCGGCAGTACGCTTGATCCCGAAGAGTTGGAATATCCCCATACCCGTGAGCATGGCGAGTACAAAAATTACCGCTTTAAGTTGTCCCGCCCCGGTAGCGACAATCGCCGGTCCGGGGCAAAACCCCGCCAGTCCCCAGCCGGCGCCAAATAGAAGGCTGCCCAATACCAATCGGCGATCAACCTGGTTACTTGCCGGCAGGTGAAGCGGTTGCTTCCAGATAGACTGTCCCCGCCGTCTGATGAAATGGAATAGTGGCAGGCCCACGGCGATAGCGCCAAACATCACCAGTCCCAGAGAGGGGTCCCAGGCGCCGGCTAAATCGAGGAAGCCCAGAACTTTCTCCGGGTTGGCCATACCGGAGAGCAATAACCCCAGGCCGAAAGTGAGCCCGGCCAAAAGTGCACTGATATTGGTTTTCATCATCATTGCCCCAGCTGGCTGATCAGGAGGTGTCGCATTAGAAACACGGTTGCGAAGCCCCCAGCCATAAATGTCAGGGTGGCGGTTAGCGAGCGAGTGGAGAGTCGGGACAAGCCGCAAACACCATGGCCACTGGTGCAACCGGAAGCCATCCGCGTGCCCAGGCCCACCAGTAATCCCGCTGCAATTAAGGTGGGATAACCTGCCTGGATATCAATGTCGGGCACTGTTGCAAAGATTTTCCAGGCAAGAGGGCTTATCAATAGCCCCCCGATAAAGGCCAGGCGCCACAGGGAACCCTGGATTTGGTCAAGCAGTCCGCCAATGATGCCGGAGATACCTGCGATACGACCGTTGAAGGCGAGTAAAGCGGCACTGGCGAGGCCAATCAGTAGCCCCCCGGCGAGTGCAGTGCCCGGGGTGAAAGCGGTCCAATCGATGGTCATGGGATTACTCCGCACAGTAGAGCTGGTAAAGGGTTTGCAGCAGGGCGAGTACTCGCGGGTCTGCAACCCGGTAGAAGACGTTTTTTCCTTCGCGGCGTGTTTCGACCAGGCCTTCGCGACGGAGGACCCCCAGTTGTTGGGACAGGCTTGGCTGATGAATACCCAGGCGCTCTTCCAATTCGCCTACATTTAACTCTTCCTGGCTGAGCTGACATAGAAGTAGCAAGCGGTCCTGATTGGCCAGGGAGCGCAGCATCGCTGCCGCCTGGCCAGCGGAATCGCGCATTTTGTTGAGATCGAGATGTTCAGTATCAGGCATAGGAACTAAATCAATTTACACAATTACAATATATTGTTTTATATAATATCACATTGTATATTGTTGGTGTAGTGAATACGGGAGAGCAGAAGATGGCTCATGAAGAACACTGTGCCCGAGTACAGCCGTTCCTGGATCGGGATACAGAAACCTGGAGCTATGTGGTGTACGACAGGGAAGGGGGTTCCGCCGCTATTGTGGACTCTGTGCTGAATTTTGATTCAGCCTCGGGTCGCACCAGTAGCCGAGGTGCTGAGGAGCTGGTGTCATTTATTCAAGAGAAAGACCTGACTCTGGAGTGGATACTGGAGACTCATGCCCATGCTGACCACTTATCAGCGGCACCGTTTTTACGCCAGCAATTGGGTGGACGTATCGGGATCGGTGAACACATTTGCCAGGTGCAGAAAATCTTCCGCGATGTATTTAACCTTGAGCGGGAATTCCTGGCAGATGGTAGTCAGTTTGATCATCTCTTTAAGGATGGTGAAACCTTCCAGGTCGGTAAGCTGATAGCGAAAGTGATTTACAGTCCCGGTCACACCCCTGCAGATATGGCCTGGCTAATCGGCGATGCGCTTTTTGTTGGCGATACCTTATTTATGCCGGATGTTGGCAGTGCGCGATGTGACTTCCCCGGCGGCGATGCGTCAGAGCTGTATCGTTCAGTGCGTAAGATTTTGTCCCTTCCCGACCAAACCCGCATGTTTATGTGTCATGACTACCCGCCTAAAGGTAAACGGGGCTATCAGTGTGAGACCAGCGTGGGAGAGCAACGCAGGGAGAATATTCATTTGCGCGATGGGGTTGCCGAGGAAGATTTTGTCGCGGTGCGCCGCAAGCGTGATGCCACTTTATCTGTGCCGCGGCTGATAGTACCGTCTGTGCAGGTGAATATTCGTGCGGGGCAAATGCCCCCGGCAGAATCGAATGGTACAGTTTATTTGAAAGTGCCGCTTAATCAGCTTTAGACGAAATTATTGATCGATATATTTATTCAGTTGAATGCATAGAACTGAGGTGACAATGAATATTAAACAATTAGATGAACAGGTGAGCGTTTCTGAGCATATAGCCTGTGAAAGTATGGTGCCATTGGCTCAGAGTGGGGTGCAAGTTGTAGTATGCAATTGCCCGGAAGGTGAGAGTGAGACTCACCCTTCCTATGTGGAAATGGAGCAGGCCGCATTGGCGGTGGGCATTAAATTTGTGGCTATTCCTTTTACTCGCGGACGTTTGATGCGGAATCACTGCGAGGCATTTCGTGATGTTTTGCAGGAAGGAGACAAAGTGCACGCGTTTTGCCGGACGGGAAATCGTTCCAGCCAGGTATGGGCCGGTGCCAAGATCCTGATGGGGGCAGATAAAAAGCAGCTCAATTCCCAGGCACAGGCCGCAGGATTTGATATTGGCGCTGTGCTGATATCGATTGAACCCTAGCTCTAAAGTGCAGCACTTTCGGTGCTGCAATTCACCCCCTTCTTTTAAGGCGATAGAACTCAGGCCGTAAGGCCAGAGCGGAAAACAGATCATGGCGATGCAGCATCTCACCAGATGGTTTCCCATTCTGGCTACTATTCACTCCTATAATCGGCAGCTGCTAACCCAGGACCTACTGGCGGCTTCAATTGTTACCGTGCTCCTTATTCCCCAGTCCCTTGCTTACGCTTTGCTTGCCGGATTGCCACCTGAGGTGGGCCTCTATGCGAGTATTGTTCCGCTGCTAGTCTATGGCTTGTTAGGCAGCAGTCGAACACTATCCGTAGGACCTGTAGCGGTAATCTCCTTAATGAGCGCCGCTGCTCTTGGAAAGGTAACAGCGAGCGGTGAGGTGGACTACCTCACTGCAGCAGCGATATTGGCGCTCTTATCTGGAGGAATTCTCACAGTATTAGGTATATTAAAGTTAGGTTTTCTCGCTAACTTTTTATCACACCCGGTAATCTCCGGCTTTATAACTGCTTCTGCGTTATTAATTGCACTTAATCAGATTACCCAATTGCTGGGGCTATCGGTCCATGGAGATACAATATTAGAGCTGTTGCCTGGCTTGTTTGAAAAATTGGGAGGCTATAATCAGTTGACCTTGTTAGTCGGTTTGGGGGTGGTGCTATTTCTATACCTATCTAGAGCTTGTGCGGCAAAACTATTGCAAAGATTAGGAATCAGAGCTGATACCGCTAATCTTCTGTCTAAGTCATCCCCCGCAGTAGCAGTGCTGATAACCGTGTACTTCTCATATACTTTTAACCTTGAAGCATGGGGAGTAGCCCTTGTTGGCAGTGTTCCTTCGGGGCTGCCTCAATTTAGCTTGCCAAAGCTGTCGCTTTCCCTATTTGAGTCACTTGCGTTACCTGCGCTAATGATTGCTATCATCGGCTATGTAGAATCGATATCCGTGGCAAAGACTTTAGCCGCAAAACGTAGACAAAGAATTGATTCCAACCAAGAACTGGTGGCTCTAGGGTTGGCGAATGTTGGGGCAGGTTTTTCTGGTGGATTTCCGGTAAGTGGTGGCTTCTCACGCTCAGTTGTAAATGCTGACGCGGGAGCACAAACACAGTTTGCCAGCCTATTTACCGCAATAGGCATTGGATTCACGGCTCTTTTTCTAACGTCACCACTATATTTTCTTCCGAAAGCTACTCTTGCTGCCACTATTATTGTTGCAGTACTTTCACTGGTAGATTTTTCTATCTTGCGTAAAACTTGGCAATTTTCCAAGGCGGATTTTCTTGCTGTAGCGGTGACAATCTTCGTTACTCTATTATTTGGCGTTGAGTCGGGGGTGCTCTGTGGAGTGGGTGCATCGCTATTATTATTCATTTGGCGCGCATCAAAGCCTCATATTGCAGAGGTGGGATTAATCGAAGGCACTGAGCATTTCCGCAATATAGATCGACACCCAGTTAAAACTGCTTCTGAGATTCTTACTTTTAGAGTAGATGGCCGTCTGATGTTCTCTAATATAAGTTCATTGGAAGAGCGTATTTATAGCCGTCTAGCAGGTAATTCCCAGGTCAGGCATGTTATTCTGATGTGTAGTGCAGTCAATGAAATTGATTGGAGCGCCTTAGAAGTACTGGAAAGTATAAACAGTATCTTACTTAATAGAGGTGTTCGACTTCATCTTTCTGAAGTTAAAGGTCCGGTGATGGATCGTTTGGAGAAAAGTAGCTTTTTACAAAAGCTCTCTGGCGAAGTATTTTTAAGTCAGTACCAGGCATTTGTAAATATACAGGTGAGTCAAGGAGGTAACACATAGATGCCTGGAAACCTTCTAGGTTTCCCCCATGTTGATTTAAGAGTCACCTGTCAAGACTTATCACTTGAATTTTTAATGCTCTCACTTTTTAAATGGTCGATAATTAGATCGATTTGGGCCTGATTGTCTTTGATTAGTTGGTCTGAATAGTCCTTTAACTTTGGGAGCTTCTTATGCTCAAATATGCCGATAAAAGGCTCTCGAATTTCGATATTTAGATAGTCGTATTCTATCCTCCCTTCTTCAGATAAAGACTTTGCAATTTCCAGTGTATGGAGCTGGTGTGTATCCATTGAGCGCTGCATATTTGTTAATGCATCTCGAAACCAGTTTATTTGTCCCCAGTTTTTCAGTGTGTCGTAGTTTGTTGTTGAGCTAAGGAGTCGAGGGCTGCCAGCACCTAATACCAGGATGTAATAATTTTTATCGGGAAATTCGTTGATAACATCTCGAAGAATCATACTGGCCGGGTTGTTCATAGCTATAGCTGCATCTGCAAACACACATTGGGATTCGTTTTCCGATTCTGCAAATTCAGGCTCACAATGCTGGATACCTTCATCTTCTGAATAATTGAATACGACAGGCGGAAAAGCAGTTTCAGCACTTACCGCAGCTGTCATTAATTGATAAAGCCGATCGGTGGGGAGATAATTAACTGTCTCACCTTTGTTCTTGAAAAGATGTATCTGTCCGTCCTTTAAGTTTAAAGAAGGAATGATTACGTAGTTCTCAAGTTCAGTAAAGTTAAGGTCTTTAGTATAATGTTTTTCCATTACCTCATGTAATCGGCTGCCAAAGTAAGAGGGTGAAAACAGACCGCCTGCGGTTAGGAACTTGTGATACCAAGGGGGAGAGAAAAGGTAATTTACTTCGTTCTCATAGATATCAACCAGATAGTCGAGATGGGATAGCTTTTGCCCGTTTCTGCTGGGAATAGCTTCATCAGGAATATTGAGGCCTGTTGCGATAATGGCTCCAGTGGAAACCCCTGAAAAAACGTCGAACACCTGATCAAGGGGCTTCCCTAATTTGTCTTCAATATACTGCAGTACATGTAGAGGAATTAAGCCTCTGACTCCTCCGCCTGCTACGACGAGGATATTAATCGTGTCTTTTTGCTGGAGATAATCGGTATTGTGAGTAAGATCATACGTGACCGACTCTCGGGGGAATGTGGTTGTTTGCGTAAAAAAATTGTTATAAACGTAGGCGAAAAAAGCATAACCAACAGCAAGATACACAAGTGCAATAATAGTCTTTTTGAAAGAGGCGTTGAACTTACTTGCCATGTTGTACCCAAAACCATCTATTCCTTATGGGTTTTGCCTTTTTAAAGACAAACTCCCAAAGGTATATTAACTTTTATTTTATATCTTCAAAGACTGAATGGTAATAAAACAAAATCTATAAGAAATATAGTAAGGAGTTTACGCGGAGCTTAAGTAGAAAGTGTAATTGTTCTAGGTGGTGGTGACTTGTCTCGAAATCCGACGCTGGTAAGCTCCGCCTTTCTATTGATATAGCATTTGCAATGATATCTAGCGGAAGTAATGCAGCTAGATTATGTATCTTGGTTTTTGAAATTAATGTGTTTGGATTGTAACAACTAATTCATGCGGTCTTGCAGCAAATGAAACAGCGTGGTAGTGGAGCTATTGTCCAGATATCAAGTATTTTGGGGGAATTCGTATTACCTTTTCTTGGCTCATATAATACTACCAAGCACGCAATAGAGGGAATCGGAGAAAACTACCGCGTGGAGCTGGCTCAATTTGGCATTCAGTCTCTGATTGTTCAGCATGGTAAACATTCATTTAGAACAACTGTTGATGGTACAGGATTAAATTCCATGATTAGGAAAATTAACAAGGCCACAGAAGAGACGATGCAAGAAATTTATTCAGCTTATGGGGTGAACAATATGTTCCAGATTAAGTAGCTTTGCTAATATAAATAATTGCTTGGCACTTCAAAGAGCAAGTTGATTTTTAGCGGGTTTGTGAGGTGCTTGTTTGTATAAGAGTTAATTTTTTAATGGCTGCTTTCAGGGTTTCCATTTTAGGGTTGTTTGCTTAAAGTATTTGCTTGCATGGAATGCTATTCCGAAATAAGGCCATTTAATATACGCATATATTCATTAACAAATAAATCAATACTATGTCTGCTAATCAATGGTTCACAATACCCAAAAACAAAGACCGAATTACGGTAAGTGGTAAAGGTAGCAGCCATTAATGGGTTAATACCGTTAGTTAGAGTGATCATCGGCATCTGAATTTCAAAATACTCCATTTCATCGGCTAAAAGAGGTATGCTGCCTGCATTGGATACAATAATCCCTGCTGGAAAGGACTTCTGTTGGGCTGTTATCTCTGAAGCCATATGAGTTATATCGCTCATCGTATAGTCTGAGCTGAGATTTTTTGTCATAGGCCTCTGCTTGAGCAGTACCGAAAAGATTTGCTTTTGTAGCATTTTGGCAACATCAATAACATTGGCAGACTCTATATTGGGGGGGAGCTTCAAGCTAGCGGTTTCGGAAAAGGCTCCAATATGCCCTATGGGAATGTTCGGGGAGCATAGCCCTCTGGCATCCATCGATAAAATTACTTCTGTTAATTTTTTGTCAATAGGTACTGCTCGTGCAGCAATAGATGCAATGGCACAGTAGATTGCAGTAATTTTTATGCCGTTACTCTTGCCCCAATTAGCGAGTTTTTTAGTTCTTTCTGGCGACATAAGATATGAAATTGCACAGGACTTGCGCTCATTGGGAGCGGCTTGCTTTTCTACCAGCCAGATGAAATCGTCAATGTTCTTATGTTCAACTCCCTTTTCTCCAAAATATCCAGCTGACTCTAGCTGGCTCGCAATGCTTTCTTGTAGTGGAAGTGACTTGGCTTGTTTAAGTGTTTCGTTAGATTGCAGGAATTTGTCTAAATCTGAAAATATAGTCATTACTGATCTGCCATCAAATGCTGCATGTATATTGATGACGGAAATCCACTCTACGAGACCTTCTTTATTGAGGTATAGCTTTATGCTGTATACATATTTTTCACTGTCCAGGCAGTTTATGCCGTGAACTTTAAACTCATCCTCTAAATTGAGAGTGTCACTAACTTGGCTTATATTTAATGGGATATCATTAAAGTCAACGTCGCAAATCCAGCGAAGTTTTTCCCCTCTTTGGATACGAGCGCGTAGAAGAGGGTGGCGTTTGTGTAGGTACTCTAATCCTGTGCGTAAAGTGTCAACACTTAACGATTTGCAGACTCTAATGAAAGAAACAAATTGTAAGCCACCATAGGAGAGTCTTGTCATCTCTATAAATAAGGCCTCTTGTGGGCCAAGTTCTCGAGATGGAGTTTCTAAACTCATAAAAGACACCGATCAAAATATCGACGATCTTGATTATTTGGGGTCAGAGCAGCATGAGTGCCGCATTCGGGAATGTATCCTGAGTTGCTGTCAAGGATAGTATTACTCCGCAATTGACTACTTCAGTGCACCAAGCTGCTTTAGGAATCCATATTTATCCCAAGTGACCCAAGCTTCGACTATTTTGCCGTCCTGAATCTTGGAGAATTCTACGGCATCCCAGGTGATTTTTTTTTTGGTTGGAGATTCCCCCATAAACGAGCCGACATGATTAGCGCTGACTGTAACATGGGTTGCGACTAAATCTCCTTCAGCTACTTGCTTGGTACTGACCGCCTTGATGTCTTTGAAAGCCTTGTGAAACTTAGCCACCTCTTCTTCAAATTGTTTGAGGTTACGCTTTTGTGGGCCTGCGCTATCCGTTGTCGCAGAATCCAGGTTGTTTATATAGTTAGGAGATAAAATTGTCTTGGGATCTATCTTATTGCCGCTTAGCCACAACCCCACAGCTTGCATTGCGAGTTTTTTATTCTCTTCTAAGTTATTTGGCTGTGCCGCCACCAAATTGGTGATACTGAATAAAAGGGCTGTTAAAACCAAACAGGAAGCTCGTTTGAACATTTGATAGATTCCTTTCTACATAAATTAGGGTGTGTTTCAGGACGTCTTGTAAACGATATTAAAAATGAGTAAAGAATTGTGTCATCTCCTATTATGGACACATATTCCATAAGGTGAATCGATATTCAGGTAGTTTGGCAAGCTGTCCATCTTTAGACTTTACTGGATTACAAGTATGCCGCTAAAATTGATGTTTCAGATTAGCAGCAGAGTATTTATACGAGGTGAGTAATAGAGATGCTGCTGCCAGCATGGTACCTGGCAGCAGGTTATACGGCCGACCTACAAACTTAGCATTTCTCGTAAGCGAGTAGCGGGGCGTCTTGCAGCCTCTATTTCTTTTCCATCATTCATCGTTATTAGTAGTCCGCTGTTGACCCATGGTTGAATATCCTGAATAAAATTCAGGTTTATGATTTGCTGGCGGTTGGCGCGAAAGAAAATCTCAGGATTTAAACGCTGCTCAATTTTAGATAATGATTTATAAATGAACGGTTTGTTGTTATCAAAGAATACTTGAGCATGATTTCCACAGTTTTCAAAATAACGGATATTTCCTATTTCTATTAGCCAGCAACGCTCTCCGTCCTTGATAAAGATCTTGTTGTTGGTGTCTAGGTAGTTCGATAAGTGATTATCATCCTGTAAGGAAGAATCACTTAGTGTTTTGTTAAGGGCCCGCTTTAATTTTTCCGGGTTGATTGGTTTGAGGAGATAGTCTAATGCGTTGACTTCGAATGCTTGTATGGCGTATTCATCATAAGCGGTTGTGAAAATAACCTGGGGTGCAGTTTCAAGCTGTTCTAGTATGTCGAAGCCAGTCCCGTCCGGTAGATTAATGTCTAAAAAAAGTAAGTCTGGTTGTTCTTTTAGAATCAGAGAAACTGCCTGCTCACAATCTTTTGCCTCTGCAACTAAGTTAATATTTTTGTGAGGCTTTAACAGCTCTCTCAATTCATTGCGAGCGAGTCTGGAATCTTCAATAATAATGGCTTTCACTTATTATACCGCCAACTGTAGAGATGAAGTAGGAATATGGCATTGGGCAATAACTTGCTGCCCCTGTTGCTTTATCTGGAAGGATGTGTTGTTACCATATTGAAGAGTCAATCGTTTTTTTATATTAGCTAGCCCCAATCCGGTATTTTCATTTTTCTTTTTGCTAAGCTTTGTTTCTATAGGTGCGTTTAGCTCTAAGGTCCCTGGGTTAGCTACCGTGATGACTAGGTGTTCCTCTTCATGGGATACTCTTATGGTTACTTCACCGCCATGCTTGGACTTTTCAATTCCGTGGCGTATCGCATTTTCTGTGAGCAGTTGGATAATAAGAGGAGGGATTCGTTCTCCCATCAACTCTGGATCAGTTATCAACTTGAAAGTCAAACGATCTTCATATTGTATTTTGAGGAGGTCGATATATTGACAAACAATTTCCAGCTCATCTCTGAGTGGCACGGTTTTCTGTTTATGTGCCATCAATGTATATCTCAGTAGATCAGAGAGGTTTGTCAGCATCGTTCTTGATTTAGTAGCATCCTCAAGAATTAAGGCCCGAATATTGTTTAGTCCATTGAATAGAAAGTGTGGGTTAAGCTGCCCCATAAGTGCTGCCATTTTAACCTCATTGAGCTGTAGGTTAAGTTGAATGGCTTCCTGTTCAGCTTTGAGTAAACGGTCTTGATTAACCGCTGTAACATAAATTAGGGTCCAGCTTACTAATAAAATAGTCATGATAAGCCAGTTGCCAAGCACGTTGTGCCAAATTGAGTCGGGAGTGGTATATCCCATTAAATTATAATATGAGAATAGAAAAATAACTGAAATATAGGCACAGGTAAATGCAAGTGAGATTGAGGATAGAAAGAAGTAGGGCCACTGATGCCTCCAGTTTTTATCTAAGAGGTCAAAGCGATAAATCATTTCCCGAATGATTAGTGTTAAAGCTCCGCAGGTTAATAACAGGGTGAGTGCGTGTATGGCGAGCTGCTCGAAATTTTCATCGGTAAGTAACCCGCGAGAAATGGAGTTCACTAGGGCGAATATTAGCCAGCCGCCAAAATGATACGCTAAGAATTTTGTCGTAGGTGCAGGGGACTTCAGTAACTTCATAAATTAATACATGTTAATAAAATGGCCCCTTGTTCTGGGGCCACAGAGTTTAGTTGAAATCAGAATCTCTCATTCAGCCAGGTTGACATCGTCTCGAGGGCAATAGGGGAAAAGGTTTCCTCTATTTCCGCATACTCGGCATAGCTACCGGTTTCGGCTGTTTGAAAGAGATGATTCATTTTATTGAGTTCAATAATTTCATAATCCTTATGATTGGATTTACTCAACACCTTTTCTATATTGCCTAAGTTCATTTCCGCATCAACTTGAAAATCCAGTGAGCCGTTAAGAGCCAAAATAGGACATTTTGTACCCTCTAAATAGGGCTCAGGGTTGAAGCTTAATGCATAACGAAACCAAGGGGTGGAATACTGTTTTTTAAGTACCTCAACTTGAGCTTCCAGTTTGCCTCCTTCCAAGCCTTCGAGTTCAACAGTCTTATAGAGATATTGGTGCAACTCATCACTGACAGTTCCCCCAATGGGAAGATGAGCAAATTGTTCAAAAATAATTTTATCAAGCTTGCGTAACTCTTGTAGGTTTTTCTCAGTCACACCGCTGTGCTTTCTATCCCTGTGCCACTGGTCGAAAAAGAGCTCTTGTAGTTTAACCCCTGGACCGCCGAGAAGAATTGTAAACGCAATATCATCACGATTGCTGGCTACCATGGGGGCAATCATCCCCCCCTCGCTGTGCCCAATCAAGCCCGTTTTACCCTTGGGGAGATCGTTACGACTATTCAGATAATCCACAATTGCACTGGTATCATTGGCAAAATCTTCGGTAGTTGCCGTGGAGAAACTCCCGGTAGAGTCACCAATTCCCCGTTCATCATAACGCAATACCGCGTACCCTTGCCGAGTTAAATAGTCGGCAATTACCGCAAATGCTTTATGGCCAAATGCGGTTTCATCCCGGTCTTGCGGCCCCGAACCACTAATCAGGATCGCGGTGGCTTTTATCCTTGAGTTTGGTTTGGTTAGTGTCCCAGAGATTATATTATTTGTGATTGTACTTTTAAAACTTACCTCTTCAACAGTATAGGGATAGGGGCCTGTTGGTATTTGTGGACGGTTATCCGGTTTAGTAGTATTTATCTTTCTGAAGTTAAGAGTTTGTGACTTCCCTTGAGTAAATGAACCGAACATAAGCTCAACTACTGGGTTGTACGCCCCCTCGTAACTGAGTCCTAAGTCCTCAATTTCGAAGGATATATTGTTGCCGATAACTTCCAGTGATGACATCTCTATGCCATAGGTCTTTTGTGAGGGGCTATCCAGTACCCCCGTCCATTTGCCGTTGTCCTGATCAATATGGAGGACAATCGGAAGCACCTTGTCACTCTCTGTTTGAATAGTGGCCTTCCATTCCCCATCGATGTCACTAGCACTTGCTGTAGTAGAAAACAGGCTGGCGGCTACGAAGAGCGCCTTTAACTTTGCGTTGGTCTTTGAATATCTAGTTTGAATATATCGCATAACTATTCTCTCTGTGTTCACCTGCTGAATGCTTGCCATCTTAGAGCTATCTTTCTCTTCTGGATGAAAATTAGGATAAGTGGCGAATAGGGCTGCTGAACGGCGAGGAAGTCTTGGCTATCCTTTGTCTAGTTAGGCGTGGGGGTACGTTATCAGATAGAGGCGACTTATCCTGATAGATGGGACGGAGAGACTAACTAACGGTGCGGATTGTACCTATGACGAACACAAAATCGCCTATATAAGTTGGTAAAGAACTTGGGTTATTGCTAGGTATGTGGATGTAAGGTAAGAGTTATTTCGGAAATAACTCTTTGGAAGATGGTCTTTCGGTGCCAATGAGTCCATGGGTGCTGCCCATTTATGGGCAGCACAGCGAGATGAAGCGTTTACTGTAGAATCACACCTACGTTTGCGTTTCCGGTTTGATTGGCAAAAGCAGATTGCGCATCGCCAATTTGTGTTGTTGTTTGGGCGTTACCCACACCATTTTGGTAAGTTTGAGCGGAAGAACCAATACCTGTAGCCGTAATGTTGGCAAAGTTAGAAGTTCCGAGCTGCTCAGTCAGTGCGTAGTGATCTGAACCCGTCTGGTTATGAATGGCCACATTGTTGTCGCCAATTTGCCAGAGACTGCTCTCGTGATCATCGTTGGTTTGAATCACATTAAGGGTATTGGTAGTACCGTCCTGATATGAGGAGGAGTAGTTGGAGTCTCCATTGACTTGATTGTGGGTCGCCAGGTTGGAGTCGCCGAGCTGATCTACATAGACTTCACTGTTTGACGTCAGTGTTTGGGTAACAAATGCGGTTTGGTTTACCCCAGCTTGAGTCACCACAATAACATCATCGGTACTATTGGTTTGAGTTAAGGTTGCACTGTGGCCATCCCCATCTTGGGTAATGGACATGGTGCTACCGTCAACAAATGACTGGAGAGTGAAGACGTACTGATTGTTGTCTCCCTGATTGATCTCGATATAGGCGCCTACAGAGTTATCCTGATAGGACTCGGCGGTATTCATATCGCCAGTTTGGTTATGAATGATCGTGCCACCATCACTGTTAGCGGATTGCTCTGCATAGCTGGTGTTGTTATCACCGATCTGAGTTTGATTGATGGTATTGTTTGTGGCGGTTGGATCACTTTGATCAGCTGTTGCAGTGTTCCCAAGACCTTCTTGGTAAACCGTTGCAGTATTGGTGTCGGCGATAACGCCCTGGCTAATGATTGCCAGGGCAATACTGGCGGCTAGAGGTGCAATATTCTTCATCAGTAACTCCTTTAGTGATGAGACTGTACGACGAATGTCGTTTTCCATTGCATTTCAAGGTTGAAGTCGTATCAATCACCGCTCATTAGCCTGATCGTCAGAATTTGGCCGACAATCTGGCACGTACTCCTTGTGAATGGGGTTGATACAAGTATGAGTTTGATAGATGGCCTAGATAGATGCTATGAGAGGTAAGTGCTGATTTAGTGGGACATTAGTTTAATGGGAGGTTTTACTTATTGTCGGTTTGAAATTCTTGCTGAAGAAAGCTTGATAGAGGACTGCCGGTAACAATGTATGATTTAACTTACAAGGTATTCTATTGCCCAAATGATAGTCATTGAGAGAAGGCGATACAGAACTTGATTATCGCCTTTATTTTTGAGTTATTTAGGGTTTAATTTATTCTAAACATGAAGGGTCACGGGTAACAAAAGTATTACCTATCCAAGTGTTATCAGTGCAAGTTGGATCGTTGGGTGAGTAAAGGTCAAAGATCCCATTGTTTAAGGAGGAGTTAGATAAGACGGTATTACCGTCGGCGCTTCCACTTTCAATAGATATTCCGTAGTCATTGTTATCACTTACACTATTTACACTAATGGTGTTGTTATCAGCGCTCTCAACCCTGATACCTGTCACGTTATTTGTCACTACATTTTGAGAAATGAGATTAGAGTTGGAATCTATCTCAATGCCAACGTCTGTACTGTTATCAATAACATTCAATATAAGGATATTTGAACGACCATCGGGATCGAAATCAACACCGTCACCACCAGCATTTGTGATTATATTGCTAGTAACATTGTTTGAGATTCCCTCTAGATATATTCCATCTCCACCGGTGCTATCGATAGTATTTCCGATGATTTGGTTATAATTAGCGGGATCTTCAGTTTCTATACCATTTCCGGAGGTTACGCCATCAGATTGTATCTGGATGCCGGTGACAAAGTTACTATCGCTTGAAATAAGTACTCCTACTCCATCAGGATCATCTATATCAACACTTGTAACATAGTGGGACCCATCGTCTTGTAACATAATAGAGTTGTTACAGTTATCGATAACTCCAGAGGTTAAACTAGCAGATAGGCCATTTAGGAGTATGCCGTCGTCTGTTGAGGCAGAGCACGTAACAGTAAATCCATCCATATCAAGTCCGCCCAAGGGACCGGTAATTGTTAGTGCGGGATTAGTGGCACAGACTAAGTCCTGAGTCAGTGTTTCTTGGGAGGTAATGGTATCTCCACAGCTAACAGCATAGCTTTCGAAGGAAATTGCTATTCCAGCAGCGGGCAAAAGAAAATAGGCAAGGGCTAATTTTAGTTTTTTCATACTTTCCATTCCTTGTTCGCGGTTGTTATGTTATTGAGGGTGATTCATTTTCTATGGTTAGATTGGATGAGTGCGTAAGCTGGGCTAGCGTTACTTTTACTATTATTAGCTTTTTTATTTGTTTTCGATAATATTTAATTTAAATTATGGCTTTGATTTTAAAACCCATTGTAAATATTGAATCTTACTTTCAGTAAGGTTTATGGGTGTCTGGAACTTTTGCGTAATACTTTTTTTCTGGTAGAAGTCAGTTTTAGCTTTATCCCATTAGTGCTGGCATGGTTGTAATTTGGGGGCTATGAAGATGTGAGTATTGATTTCACTCTCAATCCGTTATCGGGGAGTATTAGCTACGAATGATTGCTAAGAGATCCTTTACTTTTTTATACTTTATAAGTAAGCAATATACCGCTCGGCTATTGCTTAACTAGATAATTTTATGGATTTAGTTTGGCAAAGCCTCAATCCAAGCAGTTAGGGTCATTAATGGTAGAACTATTGCCAATCCAGTTGTTCGAAGATGTGCAGTTCGGATCATCAGGGGAGTAAAGGTCGAATATACCATTGTCATTGGCTGTATTAGATAAAATGTTATTGAATTCTGCGCTAGTTCCCTCGATCACTATGCCATAGTCAATGTTATTGTCAGCTTCATTGCTGCTTACTGTATTGCTGTCACTGTTATTGATTCTGATTCCAGTGGTGCTGTTCGATATACTGTTTTGGGATATGAGATTTGAATCTGAACTTACATATATTCCCACATCTCCATCGCCATTGAGAGTGTTGAGTATTCTCGCTTTACTGTCACTGATTATAGTGTTAAGTAGGATTAAGTTGCTCCCTCCATCAGAATCAAGAGCTATGCCAAAATCACCAGGGTTAAGAATTTCATTTCCGGTGACTGTATTGCTTCGCCCCTCTATATATATTCCTGAAAATCCCGGGAACTCTAGAAAATTTCCAGTGATCTGATTGAGGCTTGCGGGATTAGTTGTTTCTATGCCTATTGCATATTGCGTACCATTAAAAGGTATCACGATGCCGGTAACAAAATTACTGTTACTTTCAATACGTACGCCCACACCTACAAGGTTATTAATCTCAATATCACTGACAAAATGAACACCATCTTCCGTAAGTGCTATTGAGTCATTGCAATTGTCTATTACACCATTAAATAGGCTTGCAGCTAGGCCTGTTAGATAGATGCCCTCATGTAATGGTTCTATACAGGTAACAGTAAATCCATTTAAGTTCAGCCCGCCACCGGGGCCGTCGATTGTGAGGGCTGGATTGGTTTCGCAAGAGAGATCTTCTGTGAGGGATTCCTGGGTAGTAATCGTGTCGCCACAGCTCACAGCAAAACTGTTTGAGGCTAAAGGTAATCCAAAGGTTGGTAGCAGGGATAAAAATAGCGTTAGGCTTGGCTTCTTCATGGGGGGCTCCCAAGATAATGAGTCTATTATTTACTCTAAAGTTTTCTTTCGATTAGTAATTGATAGGTGATGCCAAGTGGTATTTTATAGGGTTTAACCAGTTTGTTTTTGGTTTGTTAATAATATATATAAATTAAAGGTGCGGATTTAGTGTCCATTATAAATATAGGTTTATAAATGGCGCATGATATTTTATGTGGGCTCAGGTCTTAGCTTGAAATCTGTTCTCCTATATTGTCCATGCTTAAAGTGAATATAAAAAGGGCCAGTCAATGACTGGCCCTTTTTAACGCTTTGGTGTTATTCAACCGAAGACCTAATCAAGTAGTCAAATGCGCCCAGCGAAGCAGTTGCACCTGCACCCATAGAGATCACTATCTGTTTGTAGGGGACAGTGGTCGCATCGCCGGCGGCGTAGACGCCGGGGACTGAAGTTGCGCCGCGCTCGTCGATCACGATTTCGCCCATGCGATTCATCTCTATATCGGTTTCCTTAAGGAACTCCGTATTGGGTACCAGGCCAATCTGTACGAAGACGCCTGCCAGGTCGAGTTGCTTGTTTTCACCACTCTCTCGATCGGTATAGGCCAGGCCGTTAACTTTGTTGCCGTCGCCGAGTACTTCGGTGGTTTGCGCATTGACGATAATATCGATGTTATCTGTCAGCTGTGCTTTCCGTACCAGTACTTCGTCTGCGCGCAGTTTATCCGCGAACTCCAGTACAGTGACGTGCTCGACGATTCCGGCGAGGTCGATAGCTGCTTCGATGCCCGAGTTGCCGCCACCGATAACGGCTACACGCTTACCTTTAAAGAAGGGGCCGTCGCAATGGGGGCAGTAGGCTACGCCCTTGGTGCGGTACTCCGCTTCGCCAGGTACCCCCAGTTCTCTCCAGCGGGCACCGGTAGCCAATACTACAGAGCGGCTGGATAGGGTAGCACCGCTTTGTAGTTTGATATCTACCATTTCGTTGCGTCGCAAGTTGGCTGCGCGTTGATCGGTAATGATATCAACACCATACTCTTTTACGTGTTGCTCAAGGCTGGCTGCGAGCTTGGGGCCCTCGGTATAAGGTACAGAGATAAAGTTCTCGATGCCTACGGTATCCATTACCTGGCCGCCGAAGCGTTCTGCCACTATGCCAGTGCGAATGCCTTTGCGAGCGGCATAAATAGCAGCCGCTGCGCCCGCTGGGCCACCCCCTACCACTAAAAGATCGTAGGGTGCTTTTTCATTCAGTTCTTCAGCTTTACGCTCGGCTGCGCCAGTATCCAGTTTTCCAACAATCTCTTCGAGGGACATCCTGCCTTGGCCGAAGTGTTCACCATTGAGGTAAACCGCAGGTACAGCCATAACATTGCGCTTTTCAACTTCCTCCTGGAACAGGCCACCGTCGATCATTTCGTGGGTGATGTTTGGGTTGAGGATTGCCATCAGGTTCAGCGCTTGGACAACATCCGGGCAGTTTTGGCAAGAGAGGGAGATATAGGTTTCAAAGTGGAATTCACCCTTCAGGTTTCGTACCTGCTCCAGTAGCTCCGGGTCTGCTTTTGAGGGATGGCCCCCCGCTTGCAATAGTGCCAGTACGAGTGAGGTAAATTCATGTCCCAGGGGAATACCGGCAAAGCTAACCCGGGGTTCCTCTCCGGCAGGGGCGATGGCCATACTCGGCGTGCGCTTGGCTTGACTCTGCTGTGCAGTAATTTTGTTGGAGAGTCCGGAGATTTCATCTACCAGCGCCTCCAGCTCTTTGGATTTTTCACTGTTATCTGTGGACACACGAATCTCGATCGGTTTGACGATATTCTGCAGGTAAGTGTCCAGTTGTTTTTTCAGGTTTGCGTCCAACATCGGTGTGTCCTTTCTCTAACAATTTAAGGCTGGGTTGTGGCCCACCTTTTGATGGGCCGGGTCAGAGGTATTTGGGTTAAATCTTTCCTACCAGATCTAGGGAGGGGGCTAAGGTCTCTTCGCCTTCTTTCCACTTGGCCGGGCAGACTTCACCGGGGTGAGCGGCGATGTACTGGGCCGCTTTGATCTTGCGCAACAGCTCGCTGGCATCGCGGCCGATTCCGCCGGCAGTGATCTCGACAATTTGGATACGGCCTTCCGGGTCGATTACAAAGGTGCCGCGATCGGCTATGCCTTCTTCCTCGATCATCACACCGAAGTTGCGGGTGATGGTGCCGGTGGGGTCGCCGATCATCGGGTATTGGATTTTGCCGATGGTGTCGGAAGAGTCGTGCCAGGCTTTGTGAGTGAAGTGGGTATCGGTAGATACGGAGTAGATCTCAACGCCCAATTTCTTGAACTCTTCATAGTTGTCGGCAAGATCGCCCAGCTCAGTGGGGCAGACGAAGGTAAAGTCCGCGGGGTAGAAGAAGAATACGGCCCACTTGCCTTTAACCTCGGCGTCGCTGATATCGAAGAAGTCACCGTTTTGATAAGCCTTGGCGTTAAAGGGTTTCAGCTGGGATTCGATGTAACGTGACATGGATAGCTCCTTATTTATCACTGTCTTGTCGGTCGTTGTTTGGAAGTGGGATCTATACTATCGGTCGATGCTATTTGATAAAAATTATTAATGTAAATGCGTGCGATAGCTTTTGGCAATCGTTGTTGGCTATTTGATTGGTTGGGTGTTTAGCCGCAATTTAATGGCTTTGGCAAAGCGATAGCCGTTAGGTGAAACCTTATCGGCGCATCCTGATGTCTATTGAGCCGCAAAGACGACATATAGAAGTGTTGATCGCGGTCTATACCCTCAGGCATCAAAAAAGAGTTGAGTCGTTAATCAGCGCACATTAGCAATAAGTTAGAAGTGCAAGCCCGGTTCTGACGAGCTGGGTAGTGCCAGCGGATGCGAGGTTAAATGTTGCCGCTATGAATCAGAATGTGGTGCATGTCACGGTGGTAGGTGTCGGTCTGCCTGGGGAGTCAATCGGATGGCTGCATTTGTCTCAGCTAATGAATATGCGAAATGTAGTGGTAGATGCGATTGTTGAAGAGTATTGGCTTTCCAGTGATGTCGAGTCATCTGAAAAAGGGATGGTTTTCCGAAATGAGATGGCAAGGCTAAAAGCTCAGTATGGCGATTTCAAAACTTATTCCTCGGTGGCGCAAATACCTGATGCGCATCCCTCCTTTAAAAATTTGGTTGTTATCTCGGTGAGGACTCCACTCGCGAAGGGGATTTTTAAATCGGTAGTTAATAAAGGATATAGGAATATATACCTTGAAAAACCAGGTGCAGACTCGCTGGAAAAGCTGCGTGAAATGGAAAGGATCGCCGACAGAAACAATGTAAATGTTGTTGTTGGCTATCAAAAGCATATCGCAAATTATGTGGATAGAGCCGAAAGGCTTAACGAGCAATGGAAGTTGAAGTCCAGGAGTGTCGGATTCATTCATCACAACCCGCATCCGGAAGCCAACCTGGAAAGCATCTTTAGGCAAAATTCCGAAGGTATGCTGCTCAACCAGTGTTGCCATGAACTTGAACTCTGTATAGCAAAGTGGAACCTTGCTCCTCACAACATTACTGATGTAGTAGTGAATCGAGATGAAACCGTGCAGAAGCGCTTCGGTGATATCGAGGACTTCAAAAAGCTGTCTTTTACGCTAAAAACTAATCTGGGAGTAAGCTTCTCTTTTCTGGCTACCCGTTGTGAAGGCGTAGAAAATTGCATAGTGATGCGAAAAGGCCTTCGAGGTGACCCTGTTTTTATTCGGCAGGCCATGGAAGATGTCCTTGATCGGGCACTTGAGCTTACTAGAAAAGAAAAGGGAGGGATGTGGTATTGCTACTTGTTTGAGCGAGATTATTACAATCTGAAGCGGCTGTTTATTGAATCCATTCTAGATAGCGATGATGAGAAATACTTGAGCCTGCCGCGACTGCTTCATGCATGTGGTGTTCTCGAATTAGCCGCAGGGATAGAGCCCAGTATTAAGGCTCAATTAAGAGAAGATGAAAGCCATCATTCTATCGTACAAATTTCAGATACTATTTGTCAGGCTCCAACAAACCAAAGAATCTGGTACCACCATGGACTCTTTAATCCTGGTAATAAATTCCTTATAGAACTCCTAAGACCGCCGCAGAACAGAATTATTTGTTGTGTTGATGACAAGGTATGGGAACTCTATGGGAAGGGTATTACCGAGTGGCAAGAGTCCATGGGGGTTGAGTTCATCCCGATAGTTATGAAGGGTGGCGAACAGTCAAAAAATATTAATAGTCTTATCAGTATGATTGATGAGATATGGAAGGCAAACCCTCTTCGTTACAGGGAGCCAATCTTAGCTATGGGCGGAGGGGCGGTAACCGATACGATTGGGTTTGTCAGTGCGGTGTGGCGACGGAATACACCCTGGATACGTATTCCAACGACTCTAATGGGAATGATTGACTCCTCTATCGGCATTAAAGTCAGTGTGAACCACAATATTAAGAATGGGATTGGTGCTTTTCATTGTCCCTTGCATACCATTATTGATCCCTCCTTCTTGAAAACTAATCCACAGCGGGTATTAAAAAGTGCGATTGGTGAAATGATTAAGGTTGGAGTGGTATTCAACAAGGATGTGCTCGATACCTTGTCAGCTCAGGGTGCCACTCTGTTGGAAAACAGTTTTTTAGAACCTGATGGCCTGCCGGGAGATGCATCCTATAAACTGCTGATAAATTGTATTGATGCCATGCTGGATAGTATTGCGGGAGACTTAAAAGAAGAGAACTTATCCAGACCAATGGACTTTGGACATACGTTATCCCGCTGGTTGGAGCGTGATGAGGCTTTTAGGTTGATGCATGGTGAAGCTGTGGGCATTGATTGCCTGTTTACTTCGCTGGTAGCTGAAAAAATGGGATTGATATCCAAGGCAGACATTGAGTTACTATTTGGAATTTACGTGCAGCTGGGTCTTGCAGCTAGCGTCAAAGGGCTGAGCCTGGATGTATACAAGACGGCAATAAAACAGATCTCGATTCATCGCTCCGGTACTTTGCGAGCGCCTCTCCCAGCCCCTCTAGGAAACTGTATTTGGGTCAATAAGATAGAGGCGAACCATCTGGAAAGCGCTTGGTATGACCTGCAAGAAAGGCTTACTCGTCATCCAGAGCTCATATTGGATCCTGATGAAATAGCAGAGGAGGAGTATTTACCTAAGCAATTAGACTTGACCAGTCATCAAAGTGCTAAAAAACTACCTTTGAGAAGGCTGCGCTGGGGATTTATAGGCTGTGGAAGAATAGCAAATGATTTTGCATTAGTCCTCGATTACCTGGATTCCTCAGAAGTGTTTGCTGTAGCTTCCAGGGATTTTAATAGAGCGAGAGAGTTTGTGAATAGTCATGGAGCAAGTAGGGCTTATGGCAGTTACCTGGAACTTGTTTCTGATCCTGATATTGACATTGTCTATATTGCAACTATCCCCGAGTTACACCGACAACATGCTGAATTAGCATTAATGGCAGGTAAGCCTGTTCTTATTGAAAAACCTCTGGCGTTAACAGTTGAGGATGCTGTTAGGATTAAAGAGCTTGCCAATAAAAAACAGCTGTTTTGCATGGAAGGGATGTGGATGAGGTTCTTCCCTGCTATTAAATACTGTAGAGATATTATTAGTCTTGGGAATATAGGTAAGGTAAGCCAGCTTCGTGCAGATTTGAGCTTTGACCTGCGTAAGGATGAAGGGTTGCAGTCTCCAAAATGGAAGGTGGGAGCTGGTATGGATGCCGGTGTGTATCCTGTCCACACGGCGTTGATGGTGTTGGGTAGGGGGATATTAGACCTGGAGTTCTCTGGGGTGCTGGATAACTACGGTTTTCAGGAGGATGGTGCCGGGCTCATTTATGCGCACTTCGATAGTGGATCAACAGCTGTAGTTTCCTGGAGTCATCTGGTTGAGGGTGCGGAAGAGTTGGAAATCTATGGTACAGAAGGGCGAATAAAAGTGTTTGCCCCGGCACATTGTCCAACTAGGGTGTCAGTGACGCGGGTCACTGGTGATCGAAGGACAGATAATGAGACTAAGTTGTACGAATTCCCGTTGCCGAGAATAAGAGGCAGGTTTAATTACCCAAATTCTGAAGGGCTTTATTATGAGGCACAGGCCGTTCAATTATGTATTGAAAAAAACTTTATAGAATCACCAGATCTTCCTCTTGCCGATTCTATACAAGCAATCCGAATGATTGAAGAATGTGATCAATATATCAAAAGAAGGGCTGCGTGAAACGCAACATCTATTGGTTTGGATTGCTGTCATGCTATGGGGCTCTATTTTTACTGGGCTTTGTAGAGGTCTATAAAGCTCCAATTTACCCCAAAATTTTAGATTTTTTTTCCGTTTCCCCAACAAAGGGCTCCACCTTTTTCTTCCTGTCCACTTTTTCTGCCTTACTTATGACTTTGTCAGGGGCTCTCTGGGTGAAAAAAATCAGAGTGATCTCTGGGTTAGCATTATTCGTAGTTTTTATGGGGGTAGGGTCGGTACTTTCAGGTATTTCTGGATATCTATACTCGTTTACCCTGCTTATTCTGGGCAGCTTCCTCTTTGGTTTGGGTGCCGGAGGGAGTATGGTTTTGATTAATGTGGCAATACCCCTTTTTGTGCCTGAAAACTTAACTCGTCAAGGTTATTGTGGATTACATAGTACCTATGGGGTGGCTTCCATATTGTCTCCTTTGTTACCCGGGTTGTTATATAAATTTCACTTTGGGTGGGAGGGCGGTTTCTATTTGTTTGGGGGGATAGCTGCAAGCATATTATTTTTTATCTTGTCTGGATTAATAAGAAGAAAAGGAAAACTGAGGAAAAATGGGAGTTCTTTTAACCCTGGCGCCTATAAAGAGGCGAGCCAACGAGATAAAGAACCGAAAGAGTGGTGGATCGCAATTGGTGGTGGGTTTATTGTTTCTGCCTACAACGGCGCTGAACATATATTGGCGAGTAGGATGGTGCTGTTTCTTGAAGCTAGGGGAGGGCACTGGGCCGTTGAGGCGGATATTTTGCTTTCAATCTTTTTCGGATTACTTTGTTTAGGGAGAGTGGCCTTCACTTTTATCCTGCTGAAGGGAAGTGCTTTTTTCTGGTTGATAGTCTCCTTTTTATCGACAGCAGCCGTATTTTCTCTGGGCTACTGGGTGAGCCCACTATGGTTTCCAGTATGTGGATTGACACTATCCTACTTGTTTCCTTATGCCATGGAATGGTTGACTGATTGTAGTAAGAATCCCCCTTTTACAGTTTCATTCTCCTTAGGTATGGGGGGAATTTTCTTGATTCTGGCGCATGCTTTGGTGGGGTGGTTAGATGAAAGTTACGGAATACAAACCGCTATCTTTGTAGTTCCTGTGTTCCTCTTGGGAGGAGTTGTATGTTGCTTGCTTTTGTCACTTATTGCGAAGCAAAGAAGCCATTAACACCGATTTGCAATATTTGACTAACGACAATGCCCGCCAAAAGGGCGGGCAAGGCCAGTTCCAATCCTGTGAGGGCTTGGGAAGACTTAAATTTTGCCTACCAGATCGAGAGAGGGGGCCAGGGTTTCTTCACCTTCCTTCCATTTCGCTGGGCAAACTTCACCCGGGTGAGCAGCGATGTACTGGGCAGCTTTGATCTTGCGCAGCAGCTCACTGGCATCGCGGCCGATACCGCCAGCAGTAATTTCCACAATTTGAATACGGCCTTCCGGGTCGATTACGAAAGTACCGCGGTCGGCAATGCCTTCTTCCTCAATCATTACACCGAAGTTACGGGTAATGGTACCGGTAGGATCACCGATCATCGGGTACTGGATCTTACCGATGGTGTCAGAGGAATCGTGCCAGGCCTTGTGGGTGAAGTGAGTGTCTGTGGAGACTGAGTAGATCTCTACACCCAGCTTCTTAAACTCCTCATAGTTGTCTGCCAGATCGCCTAATTCAGTGGGGCAAACAAAGGTGAAGTCTGCGGGGTAAAAGAAGAATACGGCCCATTTACCTTTGACGTCAGAGTCACTTACATCGTGAAATTCGCCATTTTGGTAGGCTTTGGCGTTAAACGGCTTGAGTTCGGATTCGATATAGCGGGACATGGTTAGCTCCTTATTGGGTGCCTGGCTCTTAACTTTGATGCTGTTTATGCTATTGGCTGATCACTAATAATAGAAATTAACAATTTAAATATCTGAGATAGTTTTCTGCTATCTAGGCAGCCTGGCGATAATTTAGTCTGCAATCCGTACCAATTTGAGGTCGCTGGTTACATCGGGGATACTCGGGACCAAAGTATTAATACCCATCCATCGGGTATGGGTAATTTTTCACAAGGCGCATCTATGCGATTGATTCGGTTGCTTAAGCATGACCTGGCCCGCGAAGCCGGAGATTGGGTTGAAGACGGTGTGATCAGTGAAGCTCAGGCTGAGCAGATCTGTGCCCGCTATGAAGTGGATTACCACCGGGCGCAAGAAAGAACACTTGGATATCGTATTTTGATTGGGTTGGCCTATCTCTTTATCGGGCTGGCGGTGATTACACTGATTGGAGCCAATTGGGAGGAAATCCCCAGAGCGCTGCGAATGGGGGGGCTGATCGCTTTGACCTTGGTGACCCAGGGAGTGGCGTTTAAGGTTTACCTGTCTGGAGACCGGAAGGCCGGAGAGGGCTTGTTCTTGTTGGGCAACCTGTTTTTTGGTGCGGCGATTATTTTGATCGCACAGGTATACCACTTGGGCGAGCATATGCCAGATGGTATTTTCTGGTGGGCACTGGGTAGTTTGCCATTTGCTTTAATTACCCGCAGCCCATGGATTGCAGAGCAGTCCTTGCTTTTGGCTTTGCTTTGGTTCTTCCTGGAGTCGAGTTTAGGCTTTTACCCCGCCCTGTTCCCAATTTTCTTGCTGGGGGCCCTCTATATTCTGTTAAGTGGTCGTGAGAGCGTGATTCTCTTGCTGACCTTTATCTTTGGCTTAGGTTTTTGGCTGGAATTTTCCCTATCAGAATTTTGGCGTTTGCAGGATGGGAAATTTAGTGCGGATATTTATCCAGAGAACCTTGCTGTTGCAGTCTCGCTCTTTATCCTGATGTATTGCTTTGCCCATTGGTTGGCAACTCGCCCGTCGGCGGTAGCCAAGGACTACGCAGCAGTAATCTCTATTTGGTGCCTTCGGTTTACTTTAATTGGCTTACTGATTTTTAGCTTTGAATATCCCTGGGAGGAGATGATAGAAGCCCCCTGGAGTCACCTACCTTCTATGTGGGCGGTAGTGGGGACTATGTCTGCTGTGTCGATAGTGTTGGCGCTGCTGTCTCAGAGGTTGCTATTCGGACTGGGGTTGTGCGGTGTTTTTGCGGCAGTACTTGCGTTCGTAACGAATGCCAGCTCCAGTGACTACGCAGTTTGGTTACAAATTGTTACAAACTTTGCCCTGATTACCTGTGGAATCTGGTTGATCTTCAGGGGTATTCACGATGGTATCTCGCACTACTTCTTCCTCGGAGTTATGGCGGTCCTGTTGACGGCTCTGCTGCGCTATATTGACTTGATTGGCGACTATATAGGAGCTGCTCTCCTGTTTATTCTCTTCGCAGTTTTATTGCTGGCAGCAGCCAAGTATTGGAAATATCACCAGGCGGGGGGAAGTTTGCGATGAAACGTAGAGTTGTGATTGGCCTGGTTGCCGCCATTGGCGTGCAGTTTTTTATACTGTTAGGAATGTATATTAAGGCTCAAATGCCGCTGTGGACGGGCCAGCCTGTCTCAGTGAAAACTGTTCCTGTAGACCCGCGCTCATTATTTCGGGGTAACTATGCCCAGTTGAGTTACCCCTTTTCCACTTTAGATAAAGCCTTGTTTAAAGGGCAGGGACGGTTGCGTCAGGGAGAGGTGGTTTATGTGGGCCTAGAGAAAGGCGCATCTGGATTGTATGAACGAGCCTCTGTCAGTCTTGAACAACCACAGGGCGGAGTCTTTATTCTAGGGCGGGTAGCAGGCCAGAATTTTTGGAACTCATCAGATAGCTACCGGATTCGCTACGGTATTGAAGCCTACTTTGCTCCGAAGGAAAAAGCCCTGGATCTGGAAAAACAACTGCGGGATGGTGGCGTGGCCGAATTGATGATTTCTGCGGATGGGCGAGCGAGCTTGAAGGTTGTCAGAGGCTCAGGAAATCAATAGGCAAAGGGAAAAATCAGGAATGGAAGCGATTGGTCCGGCACGGCGCAGCCTGCCGGTTTTCTTTTTTTTAATGGATATTCAACTGGGCTGTCTATTGCTTGCGGCTCTGGGTCTCTACCTTGTGCCAATGGAAGTTTCATTTATTGGTGATACGGTTTGGCTGCAACTGCTGTTGGGATTGTTAGGCGCTATTGTCACATTTGCGGTAGTACTGACATTGGCTCGTTCTGAGACGCTATTTGGGAAAATGCTGCGGCTCCACTGTACTCAATTGACCCCTCTGTTTTCCAAGTTGTCCCCATCACAGATGGTATGGGTTGCTTTAGCTGCGGGTGTTTGTGAGGAACTGTTGTTTCGTGGTTTTCTACAGTCTTGGCTCTCCCAGCTCAGTACGCCATTCCTCGGCTTATTGGGTGCATCACTGATATTCGCATTACTGCACTGTGTTTCCTGGGTGTACTTCTTCCTTACCTTTATGATTGGGCTTATTTTAGGCATTTTCTACCAAATGTCTGGAGGCTTGGTGGGAGCGATTGTTTGGCATGCGGTATACGACCTTTTGGCAATTTTCGCCATAGTGCACTTTCCCCATTTGCTCGGATTAAAAAATCAAGTCTTAAAGCGAGGGTAAGTAGCTAGCTTTGGTCTGGAGACCCGCAGAGATATTATGGAGTTACTCGCGGGCCCCTAGGCGTTGCGACTTCTTGAAAGGTCTAGACATTCCTGCGAAGCCGCGCCTTGATTGTGAACCGCTCTGCAAGCCAGAGGTATCACGGAGTTATTCAGAGGCTCCCTAGATCACGGCAACGATCACCACTAGTACTAGGGAGGCCGTTAGGATAAAAGCAATAAGCGCTAAGAGTCCGTCTCGAGCTGCCAGCGATAGCCCAAAAATGGTGAGAGCGAGACCAGCAGTTGAGGCAGAGAAGGGGATTACTTCCATTATTGGCAGGGTCAATGCAATAAAAATGCAGGTTCCAGCAATAGCGTAGGTGCCATATCGGCGCACGATAAAATCCATCCGTGGCTGAATCCAGCGGTCGGCAAATCGGGCGGGCTTTTCCATCCAGTGCAGGGCATCCATCAGCTTCTCGCTGGATATGGAGCGCTTGATCAACCACTGTGGAAGCCAGATATAGTTGCGCTTCATCAGCAGCTGTAGGGCAAACAGTAGTAGCAAAACACCCATCGCGGTAGACATTCCGGGAATACCGCTCAGAGGGGAAAACAGGATCAACCCGATAAGGATAAGGAATGGGGCAAAGGATCGAAGCCCCACAGCCTCAATAACATGCTGGATGGAGATTTTTTCCTGCCCCTGACTTTTCTCCTCAATATCCTTCAGCAGCTGGCCCAGTCCTATGATTTCTTGTGTCATGGTTGGAATTAGTTGCTGTGTAGTTTCTTTGCAAGACAATCTACTGATAAGAGGGCTGGAAACCGGGTAGTCTCTACGAGCTATCCGATTCCAGAGATATTGTCGAGCATAGCACTGTGACTGGCTTTTCGGCTAAAGTCAGGCAGTTTTTCAAAGGGGATAAGCTGTCTGGCGTCAAACTAAACGGATAGAGATAAGCTGTTGGCGGAGGATTATGCCTGTCATCATTTTCTGTTAGATTATTGCCGATGGAGGGTGTGCTTATTTCGGCTGATTGAATTTCGATGTGGTTTCTAGTTGGAACGGAATCCTAAGGCAGTCTATTTAGGTACTGAGTCACTCGACTACCTCGATAAATTACTAATAAAAAGGACGGTCACAAATGGATGCTGTTGACCAAACAAAAGGGAATTCACCAGTTTTTCTTTTATTAATTGGCACTCAGGTTGTTTGCTTGTTGCTGGCCCTTCTGGGCTTTTATCTGGCTTCACCCAAGGTAGTGATCATTGGTGATAGCGTAGGGTTGCAAGTAATAATTGGCATCATTGGTGCAATGGCTACCTACGGTGTGATGTTGTCGTTAACTCGCTCAGAAACGACCCTAGGCAAGTCAATGCGGCGTCAATCGATCGCCCTGATTCCGCTATTTTCACGATTGTCTTTCTTTCAGCTGCTGTTGATTTCTATTGTAGTCGGAATTTGTGAAGAGCTTTTGTTTCGGGGGTTTTTGCAGTCCTGGTTATCAGAACTTAGCTCGCCATTGTTGGGGTTATTAATTTCTGCAATTGCATTTGCGCTACTTCATTTCTCATCGTGGACCAATTTCTTTCTGACTTTGGGAATTGGTGTGGTTCTAGGAGTGGTTTACCAAGTGTCCGGAAGCTTATTGGGAGTGATAATCTGGCACGCAGTCTACGATGCAATTGTCCTTATTGTTTTGACTCAATATCCGCATTGGCTAGGGATTAAGATAAAGGAATAACCGCAATATTCGGGAGCGATTTACTTATTTTAAGCTCCCGAATTTAACCTTTGAGGTTTAAGGAGCCTCCCAGATTCGCCGAGACATTACGGAATTATTCAGAGGCTCTTTACGTATTGAATAACTCATCCAAACGCAGGGTCTCAACCCCTGTTCGTTCTTGTCGACTTAAATAAACCATTTTTTTGGCTACTTCACGCCCCTCAATGGGCCTATAACGTCTCAGCCCCGGCAGCATACAAATTACTGGCAGGAGGATGCCTCCGAATTTCTCACCGGGTCGGGCATTTGCACGATCTCCGAGGAGTAGGGAGGGTTGCAGTATACTGATGCGCTTAAATGGAAGTTTCTTGATTTTCTCTTCCAGCTCACCCTTCATACGTAAGTAAGCACTGGCGCTATTGGCATTGGCTCCGCTGGATGAAACCAGTAAGTAATGGCTGACCCCTGCCGCCGCTGCCAATTGGGCTGCTTGGTATTGATATTCAACGTCAACCTTGTGCTGGGCGGCTAGGCTGCCGGCTTGCTTGCGAGTGGTTCCCAGGCAGGAAAATAGAGTATTTCCCTGAAAAAGAGGGGCAGCCTCCTCCAATCGATCAAAATCGACAATATGATTATGTATTCTTTGACTTGCAGTGGCTTTGGGGCGTCGAGTGAGGGTAAGTACTTCATCAAAGACTTCTTCACCAGCCAGTTGCTCTGTGAGATGGCCACCGATAAGGCCCGTAGCTCCGAGGATAATGGCTCTTTTGCTCATTGGAGGTTGATTTCCATTGGGTAGATGTTCGCAAGGCTAATAGCGTACTTTAGCGCAAAGATGTCTATGTTTGTTAAAAGTTGCCAGCTGGAAAGGGTGTCTGGTGAGCAAAGAAGGCCGAAGCGTAATTAACTGAGGGAAATCTAACTCTGGGATTCCTCAGTAATACTGGAGGATACAAAAATTCTCTATCAGATTGTGGATGTTCAATAATTGTTCACTGTGCAGATCCTTGCTGCATCTCATTGCGTCGCATGGGCATGCTGTCGATACGTTGAAAAATTTCGACGGCTGAGAATTTATCGGCTTTATACTTTACTTCCCCATCCTTCCCTATAAGAAGTACTTGCATTGCTGGTCCTTGCAGATATTTTTCCCGTACATTTTTAGCAAAATTGTCTGTGACTTTACCGGGAAAGTTAGTCTCAAGGGTGTCGTTAGAGAATAGGAACCATATCAAGTTTCTCTCTGCAAACTGCGGCGCTAACTTGAGTAATTCATTGATTGTGCTATTGGGATCTTCCGGGATATTCAGTAATAGAATGCGGTTTTTCCACTGGAAATCTTTTAGGTCGTTCACCGTAGATCCCTGGGCGAATGTAGAAGAAGTCAACAGAACCAAGACAAGCACAATGAACTTATGCATTTACTAATCTCATCTATTAGCGTGATCTTAGGGGGCTCAGTAGGCTATCCAATCACTAATTCAATTTTCCGGTGCTTGGATGTCCTTTAAGCATAAGATATGAGCTGCCAGTTACAAGGCAGATGATGATCCGTATCCACAGTGAAAACTGACTAGTCAAAAGGCGTGTAAATGAGCGAGTGGTCTAGGCTCTAGGCGGGAGTATTAAAAATATATCGCAAGCTAATTAGGTTCTGAAGGATTACCTGAGCGGCTCGGGTGTCGAGTGAATTACGCAGTATGGCTAAACAGAGCGGCAAAATTACACGAGATCAGTACTTGGGGTTGGCTGCATTAGTTCTCGCGGCCTTCCTTATTAGTAATGACTATACCGCTTTTGCCCCCGCACTACCTGCCATCGAAAGAGAATTCAATGCAGACATAACTAGCTCCCAGTGGATCATTAACGGCTACGCCTTGGTTTTTGGTGTTTTCATCATAACCGGTGGCCGCTTGGCGGATATCTATGGCCGCCGCAGAGTATTTATGATTGGAGCGGGAATATTCGTTTTCTTTGCCGTGCTGGGTGGCTTGGCAATGGATATGTGGATGTTATTGATATCCCGCGCATTGATGGGAGTGGGTGCGGCATTGATGTGGCCGTCCACTTTGGCAATGACTTTTAATTTGTTGACCTATGAAAGGTCAGGGTTGGCGGGTGGTATCCTGATGGCCACCTGTGGGTTAGCGAATGCAGCTGGACCAGTTTTGGGTGGGGTGCTCGCAGATTTTTTCAGTTGGCGATGGATTTTCTTCGTTAATATTCTCCTCACTCTGGCAACAATGCTGGCTTGTTGGTGGGCAGTGCCCCCCGATAAACCTCGTGACACCGAGGAAAAAATAGACTTCTTCGGTGTGCTACTATTATGCACCTCGCTATTTTGTTTGCTTTTTGCACTGGATGTTTCCGCGGAAATTGGTTTCAAGCATCCTGTGGTTATCAGCCTGATCGTTGTGTTCCTGGTGTTGCTCTGCCTGTTTACCATCGTGGAGTATCGAGTTGGTAAAGATGCCCTGATTCCCCCTGATATTGCAAAGAACCGGAAGTTCCTAGCGGTAGGTGTTACGACACTCCTAATCTCGGTAGTATTCCTATCGGCAATTCTCTATGTCCCCCAATTTTTGGCGAATTTTCGTGGTTACTCAGCATTTCAGGCCGGTTTATCTTTGGTCCCTTTAATGGTCGTATCGGGGCTGGTTGCTATTATCTCCGGCCGCTTCTATGAGCTAGCTGGACCAAAATTACTCGTCTCATTAGGTATTTTGGGGATGAGTGTTGGAATGTTCATGCTCTCGAACCTGACTTCGGACACGGGTTTTCTGGATATGTGTCCGGGCTTGGTCGTGTTGGGAGTGGGTATTGGGCTGTTCAATCCATCCAGTACGACTGCGGGTATTACGGTGGTGGAACCTCACCGTGCCAGCTTGGCAGGCGCTATCCTCTATATGTTTAAAATTGGTGGCGGTGCGGTTGGTTTGGGTATGAATGCTACAATCATTGCCTTCGCTCCAGATATACCTTCGGGTATAGATAGAGCTTTTACAGTAAATGCTTACCTAGCCTTGGTTGGTTTGATTGTTTGCATGTTCTTTGTGATCGGTAGGCCAGAGAGCCAAAGCGGAGAGCTTTCTTGATCGCAAGTGAAGTGCGTCTCACTTCTTTTGTGCTGTAGATCTCTTTTATTTGCTGGAAGTGCTTTTTTCAAAATTTATCCATTCTTTGAGTTTTTGTGAGATTTGAATTTCCTCACATCTGATTAACCCTCTATTCAATACAATGCCGCAGCTCAAGGCTCTGTTGTGCCTGGGTTTATTGCGGTCCTGTTCCAGATTATCTGACAGGAATTGATAGTTTAGGGTTGGGTCGGAGGTAGGCCACATGTTCAGAATTCTTCAGATTGTACTTTTCTTTCTGTTGGCCAGTACTGGGCATGCTCAGACTATTGATAGAGATGATATCCGTGGCCTGGATGAGCAGATCCAGGATGTTAAGAAAGATGTTATTGATCTCACTGCTGAGTTGTCACAGCTGGAGGAAAAGCTCTTATTCCCCTCTAATACGCAGGTAGCTCTTTTTGTCTCGGTGGCTGATGAAAAGCCCTTCGAGCTGGAGTCGGTTGAGGTCACACTGAATGGCAAATTAGTTGCCCATCATCTCTATACCTACCGGGAAATTGAGTCCCTGCAAAAAGGTGGGGTACAAAAAATATACACTGGCAATGTGCAAGTGGGTGGGCACCCATTAGAGGTTAGTTTTCTCGGTAAAACCCCATCAGGAAAAGAGTATCGAGCCACAGCTTCCTACACTGTAGAGAAGGCAGTGGGTCCTAAATTTGTCGAGATTAAGGTTCTGGGAACCGAGTCCACGATAAACTTCAAGGACTGGTAATCATGCTCAGGTCCCTGGTAAATGTGTTGTCCTGTCAAACCAGGGTGATGCTTGGTGCTCTATCCCTTTGTTCTTTGGCTGCTCTCCCCGCTGCAGCGGCGACTGAACCGCAGGAAGAACTTAAAGACCTGTTTTTCGGTGCGGCAATGTTTCATGCCCATCAGGAAAGTTATTTTGATGCGATTGTGGCACTGGACACAGAACTTGCTCAGTATCACCGCTTAGATCAGCCCGAACTCGATCCTTTCAGTGCGCACTTGGGGCAAGCTGAGTTTTCGGTGGGTGACTTGGAATTGTCCTACCGAATGCACAGGGAGGCCGGGCGGGCTATTGAGGCTGTACTGCAGGGAAATGTTTCCCAGCCGGTGCGCAATGAAGCCGCGTATCGACTGGCAAAAATTCACTATCACAAACAACAGCCGCGCAACGCCTTACACGCCCTGGAAATGATTGATGGGCGGGTTCCCGAGAGGGTCCGTGCAGATGAGCAGTTTTTGCGTGCTCGAGTCTATATGCAGCTCGGTCGATTCGAGGAGGCCGTAGAACTGCTGCAAGACCTGAAGGGTGAAGAGTCGCTAGAGGGCTTTGTTTCCTTCAATTTGGGTATTGCCCAACTGAAGGCGGGAGAAGAGGAGCGCGGTGTTCTGGAGTTGACTGCACTGGGAAGAAAGCGCAGTTCAGAGGCGGCCCTGCAGGCCCTTTACGATAAAACCAACCTCTTATTGGGCTCCCATTTAATGGAGCTGGGCAAGCTGGATATGGCGCGCCCCTATTTTGATCGTGTAAACCTCGATGGCCCTTTTTCAAATAGGGCGCTGCTGGGTGCTGGCTGGGTAGAGGCCCGCGCGGGTCGCTATGATCGGGCACTGGTGCCCTGGAAACTGTTGCAAGACCGCAAAGGCACCAGTGAGCCAGTGCAAGAGGTCATGTTGGCGGTGCCCTATGCCTATGGCAAATTGGATGTCCACAGTACCGCTGCAATTAACTACGGCCGCGCATTAGACGCGTTCGGGCGCGAGATTGATACCCTCACTCAGTCTATTCATAGTATTCGCAAAGGTAAGTTCCTTGAGGCGTTGCGTCGTAAAGAGGCTACCCAGGTACAGAACTGGGTAGTGGCCTTGCGCAATTTACCGGAAGCCCCCGAGACCCATTACTTACTCGACCTGATGGCGTCCAATGACTATCAGGAATTTCTGCGTAACTATCGCGACCTCAACGATTTATATGAGCGCAATGAAGAGTGGCTAAAAAGCCTGACAGCCTACGAAGATATTATTCGTATTCGCCGCAACTATTACGAGCCCCTGTTGCCGGAGCTGGACAGGCAATTCCGGGAGCTCGACGCCCGTATCAAGCTGCGGATGGAGCAGCGCGATCAGTTTGCCAGTCGTATAGAGCAGATGCTGATCTCCCGCCGCCCAGAATACCTGGCAACCGCCGAAGAGCAGGAGGCGCGATTGAAGCTCCTGGAACTTAGCGGAAAAATTGCTGAGCATCCCCAGGGCTTTACTGAAACTACTTTGGAGCGGGTTCAGCGGCTCAAAGGTGTATTGGACCTGCGTCTTTCCTTTGAGTACGACCAGCGTTTGACCGAGGCCTACAAACACCTGGCGGAATTAAACCAAGAGATCGAAAGTCTCCAGTCTGTTTACGACTCCTTTGTGCGCAGTCGCCAGGCGGCAACTCACAGCTATACCGGTTACGACCGCGATATTACTCGTTTGCGCGCGCGTATCCAGCAAACCCAACGGCGACTGAAAACCCTGATGGCCCGCCAGGGCACCATGCTTGAGGCATTGGCAATTGCCGAGTTGGAACGCCGTCGCGCGCAGTTGGAGAGTTATCAAATCAAAGCCCGCTTTGCTCTGGCAGACAGCTACGACCGCGCTAATGAGCTGCAGGAGCAGCGTGAAGATGAATTTAAGGTAGAGCAGCACAAGGCGCTGTTGGAAGAGCAAATCCCTGAGGAGAATCCAGCGGAGATGGAGCCGGTGGAGGAAGAAGAATCAGCAGAGGGAGGTGATTCGTGAGTAAGTTGCTCAAATCTAAATCTCAAGCTGGTAAATCTCTCAATCGTGCCGTCGGTCTTCTCTCTGCACTTATAGTGCTAGGGGGTTGTGCGGGAAACAGCGGTAAGACCATCGGCAGCCTCCAAAATGTCGAAGTAGAAATTAAGGAAGAGCATATTGATGGCAGCCTGGAGAAGGCACTGGCCAGCTACCAGAAGTACTTGCAGGAAACCCCTGAATCCAAGCTGACCCCCGAGGCGATGCGCAGGATTGCCGACCTGAAAATCAAGCAGGCACACCGCGCTGAAGATGCAGAATTCGATAACCTTGCTGGAGTTGCTGCTGGAAGCGGGGCGGTGATCTCTGTCGATGCGTCAGAAGCTATGGCTGAAAATACCCTGGATGCTCCAGAGACGACAGCGCCGGTGGCGAAGGTAGAGCCGGTAGTGACTGAGGCGCAGGCCCCAGGGGTTGTCGAGTCTGATGAGGAGTTTGAAACCCGCGCTAGTGGCAGCATAGAAATAGCTGCAGATGAAACCCCGCTTGAAGCGCCGGGCGTTGATTCTGAAGAGATGATGTCAGCCAATGCCCGCGAGGCCATCGATCTCTATATTAAATTGCTGCAAAAGTACCCCCTGTATCACCGCAACGACCAGGTGATGTATCAGTTATCCCGGGCTTATGAAGAGGCGGGAGAGATTGACGCAGCGGTGGATGTATTGCGCCAGCTGGTGGCCAACTATCCAGACTCGCGACATATCGATGAATCCTGGTTTCGGTTGGGCGAATACTATTTTACCCGCAAGAAGTTTCTCGATGCGGAAGAGTCCTACGGAAAAGTTATCGATATTGGTGTGATATCCAGTTTCTACGAGCTTGCCCTGTATAAACGCGGTTGGGCGTTGTTTAAGCAAGATATGTATGAAATGGCCCTGGATGACTATATCGCCATGCTGGATTACAAAGTCTCCCAGGGCTATGACTTCGACCAGAAAAACAATAAGGGCGAGCGCAAGCATATTGACGATACTTTCCGTGTAGTCAGCTTGAGTTTTTCTTACCTGGAAGGCCCTGATTCGGTTGTCGATTACTTCACCCGCAAGGGCAATAGAGATTACGAGTTCCGGGTATACAGCCAGCTGGGTGAATATTATTTGGAGAAGCGTCGCTACCAGGATGCGGCAAAATCCTATATTGCGTTTGTTGATCGAAACCAATTGCACAGAGTATCTGCGGATTTCTCAATTCGTGTTATTGAAATCTACAGTAAAGGCGGCTTCCCCAAACTGGTGCTGGAAGCGAAGAAGGATTTCGCTACTACTTATGCACTTAATGCCGATTACTGGACTGTATTTGATATTAATGAATACGGAGAGGTGGTTGCCTTCCTGCAGACCAACCTGATCGACCTCGCCGGGCACTACCATGCGGCTTACCAGAATAAGAAGTTAAAAGATAAGAAGGCCGAGAATTATCGCGAGGCGATTCACTGGTATCGAAGCTATCTCGATTCCTTCCGGGAAACTGAGCGCGCACCGGAAATCAATTATCAGCTTGCCGGATTGATGTTAGAAAACCGGGATTTCCATGGTGCAGCTCTGGAGTATGAGCGCACGGCCTATGAATATCCTGCGCATAAGGATTCCAGCGAAGCAGGCTACGCAGCGGTTTACGCTTATCGCGAACATCTGGCCAATAACTTAAAAGATGCAACGGATGAGCAGCGTGCACCACTATTGCGGGAAATTATCCGTTCATCGCTGACATTTGCAGCCACATTCCCTGAGCATGCCAAAGCCCCTCAGATCATGCTCGGCGCGGTGGAGGATCTCTACGGGTTGAAAGACTATGCCCCGACGATCGCCAATGGTCGTTCACTATTGGAGCAGTTCCCCACTGCGGAGCAGGAGATTAGACGTTCTGCCTGGCTGCTGGTGGCTCACGCTTCTTTCGATACTGCGGCTTTTGCGGATGCAGAAATCGCTTACGGTGAAACTTTGACGCTGACTGCCCAGGATGCAAAGGATAGGGCGGGTCTGGTAGATAACCTGGCGGCTTCTATCTACCAGCAGGGTGATATGGCCCGTAAGCAGGAGGATCATGCAACCGCAGCGAGCCATTTCCTGCGTATTCGAGGCGCTGCACCCGGTGCGACCATTTTGGCTACGGCGGAGTACGATGCTGCCGCATCATTGATCGTGCTTAAGGATTGGGTACAAGCGGCAACGGTATTAAATAACTTCCGCAGTCACTTCCCGGAGCATGAGCTGGCAAAAGATGTCACCAAGAAGTTGGCAGTGGTTTACCAGGAGAGCGGTGAGCTGTTGTTGGCAGCTGCGGAATTTGAGCGTATTGAGCGGGAATCCGAAGACGATGAAATACGCCGTGAGGCCTTAACCCAGGCGGCAGATCTTTACGCAGCGGCAGAAGATAGCGCTAAAGCGCTGTCTGTTTTGCGTCGCTACGTCGATTATTTCCCCGAACCCATGGAGCCGGCGCTGGAGACCCGCCAGAAAATTGCCGATATCTACAAAGTGTCCGGGAATCAAAAGCTTTATATGGCAGAGCTTCGTGAGCTGGTGAAAGTTGAGTCCCGCGGTGGTTCCCAGCGCAGCGACCGCACCCGTTATCTCGCAGGTAATGCGGCCCTGCTATTGGCTGAACCCAGCTTTGAGGCTTTCACCCAGGTGGATTTGGTTGCGCCTATCGAGAAAAGCCTCAACCTCAAGCGCAAGCGTATGAAAGCAGCCACCCGTGCATTTACTGACCTGATTGATTATCAGGTGGCCGATGTGACCGCTGCGGCAACCTTTTACCTGGCTGAAATTTATCTCCACTTTAGCATGGCCCTGAAGGACTCTGAACGTCCAACCAACCTGAATGCCCTGGAGCTGGAAGAGTATGAGTTGGCATTGGAGGAGCAGATTTATCCCTTCGAGGAAAAAGCCATTTCTGTTCACCAGAAGAATGTCGAGTTGCTGGGCGTCGGTATTTATAACCCCTGGATTGATAAAAGTATTGGCAAGCTTGCCAATTTAATGCCCGCTCGCTATGCACGGGCGGAAGAGGCTGGTAAGTATCTCCAGACTATTGTACCCCTGCCGCCAGAGCCGGAATTGCCCTTAGCTGGATCAGCAGTTTCGGGTCAGTAATAACAGGCATTTGCCTTTTGGAGTGGAAAGTTATGCAAAAACAAATGCGTTTGTTTTTTTTGGTGGGCCTAGCCTTGCTGTTAGCAGCTTGCGCCAGCACCCAAACCAAGTCTGGAAAAATCTCTGATTATTCTTCGGTGCGGGTATCGGGCAGTGTGAGTCGGGACTTTGAGCGATCCCTGGAATATCTTGCCGAGCAGGATTATGCGGGTGCTATTGAACTTCTGCAGTCAGTGGTGGAGCGCGAGCAGCGCCTTCCGGCACCCTATATCAATCTGGGTATTGCCCACTACAAAAGTGGCAATGAGGCAAAAGCGGAAGAGGCTTTTTTAAAGGCATTGGCGCTGGACGAAAAGCATCCGGTGGCAACTAATGAACTGGCCGTTCTCTACCGAAAGCAAGGGCGCTTTGCCGAGGCGCGAAAAATATATGTGAATGCTTTGGCAGAAAATCCAGAATATCTACCTTTGATAAAAAACCTGGGCATATTGTGTGATCTGTATCTGCAAGATCTCCAGTGTGCTCTGGCACAATTCGAACAATATGTTCAATTGGAACCAGAGGACCAGGATGTCTCTATCTGGTTAGCTGATATTCAACGGAGGGCTGGCAGGTGATTAAGTTGCGTTGGGCTTTGCCGTTCGCGGTCAGCTTTATGGTTTTTCCTTATGCCTTGGCTCAGTCTGAGGGAGAGGAGAAAAAAGAATCCACCGATAAAAAGGTGGATTCAAAAATTAAGGAGTTGTCGGGTATTTCTATTATCGGTAACAAGGAAGCCCCTAAGTCTCTCTATATTGTCCCCTGGAAAAGTTCCGAAGTGGGTGTCGAAAGCGACCTTGTCTCCAGCTTGATGGACGACAAACTCAAACCGCTCGACAAGGAAGTTTTCATGCGTGAGTTGGAGTTCTACCAGCTCAGCCTGTCCGGCGATTAACGCCATATTGATTCTGGCTGTCGCCGGAGTAGCACCAAGTTTTAGCTGTATTTCTCAAGAGGGTTTGTAATGGACTTTTTCAATAACGTCATCGAGTTTTTCCAGACGGGCGGTACTTTCATGTACCCGATCCTCGTGGTTGCCGCACTGGGTGGTGCAGTGGCTATCGAGCGCTTTATCCGACTGCATTTGGAGCGCCGCAGCAACCGCAATATGTGGGATAAGCTGCAGCCGGTATTAGCTTCAGGAGACTTCGATCGCGCCCGCAACCTGGTAAAACAGGACGAATCCAGTGTGAGCAAATTATTGTCTATGGGGCTGGCCCGGCAGGGGGCTGTTCGCCGTCGTGAAGATATCGAAATCGCGATGGAAGAGAGCATGATGGAGATTACTCCACAGCTGGAAAAACGCACCCCTTACGTCGCTTTGTTTTCCAATATCGCAACTTTGCTCGGGCTTCTGGGAACCATTATGGGGCTGATCGAAGCCTTTACGGCGGTAGCCAATGCCAATCCGGCAGAAAAAGCAGACCTGCTCTCCGCCAGTATTTCCGTGGCGATGAACACCACCGCTTTCGGTCTGATGACTGGTATCCCGTTGTTGATCGTCCACGCACTACTGAACTCACTCACCGGTGAAATTATCGATAGCCTGGAGATGGTCTCTGTAAAAGCATCCAACCTGATTGATGGTGCAACCCGTCGCCGCTTTGAAGTGGAGCCCGCAAAATCCAAGCCGTCTAGTGAAAAAACTGCCCCAGCTAAAACCAATCCAGTAGCACAGCAAGCGGAAACTGCGTGATGAGAAGGCGGCGCCACGGGCGGGATAAAGAAGCTCCTGAGCTGGATATCACTGCTTTCTTGAATTTGATGGTGGTATTGGTGCCTTTTCTATTGGTATCGGCGGTATTTTCGCGGGTGACAATTCTCGAACTGAATATGCCGAGTGGTGCCGGTGGTGGAGCACCGGATGATCCCACGGTTACGGTGGAGGTGGTTGTGCGAGAGCAAGCCGTGGAAATCAGTGATGGTGAAAAGGTTATCGCTCGCTTCCCCAACCTGAATATCGAGGGTGAGGGTGAAAATGCTCTGGTTGAAGCTCCCATTGGGGCAGATACCACAGAGGTTGAGGCTCTTGCTGTGCTGCCCACAGCAGAAGTGTATGACCTTAAAAAGCTCACGCAGTTTTTGTTGGAAGTTAAGGCCAGTTATCCGGAAAAAACTGATTCCATCATCCTGATGGAGCCCACAATCGCCTATGAGCATTTGGTGGGCATTATGGATACTGTGCGCGGAGCTGAAGTACGGGTTGAGGGGAGTGATCCCAGTGATCTGGATGCGGTGGAAAAGGTGGTTTTATTTCCTGATATTTCCATAGGAGATGCGCCATGAGAAATGAAAGCCGACGCATGAAGCGTATGGCGCGAAGCCATAAGCGCAAGAAAACCTCAGGTATGAACCTGACTTCCCTGATGGATGTTTTTACGATACTGGTGTTTTTCCTGCTGACTAATACCTCCAGCAATGAAGCGCTGGAGCCTCCCAAGGTAATTACCTTGCCGGACTCAGTGGTGGAGACCAAGCCCCGGGAAACGGTGACCCTGATGGTTACCAATGATGAAATCCTGGTGGAGTCCAACTCGATAATTGCCACCTCCGAAGTGTTGGAAAGCGAGGAAACCATTATTGCGGCCATTAAGGAAGCCATGGTTGCGGAGCTGGCCAAGGCAATTGGAGTTGCACAGGCCTCGGCAGATTCAGGTGAGGGTGATGTCGAGGGGGAGCAGGATCCAGAACCACCGGAGGTCAATATTCTCGCGGACAGAGGCATTCCGTTCAGTTTGCTGAAAAAGGTGATGTCCAGCTGTACAGACGCTGGCTATACCAAAGTTTCACTGGCGGTTATTCAGAAAGCATCTCAGGGTTAATGGAAGTTTGTGAGTAATTTTCTTCAACAACAGCGGGCGGTAGGTGAGGCGCTTGAGGCGGTTCACTATCGCATGCAGCTGCTCGAGGATGAGCGGCACCAGATCGAAGAGAAGCTGGCTGAATTACAGGACCAGGGGTCCAAGTACCAGTTGCTCGACGAGATTTCCGAACGCCTGCGCAAGCTTGAAGAAGCGGGCGCGGGAGAAATGTTCTGGGCGGAAGATTATCGGGAGAATGCTTCTGCGCAGGTTATCGAGCGGATCGGCCAGTCGACGCGTAGTTTTAACCAGAGCCTGGACCAGCTGCGCGAAGAGCGCAGTGCTTTACAGAACAGCATAAGCGAGTGCCAGGAAGAGGTCTTTGCGCTGGATGAGCGCGCGGATGAGCTGCGCCGCGAGGAGGAAGAGTCAAAGTTCGAGTTCGAGATAACACGGGAATTCGAACAGCCCAAGTTCCGCCCTATGGTGATGCCATGGCACAAGCAGGGCGAGGACGAAAAGCGTTTTCGCCGCTGTGTCTTTGCCTCACTGTTTATCGCCGCCCTGCTGGGCTACCTGATTCCTCTGTATACGGTGCCCCAGCCCGAGTCTCAAATAGTGGAAATTCCCGAGCGTTTGGCCAAGCTGGTTATTGAGAAGAAAACCAAGCCCAAGCCACCGCCGGAGCCAGAAAAGGCCAAGCCTAAGAAAGAGGAGAAAAAGCCAGAGAAGAAGCCTGAGCAGAAGGTAGCCAAGCAGGACCCGAAACCCTCCAAGGCGGAGAAAAAGCAGGCGCGTAAAAAAGCTGAGCGATCCGGTGTTCTCGCCTTTAAGGATAACTTCCAGGACCTGATACAGGATGATCTGGATAACCGCCTCGGCCAGCAAACCCAGCTGAGTACAGCCGGTAAAAAAGAGAACCGCAGTCAGCGCTCACTGATCACTGCAGCATCTACCGCGGGAAGTGGTGGTATCAATACGGCAGAGTTGAGTCGCAATGTGGGTGGATCTGGTTCGGACTTGGGTGGCGTTGCCTTTGCACGAGTTGAGAGTTCTATCGGTACTGAGGGTGACTTTGCTGGTGAGGACCGTCCTCTCAGTGATGGTGCTGGTCCGTCGCGGACAGATGAGGAAATCCAGATTGTTTTCGATCGCTACAAGGCCACCTTGTACCGTATCTACAATCGTGAGCTGCGTAATAATCCCGCGCTGCAAGGTAAGATGGTGTTGAAGATTACTATTGAACCCAGCGGATCGGTTTCTGCCGTGAGTGTAGATTCCAGTGATGTGGATTCTCCGTCACTCAATGCGAAAATTGTGGCTAGGGTCAAACGATTTAACTTTGGTGAAAAGGCCGGAGTGCCGACTATTACCATCCTTTATCCGATTGACTTCTTCCCGCCAACCTAGACTGATAATTGGCCGGAACCCGCTGAATAGTGGGTTCCGGTCGTTTCAAACTGATGAAATTTTCGTCATACCTGTTCAGTTATTATTTGTCCGTTCTGGACAAAAATTTTCCCTTACTGAGGGTCCGCCTGAGAACCACTTGGCAATCCCTACAAAAGTTCCACTTGTCAGCTGGCTAATTATGACTTGTTTCACGGCTACCTAAGTGGGTTGTAATTAAAGTTCGCCCACCGTGGAGTGTCTGGTGTAAATGCCCGATTTATCTCCAAACATCTGTATTAGAAAGTGGCGGCCGTTAAGTGATAATGAAGTCGGAAGTAGTTGAGCGAAAATTCTCCAAGTACGCATTTATTGGACTTCTTTTGTCTTTTTGGGGGGCATTGCTGTCTGCGCCACAGGCTTTGGCTGATCACAACTGTCCCTCTAGTCCAGATAACCCTTCGAGCTTCAATATTGTAGATCATCGATCCAGTAATAGCTGGTGTACTTTGTGTGGTGACGGGCAAGTTACGATAGAGATTGATGTGCCCAGTATTTACAGTGGTATTTTTGGCAGCACCCAACATATTGAAAATATAGTTGTCACTGAAGATTTGGGTAGCTCGGACCTGGAATACGTCCCTAACTCAACCACGGTCAGTAGTGGTACTGTCCTTGGCGAGCCGACAATTAGTGGCACCACCATTACCTGGGATCAAAATGATTTGTCGGCGCTCGCAGCGCGCAATGAAAATAGCACCATGACAATTACATTTGAGGTGCGCAGTAAGAGTAATGAGGAAGAAGAGCTGGTTGGTAACAATCGAACTCTTACTGCAACAGCGCAATTTGATTATTGTACTTTTCCGACAACGACTGACAATGACAGCTTTGTCCTGACCCTTCGCGAACCTCTTCCATCAATTGATAAGCGTGGACGCAATGTCGATGCAGCTCAGACTAACTTTACCAGTAATGTATATGGAAATATCGAGGATGATGTAGTTTGGCGTATCCGTATCAGTAACTCCGGTGCTGCTGATATGGAGGATGTACGCTTCGATGATTTGATGACTAACCCAAATATGGACATCAATTATGCGTGTCCTAGCCAAAATACAGCTCTAGCTGTTGCGAATAATAATGGCGTTGCGCCCTCTGGCAGTAGTTGTATATCCGCCAGCAATACCGTCAATGACTTTGAGCTGAGCGGTAATTTTGCAAGTGGCCCAGGTAATATTGATGTCGAGGCAGGTGGAAGTCACGATATCTACTTGGTGGGTAAGGTTAATAGTTCTTGTAGTAATGGTACCAACACTGTTTCTGATGTGGAGTGGGGATGTGAAATAGATGGGGATACCGGTACCGGTGGAATTTCCAGCCCTTCCTCTACCAGTGGACCAGGCTCAGATACCTCTGAGATGCGCACACTCGTAGATGATGATTTGACGATTACCCAGGCAATTACTGGTACAAATTTAAACCAACCTTTGGGCGCTGCTGGCTTTGTAACTATCACCATTAACAATCGGACGGGTGGTTCGGTAAAAGATATACAATTTGTCAGTGATCTGCCCGATGAATATGTCGTGGATACCACCTACACGCCACAGATTATTCAGATCGACCGAGGCGAAGATAATCACGGAGCAACTTACAGCTCGACCTTTTATGGGATGGTCGACACCCTTGAGTGGCGAGTGGGATCAACTTGGAATCAATGGGACCCCAGCCCACTAAACAACAATGAGCCAGAATTTCGTTTGTTGAGTAGCGGAAGCCACCCAGTTTATTCCGATCAGGAAAACATGATGCGTCATGGTGACCTGGTTCAAATTCGTTTCCGCATAGTCACTACTGAGCCAGATTTTTACGATCTAGAAGCAGACCTGGATGTAGAGGAAGAGTCCTCTACCAGTAACACTGACCCCAATAGCAATATTGCTATCGGTAACAATGTTTTGTCGATTGATTATGAGGACTTCTGCTCTACAACTACCACACCGACCCAAGTGGAGTCTCAATCGGTTACGCCCGATCCTGAAGACCTGGATGTTAGTACTGTTCACCCCCTCTATATTGTTCGCGATAGTGGCACTTCGGAACTAACAGTGGATATCACCAATAATGGTGGCCACGATGCAAATGATTATTCAGTGTATGTCACCTTCGGTGAGGCGATGAGAGTACTGTCTAACGACCGCAGCTGTACGGCGTTGGGCAATCCCAATGTGGGCACTGTACCTCAGCACCCTGTATGGAACCAGCCGGATTACTTGCCAGATTCCTCAACAGTGTATCGCTGTGACAGTGGTGATCTTGGTGGTGAAATTGGACCCGGTGATACAGAGCGGGTGATTTTTGTGGTTGAAAAGAATCACTCGGCCACCGATGACGACCTGACTTTTCGCGCTGATGTGGTCGGTGAGATCACTCTGAATGATGGTACACCTCTGTACTTTCCGAGCCCAGCCGTAATTACCGAGACAACACCAAGTTTGCAGCTGGCCAACAATTACACCCTTGATGGTATGCGCGCGCGGGTAATGGGTTTTAACCTGGTCAAGGACCGTTCCGATGAATGTACCGAGCTGACCAGTGAAACTGCTTTCCCTAATAGCAGTGTATTGATTGGTGAAGAGTGTAGTTTTGAAATTCAAGCCGGTGGTTGGTTTGGATTCGATACACCGGGATTTACTTTGATTGAAGTGAAGGACATTGATGTTATCGATGACCTTCCCGACGGCCAGGGCTATATTGCGGATTCACCGCTAAATTGTTCAGATGTCAGCCTTCCTGATCCCACCTCCCAGGCAAATTGTGTGGTTATTTCGAGCAGTGATATTGTCGAGGGCGGTGGTCTGAATAACTCTCTGAGTGAGACAGATTTACAGTGGGATATTACTACCAATATTACAGCGAAAGATCGCTGGTTCCTTGCGGATATGACAACCCGCTTGTTGAATGACCCAGTGGATACAGAAAACACTGATCCGAATCAACACGCAAATGACAGTATCGATTACGCTCGCGCCCAGTTTACTGCGGTTTTTGATACTGAAACGATTATCGTAGATAACTACAATACCAGTGGAACCCTGACCAATATTGATGGTGTTCCAACCACGGTTCCCGGTTTCCCAGATATCACCGAGTGGTCGGAATCTGTCACTGTTACTGAACCCTCGATAGAAGTCGATAAAAAAGTCTGTAATGAAAATCTCTACGGCACTGGAACAAGCTGTAGCAATTTTGTGGATTTTACCGATGAAGGGCACCGGGACCAGACTTATATCTTCCGTCTCACGGTGACTAATCGGGCTGCGGATAGCGGTGTTGATCGCGCTCCCGCATACGATGTTGTCGTAACTGATACCCTGGATTCTTCCGGCCAGATGTGTGTGCAGGCAATGGATTCCGATAGCCTGGATAACGATGCTGATGGCAGTTCGGAAACTGTCAGTGGCGACGATGGCTTGGTGGGAATTACCTCTGGTGCAAATAACTATTCGGAAGCTACTCACTGTAGTGATGGTGGCACTCCGGCTATTATTACTTTTTCCTATGAGCATTCCACTGCCCTTGAGCGAATTAACCCGGGCGACTCTGTAACCCTGTATTACCGTGTGAAACCACACCAGTCAGTGGCACCACTGCAGCTGTTTACCAATACATTCTTCGCTCGCTATGACAGCTTGGAAGGCAATTTCGGTAATCAGACTTCTCCGCAAATTGACAGTGACACGGACAATGATGGTGTCGGTGATGGTACTCCTGCAGCCGGTCGGGCGCGCCACTACCAGTCCGACGATGCCGAAGCGCAGATGAGGATTATTGAAGTACAGGCAGAGCCGAAGAAAGCCCTTGAGTTCTCCAACGGCACGGCCAGTGGAACCAGCAGTGACACAGCGGTTGTCGGTGAAGAGGTACGTTACGAACTGACAGCACAGATTCCCGCAGCGAAACTGAGAGACTTTGTGATTCGTGATGAATTGCCGGCAGGTATGCGATGTATCGAAGGGGAGACCATCGATTTAAGTGCCTCCCCTTACGATGCCGCTGGATTTGTACCGGGAGGTACTTTTAATGCTACCTGTACCAGCACGGGTACTGCAGATTACGTTGAGTGGGATTTTGGTGATCAGGAACTCACCACCGTAGCCGGTAGCCTGTTTGATTTTCCGGTAGAGTTCATTGCCCGTATTGAAAACAGCAGTAATACCAGTGACGGTGATGTTTTGGGTAATGGCGGCAGCTATACCACTGCGCAAGTTACCTATGTGGATGAGTCCGGTGCTGCGGTGGCGGTGCCATTTGATGCCCATGAAATAACAGTACTCGAGCCACAAATACAGCTGACCAAATCCTTTGCTGTTACCAATAGTGATGCTGACGATATTTTGACAGTCACGGTTACAGCAGAAAATATTGGCAGTGCAGATGCCTACAACTTGCAGGTGCTCGACGATCTCACCGGTAGCAATCTTATTTACCTGGGAAATGTGGGCGGTAACGATCCACCCAATAATGTCGATGTCACTACGGTGGGCACAAATGCTCCCATCTTTAGCTGGAATCGCAGTAATAGCGATTACACTATTGCGGTTGGCATTACAAAAATATTCACTTTTGAAGTCCAGGTAGAGCAGGGCGTTGAGCCCCATGAAATCCTGGACAACACCATTGAGGCCCGCTGGCAATCCCTACCTGGTATAGATGTTGCCCTTAATAGTGGCAACTCTATTGGCATTGATGGTGCCGCTGACGGCATGCGTATTGGTGTTTTGCCTAATGTCGGCGATCCCATCAACGATTATGAAACCACTGCCAGCGCCCAGACCGAAGTGCCGTCATTAGCAATGACTAAAACGGATTTGGACACCTCAGTAGTTCCCACCATCGGTGCCCATAAAAAATTCCAACTGGAGATTAGTTTACCGGAAGGTATCAGTGAAAATGTAGTTATCACTGATCAGCTGGGTAGCCCTGAGGGTTATGTACTCTCTCATAATACTGACTACGATATCACTTACGATTTTGTCGGTATTGAAACTATTAATGGCAGTGCGCCATCTGAATCGGCCTTTAACAGTTTTCCGGGGGATAATACTTCCGGAAATGCTACCTGGGATATCGGCACCGTCGATACCAGCAGTGAAAATGACACGGCCGGAAGCACAATTGCTCCGCTGATTCGAATTACCTATTTTGCCCGCATCGAAAATGATCTCGCCACTAATGATGGTGACAATCGCCAAAATAATGCCGCGCTTACTTACAGCAATGGGGAAAGTGGCAGCACAGAAAATATCAACGACAGCACAACCAGTGTAACGGTAGTAGAGCCGTTACTCGAGATTAATAAGACAGTGAGTAATGCCACCAATCCCGGCAATCTGCCGGTGGGTGGTGATGTGCTGGAATATGTTATTACCGTGGTGCATGATGCAGGCTCTACTGCCGCAGCTTATGAGCTGAATTTAGTCGATACGCTGCCTTCAGAGTTGACCTTTGACAGCAGCTTTACACCCACCGCAGAAATAGGCGGTACCGCAGTATCCGGCTTTGTTGCCACACCAGCGGCAGCTCCAGCAGGTCCACTCGTATGGGGTCGTGACAACGGCGATAACAGTCTGGATTTAGCGTTGGGTCAAACTCTGGTGCTCACCTACCGAACCCAGGTTACAGGCGTTTTTGGCTCGCCTATCAGCAACAGTGTGATGCTGGACTGGACTTCCCTGGACGATGGCAGTATCAATGACCTGGCCTATGAGCGCGACGGTGCTGGATGCCCCAGTATTTCCGCACCTGATGATTACTGTGTTGGTCCTGCAGAAGCCAGTATCAATACGGTAGACAATACCAGCATTACAAAAGCAGTAATTGCCGACACAGATACCGCAACTGCAGTGGGCACCCTACGTGTTGGCGATACTGTCACTTACCAGCTCACCTTGAATTTACAGGCGGGAACAACACCTGCAGTAACTATTGATGATTCGCTGCCCAGTGGCTTGGAGTTTGACACTGTTGTCAGCGTAAATGGGGACACAGCTGCTCCCTACAGCGATAGTCTGAATGACTTTACCTATTCAGCGATTTCGGTTCCCAGTGCCGGTGATACTGGCACGGTGACCTGGGATCTGGGAGATATCACCAGTAATTTCGGTAATACCAATAACTTTGTTATTGAGTACACCGCTAAAGTAGTGGCGGGTTCGGGAATCACCGCGCCTACCGCAACCCTGACCAATACGGCCCAGCTAAATTACACCGGTGCCGCCAGTACCTTGCAGGACAGCGCCGATATTACTGTACTGCAACCGGTGATCGACAATCTCAACAAGACCGATGCTACCTGGCCCAGTTCCCATATGAATGTGGACCCGGCCAACGATATTATGCAGTTTACCCTGCAGGCCTGTAACTCGGGTCTTGCCCCCGCCTACAACCTATCGCTAACTGACGATTTAGCGACGCAAATGGATGGGAGTTCCATTGCCAATCTCCAGGTGAGCCTCGACGGTGCTCTACTGACACAGGGAGCAGACTACACCTACAGTGGGCCGGCAACACGCGGTGATGATATGGGCTTCGATTTCCAGGTACCGGTTGAAGCGGGTACCTGTTTGGAAATCAGTTACGAGATCGGTTTCTATACAGATATTAGTGGCGGTGAAAGCTGGGTTAACACTTTTACCGTCGATGAATTCTGGTCGCTGGAAGCTAGCAATGGCGAACAGTACTCTGCAGTTACTTTGGGCACTCCCTATCCTATGGGCACTGTTGCGACCAGTGTGACTGCTCCACAAAAAACACTGCAAACAGCGACTACTGCTGCTGTCGGTGACGAGGTCGTATACCAGATACAGGTCCCCGGTAGCGGCACCACCTCGGCCATTTACGATATTGAAATTTCCGATGTATTAGACCCCAGCTTAGAGCTGGTGCAATTGCAGGAAATTAATGGGCTTACCTACACCGATAATACCAGTGGCAATAATATCGATCTGGCAATCGATATTATCCCAGCCGGTACCGTGGCAATTTTTGAAGTTCGCGCCCGGGTTGCCAACAATGCCACAGCCCAGGCCGGTCACAGCTTTGAAAATGTGGTGACTTATTCTTATGCCGCGACTGATGGCGGCACTTCTCAGTCCGGAGGCACCGGCACTGCAGCGACACTCACCATCGTCGAGCCAGAGATAAGTGCAATTGCCTCTGTCGCAAATCAAACCAATCCCGGTAACGATCCGGATGCGGGCGATGTACTGCGTTTTACCTTGGACCTCAGTGCTGCGGGTGATGCGGAAAATTCTCCAGCTTACGATCTTTCGGTTAATGAGTTGTTATCCCTGGGGCTTGAGTTTGTACCGGGCACCGTGACTTTTTCCGGAGCCTCCCAGGCAGATCCCACCGTAACTGGTGACGGAATTACTACTGCGCAAAACCTGGTTTGGGATCGGGCCAATAGTGATCTGGATATCGCCGCAGGTGATAACAGTGAACTGGTCTTCGATGTGGTTGTACTCGATAGCGTACAGCCGGCGGCGGCGCTGTCCGCAACTGCCAGTGTGGAATGGACCAGTCTCGATGAAGATAACAGCAGTATTTATGAACGTAACGGTGCTGATGGTAGCGGTGGCCTGAATGATTACTTACTGGAAAATATTGCTGCTCAGCTAGATGCTGCCAATGACAGCACAATTAGCAAAATTCGTTCAGATGACAGCTATGGTAGCGCTGATGAGCAATTGCGAGTGGGCGACTTGGTTGAATACCAGATTACCCTCTCCCTACCAGAGGGCACGGCCTCCAATGGGCTTATTGTCGATACTTTGCCCCAGGGATTGGTGTTTGTAAGCACTCTTTCAATTAATGGCCAGACTTCAGCACCATTTACGGCTGCGTCGCCCTTTACCCACACCGATATTGCAGAGCCAGTGCAGTCTGGTGATCCTTCTACTGGTGCCACTACGGTTACCTGGAGCATTCCCGACTTGGTCAATACGGGTGATAACGATACCAGCAACGATGAATTTGTTGTGCGTTACCTTGTTCGGGTTCTCAATGAGGATTCCCACCCCTGGCCGGCAGCGAATACTGCTCTGATCAATACCGCAGAGTTTGGTTTTGATGCTGCCACAGGAGCTGAAACCCGCAGTGACAGTGAAACACTGGATCTGTTACAGCCGGACCTCGCCGTAGCTATTAGCTCAACTCCCGCAGATGGCAGCACGCTTTCCGCCGGCGATACGATTGAATATACCGTTACGATAACCAACAACGGTTCTTCACCAGCCTATGATCCGGTATTCCGCGATGTGATTCCTTTAGGTCTGCGCCAAGGAGGAGTCAGTGTCCAGTCCCTCACGGTAAATGGTGCCGCAGCAACAGTGGTTGCGCCTACTTTCGATAGTAGTAATGGTGAAGCCGTTTGGGATTTTGCCGCAGGTACGGGTTACGGAATCAACGCTGGTGAGTCCATGGAAATGGTATATCGCGTTGAAGCGGATTCTAATTTAGGGGCTGGACTTAGTCTGCAAAATGCGGCCTATGTTGAAGTTTATTATTCGCTTGATGATAACGATTTGCCGTCTCTGAATTCCGTGGCGGTCACTGACGATTTACGTGAGGATTATGGCCCGACTTCTCCGGTGAGTGTCCAATTTAATACTCCCAATGCCGCGCCACTGTTGATTGAAGTTACCCAATTAACAGCTTCCATTGGCGAGCCGTTTAACTATCGCATTACCATCCCGGAAACGGTGCAGACCACGGCGCTTCACGATGTCACTGTGCTGATGGATCTGACTACGTCTGCTGCGGATCTGGAATTTGTCAGCGCCAGTAAAGTATCTGGCAGTGCATCTTTCACTCCGGAAAATAACGGCAGCTCCACCAGTCTCAGTATTGCAGATAGCACTAACGGAATTGATGTGCCCGCCGGCGAGCAAGTCGTTATTGATGTAACACTGCGACTGCTGGAAATGGACCCGCCGAATGTGGACGGTTTGAATTTTGCCGCCAGTGCCAGCTACAGCTACAACTACGATAATGATAATTCCTCTGCGGGGCAGGGTGCGGGTAGCGGCAATACTACGGCGGACATGACGGTAGTAGAGCCCACGGCTATTACCCTGACTAAAACTGGCCCCACCAGTGTTCAGTCCGGTGTAGGCGGTACCTTTACTTTAGATTTGCACAATACCGGTACGGGCCCGGCCTGGGATATTAGTGTTACCGATATTTTGCCGGATAATAATCCCGGTGGAATGTGTGAAACGGCCCCGGCCAATTTCACCGCGCAAATTACTGACAGCGCTGGCACTACGACGGCCACCCTGACAGAAGGTTCCGACTTTAGCGCGGTATTCGATAACGATAGCTGCACCCTCACAGTTACCTCCATTGGTTCAGTGGCAATGCTGGATGCGGATTACCATCTGCTGATTGGTTACGATGCCTATTTGGATGCCGACACTGTCGATGGGGATACGCTGACAAATATTGCTGGTGTTACTCAGTGGCACAGCTGGGATAGCAGCCTCACTGAAGTTCGCCAGTACACCCGTGCGGCGCCCACCGATGGCACTCCCGGTGTGCTGGATCATGAGGACGCTTATTCGATTAGCGCCTCTGTGCCGAAAGTGACTTTCTACAAAGCAGTGGAAAATATCAGCCGTGGAGAAAACCCGGCCACTGCAGCCAGTCCCACGGAAGTTTTACGTTACACATTGACACTGACCAATACGAGTGGTGTTGATGTGAGCGGAGTCGAGATTACCGATGACCTGGGTCGATTAAATAATTCTGCACTGTTTGAATCGGGCACTTTACAGTTGGTAAGTGCTCCGACTGGCAGTGACAGCAGTGCTATCGATGCCTCTGCCGGTACCTGGAATAGTGGCTATCTGGAGGTCAGTAATCTGGATCTTACGGCGAGCGGTACCACGGGAGATTCTATCCAGATTGTTTATGAAGTTACCCTGGCAGCAGTTATTGATAGTGGGACCCAAGTCTTCAACCAGGCCCAGGTTCAGCTTCCCGGGCAATTACTGCAAGACAGTGATGATCCCAACATCAACGGCACCGATGATCCGGATACGGCGGGTGATGAAGATCCCACAGAAGTACTGATTGAGTCAGAGCCATTACTGGTGGTAGAAAAAACGTCGGCAGATATGACTGATGATGCAGATCTGCTGATGGTTGGGGATACCCTGCGATATACCATTACCGCGGAAAATGCCGGTAATGAGAATTCGATCAATGCCCTGATATTGGATCAGATCCCATCTAATACAACTTATGTCAGTGGCTCTACCACCCTGAATGGCTCCACATTGTCTGATGTCAGCGGCACCTCTCCTCTGGCTGCAGGTATGAGCATTAATACCGATGGTGAAGCCGATGGTTTTATCGGCGCAACGGCCAATGGCGCACCTGCAGTGGTCATCACCTTTGATGTCACCATTAATGACGTTAATGATGGCACCGTTATTTCAAACCAAGCGTTTGTAAATGGTGAAGGTGCGGGTAGCGGTACTTTTGATGAAGTGCCCTCCGATGATCCGAATACCGATGCTCCCAATGATCCCACGATCGATATTGTTGGCGATGTACCCCTGTTAATTGCCCACAAGACTGTGGAGATTGCCGAAGACTATATTTCCGCAGGAATTGTCGATCCGGGTGATGTACTTCGCTATACCATCGCAATCACCAATATGGGTGGTGTAGATGCTCTCGAAGTGGCGCTTACCGACCAGGTACCAAATGACACTACTTATGTTGCTGGCACCACCACTTTAAATGGTGAAGTGGTCGCGGATAACGGTGGTGGTAATTCACAGTTGGATTCTGCCCTACCGGTTTCATCCGATGACCTGACTCCGCCGCTACCAGGAGCCAATGAAGGCATTATTACCTCGGGTCAAACTGCCACTGTCACATTTGAGGTAATGGTGAATGCTGGCACCCCGACAGGCACAGTTATCAGTAACCAGGGTAGTGTCGAAGCAGATGAGTTGGCACTTACCCTGACCGATGCAGATGGCAACCCAGCCAACGGTGCACAGCCAACTGACGTTGTCGTGGGTGATGCCCAGTTGCTCTCCATTGTGAAAGAAGTTGCGGTTGTCGGTGGCGGTGCCGCAGAAGCGGGTGCGGTATTGGAATACCTGGTAACCGTCGAAAATATCAGCGGTGTCCCAGCAACTTATATTGAGATCACCGATGACCTGGCTATAGCCGGAGATGGAGTTCTTACCTATATCGCTGATTCGGCCATGCTCAACGGGCAGACCGATGGAATAACGGTTGTCGACACGCTAATCACTGCAGACTACGCCACAACTTACGGTGATTTGGAACCGGGAGAGATGGTTACTCTGCGTTTCCAGGCGCAGATGTCAGAAAACCTGGATTATGGTTTTACTGTAGTAAATACCGCAGAAGTACAGTGGAATGATCCGGCTTCCAGCGCTCAGGCCAGTGTTGCCATTGACGTTGGCGGTACCCCGGGCATTGCCAACCTGGCTGGTTATCTGTGGCACGATGTGAATTTCAATGATGCCTTGGATACGGATGAGAGCCTGTTGCTTAATTGGGCGGTAGACCTGTATTTCAATGACGAATTGATGGAAACAGTTCAGTCTGATGAAAATGGTTACTTCCAGTTCCAGGGGCTCGTACCGAACAGCTATGGTGGCCTTAGCTATGAAATGCGTTACACCGCACCAGATGCTACTGAAAGTACAGCTTCATTGGGTAACTCTGTTTCTGATTTCACCAACGGCCCGCAGTCCATTAGTGAAATTTATGTAGATTCGGGAGCGAACCCGCAGGACTTGAATTTGCCTCTAACACCCAATGGCGTGGTTTACGATTCAGTAACCCGCTCCGCCATTGAGGGTGCCACCCTCACTATGTTGAGGGTGAGTTCCGGTCAGGAATTGCCTGCGCGTTGTTTTGATGATGAGAAACAACAAGGGCAGGTAACCCAGTCTGGGGGTTACTACAAGTTTGATATCAACTTCAGCGATGCAGCCTGTCCATCCAACGCGGATTACCTGATTCAGGTGGATATCGCGGATGAGGATTATGTGGGTGGTGAATCACTGGTAATTCCTTCTCAGACAAACAGCGAAACTGCCGGTTTTGATGTGGCTGGTTGCCTGGGCAGCAACGCCGATATGGTTCCTGCGACCGCAAATCACTGTGAGGTGCAAGAATCGTTCTCTCACCCCTCTCTTGATGTCGAGGCGCGGGATGCGGCAACGGACTACTACCTGCGAATGACTTTGGATGATGGTCAGATTCCAGGGGAAAGCCAGCTGTTCAACAATCATGTCGCCATGGACCCGGAGTTGGAGGGAGCGCTTTCTATCACCAAAACCGCGGCCATGCTCAACGTAACCCGCAGTCAGTTGGTTCCTTACACCATCACTTTTGGCAATACACTGCCAATTCCACTGACAGATCTACAGCTAGTCGATTACTTCCCGGCAGGCTTCAAATATGTCGCGGGCTCGGCGCGCCTTGATGGAGAAGCGGTTGAGCCTGAAAGCGAAGGCCTGCAATTGAGGTGGTCAGATCTGCGCGTGGAAGCGGAAGAAACCCGTGTATTGAAACTGCTATTGGTTGTGGGTTCCGGTGTGGGCGAGGGCAAATATGTGAACCGCGCCCGTATGTTTAATCAGCTCTCTGGACAGGCAGCCTCTGGTGAGGCCTCAGCCACTGTGCGCGTGGTGCCCGATCCCACCTTCGACTGTACCGATGTTATCGGCAAAGTGTTTGACGATAAAAATATGAATGGCTACCAGGATGAAGGAGAGGGTGGTTTACCGGGTGCTCGAGTGGTGACTGCTACCGGCCTGAATGCGACAGCGGACTCCCACGGTCGATTCCATATTACCTGCGCAGTGGTGCCGAATGGGGATCGAGGTTCCAATTTTGTGCTCAAGCTCGACGATCGCAGCTTGCCAAGCGGGTATCGTCTCACCACTGAAAACCCGCGTGTGCTGCGAGCCACCCGAGGCAAGATGCTGAAGTTCAACTTTGGAGCCAGCTTGCACCGGGTAGTGCGCCTGGATATTGCCGAAGCGGTATTTGAACCGGGCACAACAGAATTGCGCCCGCAATGGCATTCCCGAATGGATTTATTGTTGGAAAAACTCAGTGAAGCTCCCTCTGTTTTACGCCTTGCCTATCTTGGGGAGAATGAAGATCCGGATCTGGTGGACGAGCGTCTGCAGGCAATTAAAGATCAGGTCGCCCAGGACTGGGAGAGCCGTGAAGGTGACTACGATTTGACCATAGAAACTGAAGTTTTCTGGCGCCGTGGAGCGCCTCCTGGTAAAGGAGGTTTGGAGTGATGTCCTTTGCAAAACGGAATCGTGATCAGCGAGCTTGCTCGATAAATACTGCCGCGAAGACGACCCGCTTTTTCCCCCGGCGGGACTGCCGTCTCGCCACTGCGATCGCGTTGGCATTGACACTTCCAGCGCAGGCCCAGGAAGCGGGTGCGCAAGTAGATGAGCCTAGTTGGTGGCAGGTCTGGCAAAATATTCCAAGCCTGAGTTCTGAAGAAAGTGGAGCTCAATCCGAACTCGAAGAGCAGTCGATAGGCAGTAATACTGAAGGTATGCTGCTGCGCGCACCTACAAATCAATGGTTGCAGGATGCAACTCAATTTGTTGCACCGTTGGACCCGATTGTGGTGGAAGATTTTATCGACCCAATCCTGTTCTATGGCGTTGAGGATGAAATACCTCTGGAGGCAGTGGAGTTACTGCGCCAGAGCTTGAATGACTTGGGTGAGACGCCCAATTTTAAGTTGCACTTTATTGGCCATACAGATTCCGATCCCCTTACCGGGGAACAGGTAGCAGACTTTGCCAGCAAAGAAGAATTTACTTTGGCACGGGCCCAGTTCGTGGCGGACTTCCTTCAAGAGGCCCTTGAACTGCCTGAGCAAATGATTGTTGTTGAAGGGCGAGGGGATATAGAACCCACAGCGGATAATATTACTACCGCAGGTCGTGAAGAGAATCGTCGAGTACAGGTAAAAGTAACCTATGACGCCCTGGATGAAAAAGCCATGGCGGACCGTGCCCGTGCGGAAGCATTGTTGCTCAACCGGGTGAAAGTATGCCGCCAGGAAACGGTATGTAGGCTTACTTATGCCGCAGGCAGTGAACAGCGGGCACGCCTTAGAAACCTGGTGACGCCACTGAGGATGGAGCCCGGGCAAATAGAATTGCCGGAAGCCTTTATTCGCCGTATCCGCGAGGTTCGATCCAACCTTGCGGATAAAAACAATCTGGTTATTCACTTTATTGGTCATACCGACGCCCGCCCCCTGGACGTGAGTGAAAATCCGGAAGCCCAACAGAGTGCTTATCAGGAGCGATCCTATAGCGAAGCCCGCCGTGTCGCTCAGGCCCTGGGTTCTGCACTGAATTTGCCTGCGGCCATGGTCACGAGCAGTGGCAAGGGGGCAAGTCAACCAATAGCGGCCAACGATACGCCGAAAGGCCGAGCCCTCAACCGTCGCGTAGAAGTGGAATTTTGGTATGACGACCCATTGGAAGTCGCTACAGATTCTGTTCAGGCCTGTCCGGAAGCTGCCGCTGCGGAAACTCTCACCATTGCCTATGAATCTGCCGCTGGAAAACTGTCGCCGATTCGTTTTGATAATGGCGATCCGATTATCAGTCAGGCACAGCTGACACAAATACGTGCGGCCATGGCTGAAATTTCCAATAAAGCGAATGTTCGTCTGAGCTTTATTGGCTACAGCGATAACCAGCGTATGGATCGCCGCGAAGCGATGGTTTACGGCGATGACCAGGGACTGTCCGGTGCCCGCGCTCAGCGCGCTATGGCACAGGTACAGGAGTTGCTCAACCTCGAAGATAGCCAGGTGGAATTTGAAGGGCGCGGCTACGTCCAGTCCGCAGATGTAGTGAGCAATGGCTTTGAGCAGCGGGATGGCGCCAGGGTTGAGGTCGAAATCCTGTACGATGAACTGGCAATTCTCACTGAAAGTGATCGCTTGGAAATCGAGCGCATTAATCGTGAAGCCATAGCCAATAATCCCTATGCACTTAACTTGATGCGTATTACTGTCGACGGCAGCCCGGAATACGACCCCTATAAAAACTCGGCGGACTTACAGCGCTGTACTGATGTGGCCTTGCAAGAAGCGAATATTCAATTTCGCTTCGACAATAAAAAAATGCAACCGCGCCTGAATGTGACAGCGTGGCCCAACACCATCCGTTACGCAGATAACCCGGATACCGATCTGGCAGAGAACCGGGTATTTTTCAGTAGCTATACCAACTATCCCTCTTTTATTAAAAGTACCGAAGTGCGATTGTTCGAAGAGGGACAGTCTCTGCGCGATACACCTCTGGCAATTGTACCGCTGGATCACTTTGGCAAAGGGGAATGGCATGCAGAATTTTCTGAATTCCAGGCGCCTCTAAAAAAATTACACTACGTACTGCGTGCCTATGACAACAAGGGCCGCTATGACGAGACTACGGAACAGACCCTGTGGTTGGTAGATCAAATTGAAGAGTCTGCAGAAAATGAAGATATCGGTAGGGAATTATTAGTAGGCTACGGCGAGAACCGCTTAGCACAGCGGAACATCCCTCTGGATGGTAACAGTGTATTGGTCAATGGCACTCAGGTGCCGCCCGGGCACACCGTATGGTTAGCGGGCAATCCGGTACCGGTCGATAGTCAAGGCCAGTTTATCGCCGAGCAAATTTTTGAGCCGGGCATGCATACGGTTGAAGTGGCGATACTTGATGATGAGGGTAATGGTGAACTTTTCCTGCGGGATTTGGATTTTGCCAAAAACGACTGGTTTACTGTAGGGATTGCCGACCTTACCGTGGGCTACGATAAAACCAATGGCCCCGCAGCCCTGGTTACCGGTGACGAAACTCACTATGACAATTCAGTAAGTTACGATGGCCGTCTGGGGTTTTACACCAACGGCGGTTTCGGGGAAGGCTGGCGCCTGTCGGCCAGTGCAGATACCGAAGAGGGCCCGGTAGAGGATCTGTTTTCCAACTTTATGGAAAAGTCTCCCGATGCCTTGTTCCGCCGTCTGGATAGTGATTTGTATTACCCGACGTTTGGCGATGATTCCACCGTAGTTGAAGACGCCCCAACGTCAGGCAAATTTTATGTGAAATTGTCTAAGTACGATGATTACGGTCTCTGGGGTAATTTCAAAGCCAACTACGCCGATAATGAGCTGGCCCAAATTGACCGAACGCTCTACGGCGGTAGTGGCCACTTTGAAACGGACGCGATGACCAGCTTTGGTGAGAAGCGCTTTCAAATAGATGCCTTTGGAGCAGAGCCGGGAACCATTGCCGGGCGCGATGAGTATCGTGGAACCGGCGGCTCCCTGTATTACCTCCGCCACCAGGACATTTCCAGTGGCTCGGAAAGTTTACGGGTAGAAGTCCGGGATAAAGATTCCGGGTTGGTGCTCGCAGTTAAGACCCTTACCGCAGTAGTTGATTACGACATCGACTATATCCAAGGGCGTATCCTGCTTAACAGCCCCTTATCTTCCCTGGCAAATGATGAACTGCTCATTGAAGATGGCGCTTACAACGGCAATCCCCAATACCTGGTAGCACGCTACGAATACACACCAGGTTTTGAAGAAATGGATACCCTGGCTGTCGGTGGGCGTGCCCACTACTGGTTGGGCGATCACGTCAAATTGGGCCTCAGCAGTATTCAGCAAGATGAAGATGAGAATGAAAGTTCCTTGCAGGGTATTGACCTGACTTTGCGTAAAAGCGCCAGTAGTTGGGTAAAAATTGAAGTGGCCGACAGCGAGGGTAGCAATCTCGATAGCGTCAGTTCACTCGATGGCGGCTATACCTTTGATGACGAAAGCCTGGATTCCACGGTTGCTGCCAGTGCAACCAAAGTGGAAGGCGTTTTACAGCTGGGAGATTTCTTCGAGAGTTTGCGTGGCTCGGGTAATTTCTACCATCAAGAGCGTGAAGCGGGTTTTTCCGGTCCAGGCCAATTTGTGGATGGCGATACCATCCAATATGGCGGTGGCGTTAACCTGCCGATCGGCGAAAGTTTTGATGTAAGAATCAAAGCCGACACCAAAGAGGAAGAGCAGGGGTTGCAAACCAATGCCATGGACTTGATGCTCGGCTACCGTATCAATGATCACTGGCGACTCACCTCCGCAGTTCGCAATGATAGCCGTGAAGATGAATCCGAAGTTGTCGCCGCTACCCAGACAGAAGGGGATCGCACAGATGTTGCTGTCGAGGCGAGCTATGATTCCGGTGAGAGTTGGAGCGCCTTTGGTTTTGTTCAGAATACGATGGAAGTGACCGGTACCCGCGAAGAGAACAATCGCATCGGCCTTGGTGGCGCTTATCGGGTAAGTGACCGCCTGACCATGGACAGTGAAGTTTCCGGTGGTGATACCGGCACAGCTGCCCGACTCGGTACGGACTTTCTGGTGACTGACAGAACCAGCCTCTATATGAATTATGCGCTGGATAACGAGCGCAGCGATACCGGTGTGCGCGCACGCAAGGGCAATATGAGTACCGGCTTCCGCAGTCGCTATTCTGATACGCTAAATATTTACGGTGAGGAGCGCTACAGTCACGGTGATGTTTCCACTGGTCTGACCCACGCCCTGGGTATGGATCTGGCCCCCAATGACCGTTGGACCTATGGCACTACCCTGGAGGCGGGTACACTCGAAGACCCGGATACAGGAGCCAAGACCGAGCGCAATGCCATGGGCTTTAATCTGGGCTATGGTTTGGATGCTATACGCATCGCATCCGCGCTGGAATACCGTACGGATATATCGGAAACGGTATCGGGCGAAAATATTGTATCGGAAACTGAGCGCGATACCTGGCTATTAAAAAATACCTTCAACTACCAGTTCACTCCGGACTGGCGCTTGGTTGGCAAGCTCAACTATTCAGACAGCAAAAGTTCGGAAGGTGAATTCTACGATGGTAAATTTACCGAAGCGGTAATGGGTTATGCCTATCGCCCGGTGAATAACGACCGCCTGAATACCCTGATGAAGTACACCTATTTCTATAATGTGCCGACTCAGGATCAGGTTACGGTTGAAAATACCTCCACTGAATTTATCCAGAAGAGTCATATCTTTTCGATAGACGCCAGTTACGATCTCAATCGACAGTGGACCTTGGGTGGTAAGTACGCCTATCGTCTGGGTCAGCTGAGTATGGACACGGAAGACCCGGAGTTTTTCGATAGCCGTGCCAGCCTTTATGTACTGCGTGCCGACTGGCATTTTATCAAACGCTGGGACCTCCTCTTGGAAGCCCGTCTGCTCGATCTACCCGATGCCCAGGATAGCAAGAGCGGCGCCTTAATCGGCTTGTATCGCCATGTTGGCGATCACCTTAAGTTGGGGGTGGGCTACAACTTTACCGACTTCTCTGATGACCTCACCCAGCTGGACTATGACAGTCACGGGGTGTTTATTAATATTATTGGTAAGCTGTGATTTAATGGCCCGGTGCAAGCTGGGCCTTATTTCTTATCCCTTTCGTTTGAGCTTCAAACAATAATGTGAAGTTATTAAAACGGAAAAGAATCAGGTTGATTAATCCCACTATTTAACTCCACTTTTTAAGTAAAGAGTAAATGATGTTATTAGCTGTCACTAGACGGATTCAGTCAGTAAGCCTCCCAATCTACTTATCTACGTATCAATCGTCGCCAGATGCAATATATGGAGCTATACAAGCCATGAGACTCTTCCTCTGACCCCATGGACTAGAGTGTCACTAAGTAGGACCTTAGAGAGCTTGTATCGAAAAATGACAAAAATGAAGAGTATCTCAGAGGGGCAAATCTGGGGACTGTTTGTTCTCTTTTTATCAGTATTTTTGATCGCCAGTGATTTTACCGCCTTTTCACCAGCTCTCCCCGCTATCGCCAAAGACTTTTCCGTCCGCATATCATTCGTTCACTGGGTAGTGAATGCCTATGCCCTGGCCTATGGAGTCATTATTGTGACCAGTGGGCGTTTGGCGGATATCTATGGGCGTGAAACTGTTTTCTTAATTGGTGTTGGTATTTTTTCTTGCTCATCGCTATTGGGAGGGCTTGCGAGTGAGGTAGGGGTACTGTTAATCGCCAGGGTATTGATGGGGTTGGGAGGTGCATTAGCCTGGTCGGCAATGCTAGGGATGGCTTACACACTGTTGCCATCTGATCGCGCAGGATTTGTTGGGGGCTTTGTTTTGGCTGCATTAGGTGTGGCTACTGCTTGCGGGCCTGTTATTGGAGGAGTGTTGTCAGATTTTTTGAGCTGGCGCTGGATTTTATTTATAAATATCCCCATTGCTATCTTTGTGGTCGTTTTTTACGTATTGAAGTACCCGTCAGAGCAGTTTGAAAAAAAAGACGAACGAATTGATTACTTGGGCGTGTTAACTCTCTCCGTATCCCTTTTCCTGTTTTTGTTGGCTCTTGACTTAATGACTCAGACCGGTATTTCTCGACTCTTGGTTTTCTGTCTTCTGGCAATATCTTTATTGGCTGCGATAACTTTTGCTTTTGTTGAAGCTAGAATGGCAGATGATGCTCTTATTCCAGAGAGCTTGGTGAGAAATCGTGTGTTTATGGCATCAGGAGTTAGTGTGTTTTTTGTCGCTATCGCCTTCTTTGCAACCCTTGTCTATATCCCTTTGCTTTTTATTAGCGTGCATCATTATTCTGCATTTCAGGCCGGATTGGCTTTGTTGCCGGCTATGGTCTCTTCTGGCATTTTTGCATTTGTATCTGGAGCAATTCATGAGCGGTTTGGCCCCAAATTACTGCTCTGTTCAGGTGCTTTGGCGATGAGTCTGGGGCTTTTCATGCTTTCGGTTCACGGTAATCATATTGTCTACCCAGTCTTTGTACCGGGTATGTTATTGATTGGTAGTGGCTTGGGTATATTTAGCCCTGCCGCTGTGACCGCTGCAATTACCTCTGTGGATGCCTGTAAATCCAGTTTATCTGGTGCTGTTGTCTATATGTTCCGTTTTTTAGGTGGCGCTGTGGGTTTGGGGATCAATTCAGCCATATTGGCATCAGCGCCGGATATTGCTACCGGGATTAATCGAGCACTACTGGTAGATGGATTTATTGTTTTGATAGGTTTCTTGGTTTCACTAATTTTCTTCCAAGAAAAGAAGAAAAGGTAACTAATAGATATTTACTCCTTTCAGTTATACTGATTTCTCATTTCTCCTGAGGGATATGTCCTCCTTTCTCATACTTTCTAAATATTCATTGGCAAGTATAAGGCAAGCACTCAGAACTGCTTGTAAATGAATATCAGCGAAAACTATCTATATCTCGTGTAAGTTATTAGCAATTTAACTTCAGTTGTTTCTATGATGCTGTGCTGTTGGTAGCCGCCAGATCACTATCTACGTTAACGGGATATCGGATATGAGGCTGTCTTGGCTGTGTTCTTTCTCAGTAGCTCTGCCTGCTCAATGCCTTCATACTTGCCAATAACGGCAAGGAGGCATACCGGCTAAACCCCCTTGCGATACAGCATCTTGCGTCTGTCCATGTATGGTGAACAAACGTCAATGGACGAAATAAAAAGGCCGGCCTCTCGTTAAGCTCCCAGAGACCGGTCAGTGAATTATTGTAAGATAGTACCCATATTGCTGGTTCCTACTTGCGTCGCTGTTGCAGAGTTCCCAGATGTTGCCTGGGTAGTATCATGGGTGTTTGTTGTGCCCATTTGCATAATGTTGGCGGTATTCATCGTCATTGATTGGTTAATCGTAACCGTATTAGAATCTCCAATCTGTTCCACATCGGCAACCAGTAAATCTCCGAGCTGAAACAGCGTAGAGGAATTACTTAGGCCATCCTGTTCGATCTCAGCATCGTTGCTGTCACCAAATTGAAAGGCAAAAACCATATTGGTTGTACCCAGTTGTTCGGCAAAAAGGTTATTACCGAGGCCGTCCTGCTGTCCAAGATCAGCATCGTTTGAATCGCCATCCTGTATTAGCTCGGCAGTACCCCCGGTAGATGTAAATTGTGTTATGAGAGAGGTATTACCTGTCCCTAACTGGATTGTACTCTGAACATTCCCCGAGCCAATGGCGACCTGAAAAAAGGTAGCCATATTTGATGTTCCATCCTGAAATACAGTTGCCGTGCTAGAGGATTCGTTTGCCTGAGTACCGTCGACTTCATTGGATGTTCCAAGTTGGGTAACAACAATCCCATTCCCTGAACTGCTTGATTGAACAATTGAGCCGATATTAGAATCACCATTTTGGGTAATAGCGGCAGTATCGAGGGAGGAATTGAGTTGTGTTGTGGTGAACTGGTTGGAAGTGCCGATTTGTGTGGTTGTTGAAGTTACCGATGTGGTATTGGTTTGAGTGGCATCGAATAAATTAGTTTGACCGTTTTGCAGTACAGTAATTGTTGATGTAGTAGCATTATCTTGCTCAACCGTCGAAACCGTATTGTTGTCGCCTATTTGGGTACTGTTGATAACACTATTTGTAGAGTTGGTTACCTGTGATGTGGTTGATGAATTGTTGTCGCCGGTTTGAGTGAATATCGCGAAGTTGCCCGACGTGGTGGGGTCTGCTTGGTTGGCTGTTGCTGTATTCCCGGTGCCATTCTGATTGACAATCGTAGTATTGGCGACAGCATGCGTGCTGATTGCTAAAGCAAGTGCCGAAGCAATATAGGTGTAAGCTCTCATATCGACTTCCTTACAAATCAACATATTAATCTTTATCAAGCGGATTACCGCCTGCTTGTCGATTTGGGACTCTGCGGAATATCTGGTTAGGCAAAGACGGCTCTCAAATCCCTGGGTAATTACTTGAATTGTTCCCATCCAAAGTTACTGCTGACACCCAAGATACCACCGTTAAAATGATATTGGGTGATGGTGTAGGATGACCTAACGATTTTCGGTCAGGTGAGCAGTATTTTCCTTGGGATTTAATTATCAATCTACTGAGAAGAAATCCCTAAAGAGATAGTTGCAGGCCTATATTGCACCTTGTCTTGCATAAAAAAGAAGTGGCTAATTACGTTAGTCATTTCTTTCATGCATTTAAAATAGGGGCGGTGAAAACTCGGGAGCTTTAATTATCGAAAGATTTACTATAGCAATGTAAATCTTTCGATATCATCCGGTATGGCCGGCTCCAGCTTGAGGCTCACTGGGGCCGGCCGATGAATTACTGCAAGATGGTACCTGTATTACTGGTACCTAGCTGGGTAGCAGTTGCTGAGTTTCCACTTGTTGCCTGGGTAGTGTCATGGGTGTTTGTCGTGCCCATTTGTATGGTGCTAGCGGTATTCATCGTAGAGGTTTGGGTAATCGTAGCTCCATTAGAATCTCCAACCTGCTCCATAAAGGCTACAAGTAGGTCTCCATCTTGAGAGAGGTCTGCGGTGTTACTGAGGCCATCTTGTTCAAGTCCTGCCTCATTAGTTGATCCAGTCTGGTCCGTCATTACCATGTTAGTTGTGCCAAGCTGTATGACCTCAATGGAGGTGTCGGAGCCATACTCCTGGACAACATGGGCATCATTAGAGTCACCATCCTGTAGCAGATTAAAAGTGTTGTTAAATGCAGAGGATTGTTTAGCGAATGATGTATTACTAAGGCCTAGCTGTATGGTACTTTGATAATTCCCCGAACCATTTTCAAAAATAGAGTCTGCAATATTCGAGGTTCCATCTTGGAAAATTATGCCAATACTAGACGTCTCGTTAGCTAGAATGCCTCCGACTACGTTTGAGATTCCCTGCTGATTTAAAATTTGGGAAGTATTAGATGTTTGGTCTTGTCCGAGCACGCCTATATTTGAATCTCCTGTCTGGGTAACAACCATATTATCTAAGTTGGATTCAAATTGTGTAATTACCATTTCATTAGATGTACCATTTTGTGTGCTTATTGATGTGCTTGTCATCGTATTGCTTTGCATGGCAAAAAAGAGATTGGTTTGGCCATTTTGCAGTACATTAATGGCTGAAGTGGTGGTGTCAAATTGACTAATTGATGAAACGGTGTTGTTATCACCTATTTGTGTGCTATTGATAATACTGTTTGTAGAGTTGATTGTCTGAGCGGTGGTGGATGAGTTGTTGTCGCCAGTTTGAGTAAATATTGCAAAGTTGCCAGATGTTGATGGATCATTCTGGTTAGATGTTGCTGTATTTCCATTACCGTTTTGAATGACAATGGTAGTATTGGCGGCTGCATGCCCACTGATGGCTATAGCAACTGCCGCAGCAATGGAGGCGTAAGTTTTCATATCTATTTCCTTACAAATCAACATATTAAATTCTATCAAGCGGATTACTGCCTGTTTGTCGATTTGGGACTCTGCTGAATAGCTGGTTAGGCAAAGACGGCCCTCAAATCCCTGGGTAATTACTTGAATTATTTTCACCCAAAGCTACCACTGACATCCAAAGCACTATCGTTAAAATGATATTGGATGACGTTATAGGATGACCCTCCGATTTTTGATTATGGGCAGAGTGTTTTCCTTGGGAAATAACTATCAATCTACTGAGAAGAAATCCCTAAAGAGATAGTTGCAGGCCTATATTGCAGCTTGTCTTGTGTAAAAAAGAAGTGACTAATTACGTTAGTCATTTCTTTTATGCATTTAAAATAGGGGCGGGGAAAAACCTGGGGGCTTTAATTGTTGAAAGATTTACTATAGCAAAGTAAATATCACTATATCATCAGGTTTGGCCGGCTCCAGCTTGAGTCTCACAGGAGCCGGCCGATAAATTACTGCAAGATGGTACCTGTATTACTGGTACCTAGCTGGGTAGCAGTTGCTGAGTTTCCACTTGTTGCCTGGGTGGTGTCATGGGTGTTGGCGAAACCCATCTGCATAGTACTGGCATTATTGTTGGTTGATGTTTGGGTAATTGTTGCAGTATTCGAAGTCTGGATTTGTTCTATATAGGCTACGAGCAAGTCGCCATCCTGTGATAGATCTGCTGAGTTACTTAATCCATCCTGGAGAATTTCACCATCGTTACCCGCACCAGTTTGAAAGGTCATGACCGTATTGGTGGTGCCTAGTTGTTCAGCGTAGAGACTATTGCCCGCGCCTAAATCTTGTTCAATATCTGCATCGTTTGAATCACCTTCCTGTATTAATTCAGCAGAATCTCCGACACTGGTAAATTGAAGAACTAATGAGGTGTTACTCGTTCCCACCTGGGTTGTACTTTGAGTATTCCCTGTTCCGAGAGATTGTGTACTTCCCGACATATTTGATGTGCCATCTTGAAGTACCGTGATGGTGCCGGAAGTCTCAGTTGATTGAGCTGCTCCTGCGGTATTAGTTGTTCCAAGCTGGGTAATAAAAAGCCCATTCCCAGAGGAGGATGACTGAACCATGGAACCCATGTTGGAGTCACCATTCTGGGTGATTACGGTGTTATCCAAAGATGAGTTAGTTTGTACGGTGGTATATTGATTGGAGGTGCCAGTTTGTGTCGTTGTTGAAGTGCTTGAAGTAGTGCTAATTTGAAGCGCATTAAACAAATTGGTTTGGCCATTTTGCAGTACGGTAACAGTTGATGTAGTAGCGTCGCTTTGATCAATCGATGAAACAGTGTTGTTGTCGCCAAGTTGAGTGCTGTTAATAACACTATTCGTAGTGTTGACTACCTGAGATGTGGTCGATGAGTTGTTGTCACCGATTTGTGTGAATATCGCAAAGTTACCTGACGTGGATGGGTCAACCTGGTTGGACAGGGCTGAATTCCCGACGCCATTTTGATTGACAATGGTAGTATTGGCGGCAGCGTGCCCACTGATGGCTATAGCGACTGCCGCAGCAATGGAGGCGTAAGTTTTCATATCTATTTCCTTACAAATCAACATATTAAGTTCTATCAAGCGGATTACTGCCTGTTTGTCGATTTGGGACTCTGCTGAATAGCTGGTTAGGCAAAGACGGCTCTCAAATCCCTGGGTAATTACTTGAATTATTTTCACCCAAAGCTACCACTGACATCCAAAGCGCTATCGTTAAAATGATATTGGATGACGTTGTAGGATGACCCTCCGATTTTTGATTATGGGCAGAGTGTTTTCCTTGGGAAATAACTATCAATCTACTGAGAAGAAATCCCTAAAGAGATAGTTGCAGGCAGATATCGCAGCTTGTCTTGTATAAAAAAGAAGTGACTAATTACGTTAGTCATTTCTTTTATGCATTTAAAATAGGGGCGGGGAAAAACCTGGGGGCTTTAATTGTTGAAAAATTTACTATAGCAAAGTAAATATCACTATATCATCAGGTATGGCCGGCTCCAGCTTGAGGCTCACAGGAGCCGGCCGATGAATTACTGCAAGATGGTACCTGTATTACTGGTACCTAGCTGGGTAGCAGTTGCTGAGTTTCCACTTGTTGCCTGGGTGGTGTCATGGGTGTTGGCGAAACCCATCTGCATAGTACTGGCATTATTGTTGGTTGATGTTTGGGTAATTGTTGCAGTATTCGAAGTCTGGATTTGTTCTATATAGGCTACGAGCAAGTCGCCATCCTGTGATAGATCTGCTGAGTTACTTAATCCATCCTGGAGAATTTCACCATCGTTACCCGCACCAGTTTGAAAGGTCATGACCGTATTGGTGGTGCCTAGCTGTTCAGCGTAGAGACTATTGCCCGCGCCTAAATCTTGTTCAATATCTGCATCGTTTGAATCACCTTCCTGTATTAATTCAGCGGAATCTCCGACACTGGTAAATTGAAGAACTAATGAGGTGTTACTCGTTCCCACCTGGGTTGTACTTTGAGTATTCCCTGTTCCGAGAGATTGTGTACTTCCCGACATATTTGATGTGCCATCTTGAAGTACCGTGATGGTGCCGGAAGTCTCAGTTGATTGAGCTGCTCCTGCGGTATTAGTTGTTCCAAGCTGGGTAATAAAAAGCCCATTCCCAGAGGAGGATGACTGAACCATGGAACCCATGTTTGAGTCACCATTCTGGGTGATTACGGTGTTATCTAAAGATGAATTAGTTTGTACGGTGGTATATTGATTGGAGGTGCCAGTTTGTGTCGTTGTTGAAGTACTTGAAGTAGTGCTAACTTGAAGCGCATTAAACAAATTGGTTTGGCCATTTTGCAGTACGGTAACAGTCGATGTAGTGGCATCGGTTTGATCAATCGATGAAACAGTGTTGTTGTCGCCAAGTTGGGTGCTGTTGATAACACTATTCGTAGTGTTGACTAGCTGAGATGTGGTCATTGAGTTGTTGTCACCGATTTGTGTAAGTATTGCAAAATTACCAGATGTTGATGGATCATTCTGGTTGGCTGTTATTGAATTTCCATTACCGTTTTGAATGGGAATAACTGTATTGGCGGCAGCGTGCCCACTGATGGCTATAGCGACTGCCGCAGCAATGGAGGCGTAAGTTTTCATATCTATTTCCTTACAAATCAACATATTAAGTTCTATCAAGCGGATTACTGCCTGTTTGTCGATTTGGGACTCTGCTGAATAGCTGGTTAGGCAAAGACGGCTCTCAAATCCCTGGGTAATTACTTGAATTATTTTCACCCAAAGCTACCACTGACATCCAAAGCACTATCGTTAAAATGATATTGGATGACGTTATAGGATGACCCTCCGATTTTTGATTATGGGCAGAGTGTTTTCCTTGGGAATTAACTATCAATATTCTGAGAAGAAATTCCCAAAGGTGATCGGAGGCTCTTAATTCTTCGTCTGAGGGAGGGGGGAAGAGGCAGGTTCCTTTAAGCGCTCTTTACATCTTTGCCAGATTTTTCAACAAAATAATGGCATAAAAAGGCAATGGGAATTGAGTATAAAGCGATAATAAATGCGAGACCGAAGAAACCTGATTCTGTTGTTGCTATTCCTGCACAGCAAAGGAGAATGCTTGGAAGAGCACCACCCAACATCATAGAAACTCGGTTGTATCTCTGCATCTTTAACAGGAAGTACTCAATAAGCTTCCCGTAGGTTAGGGTGGCGATTAAGGATACCAGAGTAGTCATCAGATAGAATGTCAGCATGGGGACTGTGCCATTAAGAATCTGAATTCCGGAAGCGCCAGGCAAGGAAAAAACCGCAATAATAGTTGGCAATACGACACAGGTTAGCGCAGTAGCTTTAAGGGCAATAAGGAAGGATATAGTTTGGGGCGAAGGAGTGGTTTTACTTTCCAGGTTGGCCTTAGGCGCTTTGTAATAATTTGTAGGCATGTACTTATTGATGAAGCTCGTTTAAATCTGTTTTTTCAAGTGGAATGTAGCTTAATTAATGGTAATCATTAGCTGTTGTCATGTAAATGTGATAGTGGCTCGAATTATATTGATTTTTGATTACGAATTGAGGCTTTGCTGGGGTGGGTGTTGGAACAAATACACCATACTGGATATAAAGTACCTGTAGATTTAATCGATGGCATCCAATGAAAGCTCTTTAACTCCCACTCACTACTGGGGGCTCTTTGCCCTGCTACTGGCGGCATTTCTTCTTGCCAATGATTATACGGCATTTTCGCCGGCACTCCCGGCAATTCAAAAGACATTCAATGTCGATATCACCACCATTCACTGGGTCGTTAACGCCTATACCCTGGTGTATGGTGTTTTGATTGTGTCTACGGGCAGGATGGCTGATATCTATGGTCGTCGGCGAATGTTTATTACCGGCATCTATATCTTTACTGCATCTTCCCTTGTAGGTGGATTTGCGGGAAATATAGGAACGCTATTATTCGCCCGTGCATGGATGGGTTTGGGGGGAGCCTTGGCCTGGGTTGCCATCCTGGGTATGGTTTTCTCCCTCTTGCCCAGGGATAAGGCCGGGCTGGCCGGAGGGTTGATTCTCACTACAACGGGGTTGGCCAATGCCAGTGGCCCAGTGATTGGTGGTCTGTTGGCTGATTTTGCCAGCTGGCGCTGGATATTATTTATTAATATTCCCATTGCTTTGCTGGTTATTCTTCTGTGTTGGAGCAAATATCCTCCAGCTAGTACGCAGAAAAGCAATAAGAAAATTGACTATTGGGGTGTTATTACCCTCTGTGGGTCTTTATTTAGTTTCCTCCTTGCTATGGATCTGGTGGTTCAGTATGGCTTGTCCCACTTCTATGTGTGGGGCCTATTGGTACTGTCCATATTTCTCATGATAGCTTTTGCTGTTGTTGAAACTGTTGATCCTAATAACGCGCTAATTCCAGGTGAATTGATAAAGAACAGAGGCTTTATCGCCGCTGGACTCAGTATGTTCTTTGTTGCTATCGCATTTTTTGCGACCCTGGTTTATATCCCGCAGCTATTTATCAAGGTAAAGGGCTATTCTGCCTTTGGGGCAGGGTTGGCGTTGCTACCATTAATGGTCAGCTCTGGTGTTGTAGCCTATATTTCTGGCGCATTATACGAGCGGTTGGGCGCCAAGATTTTGATTTGTGCTGGTGCTTTGGGTATGTGTGTAGGGCTGTTTCTACTGTCGGCTGTTGAGCCCCAGGCATCTTATATTCGCTTCCTTCCCGGGCTTTTGATAGTTGGCAGCAGTATTGGCATATATAGTCCTACGATTGTTACAGCGGCAATTAGCGTAGTTGGGCCCAGTGATTCCAGTTTGGCAGGGTCGATTATCTATATGTTTAAATTTGTGGGCGGGGCCCTTGGGTTGGGAGTTAATGCGACTTTACTGGCTATGGCTCCCAACATCGCTGTTGGGATTGAGCGGGCCTTTGTGGTTGATGCTTTTCTGGCACTACTTGGGTTCTTGATTTCCATGATTTTCTTTTCTGGTCTTTCTACAAAAACGATTCGTTAATGGCAGCTATTTTCACTGAGAACTAGCCGAGTTTTTAGGTATGGTTGATAAAAAGGCCTCGGTGAAAAGTAATCTATATCTTGGTCTAGGCGCGCTGTCCCTGGCCATCTTTCTTGTGGCCAATGATTTCACTGCATTTTCGCCGGCATTGCCTGTGGTTGAACAAGAGTTCCAGTCAGATCTTACTACGAGTCAATGGGTAATTAGTGCTTACGCATTGGTTTGCGGTGTGTTGATAGTTTCAGGAGGTCGTCTGGCTGATATGTATGGTAGGAGGCGAACATTTATTGTCGGGTTATTAATTTTCATGTTTTTCTCGTTTTTGGGCGGAATTGCTGGAAGTATGGGAATGCTATTGGTTTCCCGTGCATTTATGGGGGCGGGGAGTGCGCTGATTTGGCCGTCTGTTTTGGGGATGATGTACAGTCTGATGACACCGAAGAATGCAGGGTTGGCCGGTGGACTGATTATTACGATATGCGGTATAGCAAATTCTGTAGGGCCATTAGTGGGAGGTTTCCTGGCTGACTATATCAGCTGGAGATGGATTCTATTTATTAATTTACCACTTTCTCTAGTGGTTCTTTATCTTTGCTTCAGAGTGATTCCACCAGATTCGTTAAATGTGCCTAAAGATAAGTTAGATTATCGAGGAGTTGCTCTACTGTCATCGGCACTATTCTCTCTTCTGCTTGCTTTCGACTTTGTAGTCGATGTGGGGTTTAAAAACTATCTGGTGTTTGGACTGTTTATGGCTTTTTTTCTCTTGTTTTGCCTCTTTATATTGGTTGAGGGGAGAGCAGCTGAGGGGGCATTAATCCCTCCAGATGTAGCAGGAAACAAGTCTTTTGTCACTGCAGCCTGTGTCGCTTTGTTAATTGCCCAGTTCTTCTATGCGGGGTTCTTTTTTATCCCGCAATATTTAAGTAAAGTCCATGGAGCTTCTGCAACAATAGCAGGTCTGGGATTGGTTCCACTTATGTTGGCATTTAGTGTATTTGGTTTTGTTGCTGGTAATGTCTATAAGGTGCTGGGAGCCAAGCTAATTGTCTCCATAGCAACACTATTAATGGCTTTAGGTTTATATATGCTGTCTCATATCTTTCAGGACAGTCAATATATTCGCTTGGTTCCCGGGTTGTTAATTTTGGGGGCGGGTATTGGCTTATTCAATTCTACTATAATCACGTTTGCAATATCGGTTGTTGATCCGCGCCGAGCAAGTTTGGCCGGAGCAATAATCTTTATGATTCAAATAGCGGGTGGTGCAGTGGGGTTGGGCCTGAATACCACAATAGTCGCAATGGCTGGTGATATATCTTATGGGATTAGTCAGGCATTTACATTAAACGCATACTTGGCGATGTTATCTTTTATTATTTGCGTTTTATTTATAGGGTCTAAGGAAGAAAAAGCTTAACGTCATTTTGTATGTCAATTGGTTTATGTATATGTAAGTAAAGGTTTACGCAATGGAAAGACAAGAGGGTCTCTTAGATAAGAATTTATACCTTGGAATGTTGGCTCTGTCTCTTGCCATTTTCCTTGTCGCCAATGATTTTACGGCCTTTTCTCCCGCGCTGCCGGCAATGGAGCACGAGTTCCACTCTGACCTTACAACGACCCAGTGGGTCATTAATGGTTACGCCTTAGTCTTTGGAGTACTGATTATTTCAGGTGGTCGCCTTGCCGATATGTATGGCAGGAGGAGGGTATTCTTTATTGGAACCCTGCTATTTATGGCGTTCTCACTTATCGGTGGGATTGCAGTTAATATGGGAATGTTATTGATATCCCGGGCACTGATGGGGATTGGAGGGGCTATGATGTGGCCGTCGATCCTGGGTATGACCTATGGCCTGATGACTGAAAAGCGAGCGGGTTTGGCTGGAGGGCTGGTGATTACTGTTTGCGGTATTGCCAATTCAGTTGGACCACTGTTGGGTGGTGCGCTGGCAGATTATGCCAGTTGGAGATGGATTTTCTTTATTAACCTGCCGGTATCAGCAGTTGCCTTATATGTTTGCTGGAGAGTGATTCCTGATGACTCTCCAGAAGCTTGTGATGAACGTATTGACTATGCCGGAATCACTTCGCTGTCGATGGCTCTATTTGCCTTGCTGTTGGCGTTTGATCTTGTGGTTGATGTCGGTTTCAAAAGCCCATTGGTCCTCGGCCTTATCGCTGCCTTTTTCTTACTTATATGCTTGTTTAGTCTCGTTGAGAAGCGAGTTGGGGCTCAGGCGTTGATTCCACCGGATGTGGCTGGGAATAAACGGTTTGTTTTCGCCTCTATTGCTACGTTATTGATTTCAGCACTTTTCTTTGCGGGATTGTTTTTTATTCCCCAGTTCTTAACCCATGTTCGAGGTACGTCGGCGATGAAGGCGGGGATGGGGTTGATCCCTATGATGCTCTCCTTTAGCGTTTTCGGCTTTCTGGCAGGGAAGCTATATGATGTGATTGGAGCAAAGAAGATAGTATCGGCAGCTACTTTATTGATGACGCTGGGAATGTATCTTCTATCTCATATCCACAAGGATACTCAATATATGTCTTTGGTTCCTGGCCTGGTGATATTGGGTGCTGGTATTGGTTTGTTCAATTCCACCATTACCACTGTGGCTATAACGGTTGTTGATAATAGTAGAGCGAGTTTGGCGGGTGCAATCATTTTTATGTTTCAAATAGCGGGTGGTGCCGTAGGGTTAGGGTTGAATACTACGATAGTGGCGATGGCCACTGATATGCCATCGGGTATTGAATATGCATTTACTGTAAATGCCTATCTGGCCATGTTTGCTTTTATTATTTGCATTTTATTTGTCGAGGATAAAAAGCCTGAAGTTTGACTTTGATAATCTATCTATTATCTATCTTTCCGCTTCAGTTGTTAATTGATCGGCAGCCTTTAAAGGTGAAGTTTGTGCTTCTTTGCCGAGGTTCCAAAATGGGAAAATTCCCGTTTCGATTGGGAAAACATGTTTGCATTGGCTGATTGGTACGGCATTAAGTTTTATTTTTAGCTCTCCATAATGTTGTCTATAGGCATAGACTATTGGGATCAGTCTCTGCCGGTCGAAATGCTTGGGGCCCTTGTGGTTTTCGAACGCTTGTAGAAAATTATCTATTCCCTGCTGGATGCCAGCCCCATTTCTTGCTGTGAAGTTCCAGAGGTTTTCATCAATTGTTTCTGCGAGACTGGCAAGATAAATCCATGATTGAAAATTGAGGCATTTATAATGAACACTATTTTTACTCTTGGTTTTCGATACTTGGTTATCTGAGTGATCAAACTGCTCTAATATTCGGAAACGGGAGTCCCTAAGAGTTTTTCTGGCAGTTTGTATTTGATTGAGATAGAGCGCTAAAGCTACAACTTGTAAATCATACTGTGTGCCAAGATGCCCAAGTTTTGGACGCATTGATTGCCCGCGATGACTATCTATCAACCAGCTAAGGTATTGCTCCAGATGGTAGTCTAATCGCTCAACCCCTATTAAACGAATCTGTTGTTCTTGTTTAAGTTCCTTTAAAGTGGAGAGGGTGTGGACCAATAGGTTGGGATTTACAGATTGTAATTGTTTGCTGTATTTCGTTTCATGTTTGTGGGGGAATAGCTTGATAAGGTTATTGTCGATAAATTGAATGAATTCCGGCTTCGAGCAGTGGGATTGCGCAAGGGCGACAATGGTCAAATCCTGAAGCAAGCTGTTAATCGAACTGGGCCGCGCCTTCTGTTTTGCTTTTACCGATCTTTGCGTGGCCTCTCTTAATAGCATTGGATAGGAAAGGTCACACCTATTTGCAGCAGTCAACTTGCTGCCAGGGGCGTATGTGTCGGCGGGAAAGCTGGAATCATCGAGTTGATCCAGCATGGCAAGGATAGCTTCAGAGCGAGTTGTTCCTCGCTCTCGGCTGGACTGCTGATCTGTTCGCTCCAGGTGTGGCTTTCCGGAAAATAGTCTGGCTACCCAGCCTCCCTGAGTATAGTGACCTGCGGCTTCCGAGTAATCCGGGCAGGGGAGATCCCATGGGAAAATCGCCCACTCATCCCATTTTCCCGATACGCCTAGCCGCCATAAAAGCTCTACCTTGGGGCGCCTGCCGTAGCAGTAGCGGCTATCAAAAATCTCTCTGCTATCAGATCGAAACACTATCTGAGGCTCTTCTGTGGGGTTTGGTTCGAAGTCTTCACTCAGAACAGATTGGTTATCCAGTAGTCTTGCCATTGGAATAACATGGTAGGGGTAAGCATTGTTGTTGAGTACTTGTTTCTTTATTGCTTGCCAGGCTTTTGGAGTTACAAAGCAATTGCCATCCCAGGGTAAAATCCAGTCTGCTTTTGATTTTCCGTCCTGGAGGGCGAGATTTCTGGCCCCATTATTATTCATTACATAATTATTTTTATGGCGGTAAAGGCTCAGCTCTGCCTGAACTGCTAAGTCCCTGCGTAATCGGAGGTCTTTTAATTTGTAGGGGGCATAGCTGATAGGGTGATCGAGGATATTCCACTCTATTTTTCGGTAGTCGTCCCAGCTAAAGGGGATTTTGAGAAAAGCCTGTTGATAGTTGTCGAGTAGTTTAATGATGGCTGCTTCTTCATTAGGGTCGACTATTCGATTGAGGATAAATATTTTTTCGCAGTCGTCGAGTGCCGACTCATGCTTCAAAATAAATTCAAGATTCTTGCGGGACTGTCCCACACTATGCCGGGGAGCTAAGTCGTTGCCGATGACTCTGTAGAGAACAAAGGTCTGGGTTCTATTTGTTGTGGCTTTATGAGATTTGACTGGCGTAGTTTTGGGGTAGGGGGAACGACTGCTCGGATAGTGGAATTTGGGAAAATGGCGGTACCTACGCATGATGATATTGAATAGGCGCTTGGCATATTTGAGGGTTTTTCTTCTTAGTTTTTGAGAAAAAAATATCCAGCGATCTCGCCACCTTAGCCAAAAAGTGTGCTCACGGAGTGATGTTGTTTCCTGTTCGGAAGCTAGCTGTTTTACGGGCGTTGGCATGGAAGCGTATTCTTATAGTTAGATATAGAGAAATCTAGTGAGTGCTCATTGATTGCTGACGGAAAGCCGGCAATCGAATTTTGTTCTCGTGATTCGGAGTTTATTATAGTCGGCTAGATTCTAAAGCTTGTTGTTTAGCCATGTAGACGTAATGCGCGCCAGCTTAAAAGTTATTTTTTTGTGCTGGGGCAAGCGGAGATCTTTCCAATAGGCAAAAAAAGCCCCGCTAGTTAGCGGGGCTTTTGGTCTGGATCAGGCTGTCAATTAGACATTCACTTCCTGGATCTCAGTCGCGGCGATGCGCTTGCCTTCTTCGGCAGACTTCTGGAAGTCTTCAATCTGATCGAAGTTCAGGTAGCGGTAGATCTCGCTGGACATGGAGTCCAGGTTCTGTGCGTATTCCTGGTACTCAGCCGGAGTTGGCAGTTTACCCAGGATGGCGCCTACAGAAGCCAGCTCAGCGGAGGTCAGGTATACGTTGGCACCATCGCCCAGACGGTTGGGGAAGTTACGGGTAGAGGTGGACAGTACGGTGGCGTTCGGTGCCACACGTGCCTGGTTACCCATACACAGGGAACATCCGGGCATCTCGGTGCGGGCACCGGCAGAACCGTAGATGTTGTAGTAACCCTCTTCCATCAACTGGTGCTCGTCCATCTTGGTGGGCGGGGAAATCCACATGCGAGTGGAGATGCCACCTTTGTGTTCTTGCAGCAGTTTACCGGCAGCGCGGAAGTGACCGATGTTGGTCATACAGGAGCCGATAAATACTTCGTCTACCTTGTCGCCAGCAACGTCGGACAGCAGGCGAGCGTCGTCCGGATCGTTAGGAGCACATACGATCGGCTCTTTGATCTCGGCCAGGTCGATCTCGATTACTTCCAGGTACTCAGCGTCGGCGTCCGCTTCCATCAGTTTCGGGTTGGCCAGCCACTCTTCCATGGCGCGCGCGCGGCGCTCCAGGGTACGCTTGGAGCCGTAACCTTCAGCGATCATCCAGCGCAACAGGGTTACGTTGGAGCGCAGGTACTCAGACATGGTGTCTTCGGACAGCTTGATGGTACAGCCAGCAGCGGAGCGCTCGGCGGAGGCGTCGGACAGCTCGAATGCCTGCTCTACAGTCAGGTCTTCCAGGCCTTCGATCTCGAGGATGCGGCCGGAGAAGATGTTCTTCTTGCCTTTCTTCTCAACGGTCAGCAGGCCCTGCTTGATAGCGTAGAGAGGAATGGAGTGCACCAGGTCGCGCAGGGTGATGCCGGGCTGCATTTTGCCCTTGAAGCGCACCAGTACGGACTCAGGCATATCCAGCGGCATAACACCAGTAGCGGCGGCGAAAGCTACCAGACCGGAACCTGCCGGGAAGGAGATACCCATGGGGAAGCGGGTGTGGGAGTCACCACCGGTACCTACGGTGTCCGGCAGCAGCATGCGGTTCAGCCAGCTGTGGATGATGCCGTCTGCCGGGCGCAGGGAAACACCGCCACGGTTCATGATGAAGTCCGGCAGGGTGTGCTGGGTGCTGATATCAACGGGCTTCGGATAGGCCGCAGTGTGACAGAAAGACTGCATTACCAGGTCGGCGGAGAAGCCGAGGCAGGCCAGGTCTTTCAGTTCGTCACGGGTCATGGGGCCAGTGGTGTCCTGGGAGCCCACAGTGGTCATTTTCGGCTCGCAGTAGGTGCCCGGGCGGATACCTTCAACGCCACAGGCTTTACCAACCATCTTCTGCGCCAGAGTGTAACCTTTGCCAGTGTCGGCAGGTTGCTCAGGCTTGCGGAACAGCTCGGAAGGCGCCAGGCCCAGGGCTTCACGTGCTTTGCCGGTCAGGCCGCGACCGATGATCAGATTGATACGACCGCCAGCCTGAACTTCGTCCAGCAGTACGTCGGACTTCAGTTGGAATTCAGACAGGACTTTGCCGTCTTCGGCCAGGATCTTGCCGTCGTAAGGGCGGATCTCGATAACGTCGCCCATGCCCAGTTCGTCAACGGGGGCTTCGAATACCAGTGCGCCGGCATCTTCCATGGTGTTGTAGAAGATCGGGGCAACTTTACCGCCGATACAAATACCGCCACCTTTCTTGTTGGGCACGCCAGGCATTTCTTCACCGAAGTACCACAGCACGGAGTTGGTGGCGGACTTACGGGAAGAACCGGTACCTACTACGTCGCCAACGAAAGCAACGGGCAGGCCTTTGGCTTTAACTTCTTCGATCTGCTTTAGCGGACCGGTAACGCCTGCTTCTTCTGGCTCCAGGCCGTCGCGCTTCATTTTGTACATGGCCAGCGCGTGCAGGGGAATGTCCGGACGGGACCAGGCATCCGGTGCCGGAGACAGGTCGTCAGTGTTGGTTTCGCCAGTTACCTTGAATACGGCAACTTTGATGCTCTCGGGTACTTTGTTGCGCTTGGTGAACCACTCGGCGTCTGCCCAGGATTGCATTACCGCTTTGGCGAATTCGTTGCCGGCTTTGGCTTTCTCTTCCACATCGTGGAAGGCGTCAAACATCAGCAGAGTGCCTTTCAGCTGCTCGGCAGCCAGTTCGGCCAGATCTTTGTCGTCCAGCAGCTCGACCAGGGTGGAGATGTTGTAACCGCCCAGCATTTGGCCCAGCAGTTCTACAGCGTGTTTGCGATCGATCAGCGGGGATTCTGCTTCACCTTTGATAATGGCGGACAGGAAACCTGCTTTAACATAAGCGGCTTCGTCAACGCCCGGCGGAACGCGTTGGGTGAGCAGGTCAACCAGTTCCTGTTCTTCGCCTTTTGGCGGATTTTTCAGCAATTCAACCAGGCCGGCGACTTGCTCGGCGTCCAATGGCTTTGGCGGAATGCCTTGTTCGGCGCGCTCGGCGACGTGTTTGCGATAGGCTTCAAGCACTGATAAGTCCCTCTTGGTGTGTGGGGTGGCACCTACAGCGGGTGGAATTCCCGGTCTATTAACTGTCAGCCGGGATTTTTTTTTCGAGGCCGCTGATGGCGGGGGGCGAATACTACAGGAAAGCCCTACTGCTGTTAAGTTTATCGAAAAATCAATAATTTAAGTGAATTATGACTATTTGCCAGGTGAATTTTAGTAGTTTGGCAGCTGGTACTTCCCCCCTTTTCTTGGCGGCGGAAACAAAATAGGCTACGCGCAATTTGAAGGCCGCGCGGGCGGCATAAATAGGTTGGTCGGATAGTTAATGTATAAGAAGGTTCGCACGCCCTGTATCGGTGTTTGCTCCACGGGAATTGGCGATGATGTTTGCCGTGGCTGCAAGCGCTTTGCACATGAGGTTATTGATTGGAATGCCTACAGTGAAGAGCAGCGCCGGGTAATTGCCGAACGCCGAGAAGGGTATTTGGTGAACGCAGTGCGCAGCCAGTTGGAGATCGTGGATCGCGAGCTGCTATTGGAGCAGCTTCATCACCAGCGGGTCCGTTTTGATGAAAGTCAAAATCCCTACTGTTGGGTGTTCGAACTGTTGAGGGCAGGGGCCAGCCAGATATCAGACCTCAAGGCTTTTGGGTTGCAACTCACTGCACAGGCGCGCGGCGTCCCACTGGTGGAAATTCGCCGCCTTATTGATGAGGATTTTTACGCACTGTCTGTCGCCTATTACCAGCGCTATGTGGCACCTGGTATTACCTAGGACGGTTCAAAAGTTGATGGCAGCCCCATTTGGGGGGGGGGCTTGGATTTAGCGCTGCTGGCGCAAAAATACTCTGAGCGCCGGTAGAAAGGGTTCACTGGCGATTGCCAGATCCCGCCGCTGGCGCCGCCGACTCAAGCTCGGTTGGTGGTCAACTCGGGTGAATTCAGGCAGTTGCCCAGCCTCACTGGCTTCTACCAGAATCGGCATGGAGGAATAGCCGACCTGATGATATTCCTCTTCCTCACCTAGCTCGTGCCCATAGAAGATTTCCGCTACCTGGAGATTGGGGCGACTCTGCACTTGCACCTGGCGTAAATCCTCCTGCTGGCTTTTGTGTAGCCCGGCGAGTAGCTGGCGCTGATATTGGATACCGGGATCGGACCCCTGAGGGTCCAGCTGCACCAACTTCTTTTCACACCATTTCACCGTGACCTTGCGAATAGATTTACGCGCCTTGATCCATGAAAGGGTGATGGCATCGGGCCGCTTCGGGCACATCAAGACCAGGCGGTAACATTGGCGTAGATGTGCGCGGGGGAACCCAGCATCCGCAAGGATTTCCCGCACAGTGCGATCCTGCTCAGCTACTGGCCGCTCCGCTAGGGCGCTGCGAAGTTCGGCGATAGCCTTGGCAAAGATCTCTTTGTGGTTATTGAGTTGTTGGGCAAACTCAAGGGTTTTGGTCGGTACCGCCAATAAACCCGGCACTTGTAAAGTGGCGCGGGCATCTCCTCCGGCGCTAATGGGCTCCAGATAGTCGAGTTGCGAGTAGAGAGCGCCTGACAGTGAATAGGGGCGTTCAAAGCTCTGATTGAGACTGAGTGCGGCATCCTGTGCGAAAGGGGGCTGAAGTAGATAGTGCTGCCAGGGTTTCTCGGCATTTTGCAGCAATTCCAGGGATTCTCTCAGGGCTTGGGCGGCGCCATGGATATTTTCCAATAGCGGCGGGATAGCTTTTGCCTGGGTTCTGTAGTCATTCATCAGATATGCCGGATAAAAAGTGACTTTTATATTAATGCACTTAATAAATCGTTATCAAGTTGAGTGTATTTATCACTAGGGACCTTCCTAGATAATTGCAGACCTGGTTTGTCAGTCGGGGGAGTAGTGCCCGCTGGTGGTTTAAAAGCGGGCGTTTGTGGCTTGAGGCCGCTATAATCCCGCGCCAAGTTATTTTGCTCCGGTTAAGTTTGTTCGTCCTATGAATGCTCAAGTCCCAGATCTGTCCGCTATCAATGAATTCCTGCTGTGTCCCACGCCCGATGCCTGGGTGGAGGCGGCATTGAAGGAGCCGGAAATGATGCTGATCGATCATGCCAACTGCGAGAAAAAAGCGGCGGGTACTGCCCTAAACCTGATGTTTCGCTATCTGAATGACTTTGAGCTGCTGAACAAAATGTCGCGTCTGGCTCGCGAAGAGCTGCGTCACTTTGAGCAGGTGCTGGCGATTATGGAGAAGCGCGGTATCGCCTATCCTCACGTTAGTGCCTCCCGCTACGCGGCCGGTCTTCGTGCCGAAGTCCGCAGCGCAGAGCCGGGGCGACTGATCGACACGCTGATTTGTGGCGCTATTATCGAGGCGCGCTCCTGCGAGCGCTTTGCACGGATTGCGCCTCAGTTAGATGGTGAGTTGCAGAAGTTTTATCTCTCCCTGCTCAAATCTGAGGCACGTCACTTCCGCGATTACCTACATCTTGCCCAGAAGGCTTCCGATGAAGATATTCAACCTAGGGTTCAGGCACTGCTGGAGAAAGAAAAGGAATTAGTGGAAGGCAGTGATGGACAGTTCCGCTTTCACAGTGGTGTGCCGGAGAGTGCAGGGCAGTAATTCTCGCTTGGCCTGCTAAGGTGGCTCAGATTTTCAGGAAGCTTTTGCATTGATGTTTATTAGCTACAAGCTTCCTGATTCTTTAGTAAAAACACCAGAATACTCGCTGCCTAAGCCCACTGAATTGGGTCATACCGGCAGTAGCTCTAATCGTTGGCTGTGGCATTATCGTAGGACTGCTTGGTAGTTCTGCTGTCTTTACCCGATTCTACGTTTATGCTCTAAAAATCAGCACAGGTCTCTTTGGGATCTCGCCGGTACAAGTCGATATCGACTGATCAAACGCAATAAGTAAGCTGGGTGAGCGGTAGTAAACTAATACTAAAGGGTATTTGTAAGCTGTACTATCGTAAGCTCGCTAGAAGATCAAACTCGTACACTAGGGGCTGTTCATCAATACCCTGTTGGCCACAATCTTGAAAAAGATATGTACTGCACAGTGGATTTCTCCTGACCATCCTTCCGTTAAAATGACAACTTAGGTCTGGCATAGCGTCACTGTGTGGGAATAGAGTTTTTTGAACACCATCTTTTGAAAGTTTAAGTACCGTTTCTTAATCAGCTTTTTATTTTTAATCAGTTATTTTGTAATCAGAAAGCATATATTGTATGTGAAATGTGAAATGAGTATTTCTAATAGTACGTAATCGGTATCTATACCCAGGGTATAGTATTACTTAAGCAGATGCCGTAATTCTTTTGTACTGATTCGATTACTTCGAACTCTCTAAAAGAAGTAGATTGTGAATTATTGAGTTCTCCAAAAAACTACACGAACTTGTTCGGGCTAGTGCCAAAAAAAGTCTAGCTGGCTTTTGGCTATAATTTTCTACTGAAAACCAGATAGAAAACTCTATTTAACTAAGCGTGGGGCAAGTTGCTAGGGAAGGGTAGGGCCTGAATCCAGATTGTTAAAATAGGGATGCTTGGGACTTTTAGGGTGCTTATACATCACGGGATATGGCGGCGCTGAGAATTGATAAGCCCGCTAACCTTCAGTGGCCAGCAGTGCTCAGCGCAATTGGGTTAGATCGGCGATGGTTTTCCCTTCTCTCTTTTTTAAATTGTGCAGATGTGCCAATTTCGTTCAAATTCAGGTGAATACTAAATCGGAAGTTTCTTTGTGTTACAGGAGACTACTGATTAATTACTGAGAGAGGCATTGTGGCCGATAGAGTTGCACCAAGTTTATCTGGTTGGGGAAACAAGGTGAATGTGGCAATCTCTCAATTCTTCCTAGGTAACAGTATACAGAGCCCGCAGGCTTGATCGAGCCGTCGACTTAACATAGCTCACGCCGAAAGTAGCCACGTAAAAACATTCCCATTAGACACTAGTTTTGCTAGCTTTGGAGGTGCGTCGGCGGCCTTAAATGTAAATCCATGATGTATCGTATTTGTGGTTCTTAGCAAACAACTAATGACTAGGTGAAGATTTGTAGAAAGTTTTTGATCAATATCAATGGCTTATGGTCCTTTTCATCGAAGTGATTCAAAAAAGGAGAAAGTGGCTCGTTAGGTGCTTTTTTTAGTGGATTAAGGGCTAATGAAACTGCTTAGCGACATATAAGAAAGATACTAGGCAATGGGCTGTTTCTGGAAGTTTTTAAGCTGCCTGGAAAATACACTCAAACAGGAAAGCCTAGGACGGTATACCTGTTTGTGTTCCTACAGGGGCCGCATCCGGCGACCTTGGATTGCTGAAGATTGAGGGGTACATAGTGATCAGCCAGGATGGTTGTCATGGTGAGTTTGTACCAGATAGTCCGGTATTTCTCCCCTCCTCCCCTCAAAAAAAGTAAGTAATGGAAAAGCTATATTAAAGGGAGATTGGGGATAACCAATTATTGGATTTTTTAAACACAATTCTACCATATTGGCAGGTGGTGATCCTTAGACGTGGCAGAAAAGTACTAGGCGCGTATCCCTTTTAGGTTTCAGGGGGGGTTGAATATGATCCGGAAGATATTGGCAACCGCAAGTTCAATCTTGCTGGCTACTTTGCCCCATCAGGGAGTTATGCCCAGGCTGATTTCGCTGGTGTTATTTCGTTCTTGGAAGCTAATAAGGTTTCATATGAGATTTTAAGTTTAATCAAATAGGTTTGAAGGCTTTTCAAATATCCATTAATGTGGGTATTCCAAAAACAGGGAGGTTTTTGGAGGGTGGGAAGATAGGAAGATGGAAAACTTGATCAATTAGGAAGAATGTTAATGAAAGTTATATATAAATTGTTTTTTATGGTCTTAACTGTCAGCGTATGTTTTGCTGGATCAATACATGAGGATGTGATTCACACTCAGATATCTGAAGAAGGGAAAACCATTTCAGCAGATATGTTAATGGCCGGAAGTGATGTGTCTGGTGGAGTGACGGATAGTGTTGGTTATATTCTTGGGGCAATAATTAAAATTCTACTAGGGGAAGCTTAAGATTTAGCCCAGCGGACTTTGGGTGAAGTGATGGGTCAATGTTTCGCTGGGTTTAAAAACTCTGTGCCAGCCGTATAAGTCCATAAGATGATCAGTTTATCTGGAAGATAGCTGCGGTAGTATTAGGCTGTAATTTTAAACCGGATGCGTTGAATTTTCTGAGATTTTTAAGCTTGGTGGTGGATAGTGTCTCCATTTGTGCTTACGGTGTTCTTTTGGTGAATATTGAAAAATTGCTCTCAACGTGTCTCATTTTGGTGTTTAAAATTTACCTCTGTTTAAGGTTTCTAGGTTCTTTTCTCTTATCCTGAATCAAGCTTTTTCAATAGCCGAATAAACTCTTCGAGCTCTTTGCTGCTGGTGGAATCCACAGAAAATTTATTGTGGAAAAATATGGTGAGTTTTACTTTGGGGGAGTTGATAAAAACCGTATAGCCGTCAAAGTCAGTGCTGACTGCCAGCCCCTGGTAATGCCATTCGTTACCTTCCTTACGCCCCTCCTTTGTCGCCCTATCAAACACCCGCAGCGCTTGTTTGACGTCAATCTTCTGTTCGGCATCCATTGCTGCTTGCTCCTGCCGCTAAGCTTGTTGTTTGAGACGAAACTGTCTTTGACTTGGAAGCTTAGACGACATGGACACTGACATCCATCACTACCCACCAGTAGATACGCGGTTGTTTGACTGGCTGGCTTACCTTGGTTTGATTCCATTTGTCGGAGGAATCATTATGCAGTGGTTGGGGTTTTCTCTTTGGGGAGTGACTCCGCGCCTGCTATTCACCGCCTACAGCGCCGTGATTCTGAGTTTTCTTTGCGGTGTTTGGTGGGGTGCTGCACTCAATCAAGTGGGGCATCCGCACAGGATGATTTTAGCGCTACTGAGTAACCTGGTGACGTTGGTGGGGTGGGTGGCGCTGCTGATGTTTCGCACCACTTGGGCGCTACCGGTATTACTAGTTGCTTTCGGTTTTGTGGTCTGGGCCGAGGCCCGGTTGAACCCCAATCTGCCCGGGCGGGATCAGTATTTCCGCACCCGCAGCATCGTGACCTACCTAGTGATGGCCTGCCATCTTCTAATGATTCTGCTGCTCCTTTGAAATGTCTGGCGCAAACTAAACTGTTACCAGCGAAGTTATTTTGGGGTAGCTCTTATGCAACCTGTTTCCTCTGAGGTGCTCGACCAGCTATTCAACAAGGCCCGAACCCATAGTCATTGGCAGGATAAGCCAGTTTCAAAAGAGGTTTTGAATCAGCTTTACGACTTGGTCAAATTCGGACCCACCAGTGCTAATTGTTGCCCTATGCGATTGGTGTTTGTTGTAAGTAAGGAGGCTAAGGAGCGGCTCAAGCCAGCGCTTAATGAGGGAAATATTGAAAAAACTATGCGGGCTCCGGTGACTGCCATTGTTGCTTACGATATGCACTTTTATGAACACCTTCCGAGGCTATACCCCCAGACTCCTGCGCGGGAATGGTTTGCCGATAGCCCCGAATACGTCAAGGTTACTGCATTTCGCAATGGTTCCTTGCAAGGAGGCTACTTTATTTTAGCGGCGAGGGCCCTGGGGCTCGATTGCGGCCCAATGTCGGGGTTTGATAACGCATTGGTTGATGAGGAATTCTTCAGTGACAAATGCTCAGCACCGGCTTTTCTGCCGGAGCACTTCCCCGATTGTCATATTAAGTCCAATTTCTTGTGCAATCTTGGCTATGGCGAAACAGACAAATTATATCCGCGCAACCCTCGGTTGGATTTCGATGAAGTGTGCAGAACTCTGTAAATTGTTGCGTTTAACATAATTCGTATTTGTTAATACGGGTTAATGGCAGTGGATCAAGAATTAGGTGTGCTTAAGTGGTTCTTAAACGATCTCAGCGGTTGATTGACCCGGAAGAATATTTTTTGCCAAGGCAAGAGGATGCGCTTTATGAGCTGTTTGGCCGGGACATAAGTCGGGCTGTGGTTGAGCGATTTTTGTCGATGCAAGATGAGGAATACTTCCGCTGTGTCGGTTCGGGAAATTTCGGTATCTATGCCGCAGACCAGCTGTTGATAGATTGCTATGCAAAGAAAATTAATGAGCAGGCAATCCTCGATGAAAAGTTGTTGTTTAGTCGAGAAGAGCTGGAGCCGATTATTCAGGCATATAGAGCAGAAACACTTTATATGAACCTGGCAATGGACAACGCAGCGCTGCCACACGATGTAATTACCACCGAGGAATTTGTCTTACATCTACAGGCGACCATTCTTAAGGCGTTGGAGAAAAAGCGGGATGCTGATGATTTTATCGTGGTTATCCCGACCACCAGCTACAAAGGGGAGCTCATTCCCAAGGCCATTTGCAGTAAAGCCAAGTTGAATGATGAAACCTTTGAGCGTCAATTCCAGTTGGGGCTTGTTCGCAATCAGCACCTGCAATATGTCTTAAGTAAATCCTACTTGTGGACCCTGGCGCATGCCTGGCCCTTTATAACGGGTTCGGAAGTGGGGGAGGGGTTGTTCAAAGGGGTGGTATTTCGGCAGTTTGATCTCGGTTTTGGCACTATAGCTTCGGATCTAGACAGTGATACCAATGTATTTGTGATTACAGATGCAAGTTGTACCGGTGGTGAGGCAGAGCATATTCGCAGCCGTCTGTTGAGAATGGACCGGCATGAACGCTCGGCGATTATTGTTCCGCTATGTAAGAAAGAAGCGATACATCGTTTGGATAAAAGTGCGGAAGGTAATGCAGAAATTGTGTCTGGCGTAGTCCTGGATGACTTCAAGCGGCAATGGAAAGATGTTGGCCATCGAGCGAGCTATAAGACCCTCAGGGGGGCGAAGAGGTAATGGCCTGGCATGAGTCCTTATAGTGCCGGCTTAGACACCATCAGATAGACAATGACAACGGTCATGGGAAATGCGATAGCCCCGAGCAGGCACCAAGCCATCATTAGCTTGCGCATTTTGTCTATATTACCTTCTTCTTTGGCATGTTTACGCAGCTGGTACTGAAGGTAAACAACCGGCAGCCACAACAAGAACACGGTTGCGCTGAGACCGGCGGCTAATTGCAGCCAGGCTTGTAGCATCCAGCCTGGATTAATCAGCAGCATACCCACCGCGCTGCCGAATAGACCAATTACCGCCGATCCGGTAAATATCCAGTCTGCTTGTACCGTCTCCCGGCTGACCCACTGCATAACTTGGGCATTTCCGGACAGCCAGCCCCTCAGGGTGTACCAAGCGATGCCGGTCCCTGTGCCGAGTACGATTATGGCGCAGAGAATATGCAGTGTTTTCAGTATCAGATAGTAATTCACAGAGCTGCCGGCCAGACTAAAGTTGGAGATAAATTAGTGGCTGCGGTCGTTAATTTCAATGCCAATTATCGCTGCCTTGATATCTGCTAGCTCGAGCTAGTAGGACGATAAACGATATGGGGGAGAAAAGTGATCTTCCGACCGGAGAAAATTATCAGTGGTGGTCAGACAGGGGCGGATACCGGCGGCTTGCTGGCAGGGCAGCGCCTGGGAATTGCCACCGGTGGCACAGCACCGCAGGGTTACTGGACTGAGATCGGTGATCGGCCGGATTTTCTGAAAGGGCTTGGGCTGGTTGAAAACACGTCCCCGGATCTGGAAGAGCGTACTCGTGAGAATATCCGCAACTCTGATGCCACTGTTATCTTCACAACCAATCCCAGTAGTGATGGTACCCTGTTTACTATTGAGTTCTGCCAGGCATCGGGGAAACCACACTTGGTAGTCAATCCGACTGATGCCGATCGGGTACAACTGGTGCGCGACTTTATCCTCAAGAATCGTCCGCAGACGCTCAATGTGGCGGGTAACCGTGAATCCAACTCCCAAGGGATTACTGAAATTACCGCGGAAACCATCGAGAGGGCGCTAGCCTGCTGAGTCTAGGGTTCAATGTGCCTCTCAAGATGATGACCCGAGGGGTTGGGTGCGCGCAGGCGCAATTCCAAGTCCGGGTATTGCCCTACGGAAAACCAGAAGAACAGGCACAGGGCAGCAATTGTGGCAAAGAGAGTGAAGTAGTGAACCCAGGCTGGTTCTGGCCCACCGGGTAGAAAGTGCTTTTCTTCAACGCTGCGACGGCGATTTAAAATTAGCGCATAAAAAATGACTGTCGCAATCACAAAGATCAGGGACCAGCGGGTTTGTTGCCCGTCAGATCCCACCAGGGCTACAAGGCAGTACACCGCTGCAATCAGCAAAATCACGGTAAACAGTCCGTACTGCTGAGGCGGCATTTTGCCGTAGGCCAAAACCCGCAAAGCTACCGCTGAATAGATATAGGGCATCAGTGTCATAATCACAGCGACAGAGGCAATTTTGCCAAACTGCTGGCTGGCCGTTGGCGATATGGTGGTAAGTATCAATACAGACATCAGCACGGCCACCAGAGTTAATCCGCCGGTAGGCACGCCTTTGTTATTGGTGCGGGCAAATAGTGCTGCAAACAGGCCATCATCTGCCGCCGCCTTGGCAGACTGCCCCACCAACAGTATCCAGCCGCCCAATGAACCGATACAGCCAATAGCGGCGCACAGGGCTACGACATTGGCCGCAGTATTTCCCAGTGCCAGGCGAGCAGCATCGGCAAAGGGAGCGGAGGAGCTGATTAATTCCTGGTTCGGCAGCATCCCCATAATGACCGATGAGCTGAGTACATAGGCAATAGAAGCCAGGATAACTCCCCCAACCGTTGCGATTGGGACGTTCTTGGTAGGGTCTTTTACCACTGCGGCGGATACAGAGGCGGTTTCCACCCCAATAAAGGCCCAGAGCGTGAAGGTCAGGCTGGCCATTATAGCACTGGGGTCGCTTTTGCCTGAGACATTCCAGCTGCTGGTAAAGTTTTGCTGGTCGAACCAGAACCAGCCAAAAATAGCGGTGCCGAGGATTGGAAGCAAAACCAGGCCGGTGGTGAGGGATTGGATGCGACCGACGGTGCGCGGGCCCAGTACATTGGCGTAAGTTAGCAGCCAGACCATGGCAACCTGGGCCATGGCAAAAGTCAGTGGGTCTTTTAACGGTGGAAAAAAATGGGTCAGATAGCCCAGGCCTGCAGTAATCAGCGCAACGTTACCGATTACATTGGCCAGCCAGTAAACCAGGTTGGTTTGGTAGCCAATGTAATCGCCAAAAGCGCGGCTGGCATAGGCGTAAGGGCCGCCGGCTGCGGGATAGATAGCGGCGAGCTTGGCAAATACCAGGGCCAGGGAGATAGCGCCGACAATGGTTATCAACCAGCCGATCAAAGAAATACTGCCGACTGCGGCGAGATTGGCGGGGAGCATAAAAACCCCGGAGCCCATCATATTGCCTGCAACCATCAGGGTTGCGGGCACTAAGCCTATTTTATGCTCCTCTTTGATAGGCGAGCCTATGGCGAGTCTCCCCGCAGGGCGTAAATATGATAATGGCCGTCCCGCACCTCTACTCCGTGGTTATCGTGGGTAAAGCCTGGAAATTTCTGGTCGAAGGCTTCCAGAGTTCTCAAGTAAATCAATGCCGGACTGTCTTCATCGCCAAAATTTTCTCCGGGCATTAACAGAGGAATACCTGGAGGGTAGGGTACAACGCCGGTGGCTGCGGTACGTCCCGGTAACTTGCTTAGCGGAAGCATTTCCACATCGCCGCGAACCAGGGTTTCATAAGCTTGTACCGGACTGCAGTCAGCTCTAGGTAAGGCTGAAAATCCCGCAGACATTTGCACTGTGGTCTGTAATTTTTTCATGGAAGCAAACATATTGTCTGCAAGGTCGCGCAGCCCGATATTGCGATAGCCTGGGGACTTTTTTAAAAGGTTTGGCAGGCATTCACTTAAGGGCCGGTTGGCATCGAAGTCGCGCTTAAAGGCCAGTAAAGCATTGATTAGAGTGCCCCACTTACCCTTGGTAATACCGATAGAAAACAGGAACAAAATCGTAAAATCGGTAGTTTTTTCCACGATAATGCCGAGATTGTCCAGGTATTTACTGACGATGTTGGCAGGTATTCCAGATGCAGACAGTTTGCCATCAGGGTTTATCCCTGGGGTAGTAATCGATACTTTAATCGGGTCCAACATGCAGTAATCTGGCTCAATATCACCAAATCCATGCCATGACTCGCCGGGGTCTAATAGCCAGCAGCTGGGCTCATGACACAGGAGCTCTGCTGGGGCGCTGTGAAAGGCGTAGTTGTGCCCGTTACTGGGGTCGGTGACATGCTCAGGCTGCCAACCTCCGAAGAACCACTCTTCTTTATCGCGATACTCCTGTTGCAAACGGGACAATACTTGTCGGAACGCTACGGCCTCAGCAATTGACTCCTCTGTTAATGCTTTTCCACCCGGCCCATCCATCATTGCTGCGCTCACATCATTGGAGGCCATGATGGAGTAAAGTGGGGAGGTTGAGGCATGCATCATAAAGGCTTCATTAAAGCGCCCATGCTCAATGGGTTTACGCCCATCGCGAATGTGAATCATCGATGCCTGGGACAATGCGGCGAGTAATTTATGTGTTGACTGAGTGGCAAATTTGCTCGGGCCATTTTTCGCGTCGGATTCGCCCAAATCGTACATCGCGAAGCGATCTCGATAGATAGGATTAAATCGAGCGTATGAGTACCAGGCTTCGTCAAAGTGCAGGCGGTCAACGGACTCGCCGAGAAGTTCTTCCACTCTGCGCACGTTGTAACAGAGACCATCGTAGGTGGAATTAGTAATGACTGCGTGAACGGCACGGGAATTTTGGGCGTGCTTGGACAAAGGGTTTTGCCGAATAGCATTGGCAACAGAGCTGGCCGTCAACTGTTGGGGAGGGACAGGGCCTATGAGGCCGTAATTGTTGCGTAGGGGAATCAGGTAGGTTGGAACTGCACCTGACATGGTGATCGCGTGTTCAACGGATTTATGGCAGTTTCGATCGCACAGAGCCAATTGTCCCCGGGTAACCGATGCCATCAATATCACTCTATTCGATGTCGAAGAGCCATTGGTTACATAGTAAGTGCGATCCGCACCAAATACTTTTGCTGCATATTGCTCTCCCTTGGCAATGGGGCCCGAGTGATCCAAAAGCGATCCCAGCTCTGTTACAGAAACAGACAGGTCCGAGCGCAACATATTTTCCCCAAAGAAATCGTAAAAAGCGCGACCCGCAGGGGATTTGAGAAAAGCTGTTCCCCCAGTATGGCCGGGTGTATGCCATGAATATTCATGGACCCGGGCAAAGTGGGTCAGGGCGCGAAACATGGGGGGAAGAATGGCGTGGCGGTATCTTTCAATTGCGCTCTGGATGCGACCGCCGATAAAGGTCGGGGTATCTTCCAGCATCCAGATAAAATCGTTGGCTAATTCCAGGGCCCGTCGCGGCATGGTGCTGACAGTCTGCTGATCTGCCAGAAGGAATACCGGCATTTGGGGATTGCGGGCGCGAAGTTCTTCCAATACAACCAGGGCGGGGCATTTCGCTTCACCGGGCAGGGTCCAATTAATCAGCAGGCATTGGATCGCGGTGTTAGTACTCAGTATGGCGCAGGCATCACTACCGCTGGTGGTTGTTATTACGTCAATTTTTCGCTCTGATAACTCTGCCCGTAGCCTCATGGCGGCGCGGCCGGGAGCGCTGTTGTCGTCGACTTCACTGCTGGCGATCAGGGCCAGCATGCTGTTATGGCGTTGCTGTCCGAAATGATGCATGAGTGCCGCACAAACCTTTTGTTTTAGCCTGCTAAAAAGTCTCAGCGCAGGAAATTGTCTCGCAAAAGATCTACCACCTCATCTGCGCGGCCGTTGAGTATTGCCTTAAGTCCGAACAGTGCGGTGGAGGTGACTTGCTGTGCCGTAACTTCCGGCGGCATCACCAGTTCCACGCGGTTCGTCGGTACGCTGAGTAGTGCCGGCCCGTCAGTAGCGAGCCAGCGCTTCATGCTGTCCTCAAGCTGATCCGCACTCTCGATACTGGCACCACTGATGCCACAAGCTTCGGCAACGCGGCCGAAGTCCGGGTTATGTAAGTCGGTATAGCTGTCGAGTAGCCCCTCAATGCGCTGCTCCATCTCTACGAAGCCGAGGGAGTTATTGTTAAATACCAGGACTTTTAACGGGATTTTTTCTTGCACCAGTGTCAGCAAGTCTCCCATTAACATGGTCATACCACCGTCGCCGCACATAGCGATGACCTGGCGCCCGGGATAGGCTTTGGCCATGCCCAGGGCTTGGGGGTAGGCGTTGGCCATGGTGCCATGGGAAAGGCTGGTGAGAAATGAGCGTTTGCCGTTGGCAGTGAGGTCGCGGAGCATCCAAACCATACAGGCGCCACCATCGGCGGTGAATACGGCATCCTCATCGGCCAGCTTGTTGAGTGTCTGGGCGACAAATTGAGGGTGGATCAGGCTGGGGTCTTTCTCTTTGCCGCGGCTCTTCATCTCTTCCCGATCTTTTTTGTATCGTTCGAGAAGGTCATCGAGGAAGGTGCTATCGGTGCGGGCCTTTAATCGGGGCAAGAGGGCTTCAATGGTGGGACCCACATGCCCTACCAGGCCCATATCCACAGGAGCGCGTCGCCCCAGGTGCGGCGCTTCCGCATCAATTTGAATAATGGTGGCTTTTTCCGGGTAGAACTGGGTGTAGGCAAAATCGGTACCCAGACATAGTAACAGGTCACAAGTCTCCATGGCCCGGTAGCCTGCGGGATTGCCGAGAATCCCGGTCATGCCCACATGGCAGGGGTTGTCGTATTCGAGAAACTCTTTCGACTTGGTGGTGTGGGCAATAGGAGCGGCCAGGTGTTGCCCCAGTTTTACTACTTCATCGTGAGCGTGACGGCAGCCGATACCGCCGTAAATAGTGATATTTTTTGCGGCGTTGATTTTCTTTGCCAGGGCGTCGAGCTCAGAGTCAGACGGACGCGCTAGCCATTCAGGGCGATGTACCGACCAGGGCAGACTGTCTTTGCTCTTCTCCTTGAACAAGTCGCCGCTAATTTGCACCACCGCGACACCACCGCGAGTAAGCGCAGTTTGTGCCGCCTGCACAATCATTCGACGGGCTTGTTCCGGGTGGGTCATGGTTTCACAGAAGACCGAACACTGTTCGTAGAGCTTTTGCTGGTCCACTTCCTGTGGATAGCCGAATCCCTGTTCCGCACGGTCGATTCGAGAGGCAATCAGTACCACCGGGGCGCCATTGCGATGGCTTTCAAAAATGCCATTGATAAAGTGCAGGCTGCCGGGTCCAGCAGTTCCGGCGCAGACGCTCAGTTCACCGGTAAGGTAAGACTCACCCCCAGCGGCGAAAGCGCCCACTTCCTCATGGCGCACATGTATCCACTCCAAATCGGAAGTGCGCACCGCTGATGTGAAGTGATTGATGGTATCGCCGACAATGCCGTAACACCGCTTGGCGCCGGCCTTGACCAGTGTATCGACAATAATTTCTGAAACGGTCTGCATAGCAGTCTCCACAGATTGGGTGGGGCTAGCGGTTAATAGCGCGGCGGATTGACGCGTACTTGCCTTCTTCGAGCTTGATCGCAGGCTGAAAACTGTCTGCCTGTGCGGCCAGCCACCAGTGCCAGTAGGGCGTATCTTCCGGTGCGTCGATTAGGGAGTTGGTGTCGAGAAAATGCCAGATACGATCTATCGGCCTGGATTCTGCGCCATTAATTCGGTGAACCAGGTGATAGGGTTTCAGGTCCCGGGGATCGGTAAGCCCTGCGCCGGCCACTATATCCCCCAGTGCTTCGAGAGTTTTTGCCTGGAAAGCAGCCGCCCTTTTACTCTGCACATCCACCACCAGCCCGCGCTGGCGCCGAGGATCCTGGGTGGTAACACCAGTTGGGCAGGTATCCGTATGGCAGCGCTGGGACTGGATACAGCCCACGGAAAACATAAATGCCCGCGCCGCATTGCACCAGTCAGCGCCAATGGCCAGGCATTGTGCCAGGCCGGACGCGGAATAAACCTTGCCGCTGGCAGCCAACTTCACTTTGTCTTTCAGGCCCGCCCCTACCAGGGCATTTCGTACGATAATCAACCCTTCCAGCAGCGGCATGCCCACGTGGTTGGACAGCTCCAGCGGCGCTGCGCCGGTGCCGCCTTCGGCGCCGTCCACAACAATAAAGTCCACCAGTTTCCCGGTCTCGTGCATGGCCTTCATAATGGCCATCACTTCGTAGATGTGCCCTACACAAAGTTTTATGCCTACCGGTTTGCCGCCGGAGAGTTCGCGCATTTGCTCGGCGAATTCAAGCATTTCAATGGGGGTGGAGAACATGGAGTGCGCGCGAGGGGAAACGCAGTTCTGCCCGGGTGTAACCTTGCGGGTGGAAGCGATCTCCTGGGTAACTTTGGCGCCGGGTAAAACCCCACCGTGCCCTGGTTTGGCGCCTTGGCTCAATTTAATTTCCGTCATTTTGACCTGATCGTTGCAGGCCTCGCGGAATAGATCCGGGTTAAAGCTGCCGTCATCGTTGCGCGCACCGAAATAACCGGTACCCAATTCCCACACTAGGTCGCCGCCGTGCTTGCGGTGATAGGGGCTGATACCTCCCTCACCGGTATCGTGATAGAAGCCGCCAATTGAGGCTCCCTTATTCAAGGCTTCTACTGCGGCAGCGGACAGAGCGCCAAAGCTCATGGCAGAGATATTTAACAGGGCGGCGGAGTAGGGCTGTTTGCAGCGGCCCGTGCCCACTTCAGTACGGCAGGAAGTGTCTGCATTTTTTTCGGGCTTCACCGAGTGAGTGAGCCAGGTATATTCCTCACTCTGCACATCTTTTTCAGTGCCGAACGGATGCATATCGGAAAAACCTTCAGAGCGGGCGTACACCAGTCGTTGGGCTTCAATGCTGTAAGGGCGCCCCTCCTCATCACCCTCGACCATATAGGCGCGGAAATAGGGACGCAGGTTCAGGAATATCCAGCGAATGCGGCCGGCAACCGGGAAGTTCCGCGTAATGCTCCAGTGGGGTTGGAGCATATCGTAGATTCCCAGTAGTACCAGTGAAACGCTAATCAGTAGAGCCACCAGCCACCAGGCGCTGTCTGTAAACGTGAGCACCAAGAAGAACGGGGTCAGGATGAGAGCGGTAATGGGGATTATTGCGCGCTTTATACCATTCCGGCCGGAATAGGCGCACCAGGGGTTGGAGCTACTCATAAAATCAGGTTCAGCATCGTTACATAAAGTTCCGATACTGAACCTAGATCATTTGTAAGGGTTCTGCCTTGATAAGGTCAACTAAAGGGCTTTTTCCCCTAGCTCGCCGCCAACGCAGGCAGTGAATTTTGCTCTGCAGGTAAAAACTCGATGGCAGTGACGATGGAGTAATCCTTCAGTTCATCCAGAATTTCATCCAGCTTCAATAGTTGCCAGCATGCGCGCGCGCCACTGTCTGAAATCTCACCGCGAAGGAATTTTCTCGCTAAAGCCACTGCGGGTGCTGCAGGAATCCAGACGCCATCGCCATCCATTCCGAGTATTTGCCACTGCCTACCAGCTGTCCTACCGTCAGCATCTTCACCCAGTGCGCGGACAATCATGCCGCCGTGAGAGCTGCCACCAGGCCAGCGGGCACTCAATTTATGGGCAATCTGTGCGATGCGGGAGCTTGTAGCGGGCAAATTTAGGCGCGAGAGTTGGGCGCACAAAGACAGGCCGGCCTGGAGAATCAGGGGCTCTGTCCCCGTGGAAAATAGTGCTGTGTTTAAATCTGGCAGGTACCTGGGGCACAACTCCAGGTCGGGTACCTCAAAGTCACACAGCCAGCGTTTTCCCACAGGGTGGGCAAGACTTACCGAGCGCAGGTGATTGCCGGCAAATGATTCTCTCCAGCGCCCATCCCGCAATTGGGGGAAGCTCTCCCCCAGTGCTTCAAAACCGGAGCGCACGGTGGCGAGGCCGCGTTCTACCTTGTGTGCCGGAGCAATTGCCGCCTGCACGGAGCGAATGACCGGTAGCTCTTTCTTGATCTCAACTATGGCTGCTGAACTGAGGCCGGGCAGGCTGCTGGCACCGGATACCATGGCGATACCGGCGGCCTCGGCGGCCGGGGAGAGACGGTGAAAATCACATACAAAGCGGCGTGCATCTGAAATATCGATGTAGGGTGTGCGGGCTTCAATGCAGGCTTTGGCCACCCGGTAATCGGTTTCTCTCTGGTAGGGGCCTGCGCAGTGGATTAATAAATCCAGGTGCAAGGCTTTCAGTTGCGCAGCCAAGTTGATGGAGTCCCGCTCCAATCGTAACCCCTCGGCGAGGCCACCGAGTGATTGCGCGCAGCGGTCTGCCCGTGTCTTGTTATGGCCGGCAATAATCAGCTGGATATTGGGCTCAGAACTCAGCATTTGTGCAATACGTGCACCGAAATTACCGTAGCCGCCGAGAATCAATACGCGTTTATTCAGGTTATTGATCACCTGGATGGAACTCCTGCCCCTTATAGTTTGTAGAGATCATGCATCGTGCCGGTGACTTAAATCAAGAGAATCTTGTCTGCGCCTTCAGCATACCGCCGTTGTCATCTCACTGTTTTGTATATTCTAAAAGTAACGTTCCCGATGATCTTGTGCAGTTTTATCAGGCACATTAATGATCTCATGTCGGGCAAATGATTTTTGGAGACCAGAATGGCCGGTTGGAGTTTATCGACTCAGGTCCCCCTATCGATCACTGAGCAGCGTATTTATGATTTGCATCACCGCAAGGATCTGGTCGACCTAATTACCCGCGCGATGGTTTTCAAAGGAGAATTCGATGTTGAACTGTTTAAGAAGTCTATTTCAGAGGTGGTAAACACCTATCCGATTTTTCGCTGTCGTTATAGCGGGGAACCGGCTGTTCGCTCCTTTGTAGATATTGAACTGGACTACATCGACATTCGCCACATAAGTGATACTCACTTCGAGAGCTTTTTGCGTCAATTTGGTAGCTCGCCAATGGATTTGACGCAGGACCAATTGTTGGGACTCAGTGTTCTTCGCAGTGGAGAAGATGAATACATTTTCTTGACCAAGTGTCACCACATCATTGCCGATGGGATTAGCTTGTCACTCCTCTGGTCTGAATCCTTGACTCACTATTTGGATAGTGTGAAGGGTAAGGATTATCAACCCAGGGTGGAAACTGCAGACTTTGCTGATTATGTGAATTATGAAAATACCTATCTGAGATCGCCGAGGGGGGATAAGGCGCGAAATCTTTGGCAGCAAAAGTTGCAATCCCAAAAAGATAAGATAAAGCAGTTGCCCCAATCGGAAGAGACCTCGGTTATTTGTAGTGAAGTAATCCAGCACATAGATGAGATTGAGCTGGAGCAGATAAAGGCATTGGCCAGCTCGGAGAATGTGAGTCTCTTCGCCTATCTAGCGGCTGCATTTCAGCAAGTTTTATGTGAATTCATACCTCACTCTTTTTGGATGAATGGCAATTTATCCCTTCGGCTAAAGAGAGAGTATCGGGAAGTGTTTGGCCCCATGTGCAGGTATGTCAACCTGATGGTTTGTAGGGATGAATCCTGGCAGGAGAAGCTCACGCGCCTGTCTGCGGAGATAAAGTATGCCATGCGCACGGTTTATGCTGCTGATGCAATTGGGCCTCACGGCCTGATTGGCCATCACCTCGATGCATCCCATTGCTACTTGGTGACTTTCTTGCAAACAGAAGAACATCGGGAAGGTTTTTTTGCGGTCTATACCGGTGAAACTTCTGACTGGGTCAAATTGAGTGACCACTTGAAAATTCGCATTGTCCCCCTGGCGACGCGCTTAACGCCATATGGCATCTATCTATCTATTACCGTCTTTGGGAAGCAGTTGCGCTCGAGCTTTATCTACAATGAAAATTGCTTTGAACAAAAACAAGTAGAAGCAATGGTAAGTCGCTGGTGTGACAGATTATTGTGCGGACCTGAAGATATTCTACCGCCGCTGTAAATAACGCTGTATAGGGACTCTAGAGCCAATTGTTATGTCAAGATGTGCCTTTGTGACCCTGGTTAATAGTCCTGATTATGTGATAGGTGCGCAGGCACTGAAACACTCATTGGATCGTACGGCTAGTGCCTATCCGTTAATTTGTATGGTGCCACCGAACAGTTGTGATCCAGCGCCATTGGAAGCGGCGGGCTGTAAGATAAAAGAAGTTTATACGCCTCGCTTTTCCGATGAGTTTATCCATCGCCATAAACGCGATTCTTTGCACCGGCGCGCGCCCTTTGACAAGGGTAGTAAGCCCGCTTTCCACGACCCATTGAATAACTTTTGCAAATTGGCACTGTGGCAATTGACCCAATTCGATAAGCTTGTTTTCCTGGATGCGGACACCCTGGTATTGCGCAATATTGACCACTTGATGAATTATCCGGAATTTTGTGCAGCGCCCAATCTTTACGAAGACTTGGATGGATTTCATCGTATGAATTCGGGATTGTTTACTGCGGTACCGAGTGAAGCGACCTACCAAAAAATGCTTGAGCAACTGGATCGACCAGGGGTTTTCTGGCGGCGCACAGACCAGACATTTTTGCAGTCCTTTTTTCCTCGTTGGCACGGCCTGCCTTATATCTATAACGCCTTGCAATACCTCTACCTGAATTTACCGCAGCTGTGGCAGTGGGACAGTATTCATGTCATTCACTACCAATATGAAAAACCCTGGCAAAAACAGCACTCAAAAGTTGAAAAGCTCAAGCCCCTGATCGACTTGTGGTGGGCGGTTTACGAAGGGCGAGATATCGCCGTTGATCTGGATGAGTTAGCCCGTGCTTAGAAAATAAAATCGAGAGAGGGAATTGTGAGAATAGGGATAACTGGTGCGAGTGGCTATGTGGGGCAATTTCTAGTCAGGCATTTTTTACGGCAGGGCTATGAAGTGCGAGCATTACTGCGCAGGGAGGAAAGTGCAGCTCTTTTTCGCAGTATTGCTTCACCCAGATTGGCGTGGAGTGTCGGGGATATTACTTCTGATACAACACTACAGACATTCGTCAGCAATCTGGATGTGGTGGTGCATGCAGCTTTCGAGCATCTTCCCGGGCGCTATCGAAATGGGGAGGGGGAAGATCTCGAGGGTTTTTTACATGTAAACCTCAATCAAACCCTGGCATTAATCCGATATGCCTATGCAGCGAAGGTAAAAAAATTTGTGTTTATTTCCAGTCGTGCCGTTTATGCCACTGGAAAGTTGAGCGGTTCTTTAAGTGAGGAGCAGGTTGTTCAGCCGGATACTTTCTACGGCGGCTATAAAGCAGCTGTGGAAGCCATGTTGTCTGCTTGGGCGTATCAGCGTGGCTGGCATGCGGTTTCATTGCGCTTAACTGGAGTTTACGGGCTGGTGAGTCCACTAAGTCGCAGCAAGTGGTATGACATCGCTCGAGCTGTGATATCTGGGGAAGCCTATTTAAATTCCCGGCTTTCAACGGAAGTGCACGGAGAAGATGTGGCGCGGGCGGTAGAGCTTTTACTGGAGCACGAAGATGCCCGGGGGCGGGCAGTAAACTGTAGTGATTGCCAGGTTAGCAGTCGCGAGTTGGTGAAGATTCTAAGATCGATCTCTGGACAGCAGGGACCGCTACCTCCCCAGCCACAAGTGAAACCGCCGGCAGTGATGGATTGCGCTTATTTACAGGGGAAAGGTTTTCAATTTGGGGGTGTACAGCGTTTGCGGGAGACGCTTGAGGAATTGGTAGAGGCTGTGCAGCAACAGCAGAGCCTCATCCAAAACGCCGGCTCCTAGCCGATCGGCCAGTGAATCAACTCCAGTGAGTCGTTGTCCGCTTTCAGGCACCAGGCATTCTTATCCCAGTCTCCCAGCACAATACGCTCCGCCGGTTCACCGTTGATCGTCAACGCGTGGCGGGCGGGCCGGTGGGTGTGGCCGTGGATCAGTCGAAGCACATTGTGCTCAAGCATCACCCGCTCCACTTCTTCCTGGGTTACATCCATGATGTCTTCGGCCTTGCGGCTGTTCATACTCTTGGATGCCATACGAATCTGCGCGGCAATAGCGCGGCGTTCCTGTAGGGACTTGGCCAATAGCTCTTGTTGCCACTTGGGGTCCCGGGCCTGGCGGCGGAACGCCATATACTCTTTGTCGAGGGTGCAAAGGCTGTCGCCGTGCATAAGCAACACGCGCTCATTACCGAGGGACAACGCAGTCGGGTCCTGAAGTAAAGTGGCTCCCGCGCGCTGGGCGAAGTCGCTACCCAGCAGGAAATCCCGATTGCCGTGCATCAGGTACAACTCTACGCCGGTACCGCTATAGCGACTTAACTCGTCAATCACTTCGCGGGCTAGCGGGGCATCGTCGTCGTCGCCAACCCACGCCTCAAAAAAGTCGCCGAGAATATATAGCGCCTCAGCACCGGCAGCTCGCCCGTGCAGAAAATCAAAAAACGCCCGGGTTATATCCGGGCGTTTTTCGTCGAGGTGCAAGTCAGAAATAAAATAAGTAGACAATGTCCCCGCCTTAGAGTCGGTACTGACCCGTGGAATTACTTATCGGCGTAGGCGTCAGAGATGCTGATACCGGTGATTTCGATAGTCTCCAGGGGTACGTCCTGGTGGAAGCCTTTGCTGCCGGTTTTAACGTCTTTGATTTTGTTGACCACGTCCATGCCGTCGACAACCTTACCAAATACGCAGTAACCCCAACCCTGAGAGTCTTCGCTGCGGAAGTTCAGGAAATCGTTGTCCTTAACATTGATAAAGAACTGGGAGCTGGCGGAATGCGGGTCCATAGTGCGGGCCATGGCCAGGGTGCCAGTGTCGTTCTTCAAGCCGTTGTTGGCTTCGTTTTCGATGGAATCGCGGGTTTCCTTCTGCTGCATGTCCGGAGTCATGCCGCCACCTTGGATCATAAAGTTGTTGATCACCCGGTGGAAGACAGTGCCGGTATAGAAATCGTCACGGCAGTACTGCAAAAAGTTGGCAGCAGTCTTGGGTGCCTTTTCGAAATCCAATTCGATGGCTATATCTCCATGGGTTGTGTGAAGGGTGATCATAAAATGTCCTATGAGGGTTGATTTGGGGCGGCATGATACCTTGTAGTCTGTAGCTGTAAAATGCTGTGTCGGAATATCTGTGTCAATTGCACAAAAATCAAACGCTTGCAGTGAATTTCTATGAAAAGCGTTCCTTCAAATTCGATATTCTGTCTCTCAAGTAGGTTATAATTCGCCGTTTACGTTCGCACAGCTGTAAATTAAGAGAATCCTATGACATCCGAGAGCAAGCCAGCTCACTTTTTACAGAACCTTATCCGTGAAGATCTGACTGAGGGCCGGGTTACGCAGATCGCGACCCGCTTCCCGCCGGAGCCCAACGGCTACCTGCATATTGGCCACGCCAAGTCCATCTGTCTGAATTTTGGTCTGGCGCAGGAATTCGGTGGCACCTGTAATTTACGCTTTGACGACACCAACCCGGCCAAGGAAGAAGAAGAGTTTGTCGATGCGATTAAGCGCGATGTCTCCTGGCTCGGTTTTGAGTGGAATGGCGAGGCGAAGTACTCCTCGGATAATTTTGATCAATTGTACGAGTGGGCGCTGCACCTGATTAAAGATGGCAAGGCCTACGTCTGCGACCTGTCCGCAGAAGAAGCGCGTCACTATCGTGGCACGCTGAAAGAGCCGGGCAAAAACAGCCCCTTCCGCGATCGCTCTGTCGAGGAAAACCTGGCGCTGTTTGAAAAGATGCGCAACGGTGAAATGGAAGAGGGCCAGTGCAGCTTGCGCGCCAAGATCGATATGGCCGCGCCGAATATCAACCTGCGCGACCCGATCATCTACCGCATCAAAAAGATGGCCCACCACCAGACTGGTGATAAGTGGTGCATTTACCCCAGCTATGATTTCGCTCACGGACAGTGTGATGCGATTGAGGGTATCAGCCACTCCATCTGTACCCTGGAGTTTGAAGATCACAAGCCGCTGTACGATTGGCTGATTGAGAACCTGCCGGTGCCTTCGCGCCCGCGTCAGTATGAATTTGCACGCCTGCACCTCAACTACACCGTGGTGTCCAAGCGCAAGCTCAAGCAGCTGGTAGACGAAGGCCATGTGGACGGCTGGGATGATCCCCGCATGCCGACCCTGTCCGGTATGCGCCGTCGCGGCTTTACCCCGGCTTCCATTCGCAACTTCTGCGAGATGATCGGTGTAACCCGCTCCGACTCAGTTGTCGATGTGGGCATGCTGGAATACAGCATTCGCGACGATCTGGATAAAAATGCACCGCGCGCCATGTGTGTGATGGAGCCTTTGAAGATCACCCTGAAAAATTACCCGGAAGGCCAGGAAGAGATGCTGTCAGCACCCGGCCACCCGGTGCGCGATGATCTGCCGGCCCGTGAACTTCCTTTTGGCCGCACTCTCTATATTGAGAAAGAGGATTTCCGCGAAGAGGCCAACAAGAAGTACAAGCGTCTGGTGCTGGGCAAAAAAGTTCGCCTGCGCAACGCCTATGTGATCTTTGCTGAAGAAGTTGTGAAGAACGATGCCGGTGAAATTGTTGAGGTGATCTGCTCGGTTGATCTGGACACCCTGGGCAAAGACCCGGCCGACGGCGTTAAGCCAAAGGGCGTTATTCACTGGGTATCTGCGGACAACAATGTCGATTGCGAAGTGCGTCTATACGATCGCCTGTTCAATGATGCTGCGCCGGATGCCGGAGGTAAGAACTTCCTCGACTGCGTAAACCCGGACAACCTGCAAGTCCTCAAAGGCTGTAAGGCCGAGATTGGCCTGGCCAAGGCGGAGCCGGAGCAGGGCTACCAGTTCGAGCGCAACGGCTACTTCTGTCGCGACAGCAAATACGGCAGCGCGGAAGCGCCGGTGTTTAACCGCACCATTGGTCTGCGCGACAGCTGGGCCAAAGAGCAAAACAAATAGCAAAGCGGAGAGCTGCCCGAGCGGCAGTTTTCGCGGCTGGGCCAATGACTGGCCCGCCACACAGCAAAAAGAATTCGAGAGAAAAGATGTCTCTACAGGTCTACAACACGTTTTCCGGGAAGAAAGAACCCTTCGTACCACTGGTGAAAGATCAGGTGCGCATGTATGTGTGTGGCCCCACCGTGTACAACCGCGTGCATATTGGTAATGCCCGCCCTGTGGTGGTGTTCGACACCCTGTACCGGGTACTGAAAAGAAATTTCAGCGATGTGATTTACGCGCGCAATATCACCGATATTGACGACAAAATCATGAAGACCGCGCGGGATAACGGCGAGGAAATCGGCGTGCTGTCAGCGCGCTATGCCCAGGCTTACTACGAGGATATGGCCGCGCTCAATAACCTGGAGCCGGATATTGTCCCCTACGCCACCCAGCACTTGCCGGAAATGATCGCGATGATCGAAAGCCTGCTGGAGAAAGGCCACGCTTACGCCGCCGAAGGCCATGTGCTGTTCGCCGTGGAATCCATGCAGGAGTACGGCCAGCTGTCCAAGCGCTCCCTCGACGATATGCTCGCCGGTGCGCGGGTGGAAGTAGCGCCTTACAAAAAGTACGCTGGCGACTTCGTACTGTGGAAGCCGTCCGCCGATGACGAGCCCGGCTGGGACAGCCCCTGGGGCCGTGGGCGCCCGGGTTGGCACCTGGAGTGCTCGGCCATGATCAAGAAGCACCTGGGTGACACTATCGATATCCATGGCGGCGGTCGCGATCTGACCTTCCCCCACCACGAAAACGAGCGCGCCCAGAGCTGCTGCGCCAATGGTGTGGATTTTGTGCGCTACTGGATGCACAACGGCTATGTAAATATCAATGGCGAAAAGATGTCCAAATCCCTGGGCAACTTCCGCATGGTCAAAGACCTGCTGAGCCAATACCCCGGTGAAGTGCTGCGTTTTGCACTGCTGTCTGCCCACTACCGCTCAGAACTGAATTTCAGTGCTGATTTGCTGGATCAGGCATGGCGCACCCTGGATACTCTCTATGGCGCACTGCGTGAAACGGAAGCGGTTGAGGCTGAAGCGGTAGATCTTAACGACACCGCCTTTATCAAGGCGTTGGAAGACGATCTGAATACGCCGATCGCCATCAGCGAGTTGCACCAGATTGCCCGCGACCTGAACAAAGCCGATGAGGCGGATAAAGCACGCCTGAAAGGCTTGCTGCTGGCCGCTGCAGATATGCTGGGCATTCTCCAGCAAGACCCGGAAGCCTGGTTCAAACAGGCCCGTGGTGGAGATGAAGGCATTTCTGCCGAAGAAGTTGAAGCACTGATCGAAGAGCGCGCACAGAGCAAGAAGAACCGTGACTTTGCCCGCGCCGATGAGATTCGCGAAGAGTTAAAATCCAAAGGTGTGGTGCTTGAGGATAGCCGTGAAGGGACCAAGTGGCGTCGCGAATAGCGCGGTCGTACTCCGAGACACGGATAGACTTGAGACACCGATAGATTTTCCCCGGCTTGGCACATTGCGGCCGCCGGGGAAGTGAAATTCGAATTTCATTTGTAGAAGCGAACCATGAAAAAAGTATTTGTCCTGACCAGCGCTGTTATCGCCCTTATCGCACTGACCGGCTGTGAGCCCAAACGGGGTTCCGATGCTTGGTGCGAGAAAATGGATGGCATTCCCAAAGGGCAGTGGACTTTTGACGATACCCGCGACTACACAAAATATTGTGTCTTCAACCAAAAGCCGGAAGAGGAATAAGCGGGCCTATAGTCGTTGTTCTTCGTCGATTCCTACCAGCACTTCTTCCGCCCGCTGACCGGTAAATACCGCGAACAGGTGGTTGAGTGCTTGCGTCTTTTGTATGAGCGTCTGTACACCGCCAAGGCTGACTACGGTGAGTCTCTGCTGCGCGAACAGATTCTGGAAATTTTTGCCGAGGCCCTGACCCGCGCGCCCCAACTCGACAGCGAGGACGGCGTGCAGGACCCTGAGGGCCGCTTCCGCAACCTGCGCGATCAGGCCGTCTGGGTACTGAACAGCCTGGTGGAGTTCGGTTGGCTGGAGAAGCAGGTGGACAGCGCCACGCTCACCGCCACCTATCCGTTTAGCCGCCGGGGCCGCCTTTTTACTCAGCCGCTGGTTGAAGTGAACGGCACCCGTGTGCGCACCCGCCACCGCAATACCCGCAACACCTTAAATGCCCTGGAAGCCTTTGCCAGCCGAGGTGAAATCCACGACTTGATCGATGCCTGGGAATACTCCGAGCGTATCGTGGCGGATTTCACCGATATGATCGCCGAGCTGGAAGAGCGCAAGCGGGAAATGGTGCGGGAAGCAGAGGCCCAATTGCTGGTGCAGCAGGCCACCGATGAGTTTTTCTCCTTTATGGAGAGCCGCTTCCAGCCGGACCTGGCTATCCGACTGTCTGCGGACAGCGTGGAAAAACATCGCGATTCCATCAATCGGGTGATTGACTGCATTCGCCGCAAGGAGGATATGCAGAAAGCGGAGTGGGAGAAGCGCCTGCGCCAGCTGCTGCCGGAATTGATGCAGCCGGGCCAGTCCCTGTTGTGGCTGATGCTCGATACCATCGAAGACCGCATGCGCCGCGCCTGCGAGGTAAAGTTGCCCGCTTTGCGCCGCGCACTACAGGGCTTTACCAAGCGCGCGGATATTATTATTCGCCAGCTCAGCTACCTGCACAGCCAGGCTGAAGGTGAATTTGCCGACCTGTGCCAGCGTCTCGGTGAAAGCCAGCAAAAAACACAAATTCTCGAGCAGCTGGGCGAACAGCTAGGTGGCTTCCAGTTGCGCCTGTTTGACCCCAAACAAACTCAGCTGTGGCAGCGCAACCGCCGCCAGCCGGTGAATACCCGGGTCGAAGATGAAACCCCCATCGGTGAAGAGAACCGCCGCGAGATCGAGCTGCAACAACTGCTCGACCAGGCGTTTAATTTCAACAACAGTAACCTGCGCGATTACTTGAGCGATGCCCTCGGCACCGGCCGCCAGATCAACAGCCGCAACCTGCCATTGCGGGATGCGCGTGATCTGCTCGCTATGAGCCATGTGATCGAAGCAGCGGCGGTGAACCAGAGCGGCGCCGCCGACCTGCAGGTGAAATTTACCGGTGAAATCGCCAGCAATGATTATTTCACCGAATTTGACGAATATATCCTGGAGCTGAAAAACAGTGATTGAACAGGCTTTGGAAGAGGCCCTGGCGCAGTGTCGCCTGAACCGCAGCGAATTTTCCGAGCTGTTGGTGCGCCTGTTGGATTACGGCGTTATCTGCCGGGATGAAAGCGTAATTGAGACCACCCTTTACGATCGCTTCCAGCGCTGCGAGCAGCTGGTGCGCGAGTGGTTGGCCCCGCTGGGGTTGCGTTTGCAACACGACAGCCGTTTCCAGTTTATCCGCGTGTATCCGCCCGGCGCCGAAGTGCCGGGCCTGCCGGATCAGGAAGAGCCGCACCACGGCGGCTTCCGCGCCCGCCTCAGTCAGCAGGAAGTGGCCGCGATTCTCGCCCTGCGAGTGGAATACGATAAAGCGCTGCGGGAAGGGCAGGTGGATGAGAGTGGTTGCGCCGCGCTATCGATGGAAGCCCTGGAACTGGGCATGCGCAACCTGCTGAAAATGTCCCTGCCGGATAAGCACGCCGAGCGCAAAAACCTGCTGAAGAAATTGCGCCAGCTGCGTCTGGTGCAGTTCAGCAGTGAAGAAGTGGAGACCAGTGCGGAGGTTTGGTTGCGCGTACGCCCGACCATCGCCCACTTTGTCAGCGAGTCGGTATTGCACCAGCTGATCGACAGCGAAGTCCCGCCCGCAGTGGAGAGCGGGGCCACTCAAGCTGATGAAATTGATGAGGCTGAAGAAGTAGAAGAAGAGCAAGCGCTCGAACGCATCACTCCAGAAGTCGAAGATAACAGCCTGTTTGAGAGTGAAGCCGCCTCCTAGTTGAAAATAGAGGCCGCACTAGCGGCTATAAAAAATCGAAAACATTCGACCGCCCGGGTTTGCGTAAATCGCACCCGGGAGCCTCGGAGAAGGGTGTCGGCTTCCCGCCTGCAAAAAGACCCTGCTTTTGAAAAGACCGTTTTTTTGAAAAGACTATGTTCCTAAAAAAACTGATCCTGATTAACTGGGGCAATATCCCGCAGTTGGAATATGATTTCGGCCCGATCAACCTGTTTTCCGGTGGCAACGGTTCCGGTAAAACCACGGCGGCCGATGCTATCCAGACATTGATGACCGCCGCCCACGACACCCTGTTTACCTTTAACCCGGGACAGGATGAAACCACCCAGCGCGGGCGCGGTGGCAAGCAGGTGCGGACGCTAGCTTCCTATGTACTGGGTTGTGACGACGGCAGTTACGCCCGTGTCGAGCCCACCGACTGTTACATTGCCGGTATTTTTCACCCCACCAGCGGTGAAGACGATGCTGAGCCTTTTACTGCAGTGATGGGTATTCGCGCACACCTGGATAACAGCAGCAAACCCGCCCAGGCCCGCCAAAGTGATTTGCGCTTTTTCGTATTCCCCGGCGAACAATTGGTGATGGGGGATTTTGTCCGGGATTACACCGATGGCAAACACCTGTTGCCGCTGGATAAATTCAACCAGGTCCTGAGCAAGCAGTTCGAAAAAGTAGAGCAGTACGACAAGAAAAAGGCCTACCTGCGCCGCCTTTACGGCGCCCTGCGCGGACGCCGCGATGCGGTCTCCGATCGCGAGGCCATGCACGCCGCGCGCACTTTTGCCAATTTTATGGCCTACAAGCCAGTAAAAAGCATCAACGATTTTGTCGCCCAGGAAGTATTGGAAAAACGCGATCTGGGTGATGCCATCCGCTCCGTATCCGAGCTGATGAAAACCATTCACAGCATGGAGCAGGAAGCCCGCCAGATTGTGGAGCGGGTCAGTTCCCTGGAGGCCATCGCCCAGTCGGTAGAGCTCTACCGGGAGCAGTGGTTGCAGTTGCGGGTGCAGGAATATTTGTGCGCACGCCACCGCCAGCAGCGGGTGCAAAAGAGTTATCTGAGCGGTAAGAACGACCAGAAAAAACTGCGCAGCGATCTGGACAATAATGAGCGTGAAGTGCGCGTCGCCTCCGAACGCGTCGAGCAGCTCAATGGCCAGCTGGTAGAGCTTCAAGCCCAGCGCCTGGGTATCGATGCGCTGCGCAATAAGGACGAACTGGAACAGCGCATTAACAATGCCCTGAGCCTTCTGTCCCGGCAGCACACCCCCATGTCTGCCGAAGAAGCCCGCTGGCGCGAGAACCGCGAGGCCGCTGAAGAATTATTAAACCTGCTCAACTCCACCTCCGCCGAGCTGGAAATTCCCGCCTTCGCCGATAAGGCACTGGTGCAGGCGATCAAGCAGGTAGCCCGCGAGGAAGACCTGCCGGATTTGCACAAGTTGCTGGGCAAGGACTGGATCGATCTGGCCGCACTGGAGCCACTGCGCGAGCGCGCTGCCAGCAGTGAGGCCCTACAGAACCGCCTCTTCGACCTGCTGGATAGCAGTGGTAAAGCTGGCGCCAGTGATGAGGTTTCCCCCAAAGAGCAGATTGCCCAGCAGGCCTCCCGCTGGGAGCAAAAAGTGCAGCAACTGCAAAAGCAGCTGCGCACCCAGGAAAGTCGTATTCAGCATCTCCAGGCCAACCGCGTGCGCTACCCCCAATCGGTGGAAGTGGCCCTGGCCGCAATTCGCGAACAGTGCCCAGAGGCGGAGCCCCGCGTCCTGTGTGATTATGTGGAAGTGCTGGATGAGCGATGGCAGATGGCGATTGAAGGCTATCTGGGCGGCGCGCGTTTCTCGATTATCGTGGAGCCGGAACACGAGGCCCGCGCGATTCGCATCGTGCGCAGCCTGCCCGGGCGCAACAACCGCGCCCGCGTGATCCAGGGGGACAAAGCCCGCCGCGATGCGGAGCGCCTGGATATGCCGTCGGGCTCCATTATCGAACTGATGGAGTTCACCCATAAAACTGCCGAGCACTATTTGCGCGCCTCTTACGGTGCCGTGGTGCAGGTGGAGGATGAACACGAGCTGCGCGGCACCCGCCGGGGCCTGACTGCCGACGGTATGGCCAGTGGCAACTACAGCATGTGGCGCTGCGATATGGACGATGCCGAGTTGGTATTCGGCCAGGGCGCCCGCGCTCGCGCACTGGCGGCGCAGCAGCGCGCTATGGAGCAGTTGCTGGAAGAGGCCGCCCACGTCAACGAGCGCCACCAGCTCTACCGTCGCGTTACCAACGCGGTGCGCGGACTGGCGAATATCAAGCTGTTGTCCATTGTGGATACCGCCCTGGCGGCCCAGCGGGAATGGCGCAGTGCCGAGCGCGCCCTGGAAAACCTGGACCTGAAGGACTTCGAGCAGTTCGAGCAGCAGGTCGATGAACTCAAGGCCCAGCTCAAAGATCAGCAAAAGCAGCTGTCGGACCTCCAGCGCAAACATGGCTCTCTGGAGACCAAGCTAAGAAGCAACGACAAACTCTTATACGCGCTGTCTGGCGAGCTGGAGTCCCTGGACGATGCTGCCAGTGACAGCGAGGAAATGGTAAGGCGTATTACCGCCATCGATCCCACTTTCGATGCCGAGCAAGTACTGGTTACTGCCGATGAGCAGGTAGAGCGCGCAGCTGACAACTTCGACTTCTCAGCGGATATCGAAAGTTGGCAGGGGCAGCTGGAGAAATACAGTCGCCAGTTGGATCGCGCGGTGATGGAGTACAACGCCACCTGTGCCAGCGTCGATACCCTGGTGTTTGAGCCAGACTTGAGTGGCGGCCATAAAGACAACCTGTTCAAGTTGATCAGCGGTCTCGGCGATCAGGTAGAGACCCTGCGCAACCGCCTGAAGAACAACCTGCTGGTGGAGCGCCACGATCAATTGCTGGGATTGAAAAAATCCTTTAACACCACTTTTGTAACCCACTTGTGCCACGCTATTTACCAGTCCATTAACGATGGTAAGCGCGTGTTGGATGATCTGAACAAAGAGCTGGAACACCACCGCTTTGGCGCCGACCGTGAGCGCTTCCGTTTCGACTACCAGTGGGTGGCGGAATTCAAGGAGTACTGGAGCTTCTTTAAGGCGGTAATTGAACTGCCGAATCTGGGTGAAGAACAGAGCTTGTTCGACACGGACTTGGCACCCAAGCACCGCAAGGTGCGGGATCGCCTGTTGAGCATGCTGCTGAGTGAAGACGAGCAGGTAGCGCGGCGCGAGCTGGATCGAATCAGCGACTATCGCAACTACCGCAGCTATGAGATCTATAAGGAACCGGAGGGCAAGGAGCCGATTGCGCTCAGCCAGTACGGCACCGGTTCCGGCGGTCAGCTGGAAACGCCGGCTTATATTATCCGCTCCGCAGCGGTCACTTCGGCCTTCCGCTTTGGTGAGAGTGGCAGCCATTTGCAAATGGTGCTGGTGGATGAGGCCTTCTCCAAAATGGATGAGTCCCGCTCCAAGGAAGTGATCCGTTACCTGACTGAAACCCTGGGCTTACAGCTGCTGTTTATTATGCCCAGCAGTAAATCCGGGCCTTTTATGGATCTGATCTCGAATCAGTTTGTATTCAGTAAGTGCCCCAGTGCCAAGCCCATCGGTCAGCTGAATACCCGGGTGTATGTGGATCGCAAGGTGTGCAACCAGGAGCGTATCGCCGAACTCTGGGCCAATCACCGCCGCACGATTCGCCAACAGGCATCGCTGGATTTTATGGACCTGGTAGAAGTAGAGGGATAGGTATTTTCGGGGGAAACCCCTCCATTGGCAGGGAGGCAACCGATGGAAAAGACATTGCCCTATTGGGTAGAGGAAAACCCGCTGTTAATCGGTATCCTGAATTTTATTCTGGATCGGCGGGACAGCCAGCTGGAACGCGGCAAGGAAGCCCGCATTAGTTTCAGGCTGGATTTGCGCGCTGGCAGTAAGCGCTGGTTGGAAGTGTTGGAGCCCCTCAGGGACCCCGATCAGGACGAGCAGGAGCTGTGGAATGAATTGCAGCATTTTGCGCGGGAATACCAGTGTTTTACGGTAAAACCGAATCCGAAAAGGCGGCCGGGTATTGCCGAGTGGCAGGGGGCCCAATTGATTTTTCGGGATGCCAGCGAGGAACAGCTGCGCCTGTGGCTCAATCGCCCATCCCCCACCGTTCGCCAATCCGCCTGGACCAGCCTGCTGGAACCCTATGTCGATCGCTTTGAAAATCCCTCTGCTTTTCCCCTCGAAGGCTTGGAGCTCCAACCGGGGTTTGATTCCGTCGAAGAAATTATTGCTTGCTGGGTGTCCGTCGGCAAAGAGCTGATCTTTGCCGATAAAATTTCCTGGCGACAATTAGCCGCGCGCTGCTTTAAAGGGGATTCCAAATACCTGGAATTACCCAGCCGTCAATCTCTGGTGCGCAATCTCTATCCTGACCTGAGCCGTAAAATCCAGGAGCGCCAGCTTTTACTCCACGCCTACCTGCCCAGGCAATTTGAGCAGGTCATTTTTATCGAAAACCAGGACACTTTTATTAGCCTGGCGGAGCTGCAACCCAGTCGTGCTGCGCTGGTTTATAGCGAGGGCTACCAGGGCGGCGCAGAACGGATTCGCAATGGGGAGAGGGTGCGCTTCAGCACTATTAATGTGGTTAGTGAAAATATCCGGCAGCAATTCCTAAGCTGGTGGCAAGATGGGGAATCCCGAACGGTTCCAACATTTTTCTGGGGGGATCTGGACTATGAAGGATTGCGGATTGCCGCAGCGCTGAGAAAGAGCTTTCCCGACTTGCAGTGCTGGCGCCCGGGCTACGATCTGTTACTGCATTTTCTGCGCACGGGAAAAGCCCATGCTCCGGAGCAGGCGGAAAAGGTGGGGCAAAAGCTGGTGCAAGCGATTGGTTGCCAATACGCAGATAGCACTCTGCTGCCAGCAATTTCAGGCAGCAATCGCTATGTGGATCAGGAGGCGGTTGAGATTGGGGAGCTGGCTGGGACATTAGTGTGAATATGTCGCTATCCGATAAATTTTAATTGTTCGTTTTTATGGAATGGTGACTATCAAGGCGTCAGCGGGCGTTTGAACTTGTTTTTTATGCGCAATTTCTCGGAAGATAGAAAAAATATGCTGTAAAAATGCCCCTCAGAATAACAAATGCAGTTTCCGGAGTTTGCTATGCGTCAGTTTTCCATCCTGGTCATTTTTGCGTTGGCCTTTGGCGGCGCCGCCGTGATGTACGAGAAGGAAAGCCGTAAAGTAAAAGGTGTGTTGACCCAGATTACTGAACTTCAGGCGCAGATGGGTGATTTACAGGCGGAGATCAACCGCCTGAACAGTGAATTGGAAACCGTGAAGCTTGCGGAGCGCCGCCGCCCTAATCTGAGTGCTATGGCCAACCGTATTCGCCGCGAAGGTAGCGGCAATCCCGCACAAGTTGCGCCCAAGCCAAAAGTGGAAGACCGCTTCGAAAAGTCGCGCAACCTGATGCAATCAGACGTTACCAGCGCGCCGCCGGCTATCCAGTCGAACACTCGTAGCAACAATGATGAAAGCGAGTGGTCTCGCCCCACTGTAGATGCCGATGAGTATCGCGGTGAGACCGGTGAAGAGCCCGCAGTGGTCGATCCCTACCAGTAATTTTGCACTCTGCATATTGATTCCCTCGCCAAAGCCCGCAAAATACCTGCCTCCCGCAGGATACTGTTTTGCGGGTTTGCCAGTTTTAGCTGACACGATTTGAAATTATAAGTGGGCAAGGGGCGCTAGGTATGTCGCTGAACAAGTTTTACACCACCTTAAATGGGCAGCTGGAAGGATTGCTTTCTGGAGAGCGAGACTGGCTGGCCAACACCGCCAATGCCAGTGCGCTATTGTTTATGGAGTTGGAAGATATCAACTGGGCCGGTTTCTATTTCCTCTACGGTGATGAATTGCGTTTGGGGCCCTTCCAGGGCAAGCCTGCCTGTACCCGGATTCCAGTGGGTGCCGGTGTTTGCGGTACTGCTGTTTCGACCGGTGAATCCCAATTGGTAGAGGATGTGCATCAGTTCCCCGGCCATATCGCCTGCGATGCCGTGTCGGCTTCAGAGGTGGTGGTGCCGCTCTATGACGAAGCGGGTCGTTGCCTGGGAGTGTTGGATATCGATAGCCCCAGTGTGGCGCGCTTTAGCGAGGAAGACCTGGTGGGTCTACAGGATTTTGCCCGGGTATTGCTCAAGTCCTCAGACCTCCCGGCGAGCTGATGGCGCTGCTTTGGCAAAAGCAGGTTGGCGACACCTGTTACCAGGTGCGCAATCATGGTGCCAGTGTGCGCCTCTACAGCAACGGGGTTTTCCACTCTCAATGGAATCCCCGCGATCCGCTCAAGGGTTCCCTTTGGGAGTTATTGCTGCTACCGGCATTTTTCCTCCCTGAAGAGCGCTTGAATTCGGTATTGGTACTCGGTGTCGGTGGCGGTGCCCTGATTCGCCTTTTGCAGGCGTTCACCTCCGCCAAGCGTATTGTCGGCGTAGATTTGGACCCGGTGCACCTGGATATTGCCCGTCGCTTCTTTGGCGTACGCGATGTTGAGCTGGTGTGTGCGGATGCCTGCGACTTTGTGCACGACCACTTGAAGCGACCCTCTCACAGCACTTTCGACCTGGTGATCGACGACTTATTTGGGCACTGCGACGGCGTAGCGCAGCGAGCGGTACCTGCCGATAAGTCCTGGTGCTCCAGCCTGATGCGCCTGCTCCATAAGGATGGCGTGCTGGTCAGTAACTTCGGGGATAGGCCCGAGCTACAGAACAGCGCTTGGCGCGACAAAGCTATGCGTGAGCGACTCGGCGGCGCCTGGATGGCCTATATGCCCCAGTATGAGAATCATATCCTGGCAGTGAGCAGAGGAGCTCTGCGCAAAGGTGAGCTGGCGGCCAGGGCCCCAGAAAAGATCAATCCCGCCAACCCCAACCGGCGCCTGGATTTCCGCATGAGCCAGCTTCGCTGATCTCGACAGCCCCCACAGAGGCCGGCTCCTAAAATCCCTGTCACTTTAATAGTGATATTCATTGGCGCCCTTTGTCACCTCGTGACTATACTCAAGGTGAGCGAAGTGTTCTGCCGGGATCGATTGATGCGGTACAAAACTGTTGAGGAAGTGATTCAGGAAGGAAGGGATTTTCATGCCAAGTTGGCGCTGCAGTACGAAGAGTATGAGCAGCTTGCCACCAATGAACGGGTCGAGTTGCTGCTGGATCAGCTGCGACGACGGGAAGATTCCATGAAGCACTCACTGGAAAATTTCCATGCAGACCTGCCCCCTGGAGCCCTACATACTTGGGTGCAATTTGCCCCGGAAGGGCGAGAGAAAGAATTTTTGCAGCGCTTGCGCGGCATTGATATTGAAGACTTGGAGCAGATTGCCAAGTTGGCCATGGATATCGAGATCTACCTGGCCGATCAATATCGGGATCTTGCCCAGGGCGCTGAAACCCCATCGGCACGGGATGCATTCGAACGATTACGACAACTCGAAGAGTTGGAAGAGCATACGCTGTCGATGAACTTGTTTAATCTGCGCGATTACTAGCCTTTAATCCTGTTTCCAGGCGACTGCTGCCGGTCTGCGCCCCCAGCTCTTAGGGGCGCAGTCGGTATACGCAAAATCCTTGCTCTTTAGTGATCAAATCCACCTGGGAAAAATAGCGGGGCCCTTTTTTCGCTAGGGGAATAAATTCATTCACCACAAAAATCGCAGCGCCGGAATCTTTAAGAATCCGAGCACTCTGCTGCAGAAAGCGATCGGTCAAATCTCCCTCCACCTGAAAGCCCTGGTGGAAAGGTGGGTTGCACAGCACCAGATCGGCGATTTCACTTTCCAGTTCAGAGCCTGCATCAGAGGGCACAACGATGCCTTCGACTCCCTGTTCGGTAAAATTCTTGCGGCAGGCCAATAGAGCAGCGGCGTTATTATCCGTAGCGGTAAAATGATATTTACCCAAAGCGGCTAATTGCATACTCAGGTAGCCATAACCACAACCGAGATCAACAATACGAGAACCGTCCTGTGGCAACTCAGTGGTTAATTGCTGGGCGAGTAGGGCACTGCCTTTATCGATTTTGTTCCAACCGAACAATCCCGGCTTGGAGTAGAGGTCGCCAAGCTCGGGCAGCTTTTGTAACTGGGCGTACTGAAGCTCACCGATTGGATTGCCGGTGTCCTCGTGAGCGACAACATTACTGCTCAGGTAGTCGTTGCCGTTTTTTTGCAAGTGCTTGGCAGTGCCCAGGCGCTCGGCTACTTTCGCAGCGTAGCTTTTGATTCCGCTTTGCTTTTCACCCAGCAGAACCAACTCGCCACCTTCACCGAGGAAGTGGGGTGCACAATCAATAATATGGTGAACTACGGCCTTCTCTTTCGAAACGGCGTAAACAATACGGCGGTATTTGCGGTCCAGTTCTTCAAAGTGGAAATCGTTGAAGAAGCTCCGCTTCACCGTATTTTCGGCGAGTTCGGCAATATCCCAGCGGTTACTGATTAAATCCCCGGCAAAATGAAACCCCTCCTGGTGTAAGAGGGGTTTGCTGTTTTCATCGGCGATCCACAGGGTTTCCTCTGGGGCCTGGATAAGTTCCTGATGTAGAAGGGCTGACATATCTTTTTTTAATTGATAGAGGCAATTTCTTCAGGGGTCAGGAGGCGGTAATCACCTTCCTGAAGTTCTTCATCCAAGATGATTTCGCCGATCTTTTCCCGGTGCAACTCCAATACCTTATTGCCCAGGGCCGCAAACATACGCTTCACCTGATGATAGCGCCCTTCACCGATGGTGATGCGCACTTCGTTGGCAAAGAGGATCTCCAGCTTGGCGGGCTTGGTTCTCTTCTTTTCGTTATTGAGCCAGACACCCTTGGCAAGCTTGGCCACGGCATCTTCCTCAATTTTCTCGGCCAACAGAGCGTAGTAGGTCTTGTCGCAATGGTGGTTGGGGGAGGTCACCTTGTGGGACCACTGGCCGTCATCGGTAAGCAGCACCAGGCCGGTGGTATCAATATCCAGGCGCCCGGCAATATGCAGCTTTTCCTTGTTAGGCTCATCAATCAGGTCCAGCACTGTAGGGTGCTCGCCATCTTTGGTGGCACTGACATAGCCCAGGGGCTTGTTCAACATAATGTAGCGGGGCCCCGGCTCGTGCAGGGGCTCATCATCCAGGCACAACTCATCACTGACTTGTATTTTGGTGGCCGCATTGGTGACCACCTCACCATTGACGGTAATGCGCCCCGCCCAGGCGGCGCGCTTTACATCAGTGCGGGAGAGGTCGGTGACCTGGCTGACCGCTTTATCCAGACGAATCAGGTTAGCCAATTTTACGCTCACCGGAATCGACAGATTGATAGATCAGGGTATTGATGGTCATGGGACCAACGCCACCGGGTACCGGGGTGTAAGCTGCAGCGCGCTCGGTCAGCGGGCCCAGCTCGACATCGCCGACACCGCCGGGGTGGTAACCGGCATCCACAACCACTGCGCCATCCTTAATCCACTCGGCCTTGATAAACTCAGGCTTGCCCACAGCGCCCACTACGATATCGGCGCGGCGGATATGCTCGGCCAGGTCTTGGGTGCGGGAGTGGCAGATAGTCACGGTGGCATTGGCATTCAACAACATGGCCGCCATCGGCTTACCCAAAATGGGGCTGCGGCCCACAACCACGGCGTGCTTGCCTTCCAATTCAATATTGTAGGCTTCCAGCAGGCGCATAATTCCTTTAGGAGTCGCGCAGCCATAGGCCTCTTCACCCATTGCCATACGGCCAAAGCCCAGGCAGGTTACACCGTCTACATCTTTCTCCAGGCTGATCGCATCAAAACAAGCGCGCTCATCGATCTGCGCCGGTACCGGGTGCTGGAGCAGAATGCCGTGGACGTTGGGGTTGGTGTTGAGTTCTTCGATCTTGGCGAGCAGCTGCTCAGTGGTGGTGGAGGAGGGCAGTTCCACCTGAAGGGAGTCCATGCCGATTCGGCGGCAGGCATTGCCCTTCATCTTTACGTAAGTGGCGGAGGCGGGGTCATCACCTACCAGAATGGTCGCCAGGATTGGCGTTTGGCCACCACTCTTTTCCTTTAGTACGGCTACCCGAGCCGAGAGTTCCTCTTCAGTTTTCTGTGCCAGGGCCTTGCCGTCCAGAACCAGTGCAGACATAGATACTATCTCTAACAGTAAAAAATCGATGGCTAATAGACCGGAATCTGCTTCAGCACCTACTTTATATAGAAGGGCGGGAGCCGGCGATTTTTAAAAACGCTTACTTTTTATCCGGTCGGATTCGCGAAGTGCGCCATTTTCGCACAGGTTGGAAATAATTTCGCCACTTCTGGGCCCAGATAGGCAAAAGGATAAACTTCTTTAAAAATAATAGCTTAGAAGCGTTGACATGGGCCGGGGGTATCATTACTATGCACGCACTTCGCAGCTACAGCGACTTACACAACCACCTACGGGGCGGTTAACAGGGTCAAAGAGGTGCGAATGATTGGAAAAACGGGGCATAGCGCAGTCTGGTAGCGCGCCTGCTTTGGGAGCAGGATGTCGGGGGTTCGAATCCCTCTGCCCCGACCAATTTTCCGGGTTCACCTTGCGCCCGTAGCTCAGCTGGATAGAGCATCCGCCTTCTAAGCGGATGGTCGCAGGTTCGAGTCCTGCCGGGCGTGCCATCTTTACAAGATGGTGCTGGTTTGGCAAAAAGGACTTAGTCTGAAGCCAGATTGGCTGCAAGAGGTATCCGGCAATCAGTACTGCCACAAGGTGCTGAAGTATATCACTTTTATGGTGGCCGTAGCTCAGTTGGTAGAGCACAGGATTGTGGCTCCTGAGGTCGCGGGTTCGATCCCCGTCGGCCACCCCAGATTCTTCCTTGTTTATCAAGGACTTAAAACCCCGCCGAGTGCGGGGTTTTTTAGTTTTGGGCCTTTGAGGGGTAATTCGAGGGGGTAATTTTTACCACAATCGATTTTTTCAGCCCCTCCGATTGGACATTCATCCAGTGTCCTTTGGCGTGTCTTCCTTTCCTTTAATCCTCGCCTTGTTAAGGGAAACAACTTTATCGGCGGTGTGGTTGTAGCGCTCCATCATGCTGCGAGTCTTGTGCCCGCTGAATTCCTGCTTGTCGCCTTCGAAATCTGAGATGCCTTTGATCTTTAAGTCATGAAACCGGAAGCGAGTGGGTAGGGCGCCGGCCTCATTGGCAGCTCTTTGCTCTCTGCTCCAGGTGGTGTTGAATCCGTCTCGGGTGAAGCGCTGCCCAGTTCGGCCGCGAATCAGATACATACTTTGCGACCTGGAAGTGGTGTTGCTTTTAAGTGCCAGCTCAACGGCATCGTGCAATCGGTCTGTCCAGAGCTTCAGTTGCTTCTTGCCGGTCTTTTGTTGGCAAATCAATAAACCTTCGTCGGTGATATCTTGTCGCTTCAGTGCGAGAACGTCTTGTTGGCGTGCTGCACAAAGGTAGGCAATCTCCATTGCGGCCGCGTGGGCAGTATGTCCCTTGGGCTCTAGCCAGTTATAGAAAGCTAAATATTCGGAATCTTCGACATACCGCCCAGCCGGTTTTTCCTTGATTGGCTTGACCGCCCTGGCTGGGTCTTCGATTGATACGAATCCGCGAGCCTTTCCCCAGCGAAAAATAATACTGAGAAATGTGCGCTCTCTGTTTGCAGCGGTAGGGTGTTGCTACCTGCGTGCATCCATATACATTTGAATCACGAGTGATGTGATGGAATCTGGAACTGCTTGACCAAAGACGGCCTCTATCATTTTGCGCAATACTGCCGAAGTGCTCTCTGATGCGCGCCTCAATGGTCATATTTTCTTCAGTTATAAAACCAATCAAGGGAAAGAGAATGGCTACTAATCATGTGCGAGACGGGCGCATGCTGGATTACACCAACAGCACCAGCGCGGATATTACCTCTGGTCAGGTTGTGCCAGTTGGTATGGTGCTGGGTGTGGCGATGGATGATATCGCGGTGGGTGAGTCCGGTGTAGTTGGTGTTGATGGTGTATTTACTGTGCCCAGGGTATCTGCCGCAGAGATCAATCAGGGTGAAACTCTCACTTGGGTGGTCGCTTCCAGGTCGTTTGATAACAACGCAGCCACGGGAGATATCACCGGCGCAACGGCCTTTGCCGCTGAGGCTGCTGGCACAGGCGCCGCCAACCTTGCGGGCAAATTCACCGGCGTACCGGGCACCGTTAAATCCTAGGTGGACCATGGATCTGGACCAGAGAGCCGCAGAGCGTGCGTTCCGTAAATGGGGCAGAGCCGCTACCTACGATGAGTGTAGCGGCGGTGAACCTATTGATTGCCGCGTGATCTTTGAGTAGGAGATTGATGACTTCGATGATGAGGAACGCGTGCGGGTGCCGCGTATTGAGTTGAGTCTGCTGGTGAGTGAGGTGGGGGCCTACAACTCAGAGGCGGTGATTACATTTAGTGGTGTGGAGTACACGGTACGAAAAAGGTTGGAGGATGATGGGGTGGTTTGGCGAGCGTTAGTGTATGGCTAGTAGATGCTATTACAAAACCACTTCCATAATTTGTATAAAGCAAAGAAAATACTGAGGTTTAGAAATTTCTCAAGGAGCCCGAAATTGGAAGGATCAATGAAGCCTAAATCAGATAACCTATTCCACTTCACGAAATCTTTAGATGTTTTGCAGCTAATATTAAAAAATGGTATTCAACCTAGATACTGTTTAGAGGACATAGAATGGTTTGGGGCTGAAAGTGATAAGCACATTGCTTTTCCAATGAGCTGTTTTTGCGATATCCCTCTTTCAAGAATTTATGAGCATACTGATTTTTACGGTAATTTTGGGTTGGGGTTGACTAAAAGTTGGGGTTATAAGAATGGATTGAATCCAGTTATATATAGCCCGGAGGGCGGTGTTGCTCAAAGTTTGGCAAAATATTTGTTTTATTTTAATAGTGTCAGTGATGTAGAGCATCAGCGGTTCAGTGATCATCTTTTTGAATATTGGTCGATTGTAAAACCCGTTAATGGGAAAATGTTAGTTTCAGGTTCTTTTGTAGAAAAGGAATTCTATCAAGAGAATGAGTGGCGTTTTGTTTCGCCCGTTACAGATTTGTTATATCAAGAACAATTCGAAGATAAAAAAGAGCGGGCTAATAAAGAAATTGAGAAATTTTCTTTAGAAATGTCTCCAAGCGACATTAAGTATATATTTGTTCGGTCAGATAGTGACATTCCTCAATTGGTAGATTTTATCAATACAGAGCTAGGTAGGTTTCCTTTGAATGATCTCAAAATACTCCTATCTCGGATTGTTTCTTTAGAGACTTTGAAAAAAGATCTATAATTTAGATGAAAAATAAGGCCGTTCCAAATACATGAAGTTAAAACTCGCATTAGCGGGTTTTTTATGCCCAAAATTCATGGAACACATCTCAAGGGCCCAGCGCATAACAATCCGCGATGTCGTACAAAGCAAGCTGCAAACCTTATCCGGCTACATATTCCCATCTCCTGGCACCATAGAAGAAATTGATACCAAAAAGCTTCCGGCCATTGTCGTGAGCTTTGCAGTTGAGAGCACCGAACACGAAATGCATGGCGGTACTGAGCGGCAACTAGATCTGACAGTTGCTTCTATAGTGAAAATTAGCGGCGATGTGTATACCGCGTTAGACCAGGCAGCGGCAGATATTGAAAACGTCTTGCGGGATGCTTCTCTGGAGGACGCCTGTGATTTGTTCCTGCTTAGCCAAACCGAGTTTGCGTTGGATCAGGATCACCCATTAGGTGAAGTACGCTATGGCGTATAGCATCAAGTATTCCACCGAACCCACAGATTTTTAACGAAACAACCTAATGAGGTTATGACTATGGCACAAGGTTATAAAACCAAGCTCTAACGCAGTGGCTGTGTTTTATACACATTATTTAAGTCCATTTAGAGCTTCTGCTGCCTCTATATAATGAAGTAGCTTGGTGTATCCCTGCCAAACGGTTTTAACCCCTGGCTCGCCATCCCCTTTACGCCCCAAAAAACCTCCTAAACCTGCCAACATACGGGTTATCTCCCTCATGCTTGGGGGTTCATTTGGTGGAGTAGTTTTATCTCGCATCATCCATATCATACGCCATTCTTTTTCAGAGTAGGCACTTGTACACGGTGCGTCAGGAACTCTTCGTGCATGCGTAGTTATCGAATGTAGCCGCCATCCAATAATCATATAGATCGCAATGCAGTTCAACATGCGCTGCTCTGTTCTAAAACGGTTACTTTCTATCTGGCATCCGCCTTTCACCACCCGAAAATAGGTTTCAATTTCCCACCGGCTTCGATACCACTCAATGATGACCCTTGCCTGCTTAAAGTCTTCAACTGGAAGATCAGTTAACAGCATCCACTCAATGCCTTTTTCACTCTCTGGTGGGTTTAATTCTTTAGCCAATACAGCATAGAGAGAAAGTGGTCGTTTAGATTTTCCTTTCCCAAGTAGCCGTATCTCAGTAGTGGATACGTTGACCTTGGCTTTTCTTCCAGGCTCTCCATTCCGTTTGGGAATATCTACCGTGTATAGACCGACAGATTTCTGCTCATTCATATGATCCCAAAGCAAAACCGTTTCTTCTCCATCGAGCTCTAAAGTGCGATTGGCCTTAGCTCGAACGATATAGCTCGCCCGCCGCTGTTCACTTTGATCTTCAGCCAGTTGAAACCACTCATGAATATCACCCTCTCTATCAGCAATACTCACAATTGTACTTTCAGGGCAGCGCTCCTGTATCTGACAAGCCGTTTCGTAATGGTCTAGCCAGCGTCGACTCTCCTTATCCTTTATCGACTTGGTATAACGGGAATTAGAGCTTGATTCCTTGTCTCTCTGCCACATACTACCCTCAACAACACCCAAGTTAATTCTTGATGGCGTTATAGCGATGGAGGTGTGCAAGAGTTGCTGATTGGTCTCTTTCCGCCTAAGTGTTCCCATCTCTTTACTTTCTAAGTCAGTGGCAAAATTTAGAAAGGTGGTATCTTGAGGGATAAGAACAACGGGCTGCGCCTTGATTCTCTCAAGAGTTGCCGATTTATGGCCGCTCATAATAGAGTCAAAATTGACTTTATCATTTTCGATAAAGCGATAAGCTGCAAACGTTTCTGCCCAAGTTTTGTTTGCACAGGGAATGCTATTCTTTGGATCTGAACTTAAACTACTAAGAATATTGGACAAGCGCTTATTCAAGCGTGTATCACCCATAACCTGATTTTTTACTTCGTCCATGACCCAGTCCTGCATAATAATCCAATCAAATCTGTAATTCATGCCAGGTCAAACTGTAACTTATTGATTTACATAATAAAACCGGAAAAACTTGTGTATAAAACTTAGCGCAGTGGTGATGGCACTTCCTATTCATAAGTGGCGGGAATGTCGGACCTTGAACCCGGTGAAGAGTCACGAAGTTCTGTTGATATAACTCCCATTGATGGCATCAGTGGCTATATGGACTATGACCTTTCGATCTTGCGAGGTCTTTATTACCTTGATCCGGAAAGAGAGCGACAGCTGTCAACAGGCTCTGCGCTCAAATTACGATTCTCATAACCAAGTCCGCCCACCTCGTGGAAATCGTTTTCGCGAATACGGTGGATACCCAATTCTGGATAAACCAGGGCCACATAAATTACCTGGGCACCTATCACCGCGATAATTTGCACGCGGCCGAAATGCGTTTTCAGGATTACTACGAGAGTATGCCGAAGGCAGCATGATGGGGTGTGTGGCTGGTTTTTGGTTGCTTGAAAATTGCTTGGGGGCATGACATGAAATTCGAAAGTGCTAGACAAGCGTGGCACGACGCCTTTGACAGCTCCACCGCTGCATTTGATTATGAAGCCATGGGCGGCAGAAGTACGGTTTCATCAGCAGGGAGAGAGCGAAAGGTTGTAATTCGCGGAGAGGTGCAGGGCAGGGCCAACCAAGTCATTTGCCGGGTTGCAGCCCCAACACTAGTTGCGAAAGAAACCCCCGGAGCCAAGGACAGCGGCAACCGCATCATGGATACCTGTGAAAAGGGATTAATCCAAGATGCAGTTGCAAAGTTGAGAGAGTGTGATCCATTGGCATACTGCTGGGGCATGGCCGCCTACGCCCCGCCAGCCTCAAGAGTCAAAGAGCGAGCGACACTATTGAAATACTTGATGAATGAATTCGACAAATGGGAGGAGCCGCACCCGCGAGAAAAGGTTAGCCAGCTAGCGCTATTTTGTATTAATGCGTGTGCACTGCGCGATGTAAATGGCCGATTAATAGACCTGGACCAAGCGCGGACAATTTTAGGATGTGACAAAAAGCGGTGGGATAGGGAGTGGGTACAAATTTGGAAACGTTTGCAACGGCGTTTGGACCCTTTACCTGCAAGAGCTTTGGGGCCTGTTTCTGAGATTGTGCAGGAGTACAGAGGTCGGCATAAAGCCGTTTGTTGACAGCTTTGTCCTGAGGGGGTATAAATTTCCTAGCGTGCAGTTTTTCTGCTTTGTAAATAAACCCGGCTCCCCTAGTCGGGTTTTTTATGCTTAAAATTACCACCTGAGTTGTGTTTAGACGATACTTTTAATGTCACAATTGCCCGTGCTCTACTGGATGAATATTAAGCTTTTGAGGAATTTATGATACGGATATTTGTTTTAACGGTACTTGCCCTTCTTACATTTAGTCATGCTAGTGCAGATGAGTCATTTGAAGGGGTTATTAAGTATAAAATTGAATTTGAGAGCTATCACGAAAACCTCCCTATACATTTTCTGGAAGAAGGCTTTGGAACTTCTGCTCAGGCCTTTTACAAGCCAGGTTATATGAAAATGGTTTTCACTGGAAAGCAGGGGCAAGAGCATGCTTGGGAAGTTTATGTAGCATCAGAGAATAAGCAGTTTTTAAAGATGAAGTCTGATCCTGTCTCTGTTTCTCACGATAGTGGAAAAGAGACAAGGAGGCTCAAGAGCTTTACAGATGCTGATTCTGACTATGAGGTTCTTGGGAGAAAGACCCGTGTAGTTACTATTGAATACGAAGATGGATCGCTATCAAAGTATTGGTATTCCCCTAGTATATTTATTGACCCAGCTCAATTCCAAAAATTGGAATTTTCCTATTTGAATAGGTATTGGGAGGTTGCTAAGTCGCCATACTTAAGGCATGAGTGGCACCAAGAGAACTATAAGTTAATATATACAGCTGAGAAGATATCTGCTGAAAAGTTGGACGATAGCCTTTTTAGTGTTGAGTAGAAAAATAACCAGATAACTCTGGTTGTTGCCATAGAAGCCCGCCCTAGTGCGGGCTTTCTTGTTTCTGGATTTTCATTCTCACCCTTTGACTACTTGTACTTGGCGGCGCTCTTTTGGCCGCCGTTTTTTTGCTTAAATCTTGAGGGTTTATGTTTCATAACGACTATTTCAAAGAGTTGGAGTTGGCCTGTCGTTGTTGTGGTAAAAATCATTTTAAAGATGAAACGCTAATGCGCTTGATTAGAGTCAGAGAGCGATTTGGCAAATCAATGATTATCAATTCCGGTTATCGTTGCCTAGCACATAACATTCAGTTAAATGCCACTATGACCCACGCCACTGGGCAAGCTGTTGTTGTTCAGGTAGCTGTAGGGCGAGCCTATCGGTTAATCCAAGTCGCTCAGGAGTTAGGGTTTACTGGTATAGGAGTAAAGCAGAAAGGCCCAATAGGAAAGCGATTCCTTCATCTGGATGACCTTGAGTCAATACCCGGCGAGCGCACCCGCCCCACCGTCTGGAGCTATTAACTGATCAAGATCCGAAAAATGGGTATTAAGTGGGGGGGGGAAAGTAACCGCCAGGATTAAGGGAGTGTCGTGAAGGGGCAGTCAATGTAGGAAAGCCTAGGGTAATTAGTACGGTTGGGTAGGAAATGTGACTAAAAACGGACTCGATAATGTTTAGCTGCTTTCATTACTAGAAGAATTCGCATAACTCGTTGATATTATTTGCAATCTTAGGTAGCTTCGCGCACGTTAAGTGTGCTGGTAGTGGTCATGGGGCCGCTATATAAACTTCAGTCTAAATCATGGGGATCTCAACAGGTGCAACCATCTCAATCAGTAATAATTCTTCTCCTAGTGGCAAATATAGTTGCAACCGTATGGTTTGGCCTCAATGAGAGGACAGCTCCAGTACAAACTCAAGCAGAAAAAACGGCAGAGCACGAGCTACCATTGTTTATAGACTCTAAGGTCCGAGTGCATATATATAATGAATTCGTCAAAGCATTTAATGCTGGTGATAATGATGCCTTATATAACATGTTCGGCCCTGCAGCAAAAGCCCAATTTACAAAAGAGAGCGCAGAAACTGAGTTCCAGAGATTAACCAAAATTTTCAATTCTGTTGAGAGTGGTGCTTTCACCCACTCTCAACTAGCCGGAACAGAGGGGAATACAAGTTTCTACGTTTTGCATTATGCAGTTAAGTTTCCTGAAGAGAGTGAGTTTGGTACATCAGGTACACTGAAAGTGACTATTGCCATTCAGGGAAGTGAATACCAAATATATGGCATCATGATTAATGCAGGGTAGTGCTTAAATAAGCCAGCCAGATACTCAATCATATAAACCGGCCACTGAGCCGGTTTTTTGTACCTAAAAAAACCTCAATCAGGAGCTACTTGTGATTTCAGCGATATCCAACCTGCTTGGTAAGGTCATCGATAAAACTCTCCCAGACAAGACGGAAGCCAACCGCCTAAAGGCTCAGGTTGCTTCACAGCTGATTTCAATGGACTTGGAAGAGCTAAAGGCAGCAACCCAGGTAATCACGGTAGAAGCCTCGGGATAGTCATGGCTACAGAGAAATTGGCGGCCAGTAACAATGCTCACATTCTTCGGGCTGATTGTATTTCACTGGTCGGGGTGGGCTGCTTCAAACCTCAGTGAGGTCCAGATGCTCGCACTACTGGCGATTGTTAAAATCGGCCTCAGTGGTTATATCGTGGAGCGAAGCGCTAGAAAAGCGATGAAGGCTTGGAAGCAGTCATGATACTTCACGATACCCTTAGAATATCAGCAGACAAGGTTGGCTACATGACCGCCATTGTACAGAAACTTTCGCGGGTTGGCTTGCAAACAACTGGCTCGGCTTTGCCGGTGTGCTGATAGCAGTGGCGGGCTTGATGGTAAATTGGTAATTCAATGTTGTTGACGAGGCTGCCGGCCTTGTTTCTGGCAGCATTGATGAAGTAGCGAATCGCCCCGCAGTGCATAGTTCTATTGTGGCTATGGCAATTCTTAGTGGATGATAGAAATTAATCAATGTGGGATATTCTTTAGGATAATCATCGAAAACAATAGTGTGCTAAGTGTACCAACCTCTACAGAATAGCGGTTGGTATTTTTAAGCTAGTTAAACTTAAGATCTACTCACAAACAGATTGAGGATATTTGCCTGCGTAAGAAGGGCTGATTACACAAAGCTCAGCCCCGCTGCCTGGTGCCCAATAATCATCTGGACTGGGTAGCAAAGGAACTTGTGCCTTACAGGAATATTCTGAAGGGAAGCTACTGCCATATTGCAAACCACCCCCCCACATATCGATATATTTTGTGGTGCAGGTTTGAGGTGTGTTGGCGGTATCAGTATGCCAGATTACACCGCCATCGGACTTATACAGAACAAGGTTACCATCGTCCTGCATTATAAGCCGTGAATTTGCATACTCAGACTTGCCAGTTTTAAAAGCTGCCCAAAGGGCTTTGCCACTTGTACTGTAAATCACAAAATTACCAGCCCGCTGTAATACTGCTTCAGAATTTGGATTTGCCCCTGTATTGGATGACCACAAATTTGTAGACCAGGTTTCACCACTGTTGGAGTTTGTGCGAAGTTCATTTACAGCTAGATTGCCACCGGTTTGCATGCGAAGCTCGTACTTCCCATTGTTGGATAGTAATTTTTGGCCTGGTAGAAGTTTCTCACCACCTTCTAACGCATTTTTAGCATTGGTTTGTCCAGAAAGGGCAAGCAGGGTGGTGAATATAAATATAGAAATTTTTTTCATTAAGTTGAATCCTTCAGCTTAAGTTTAAATATCCCGGCCTGAATGAAGTCAGGATGGCGGCGCCAACTTAATTTATAGGTTGCAGTTTTACAAGGATGTTTTTCTATGACTATTTTTTGTATCCGGCCCTATGGTTGCTCAATTTATTAGTGCACTCGATCAATTCAATCTTTGTTGTTCGTTGCCTGTGTTAAGGATGCTAGTTACATTGAGTGATAAAATTAGAAACAAATAGCTTATAGCAGTGAAGAGAATTTAGCCGAGTACTTTTGATCTATCTAAAGACTGATGAGTATCTTGGGCCATACCGCCGGGTTGGTGTCTGGTTGTTTTGATGAGGTGTCGCTACGCTGCGCGTGGCTCGATTTAGCCATGCCTATTCCCGGCGGATAACTAAAACAAAATGTGGTCGATCGCCCAGAGATATTGTTGATAGTTATGGGGTGTGGGCAGCACTTTGACAGAAGTGGTTGTGCAATTTGCGCTCACATATAAATATTTATTGGTATAACTAGATTAATTAGTAGTGTCGCCTTTAGTTTCTATTTTACTTTGTACGGTTAGAGATCAAAAAAATTTTGTAGAGGTAGGAAAGCGTGAAATATAATGCTTAGGACAGTTTTAGCCTAGTAAATCAATAAAGTTATTCTTCGCTGATTGGAGCTGCCAAGACATTCGATGGATACTTGATTGTCAAGGAACTAGTCTTACTTTATCAGAGTTTGATTCTAAAAGCTGTCCGAATTATTGTTGTATCTCTCAATGTATCAAATGGATTGTGATTTTGAAAAAAATGAATGCAAACTGCCCCCTGCACAAGACCGTGTTGAAAAAATATATCGGTGGTGTCACTTTGATATGTGCATCGGCATTGGTTCAAGCAGACACGATAAGCACTAAAATAGATCTAGGTGAACCATACCCCTTCATAATGGAGAGTGGAATTGATTACGAGGTGGAGTTAGATATCGGCTATAAGTTCGATTCTATTGAGAAAATTTGTATCAATACTGAGCCTAAAGATGGTGATGCCTCAGCGGCGGGTTATGGTTGGACAAGCGAAATAGTGAGGGATGATGATCAAATTGCCAAAGGTTTAGTGCTGACTCATCTAATTTATTCAGGAGATCTTCCAGCGCCAGAAAATCCCAATCCCGTACGACAAATAGGAGATATTAATTTTTGTGCGGGTGGTGATGGTTTTTTTGCAAAAAATTTTCTTGATGGGGAGGGTGAATTCCACCTCTTTGTATCGGATGGTTTTGTAGAGTTCTGGGATATTGAGCTGGTTGTAGAGGGAGATATTTCCGACATCCAGTTGGCGATTGAACTTGATGAACCTGTCGAGTTTTCAGTTCCATCCTATGGGGGCAGAGTCAATTATGATGCAAGTATTCGCAATTTAGACTCTACGCAGTCATTGGTTACATTCGAACAGTGGAGTGTACTTAAATTCCCCAATGGGGATAATTATCCCATCCATAAGTCAAGGGATGTGGTATTAAATTATTCTGAGGAGAAAGATTACACTAGAAATTATCTGAACATACCAGCTTGGTTCGAAGCTGGAGATTACGAGCTAGTTTGGTATGTGGCTGATCCAAGCACAGGGGGTCGAGTGAAAGATAGTCTGCGTTTTACAAAGAGTGCTGACTAAGTCTTAAGCATATTGGGGCGCTCTTGTACCCCAACTCTCCTATTGCAGATTATATAAATCGCGATACAGAAAGGGTGATCAAGAGCCGCCGATAGTAAGACCTTAAAAAGAATGGTCTGGCAGCAGGTGATTTCACAGTATTAATGATACTGCCATTTTGCTTGGTGGAGCCTCTGTGCCCTCCGGGGTGCTACCGGTACTATTGTTATGTGAAAATGATGAGTCGCATAATTAAGGTTTCCTAGCTATTAGATAACTTCCCGCTTGATTTTATTCAGGCCGAATCTGTCAAAATATAGATGGAAAAACCTGAGTAAAAGCTCTTAACTATTTCCAATAGTAAATTTATCTAGCCTTACTTTATTAGCGGAATTGGCTTCCATTGGTGATTTGAATAATGATTTAGATATCCCATACATGTATGTTGTCCTATTGTTGCTAATAGGTTACATAATCTTTACTTAATATTTCATTTTTTTATGCTCTATAAAGTTGGAGAATCAATGTGCTAATAAGTTAGGAGTCGGATTACTTTTTTCTCTACATCTATTTAGTATCTAAGCGTAATGTGTGCTTCAATCAATTTATTAAGAGTTTATACAGTATGAGTAAAATTACGAAAAATTAAAAAGTAGTGATCCATTTGTGAAAGATATCGTAAGAAGGTGTGGGTGTTCTAGTTTTTATACAATGAAATATAATGTGATTGTAAAAAATAGACTTGAAAGTCTGCAGGGGCTCCTAGGTACCCAGTTCTTGGAATTTTCTTGTGTATCTTTTCTTCTAGTTTAACTAAGGATATAAGGTGATACTTATGAAGTATGTACAAAGGAAGACGTAAAAGGCTAACTTGAAACTATATAATAATTCTTCAAAAAGTAAAGGGTGTCTGTATGGTAATAATGCCAAAGATACCTGCAAGCCTGGTAAATGTAAAAAATCTAATGAGTCAAATAAATAGCTAAAGCCAAGTTGATCGTACATTTCTCTATTGAGATGTGTAGGGCTGAATTTCTATATTTAGTCATTGGGGTTTTTGCTATGGCTTATCACCGCTCAAGAAATAAAGTGTTTTTAATGAGTAGGGTGATAGTTGAATTTGATGCTTTAGTTTCAAGAAGTACAGCAATAGCATTCAATATTCCGGCCCGTGAAATGTGGATGGATCGTCAATTAGGGAGTGCACAAGAGAAGTGAGAAACTTATCGCTGTATAGCTTATGGAAATAAATCTTAATATCTGATTAATCATGGATGCAAAGGCTCTTTAATAGACCCAGAAGGAAACCTTCAGTATAGAATGAGGACAGATCAGCATAGTCAGGAGCGCACCACCGCGGAAGTTGTAATTAGAGATGTATAAACTATTGATGACTGGGAAAGAAGAAGTAGTTAGATTAACTATACTTTATATGTAGTAGTTCAGACTTGATCTGACAGTTACCGGTTTTTCAGGAGGTGCTCTGTCAGGTCAAATTCAGCTTACGAGCTTTTCCTTCCAAATACTTTTTCCATCTTCAAGAGTTGCCATCGGAGTTCGACCGCAACACTTCTTACCCTGGTGGGTTCTCTCATTATTGTAATATGTGAGCCATTCGTCTAGATCCTTTTGCAAGTCCTCTATTGATCCATAGATCTTGCGGCGTAATGAAGGTTGATAGAACTCTTGTAAAATAGTTTTATGAAAGCGCTCACAGATCCCATTTGTTTGCGGATGCCTGGCTTTTGTCTTCGTGTGTTCTATTTCGTTCACACTCAGATATAGCTGGTAGTCGTGCTGCTCCAACTTGCCACAATATTCAGTACCACGATCAGTTAGGATACGCAGCACTGGCAGATCATGCATGGCATAAAATGGCAGTACACGATCATTCAGAAGGTCTGCCGCAGTGATTGGCGTTTTGGTGGTATACAGCTTGCAATGAGCCACCTTTGCATAGGTATCGACATAGGTTTGTTGGTAAACACGTCCGACGCCCTTAAAGGTTCCTACATAGAAGGTATCCTGCGAGCCCAGATAACCTGGGTGTTGAGTATCAATTTCACCACAGGCTTCATCATCATGACGTTTTCTCTCTAAAGCTTGAACCTGTGACTCTGTAAGGATCAGTCCCTCCTCAGCCACCTTGGCCTCAAGTGCCTTTAATCGCAATTTGAAGTTAGCAAGGTCGTGCCGTAACCAGATACTCCGAACACCACTAGGGGACACAAATACACCGCGTTTGCGCAGCTCATTGGAAACTCGAACCTGCCCGTGGGCAGGCTCTTGGACGGCATAAGTTAACACTGCCTCTTCAATGGCTGTGTCAACACGGTTCTTGTGGTTGGGCACGCGCCGGTTCTTCTCAAGAAGGGCGTCCACGCCGCCACTTGAAACGGCTTCCTTATAGCGATAGAAAGTGTCTCTCGACACACCCAGCATCTTGCAAGCTTTGGAGATATTGCCGAGTTCTTCTGCCAGATTTAGCAATCCGGTCTTGTGTTTGATGATGCGATCATTAGTATGGATCATGGGGTTTATCCTTGGTTTTGCTTTTAGGTTTAGGCACCTTCATCAAAACCGGTAAACCCCTCTTTTTCAAGGGAATGTGTCAGATTTGGTCTGAACTAATCCACTTTATAACAATCAATAAACTTTGATCTTGTCCCGATAAAACGGACACACTACTTTTCATGCTGCTATTCGCTCATATTCCATTGGTGATTGATAGCCTAGAGCTGAATGCAGCCGCTTACGGTTGTAAAAATCATTAATATATCGAGCCAAAGCATACGTTAGATGGCTCATTGTCTGGAATCTAGTTTCTCTAATCAGTTCAGCTTTTAAGCTATGGAAGAACGACTCCATATGAGCATTATCCGTACATTTACCCACTCTACTCAAGCTATGCTGGATTCCATATTTTCGCAACTCTTTTTGATACTCGGATCCTCTGTACTCTACACCTCTGTCCGTCTGTAATATTAATCCCGGTTGTGATCCTCTTTTCCTTACAGCATTCATCAGGGTTCGACGGGTTAATTCTGTTGTTCTCTTCGCACCTAAACTCCAACCGATTACTCGGCGATAATACAAATCCATCACCACTGACAAGTACTGCCATTGCCCCTTAACCTTAAGGTAGGTTATGTCAGCAACTCAAACTTGATTCTTGCTTTTAGGCACAGCTCCATCCGGTCTAAGATTCTCCCCAGAGGCTAGGAAACGCTTTATGCCTGGTGCCCTACGTGTCACTCTCGTAACTCTGGCTACGACTCCTAACTCCTGCATCAGCCGGGCTACGCGCTTACGGCTAACTTCATATCCCTTGGTTAGCAGGGCTTTCCAAATTCTTGGACTACCATAGCGCCCTGCAGAGTCATCCGAAATCTTTTGAATCTGAACCTTTAGATCATCATCTTGGTGTTTTCGGTTCGATCGCTGCCTCTTCAGCCAATCATAATAGCCACTGCGCGATACTCCCAGCCACTGACAAGTTCTTTTGATACCTAGTTCTGATCCGAACCTCTGGATGAATCGATATCTTGCTGATGTTCCTCCGCAAGAAACCGTTGCCACTTTTTTAACAAATCAAGCTCCTGCTTTAATTTACGATTCTCCGCCTCTAAACGCTTTACCTTAGAAAGTTCCTTTTCTGCTTTAGAGGCTACACCAGTAAGCTTTCTTCGTTTATCTGCCACAATCTTCCCCTCCTGAAACTCTTTTCGCCATCGTGACAGCATGAAAGGGTGAATGTCGAGAGTTTCGGCCACTTCCTTAACTTGAACACCCTCTATCAAGCTAAGCATTACCGCTTTCACTTTGAATTCGTTTGAATACTGCCAAGTCTTTCTAGATTTGTTGTATTTCGGCATAAGACACCTCGTCTGTTTGACTTTGGTGTCCGTTAAAACGGGGCAAGATCATCCTGTTTTTTTAGCTTTATATATACAGTATCTTGGTAGATTACCCATGTGTCGATGGGAAGAAAGAATTGGACGATGACATTCATAGGGTTTGAAGCCGAGGTGCGCGCTTGCTTGAACACTATTGATATGACCGCAGTGGTCTTGCCCACAAAAAGTAGACACTCTAACTATGCGTATTTTCGTTCATACTCTGCTGGACTTACATAGCCCAATGCAGAGTACCTACGAACCCTATTGTAGAAAATCTCAATGTATTCAAACACCTCAGATTTTGCTTGCTCTTCGCTTTCGAATGTTCTGGCATAGACCAGCTCGACTTTTAGCCTGCTAAAGAACGATTCCATTGCCGCATTATCCCAACAGTTAGCCTGGCGACTCATACTCGGCTTGCACTTGCTTTCGGACAAGAGATCCTGGTATTTCTGCGATCGATATTGCACTCCCCTGTCAGAGTGAACTAGCAGTCCAGGCTTTATTGGTCGTCGCTCTAGGGCCATTTTCAATGCTCGACGTGTCAATTCATCGGTCATCTGCGAATCGAATGCCCAACCTACAATACGTCGAGAATACAAATCCATAACTACCGCGAGGTATAGCCACCTCTCCAGAACCCAGATATACGTAATGTCACTGGTCCAGCGGCAATTGGGTCGATCCACATCAAAGCAACGCTTAAGTAAGTTGGCGGAAACGTTAATGCTCCCCTCTACGGGCTGACTATATCGAAAGCCTTTGCCGTTTCTCGCTTTAATATGCTCCTGATGCATAAGCTTAGCGACGTAGTTCCGTGAGCATGGCTCACCTAACTCTCGAAGTTCGCAAGCAATTCTAGGCGCGCCATAACGACCCTTAAACTCAACAAACGTCTCTCGGATTTTTTGAATTGTTCGTATCTTTCTAATCGTGCGAGCAGATGGCAATCGCCCCCGCCATCGATAATAACCCGATCTTGAGACTTCTAAACACCGACACATCAAGCGTACCGGGAATAACCCTACATGCTCTTGTATCAATGCGTACTTTACTCTTGGTGGTTCGCAAAGTACGCAGCTGCCTTTTTTAGAAACTCAACCTCCTGACGAGCTTCATGCAGCTCCTTCTTGAGCTTGCGAACTTCAGCGCTTTCCTGTTTGGAATAGTCGACACCGTCTAAACTATTGAACTGCTTATCAGACAGTCGATTAAATTGACGACGCCAGTTGTAGATCTGCTGTGCGCTGACGCCTAGCTCTCGCGCCACAGAAGCCGTTGTTGCTCCAGGCTTTTCCGCTCTCTTAACTGCTTCTCTGCAGAACTCCTCCGTATACGCCTGAGTTCTTTTCTTACCCATGATACACCTCTGTGTTAGGCCTAAACCTAACTATACAGGGTGTCTACTAAACGTGGGTGAGTCTTGCAGATACCGCCGACCCGAAGCTGAGGATATACTCAAAGTTCAGGTGAACAACCTGTATGCGGCAACCAGTACTCCTGTAAATGAGCTGAACAGCCTTTACAAGAAACGGAAGCAGTATCGATAGTCTTTGGAGAGCTTTATGAACTAATACCTGTTCAAGATTTAGAGGCTCGCCAGTGGTACTGGGGTATTATTTAATTTTTCTTAAAAAATTGTATTGATTTTCCTGCGTTGTTGGATTAAATTTCTTTCGGGTTTGTGGGTAAAGAAAAGGATTTTTCATGTTGCCAGCTGTGCCGTTTATCCCCGTTGAAAAAGTTATTTAGTGTGACCTTGGTTCGTTTTGTGGTTTCTAAGTTAATTTCGCCATTTTTATAGCTGTAAAATCAAGCCCCAAATAAAGACTGATTGGTTAGGTTCCCTATCATTTACTATGGTGAATGTGTGCTATAAAATCCCTTTGGGTTTGCAGGGTGTTTTTGGTTGGGGTAATAAGTGTAGGTTTTTATACTGCTATTTTTAAGGTTTTTTCTGTGGTAATTCTATTTCTATAGAGATTCTATTTTTCACTTCAATTTTTTATCTTGATTTTGTCTCAATGTAATTGTTTTTAGTTTGTCAGATTGGAAAAGTTTACTTTGATCATTGAAGTTATTTGTTATTTTGGTCAATTTCTCTAAGTATATGTATGAGTGAATGTTTTATGTTTTTTAAGAGTGCAGTTAAAGTGTTGTCTGTTTTTGTAGTTTTATTGACCTGCGGAGCACAGGCAAAAACTTTCAAGTATGAGCTTCAGGATATGCACACAGGAAGGGGGGATGTGCAGTATCCAGATCTTAATATATATGATGTTACATCTGTGACGTTGACTGTCGAGCGGTCGGATCTTAGGGATACTCCGATACTTACTTCACTAGAAATTGAATATTTTGGTTCAGATAAGCTGACAGTGAAAAATTTTATAATTGACGAATATAATAATGGATCGAGCTGGAAATATCGTGGAAAGGTCAATAATGCTTGGGTTTTTCGTCAGCTTAATATTGGAGTAGATGGTCTTGATTATATGACTGAAAATGGTAAAGAAATAATTATTGAAGGTTATGTATCTGAATTCTCCAGTTTTCTTGGGCTTAATAGTAAAGAAGATTTGGTTGAATGGGGGAAAAGCCTGTTTTACATTCAAGGGGAATTAGTTGATGTGACTCCAAGCAAGGTGGTTGATGTCGAATGGCTAACAGCTGATGATAGTCGATTGAAATTATCTCTTAGGGATAGAGTGACTACTATTCCAGACTCCAACAATGACCAAAAGGCATTTGTTGTTGACTTGCTATGGCATGGAAAAGGGGAGTCCATTTATTATATTCCTACACATAATGACTATGAAGTTAATTTTACTAATGCAGTAGGAATAATTACTGAAACGGTTGCTGGGCCTGATGGAAGTGAAGAGTATGATATAAAAGTCCTGGCAAGAGACTCAGAAGGTAATGAATATATCGCTGCAGATGTATATCTGCCATATATGCTTAGCCAGGCTTACAAAGATTGATTGGTATAGTATGTTTTTCGTTATGATTCCAATTTAAATAGATTATATTTTTGCAGTTTTATTTAGCATTTTATTTGTGGCAATGATCTAAAGTTATAATTGCTTTGCAATACTCTTTACCCGCTCCGTGCGGGTTTTTTATGTAAATGTTCTTTTCCTTATGCAGATTATTGGCGGTATTCTTAGGGCGTCGTTTTTATGCGAAGAAAACTGTCAAATTAACTGCATTTCATGAAAAATTTCGCGATGAAACTTACCTTTGTACGGCTGGTGAGGTGGCTGTTTGATTCGGGCGCCACATGGATGACGTGGGTTTGTCGAGAGAGAAGAGGGGGATATTTTATTGGTTAATGATATTGAGGTATCACTGGCTATTTTGCAGGATCGTGTCGAAGGCTTTGATGCTCTGAAGTAGGTTTGATGTACCGTAATGAATTTGGCAAATGTGGGGAGCCAAATCTGTGAAGGAAAGTTAGCCAGCTCACACTATTTTGAGCTGCTGTGTGTGAGTTTCATGATGTGATTGTTCGATTAATAGACTTGAACCATGCGCTGACAAGTTTAGTAAATGACAAAAAGCGTTAGGATAAGGAATGGGTGAAAGTTTGGAAGTGCTTTCAGCCGAGTTTTGGCTCTTAACCCGTAAGAGCTTTAATTCCTGCTTCTTGGATTGTAAAGGGGTGCAGAAATTAGTTAAAAGCTGCTTGTTGGCAGTTATGTCCCGACGCAGTATGAATTTCCTAACGTCAATTTTTTGCTTGTAAGTCAGGTGGCTTTACAGTTATTGATAAGCTTCTGTTGGTTTGAACCGCACTTTATATTTTTTTGAGCATCTATTCCGCAAAGTGTGATCAAGTGCTGAGTTTTTATGTGTGATTTATATATTAAATAGGGTGAGTGAGAGATTTTACTCGTAAAATCTCTGGTTTCTTTACTTGGTAATTTTGTACCAGGAGAGGGGCGTGTTAAATAAAGTATAATTTACTTGACTTAAGGTGTGTAATAAGCTTCGTTTGCCCTTCCGTTAGTTAATTTAATAAGTTCTTTAGTGAGTTTTTATGTTCTATCGAAATGCCATCAAAACAGCCGCTGTTTCTGTCGCCCTAGTAGCTTTCGGCGCGCAGGCTAAAACGTTCAAGTATGAACTTCAAAATCTACATTCATCTAACGGTGAAATGCAGTATCCTGGCCTGGATTTAAATGATGCTAGCTCTGTGATTCTGACTATCGATCAGGCAGATCATTCAGCCCCCGCTACAGTTACTTCGTTAGAGGTTAATTTCCCTTATGCGCCAAGTCTGTCTGTAAATGATATCAAGGCAGATGATCAAAGTTGGAGATATTATGCAACCGTCGAAGATGCTTGGGTGTATCGTCAGCTTGATATCACAATAGACGGCTTAGATGTTGGAAATCCAAATAATGCAATGATTCATGTTGAGGGGTTTGTCTCTGAAGCTGCAAATTTTATTGGAGAAGAGCGTTCACTGAATTCTGACCAAAGACTATTTTCTGTTCATGGCGAATTGTTTGATGTGACTCCAAGTAAGGTTGTTGATGTCAAATCATTTACGGTTGACGGTAGTCATGTTGAATTATCTCTAAGAGACAATCCAACTATCGACCCAAATTCAAACTATGGTGATATGGCATTTGTAATCGAATTACTGTGGTTTGGAGAGGGTAAAGAGAATTTTCATTTTCATGTACCTTTCGGCGATGAATCAAAATTTTTTGAGGCGTACAAGCTAGAAGTTTCAACAATACCTGGGCCTAATGGGGATGAGACGTCAATAAGTATTAAAGCTAAAGATGCGCAAGGTATGGAATTTGAAACACATCATATGTATCTTGAGGATATGTTGAGGGATGCTTACGAGCTGTAATTTCGTCCTTATTCCATAAATGTTAACCCGCCCTATGCGGGTTTTTTAATTTCTGATGCACTCATGTTTGAGGCCGACTATTTCACAAAAGCAGAATGATTGTCTTGGTACATTTAGCTGTACCCAACAAAAGAAGGACCTTGCCGTTGTTCACATCATGGGGAATCTGATATCTAGCATCCGGCTCAGTAGCCACAAAATAGCAGGACTTATTCCATGTAGATGGTAAAATTCAGTCAGTACTATAACTATGAATATTGCCAGTTTTGATGCCGCTCGAGCCTTAGTCGGAACGCAAAAAAATGTCGTACAGTACCTGATATCCGGCTCAATTTTTCGACCTATGATATTTCTGGTGAAGAGGCTGCGAAAGCTGCATTCGAATCTGAGTTATATGTGGGGGAGCTTTCAAAGAGTAAGGCTATCCTGAGCAACGTACGCAGTATTTCTGAAGTTATCTCTTATGTACGTCTTAGCGAGAATAAAGGTGCGGACTCTGTGGTGCAGGCTACTATCGAAGGGCTCTACCTAGATGGTAAGTAAGCGCTGGCCCTGGAAGTGAGAAAGCTTGAGTGTCGACGGGATGGGGTTCAACGTCCGATTGAATGTTTCAGCCAAAGCCCGAGATACAAAAGGCATGGTGAAGACCCAAGAACCAAATAACCACTAAGCCTATATCGTTTATTTAAAATACCGCATCATTCGACCTTTTTGCTTTCTCTTATAAACCCAATTGAGAGAAAGGAAATGGCTGCTGATATTGTGCAAGCCAGGCATAATCTGGACTACGCCAACAACACCTGCGCGGCGATTGCCTCTGGCCAAGTTGTGATTGACGTGAAGCTGGTTATGGCGATGGATGATATCGTCGCGGATGAATCCGGTGTGATTGATATTGATGGCGTATTCACTGTGCCCAAAGTAACCGCTGCTGAGAGCATATTTTCCAAATGGAATAAAATTGGTAGCTATGATGGTGGTGGCGCTGAGCCTGCTGGCGAGTGAGATGGGAACTTATGATTAAGGGGCGGAGGTCATGCTTGGCGATGTGGGGTATATGGTACACACAAGTACTTGGGGATGTTGGGGCTGTTTTACATGCGTAGGCAGCTGGGTAGCAGTAACCTTTAGTGAATTTATAATACTGGAGAGATGCCGGCAAAAACTTCTCACTAGTTATCCTTATTTTTTTACGTTTAATTATCTTTGGAGACTGTAGTTTTATAGAACAGTTTTATTAGCTAGTGGTTAAATTAATATTTGCAAATAAATATTCTTTGATGAGGTTGTCGGGAAAGTTAAAAGGTTGATAAAAGCAGTGCTTGAGTATCATATTTAATGATTGTTTTGGTTTTTTATTTGGAAAATTCATAGCGGCATCTTTTTTTAGCATGTATTTATTTAAAATTTATTGGTTGGGGTTTGATGTGTTTAGAAGTATTCTAAAACCGAAAGGAGCCATGATAGGACTCATTGAGTCCCTTGGTTTTTTTTGCATTTGGATCTGCAGTTGTTCATGCCGCTACTATAACTCCAGGTTGCGACAACTATAGTAGTGACTCGGGGGTTGTTTATATTAAGGATAGTCCTGCTAGAGCGGTAGTGGAGCGTTCGGCGAAACTTGTATCACAGTCGACTTGGCTAGTCCATTGGGGACATAAAGCAACGTTCAAACTTGCCTATTTAGATTCTTCTAATAGAACGGTGATTACTTTAGAGTGAGATAGTGATATAGATGAGGAAGGTGAGTCGGATCTACATTTGACTCCAGCGCATCGAGGCTGAAATCTGATAGCTGTAATAGATAGAAGTGAAAAAAATGTGACAATGAACGATTCTTAGCTATTAATACATCTACTGTATCAGTTAGCAAGAATAATGAGTTTATCAGTGGTAACTGTAAGAATGGTGACTTTTTGATGTCCGGCACAATGGATCAGGCTTATGCAATTAATGCTAAGGCTGGCCATCCCATGAAGTTTCAAGTCCAGAGAAAGACAGCCGCTCAGTGGACCGGTACTCGCTGTGATGTTGCTGAGGAAACAGCTGCCTAGGAGAGTTTTGGCTCTTTAAGTAATTATAGTTACTCCGATCGGTGTGATGCTCAATATCGCTTTAGAAGTTATGATGGTGAATTTTTCAGTAATTGGAAAAAATTAATAGTCACTGGTGGTGATTCCTGCTCTGGAAGAATATGTGATATTGAGCCGTAATTTATTTGTTTAAATTGAGAGTGATTTTTAGGCTTATTTTATTGGCTACTATTTAGTTGGCTCATCTAAACCCACGTAAGCGGGTTTTTTCATGTCCAAAATTCATGGAGTAGTTCCCTGCGACCCAGCGCATCACAATCCGCGATGTAATAAAAGACGAACTGTACATCCTGTATGGCTACATGCTGCTGCGTATACTAGTGATAGCAATATTTATTGTTTAAATAATAACGACTCTAGTGCACGAGCCGACGACAATATGCTGCCCATTGGTGGGAGTAGAGTCAATATTGTATCGGATGGGGAGGCGAGACTTGAGTATATTGAGCGCTTTCCATTTGACTATGAAATGGTCTACCGCATCAAGTTGCAAGCACGGGGTGTGTATGACGGAGATACAGATTAAAATTGGTGTTAAAGTCTATCGGGCTAGCAGCATCCGCTGCAACTGTGGGGGAGATGACTCGTGCAGTACTAAGCATCATCTCGCGGGGCTCCTTTTAATCGCAATGATTTACGTACGGCAGTGAATACAAGTGACTGGTGAAATCACTGGACAGCCTGGAATAGTGAAGTTCCACAAGCTTATAGCATCTGATGGATTGATCAAAATAATGTAGAAATTAATCAGGTGAATTATAGAGTGCGGGAGTATGAGCCCTTGGTAGAGTTAATCGATATAACATATGCCTAACATTTTTAGCAAAGTAATAGGCAGGGTATTCTCAAGTAAGATTGAAGCTAACCGGTTAGCGCTCAGGTTGATTCGTAGTTGACTTTAATAGACCTGGAGTAGCTGAAATTACCTAGCAAGACAATCGCAGCAGAAACATCTGGTGGTTCATGACGACAGAGAAAATTGAGGCTATCAGTAATACTCATATTCGTATTGCTAACTGCTTTTCAGGGGATATGTTGGTCGGCACTCAAGACCATTATTGGATGCTTATCTTACCGAAAATTATAAGAATCGGCCGTGGTAATTATGTTAGGAGTGCATCTATTATCGAGCTTGATACCGATAGTTCGATTCCATGAGTACGCCAGATGGAATGGATAACTAACTTAGTTTAACAGTTGCGCCATTGTGAAGGATAAACCGCCCGCTTTGCTTTGCGCTGATTGGTAGTACACTTTGATTAAAGTAGGGGGGGAGTATTTTGGTCAAGGCGATTGCGAATTACCTTTGGAAATATTCGATGCGTGGGCCACGAGTATACGAGACTCTAGCTTAAGTTATCTGTTTCTATCGGAAAGGCTATACTCACAGTATTTACAAACAACTGTAGGGCAAAGACCATCTCAAAAAGATGGTCTTTGATCCATGCCCCTTCATTGCGGGGCGATACTACTCAACTCCCGTGAGTTGTCTGTAATGTCCATAATCTGCTTCCCCATCAATAAATGTGATTGGGGTCGCCCCCAAAAGCAAATATGTGGAATATTTTTTTAGGTTATTAGTGGTAGCTTATTTAACCACCTCTCTTCTAGAAAAATAATTCAACAATTTTCTCTTGACAAGTGAACCCCTTTTGATTTTTTGTAGTTCACTTTCAAGTTCCTTGATTTTTAAGCCTCGTTCAGCTTTTTCTTTGTAGGTTTTCTTAAGTTTTGCGTTTATTTCTGATTTTTGTTTATAAGTTTTTTGAAGTTTTGCATTAATTTCTGACTTTTCTTTGTAGGTTCTTTTAAGTTTTGCGTTTATTTCTGACTTTTCTTTGCGAACGGCATTAACTGCTTGCTCACTTTGCTTACTTTTACTTGTCTCCCTAGAGATACCCTGGGTATGAAAGAGTGAGATCTGCTCAATCAAATTTTTATGAAATGGCGTAGATTTATTTTCGGGAGTTGCACCATTCTGCAAATCACTAAACAGTATCTCCCATTCAGATAGCAAGTTAAGTTTTTCGTATTCTGCGAAACTATTTTTTAGTAAGGCGCTATTTTTGTTCCAGTATTTTTCATCATCTAGCAGTTTGCAAATTTTTTCGGCGGCCCCTTTTGCATCCAGTTGAGGAACGCGCTCCCATCCCTCTAGTATTTTGTAATACTCGAGCCATGGAAGATCATACATCACAGTGGGTAACCCGAGGCTGGCACTCTCAAATAACGTTAAAGGAAAGCCCTCATAAATAGAAGTCATCAGGAAGATAGATGAGCTTGAGTAGTACATGCCCACGTCTTTGCTGTAGCCAACTATGTTTATATTTTTGTCCAAGTTTTTTTGAGTTATTACACTCCTTAATTTGTTAATGGCCTTTTCTTCGCCATCCCCCACAATATTGCAAATGGCATCGGGGTGAACTTTTACCACGTGCTCCATTATTGATACTGCTTCTAAGGGTCTTTTCTCGTCCGAAATCCTAGCGAGCCAAAGAATCCTTTTCCTATTTGAAACAAATTTTGCGCTTGTTTCATTAAGTTTTTGAATAGGGTTGTAAATTAGGTAAGTGTTTTTATTGAAGTTTGACCAGATGATTTCATCGTATTCTGTTAATGTGACTACGCCATCTGAAATAGAATAGGAGTTAAATATTTCGTTAGCTTTATTGCTTACCCGATAAATCATAGCGAAAAAATTATGCGTATGATTAACGTAGGCTGGTCGTTTCGGGTGAGACTTGATTGTTAACATATCCCAAAGATTGGCAGAGTTTAACCAGGCGGAGTTAAGTACAATGTCAACGTCATATTTGTCAATAATACTTACCCAAGCTTCAGCTCGCTTGGCATAATTTTCTTTTTTGGGAAATAAGTTTACATCTGGAATAACTTCTCTATTCACTCTCGGAGAGATATGAAACTCATCGCAGGTTTTGGGCTGATCGGTGACTAGAATCACATTATACTTGTATTTTTGGTTGATTTGCGCACCTGCAAACAGGTTGCATAAATCCGCTACCACTCTTTGAGCTCCGCCTCCTCGTACTGAATGGTAGTAAAGTACAATAGTCTCTACCTTTCTTGGTATATGTTCAAGCTCCGAGAAGTCTTTAAAGTATGATGATATTTCACCCCTATTAAACCATTTGCTTCTGGCTAAGGCCGATATTATAAAATGATAGCCTCTTTTCCAGGCTGCATTTATCTCACGAAGGCCAGAGTGTTTGTCATCTTGTGGTAAGTTGGTATACCACCTTTCGATCTGTTCGTTAATAAAATTACCCTCAATCTTATTGCAAACAGAATTGTATTCCTCACTAATACTGCTGTCGTTAGAACTAAAACTTTTCCTAATTTCGTTTAATACGGATACAGATTGGCAGTGTAGTTTGAAATTTTCTATATTCATAGTTGGTTTGCCTGTCATTCCCAGGCCAAACCGATAATGATATAGTCTATCATTGATTCCAGAATAACTGCTTGCGTGTTTTAATATAAAGAAAAACGCATATAGATCATTTGCTTTGGGGAAGTAGCCATCTGAAACTTCTGAAAAGGCCTTACGGCAAATGGCTCCATTGTAAATTTTATTCCACAAATTAATGCTAAACTTTTTTTGTAAAAAACATTCTTGCATTAAGTTGTTTGTTATAGTCTCTTCAGTAAATGGCCTTACCATTTTCTGATTAAAATCTATTCTAGATTGTGGTAGGTTGCCGCAATTTTCAATAAAAGTTCCAAATTGCAGAATATCAGTATCATTTTCCGTTATTGCAGTGTAAGCAATTTCACATGCCGTCGGCTCAATATAATCATCTGCATCTACAAACATTATATATTCGCCTGAAGATGACAAGACCCCATCTTTTCTACATTGAGAAGCAGAAAGGTTTTTACCGTGCTTAATAGCTATGATGGTATCTGGGTACTTTGTTACATACTCATCCAGGATATCAACGCTATTATCTTCAGATTTGTCATCAATGCATATAATCTCGATGTCTGCTAATGTCTGATTAAGTATGCTATCAAGGCAGTGTTGGAGGTGTTCTGAGTTATTGTAGATAGGAATAACTATTGAGACTTTTTTAGGCACCATTCTCTCGCTATGTACGTACACTATTTATTTGTTGATTTTTAAACTTGACCGGCATCTCCCAGATCGAGGAGTGTCGGCAACCCTTCCCAGTTCGTTTGTGACTATGGAGTTTGCCCGATTATTGAGCTATATCTTTATATGTCCAGAGCCAGATTTGAGGCTTCTATTTTCGCCTATTCTATGGTCTCAAAGCAACTTTGGGCCTGAGGTGTACCAATGCCATCACAAGAGGTCAGTGCCATGAGGGGCCTATATGTGATTTCCGAGAAGATTGTTCATCTAGGTACTCGATATAGGCCCTAACACAAAACCCGTCAAGAGGTCTATACCATGAATAATCCATATAGTAATTGCTGAATTACATTTTGTCGTTGAGAAAGGGCGGTTGGTGTGTAGGCAGGTAGCGCCAATCGATTGAATTGCTGTCAGGATATCTGCTGCGAGCGTTCGGGCAGTGTATTGGTGGATTGCTTGCTATTTGTCAGAAGGTTAGTTGGCAGGCCCGGAGTATTTGCCTTTGCAAGAAAGGTAGATTGAGCACTTAGTTGGTGCTGTTAAGCTAAATCTAACTCGGCCCATGGCCGCTGGCGGTGAGCTATTGCGTCTGGATATCAATAACTGGGTCGGAATGGCAGGTATGGCCAGTGCATTGCCTGTAATAGTAGGGGGTTGTTTTGAGAGCTTGGCTGGGATTATCTTTAATGCTGTCAGCGATGATGTAACCTGCCTGACCTATGCTGAGTCTCCGCCCGATGAATCCCATCACTTTACCGCCGGCTTTTGTTTCAAGTGTTACGTTGGTTTAGCAAGCTAGGTATTTCGGTGTAAAAAAGGCCGATGACTAATGGTTATGCCTGTTGTATACCTCAGCAATTTTGCGGGGGCATACGCTCATCGAAAACCAAGTACCTACGTACCGAATCGTACATCTCGAAAACCAATGGAATGGTGGTAACTTTATCCGAACCCTATTGCGGGAGTGGGACTCACGCTCGCCTTTTCTGTCATCAAAAGCCAGAAGGCTGGCCGGCTTAGGTGTTCACTAGGCTACAACAATACTGAATGTGTCCATACGGTCACTAGCAATTAAACTTCAGTCCAAGCCCGATATGGAAGAGTCTTATCAGATTTCACGTTCCACATGTTTTCCCCCTGTAAAGGGAGGTCACATCAGCCTGTGAAATTGTCCATAAGGCAAGCCGAAAGGTAATCGTCTCTAGATCGATGATAAGCATCTTAGTCGAGGCTTTTGATCGTCTTGATCTTTACCAACTAGGGAGCAGAGGGAAGCACAATAAATAGATGGGCTATACGAATAAAGGGTCGTACTAGACAAGATCCTGGGCAGTACCACGATCATTCCGATGAAGATTCAGTGTGGTGATGAAATTTTAGCCTCGTCCATGGATTGGCAAAGCTTTTTGCCAGATAATCTCGGGGATAACCTATAACATAAAGAAAGTCTGAACACTCTTTAGCTTTTAAGAAATCTGAGATATCTCCGATGGTTTTGATTAACTGGCCAAATGATCTTATACCGATAAACCTAAGATGACTCTGAGCTATGGAAAGTTTCTTCATTGGTATTCAAGTCTAGAGCCCAAGCCTGGAAGATGCTGGTATCAAAGTCCGTGCTCTCTGAAAATCATAGATGCTCGCTGGCTCTTTTGTGTCGCATAGTTGTCGAGAACCACCACCGCACCTGCCTTCAGTACCAAGACGAACTGGGTATCGAAATATACAAAGATAAACCCATTAATACCCTAGGAATAAAACAGATTGCAATAAGGATCCATTGATAAATCTAGTAATGATGTTGCTTCACATTCTGAGCGAAACTGCCCTGTAGAACCGTACAACGACATGTGAACGTCGGCGTGCCCAAAGGCTAGACGTTTTTGCTGCTTTATTAGCACGCATAGGCCAAAGAGAGACCTGAAAATAAGCGCCCTTTACATAAAAGCCTGCCACTATGCAATCTGAGTGTAGAAAATCTATACCAGTAATCTGAAACTGTATTCGAGGGCATTACTAAGTTCCGTCAGGGGATATCCGGCCCGATTATATCAATAACGCTATAGAAAATTTTTCTGCATAAAGTTTTTGAAATATGCTAAAAATACTGATGGGCAAGGACTAGGTATCACTTTATTAAAATCTAGCTCTGAAAGTTATCGAAGTGCTCTTGTGTATCATGTAAGGTATAAATGATTTTACTTTTGCAGAATACTGACCTCAAACGTTATTGAGGCAAAGTTCCACCAAAAAAATCCTTTTTTCTGGTATCACCTTAATTTAAGCTCATCGCTATCTTATGTAGATAAAGTATATACAAAAATAAATTTAGGTGGGTCTTTTCCCCACTGGGGGAAGTTGAATATGATGTAGGATCAGCTATTTTTTATGGATTCAAAGCTTGTGGTAAAATTGTATTTAACTGAAGATAAAGGTGGGTATTATTCCTCAGTAATAAATGTTGTGATAGCTGAATCTTTGCTTGGAATTCATATTTATGATGTAGAGGTTTCCATACCCATCATGCCATCGTTGATACTCTAGCTTCGGAAAATTATAACCCTATTAAATAGACTGGTAGTATTCACATATTTGAAAGCGTAACACTATTTTATTGATAACTTTCTTATGGTGAATTTAAATCTGCATTTAATATCGTAGCTGATTAGGTGTGCTTATAGAGGTTTAAGTTGGTTTTCTGGAGTGATCCCTTTGAGATGTAGTTATTGGAAGTGTCTAATGGGCTTGCCGAGTTTACAGTTTCTTTCTGCGGGCGAAGAGCTTATTATGATTTAGATATTTTCAGTTTGGATTCTACATCATAGAGGATTGCGTGATGGTAATAGCACGGACCCAAATCTCTTAAGTAGGATGGTTGTTCAATTTATAAGTCGTGGTATGTCGTATTTAATGATACTAGGGAAGGGGTGTATCCGGGATCATCCTGACATATAAAAATTGTTTGAGTTTTGAGTTTTGAGTTTTGAGTTTTGAGTTTTGAGTTTTGAGTTTTGAGTTTTGAGTTTTGAGATTGCGATCCGACTTAGTATGTCTTTTTAATGAGGGTCAGAGTTCGAACAAAAGGCTATCGATCTTTCACTAAGATTACTAGCGGTTCAATGTTTGGACTCTAAGAGTGTTGCTGCAAAGTCTACAAGCCTTTCGCAGGATTTTTTTGATGGTAAGTATTTTTTCAGATTTCATATTGCTGAAAAATTTTTTATGAAAAATAAGCCATTTTATTAAAAGTAAAATAAGTAACCATAGGGGTGGCTCAATGTTAGGAGTAATGCCCTTGATGTATATTGTAGCACTTTTATATATCACTCTGTAGGAAGCTGGCAATATTGATATCGCACAGCTTCCGGCGGCATGTAAAAACCCTCCCCCCCTATTCTGAATAGCCGCCTTAAGTTTCTAATTTACTATATTGCTAACGGAGTAGCGAGCCCACTTGAAGCGGGCTCAAATTCGGCCAATTAACAGTTAGTTGAAGTCGATTACTGCCTTAACCATAGACTCTGCGGATTGCTTTGGGCAACCGTTGGATTTTCTCTCAATCACTTTTTTATCGACAATATGGAAAACTTTTGTTTTGTCGGTTTTCTTGTCAAATATTTGTGCCCAGTGAATAAATGGATTAATTTTGGCTGTCTGTGCTATCTCCTTGTAAGCGTCCTCCTCATTGTTAAATGATCGCTTAAAGTCCTTTATTCCGCCCATAAGTAAGTTATAAGTACCGGTGAACAATGCGTATCTTCCCATGGGGATCTCCATATTTATAAGTCTGGGTTTTGAGTCTCTACCCCTGGACAGCTACTGCCGGCTGAATACATTGAAGCGCAGTTGGTCAGTTGCTTGGTCAGAAGTATGTCTTACCTTTAATAAAGCTCACATGCTAACCATCCATTCAAATTTAACCGTTTTGTTTATGTACAGAAGCTTAATCAGAATTTGCTTTTGCAGTTTGAGGGGAATTTTTGTCGTGGTCTACATCATATTTGCATTAGAATAATCGCCTCAATTGTGGCTATATTGTATTATTCGATATATTTCTATTTTTCGAATCTGTGTAGGTGGGAGAGAAGAATTTTAGGATTTTTTTACGATCCTTAACTTTCTTGAGTTGATCCAAGTGTTTTATGGGTCGTGTTAAAATTGGAATTTATTGGCCTGGAATACTGATGGGTATGCACTTAATTGATAATGGAAACCTTGTCTAGTTAATGAATTAGGTGGCGATATTTTCCGAATTTGTGCATTGGTACTAAATATTTGAATGCATAATGTTGTTTAAGATAGTTAGGTGCATTTAGGGTGGGATGGCAATCAGGCTCAAGTACTTTAATGGTTGGCTCTGTGGGTAAGCGTGACCGAAAAGGTCCTTGAAGACTGTAAGAGTTACTTCTCCCTTAAGTGGTTTAAATAGGATAAGCGAGTAAATATGCGCCTTGTAAGTAAGTGTAATAGCAAGCCGAACTGTAGTCTCTCTTTTTTGATTGGCTTTTCGTAGTCTCTTAGTAATAGTTTTTCTCTTAAAATATAGGAAACTTCTAAATGAATAACGTGCTCAAGATCGTTACCTGTCTGGTTTTATTTATGATGACTTACAATAAGGTTTTGGCCATTGAAATCCTTGCTCACAGAGGAGCATCTGGTGAGTACCCTCAAAGTACCACCCTGGCTTTTGATATGGCATTGGAGCGGGGGGCAGATATTCTAGAATTGGATATACATTTGTCAAAAGATCAGTTTATTATTATCAATCACGATGCAGACCTTAAAAAAAATGCAGGTGTCTCGGATAAAATAGAAGATTTGACTTTGGGAGAAATACAAGCATTGGATGCTGGATATGAGTTTACCCTAGATAATGGTGATAGTTACCCATTCCGAAACCAAGGACTCGCCCTCTTAACATTAAATGAGCTATTTGAGCGCTACCCCAATGCCATATTTAATATTGAAATTAAACCAAATGATAGAGTCCTCTCAGAAATACTATGGCAAGTAATTGTTGATTATAGAATGGAGCAGCAAGTTACTGTGGCCAGCCAGCACAGTAAAGCCATGGGACACTTTCGTGATATCAGTGGGGGAGAGATTAGAACAAGCGCAACAATCGGTGAACTTATAGAGGCCAGTCTAGCCTGGAGCTCAGGCTTTGGGTGGGCTTTCAAACCGGACTTTGAAGTTGCCCAACTGCCATACAGTATTACCACTAAGCCCTATGTTCGCTTTTTTCAGAGTAAAGGTGTGGCCGTCGATCTCTGGACAGTTAACGATACAGATGATATTGAGCGCAGTATATCCCTTGGTGTAGATGGGATTATTGGCGATTTCCCTGGGCGAGTTTATCAACTACTTGAGAGTGCTGGAGAACGGTAATTTTTCTAAATGCGGGTCAGAATTGCCGAGTACAAAAATTTTCTTGTAAAAGAATAGTGAGGTTAGTGATAACTTGATAATTTCAACCTTAAAAAGTCAGTGCTTTATTGGCTTTTTAAGGTTCTAGGAGAAGGCAATATCGATCTTTATGGGCAAAAGTAGGATGCAAAAAGTTTGTGTCTAGCCTGGAGGCAGAAATCTACATACTTCATTGAGCCTCCCGAAGCTTCAGATTCAATAATTAGAGAGGGTTGGGAAAGGCCAAGCTGCAATCTATTCCGACATACAAAAAGTGCTGTTGGGGAGGTGTGCTCTGAAATCCACAGGCCTCCATCTTCTAATACTTACATTGCTAGTTGATAATTTGACCTTGGGTTTGCTGTATGCAATCCGTAGGTGAGGTCGCAATAGAAGCTAGCGTTTCCTGCAGGCTGCTGTGTCAACTCTTAGAATTATCCTGCTGACGATGATATTGTTTCTAGAAGTAATATGGCTGACCATTTTTTTGAGCTATTTTCATTCCGTTTTTGTCGTATCTCTGGATCCAATTATTGCAATGCTAGACTACTTAAGTAAGCTAATATTGCCGTGTGCATATACAGTCGAGAGGGAATTGGGAGTGTCTTCTAGTCCATTGGGATATTTGCAATTACTACGTTGAATCTTTACTGCTACCATTGTGCAAGCCAAAAGAGCACCCTTACTTTCTAGTAAATCTCATTAACGCGTAGATAGCTAACAAAAAGTCATAGCCGCCACACATGAGGCTTTCATGTCAGATTTCTTTCGGCCTTTGAGTAACACCATGCTTTGTAATGCAAATCTTGTTGGAGAAACAATTGGCTTCTGAAATGAAGCTTTGTTTCGAGTGCAGGGCTGTAAATGAGATGTTAATAGGTATACATTTTTCTGTAGTTGATAGTTCTTCTATTGATATCATCTGCGCGGATAAAGATGTTCATCGTTTAGTATTAATTATTTAGAACTCGCAGGAGGTTTAGTCAAGAAAATGATAACTTCTGGCCTCCTATGGCTGTTTGAGAGTTGTGCCGTAATCGAGGCTTTAGTCCGTTCGGGTTGAATAGATAACAGGTGGTATTAGGTTGATTTTTTAATTTTCCCTCTTTGTGCTTCGAACTCTTTTCATTTAAGCTGTGGAGGAATCGGTGCTCGATAAGTTCAGTTGTTATTAGTCAAAAATACTGGAGGGGGAATATGTACAATACTATCCTTTGCGCTATAGAAGCGTCTCAAGAAGGGAGGTATGTGTTGTCTAAAGCGGTAGAATTATCTAAGAAATTTGATAGCAAGCTAGTAGTTTTAAATGTACTGCCTTATAGCTTCCTGCCCAAGGATTATCAAAAAGAGCTGAAAGAGAGTGCAATTCCGAAGTTTGAGGAGATTACGGAAGACTTTGGGGTTAGCAAGAGAAATCGGGCCCTTAAAGTGGGAAAGCCTTATGAGGTTATCTGTAAGGAAGCTGAAAAAAGGAAGGTGGATCTGATAGTTCTGGGAACTCACTCCAAGAAAGGTTTGAGCTCCCTGATTGGTTCTACCGCTAATAGCATAGTGAACTATGCACATTGTGATGTAACTTTGGTTCGAATCTAAGTTATAGGGACATAGTCGACTCAAAGTTTGCCTTCTATTCGTTCATTATTCGTGATGACGCTTTTTGTAGGCCGGGCAACTGGAGTTTGCCCGGCCTACTTTGATTGTTGCTGTTTAATTGGAAGTAGCTTGGGCTGGGTAATCTGGCTCCTCGCCCTTGACTTCATTGTCTTCTGAGGCAGGAGCGTTACGCAGCACCAAAAAGCCAGCTGTCCCAGCGATAACCGATGCTAACAGAATGCCGGCCTTCGCCTGAATAAGCAGTTCATTTTGTGAGCTAAATGCTAGTTCGGCAATAAAAATGGACATGGTGAACCCAATACCTGCGAGCAATGCTACACCGACAATATGTTGGAAATTCGCCGCTTTGGGTAATTGGCCCCAACCTAGCTTCCAACCTACCCAAGTGGCCCCTACAATCCCAAGCAACTTACCGACCACCAAGCCAAAGATTACTCCGAGAGTGACCGGGTTGAGTACCGCTTCGGAGCTGCTGAAGCTGTCGACCGGAATTCCCGCGTTAGCTAGTGCAAAGATAGGTATCACTACAAACCCGACCGGAATATGCAGGCGAGTCTCCATGCGTTGTAGCGGAGATTGGGCTAAGTTCACGCCATTACCCAAGCCCATTACGCGAGCTCGTAAATCGTCGTTAGCGATAATCTTGTCACCTGGGCGGAAGCAGCGGTCAAAGCTGCGAATGATATCTTTTACGAAGGTGCTAAATGCTACAGGATCGTATTTTGGCTTGGCAGGTAATGCCATAGCGGTAATGACACCAGCGAGAGTAGCGTGGACACCGGCTGAGTGAAGTCCGTACCACAATAGACCTCCAACAAAGACATAGGCTGCGGATCGGCGAATACCCGCAGCATTGAGTAGCCCGAGCACTACAACCAGGCCACCTGATGCGATGAGCGCTGTCATGTTTACTTGCTCCGTGTACCAGATGGCAATAACGAGAATTGCCCCTAAGTCATCTACGATCGCCAGTGCGACCAAAAAGGTCACTACTGCTCGTGGTACACGGTTGCCTAGTAGTGCAATACAGCCTACCGCAAAGGCAATGTCTGTCGCCATCGGGATACCCCAGCCTGGACCGCCTTCGGTACCTAAATTAAGGGAACTGTATAGTAGGGCTGGCACCACCATGCCGCCGATAGCGGCCATCACAGGTAGTACTGCCTGACGGAGATCTGAGAGTTCTCCCACAAGAAACTCTCGTTTTAATTCCAAGCCGACTAGAAAGAAAAAGATGGCCATTAGGCCGTCATTGATCCAGTGATGTAGGGAAAGGGAAAATGTCCAGTCTCCTGCACCTACCGCTATAGGCATATGAAGTAGATGCTTGTAAGCCTCTTGTAGAGGAGAGTTAGCAACAATCAGAGCGATAAGCGCAGAGAGCATTAGCAATATACCACTGCTGCTTTGGCGATGAATAAATTCTTCAAAAGGAGTAACCAGGCGACCAAATGCCTCTTCTAACGGGGCTTCAAAAATTTTTCCTTTGCGAATTTTAAATCTATTTAAAACCCCTTTACTCATCGTTGAGCATCCTCCTTTACTGGCTATAGACCCTAAGAAATATAGGGCTGTTTTTTCTCGATTCAGGCCCACAGATTACCATGGAACTTGTATTTTTAACTAGATTAAAGCGCGTCACTCGGTAGCCGGTTGCAAATATGATGAATGAGAAAACCTGCGCAGTTGTCGGGGGTTTATTCGCGTCGTGTGAAAAATTTGAGGGTGTCGATGACTTGAAATTAAATGATGCTTTTTATCGGCAGGTGACAAGTTTAATCTCGTACAATTTTATTGTATTCGGGTTGTAAGGAATAATAGTTTTTTGTGTTAATTGTAATAACCAATTGTCTATGGATTTGAATGGTCTACTTTAGTTTGCCTAGCTAGTCCAAAAGGGTAGTGATGCTCCTAAGTTTCTTTGCTTGAGGTTAAGTAGGGTAGCATTGCAAAGGAGCCTCCTTGCCAAGTTTTCCTACCTGTTTTTGGCTCCTCAACTGATGATGATTCAACGGCATATTGTTCATTGGAGCGAGTAAAAGGAGCTTACATCTCCGGTGAGAATTTATAGGTTTACAAAATATGTAGATGGGTATTGGTTGCGAGCGTTTGTGACTAGTGATACTTCTTACTCCATTCTTTATCTCACTCAATAGCTAATAGAAGTACCTAGTTATAGATGGATTAGTGTAATAATCTGGTGTCCCACTCAGCCTTCGCGTAACGAAGGGATGGTAGTGGCAGAATGGTTTAAATGATACTGCCTGCAGTAGTACCACTGGAGCATATTCCAAGCAAAAAAGTCCTGTCTATAGGGTTATTTTGCCCATTCGGCCCCACTATTAGAACAATGCCACTTTGCTGCTTATGCACTCAAGACTTTGAGTTGAATTGACACGTTATAACAGGGGGCTTTACGCTTACCGCCCAAATACTCGATAATTAGCGCCCATATCACAGGCAGGTATTGGCACAGAGTACAGTGAAATGCTTGATACCTGTGACACTAGGATTGTATTCAAGACTTGGAGTAATCAGTGACAGCTACAGTTGAGCAAAAAGCGACCAATGTCCATTGGCATGAGGGTGATGTGACCCGCGAAAACCGGGCGAGTATCCTCGGCCACAAAGGCGTGACCCTATGGTTCACCGGCCTTTCGGGCTCTGGTAAGAGCACTGTGGCTGTTGCCGTAGAGAAGGCTCTGGCTGCTCGTGGCGTGCTCAGTTACCGTTTGGATGGCGATAACATCCGCTTGGGCATCAATTCTAACCTTGGCTTCTCAGCTGAGGACCGCCAGGAAAATATCCGACGTGTAGGCGAAATTTCCAAGTTGTTTGCGGATACTGGCGTGGTTGTTTTATCCAGTTTTATCAGTCCGTACCGTGAAGATCGTGATTTAGTAAGAAAGATGCATGAAGCAGGTGATCTTCCGTATATGGAAGTTTTCGTAGACTGCCCACTGAAAGAGGCTGAGGCACGCGACCCCAAAGGCTTGTATAAGAAAGCTCGTGCAGGTGAGATCAAAGGTTTTACTGGTATTGATGATCCCTATGAGGCACCTGTTTCACCAGAATTGCACCTGAATACTGCCGAAATGACTCTTGAAGAGGAAGTAGAAGTGATTCTCTCCACTCTTCAGGAGAAAGGCATTATCGCTAAAGATTAGGCGGTACTGCTTTCGAAAGGGGGATCACTAGATCCCCTTTTTTTGTTTTTGTCCTAAAGATATTTGCGCTTCTGCGCACCGCTCTACAAGTCCTGCCTCTCTTTAAGTCTTCCTTGGCGCCAACTGCCAGTAGCCTGGGACATCCGTTCATATACTCAAGCTGTACAGAAAGTGATGTTTCCTGTGGAGGCGCTTATGTCCGTTAGGAGAGGCTGGATACTCTCTATTTTGCTCTTGGTGCTAGTGGGCCTGGGGGCAGCAGCTTGGTATGGGTATAACCAGCTGCCAAAAGTCCACGGGAGCGTAGATGCTCCGGTGTTGAAGGTTCCTGAAGGGGTGCTGGACTATCAACCTGCGCCAGCTTATTCCGGCTCTCACCCCCGAATGATGTCCCGCCCGCCTGAATATTTCCCATTTCCTATTGGCTTGGGAGAGGTGGGACCTGTAGAGACTCTATTCAGTGGCCCAGCCAGGTACCCTTTGTATTGCGGGAAAAACAATATTACAAATAAGCAGCCCTTGGTAGACAATCAGGATGGGGAAGGGGTGCCTATCTTTGCTCTAAATGATAAGGGCAGGAAGACAAAAGAGGTTATTGGGTATAGCCGGGATTGCAGTCACGCTACAGAGGTTACCTATTTTTACCGTAGCACTACTGACGGCCAGTTTCACTATATGCATGAGGCCAGAAATGATATCGATAAGGTGACGGTAAACGGGAAGCAGGTAGATTTTATTGTTCGTGTAGAGACAGGCACGATCAACCGTCACTTTTATGCAATAGCAGTACTAAGGGGAGAGGGTGAGTCTGCAGGCAGGCCAAGTGGTAGTAACTGGAATAAGCGGCTGATCTATCAGTTTCGTGGTGGCGTAGGCATTGGAGGGCGCCAGGGAAAAATCAACAAAGGAGATATCACCACGCGGCGAATGGATGAGCTTGCGCGCGGTTATGCGATTGTCTATTCGACCGCCAATCAGACTAGAAACCACTACAACATGTGGCTGGCAGAAGACACTGCTCGTAGGGTGAAAAAGCAATTTGTATCGTTATATGGGGAGCCAATGTACACCGTTGGCATTGGAGGGTCAGGTGGAGCGATCCAGCAGTATCTATTTGCGCAGAATGCACCGGGCCTCTTAGATGCTGCTATCCCCTTGTATTCCTACCCAGATATGGTGTCCCAAACGATCTATGCCTTCGATTGTGAGCCACTGGAGTACTTCTTTGACATTGTGGATAGGCAGAATCAGCGCTGGAAAAAAGCAGAGGAGCGTACGATTATCCAGGGGTTAGCTGCCAGTGAGAATGGCTCAAGTAAATTTGGAGTGTTGAGCTTTTTCGCCGGGATTTTTGATAGTCGCTACCGAGATAGGATGCAAGGAACCACTGAATGTGTCGAAGGGTGGCGAGGCTTAGTACCGTTGGTTAATAACCCTAATTTTGTTCATTTTGCTAAGAGTTTCGCTGCTGAGGTTGTCCCAAAAGTGCATTGGACGCACTGGGAGGACCTTCGTCAGTTTTATGGTGCAAATGCATCAGGGTATGCAAATAGTTCTTGGGATAATGAGGGGGTGCAGTACGGCCTGAAAGCCCTGGTGAACGGCGAAATTAATATAGATACATTTTTACGTGTCAATGCTGCTGTAGGTGGCTGGAAAGCACCAGAAGACCAGAGTCAAGAGCAGTTGTGGTTTATGAATGGGAATATGTTTCCGGTTCGCTTGTCCCTTTGGAGTGAGCAAAATCTCAATATGGGAACCCTCCAAAAGCCGGCGAAGCGCAGTCGCGCAAGTCTGGAGGCTATTAATGGAATATATCGTTCCGGGCACGTTTTCCTGGGGGATGTAGAGATCCCCATTATTGATTTGCGGCACTACCTCGATAAAGAGCCTGATATGCACCACAGCTCAGCCTCTTTTTCCGCACGCGAGCGTATTCGGCGTGCCCGTGGACATGCGGAGAACCAACTGATTTGGATGAGTGACAAAGGCTACAACCCGCTGCATGAGGCGCTGGATTTAGTTGACCGTTGGATGCAGAGCATCATAGAAAACCCAAGTAAAGGCGTAGTGGAAAACCGCCCGGATGACGCCAATGATCGATGCTTCGACAAGGAAGGAAATTTGCTAGCGTCTGGAGACAAGGTCTGGAATGGACCTTGGAATAGCCAGGCTCCCGGGAAGTGTATGAGGGTATACCCGATTCATAGTACATCAAGGCAAGTGGCGGGGGCACCGGTGACCGATGATGTCTTTAAGTGCGCTCTACAGCCGGTTGAGCGGGCGTTGGCGAAGGGGATCTACGGCCCATTCACTGAGGAAATTTCCAGTCGTGTGGCAGATCTAAAGAGAATATTTCCTACCGGTGTTTGTAATTACAACGAGCAAGACTTGGCCCGCCCAAAAGAGCAGCTGATACCGAGGGGGATACCTGTGAAGATAGCTGGGCATCTGCTAGACCCAGACTATCGGCAGGGTAAGGTCTTGCAAGGAGCAAGTACTGAAGAGGCTGAAATGAGGGGGGTTCCTGTCTCTTTACCAGACGAATCGGATGGAAATTAATCGGCCGTGATTATTTGGCGTGAAAATTGTTGACAGGAATCTACAGTCGGGTAATATGCGCCTCGCTCAAGGGGGCGCGGCCCCTATAGCAAAGAGCATCGGGTGGTTAGCTCAGTTGGGAGAGCGACGGCCTTACAAGCCGTAGGTCACAGGTTCGACCCCTGTACCACCCACCAACTTCCATAGAGGAAGTTTACTACCGAGGACCGGTAGTTCAGTTGGTTAGAATGCCGGCCTGTCACGCCGGAGGTCGCGGGTTCGAGTCCCGTCCGGTCCGCCAGACACAAAAAAGCCCTCACATGTGAGGGCTTTTTTGTGTCTGTATCTAGGGTAATGATCGATCTTTCTGCTCCCTCTTCTCTCTATATGAATGCCTATAAACCCAAGCTGCCGATGCTTGCCTATAGAATTGGTGTGCGGCTCCAGCTTGCCCCATCTGTGTTAGTTAAACCTGCAGGGCTCTAACCACCTGTGGGGTGGCCTGCAGATATTTAACTTGAAGTTTTTGCATGATCTAATTTACATGTCAGAAGATTATTGGTCGCTAATTCTTGTGGTGGTTGCTAGGTTTGATGCTATCTAGGTATTTGTGTGAATTGAGTGAAGAGGCTTTCAGATTCGCGGCTTTAAGGGTGCCGTATGAGAGGGTCAATAGCACCTTATTTCCCGGTATTGAAGTTTGGATCCGTCGAGATGACACTCTAGATCCGTTAATCTCAGGCAATAAGGCCTACAAGCTCCTATACAACCTTCTGGAGGCTAAGGCTCGAGGGTTGGATGCTGTAATAACCTGCGGAGGTGCTTGGTCCAACCATATCCATGCGACAGCGGCAGCGGGGGCCCGTTTTGGGTTTAAAACGGTTGGAATTGTGCGAGGGTGGAGACCCAAAGAGTTAAGTGCAGCGTTACAAGACGCCGAGCGTCTTGGAATGCAGTTGGTATTTGTGAAGAAGTCCCTATACCACCGCAGGTGGGAGGAAGGCTTTCTAGAAGAGGTTCTCGGGGAGAATTATAAGTCAGCATTGTTTATACCGGAGGGTGGCTCGAGCTGGGCAGGCGTTAAGGGCGCTGAGTTGCTCGGTAGGGTTATTAAAGAGAGTGCCTCAGTAAATTTTGATCAGGTTTGGGTCGCCTGTGGGACGGGGGCTACTTTCGCCGGCCTTGTTGGTGGGTTGCGTGATATACCTGTGATTGGGGTTGAGGTGTTGAGCGCCGGCGATAGTATAGCGAACAGTGTTGACAGATGGCTGACGATGTCTGGTGAATCCATTTCAGGGGCTCTATATCGCACCAGTGTTGAAGAGTGCCTCAAGGGTGATTTGATTGGTGTTGAGGGGTCAGGATTGCTTTCAGGTGGGCATTGCGGGGGATATGCGAAGTGCCCTAAAGAGCTTTCTAGTTTTTTAATCAGGGTTGAGCGGGATACAGGTATTCCCGTCGAGCCTGTTTATACTGGAAAGTTGCTGCATGCTTTATCGGTTAGTGCGAAGAGTGGCCGTATTCCAGCTGCCAGCAAAGTTTTGGTGGTGCATTCTGGAGGATTGCAGGGGCGACGGGGTTACATGTAATTGGGTGGAAGGTTCGCCCCTTCTTCTTGAGTGTGACATAATGGCCAGATGGTACAACATATTGTTTTCAATAGATATTTAAGGTGATGCCCTACCAGTTTTTCAGTCACAATGCAAAATATTTGGGCGAGCTTGCGACTTGCTATATTTGCAACTAACTACCATAGCTACGCGGCTAGACGGGATGTTTTAACTATTGAGCTTAATGACAATATGGCGGGCAGACTAGTAAGAGTATTGCTTATCCATGCGTTCAAATGTCTGAAGTCTCGAGGTTTCTCCGTGGTGCTACCAAATTTGCTTATCGCAGATTGTCAAAAACTGAGAAGTATTTGGCGTCGTAACCGTCCGCCAAAATCTGAGCAAATCTCCGGTTCTAAGGTGAAGAAATTAATTTTTTCTTACAACCCAAATTTAAAAAGCATCGATCCGTATGAGAAAAACCTTAAAGGCGGCTCAGAAAGTGTTCGATATTTCATAGGGGGCTCGGGCTATTTTGAATTGCCAAGTAACCGGGCTAGTTTGCTGAAATTAAAAAATTCTTTTAAGTGAGTCAAAATGGTAGTGTTATTTCGTGAGCCAATAGCTGGGTACGAATCGGCATTTATTTACCATAAAGTGGCGGCTCGCTTTGTGCAGGCTAAAGGAGCTAGTGACCTTTCGAATGATTGCTGTATTTTGTCATTAGTGAGGTATTACGGGGTTGCTAAATGCTGGTTAGAGCATTTCTCTGATATTAAGTTTATCTATACGATGATTAGGGTAATAGATAGAAACTCTTTGAAAGTGACATGAATAATCTAGGCCTCAAGGCTAATATTCCCAGAAATGATATGAGTAGTTACGTTCATGCTAAAGAAAAAGAAACCAATAAAGCAGAAGGAGTCTGACTGGAGCGTGATGACTAAATATGCTCAAGAAAGGTTGACGGGTTATTACATTGGGGGCGTTAAGTCCTTGGCCAATTCGATAGGGAGATGCCTATCTTACTGGTTGTGATAATTTATGTGGAGCCTGTGTGTATGACTCATTTATAAAGTTTCTGTCGTCATTGAGTTTGAGTATATGCGGTTTGACTTTTTCGCTATATTGAAAATAGTGACTTTGGGAAGGTTAGCTCGAATTCGCTAAAGCGACAAGTTTGGCTCTTGTTGTGTTTGGCCATGCTGAAACCAACGGCCCGACGAAGTTGATGCTAGTCGAGCTTAGGGTTATCTGGTTTTCATTTCATGCCATATCAGGTTGTTAGTTTAAAGGAGGGGGATATGTCAGAGTTTCAAAACATAGGTCTCATTGGTCGTACTGAAAGTGAGAGTGCGGTTGTTTCTTTGAAGCGTTTGATGACTTTCCTCGAAAGAAACGGTTATTCCGTTGTTTTGGAAGAGAATACAGCTGATGCAGTTCCGAAGCATGATTGCAGGGTTTCTTCAAAAGATAGGTTAGGGGAGCTGTGTGACTTGGTCATCGTGGTAGGAGGGGACGGGAGTCTCCTTGCTGCGGCTAGGGCATTGGCGAAGTTTAGCGTTCCAATTTTAGGTATTAATCGTGGGCGACTTGGGTTTCTTACTGATATTACCCCAGATCAGGTTGAGTCAAAAGTTGGCGAAGTTCTATCTGGGAAATATATGGCAGAGAGCCGATTTCTTCTTGATATGTCAGTGACGAGAGATGGAAGGTGCATTGGCAGGGGAACCGCTCTTAATGATGTGGTTCTGCACCCTGGCGAATTTATTAGAATGATCGAATTTGACCTTTATATTGATGGGCAGTTCGTATATTCACAGAGATCAGATGGGTTGATCATATCTACACCCACGGGCTCTACTGCTTATGCACTTTCTGGAGGTGGGCCGATAATGCATCCAAAGCTCGATGCTATCGTCTTGGTGCCGTTAAACCCTCATACGCTAAGTAGCCGCCCTATCGTTGTGGAGGGAAGCAGTGAATTTAAGCTTATTGTAAGTGAGAGTAATAGCGCCAAACCCTATGTTACTTGTGATGGACATGATCAAGTAAATACAGAGCCGGGTGATATTATTAGGGTCCACAAAAAACCACATAGGCTTACGCTTATACATCCTATCAACCATAATTTTTATGAAACTTGTAGGTCGAAATTGGGTTGGTACAAAGACTGATGAAGAAATTTAAAAATATTTAGTATTGAGCGAAAAGCATGTCTGATTTTACGTTTTAAATGGTGAAATCAAAGTTTAATTAATAGGGTTGCTTTAATCGCTAAGGAGATAAGATGGTAAATTGTCAGGTGGGTGTTGTTATCCCCGTCTATAATGAAATGGAGCGTATTGTCAGTGCCGTGCGCTCTATTTCAGAAGGTAATGAAGTAAGTGTTAAATTCTACATCGCTGATGACCTTTCTACTGATGAAACTGTTATCAAGGTTACTGAATACCTTGAGGATAATAAAATACCGCACGAGATATTTGTTGCTGAAAGTAATCGGGGTGCTGGATACCGGCGAAACCAAGCATTTAAATATGTAGAAGAGCCCTACGTGCTTTTCTTTGATGCAGATGATTTTGTCTATCCCGGCATGCTAGATAAAGCAGTGCAAAAAGCAAATGAGTCTGGCTGTGAAGTATTGCTGATGGAGTATGAGCTGGTTCATTACGAAAATGACAAAAAAATGGGTATGATCGGAGAGGATCATAGAATATTTGATAGAATTGGAAAGAAATTTTCTGGCTGTGTATCTATTAGTGATCATGGTTTTTTGCTGGGTTTAGTTAATTATCCTTGGAATAAGTTGGTATCAACTAGTTATGCAAAAGATATTGGGCTGAAATTTTCCCATACTTTTGTTCATAATGATGTTTTGGGGCATTGGATGCTACTTATGAATGCAAACAAAATATCGTTCCTGTCAGCACCTTTTTGTGGTCATCGCGTTTCCCCTCAGGCTAACCAGGTGACAAATATATCTGATTCAAGGAGGTTGGCCATGCTCAATGTCTTTGAGGAGTTGGAACAGTATTTTTCAGCTTATCCAAAATTAAAACAGAAGTATTATCATTTTTACGTATCTTTTAAAATTAAGCTTTATTCTTGGGGGCGTGACCGCTTAGATGCTTCGCTTCGCGAAGTTTTTAAAGCTGAATTTTCTAAAACATTTTCTAATATGGGGCGGTTGGAGATTTTAAGGATCTCGGAGAGGGTACCAGGAATAGCGAATGAAATTATGCGATTTAAGTTAGGGTTGAAATAAGAGTTAATATTATGGTTTCGGTGATTGTTACAACATATAACATTGAAAAATATATCGACCATTGTCTGCAAAGTGTATTAGACCAAACTCTAACAGATATCGAGGTGATTGTTGTTGATGATGGTTCAACTGACTCCACCCCTGAATTGATCAGAAATTATGCCCAAAAGGATGAGAGAATAATTCCTGTTTTGTTGCCTGAGAATACTCCTGGAGGAGTAGCCGTGGCAGCAAATGTGGGACTGCGTAAAGCCACTAAAGAATATGTTGGGTTTGTAGATGGCGATGATTGGTGTGAACCCTTCATGTTTGAACGCCTGGTAGATGCAGCTAAGTCCAATAACGCAGAAGTTGTAATTGGAAAGTTTAAGAACTTTGATGAAGAAACAGCCTCTTTTTATGAGGCAAGCGATGAAAGATATTGGCTTTCAGGACTTCCTTTAAATACTGTCGTTTCAGGAGATGATGAGCGAAAAAAAATCCTCAAATTAAACCCCGTTCCTTGGAGGAAACTATATCTTAGGAGCTTTCTTCAAGAGAATGATATATTTTTCCCTGAGGGGGACTATTTTTATGAGGACAATCCTTTCCATTGGTACTGTGTGACAGCAGCTAAGAGTTTCGCTCTAATTGATGATTATCTTTGTTACCATCGTATGAATCGAGTTGGTCAGACAATGTCAGCGGGTGATGAACGTCTACTGGCTATGTATCAGCATCATGACACTATATTTAAATGGTTAAATGAGTCTGGTAAATATTCAGAATTTAAGGAAGAGCTGATTCTATGGATCGTTAACAATAGCTGCTGGATATATGATTCAATTAAGGATGAATTAAAGCAAAAAGTGCTTGAAGATTTGTCGGTGGCTCTATTACTGCACGATAAGTCAGTCATGACAAAGATAATAATGTCGGAAAATATGGGGCTAAAGGGGCGAGGTCTAGTTCGCGACGCAATGAGCCTCGCTGGTCAAGAAAAGCTGGCTCGAAGAATTAAAGATAGAAAAGGGGTTTTTTCTCGCGCTGTTGTTTTCTTAAAAGAAGAGGGGTTTTTGTCGACCTTTAAACACGGAGTTAAATACTGTTATCACCGTTCCCCGTTTTTCGTACAGAGGGCTATCACCAAAAGTCGAAACTTTGTGAGTTCTGAAAATGCTTCTAACAATCAGCTAATGAAAAAATTACAGGACATTGAAAGTAAGGTAATTTTGCAGGGATATATGCTGGCTTTAAGTGACAACTTTGAGAACGAAGTGAAAAAAGAACTGGCTGAAATTAGGTTGGCCCTGGCTGAAATAAAGAAGAATAGTGCTCCTGATCGTGATTCTTAAGAAAAGGCATAGAGATAGTTTTGATGTGACTGATGAGGTTGCCAGATAGGGCAGGAAATACTATTAGATTCAAGAGTTAGATAGCGTTAATGAAAAAAGTTATTTTGCATTTGGGTGCGCATAAAACTGCCACCACAAGTCTTCAAGGCGTCCTGAAGAAAAATCGAAATTATTTGTGCTCGAAAGGTATATTCTATGCGCCACTTGGGGATCTTCGCAAAGCTCTGACCAAGCCGTATTTTTATCCAGGTCAAGCGGCAAATACGGATATTCCAGATTTCTCTAAGCTGTTAAGCGAAGAATTGAATTACGAAGGGCAAGATAAGGTATTCTTATCTGACGAGTCCATAATTTCTTTGGTTCAGGAAATATTTTTAGCGAATAAATTTTACTCTAAAGCAAGGCATAGAATAAAAAAGCTAAAGCAGGTTTTAGAAGGGTGCGAAATCACAGACATTTTTTTTACTGTCCGCTCCTATGAGAAGTATATTACTTCGTTATATGGCCAAGTGCTGAAAGGGGTGGGGTTTGTTGAATTCGAGACCTACAAAAAAAGATTCGATAGGCATGCCTTTTGTTGGGCAGATGTAATTGTTTTGTTGGAGGAAGAGTTTCCCGATTCCAAAATACATGTTGGGGAGTTTGATTTTGTTGTTAGAAACCCTCAGGAATACTACTCTGCTATGTTATTTGGGGAAGACTATTCTATGTTGAAGGGGAAAAATTCTCAGCTTAATTCTGGGATCTCAAATGAAGCTTACATCGCGGCCAGCTGGATTAATGAAAACCTTAAAGAAAAGCTATCAATGGAGCAAATGCTTTCTTTAGTACGTCATTTCCCTCTTAATAGAGGCAGTAAGCTATCTCTGTTTGATGAGGAAGAATCCCTCGACCTGAAAAAGAAATATGAAAAGGATGTCGCAAAAATTATTTCGAACACCTCTGCCGTATTTTATGGGGAGAAAGGTAAATATCTCAAGTAAAAGGGAGTTGACTCAGGGTAAAGTACGCTTTGGGCGTTTTTCGCTACCGGTCAGATCTTTATTATAAGATCTGACCATTTTAGCCTTTAATGGCGTAGATAGATTTAGGTTTAGTTGAGCTTGTAATTCCCTGAGCATACTTTTTGTTCGACGACATTGTTTTTTCTAGGTTCAAATATTCAGCTATTTTTCAAATCTATAAATCTTGCTCCCAAACAATTCTTTTGGCTAGGCTGGGTTGGGTTGGGTTGGGTTGGGTTGGGTTGGGTTGATGTAGCTGATGAAGTATCTCACCAGCTACTAAAAGGAGATGGAGTAGAAGTTGTATATGTATAATATGGGATACTAAAACCAGGTCTGAGTCTACGATTCTGAAATGCCTACGTTATTCAAACGGGGCTGCTGTAGCTCGGGCTTTACCCCTTTGAGTTGTTAGCTATTGCCATTAACATCAGTGGTGTCCGATCTTAAAAAAGAAAAGAAACTTATTTGAGGCCTAGAAAGTCCCTCCAGTAACCCTCAGATGTCATGAGATCATAGTTTTCTATGTAGCTTTTTTTTGCCCTTTTAAATCTCCTGTACGAGATAGCTGCGACGCCAAATGCTTGAAAAAGCACTTTAAAAAATTTAATCGCATCCCGCTGCGCTGTAAATTCGGAAACCCGCGCTTCCTGGGTGTATATTACATTGCGCGCCAAAAAACTTTTTGTGTAATCAAGATCGTAGATCCCCATTACTTTGCCCCCTGTCTTATCTATCAGTTTTTTTGATTGAAGGGGGAAGCAGGGAAGAAGGTGCCCGTTTAGGGTGATTTTAGATAACGCTCGCTGGTATCGATTAACGCTAAAATTTTTAAGGAATTTCACGTCCTTATTGCTACCTTTGCTCGGTCGTGCTACATCCTCTTGTGAGGCTAGCAGTTGAGCATGCAGATCATCTGGTAAAATGTCATGAAGGTGTGGAAACCCTTTTAAGGCAGCTATAGTACCCTCAATAGCTTTTCGAGCGGAATCATACCTGTATCCAAGGGACAAAATTAAGGCTGTTTTTAAAAGTCTACGGCATAGTGCCGCATAGCTAAAACTTGGATCATGGATGCTTCTGGCAATGAAGGAATTCCTCTCCTCGTAGAAAAAAGTTGATGAGGAGTATTTGTTTTCAAATGGTTCATGCCATACACCAATACCATTGAGATCAATTATTTTGACTTTTCTTTTTGAGGCTCTTATGGAAAACTCTACATCATCCCATTTAAGGAAGACCGGTATCGGTAGGCCAAGTTCAGAAAATTTCTTGACGGGTGCAGAAAAAAACCACCACCCAGCATATTCCTTTTTTATTTCTTCATCATTTTTTAAAAGATTTTTTGGCTTGTTTAAATCTATATTACCTTTTAAAGGTATAAAGTGGGCATCTTTGTTTAAGGTTGCGCCATTCTCATGTTGGATGTTTCTTTTGTCGAGCCGCAACATGCTGCCGCTTACGCCTAGAGAGTCATTGGTACAGTAGCTATAAAATACCTGTAGGCGGGTAAAAATTGAAGGCTCTAACTCTACATCGTCATCACACAAAACTATGTGGCTATATGCTGAATTGAAATTGCTGGCTTCCAAAATCCCTCTAGCAAATCCTCCTGAGCCACCATAGTTTCTATTTGGGATTACTCTAACTGAAGGGGTTTCAATTTTCCCTAGAGTTCTTCCATTATCTATTACAAGAAGATCAATAATCACATTTGGTTGTAACCTGTCTCGTAATGCACTAACTGCCTCTATGTTGCCCTTGACAAACTCCTCTCGCTTATAGGTTGGCATAATAATTGCAAGAGAGGCTTGTTTGGCGGGAGGAAGTGCAGTGTTAAATGACAGGCTATAGATTTTGCATGCAGCATCAAATGTTTCGAGTTTAATATAGGCTAAGTCGAAGCCCTTTACTTTTTGTAAATCTATTTCAAGAGTCTTCGTAGACCTTTCGTTCCAGTTAAACTCCTCTTGGACAAGGTTTTTTTCGCCCAGCTTTTTTGATGTACAAATCACATAGCATGTAAAATTTCCTGATCCACAAACCTGTAGGTAGAGAGTCTTTAAGTCGCAGTATTTTTCCCATTTCCCAAGGCTAAACACATTAAAATATGTATCAAAAGACAGTTTTGAAAATTTCCCCAACTCCCAGATTGAGGGATGTGTTTTATAGCTAACTTCGCCCGAAGTTTTATGGTATAGCGACACCTCGCTAGAGGTGTTTTCATTAGGGGGGATGATTGAGTGAATGTTACTACTCATGCTTTGAGGTGCCGCTGTTAAAAACTATAGGTTTTCTGTTAATTTTTTTTGGAATTATTTAGAAATACTTTTGCTGCTTCTAGCGCTTCTGCGATTGTAATATCCATATCTAGATAGCGATAAGTGCCTAGCCTCCCAACAAAAGAGACGTCCTGGATGGCCGCGGCGGACTCCTCATAAGTTTTTAGCATCTCAATCTCGCCAGTAAGTCGAATAGGGTAGTAGGGTATGTCTCCCTCTTCACATAGTCTTGAATACTCGTGGTAGATTACGGATTTGTCATGCTCTTCCCATGGCGCGAAATGCTTGTGCTCAGTTATCCGTGTAAATGGAACTTTTTCCTCGGTGTAGTTAATTACAGCATTTCCCTGCGCATCCCCCTCTTCAACACTGCGTTTAAAGTCAAGGGTTCTGTATCCCAGGCGTCCATGTTGATAATTAAAAAATGCGTCGAGAGGACCAGACCAGAAAGTGTGGCGGTAATTCTTTCTTGCCTCAGGGGCAAATGAGGTTTCTAAATGCACTTTAATATTTTTATGGTCAAGAATTTTGGCTACGATTTCAGTGTAACCATTTTTGGGCATTCCTTGGTACGGGTGATTGAAGTAGTTGTCGTCATAATTAAAGCGTACTGGAAGGCGCTTTAATATTGAGGCGGGCAGTTCGGAGGGGTGAAGTCCCCATTGCTTTTGGGTGTAACCTTTAAAAAAGGCTTCATAAAGCTCCTTACCAACAAAACGAAGCGCTTGTTCTTCAAAAGTCTCCGGGGCTTCAATGGATAGGTCTGCTTTGGATTCAATCCAAGTCTTAGCCTCTTTTGGCGAGAGAGTTTTCCCGAAAAATTGATTTATTGTATGTAAATTTATGGGTAAGCTATATACGTCGCCATCATAAACCGCTTTTACGCGATTTTTGTAGGGTACCATCTCCGTATATTTATTAATGTAGCTCCAAACTTCTTCATTTGCAGTGTGAAAAATGTGGGGGCCATATTTGTGAACCATGACGCCAGTTTCACTGTCACGCTCGGTGTGGCAATTGCCTGCTATATGACTTCTGGATTCAAATATTTCAACATTATATCCGGCTTCTGCAAGCTCTCTTCCTATTACGGCACCGGAAAATCCCGCTCCTACAATTGCGATAGTATCATTGCCTTCATTCATTGCATTTTGCCTCGAGTATTTGTTGTGAAGTCTAATAAAGCTTTAAGGATTTCCCTGCCTTGTGATCTTGATTTAGGGTATAAGAGAGAAAAAAAGCCTTTTAATAAGAATCTAATAAAAAGATATGGGGTGGCTAGCTTGTAGTGCCAGGAAGCTACAAAGAGAAAATTTCTAACATCATAGTATCTAATGCCTGGCCGAGAGGCGCTGAGCTTTGACGGATGAATGACAGATGCGGTTGGCTCTATTACAGTCGGAAAGCCAGCCTTGCGAGCTCTAAGGCACCAGTCAACATCATCAAAATGTAGGAAAAAATTTGCAAAAGATTGAAGCTTTTTTGCTGCCGCCAAGGGTACTAGCATGCATGCAGCAGAGGAATATTCACTTTCAAAAGGTTTGTCAGGAAGATTCTCTACTTTCTCTCTATTGAAAAGAAGCTGCTGTCTTGCTTTCCACCACTTAATTTGCGCGCCGGCTTCTGTAACAATATTGGGGTCTGCTTTATCAAGAATTATCCCCCCAACAATACAGCCGCCAAGCTTACTCTCTGCTGTGCTAACTAAGTTATTGAGGGTTTCCTTATTTGGGGTGGCGTCATCATCTAAAAGCCAAATGTACTTAGCGGCACCTCTGTGGAGAGCATTCTTGATACCCTCGCTAAAACCTCCAGACCCGCCAGTATTTTTAGGGAGATCTAAGAGTTTGAACCTTGGTTCAGATGAGCCTAAATTCTGAATAAAACGATTAACAATATTTAGCGTGTTATCAGTACTGTTATTATTTACAATAGTGATGCTATAGGCGTTTTTCGGATAATCTAGTTGCTGTAAGAGTTGCAGCTGTTCAAGCAATTCTATACTTCGATTGTAAGTAACAATTATAATCTCAACTTCTGGCTTAAAGATTGAGTTTTCTTTAGTGTCTGAGGTCAAGCTAATATAACCTTTATTGCTGTATATAAATTACTTGTCTAGTTTTTCTGAGAGGCGATTTACTCTACGCTTCAGCCTAACTTTCTTTTTGTTTATTTCGAGCAAGTAGGCTGCAATTATATCTTCAGCCTCACCAATTACGTTGGCCAATTTAGGGAGTCCTTCAGATTTTGGTGTTTCATCATGTGAAAACTCAATTTTCTTAGAAGGTTGTCTAAAGCGGAGGTATATGGTTGCTAATGCTCTTGCAGTAGCGCGTTTCTTCCAGCTTAAAAGAGCTCCTTTTTTCACGAACTTTGAATCTCTTGCGAGAGCTTCGCTAAATTGGTGGCGAAGACCTAATAGTCTATTCCGAGATAGGATTGAAGTTGCATAAATTCCAGCAATGTTTGGTGTCACATTGCGGTTTATCTTGGTCGACTTAATAATATTTAATGCTGCGCTCAGTCCCAGCTTGATTAATAGGTCGTAAATAAGATCTTGCTTTTCCCATTGAGCCTTGTCATAAGGGCGAACAATAATGCTGGTCTGATATGACCGCTCCCACTTTTTGATAAAGCGAACTTTAAAGGCGGCATTAAATACATATGGGTCAAAAATTGTAGGCAAATATTTGGCGGTGAAATACTGTTGCTTAAAAGAGGATAATGACTTTGCACTCTTTAGGCGCTGTAATATGCCAGATTCCAGGTACTCATCAGCTCTACGTAAATAAGCAATTATTTTTACATTGGGCTGATTTAGCCACTCTTTAAATCTTTTTATTTCCTCTCTCTTTAAGGTGCAAAAAGCTTCTGCACTTAATATTACATGTGAGGGACTTTTGGAGAATATTTTTTCAAGATCATGCCAGCTCTCTCCTTTTTGTCCGGCCCTAAGCTCATGAACAAGGGATTCATGATGATCTTGCTTGTCGGACAGCCTCGGATATTCAATCCCTAAAGATCTTAAGTGGCTTCTGTGCTGGCTAAGGATAGACTGTATAGCAGTAGAACCGGTCTTATCTGAACCAATATGTACATATATGTTCATATAGTTGCTGCCTCAGTCTCGTACATGCTTAATATGTCTTCGGCAGCGCCAATCCGTTTAACAGTTCCATCTTCTATCCACAAAACTCTATCACAAAGGTTTCGTAGGGTCTGAATTGAGTGTGAAACCAAGACAACGGTTTGATTGGATTGAACTTTCTCTCGCAAAACTCGTGCTGACTTTTTCTTAAACTCCTTGTCGCCCACGCCTAGAATTTCGTCAAGTAGTAATATATCAGGTGTAGAGTGAATTGCAGTTGCAAATCCCAAGCGAGCCTTTTGGCCCGCAGAAAAGGTGCCAACCGGCTCTCTAATTATGTCGCCAAGACCGGAAAATTCGGTAATAACAGGGATCAATCTTTTGGCATTCCGAATGCTGCTACCCTGGGTTACTAGAGCCATAAGAGCATTGTCAACTCCACTCAATTTTTTGTTGAAGCCAAGTCCGAGCGATAGGAGTTGTGATTTAACATGAGCGGGGCGGTGAATTTTTCCTGCATTAGGTGTAATTATGTCAGCGAATAATTTAAGCAGGCTTGATTTTCCCGCACCATTTCGCCCTATGACCCCAAGGGTTTCACCCTGACGAAGCTCAAAAGAAATATTTCTCAAAACCCAGTTCTGTTTTGAGAAAAAGCTTAATCTTCCTCGGTAGGCAAGCCCTACATTTGAGAATGTTAATATTGGCGTGCTCATAGCAATACTCTTGGGTAAGTTCTATCAAGGGCCTTGATTAAAGCAAGTGCTAAGCATAGTGAAAGAACGCCAACGATGAGCGGGTATGTAAGATCTCCAAGCGTAGGTATTTGATTCTCCAACAAAACCATTCTGTAATTATTAAAAACTCCAGCAAAGGGGTTTAGTAGTAACAGCTCTTGGACTTCAGGAGGGCGGCTACTAATGTCAAAAAATATCCCTGAGGTAAAAAGAACCCCGGTTACACATAGAGGCACCAAGTGCCTTAGATCTGGTATTAGAGGAGTAGTGGCTGCAGCAAGTAGGCTTAAGCCGAGGTTAAGAATGACTTGAGAGAATATTACCGGAGCTAGCCCAACCCACGCACTGGAGGGTGGGAATCCAGATAGCCAAACAGTGCCGAGAAGTATCGGTAAAACGCACATGAACCTTAAAAACATCGAAAGATTGATCGAGCATGGGAATATCCATTTGGGCAAGTAAAACTGCCCGAGAATCCCTTTGTTATTCACTATCGATTCAGAGCTGTTGCTGATACAGGATGCGAACCACTTAAATGGCAGCATGCCGCAGAGGAGAAATACCAGGAAATTCGCTCCGGTATTTCCCCGAAAGCCAGAAGAAAATGCGAAGTAGAGAAGCCCTGTGAGAAGAAGCGGTTCCATTACCCACCAAATGGTTCCCAGGTAGGTATTTTCCATGTCTGCCTTTAAGGCGTTGACGCCTCTGAGCCAGACAATATTGAGGTGATTCTTAAGCATCCAGGTGTTACGGTTACAAATCGAGGTGGCATTATAAAGGCACAGTAGCGCCAAATATATAGTAAAAGCTTTAGAAACAACAGCTTACATGCTGTAAACTAGTACGTTGAATTTGTAAAGGCCATATGTTTTGGTACAAAAAGTAACTGCAGCTCACTGTTATAGGACGTTTCTTCCTGAAACTCAGGGGGGACTGGAACAAGCCATATTTCAGATGGCGAGATCGGGAGGTGAGGTTTTAGCACTCTCTTCCAAGCCAGGCTCTTATGAGATTGAGCCTGGTTTGGAAGTTCGGGCAAGCCGCCGCTGGTTTTCTTTCAAGTCAATGTGTTTTGGGCCTGGTTTGCTCCTCGATGTATGGCGTAGCAAAGCGAAAGTGTTGCACTTGCACTTTCCTTGGCCTTTTGGTGATCTTGCCTACCTATTTGCAGGCAAGCGGCGCCCCTTGGTTGTGACTTACCATTCTGATGTGGTGAGGCAGAGGTGGCTGCTGAAGCTTTATACCCCTCTCATGAATCGTTTTTTTGCCAAAGCGGATCGTATCGTCGCTACTTCTGAGCAGTATGTGGCAACAAGCCCTGTTTTGCAGCGCTGGAAGCATAAGGTCTCTGTGATTCCCTTGGGGGTTGATGAGGATACCTTGCCGCCCCCGCGTGAAGACGACTTGAAGCGTATTGAGGACACCTATGGCCAGGGTTTCATGCTTTTTGTTGGTGTTCTTCGTTACTACAAAGGCCTTGAATACCTAGTTCGCGCAGCTGAGGGGGCCGGCTGCCGCATATTGATTGCAGGGGCGGGACCAGAAGAGGGGCGTATGCGCGCTCTTGTTTCTAAGCTGGGCCTGGATAACGTTGAATTTCTGGGGTTTGTATCCGATGAAGAAAAGGCAGCATTGTATAGACTATGTGGTGCTGTAGTTTTTCCTTCTCATCTGCGTTCTGAAGCCTTCGGAGTCACCTTGATTGAAGGGCTTATGGCCGGTAAGCCGCTAATAAGTTGTGAGATAGGCACCGGTACAAGCTTTGTAAATGAGAATGGTGTAACTGGCCACGTGATACCTCCCGCAGATAGCGCCGCGCTCCGGGCGGCTATGAATGACCTCAGCTCCAACCCTGAAAGAGCTAAGATAATGGGGGCTGCAGCCCGCCAGCGTTATGAGACTCTGTTTACGGGCGAGAAGATGCGAGAATCGTATCAAGAGCTTTATCGGGAAGTTCTAGGGTCTGATGTTGGTAGTGAGGTGATTGACTCCGACAGGAGTTCCTGTGCTTAGGATTGGTGTTGATGCCAGGCCGTTGTCAGTTGTCACTACAGGTATTGGCCGTTATACGGAAGCCCTTATTGAACGTATGGTAAAAAGCGGGCATGAATGGTTCCTTTATAGTGATGCGCCGCTGCCTGAGAGGTTCTGTGATGCAGCTAATGTGGTCGTACGTACAGGGAAGGTTGGGCGTAAATCACTGGGTACTCTTTTTGCTCAAGCCCGCTTCCCATCTTGGGCTAGGCATGATGACTTGCAGGTATTCTGGTCCCCTAGGCATCATTTACCACTGATGATGCCGTCTTCGGTAAGCCGGGTTGTGACGATTCACGACGTGGTTTGGGCGCGCTTTCCTGAAACTATGTCTGTATTTGGTAAATATCTCGAACGGGGGTTGATGCCCCGGTCTGTGAGTTCGGCGCAAGCGGTTATTGCGGTATCAGCATTTACTGCCGATGAGCTCGCAGAACTAATGCCAAAGTCTGTGGGTAAGACCGTTGTTATTACTGAAGCACCTTTCTTGGAAAATACTGACGACCGTATTGATGGGGAGTATTTCCTTTTCGTCGGTACCCTGGAGCCCCGGAAAAATTTGGAGCGCCTGCTGGCCGCATATCGAGCTTACTTGGATATGGCTACTCAAGGAGCATTGCCGCTTTATATTTGCGGTGGGCAAGGCTGGGGGCTGCCTCGATTAAGTGAAGTTATTGAGGAGTTGGGTTTAGGAGAAGTGGTAAAGGTGCGGGGTTATGTGCCTGATCACGAGTTAAGTGGCTTGTATCATAATGCCAGAGCTTTACTAATCCCTTCGATTTATGAGGGGTTTGGGCTGCCTATTGTTGAGGCATTTTCGCAGAACACGCCGGTTTTGACCTCTAATACTGGAGCTATGCGGGAGGTGGCTGGAGATGGAGCTATTTTAGTCGACCCTCTTTCGGTTTCTAGCATGGCTAATGGTATCCATCAGCTGCATTCAGATTTGGATTTGGTCCATAGCCTTCAGGAATCTGCATGCGCTCGGGTAAAAGAGTTTTCTTGGGATCGAGCAGCGGAAGCCACCTTGAAGGTGTTGGAGGAGGCTGCTATCAACGGGTAGCTGGCTTTGGTTCATCTTTTTATAGCGCTAGCTTCTACATCATTCTCTTTTCGGGCGGGTCTCTGGCTATTCCCTGAAGTATGTTTGTGTTCTGCGGTTTCAAGGTTGTGGGGCCTTAAGACTTATTCAAATTTATTTTCTCATTGATTGTTTTGGTCTTCCCTTAAGGTTGTCAGGTTCTAACTACCCTGGCTGCCGTCGAAATTCCCATCTATCTCTCTCCTGATCCAGTTGTTGAAATCCCCGCCCATCCTGTTTGTTGGCCAATGTTGTAGGTTGCTAATTCCAAGTGTTGTGCTAATCGTTTAGTCAGTGCGTGATGATTCAAATGTCTAACAATATCTGCAACTGGTGCTGATATGCGGGTTAAATTTTCCGTGATTGTTCCGGTCTATCAGCAGTGGCACTTCATTGAGGAGTTGATTTGTTGCTTGGAGTCTCAGGTCATTTCAAGAGGCCTTTTTGAGCTTGTACTGATATCAAACGACGGGAATTCTCCATCCTTTTTAGGGGGGAGGAGTTTTCAGATTAAGATGGGAAAGTGCAAAAAGCCTGGATCTTATGCGGCAAGAAACAAAGGGGCAGAGTTAGCTGAAGGTGATTGGCTTATTTTTACGGATGCTGATTGCCTGCCGGATTCAAAGTGGATAGCCGGAATTGATAGGGCGGTTGGGTGTTGGGGAGGGAGTGTAAAGTTATTTGCCGGTGATGTGCGAAGTCAAAAGCAATATGGATTTTCCAATATCTATGAAGTCTATGACTTTATGAGAGGGATACCACAAGAGGTTTACGTATCTGCAGGAGTTGCGGCTACAGCAAATATGGTAGTTGATCGGTTTTTGTTCCTGAAGTTTGACGGCTTTAGTGAGAATTCCTTTTCGAGTGGTGATTTTGAGTTTTGTAGAAGGTTGAGGGCGAGAGGGTACCAAGTCTTATTTCTGAAATCTGCTTTTGTTCATCATCGAGTTAGATGCTCCTGGCAATCTGTAGCGACAAAAGCAAGGCGGATAAAGGGAGGGCAGTTTTTCCTCTCTCAAGGGGCAGGGAGGTTTAAGCTGATCCTATATACCCTTCTTCCGCCGGTAAGGTCGGTCGTATTTTTTTGGCGGAAAAGGGAAATTTATATTGGTTATAGATTGTTGGCAACTTTCGTTCAGATAAGGTTGTGGGGGGTTGAAATACGGGAGATGGCTCGCTTGATGTTAGGGGCGAAACCTGAGCGACATTGATCTTTGTAAATGTTTGGACGGTATTGGATGTGGAGAGGTGGTGCGCTTGTATACCAATAATTCTAACAGGCTGAGACATGAAAAAAGCATTAATAACGGGTGTAACAGGCCAGGATGGCTCTTATTTAGCTGAATTTTTATTGGCGAAAGGGTACGAGGTTCATGGGGTTAAAAGAAGGTCCTCTTCATTTAATACGAGCCGCATAGATCACTTGTACCAAGGGCCGCAAGATGATAGTAGAAGGTTTTTTCTTCACTATGGAGACCTTACCGATACGAGCAATTTGACCCGAATTCTTCAGGAGGTGCGGCCTGATGAAATCTATAATTTGGGTGCTCAGTCACATGTTGCGGTCAGTTTTGAATGCCCTGAATATACTGCAAATGTGAACGGGCTTGGAACCCTCAGAATACTTGAGGGGATGCGTCTTCTGGGGTTGGATAAAACCAGGTTTTACCAAGCCTCAACATCGGAGCTTTACGGTGCTGCCAAAGCTTCCCCTCAGAATGAAAACACTCCTTTCTATCCTCGCTCTCCATACTCAATTGCAAAATTGTTTGCTTATTGGACTGTGGTCAATTTCCGCGAGGCCTATGGCTTATATGCTTGCAATGGAATCTTATTTAATCACGAGTCATCACGGCGTGGTGAAACTTTTGTTACTCGAAAGATAACCCGGGGGTTGGCAAATGTTGCCCAAGGTTTAGAGCGTTGCTTGTATTTGGGGGAGCTGAATGCACTGAGGGACTGGGGCCATGCTAGGGACTATGTTGAAATGCAATGGTTGATGTTGCAGCAAGAAAGTCCTAGGGATTTTATCATCTCTACAGGGCTGCAATACTCCGTTCGGGACTTTGTTCGTAATTGTGCTCAGGAGCTGGGGATTGCGATAGAGTTTTATGGAGAGGGGCAGAAAGAGGTAGGTGTTGTTACTTCAATTGTGGGAGAAGATGCTCCAGCAGTTAAGTGTGGAGATGTAATTGTTAAAGTGGACTCTCGTTATCTTCGCCCGACAGAGGTGGTGTCACTAGTAGGTGATGCCTCATTGGCTCGGCAAGAGCTGGGGTGGGCACCTAAAACAACCTTGAAAGATTTAGTTGGGGAGATGGTTAAGTATGATTTGAGGGAAGCGAAGCGGAATTTGTTGTTGGCTGGGAATGGTTATCGCACTGAGCCTATTTTTGAGGAGTAGTTAGTGAAATACTCCCAGAGAGTTTTTGTCGCAGGTCATCGGGGCATGGTTGGTTCGGCATTAATTCAGAGGTTGAGACCGGTAAAAAACTGTGAAGTCATTACTTGCCCTCGAGGTTCGCTGGACTTGACAGATGCTGATGCTGTTTCTGATTTTTTTAATTCGGAGTCGATTGATACTGTTTATTTGGCTGCGGCAAAAGTGGGGGGCATATTGGCGAATAGCAAGCTCCCAGCTGATTTTATTTACCAGAATCTGATGATTCAGTGCAATGTAATCCATCAGGCTCACAAGGCCGATATCCAAAATTTGCTGTTTATTGGGTCGTCTTGTATTTATCCAAGGGATTCCCCCCAACCGATACGGGAGCAGGACCTGCTTGGGGGCAGGTTGGAGACGACTAACGAGCCTTACGCTATTGCTAAGATTGCCGGAATTAAGTTGTGCGAGTCGTACTCAAGGCAGTATGGACGTAACTATCGCAGTGTTATGCCGACAAACCTTTATGGTCCACATGACAACTTTGACTCTGCAAATTCACACGTTATCCCTGCATTAATATATCGTTTCCATAAGGCCAAAAATGAAGGGCTGCAGAATGTCAGGATTTGGGGGAGTGGTGATGTTCGGCGAGAATTTCTGTATGTAGAGGATATGGTTGATGCGTTGGTGTTTGTAATGGGTTTGGAAGATCGAGTATATCGATCCGTGACAGAGCCTATGTGCTCCCACCTAAATGTGGGTACTGGGGTGGATTGCACTGTTAAGGAGCTGGCTTATTTAATCGCCGAGATCATTGAGTTTGAGGGAAATATTACATTTGACAGGTCAATGCCTGATGGTGTGCCGCGGAAGTTGCTAGACACCTCAAAGCTATCGAAGTTGGGGTGGGATTCCCAGACTTCCTTGGGGGTAGGGTTAAAGAAAACATACGACTGGTATAGAAGTATTTTACGTTGATCGAATGTCAGATATTGTAATTTGTACTAAAGTTCTCAAGAGAGGTTTTACTTTTCACGAAACGACAACTTGAGACTTTTTGTGATAAAAATAAGCCTGATAACGGTTTGTCTAAATAGTGCTGACACCATTCGCGACACAATACTATCCGTGTTGGCTCAAGATTATGCAAATATTGAGCATATAATTATTGATGGTGGCTCTACTGATGGCACGCTAGAGATAATATCTGAGTTTAAAGGCCAAGTCGCGGCAGTTGTGTCTGAAAAAGACTCAGGTATTTATGATGCTATGAATAAAGGCATATGCCTGGCGTCTGGCGATATAGTCGGCACAATTAACTCTGATGATGTCTATTCTGATAGTCGTGTAATTTCAAATGTTGTTAATGAATTTTTAGTTTCGGGAGCCCAATCTGTCTATGCAGACCTGGAGATTGTGGCTCGCAATAACTTAAGCCAAAGAGTGCGTTTTTATGGCTCCAGTAAATTTAGGGTGTCTAAATTTCGCTGGGGCTGGATGCCACCCCACCCTACATTTTTTGTACGGCGTGACTGCTATAAAAAGCTAGGTTTATATAAAACCAACTACCGTGTTGCAGCGGATTTTGAATTGCTAGCTCGTTTTCTTCATCGGGATAAAATCAGCTTCAGGCGCTTGCCAAAATGTATTGTGAAAATGCGTGAAGGGGGTGTTAGTTCCCAGGGCGTTTGGGGGCGGATTCATCAAAATCTGGAAATTGTTAGGGCTTGCAAAGAAAATCATATCTACACAAACTTTTTTCTGATTCTATTTAAAGTACCTCTTAAACTGCTCGAATACACAGGAATTGGCCTTACCCATAGGCGGTGAAGGCCAACCTTTCCCTGTTTGATTTGAAGAGGCTCCTGTTAAGAGAACAGTGAGGGCAGGGCGCTATCCGCTTCACGGGGTTCACTTTCAGGTTTCGCGTTCAATAGTAAGTCGACTATTGCTTTCACCTTATTGATGTCCAAAGGACTAGCTGGTGACTTGTAAATAGCGGCGTCCAGAGCTGCTTGGAGCTGACCCAGCTCAGGGATGTTCAGTTGCCTCGCGGTTTCAGCCAAGCTCTTCCCATTTACTTGCGGCCATTTTGCAGCAAGCCACTTTAAAGTGGCTTGCTGGATATTGATGGGGTTCTCACTCTCCAGAGCTTTTTTAAGGGCACGGGTTTCACGTTGTAAGTCGGGAGCCTGGGTGTGGTTGCTAGGTATTTGCTGGGCGGGTTTGCGCCTCTGAAAGAAAAAGTACAGCACCCACAGTAAGTGAGAGGCAATCGCGATAATAGCCAGGTTGCGCCAAAAATGGCTCACAGTACCGACTTGTTCGGTGGGTGTAGCTGACTGAGGTACTTTAGCACTGGTTTCATTGTCGCTGGTTACTGCAGCAGCAGTACCGGTAACTGAGAAGCGGAATGCCGGTAGTTGAGTGGTGCGTTGTCGTTGGCTTTTTGTATCCCACCAGGTCACAGTGACGGGAGGAAGCTCGTAGTCCCCGGGTTGTGTAGCCACAATCGCGGTTGTCTCAATACGGCTTCCGGTAACGCCGTTGGGCCCAACCTGGTCTTCTTGTTGCGGTTGATCGGGGTAAGTTTTAAGGCCATCCACGTTGAGTTTGGGAAGTGGGGGCAACTGTGCGGCCCTGAGCCCTTCGGCACGTACGGTAAGAATTCGGGTAATAGGTTCGCCTACGGCAAAGGTGTCCGGGTCCTGGCTCCAGCTTTGAACAATGCCGAGACTGGCAGCGGGCAGCCATTGGCTGCCAGAGTAGTCAGCGGGTTTTGGCAGCACTTCAATAGACTTCTCCTGGGAGCGAAGTCGAAGCCTTTGGCTGTTGCGATTAAACAGGGAGAAGGGGTCCCTGCGCCCAGCGATGGCCACGTAGGTTAGTGCGGGAATGCTGAGCTTGCCTGAGCTATCTGGGAAAACGGCGTAGGTAACTTCGTAAACCGCATGGCTCACATCATTGAGCTTGCGCTCATATCGCTGCTCATCGACTTTTTCTGCATGAGCGCCGGCAACCTTGAGAGGCTCTGTTGCGATATCGTGTAAGCCGATAGTGGTGTACAGACGAATTTTTACCAGCAGTTGCTCTTGGACATAGACCTTTTCCTTGTCGAGTGTTACTTCCAGAAAAGCCTGCTTTTCACCGCCGTTAGGTCCACTTTGCGCCTCGGTGACCGTGACGGGAACCGCATCGGAAACCTCTCCTTGATAGTTAAAAGAGGGGATAAACAGTTTGCCTTCCCGTTTGGGGGCTAGCGCCAGTACCCACTCGACAAAACTCTCTGCACGGCCATTGATAACGCGATACTGGTTGGACTGTTGGCGTGAGAGAATATCGAAATCCTGTTCCAACAAGTCAAAGTCCGGTTGTCCACCACTTTTGTTTCCTGAATAGCGCACACGTAAATTGACTGTCTCATCAATTCCAATCTTATCTCTATCGACCGTTGCGCTGAGATCGCTTGCTAAAACCGGCGTCGACAGACAAAGTGCTATTGCAAGAAGTAGCAAAGCGAAGGCGTGGCTGAGTGGGAGGCTCCAAAGTTTTATTCGGTTGTTAATGATTGCGTCCATAGGCATTTTTGAAATCAGTGTCCTTGAATCCAGCGACATTGTTCTACTGTTCTTTACCATCTTTGTGTCGCCCCATTTTCCGGTGGCTCCCACTCTCCGCTGCGATAGGCACGGCGCCTTTGCAGGCTCTCGTATTTGAACTTCTCGCGCATCAGGCCGGCTGGATCATCGGGAATTTGACGGAGCCATTGGTCCAGGGCTTGTTGGGTTTCCTGGTCGAGCGGGCTTTCTTCAGCGCCAGTAGGTTGCGATTCCCCTTGCGGCGGTTGCTCTTCACCCTGTTGTTCACCTTGCTGTTGTTGTTCGCTCTCCTGCTCTTCCTGGCCCTTTTCTTGGGAGCCCTGCTGCTCCTCACCTTGGGGCTGTTGCTCAGAGGACTCTGGTGAACCAGAGGGTTGTTGATTATTGCCCTGTTGTTGCTCGCTGGACTGCTGTTCGTTGTTCTCAGCTTGCTGCTCTTGGTTTTGCTGTTGTTCCTGGCTCTGCTGCTGGCCCTGCTGGTTCTGTTCCTGCTCGCTTTGCTGCTGTTCACCGGACTGCTGTTGGGATTGCTGCTGTTTTTCTTGCAACTCTTTCAGCTTTTCAGCAATTTCTCGATTGTGCTCGGCATCGGCAAACTCGGGCTGCTTTTGCAGGGCTTCATCGTAAGCTTCGATAGCTTTATCGTAGTCCCCCTGTTGCACCAGGCTGTTGCCAAGATTGTACAAGCTCTGTGAATTATTACGTTGGGCGAAATTTTCCTGGGCCTCTGCATAATTGCCTGCGCGATAGTTGGCAGTGCCTTTCCATTCGGGGTTGTGAAATTCTTGCGCGGCCTCTGCCGGCTGTCCCTCTTCTAATAGGCGCTGGCCCTGCTGGTCTTTGCGTTGCCATAAATCCTGCCACTCAATAGCCTGGCTTTCACTTGAAATTCCAGTTAGTAGTAGTAAGGGCAGGGCGCATGCCAGAGCTCCCCGACGGAAGAGTAGGGCTGCAAAAGGTAGTATTAAAAGGAGTAATAGTGGCCCTTCATCCCGCCATTGGTCGAACTCCCTTTCAGTGAGCTGCGCTTGTTGCGGGCTGTCAGTTTGAGGCAGTAAATAGTCGATATCGCTGTCATTTACCGTAATTTTGGCAAAACGCCCCCCGCTGGACTGGGCGAGCTGGCGAAGCTCACTGGCATCGAAATTGGAGATGACGATGGCGCCTTTACTGTCGGTCACAAATCCACCGGTATTTCCTCGAGGGATGGGGCTGCCTTCGCCGCTGCCCACGGCGAGTATACTCATCTCAATTTTTGCGTTGGACAGAGCTTTGGCGACCTCATTGGCGGCCATTGAGTCTATGCCATCGGTAACGGCAAGTAATTTGCCGCGCCCGGCAGCTCCGTCCTTTAACAGGCGAATCCCGGTATCGACAGCCATTTCGATATTGCTGCCGGGGACGGGCATGATTGAGGGCGACAACGCGGGTACCAGATTGGCGATAGTAGCCGTGTCCTCGGTAAGAGGGGTGACGACATGGGCTTCTCCGGCATAGGCGACGAGCGCGGTGAGGCCGTCTTTTCTCTGGCGCAAAATATCCAAAATTTTAAGGCGGGCGCGGGTTAGTCGATTGGGCGAGAGATCTGTCGCCATCATGGACGGTGACAAGTCTAGCAGTATGACCAGGGCATCCTGGTTGCTGTACACCGGAGTTGGCAGCTTGCGCCAGGCAGGGCCGGCCAGAGCGATAATCATCGCGACCAGCAGCGCAAATATTAATGCGAATAACCAGGGTCTTTTACTGCCACCGCGCAGTAGAAGGTGGGGCAGCAGATCTGGGTCTATGACCTTTTGCAGTTGAGCGCTGTTGAGCACCATCTTTGCCAGTCCCCAACAAAGTAGTGCTGCGGGAATTAGCAGCCACAGAACCCCAGGGCGCAGGAAGTGGAAGGATTGGATTAGGTCGAGCATATTCACTGGGCTTGACCTCCATTGTTACGACTTGTCTCTTCTCGTCTGGCAGGAAGCTGAAAATTGCTCGCCAGGGGAATCAGGGCCCAAATTCCAGCCAGTAGTAGGGCGATACTAAGGGGCCAGGTGAACAGGGACTTCATGGGGCGGTAACTTTCCGCTTCTTGTTCGACAGGCTCTAATTTATCCAGTTCGGCATAGATTTCTGCCAGCTCCTGCGGGTTGTGGGCGCGGAAATAGCGGCCTCCGGTTTTGTCGGCAATTTCCTTGAGTGTCTTGCTGTCGAGATCTCGCGAAGGGTTAATTCTACGGCTGCCAAAACGGCTCCCCAGAAGGCCAGGTTGAACCATTTCGTCGGCACCTACACCGATGGTGTAAACCGTAATGCCCGCTTGTTGTGCCAGCTCGGCAGCTTTGAGCGGGGAGACTTCCCCCGCAGTGTTGGCGCCATCGGTGAGGAGTATCAGCACGCGTTGCTCTGCGGGGCGTTGGGTCAGGCGTTTGACCGATAGCCCAATGGCATCGCCGATGGCAGTTCCCTGTCCAGCAAAGCCGATCTGGGCCTCTTTTAGTAGAGTTTCTACCGTCTCCCTGTCATAAGTGAGTGGGGCTTGCAGGTAGGCGCGAGTACCAAACAATACCAACCCCAAACGGTCACCTTTACGCCGTTCAACAAAGTCACCAACCACCTGTTTTACTGCATTGATACGCATCGCCGGTCGCCCATTAATCACCATATCGGGCGTTTCCATGCTGCCTGAAATATCTACGGCAATAAGGAGATCCCTTGCGCTGCTGGGTTGAGATATTGGCTCCCCATACCACCGGGGACGGGCTGCGGCGCTAATTAAAAGCAGCCAGATCAGAATCAGTAAAAAGAGATTGAGCAGATTGCTTTGTTCGCCGCCGCCGCGTTGGGATAGCTCCGAATAAAATGGTACCTTCAGGGCGCTGCTCATGGGTTTGGAGCGGGGTAGCAGCCAGCGGGCGAGTAGCGGGAGTGGGGCTAAAAAGAAAACCCATGGCCAGGCGAATTCAAACATGCGCGGCCTCCCCGCCCTGGTGTTGTGGGCTGTTTTTGGTGGGTTGTTCGTGCTGCTTCACCCATAAAATGGCATATTCCTGTAGCGCTCGGTTTTTGTCTGGGTCACAGCTGCCGCGATAGAGGTTTTCGACGAGTGCTTGTTGCGCATCAGAGGGGCACTCGAGTGGGGCTGACTTTTTCAGGAATTCGACCCATGCTGTGCCGATAAGATTGCCGCACTCTGTACGGCTATAGGTTGTAACTGCCACTCGCTTAAGTATTTCATTAATTTCTGGTACTGCATCCGCCTCCTCAGTATTTACTGCGGCGAGCAGTGAGGCTGCTTCGACACGATAGCGATTGCGTTCAACTTTTTTGCGCCGCTGCCGCCACCATAGGACAACGGCGGCCAGAAAAACTAGAATTGACACGGCCAACATCCACCAGCCTGGAGCGGGTGGCCACCAATTAACCGCATTGGGCTCTTGTATATCGCGGAGTTGCGATAACAATTCCTGGGCCTCGGGCGAAGGCGCTTGCGGTGTTGGGGATTGCATTTGTTTTGCCAGAAGACTTCCTTTTATCACGACTGGCCCTCAATTAAATTGCCAGTGCGTTTTGCCTTCGCTCCTTGGTTCGCCAAAACACTGGCGACTAGCTTTTTCTGCACTTTCAAACTCATTACTACTTGGGCCTTCTCGTATTTTGCCAGCCATTATTTCTTTGCCGCGAGCCGTAGACGGACATCAGTGCTGGAATAAGCGGTTGGGTGTTATCAAAGTCCAGCAACGGCAGCCGATAACGTCGGCACAGTTGTTCAACCTCGGCGCGGGCTCGGGCTTGCTTTTCGGCAAAATGTTCGTGAACCGGCCGATTGCCGGCATGAAGGAATGTGCGCTGGCGACCGTCAGATATAGTGAGGGATTGGCCGGGCAGATGTTGCTCCAGCGGGTCCGATACCCTCAGCACCTGCAGGTCGGCATGACGGGATAAAAGGTAGAGTGGCTGTGAGCAGCTCTCGTCGAGATCATGGCAATCACTGATTAAAAAGAGTGCACTTCCAGGGCGTGCGATTCTTCGTGCTTCCTCCAGCAATGTTTTCAGTGTTTGGCTGCCCTGTTCGGGGACGGGGCTGCTCAGTTCCGCAGCGCGGGCAACCGTACTGTGAATCATCGAAAGTACGGCGTGGTGGCTGCGGCGCGGGCGCACTGTGTCTATTTCCCGGTCGGAGAAAAGTAGCGCCCCGATCCGATCGCTGTGCTGTAAACCAGCCCAACCCAGCGCTGCCGCAATGCCGCTAGCCGTCACTGATTTAAATGCCCTTTGGCTGCCGAAAAACATCGGTGAGCGCAAATCCAACAGGATAACTACCGGGCGTTCGCGCTCCTCTTGGTAAAGTTTGGTGTGGGTTTGGCCGGTTCGAGCTGTTACTCGCCAGTCAATGGAGCGCACATCATCGCCGGCCTGGTAGTTCCGCACTTCCTCAAAATTCATGCCGCGGCCGCGATAGCGAGTGAGCAGGCTGCCGGCCTGATCACTGCGGGCCAGGCGTGGTTTGAATAATTGCAGCTGCCGTGCGGCGTAGCGCATTTGTACCAACGGCGTTACTTCGGGATAAGCCCCGCGCAGTTCAAGCTCAGTTGGGGGTGCTTCAGCGGACATCAGATCGCAGGCACCTGTTGAAGTAATCGCTCAATTACCTGGTCGGTAGTAATTCCCGCCGCTTCCGCCTCAAAACTCAACAGGAGCCGGTGGCGTAAAATATCGGGAGCGACATTCATCACATCATCTGGGGTGACGTAGTCGCGCCCGGCGAGCCAGGCGTGAGCGCGCGCGCAGCGATCCAGTGCAATTGTTGCTCTCGGACTTGCACCAAAATCTAGCCATGACGCCAGCTCGCTGTCATACTTCGCCGGCTCGCGAGTAGCAATGACAAGTTGGACAGTATAGGTTTCCACGGCCTCAACCATCTGCATTTCCAGAATTTGGTTGCGCGCCTGAAGAATGGTTTCTTGGCTGATAATTTCAGTGGGGCGATTTTCGCCAAGGCTAGCCTCGGATCTGGCCAGGCGCAGGATTTTTGCTTCCGCCTCCGCATTGGGATAGGCAAGATTTACCTGCATTAGGAATCTATCTAATTGTGCCTCTGGCAGAGGATAAGTCCCTTCCTGCTCAATAGGGTTTTGGGTAGCCATTACCAAAAATAACTGGGGAAGGGGATAAGTTTTTCGGCCGACACTGATCTGCCGTTCTGCCATAGCTTCGAGCAGCGCCGACTGAACTTTGGCTGGCGCGCGGTTAATCTCATCGGCCAGTATCAGATTGTGAAACACTGGACCTGGTTGAAAATGGAACTCTCCGGTTTCCGGCCGGTAAATGTCGGTGCCGGTAATATCCGCCGGAAGCAGATCTGGCGTAAATTGAACGCGATGGAAGTCACCCTCAATAGCTTCGCCCAGTGTTTTAATGGCCTTGGTTTTGGCCAGGCCTGGCGCTCCCTCCACCAAAAGGTGGCCATCGGCCAGCATGGCGATCAGCAATCGGTTAACCAATCTCTCTTGACCGATAATCTGCTCTTCCAACCAATCGCCCAAAGCGGCGATATGATCCCTAATAGTCTGGTTTGCTTCCATAGTATCTCTTCTTCTGAGAATTTAGCCGCCGCACGGACCTGGCTGGCTTTCTACCATCTATATATAGTCGCCGCCGAGAAGGTGGCGACTGATGATTTTAGCGGCACCAAATGAAGAGGCAACTCTTGAGACGTAGGCCTCTGCCGAGCCGACTAGATTCTGAGGTGGAATGGACTTCTCCTCACTGTCTGACTGAAAGTGTAATTTTTAGGACTCGACCCTGCAGCTGCGTATGGGCTGAGATGATGACCTTTTCGGATCTACAGTGTTTGGATTCGATGTGACAAAAATGAGATTGGGAGGTTCCCCGTGAATATGGCGACGGTTATTACCGACAGCCGTGAAGAATTAGTTGCGCAGATTTGCGAGCTGATTCGTGACAAGCTGACCAGCGAAGCCGAACCCGTTGTGGCTTTTGCCCAGCAGTTCCTCAATCAGTACCCATTAGAGGATCTGGCCGGTCGTCGCCTTGTTGACGTCTATGGCTGCATATACACCTGGTGGAACTTTATTCAACAGCGCCCGGGCGGCCTACCCAAGGTGAAGGTCTTTAACCCCCGCCTCGAAGACGATGGTTGGGAGTGCTCGCATACGGTCATTGGTGTGCTGCAGCGGGATATGCCATTCCTGGTGGACTCCATTCGCATGGAGATCAATCGCCGAAATACAGTGACTCATTCGATAAAGAGTACGGTAGTTCGAGTTGAGCGCGATGCCAAGGGGAAACTGACTCGCCTGTTGCCGCCAGAGGAAGAGTTGCTGGGTGAAAAGCCGCAGGCAAAAGGGAAGCGCATCACGAACGAAGCGATGATTTATGTCGAGATTAATCACGACACTTCATCTGAGTTCGCTTCAGGCATGATGACTGGCTTAAAAGACGTACTCGGCGATGTGGAGCTGGTAGTGGACGACTATGTCCCGATGCTGGAAACCTGCAGCGCAATGGAGGGGCAGTTACAGGCGGGACTTCCAGACGAAGACACCAACCTATTGGAAGCCAGTGCATTTTTACAATGGATGCGCGACGGTAACTTCACCTTCCTGGGGTATCGCGAATACGAGTTCAGTGTTGTCGGGGATAAAAAAATCCTCAATGAAGTTGAAGACCGCAGGCTCGGTATTTTCAAAAAGCTGGAAGAAGCCGCGCCGATGCTGGAAACCTCTTTTAGTGAGGGCAAGCAGCGTTTCTACCAAGGGCCCAATTACCTGACATTTGCCAAGTCCTCCGTTAAGTCCCGGGTGCACCGCACGGCCTATTCGGACTACGTGATGATTAAGCGCTACAACACCGATGGTGAGGTGATTGGTGAAGCGGCGTTTATGGGGCTTTATACCTCGCCGGTTTACACCGAGAGCCCGGCGAAAATCCCGATTATTCGCCGCAAGATGGCCTCGATCATCGAGTCTAGCGGTCTCTCCGGACAGGGGCACGATGGCAAAGCCCTGCGCCGGATTCTCGATACCTTCCCAAGGGATGAACTTTTCCAGGGCAGCACCAAAGAGCTGTTTGACGTAGTAATGGGTGTGCTGCAGTTAAATGAGCGGGCTCACCTTCGTCTGTTTATGCGTCGCGATCCCTTTGGTAAATTCGTTACTGCCACGGTATATGTTCCCCGTGAGCTGTTTAATAGTGATGTGCGCGAGGTGATTTGCGCGCATATTGCCAAAGCGATTAATGCGAAGGACTCGGACTTCACCACTTTCTTCTCCGAATCCATTCTCGCGCGGGTTCATTTTGTTTTCCGCGTGTCCCCCGATGAGCCTGTTGATTTTGATGTCGCGCTGCTGGAGGCGCAAATTGTGGATATTACCCGCTCCTGGGAAGATGTTTTCCAAAGATCACTAATTGAAAATAGCGGGGAAGAAGAGGGCAGTCGTCTCTATCGTACTTTTGGCCGCGCCTTCCCGGCAGGGTACCGTGAAGACTTTGAGCCTCGTATTGCGGTGCAGGATGTAGCAGCCGTTCAGAGCCTCAGTGAAGACAACCGGGTGGCAATGAGTTTCTACCAGCCGGTGGGGGCCGCTCAGGGCAGTCTGCGGTTCAAGGTATTCAACTGGGGCAGCGGCCTGACGCTCTCCGACGTGATTCCCGTGCTGGAAAATTTGGGCTTGCGGGTTATTGGTGAATTCCCCTATACGATTCGCCCCCGTGGCTATACCGATGTGTGGATGCACGAATTCCATCTGGAATTTGGTCTGCCCACCAAAATTGATGCGCAGGCATCCCGTGGCCTGTTCCAGGATGCGTTCGCGGCGATCTGGAATCACACGGCGGAAAGCGATGCCTTCAATCGCCTGGTGCTGGCCGCCCGCCTTAACTGGCGCGAAGTATCCATGCTTCGTGCCTACGCCCGTTACCTGAAGCAAACCAAGTCCGGTGCCAGCCAGAGCTATATTGCCGCTACCCTGGCCAGCCACGTGGATATCACCCGCAACCTGGTAGCCTTGTTTAGGGCGATGTTCGACCCCCGTTTAAGCACTGGTAAGCAGGAGCAGCCCCGTGTCGAGCGCTTGATCGCTAAAATTCACGATGGTTTGGATACGGTTGATAACCTGAATGAAGATTTGGTTCTGCGCCGTTATTTGGAATTAATCCTGGCGACCCTGCGCACTAACTTCTTCCAGGTGGATGATGAAGGGCAGCCCAAGGATTATATTTCGATCAAATTCAGTCCCCGGGATATTCCCGGCATTCCCGAACCCCGCCCGGAGTTTGAGATTTTTGTTTACTCCCCTCGTGTGGAAGGTGTGCACTTGCGTGGCAGTAAAGTCGCTCGCGGCGGCCTGCGTTGGTCTGACCGACTGGAAGATTTCCGCACAGAAGTTCTGGGCCTGGTAAAAGCCCAAGCGGTGAAAAATGCAGTTATTGTACCCAGTGGTGCAAAAGGTGGATTTGTCGTTCGGCGTCCGCCTACCGATGGCAGCCGCGAAGCGATGATGGAAGAGGGAATCTCCTGCTACAAAACCTTTATTCGCGGCCTTTTGGATATCACTGATAATCTGAAAGATGGCGAAGTTGTACCGCCCAAATATGTTGTTCGTCGGGATGAGGATGACCCCTACCTGGTAGTAGCTGCGGATAAAGGGACGGCGACTTTCTCAGATATTGCCAACGGCATTGCCGGGGAGTATGGCTTCTGGATGGGCGACGCTTTCGCCTCCGGTGGCAGCCAGGGATACGACCATAAGAAAATGGGTATTACAGCCCGTGGAGCCTGGGTATCGGTGCAGCGCCACTTCCGTGAGATGGGGGTTGATGTCCAGAAAGAAAACTTCTCTGTTGTCGGCATTGGCGATATGGGTGGAGATGTTTTTGGTAACGGCATGTTGCTGTCTGAGCACATCTGCCTGAAAGCGGCCTTTAACCACCTGCATATTTTTGTGGACCCCAATCCGGATGCAGAATCCAGCTATAAAGAGCGCCAGCGTTTGTTCGCGTTGCCCCGGTCGAGCTGGAGAGATTACGAGCGCAAATTAATCTCCAAAGGTGGTGGTATCTTCGAGCGTCGCGCCAAGGCCATTGCTATTACGCCTGAAATGAAAGAAGCGTTTGATATCAAACAGGATCAACTGAATCCCAACGAGCTGATTAGTGCCTTGCTCAGAGCGCCGGTGGATCTGATCTGGAATGGCGGTATTGGCACTTATGTTAAGGCTACTACCGAGACGGACTCCGAAGTTGGTGACAAGTCCAATGATCACTTGCGCGTTGATGGTCGGGAGTTGCGTGCCAAAGTCTTTGGCGAGGGCGGCAACCTGGGTATGACCCAGCGTGGACGTATTGAGTTTGCTCTCAATGGCGGGCGTTGTAACACCGACTTTATCGATAATGCGGCCGGTGTGGATTGTTCTGACCACGAGGTAAATATCAAGATCCTTCTGGATAAAGTCGTTGCCCAGGGTGATTTGACTGAAAAGCAGCGCAATGAGCTACTGGATGGGATGACCGATGCTGTCGGTGAATTGGTGCTGCACAATAACTATGAGCAGACTTTTGCCCTCAGTGTGGCGGAATATCAGGTTGCCAAGCGCCTGGACGAGTACCGCAGAACCATCAACACTTTGGAAGACGACGGCCGATTGAACCGCGCGCTGGAGTTTATTCCTGACAACGAGCAGATTTCTGAACGCGAGCACAAAGGGCAGTCCCTGACCCGCCCTGAATTATCGGTTCTAATCTCATACGTGAAGGTCAAGTTGAAAGAAGAGCTGCAAAATGCACAAATCACCGACAATGAGCGGGTGCGTTTTGCGGTTGAGTCTGCATTCCCGGAAAAATTGGTCGAGCGTTATCGCGACCAAGTCTATGACCACCCGCTGTTGCGCCAGATCGTGGCTACCCAGGTTGCCAATGAGATGGTTAACAGTATGGGTATCACCTTCTACAACCGTATCGGTACAGCTACTGGCGCCGATGTGAACGATGTAACTGCCGCTTATGTCAGCGCTCGCGATGTGTACGAGATGCACGACTTCCAGGAGCAGCTGGCTGCGCTGGACTACAAGGTGCCAGCGGAGCTGCAAACAGAACTGCTGAACTCGATGATAGGCCGTGTGCGCCGGGCAACCCGGTGGTTCCTGCGCAATCGCCGCAATGAGTTGGAGCCAGCTACCAACTGCGAGCTGTTCCAGGAGCCGGTACAGCGGGTTATTACAGCGTTGCCGCAGGTCTTGAGTGGCGAGCCCCTTAACGAATGGGAACAGCGCTACCAGAAGCTCCTGGAAGCAGGGGTGCCAGAGGCCCTGGCCCTGCTGTCGGCGTCGCCCACCTACCTCTACTCGGCACTGGGTATTTCCGAGTCGGCGCGAGCTAGCGATACGCCCGTAGAGGAAGTTGCCACGGTTTACTTCAGGCTGTCGGATGAGTTGAACCTGCATTGGTTTGGCAATCTGATCGTCGATTTGCCGGTAGACAGCTTCTGGCAGGCGCAGGCCCGGGAGACCAGTATGGATGACCTGGACAGCCAGTTGTCGACACTGGCGGTGAACATCCTCCGCTTGGGCAAGGCTGAAAATCTTGATGTAGAGGGTGCAATGTCCCGCTGGAGCGCTATCATGGCGCCCGCAATTCAACGCTGGCACAATATGATTGCCGAGTTGAAGTCTACTTCTGTCGGTGACTTTGCCATGTTCACTGTGGCTTTGCGCGAGCTAATGTATCTCGCCCACGCCACTGCGGACCGGGAAACCCTGGCAGAACAGTAGCGAAATAGAGCCCAGGGGCCGCTCAAAGGTCCCTGTAGTATCGTCGTCATCACAAGATAGAGCCCTTCGTTTTCTGAAGGGTTCGCCTCCCCACGTAAGGAAAGGTATGTATTCAACACTGCGTAAAGCCTTGTTTGCGCTTGACCCTGAGCGGGCCCACCATTTGTCGATTGATGCCATTGGCGCTGCAGAGCGCCTCGGTTTGATGTCCCTGTACAAAAAGTCGGTGCCGGATGATCCGGTCGAGTTGATGGGGCTCACTTTACCCAACCCGGTTGGTTTGGCCGCTGGTCTGGATAAGAATGCGCAGGCCTTCAATGGTTTCGGAGCCCTGGGTTTTGGATTCGTTGAAGTAGGCACCGTGACACCGCGCCCCCAACCTGGCAATCCGCTGCCAAGGCTGTTTAGGGTGGAAGAGGCCGATGCGATTATTAACCGTATGGGTTTTAACAACCTCGGTGTTGACTACCTGATTGAACGAGTGAAAAAGCGCCGTTATAGCGGTGTCTTGGGGATCAATGTAGGTAAGAACTTTGATACTCCAGTGGAAAAGGCCGCCGATGACTACTGCCTGTGTATGGAGAAGGTGTACCGCTACGCCGACTACATCACTGCCAACGTTTCCTCTCCCAATACCAAAGGGCTACGTGACCTACAGTTTGGTGACAGTCTCAATCGCTTGCTGGGCAGCATCAAAGACAAGCAGATGGAGCTGGCTCAAAAGAGTGATCGCTACGTCCCTGTCGCTGTCAAGATTGCCCCGGATATGGAAGGCGATGCGGTGGCGCAGATAGCTGAGGCGCTGTGTGAGTACGATATCGACGGCGTGATCGCTACCAATACGACGATCGATAAGTCTTCAGTCGCCAAGCTGCCCCATGGTAGCGAAGAGGGCGGTTTGAGCGGAAAACCCCTGAGAGCTCAATCCACCAAGGTCATCGAGCTGTTATCGAAAGAGTTGAGCAAGCAGATCCCGATTATTGGGGTTGGCGGTATTTTTGATGGTGACAGTGCGGCTGAAAAGATTCGTGCTGGGGCGACTGCCGTACAGATGTATACCGGTTTTATCTATCGGGGGCCTGAATTGATTCGTGAGGCGGCAGAGGCAATTGCTTTGGAGCGTCGCCGAACAGAGCAAGGGTAAGCTGTATCAGTTGCTGACTGCTAGGAAAAGGGGGGCTTTTGACGATAAGCCCCCTTGCCATCGCTAAATGGTACTCCACCCGTCAGGGTATTGGATGTCGGTAGAAACGGCGCCATAAATTTCCAGTTTTTGCGCCTTGGTCACTCTGTCGAAGCCATTCCAGTAATCTTCCCGCCCCTCACGCCAACCATTGATCCACTCCTGATGAGGATCCTCTTCGACAAATGGGCAGCTATCCATAGACTTGTTGTTCAGGGCTGCCAAATAGCCCTTGTAAAATGCCCTGTCGGCGTGATTTCGTTTTTGGCGTTTCATCGTATACGGCACCTCTACTTTGTCGGTCTGTGGACAGTTTGTCGGCAGGTTCGCAAACGGCTCTATTTTGGGGTGTCTCTCAATGAATTTTAGTGAAGGAAATAAGTCTTTGAACGGACCGACCCAATCCACCTTATTAGTAAGAGTAAAGTGGCTGCGTGGGAATCGGAAAACATCTCTAGTTGACAGTATGACTTATGGGGCAGGTAGTAATTAACGGCAGGGCGTATTCTCTTCTGCCACAAAATGGGATAATCGTCCTCTTTTGGGCAAGGCGATAATGCTCAATTTCCCTAGTTGGGGGCGGTAAAGGTTTTGCCTCCAAGTTTTATTTGTGCGTACTGGCGGCGCAGACGTTGCCGGCAGCTTTAAGTGGGCGGTCTTTATTGGCGCACAAAACTTCCTCCACAGGAGGAGCTTAATGAGTAAGTATTTTGACAGATTTACAAACCGAAGAATTTGAGTTTACGGCTACGTGTCCCAAGGGAATAGAGGGACTGCTCGCTAATGAATTACGCGACCTGGGTGCAGGGTCTGTAAGGGAGCAGCCGGCGGCAGTGTATTTTTCCGGCTCCCTGAAGCTGGCTTACCGCTGCTGTCTGTGGAGTCGCTTGGCAAACCGCATTATGTTGCGTTTGGCGCAGGTGCATGTAGCCACCGCTGAAGACCTTTACCAAGCAGTTGCCGAGCAACCCTGGGAACTCCACATTCGCCCCTCGGGCAAACTGTGGATGCAATTCTCTGGGACCAATCGAGAGATCCGCAATAGTCAGTTCGGTGCTCAAAAAGCAAAAGATGCCATTGTCGACCGCCTTCGCCGTCAGTCGGGAGCCCGTCCAAGTATTGATAAACATCATCCAGATTTGACGGTTGCCCTGCGCTTGCATCGGGATAAGTTGGATATCGCCATCGATCTAAGCGGTGACAGCTTGCATCGCCGTGGCTACCGAACCCATATCGGTGCAGCCCCACTGAAAGAGAACCTTGCGGCAGCACTGTTGCTGCGAGCCGGCTGGCCAAAGATTGCTGAGCAGGGTGGAGCCTTGCTCGACCCGATGTGTGGCTCGGGCACTATTCTGGTGGAGGCGGCGATGATCGCTGCTGATATAGCACCGGGATTAATGCGGGATAGCTTTGGTTTTGAGCGCTGGCTGAACCATCAAAGCGATATTTGGAACGAGCTTCGCGAAGAGGCATTGCAGCGTCAAGGCGTTGGCCTGGCGCGCGAACTGCCAGAGATTCGCGGTTACGATGCCGATGCGAAAGTCTTGTTTGCGGCTGAGGCTAATATTGCCCGGGCCGGTCTGGAGCGCCAGGTGCGAGTGAGTTGCCGCCCAGTAGCAGGGTTTAGGGTACCGAGCCATAGAGAAGTCAAAGCGGGATTGGTTTTGACAAACCCGCCCTACGGTGAGCGCTTGGGTGAGCAGGAAGCTCTGCGGGAGACCTATTTTGAACTGGGGCGGCAGTTAAAGGCGGAGTTCCCGGGCTGGTTGGTCGGTGTGTTTACCGGCAATCCGGAACTGGGTTATGCCACCGGTTTACGCTCTCACAAGCAGTACCAGCTATACAATGGCAGTATCCCCAGTCAGTTGCTGATGTTTGAGGTTCGTGCGCAAAGTGGGGCGGCGGCGAGTGAAGCCACTGGGCCGAAGTTGTCACCCCAGGCGGAGATGGTAGCAAATCGCTTGCGCAAAAATCTGCGCACTACGGGTAAATGGGCCGCGAGGAGTGGCGTGGATTGTTACCGCCTCTACGATGCGGACTTGCCTGAGTATGCTGCGGCGATCGATATCTATAAAACCCTGGATGGCGCCGTGTACGCGCATTTGCAGGAGTATCGTCCGCCGGCCACTATCGAGGAAGAGAAGGCTCGGGGGCGCTTGCGCGATTTGTTAAGGGCCCTTCAGTCCGTGCTCGAATTGCCTCGCGCGAATATCAGTATTAAAGAGCGCCGTCGCCACAGCCACAAGGGCGGAGGTAAGGGTGGAAGTCAGTACCAGAAGCAGACGGAATCCAGAAAGGAGCTCTGGGTTGGGGAGTATGGTGCTGAGTTGGCGGTAGATCTGTGGAGCTACCTGGATACAGGGCTTTTCCTCGATCATCGCCCGGTGCGCAAATATCTGCGAGAGATTTCTGCCAGTAAAACATTCCTAAACCTTTTCTGCTATACCGCCAGTGCGACGGTCCAAGCGGCTCTGGGTGGTTGCAAGCAAAGCACTAGTGTCGATATGTCGCGAACCTATCAAAACTGGGCGGGACAAAATTTCCGTGCTAATAACATGGATCCTTATCGCCATCAGTTGGTAGAGGCCGATTGTTTGCAGTGGCTTGAATCTGCTCAACAGAACAGGAAAGGCCATTACGATTTGATATTCATGGATCCCCCGAGTTTCTCCAATTCCGCCAAGATGAGCGGGGTATTAGATATTCAGAGGGACCACGGGAAATTGATTCGTCAGTGTATGTCCCTGTTGTCGCCTCAAGGTCGCTTGGTGTTTTCCAACAACTTGCGCAGCTTTAAGATGGACGAGGACGTTTCCAGTGAATATTCGGTAGAGAAGCTGAACCTTTTGGATAAGGACTTTCAGCGCAACCCAAAAATTCACAATGTTTGGGAGCTCCGGCTGAAGTAGGGTGGTACTAACGCTTTAGTGATTTGTGGCCGGCTTGATTTAATAGCCGGCCTAAAATACCTAAGGTCTAATAGGTTTTGACCATTGAAATTGAGGGATTTTACAAGCTGGAGGTAAATCGCCGTCCAGTGTCAATTTACTTGTAATTCAATTCTAGGTTAATTTGGGCCAGCGGCTTTCAGCTAAAACTTTGCATAAATAAAAAGATAGCGAAAGTTGACGGTACAACCACAGAAACCCGATTCGCTGTGAGCCCGGATCTATTCATTCAGATCCATTACAACCCGTATCCCCACATCCTTTGAGCGCGCGGTTTCATTGAGGCCTTTTCGGTAGTCAGAAGAAATCTTACTAGAGGTATCACGCATTGAGCCGCCCCTTACAGAATGAAGTTGGCAGCCGTTAATCTTTATAGGTGCTGAAGTAGTTTTTGTTGGGTTGTATCCAGCTTGGTAGCAGTCTTCCACCCACTCAGCCACGTTCCCTGCAGTGTCAAAAAGGCCAAAAGGATTCGCCTGGTAATGCCCTACGGGAGCTGTACTGATGCTGAACAGCTTTGTAAATTCGCTAGAGCAACCCCTGCGGCAATTCGCTTTTCCCCGGACGTCGCTGGAAGCCCACCAGTATTGGTGGGTACTGCCTCCCCGGGCTGCGTACTCCCACTCGGCTTCACTGGCCAGCCGATACTGCTTGCCAGACTCCTTTGATAGCCACTTCACATACCTTTGTGCGTCCCGCCAGGTCACATTAATTACCGGTCTATCGCCTCGCCCCCAGCCTGCATCGCTGGGTTTAGCACTACCGGTGGCCTCGGCGAAACGATCGTATTCGGCAAAGGTGACCTCATAGATGGATATAGCAAAGTCCTGCTCTACATTTACCCTGTGCGCAGGGCTGGCCAATCGCCGCTGGTTATTGCCCATGGTAAAGCTGCCTGCTCCCACTGCGACCATTTTCGGGCCCAAGCCACCGGAGGATAATTCAGATTGAAATCGCTTGCCGATAAAGTAGGCAGGTTCCAGCTCGATCGCCACTTCGAGGTTTTGTTCTTCCAGCAAGACCCACTGGCGAACTTTACTGAAGCCCCGTTTACTCACTTCCACATCATATTTGCCTGGGCTCAATTCAAGCCCCGGCTGGTAGCGGGGGGCTATGTTCATAATCCGCACACGGGCATCAGACGGCTTTGTGTTAATCGTTAGGCTGTACAGCTTGGGTTGGTTCTCTGCTCTTGGCTCTGCAGGCTCAGGCGTGAGTACTTTTGGGGGCTCAATATTACTCCTGGCAATCAGTGCCTGATTACCACTGAGGGGTAGTTGTGCATCTGCATTGAGCGAGGAAGGTAGATTTAGCGGGGTAACTTGTACCTGTGTGTCTAGGGCATCTGCTGCTGATTCAGTTGGCGCAGACTCTGTATTTGAATTTGGAGCAATATTGGCAGGCTGCTCCGCGGTACCTAGTAGGGTGGCAGCTGTAAAATCGGCAGCGCCGTCCAATGTAGGTAGTCCAAGTTGCCAGCCGGCCTTGTGATCAACGATGCTATACAGGCCCCAGGTTGAGGTAAGGCCAACAGCGATAAAGCTGCTCATAAGCCAGGAGCGTTTGTGTTTTGTTGGCTCAGCGAGGAACTGCCGCAGGCGTACAACAGTATCCTGCTCCTTACGCTCTGGCTTCTCGGGCGTTTCCTTCCGTTTCCAACTGGAAGCAACTCTCCCGAGTTGGTCTGCCACACTGCCGTAAATGGTCAGTACAAGTGCTTTTGCCAAGCTGGAAGTTTTTAAAGTTGAATTGTTGAGCTGGCTGATTTGGTTGGCCGGCTTTCCGGCGAGGGCTGCAACCAAATCATCTGCGGCATCGGCGATATCCAGGCCGCGTTGAAATCGCTTATCCGGATCTTTGGCCAGGAAGTGATCAAGGAGAGGCTGATAAAGTGCGTATCGGGCTGGCAGTCGCGGTATTGGGTCGGTGAGGTGCTTTATTGCAATGGCGACGGCTTCGTCTGCTTGATAGGGCACGGCTCCTGTGAGCATTTCATAGAAAACAACTCCCAGGCTATACAGGTCGGCACGACCGTCAACCGCTGCTCCGCGAGCCTGTTCTGGGCTCATATAGTGAGGGGTTCCCACAACCATCCCGCTGTTAGTCATACGGGTGGTTCTCGCGATAGCCCGGGCAACTCCAAAATCACTGAGTACGGCCGATCCGTCTTCGCGAAACAGGATATTTTCCGGTTTCAGGTCTCGGTGTACATAGCCCTTGCTGTGGGAGTGGTCTAGGGCCATGGCTATCTGGCGCACAACATTAAGCGCCTCAAGAGGCTCAAGCCCACCTTTGCTTAAACGCTCTGCAACCGAGCCCCCAGGCATGTAGTCCATGGCGATATAGTTCAGGCTGCGGTAGCGGCCAATATCGTGAATACCGACGATATTTGGGTGTGACAGCTGCCCAACGATATTTGCTTCCCGCTGGAACCGCTCACTGAAGATTGGATCAGCGTTCAATACTGGCGACATAACTTTTAGTGCCACCTGCCGGCCCACACTGCGCTGTATAGCCAGGTAGACTGAGGACATTCCCCCCTGATTGATCTTCTTGAGGATGCGGTAGCCCGGTATCTGCAGTGAAGAGGTGCCGCTATTGACGACTTCCATGAAGTGCTTTCCCTATCTTAAAGCAGAGTTGAAAGTCCGTAGGCAACTGCGGTGGCTAAAGCGACAGTGAAGAGGAGAATGAAGGGGCGATACTTTCTGAGTGTGGAGCCGGGCAGGGTGGGCTCGCTAATTGGGTTGAGGGATGCGGTAGAAGAAGGTTGCGCTGTGGATGGGGCATCTATGACCTGAACAGTGACATTATCTTTGCCTCCTGCATCCAATGCTGCAGCGATTAGAAGTTCTGTTGCTCTGTGTGTATCACTGTTTTCTGTCAATATCTGGTTGATTGAATTTGCTGGTACTTCCGAACTAAGTCCATCGCTGCAGATGAGTAGTCTCTGTCCTGCTGCCCAGCGATAGGAGACTCGGTCCACTTCGAGTTTGGGGTTGGTACTACCGCCGATACATCGGGTAATTACATGCCGGTTGGGGTGAATTGCGGCTTCTTCGGAGTTGATAGCGCCTGAATCCATCAACATCTGTACGTAGGAGTGGTCGCTGGTTAGTTGGGTGAGCTTCCCTGTTGTGCCTTCGGGAGCCCAGAGGTAAGCGCGGCTGTCTCCAACCCAGTAGATATGAAAGTAGTCACCCTCTTCAGCAACAACGACCGCAGTAGAGCCCATATTGGCTGTGGTTTGTTCATCGCCCAGTAAAAGGGCGTGCGCTTTTTGCAAGGCACGCTCGTAGTGCTTGTCAGTTTCCGCTGACTTTTGGATTTCTTCAACAACAGTTTTGCTCGCGAGTTCACCAGCGTGGTGACCGCCAAGGCCATCGGCTACAACCCAGATACCTTTGTCTTCCGCAGCCCAATAGGCATCTTCGTTCTGTTCACGCTTATAGCCGGTATGGGTTGCGCCGGCACTGCGTGTAGCGTCTTTGCTATGCTGAACTATCCCGCTGTGCCGTGATACTTCGCGTACTTTGGCTTCACTCACTGGCGTGCAACTACCTGTAATTTATTTAATCTTTCTAACGGTGATAACCCTCCGGTAATCACACGCCTCTTCCCTGTTGTGCTCTCGGCTTATTCAAGTTGCCGATCACTTTGTAGGTCATCGCTGAATCTGTTAAATACTAGACCTTTGGGCTATTTTAAGCTGCAAACCGAATCACACGCTAATGATATCGCCCATGATAAACTCAACTTTATCAATAAAAGTGAGTGTTTCGGCTGCTTTTTAACATTAGTTAAGCTCACTGTCTTCAATAATTGGCCAATTTCACACGGCCATTTTGGCTTTAGGAGCGATTTCGATGCTCAAACTTTGTGATGTCAATGATCTCAGCCAGAGCGTATGGCTGGTATCGCCGGGAGTAACTGTGGGGCGGGCGCAGAGTAGTGACTTGTGTATTGCCGATGATTCCGTAGCGAAGTCGCACCTTAAAATTGCAGTTAATGGCGATGTTCTGACTTTGCACAATTTGTCGGGCGCGGCCCGTGTTTTGCTTAATGGTCAGCCAACTGGTACACCGTGCCAGTTAAAAATAAACGATCAGGTCAAAGTGGGCAGCCGTTTACTCCAGGTAATCGACCCGAAGGTAACTAAGCTCAAGTCTGGGCCCCCTAAGGCTGCTTCGAATCAGGGCGTTGCCTGGGCGCTAAGAGCCAATCACCGGGCTATTGCAGGAAAGGTGTTCCCTGTGAAAGAGAGTGCGGTAATTGGGCGCTCCGATGAGTGTGATATAACTTTTTCGCTTTCTCATCTTTCGCGTAGGCACGCTCGTCTCGAAGTAAGGGAGGGCTTACTGTTCGTTATTGACTTAGGTTCGGCAAATGGGACTTTTGTCAATAATAGAAAGGTTAGTGAGAGTCGGGTGCGCAGGGGAGATGAGCTCCGACTCGACACTTTAAGTTTTTCAATTGTCGGCCCAGCTGACGATAACAACCGCACGGCTGTACGCCCGGCTTTGCCGGAGTTCGAATTGCCCAGTTCTTCCTCTGTCCCTGGAGACGCCGATACAGTCCCCTATGCAGTGCAACCCAGTTTGTCCGAGGAGGTACCTGAGGAAGTCGATAAGCCAAAGGCTAGAAGTAAAACGTGGCTTTTAGTAGCGGGGCTTGCGCTAAGTGTTGCGGGATATCTCTGGGGCAGCAGCCAGGGGGTTTTTGGATGAGCGATATAAAAGAGCTTTTGCTCTACACCACTTTGGGTTGCGGCCTGTGCGAAAAAGCCAAAATTGAAATTTGGCCTGCGCTGGAAAAATTCAACTTGCGTCTTCGCGAGGTGGATATCGCCGAGGATGAAGCGTTAATGGAGCGCTTTTCTATCCGCATTCCGGTGGTTGGCCTTGGAGACCCCGACGATGTTTGCGGTTGGCCGTTTGACCAGGTGCAATTGCAAGATTGGCTGAAGGAGCGGCTTTAAATTACAGTCGGCTCGCAGCTTCACTCTCCCTTAATAGTTGCAGCTTGGTGCCGCTTCGGTAGGCGTAAATTACCGAATAGGCAAGTACATTTTGCACATAATTACGCGTTTCCCGGAATGGAATGGTTTCAATCCACACATCATAGGGCAGCTGTTTTCGGGTCTCTTTTAGCCATCCCGCTACGCGGGTTGGCCCGGCATTATAGGCGGCGGCTGCCAGAAAGCGGTTATTGTCAAAGCGGTTAAGCAAGCTACTTAAGTAAAAGCTGCCCAGCGCAATATTGGTGTTGGGGCTCAATAGGTCCCAGCTGCGTCGATAGCGCACCCCCGCTCTGCGTGCAGTAGCTTTTGCGGTCGATGGGAGCAATTGCATAAGTCCCAGGGCCCCGGAGCTGGATTTTGCATCGTGGCTAAAGTGGCTCTCTTGTCGTGCTACAGCGTAAATCAGATAAGGTTCAAGAGCCGAGCTCTGGGCGCCGACCTGTTTGCTTACATCGTGAACAATATCGGAAAAAGCGAGTGGGAATCGCAGTTCCAAGTCGTCGAGGTAGTCAGCCGCAAGCACTGACTGGATTGATTTATGGTACCAACCCCAGGCGCTAGCTACTTTGCCGGCCGCAAGCAATTCCTGATGGTCCATAGCTCTTGTGGCATAGCTCCATTCCCTTCGGGCATGGAAGAGTTCGCCTATTGCTTGTAATTCTCGGGCTCTCTGCAGTTCGGGGCGCTTTGCCATCTCCTGCACTTGAATGGGGGTGATTGGTGCCGGCCTGTGCTCAAAGCTGTACTGTTGCCCCAAGGTATCAGCGGCAAGGAAACCGTAGTAACTGCGATTGCGGGCGGCTTTGCGGTAAAGGTGAGAGGAAGCTTCAGAACTTCCTGTGCCATAAAGTTCTTCCAGTGAGCGGGCTTTCCAATATATCCACCGGTCGAGTTGTTGTTTCTCCTCAGGCAGGCGGTCAATCCAGAACGCGACCTGTTGCCAATTTAATTCACGTAGGGATTGTCTGGCTAGCCACTCGATGGTGCGGCCATCGGTCACTGTGTGATGTTCAACCAGCTGTTGCAAGCGCTGCATATTATCCTGGCGAGCAAATTGACGCGCCAAGTGCTTGAACATGGCTTCTTGTTGGGCATCTGAAAACAAGTAACTGGCCTGATAGCGGTGCCAGGCAGTTTCCGCTTTGATCGCGTCTTTTTTCGCCAATTGGTGCAATCCGTGCAATACGATATCGCGATATTCCAGTGGGTTGTAGGCGAATTTGGTATCAGTGAGAAGCATCTGTGGGTTGCGATGGACCGAGCGTAAAAGTTTGGCTTTCTCTGCTTGGGCTGGCGTCATTTTTTTGGCGATATAACGTGCCAAATCGAGATTGCCTTCTTCGACTGCCAGCAGGTGCCGCTTCCAAGCGAGTTCCTGCGTCAAGCCGCCGTTTTTCATCCAGCGCGCAAAAACGGGGTCGCACTCCTCGACTTGGGACCGCCCAACAAGCCAGAGTTCTGATATCAACTGCTGTGTTTCTGCCTGATAGCCGCCTCGGCGCGATAGGGCATCGGCGTAATAGCAGCGGAGTGAGGTGCGACTGTGTTGCGAAGGTTGATAATAGCGCAGGTAAGTCGAGAACTTTTTTTGACTACCGAGTTGGCGCAACAACCTGACCATCATCCAGTCGCCAATAGCCGTGCCTCTGTTGCTCTCCAGGAATTGATCAACTTCTTTTAAGGGCAGTTGGTGCAGTTTTTCACTGAGCGCCCAATAGTCAATATAAGCAGCGAGGGGATAATCTTTGAGCTCAGCTTTAAGTGCTCGAAGTTGCCGTCGATCCTTGTATTTTATCGCCTGCCGGGCCTGGCGCAGCTTTTCTCTCTGCGCCGCACGATCATCTTCGGATACTTCCGGTGCGATAGTGGTTGCCTGAACAGATTGTGCATTAGTGGGCACGGCTGTGCAGAGACAGGTGATGATTAGGGCAGAAAGAAGCGCGATTCCTTTTGCGTCAGCTGACATCTCAATTACCTCAGTTGGACGTGTGTTTCCAGCTATGACTGACTATACGGTAAAAACGCGTAAAATAGCTGATTTTTCACAGAACCCGAAAGAGCCGACTTCGCTTCTTTCATCAGCGGGATTGAGGTTCGGGTTTGATAATTGTAGTGCCTATTTATGTTGCTTCTATTGGATGGGGTCAGTCTTCGTTACGGGACCCAGGTACTGGCAGACAATGTCAGCGCAAAAGTTGAACGTGGAGATCGTATATGCCTTGTGGGGCGTAATGGGGAGGGGAAATCCAGCCTGTTGCGCTTGATAGCGGGGCAAGTTGACGCGGATAGCGGCGAGATTGTTCGTGCCAGCGGTATGGTTCAAGCGGTTTTGGAGCAGGAGTTACCTGCCGATTGCCCCGATTCTGTCTACGGATATGTTGCTATGGGATTGGGCGAAATAGGCGCTGTTTTGTCGGCGTACAGGGACTCCCCCACAGCAGAGCTACAAGCCAAAATCGAAGCGGCTCACGGTTGGGAGCTTCTGCCGAAAGTGGACAGTGTATTAGATCGTTTGGGGCTCGATGCAGACGAAAAGGTTGCCGACCTTTCCGGTGGCTGGCAGCGCCGTGCTGCTCTGGCTCGCGCTTTGGTGGTGGAGCCTGATCTGCTGATACTGGATGAGCCAACCAACCACCTGGATATTGCTGCAGTCGAATGGCTTGAGAATTTCCTCGCCAGCTATCGTGGCGCTCTTTTGTTTGTGAGCCATGATCGTGCATTGGCACAACGTTTGGCCACCAGCGTATGGGATTTGGATCGTGGACACCTGCGGACATTTCGCTGCAAGTTCGACCGTTACCAGGAGGAAAAAGAGAAGCTTCTTGAAGAAGAGGCAAAGAATGAAGCTCTTTTCGACAAGAAGTTGGCACAGGAAGAGGCCTGGATTCGCCAGGGCATCAAGGCTCGCCGAACCCGTAATGAGGGGCGGGTAAGAGCGCTTCAAGCACTGCGTCGCCAAAGGGAAGCGCGCCGGTCCCAGCAGGGTATAGCCAAGATGGCCCTGGATAGCGGTGAGATGTCCGGCAAATTGGTCGCTGAGTTGAAGGGCGTCACTTTTGCTTACCCCGATGAGCAAGCGTTGATTAGGGATTTATCATTCACGCTGATGCGTGGAGACCGCGTTGGCCTAATAGGCCCCAATGGTGTCGGCAAAAGTACCCTGATCAAATTGCTGCTGGGAGAGCTAAAGTCCCAGGGGGGGAGTGTGCGCCTGGGTACCAAGCAGCAAGTGGCCTATTTCGATCAGCGCCGGGATCAGCTGAATCCCGATTTGACTGTGCTAGATAATGTCGCCGAAGGGCGCGACTCAGTGACTATTGGTGGTAAAAGCCGCCACGTAATGTCTTATTTGGCCGATTTTCTTTTTAGTGGTGTTAAAGCCCGTACTAAAGTCAGCGCCTTGAGTGGTGGAGAGCGAAATCGCGCCTTGCTGGCAAAATTGTTTAGCCAGCCCGCCAATATTTTGGTGCTCGACGAGCCCACCAATGACCTGGATGTAGAAACCCTGGAGCTGCTTGAGCAGTTACTCCTGGACTTTGGCGGAACGGTTCTGCTGGTGAGCCATGACCGTGCTTTCCTGGATAATGTGGTGGGCTCATGCCTCGCATTTGAGGGGGATGGCCGCATCCGTGAATACGTGGGCGGTTATGGGGATTTTGTGCGCCAAGGTGGCAGCTTTGTCGCTGAGCTGAAAGAAGTTAAGCCAGCTGCTAGTAAACCAAAGGAAAAGCCCCAGTCCCAGGAGGCGGCTCCGGCGAAGAAAAAGAAACTGAGCTATAAGCTTCAAAGAGAGCTGGATAGCCTGCCCGCCTTGATTGAGTCTTTGGAAGAAGAGATAGGGGCTATTGAGCAAGAGGTTGCCGACCCCAGTTTTTATCAGCAGGAGCAGGCGTTGGTGCAGGCTAAGCTGAACACCCTGACGGAAAGACAAGCCCAGCTCGAAGAAGCATTTGAACGCTGGTCAGAGCTGGAGGGGGGAGACGACTAAGTTGAAGGGGAAGCTGCAATTATTGCTGCTTCCCCCTCCCCAATTTTGAAGGATTATTCGTCTTCCATATGTACCCGAATCGCCAGAACATCGCATTTGGCGCCATGGAGAACGCCGTTGGCGGTGGAGCCGAGTAGTAGTGCTAAGCCGTGACGACCGTGGCTGCCAATAATGATTAAGTCGGCTTCGATATCTTTGGCTAAGCGATGAATCTCAGTAGATGGCTGGCCGAGTATTACGTGCTGGCGATCTGCGGGGATATCCAGCCGATCGGCGGCTTTTTGCAATTGCTCCTTGGCCTGGGATTGTAGTTGGTCCTGTACCTCGGAGAGGTCCATTGGGATGTCGCCGCCATAGGCAAAAGTCAGGGGCTCAATGGCGTGAAGTAAGCTTAGCTCTGCACCAAATGCTTCAGCCATATCAGCGGCCCTATCAAGCACCTGAGAAGATTCTTTTGACAGGTCCAAGCCCACGAGGATGTGTCGGTATTTCGCCATAATTTACCTGCTCCTATCCCTTTTATTGACTGTGAAAAACACCCTTGTGACACCTATTTTGAGTCTACCGCAAAAAAAACCGATTGACATAGATCACGCGGAACACCGCACAATAGTCACTTTTTTCCACTGATGAGGAGTGGTTATGTCTGATTGGTTGCCGGTGATTATCGTCGGATTTGCCATCGCTTTGGTGCTGGGGCCGGTGATGTGGCTCAAGCCCAATGCCCGTGACAGCCGTCTTGCAGATTTGCGTAGCCGGGCGGCCCAGGCTGGCATTACCGTACAAATCCAAGCGCTGCCTGCGGCGTTGGGTGATGGGACTGCGGCTGTCTATTATCACCGCTGGCAGAACCGCAAAGGCCTGAGTGTGGGGTGGGTTTTGGATAAACAACGGATTGAGCACGAACTGAATTTTTCCGGTGTTTGGGATTGGGCTGATGGCCAGCCAGCTCCGCAAGGGGCATGGAAATATTTGCGCGAGCTACTGGAGAGAATCCCTCGGGACGCCTGTGCGATTACTGCAACACCAGTGGGTCTCGGTATTCAGTGGCCGGAGTCAGGAGGCAATCAAGCCTTCCAGAAACTGATGGCGTCGCTCGATGAGTACACCCCCTTAATAGAAGAAGCTATTCGAAAAGTGAGTTCACGCGCGGCGACTGAGGGGCTGTCTTGATTGCCGTATTAGCGGTGTAAAAGAGCGTCTACTGAGTCGCATTTAGGCGGACTGCCCAGTGCCAAATTTGGTGACTGTGAGTGGAAAATTGTCAGCTTTGCTTGACCGCGCTTGAAGTGAGGCTTATATATTCGCGCAGCACAAGCCCGATAAGAGGGCTTGAAAGACTTGCAATAGCAGTAAATTTTCATTTGAAATCAAAGGCTTATGGGTAAATCACTGGTCATCGTCGAATCACCGGCCAAAGCGAAAACCATCAATAAATATCTCGGCAAGGACTTTGTTGTGAAGTCCAGTGTCGGCCATATTCGCGATTTGCCCACAGGTGGGGGCAATAAACAACCGGTTGACGCAAAGGAGCGCGCCCGTCGTGCAGCGGAAACACGCAAGCTTTCCCCCGAGGCGAAAGAGGCTTACAAGCGGAAGAAAAACCGCGATCAGCTGATTAAGCGTATGGGGATCGACCCGGATCACGAGTGGCAAGCCCACTACGAGATACTGCCGGGTAAAGAGAAAGTGGTGAGTGAGTTACAAAAACTCGCCGAAGGCGCCGATCATATCTATCTCGCAACGGACTTGGATCGCGAGGGAGAGGCAATTGCCTGGCATTTGCGTGAAGCAATTGGTGGCGATAACGATCGCTACCGCCGGGTAGTATTTAATGAAATTACCAAGTCTGCGATTCAGGAGGCCTTCAAAGATCCCGGCCGTCTGAATATTAATCGGGTAAACGCCCAGCAAGCACGCCGTTTCCTCGATCGAATCGTTGGCTATATGGTATCCCCTCTACTGTGGGAAAAAGTGGCCAGAGGCTTGTCTGCGGGGCGTGTGCAATCTGTTGCGGTCCGTCTCGTAGTTGAGCGGGAGCGGGAGATTCGCGCGTTTATCCCGGAAGAGTACTGGACTCTGTTTGCCGATACGGCGACGGCAAAGGCTTCCAAGCTGCGCCTCGAGGTGAAAAAGCAGGCTGGTGAGGCTTTCCGTCCTACCAACGAAGAGCTGGCAATGAGTGCTGCCAAGCAGCTTCAGTCCAGTGAGTTTGTTGTTTCCGCCCGTGACGATAAGCCAACCAGCTCCAAGCCCAGCGCACCATTTATTACTTCCACCTTGCAGCAGGCGGCCAGTAACCGTCTCGGCTTCAGTGTGAAGAAGACCATGACCCTGGCCCAGCGCTTGTATGAAGCCGGTCATATCACCTACATGCGTACAGATTCCACTAATCTCAGTAAAGAGGCTGTGGAATCTGCACGGGATTATATTGCCGAGAATTACGGCGATAAGTATCTTCCAGAAAGCCCCAATAGCTACAGCAGTAAAGAGGGCGCTCAAGAGGCGCACGAAGCGATTCGCCCGTCCGATGTTCGTATCGCCCCAAATATGTTGTCCGGTGTCGAGCGGGATGCGGAGAGGTTATACAACCTGATTTGGCAGCAGTTCGTGGCCTGCCAGATGACTCCCGCCCAATTTACCTCCTCTTCAATCGTGGTCAGCGCTGGTGACTTTGAGTTGCGTGCGCGGGGTCGAGTTATTCGTTTCGATGGTTTCCTGAAAGTTGCGCCACCGAGCGGCAAAAAAGATGAAGATTTGGTGCTTCCAGATGTGAAGGTCGGCGAAAAGCTATCCCTGCAACAGCTGGATCCCAAGCAGCACTTTACCAAGCCGCCTGCGCGGTTTAGTGAAGCGGCCCTGGTTAAGGAGCTGGAGAAGCGCGGTATCGGCCGCCCCTCCACCTATGCTTCCATTATTTCCACGATCCAGGATCGCGGTTATGTCCGCTTGGAAAACCGTCGTTTTTACGCTGAGAAAATGGGGGATATTGTTACTGACCGTCTCAGCGAAAGTTTCAAGAACCTGATGGACTACGGATTTACCGCAAACCTGGAGGAATCCCTGGATGCGGTTGCCGACGGTGATAAGGGTTGGAAGCAACTGCTCGATGAGTTTTATCAGGACTTTTCCGGGCGCCTGGAAAAAGCCCAGTCTGCCGATGCAGGTATGCGTCGCAATACGCCGACAGACACCGATATCGAGTGCACCAAATGTGGCCGCCATATGCAGATCCGCACTGGCTCCACCGGTGTATTCCTTGGGTGCTCTGGATACGCACTGCCGCCAAAAGAGCGTTGTACCAATACCATGAACCTGGTTTCTGGTGATGAGGCGGTCGATGCGGATAAGGACGAGGAAGCTGAATCCAGGTTGCTGCGGGAGAAGCGCCGCTGCGGCAAGTGCGGCACGGCTATGGATAGCTACCTGTTAGATGAGCAGCGTAAATTGCATATCTGTGGCAATAACCCGGATTGCAATGGCTACGAGATTGAGCAGGGCACTTTTAAAATTAAAGGCTATGACGGCCCCATTATTGAGTGCGATAAGTGTGGCAGTGATATGCAGTTGAAGTCTGGTCGCTTTGGCAAGTACTTCGGTTGTACCAATGAAGACTGTAAAAACACCCGCAAGCTGCTGAAAAATGGGCAGCCGGCGCCGCCGAAAATGGACCCGGTTCCCATGCCGGAATTGGCCTGTATCAAAGTTGAGGATCACTATATCCTGCGCGATGGTGCCTCGGGTCTATTCCTGGCTGCCAGCCAGTTCCCGAAAAACCGTGAGACCCGTGCGCCCCTGGTTAAAGAGCTGCTGCCTCACCAGAGTGAGATCGATCCAAAATACAGCTTCCTATTCTCTGCTCCGACGCAAGATGACAGTGGGCGGGATACCGTAGTTCGATTCAGCCGCAAAACCCAGGAGCAATATGTTCAATCTGAGGAAGAGGGCAAGGCGACCGGTTGGCGTGCTTTTTATCGCGATGGTGGTTGGAAAGTAGAGGCCTCCACCAAGAGCACTGCTGCCAAGCGCAAGAAACCCGCAGCTAAAAAGACAGCGGCAAAGAAGTAGGTAATGAGTAACTCTTACACGATTCATGTCACTTCGGCTCTGCGCAAGAGCCAGCTGTTGCTGCAACAGCCGTGGGACTTGCCTCTCCAGCGCGATGCGCTGGAAGAGGCAGCGTTGATGCAATTGTGCAAGGCCTATCGGGCTTTTCTTGCAGAGCAGGCCGCCCAGCTTCAGCTGGGATTTGAACCGGAGTCTCCGCAGTTGATCATTGATGCGCTGGGCGTTCAGGGTAGGGCTAGTGCGGAGGCCAATGAGCTGTCCGGCCTGGTCGGCGATCCGCAGAGTTGGTTATCCCATATGCTTTACGCCTGGGAAGAGCAGCAGAAAATATCTGTGGGTGCTGATGAAAAACAGCAACAGGTTAATTTAATCCCGCTACACAACGAAGTTGCCAAGCCCGAGTTTGCACCTTTGTCCAAAGAGTTATTGCTTCAGTGGCATCGTTCGCTGAGTGAGTTGGTGGTGAGGCAGCGCGCTCACTTGGATGAGTGTTAACTAATACGCTTACTCGACATCGGTGAACTTCTGAATAGATTCGTAATATTCCTGCGAATTTTGAAGGTTGTTGATATTAGGCGCACCTCTGCGGGAAAGTCCGCTGTCCTTTGAGTGAGTCACAATAGAGTAGTTGTGGCCCACTCGACATAACCCGCAACCGGTGTAACGTGCAAAGCAATTCACTCTTCTCTTGTGATCTCTTGAGTGGTTTAGGTAATTCTTTGATATAGCGTACTGGTAATAGACTGCCTCGAAAGTCAGGAGCCAGAAGCCCTCAAATTGGATGAATGAAACTTATCGCAAGCCTGTGGTACACTGGGCGCAAACTGTTGTGCCGTGAAGGAAAAGCGAATGTCCTCCGAAACTTTTGAAATAATTGAGCTGGCTAATGGCGATGTAGCCTTGCGTCGTGCTGGCCACAAAGAGGACCCTTTGGTGAGCATTTCTTTTTCTGCGGAAAGCCTTCAGTTTTTGCGCAAGAACAAGGTTGCTGTGGCAAGGGCTATGCTGGAAGCGGGCATTGAAGCCGTACAAAATCTAGACGATCTTGAGGCTGGTTACTTCGAGGAAGAAGATGATTTAATGCCGGTAAATCATACTATCCACTAACGTCAGCGTTAGTTTGAGTTTTATCAACAGCGGCCAATGGCCGCTGTTGTCGTTTTTAGGGGTTTAAGGCGCTTGGCGAATGACCCCTACGGCTAATCCCTCAATCACAAAGTTCTTATCTCTCATATCGACTTGAATTAACTCAAAGTCATCATTTTCAGGTAGCAACTGAACGGTTGCCTGATTTCCCTTGCGGCGAAAGCGTTTTACAGTGACTTCGTCATCGATACGGGCAACGACGATTTGGCCATTGCGTACTTGCTCGGTCTTTTGCACTGCCAGCAAGTCTCCATCGAGAATGCCCGCATCTCGCATACTCATACCATGCACCCTCAACAGATAATCTGCGGGGGGGTGGAAGAAGCTCGCGGGCAAGTCGCAGTAATCTTCAATATGTTCGCTGGCGAGTATGGGATTCCCCGCAGCTACTCTACCCACAATCGGCAAGCCGGATTGGTGATCCGGAATTCGAATACCCCGGGAAGCGCCGGCAACCATCTCAATGGCGCCTTTTCTGGCGAGCGCTTTCAGGTGTTCCTCGGCGGCATTGGGTGAGCGGAAGCCGAGCTCCTGGGCAATTTCTGCCCGCGTTGGCGGGTAGCCTGTTTCATCCAGGTAGGACTTGATCAGGTCGAGAACCTGGGACTGACGAGCGGTGAGATTGGTCATAGATTTACCTAGTTTTCTGTATTTATATACAGTTGCTGGAATTATATACAGATTTATTGTTCGCGCAATCCTCAGGTTTTAGTCTTTGTGAGCTGCTACATTGATGGAGAAAGCAAGGAGAGAAGAAAGCGTTGAAGGAACTGACAAAGAGGGAAAAATAATGTTGGATGCAAAAATGCCGGAAGCCTGGAGAGTGCTTCGCATTCAGTCTGAATTGGTAGATGGGATAGAGCGGCTGATAGCGTTAGGTGGTGCAGTGACAGTGTTTGGAGGGGCGAGATTTACAGAGGACAGTCCTGAATATCAACAGGGGGTAAAGTTGGGAGAGTTGCTCGCGGCTGAAGGGATCCCCGTGATTACCGGTGGTGGGCCGGGGCTGATGGAGGCTTGTAACCGAGGGGCTTTCGGGCAGCCCGGCGCATCAATTGGGCTAAACATAGAACTGCCTTTTGAACAGGCGGCAAATCCATATCAGGACATCAGTTTGAACTTCCGATATTTTTTTGTACGGAAATTTATGTTTGTAAAACACGCACTTGGATTCGTTGGACTTCCCGGTGGCTACGGCACGTTGGATGAGTTGTTTGAAGCTCTTACCTTGGTGCAAACGCAGAAAGTGCGGCGTTTCCCAATTGTGTTGGTAGGTAAGCGTTACTGGAGTGGGTTGTACGATTGGTTGGTAGATACAGTGTTAGAGCGCGATTGTATCGATGCCAGTGATCTCGACCTTTTTCATATCGTTGATAGTGTGGAGGAGGCTGCGGCCCTGATTATGAAATATATGCAGGTGAAAGAATAATTATTCGGGTGATCTTAAAATACCGAAAAAATTTTCAAAGTTATTTTTGTTAAAGCTGCCCCCGGACTAAAAGGCTATGTCGGCTGGTGGGGTGGCGTACTTGCTCAAGTTGGCGGGAGATCAACTCCAGCAGTATTGATCTTACCGCCTGACATACTTTTCCCTGTTATTTTTACTCTTTTACCTTGCTGAGTGGAGAGCTTAGCTGGCGGGCTCTAGATCAATGAGAATGTGCTACTCTGGCGTCGATTAAACGTATGTTTTAAATGGTGGTTTGATACTTATGAGCCAGATAGATACGGTCAGCCGGATACTCGATGCAGCGGAAGTGCTGTTTGCCGAACGGGGTTTTCCTGAAACCTCATTGAGAACAATTACGAGCACGGCCGGGGTTAATCTGGCGGCAGTTAACTACCATTTCGGCTCCAAGAAAGAATTGATACAGGCGGTATTTGAACGCTTTTTAACGCCTTTCACTAACGCTCTGGAAGAAGAGCTTGATCGCCGTATTGCCCTGGGGCAGCCCCTGGGGGTGGAGGAGCTGATCGAATGCCTGTATCGAGTTGGGTTGGGAAGCCTTGGGCTGGAGGGAAAGGATCCACAGCGATTTATGCGTCTTTTAGGATTGGCCTATACCCAGTTCCAGGGGCATTTGCGTCGATTTATCGTATCTCGATACGGGGATACTTACCGCCGTTTTGCCGGACTGCTGGCTGAAGCGTTACCGGGCTTGGACCCAGAAACTTTCTATTGGCGCCTCTACTTTATGCTGGGAGCGACCATTTTCACACTGTCGAGCCACGATGCGATTGAGGCTATCCTGCGGGAGGATTTCGGTTCTGACAGTACCCTGACCCAGACTCTTGAGCGATTGGTACCCGCTGCTTCGGCCATGTTGAAGGTTGATAATTAGTGGGCGCACTCTTAAATCGATAAGGAACTTAATATGTCTTTACCACCCGGACCGGTCATGGTGGATATCGAGGGGCTTGAACTCACCGAGGAAGACTGTGAGTTACTTCGGCATCCGATGGTGGGCGGGCTGATTTTTTTTGCGAGAAACTATCGGGATCGCCAGCAGCTTATCCAATTGGTTAACTCCATCCGTGCGGTGCGACCAGAGATCCTGCTAGCGGTAGATCAGGAGGGTGGTAGGGTTCAGCGGTTTCGCGATGACTTTACGCGAATACCCTCAATGCAGGCTCTCAGTGCTGTCGCCAGTAACGAGCAGTTGCAGGATGTGGGGTGGCTGCTGGCCGCAGAGTTGCTGGCTGTAGGAGTGGATTTTAGCTTCGCGCCGGTATTGGATGCGGATGACAGTCACAGCAGGGTGATCGGCGATCGGAGTTTTTGTCCCGACCCCGCCCAATTAACCGCACTGGCTCGCCCCTTTATCCAAGGGATGCGCGAAGCGGGCATGGCCACGACAGGCAAGCATTTTCCGGGGCATGGCCACGTGCTGGAAGACAGTCATGTGGAGTTGCCAGAGGATAAGCGCTCGTTGGATCAGGTCTTGGCAACCGATGCACTTCCGTTTATCGATTGTATTGGAACCCAGGAACTTACCGCGGTGATGCCGGCCCATATCCGCTTCATCAACATTGATAGCCAGCCGGTGGGATTCTCCCGCTATTGGCTGCAGGATGTATTGCGGCGACAGCTGGGATTCAATGGAGTGATTTTCAGTGATGATCTGTCTATGGAAGGGGCGGGTGCGGCCGGAGGCTATGGCGATAGGATTCGCGCAGCCCTAGAAGCCGGTTGTGATATGGGTATCGTATGCAACAATCGTGTCGGCGCTTTTGAGGCGCTGGCGGCACTGGATACCTTTGTGCCCAAACCGGAGTCCACTCACCGGTTGTCGGCCATGGGTGGCAGGCCGGTGATCGGCTCCTGGGAGGAGCTTGAGAAGAGTGCGCGGTGGCACAGAACCAGGGAGTGGTTAGCTTCCATAATGCGCTGAAATAAGTTGTTGAGATCCGTCGTCTATTGAGAAGGCGTTGTACGGATATTACTGATTGTTGGTTAAAGCGGAGGGGTTCGAGTGGAGTCCGTTGAGAGCGTGCTGTTGTCCTGGCTTGGTGAGAACCGGGTCTGGATAGTTTCTGTTTTCCTCATAGTACTTGCGTCTGGGGTGTTGGCCTGGTTATTTGGCCGGTTTGTGCAGCGCATGGCCATTAAGGCGGAAAAGACGGTTAATCCCTGGGATGATGCTTTGGTTGGGGCACTCTCCCCTCCCGGGCAGGTACTGGTATGGCTGCTGGGCTTGACTGTCGCTGCCCAGCGAGCGGGGGACGCCACTGGTGCCGAGATATTCTCCCTGGCTGCACCGACGCGGGAAATAGGCTTGATCCTGGTGATGGCCTGGTTTGCCTGGCGATTCTCACACAGTGTGGAACATAACCTGTGCGATCCGCGCTATATGGGCAAGCCGATGGATGCCACTACGGTACGTGCGATCGGCAAACTGGTCAGGGCCTCAATCGTGATCACGGCGGGAATTGTGGTCATGCAGTTCCTGGGTTACAGCGTCAGCGGTGTTTTGGCATTTGGTGGTATTGGCGGACTGGCTGTCGGTTTTGCGGCCAAGGACCTGCTGGCAAACTTTTTCGGTGGCCTGATGATCTATCTGGATCGGCCCTTTGCGGTGGGCGACTGGATTCGCTCCCCCGATAAGGAAATTGAGGGGACCGTGGAAGATATCGGTTGGCGCCTGACCAGAATCCGCACTTTTGATATGCGACCCGTCTATGTTCCCAATGGCATCTTCACCCAGATTGCGGTAGAAAATCCTTCCCGTATGTTAAATCGTAGGATTTTTGAAACGATTGGTATTCGTTATGAAGATGCCCATCATATGGCGGCAATCGTGGCGGATGTTAAAAATATGTTACAGGAACATCCGGAAATTGATTCTAATCGTACGCTTATTGTTAATTTTAATAGTTTTGCTTCCTCTTCTTTGGATTTCTTTATATATACGTTTACCCGCACTACCGATTGGGTTCGTTATCATGAAGTAAAACAGGATGTTCTATTAACGATTCTTAAAATAATTGAGGGATATGGGGCATCCTGTGCATTCCCAACCTCAACATTACATATTGCCGATATACCTTCATTAACGCGAGAGGCCGCGTTAGACAGTTGAGGAATGGGAGTGCAATAAGGTACAAATGATTAGTTTCTAATTGAGCACTATTGAAGATTTTGACGGTTAATTACGCATATTGGGAAAAACGTAGTATTTATTTCACATAGAAAACTAGACACTGGCGCTGTTTTATCTAAGAATCAGGGTACGTCCTTTGAGTATATGCTCATCGGATTAAGCAAGATAGCATTCTGCATGGAGCAGTTTGTTAACAATGGGGTGGCGTTTGCCCCTCTTGCCGAATTGAGCAGTGAGGTAAAAGAGGTAGGCGCAATAACAATAATGAGGTTTTCTCAATGAGTGATCGCGTTACAGGTACAGTGAAGTGGTTTAATAACGCACGGGGTTATGGCTTCATCACCTGTGGAGAAGGAACTGAAGATATTTTCGTTCACTATCGCAGCATTCGCGGCGAGGGCTACAAAACCCTTAATGAGGGGCAGGCGGTAGAGTTCGAAATGCAACAAGGTGACAAAGGACTGCTGGCGGAAGATGTTGTTCCCTGTGAGTGATTTATAGATCACTCGTTGAAAGAACTGTTGTCGTGTAGGGTCCTGCGGCTCATTGACGCCGGCCCTGTCAGCGCCTCTGAAAAGCGGATCTTTATGATCCGCTTTTTTGTTTGCTACTTTGCAGTGGATATAGGCTTTTCTTCTTTAAGTTGCATTTGTGTCCCTCTTTGTAGGTTTGGTCATATCCCGCCCCGCCTAAAGTCCCCAATGTAATTGTGTGTATATGAGTGAGTTTATTGTGCTCAATACCGCTGTGCTAATTATTACTTTAATGCTCCCGGAATATTGCCCCACTGATTGCAATTTTTGTTGTTGTGGGGTGGCGGTATTTGCTTGTTTGCTGGCTGCATTTTGATTAAAGATAAATTGATTAAATATCGGTTGGGTGGGGTGTGCTTGTAGTGATGGTGAAATTAATTCGTTTGAGGTGAAGAGTTTTAAAGGTATATTTAAAATAACAGCCCCGGCAAGATTTGCTGGGGCTTTTAGCGAAAGTCGATTATTTAAATAAATTAACTTTCCGTGCGGTTATCTTTTTCTTGGTCGGGATTAAGCGTATCCATATTTTGCGAATCTTCTTTGGGTTTGGCTACAGTGCGCACTTCAATAAGAATTCCAAATGCAGGGTGGTCGATATAATGAAGTTGTCCGCTACGCAAACGTCTCTCGTGTTGCAGTCTCGCAGCATGGGCTACATATAATGGCTCTTCTTTTATAAATTCCGGCTCGCCCAGTGTGAGAGGCTCAGTTGTGTTAATTGCACCCTGACTATTTTCGATATCAAACCCGTTATTTTGTGAATATGAATTTTCAATATCACTGTAATTGCCGGTTAGGATTTGTAGCGGCTTTTCGATTTTATTTTGTGGGCGTTGAGGAAGAAGAATACTGTGTTCCCCGGGTTGTGTATAAAAATCGCTGAGCCACAAATTAGTACTGATATGTAAATAACGAGCGACACTCAGGGTGATAGATCCCTCAAGCTGGCTGTGGCCGCTGAGCTGGCTGCCGCCATCAATCAGAATGGCCGGAGAGTTTCTCTTGGTTTTTAAAACCTGGCGCCAGGCCTTGTGAAACAGGACCCTGTCACCAGCCCTGGAAATTGCGGCGGCTTTGTTGTCCAGCAGCCTGGGTACAGGTCTTAGCAGCAAGTTTCTTGGTGCTTGCTCAGAGTTCTGCAAACTAGTAGATGCGTCGCCCTCAAGCTCCGATGATTCAATATCGGCTGGGCCGCTCGTTTCTGGGCTCGAGATGATGTCTTCAAGCGATAACACCTCATCCTCTGTTGGCTGAGTTGGGGTGCGCAGGGTGTCAAAGTCGATCCACTTTGATGGATACTGAAGACGGGGTGCCGTCGGCCAGGTCTCTGCGGTTCTTTCCATCCCCTGGGGGCGCTCGAATACGATCATTTCTATTTCGAAAGTATTGCCAGCGTAGTTGACGGCCTGGGCACTGGTTGCTGCCAGCGTGAGCGCCAGGGTTGAGCAGAGGCTAATTATCCTTTTCATGGGTTTACCACTTAAACAATTCTATTTGGGTGCCGAGGGTGTCATTGCCGACAGGCCGTTTAAGCGGGAGTAGGAGACTAATTAGTTTTGCCGCCAGCTCCCGCCGCTGCCTGCCGGATGGTATCACTGTGCAAGCTTTTCCAGAACTTCGTTAATTTCCTGGAGCTTGCGATCAGTACCCTCCTCATCGAGACTGAAATTCAGTTGGTTTGCGCCGGCCAGCTGGTAGCGCCCCGGCTGGGTTTGCACCATCTTAACCAAAGTGAGCGGATCTACACGGGTATTCTCCGCAAATTCGATACGCCCTCTTGCCGCAGAGGCCTCAAGTTTGCGGATGCCCATATTCTCGGCCTTTAACTTGATCTCCGTGGTGCGGAACAAGTGTTTTACCGATTCCGGCAGTAGCCCGAAACGGTCGATCATCTCTACCTGAAGTTCTTTCAGTTGCTGCCTGTCGGTGGCATTGGCAATGCGTTTGTACATGATCAGACGGCCGTGGACATCGGGCAGGTAGTCCTCGGGAATCAGCGCAGCAACCCGCAGATTGACGTCCACCGCAGGGGATTCGAGGGGTTCGTCAATATTCGGTGTGCGGCCCTCGCGAATGGCCTTCACTGCCTTGTCGAGCATCTCCATATACAAGTTGAAGCCGACACTCTGAATCTGCCCGCTTTGTTCCTCACCCAGCAGTTCGCCTGCACCGCGAATTTCCAGGTCGTGGGTAGCCAGGGTAAAGCCTGCACCTAAATCCTGGGCCTCGCTAATCGCTTCCAGGCGCTTCACGGCGTCATTGGTCATGGAGCGTTTGTTGGGAGTCAGTAGGTAGGCGTAGGCCTGGTGGTGCGAGCGTCCCACGCGACCGCGCAACTGGTGAAGCTGGGCCAGGCCGAACTTGTCTGCGCGCTCGATCAGTATCGTGTTGGCTGTGGGGACGTCGATACCGGTTTCGATAATGGTGGTACAGACCAGGACATTAAAGCGCTTGTGATAGAAGTCGCTCATCACCTGTTCCAACTCCCGTTCGCGCATCTGGCCATGGCCTATGCCGATACGGGCCTCGGGAATCATCTCCTGTAGCTCCCGCGCGATTCGCTCAATGCTTTTGACTTCGTTGTGCAGGAAATACACCTGACCGCCGCGCAAGATCTCCCGTAGGATAGCCTCTTTTACCAAGGCATCATCGCGCTCGCGCACGAAGGTTTTCACAGAGAGGCGCCGTGCTGGTGGGGTGGCGATCACCGACAGATCGCGAATACCGGCCATGGCCATATTCAGGGTGCGGGGAATAGGGGTGGCGGTAAGGTTGAGGATATCCACCTCGGAGCGCAGGCTCTTGAGGCGCTCCTTCTGCCGGACGCCAAAGCGGTGTTCTTCGTCGATAATCAGCAGGCCGAGATTTTTAAAGTCCAGATCGCTTTGCAACAGCTTGTGGGTGCCAACCAGGATATCCACCTTGCCACTGGCAACCTTCTCTTTCACGCTGTCCACTTCCTTGCCGGAGCGGAAGCGGGAGATCACCTCGATATTGATCGGCCAATCGGCAAAGCGATCCTGGAAGGATTGATAGTGTTGCTGGGCCAACAGGGTGGTGGGAACCAGCATGGCCACTTGCATACCTGCGTGGGCCGAGACAAATGCAGCCCGCATGGCCACTTCTGTCTTACCGAATCCCACGTCGCCGCAAACCAGTCGGTCCATCGGCTTATCTGAGAGCATATCCCCCAGAACTGCCTCGATAGCCTGTTGTTGATCCGGTGTTTCCTCGAAGGGGAAACCTGCGGAAAACTCCCGGTAGGCCAATTGAGGGTTATCGAAGGCATGGCCAATACGGGCTTCGCGGCGGGCGTAGATATCCAGCAGCTCCGCAGCTGCATCGCGGACTTTCTCGGCGGCTTTGCGTTTGGCTTTTTGCCACTGTTCACTGCCCATTCTGTGCAGCGGGGCCAGGGCTTCATCGGCACCGGAGTAGCGGCTGATCAAGTGCAGGCTGGCTACCGGTACGTAGAGTTTGGCATCGTCGGCATATTCAAGGGTCAGGAATTCTGCCGGTTGCCCGTCGATCTCCAGATGCTGTAGGCCGCGATAACGACCTACGCCGTGATCAATGTGAACGACGGGAGTGCCCATGCGCAGTTCAGCCAGGTTTTTAACCGCGTTGTCCGCTTCATCTTTGGCTTTTTTACGGCGGCGTTGCTGCAGTACCCGCTCACCAAATAACTGCGGTTCCGCGATCAAGTTGATTTGCGGGTCCTCAAGCAGCAGCCCTTGATCGATGGGGGCTACGGTAATCCCGATAGTGTCCTTTGCGGCGAGGAAGTCCTGCCAGCTTTGGAAGCTGGGAGGGCTTAGCCGTATGCCCTTTAATAGCTCCAGCAGCGCTTCGCGGCGCCCGCTACTTTCAGCGCAGAAAAGCACCCGACCGGAGTATTCCATCAGGTAGCTTTCCAGTGCAGCCAGGGGTTGTTCGGACTTGCCATCTACTGGCAGTGAGGGGGGTACTGAAGTGTCAAAATTACAGTTGCCCTGGGCTTCCGGAAGACTCTCGGCAGAGAAGGTTGCCCGGGGCATGGACTTCAGGGCACCGTTAAGCTCATCAATTTCCAGTAAAATCTGGCGCGGTGGCAATATGGGGCGGGTCAGGTCGCCGCGACGACTTTCATAGCGATTGCTGACTTCGCGCCAGAAATTGTCCAGCGGCTGTTGGATATCTCCCTGTAAAAATGCCTGGCTGCCCTCGGGCAGATAGTCGAACAGGCTTGAGCAGTTCCCATCGAAGAACAGGGGCAGGTAATACTCAATGCCCGCCGGGGCAATTCCTGCACTGATATCCTGGTAAATTGGCACTTGGCTGGGATCGCTATCGAATTCACCGTGCCAATTTTGCAGAAACCCTGATAGGGCAGCCTTGTGCAAAGGGAATTCCCGCGCAGGTAAAAGGTGAATGGTTTTCACCTTGTCGATGGTGCGTTGGGTTTCCGGGTCAAAGGTGCGCAGGGATTCAATTTCATCGTCGAACAGATCGATGCGGTAGGGCAGGGGGCTGCCCATTGGAAAAATATCCATCAGTGAGCCGCGCACAGCGAATTCGCCGTGTTCGTAGACGGTGTCTACGCAGTGGTAGCCGGCCTGCTCCAGCAGTCTCCGCTGGATATCGATATCAAACTGCTGCCCCTCCTCCAATATGAGCGCATTGCCAGCAATATAATTGCAGGGTGGTAGCCGGTGCATCAGGGTGCTGACTGGGATTATGACGATCCCGGCCCCCATTTTCGGCAGCTGGTAGAGGGTGGCGAGGCGATCCGAGATGATGTCCTGGTGGGGAGAGAAGGTGTCGTAGGGGAGAATTTCCCAGTCGGGAAAATGGAAAATTTCCAGCTCCCCGTTTTCCCCCTTATCTCGCCGCGCTTTGTTAAAAAATTTCAATTGCACCTCTAAACGGTGCGCTTCGAGACTGTCCTTTGTGATTAACAGGGTGGGCGCTTTGTTATTGCGTGCCGCGTTGAGGATGGCGAGCGCGGCAGCTGCGCCATGCAGTTGTCCCCAAAATTGTCGGTCACTGGAGGAGCGAAACTTCGGTGGGGTCAGGGGCTGTATTTCTGTCATCTTTCCTTATATATCCGCGCATTCATTCGAGATGTCTTCGAGGTCGGCTATTGTAGCCGCGAACAGTTTTGCTTGCAGGGAATGTTAACCCTGCCTGTGTTTCCAGTCGGGAACAACTACGCTTTTTTATGGATTGCGCAATGTCGCTCGGGTGGACTACAAAAAGGTAGTTTTACTACATTTTTTTGGCTCTTTTTTGCTCAGTTGCGCAGTGTAAAGCGAACACTATAATGCGCAGCCATGCGGTCCTGAGTGGTTTCAAGGCCGTATTTTTTGCCTACTAAATACATTGCAGAGGTGTCCGATAGTGACTCAGAAGCGACCGAAGCCCGCGGACTTTTTCAAGGACTGGAAACAGCGTGAAGCACTGGCTGAATCCATGATCCCGATGATTGGAAAGCTCAACCGTGAGAGCAACGTCGGTATTTATATGTACGGCCGCAACCTGGTTAATCGCTCAGTGCTGAGCATTATGAAAGCGCACCGTTTCGTGCGTCAGGTTGAGGAAAATGAACTCTCCGAGTTTGAAACCTTCCCTGTATTGGAAGCCATCTGCAAGATGGAGCTGGGTCCCGTACATATCGACCTGGGAACCATGACCAACAAGTACATGCGCGACGATCGCGGCTTGTCTGTGGACGAGTTTGTACGTGAAGAGCTGTCCGACGCAGCGGGTGCCGGCAAGCCTCTGCCCGAATCCAAAGATGTTGTGATCTACGGTTTTGGTCGTATCGGCCGTCTGGTTGCCCGCCTGCTGATCGACAAGGCTGGTAGTGGTGATGTTCTGCGTCTGCGCGCTATCGTACTGCGCAAGGGCAAGGCTCCCAACGATTTGGTGAAGCGCGCTTCTCTGCTGCGTCGCGACTCCGTACATGGCGCCTTCCAGGGCACTATCCGTGTGGACGAGGAGACCAACTCCCTGATCTGTAACGGTAACGAAATCAAGATCATCTACGCCAACTCCCCTCAGGAAGTGGATTACACCCAGCACGGTATCGACGATGCGATTATCGTTGACAGCACCGGTGTATGGCGCGATGAAGAAGGTCTGAGCCAGCACCTGCAGAGCCCAGGCGCTTCCAAGGTGCTGCTGACTGCACCGGGCAAGGGCGATATCAAGAATATCGTTTACGGTATCAACAGCAGCGACATCAAGCCGGAAGACAAGGTACTGTCCGCCGCTTCCTGTACCACTAACGCCATCGTGCCTGTCCTGAAAGCGATGATGGATGGCTACGGCGTTGAGCACGGCCACGTAGAAACCGTACACGCCTACACCAACGACCAGAACCTGATCGACAACTACCACAAAGGTGAGCGTCGCGGTCGCGCAGCAGCGCTGAATATGGTTCTGACTGAAACTGGTGCTGCCAAGGCGGTTGCCAAAGCGCTTCCCGAGTTGAAAGGTAAGCTCACCGGCAACGCAATTCGCGTTCCGACCCCTAATGTTTCCATGGCGATCCTTAACCTGAACCTGGGTAAAGAGACCACCAAGGAAGAGCTGAACGAATACATGCGCGATGTGGCACTGCACTCGCCGCTGCGTCAGCAGATCGATTTCACCAACTCCCCGGAAGTGGTGTCCAGCGATTTTGTTGGCTCCCGCGTTGCCTGCGTATTCGATTCCACTGCGACTATCGTGGATGGCAAGAACGCTGTGCTCTACTGCTGGTACGACAACGAGTTCGGATATAGCTGTCAGGTAGTTCGCTGCCTGGAAGATATGGCTGGTGTTCGTTACAAGTTGTTCCCGCAAGAGGACTAAGGCGTCACGCCTCCTCGCCGCAGTCGGTACCCAGATCCGACTGCGGGGTTTCGGCGACTGTTCCAGTCGCCGCACCATATCTCCCCAAATCCCTGTTTTTTCAACAGAAATTTCCAATCTTAGTGCCACTTAAAGACTTTCCAGACTGGTAATGACTCTGGCCCATCTTTATAATGCGCGCGATTTTGCGGGGCGGCCGTGCGCCGAGAAGTTAGCGCGCACATCCTTTTTAGTTAGCTTCCTTCCTCCCGGTTCACGGGTGATACGGCATAAGCCCTCGCAGCACGGAATTCCACAATAGGACCCGTCATCCCAGGTATGGGACGGTGGGTCCTATTGCAATTTTTTTAAACTAGAAACTTAGGCATAGGCGTATGAGAAAGATCCGTCGGGGATTGGACTTACCCATATCCGGCGCGCCCGAGCAGGTCATTCAAAAAGGACCTGCGATCAAGACCGTTGCTGTTCTCGGCCCCGATTATCACGGGATGAAGCCGACAATGGCAGTGGCTGTAGGGGACCGCGTCAATCTTGGTCAGCTGTTGTTTAGCGACAAAAAAACTGAAGGCGTGCGCTACACAGCGCCTGCTGCCGGTCGTGTTGTTGCGATTAACCGTGGCGCTCGTCGTGTTCTGCAATCCGTCGTGATTGGCATAGACGGCGATGCAGCGGAACAGTTCCAAAGCTACAGCGCAGATAAGCTGTCTGGTCTGACTCGCGAACAGGTCGTTGAAAACCTGGTTGAGTCCGGCATGTGGACCGCACTGCGCACCCGCCCGTTCAGCCGCGTTCCCGCCCTGGACGCTGAGCCGGTAGCGGTGTTTATCAATGCGATGGACACCAACCCTCTGGCAGCCAATCCAGAAGTAGTGATTGCTGAGAATCCCAAAGCCTTCTCCCAGGGCGTTGAGATTCTTTCCAAACTGGCAGAAACCACTTACGTCTGTACTGCTCCAGATGCGGATATTCCAGTACCGAGCGCAGCGAATATTCGCCGCGAAACCTTTGCCGGCCCCCATCCGGCAGGCCTGTCCGGTACCCACATCCACTACCTGAAGCCAGTTTCTGGCAACCGCAGTGTATTTACCATTAATTACCAGGATGTGATCGCCGTAGGCAAACTGTTTACCACCGGTAAGCTGTTTACCGATCGCGTCATTTCCCTGGCCGGCCCTCAGGTCAAGCAGCCGCGTCTGCTGCGCACCCGCCTCGGTGCCAGTCTGGAAACCCTGACTTCTGATGAGCTGAAAGGCGATAACGATCGCATCATCTCCGGCTCTGTATTCGGTGGCCGCACCGCTGCTGGCCCGATGGCTTACCTGGGTCGCTACCACAACCAGATTTCTGTACTGGAAGAGGGCGATGAGCGTCCGTTCCTGCACTATCTGCGTGCTGGTAATAAGCGTTTCTCTGTATTCCCGATTTATCTGTCGCGCCTGGTGAAGAACAAGCTGTTCAACTTCACCACCAGCACCAACGGTTCTGAGCGTGCCATGGTACCGGTCGGTAGTTATGAGAAAGTCATGCCGCTGGATGTACTGCCCACTCAGTTGCTGCGCTCCCTGATCGTTGGCGATACTGCAATGGCTCAGAAGCTGGGCGCACTGGAGCTGGACGAAGAAGATCTGGCGTTGTGCACCTTTGTGTGTCCGGGCAAGTACGAGTACGGCCCCATTTTGCGGGACAACCTGACCCGTATTGAGAAGGAGGGGTAAGTATGTTGCGTAAATTCCTCGATTCGATCGAACCCAAGTTTCACAAAGGCGGTAAGTTCGAAAAGTTCTACGCCCTGTTTGAAGCGATTGACACCGGTCTGTTCCAGCCGGCAGACAAGACCAAAACCACTGCTCACGTGCGCGACGGTATCGACCTGAAGCGTATTATGATCACCGTTTGGGCTTGTGCTATGATCCCGGCGTTCTACGGTATGTGGAATATCGGTTTCCAGTCCAACACCATTCTGGAAGGTATGACCAACCCGGATCTGTCCGGCTGGCGTCACGCCATTATCGGCGCTCTGACTTCCTACAACCCAGCTAGCCTGTGGGACAACTTTGTCTACGGCGCTATGTACTTCCTGCCTATTTATGCGGTCACTTTTATTGTGGGCGGTATCTGGGAAGTCCTGTTTGCTGCGGTGCGCGGTCACGAAGTCAACGAAGGCTTCTTTGTAACCTCCATCCTGTTCGCCTTGACCTGTCCGCCGGATCTGCCTCTGTGGATGGTGGCTATGGGCATCAGCTTCGGTGTGGTTATCGGTAAGGAAGTATTCGGTGGTACCGGCAAGAACTTCCTCAACCCGGCTCTTACCGGCCGTGCCTTCGTATTCTTTGCCTATCCGGCAGCAATGTCTGGAGATGCGGTTTGGACTGCGGTTGACGGTTATACCGGTGCTACTGCGCTGTCTGTTATGGCCAGCGAAGGTATCCAGAACGGTATCGTCAATGCTGCTGTTGGCCAGGTAACCTGGTTCGACGCTTTCTTCGGTCAGATCCATGGTTCCATTGGTGAAACTTCTACCCTGGCTATCCTGATTGCCGGCGTAATCCTGATGGGCATGAAGATCGCCAGCTGGCGCATCGTAGCCGGCACTCTGCTGGGCATGATGGCCACCTCTTTCATGTTTAACATGATTGGTTCCGAGACCAACCCGATGTTCCAGGTACCCTGGTACTGGCACCTGGTAGTGGGCGGTTTTGCCTTCGGTCTGATCTTTATGACTACGGACCCTGTATCCGCTGCGATGACCAACACCGGTCGCTGGTGGTACGGCATCCTGATCGGGGTGATGGTTGTCCTGATTCGTGTGGTGAACCCGGCCTTCCCGGAAGGCATGATGCTGGCGATTCTGTTCGCCAACCTGTTCGCTCCGCTGTTTGACCACTTTGTGGTGCAGTCCAATATCAAACGGAGGTTGGCACGTGGCTAATAAAGATTCCGTAACCGGTACTCTGATTGTCGCGCTGGTAATGTGCCTGGTGTGCTCCGTAGTGGTATCCACCGCTGCGGTAATGCTGAAGCCTGCCCAGCAGGCGAATGCCGAGCTGGACATGAAGCGCAACGTACTGATGGCTGGCGGCCTGTTGAAAGACTCTCACGCTGATAAAGCGGAAGTCGAAAAGGCCTTCGCCGACGTAAAAATCAAATACGTCGACCTGAATACCGGTAAGTTTACCGATCAGGCTCCGGCTGGTGGCAGCGGTCGCGCTGCTGCCAAGATCCCGTCTGACAGTGAAAAACTGCCGGCTGACGAGGACACTGCCAAAATTATCCGCCGGGAAAATACCAAAGAGGTATACCTGGTAGAGAAAGACGGCAAGCTGGACAAGATCATTCTGCCGATTCGCGGTTATGGCCTGTGGGGCACCCTGTACGGCTTCCTCGCTCTGGAGAGCAACCTCGACACCGTAGCGGGCCTCGGCTTCTACGAGCACAAGGAAACTCCGGGACTGGGTGGTGAAGTTGACAACCCCAACTGGAAAGCCCAGTGGATTGGTAAGAAAGTCTTCAACAACCAGGGCGACGTGGATATCGCAGTGATCAAGGGTCAGGTTAACCCCAACAGCCCAGATGCGATTCACGAAGTAGATGGCCTGTCTGGTGCAACTCTGACCAGTAAGGGCGTTAGCAACCTGGTGAACTTCTGGTTGGGTAACCAGGGTTATGGTCCCTTCCTGAAAAACCTGAAAGCAGGGGAGGCATAAGCATGAAAATTAAAGATACTCTGCTAGAGCCGATTTTTAACAACAACCCGATCGCGCTGCAGATCCTGGGTATCTGTTCTGCACTGGCTGTTACCAGCTCGCTGCAGGTTACCCTGGTAATGTGTATCGCACTGACCTCGGTTGTGGCCTGTTCCAACGTTGCGGTATCCCTGATCCGCAAACAGATCCCGAACAGCATCCGTATCATTGTACAGATGACCGTGATTGCCTCTTTGGTAATCCTGGTAGATCAGCTGATCAAGGCCCTGGCTTACGACATCTCCAAGCAGCTGTCTGTATTCGTTGGTCTGATCATTACCAACTGTATCGTAATGGGCCGTGCGGAAGCCTTCGCTATGAAGAACCCGCCGCTGCCCAGCTTCTTCGACGGTCTTGGTAACGGTCTGGGATACAGTGTGATCCTGATCGGTCTCGCGGTGGTTCGTGAACTCTTCGGCGCCGGCAAACTGTTCGGTGTAGATATCCTGACTACCGTGAGCAACGGCGGTTGGTATATCCCCAACGGCCTGCTGCTGTTGCCGCCGAGTGCATTCTTCCTGATCGGCCTGTTCATCTGGGCGATCCGTGCCTGGAAACCGGCACAGGTGGAAGAAGATGAGTTCAAGATTGCGCCTAATTCCCAAGCGCAGGAGGCCTAATCCGTGGAACATTATATTTCTTTGATTATCCGCGCCGTTTTCGTTGAAAACATGGCGCTGGCCTTCTTCCTCGGTATGTGTACCTTCCTGGCGGTATCGAAGAAGATCGAGGCCGCTATTGGCCTGGGTGTTGCGGTTATCGTGGTGCTGACTCTGACAGTACCAGTGAACAACCTGATCTACACCTACCTGCTGAAAGACGGTGCACTGGCCTGGGCCGGTTACCCCGACGTGGACTTGAGCTTCCTCGGCCTGTTGTCCTACATCGGTGTAATTGCGGCACTGGTACAGATCCTGGAGATGTTCCTGGATAAATATGTACCGGCTCTCTACAACGCGCTGGGTGTATTCCTGCCGCTGATTACCGTGAATTGCGCCATCATGGGTGCTTCCTTGTTCATGGTTGAGCGCGAGTACGCGTTTGGCGAGAGTGTTGCTTATGGCTTCGGTGCTGGCCTCGGCTGGGCACTGGCGATTACCGCTCTGGCCGGTATTCGTGAAAAGCTGAAGTACAGTGACGTTCCGGATGGACTGAAAGGTCTGGGTATCACCTTCGTAACTGTTGGTCTGATGTCCCTGGGCTTCATGTCCTTCGGTGGCATCGATATCTAAGCGGGGAAAACAATAGAATGAGTATTGAAATTATCCTCGGCGTAGCGATGTTTACCGTCATCGTTTTGGCGCTGGTAGCGGTGATCCTTGCGGCCCGCTCGCGCCTGGTAAACACCGGCAACGTCAACATCCTGGTTAACGGTGAGAAGACTCTCACCGTACCGGCCGGCGGCAAGCTGCTGCAAACCCTGGCTGCCAACAACCTGTTCCTGGCCTCCGCCTGTGGCGGCGGCGGCAGCTGTGCGCAGTGTATCTGTAAGGTGAATTCCGGTGGTGGCGATATGCTGCCGACTGAAGCGGCTCACTTTACCCCGCGCGATGCAAAAGAAGGCAAGCGTCTTTCCTGTCAGGTTGCGGTTAAGCAAGACATGGAAATCGAAGTGCCGGAAGAGGTGTTTGGTGTTAAGCAGTGGGAATGCACTGTGGAATCCAACCCGAACGTGGCCACCTTTATTAAAGAGCTGACCCTGCGTCTGCCCGAAGGTGAAAACGTTGACTTCCGCGCTGGTGGTTACGTACAGCTGGAAGCTCCGGCTCACCATGTCAAGTTTGCCGACTTCGATGTCGAAGAGCAGTACCGTGGCGACTGGGAGCACTTTGGCTTCTTCAAGCTGGAGTCCAAAGTGACCGAGCCAGTGGTTCGTGCTTACTCCATGGCTAACTACCCGGAAGAGAAAGGTGTTGTTAAGTTCAACATCCGTATCGCGACTCCGCCGCCCCGCACTGAGGGCATTCCGCCGGGTCAGATGTCTTCCTACGTTTTCAGCCTGAAGGCAGGTGACAAGATTAAGGTGTACGGTCCCTTTGGTGAGTTCTTCGCCAAGGAAACTGACAACGAGATGGTATTTATCGGTGGTGGTGCCGGTATGGCGCCAATGCGCTCACACATCTTTGATCAGCTCAAGCGCCTGAACTCCACCCGTAAGATCAGCTTCTGGTACGGCGCGCGCTCCCTGCGCGAGATGTTCTACGAAGATGACTACAACGGTCTGGCTTCCGAGTTCGATAACTTCCAGTGGCATGTGGCTCTGTCCGATCCGCAGCCGGAAGACAATTGGACCGGTTACACCGGATTCATCCACAACGTGGTATATGAAAACTACCTGAAGGACCACCCGGCTCCGGAAGATTGTGAGTACTACATGTGTGGGCCGCCCATGATGAACGCGGCAGTCATCAATATGCTCAAGGACTTGGGTGTAGAAGATGAAAATATCCTGCTGGATGACTTCGGCGGATAATTGGAGGGCTTAGCTTGCTAAAAGCAATCACAGGCCCGACAAACTCAAAAACAGGGCCCGTCTTTACGGCCCTGTTTTTGCTTTGGGCGGCTGTAATTTTATCGGCTTGTGCTCCTTCGCCGGAGTCCTGGCAGTTGGCTGGCCGCACCATGGGAACCAGCTATCACATCACCGTCGTTCAGGTGCCCTCTGGGCTGGAGCAGGGTGAGTTGCAGCAGTTGATCGACGATGAGTTGCAGCAGGTCAACCAGGAGATGTCGACCTATATCGACGACTCTGAGTTAATGCGCTTTAACCAAAGCCCGGTAGGGCAGGCGATCCCGGTTAGCCAACACTTGGCGGATGTACTGGAAATGTCCCTGGATATTTATCGCCGCAGTGAAGGCGCTTTCGAGGTGACGGTCGGCCCTCTGGTCAACTTGTGGGGTTTTGGTCCCCAGCCCGAACCGGAGCATATCCCCTCAGATAAAGACATTGCCGATCTGCTAACCGTCGTCGGTTCCGATGCGTTAACCCTGACCCGTAAGCCAGACACTGTTATCAAGAGCCGCCCGGTTGAGGTGGATCTTTCAGCGATTGCCAAGGGCCATGGCGTTGATCGGGTTGCGGAGCTATTGGAAGACCTGGGTATTCGAAACTACTTGGTCGAAATTGGCGGTGAACTGCGAACTAAGGGTGTGAATCCAAAGGGTAAGACCTGGGTAATTGGCATTGAAGTACCCAGCGCGGCAGGGCAGATGGTGCAGGAGCCAATCGCGGTGAGTGGGAAGGCAGTAGCTACGAGTGGAGACTATCGCAACTACTACGAAAGGGATGGTGTTCGTTACTCCCATAGCATTGACCCACGCTCCGGGCGGTCCATTAAGCACAAATTGGCATCGGTAACCGTGATTGCCGACACCTGTGCAGAAGCCGATGGTCTGGCTACCGCGATCAATGTCCTCGGTGCTGATGCCGGCATGGCGTTGGCAGAAAGAGATAATCTAGCCGTCTTTATGGTGGTGAAAACTGATTCAGGTTTCGAAGAGCGTTCTAGCTCTGGCTTTAAACCTTATGTAGAGAGGTCTGAGAAGTGACAATTTTCATATTTGCCTTTGTGGCCATGTTGCTCGTTGTTGCCGGTATGGCGATCGGGGCCATGGTTCAGAACAAACCGTTAAAGGGAACTTGTGGCGGGCTCAACAATATCGGCATGAAGCAGGATTGCACAGTCTGCGGTGGCGATGACGATGAGTGTGAAAAGGAACAGGAGAGGCAAAGACAGCAGCAGATGACTGCCGAAGATCTCGCTTACGACGCATCTAAACGCAAGTAAGCTTTCTCTCTCCAACAAGCCCGTGATCAACGGGCTTGTTGTTTTATGTCATTGGCACAAGTGGTGCCGATAACCGTATATTTAGTATTGAGTAAATGGCGTTAGCGCGCTGTGGACTCCGTTTGGAAAATAGAATTAGAGCATTTAATGGCAGAGCAAAAGTTTGACCTGGTAGTAATTGGTTCTGGCCCGGCTGGAGAGGCCGCCGCAATGAGCGCAGCAAAAAAGGGCATGCGCGTTGCGGTTATTGAAAAGCGTCAAGTGGTTGGTGGTAATTGTACTCACAAAGGTACCATTCCCTCCAAGGCGCTGCGCCACTCTGTCAAACAGTTGATGCGTTATAACACCCAGAGCGTTTTTCGCGCATTGGGTGAACCCCGCCGCCTTACTTTCCCCCAGGTAATGCAGACGGTGAATAAAGTCATTTCCTATCAGGTGGAAATGCACACTTCATTTTATGCCCGCAACCGGGTTGAGCTGATCGTCGGCGAAGCCAAGTTCCGCGATGAACATACTGTCGAGGTGCTTATGCCCGATGGTGCGGCGGAAACTATTACAGCGAAGAAGTTTATTATTGCTACTGGCTCACGCCCTTATCGCCCCGCCGATGTAGACTTTGATCACGAACGGGTCTACGACAGCGATATGATCCTGGACATGCAGCACACCCCTCACTCCATTATGATCTATGGTGCTGGTGTTATCGGCTGTGAATACGCGTCTATCTTCGCTGGCCTCGGCGTTAAGGTGGATTTGATTAATACCCGTAACAGCCTGCTGGAATTTCTCGATGATGAGATTTCTGATGCGCTGAGCTATCACCTGCGCGATATGGGCGTGACTGTTCGCCACCAGGAGGAGTATGCGCGGGTACTGCCCAATGAGCAGGGCGTAATTATGGAGATGCAGTCCGGCAAACGTATCCATGCGGATGCACTGCTCTGGTGTAACGGCCGTACTGGTAACACCAGCTCCCTCGGCCTGGAGAATGTCGGTCTGGAAGCGAACCATCGCGGACAATTGAGCGTTGACGATCACTACTGTACCGAAATTGAAAATATTTTTGCGGTCGGTGATGTGATTGGCTGGCCCAGCCTTGCCAGTGCCTCTTATGACCAGGGGCGTGCGGTTGCAGCAGCGATTGCGGGCCGTGGCCATCGAGTAATTGAAGATGCGCCTACCGGGATTTATACCCTTCCAGAGATTTCCTCTGTGGGTAAAACCGAATCAGAGCTCACCGCAGCCAAAGTACCCTACGAAGTGGGCCGCGCACTGTTCAAGCACACTGCGCGGGCGCAGATTTCTGGTGAGCGCGTAGGCATGCTCAAGATTTTGTTCCATATCGAGACTCACGAAATCCTGGGCATTCACTGCTTTGGAGCAGAGGCTGCTGAGATTGTGCATATTGGCCAGGCCATTATGAAACAACCAGCACCGAATAATTCAATCGATTATTTCGTTAATACCACCTTTAACTACCCCACCATGGCAGAGGCATATCGCAGTGCTGCACTGGATGGGCTCAACCGGGTTGCCCGCCTATGACAGAACCCTCACCCAGTGAGTTTCAGGCGTTGGTAAAGGAATTTTTTGAGCAGATTCCTTTTAATCAACAAATTGGACTTGAGATGCGCGACCTGGACCTGGAGGCGCTCACACTTTCCGCAGGCTTTGAACTGAACCCACAGTTGATAGGCAATGTGTGGAAGAACATCCTGCACGGTGGCGTAATTGCCACCGCCCTGGATACGGTTGGTGGTTTGACCGCAATGGTCGCCGCCTACCAGCATCTGGGAGATGTGCACTGGAAAGAAAAAGTGGATCGCCTATTAAAGCTGGGTACGGTCGACATGCGTGTAGACTACCTAAAGCCGGGCAGGGGAGAACACTTTCTCTGCCATGGCTCAATTCTGCGCACCGGTAACAAGCTGGTTGTAACGAGAATGGAGTTGATTAACGACACGGATGAATTGATTGCTACCGGTACGGCAACTTACCTGTATTGACCTTAGTCCGAGCCAACCCTTGGCTCGGCGACCTCCTTAGATATACCCCTTAGATGTACCCCTTATCCACTGGCTTTCTTTAAGGTGTTTATTATTATGAGTGAAATCCTCGCATTTGCTGCAATCTCTCTTTTGTTGGTTATTTCACCAGGGCCGAACAGCGTCCTGATTCTTAAAACAGTAGCTAGTAGGGGGCTGAGGCCGGGAGTGGAGAATATTTTTGGGCTGGTTTCAGCAACATTTGCCCATGGTGCCATTTCGATCTTGGGTTTATCGGCGATTATATTGCAGTCGGCTGAAATTTATACATTCATCAAATATCTTGGGGCCGCCTACCTGGTTTATTTGGGAGTGAAAACGATATTAGCCACACTATCAAAATCTTCCGTGAAGGATACAGGGGATGAATTGTTACCAATTACAGCAGCTCCTGGGAACTCATTCCGAAATTTTGGAGAGGGTTTCCTGACTCAGATTCTTAACCCCAAAGTATCGATGTTTTATCTCGCGGCCTTTCCGCAGTTTATCTCAGTTGGCAGCTCTAGTTACTATGAGGCTTTCCTATTGGTCTCACTTCATGCATCAATAATATTCCTGTGGTTTCTGGCACTTGCGACTATGTTGTCGAAGTGGAAAGTGGCTTCCATTGGTGGGAATATGCAAAGATGGGTTCAGCGTTTTAGTGGTGGCCTATTGATTGGTTTTGGCAGTTTAGTGGTTCGCCAGGATACTTAAGATTCTCTCGTGTAACTGATGTTGTTTCGAGGGCTTCCAGTATTTATTCCTTCCGCCCTAGGTTAAAACTTCCCCTGGCGGGTAAGGAGCACAACAGTAGCAATATCCCTCCGAGACAAAAAAGAGCCACGATATAGTGGCTCTTTAGCCTTTTTGATCCAAGTTCATTGATTCTTACTTCTGATCGTTTGTTTATGTCTCTTTTGAGTACGTTATGCGGTGTAGCGAAAGGTACGGATTGGTGCCTGTTCACCGAGGGTAATTAAATCAATGTGTTGATTTAAAATTAACTGGGTGTTTAGTTAAATTGCTGTACTGATAAGTATATTTAAAACCAGTCTCTATTCAGAGGCCCCTTAAGTAAACCGAAATACCTTGATGCCTGTAGTGAATTTTAAATAACAGTAGTTATTTTGTGGTTGTTTTGCCTGATGGCGACATTGATCGCTTGTCGTGGACTTGTAGTCTGTAAAAATATAGCATGTTGAAAGCGTTATATTTTCGACCATTCAAACTAATATAGTCATTACTAAGCTGCGTTTTAATTTTAAGGTTCCCTTAAAGGTGGGTGATACCTCAGTGTTTTGTTTGTCACTTTTTTGTGATGAGTTGATCGGTTGAGGTGCATTCTTTGAATTTTGTCGTGCTTTTTAAAGGAAATGTTCGGGTGATATTTTTTCTAATAATAATTAATCACTAAATTTGCACATTGTTTGCATAAAGCCCGGATAATATAAATAAAGCCGAATATTCGGTTGTGATGTGAGGATAAAAAATGCCAAGTTTACTGAATAGTGATGCAAGTGCGTCCAATTACGGTGGGCAGTTAACCTGGAAATTCAGCCAGGGAAGCTATTCAAAAATCACCAAAAAGCATCCACATACCAAGGGTGGGATTTGTGAGGCTCTGTCAGTTAGCTGGGTCAGTAAAGCCCTTCAGTCGGGGCTTCAGGATGCGTTAACTACCGGTGGCAGTATTGATGATACAAAAATAGCCGTGGTCGCTCAGAGATTTGCCTCTATGTATCGATTTAAGTTTGCAAATGGAACTGAGGGTAGGCCTAGCACATCTTTTGAGATGATTAAGGAGACTAAACAATATTTGGAATCTCAGGGGTTTCGCAATATTGGGCAGGCGGGTAGCGGTATTGCACAGAAGAAAAAAAGTCCTTCGTTGAAAGATCAGTTCGCCGCATCTTTCGATGTTCTTGAATCTAAAGACTGCTTCAAGCAGCAGTCCAATACTATCCACTGCGTCTTAAGGACAGCTGGTACTGGTTGGGGACATGCGATGGCATTTCGTGTTGAGCCATCTGCTGATAAAGTAAGTTATTTTTTTGATCCTAATAAGGGTGAGTTTAAATTTCTTAAATATTCACAATTTAGAAAGTGGTATGAGCACTATCATAGTGATTCGAGATTATATAGAACTTCAAGGGCTTTGGGGTTTGATATCTTTGTGCATAGCGACAGATAAATTAGGGCTTGTGAGTTAGCGCTTGCGCATTTGAAGAGCACTTTGGATAGTTGGGTAGGGTGTCTACGGGTTGTAAACCTAGAGGAGCCGCTCTCCCTTCTACTTTAGGCTTATTCAGTTTTTATTTTGACCTTCCGTTTTTCGTACGTGTCTTAGCCTAAACTTTGAAAGGCCTTTGTGAGTCAAAACTCCGGCTATTCTCCTGAATTATAAGTCTCGCGCTGACATAGTTTTTGAGTTTGTAAAAATAGGTTTTTAACTCACTTTCAATATGTTCACTTGGCCTCCCAATACTTTTTTCTACTTTTTATAATTTCCGATGATATGTTCGCCTGGCTCAGGGGTATTCAGCCCTTTTCTTGGGTCTATTTTTGGCGTTCTCAGTATCTCTTGAAGAGGCTATCGGATTAGACCAATCTTTCAATTTCAGTCTAGACCCTCAAAGAAACCTAGCGGAGTACGCTTTTGGGGGTAGGGATAAGCCTCACAGCGGCGTTTATACTGTCATTGCCAAGCGACTCGGAATAAGGGGTTTTGGCAGAGGGTTTCACATCTTTCGCGAGCGGTGTTTGCAGCTAACAATTATCCTTGAGAAAATCACCGGCGCCTTTCTCTGAGAACTGCTAGTACCTTACATTTCAGGGGTTAATAACTTATCAATGGGAATCTCAATCCAAATGCTGGGCGACCTTCTTGTCTCCCGTGATGGCAGCCCAGTTAATCTACCACCCTCAAGAAAAACTCGAGCACTTTTGGCTTTCTTACTGTTGGCTGCGAGACCTCACAGGAGGGATCGCTTATGTGAGATATTCTGGGAGCTGCCCGATGATCCGCGTGCCTCCCTGCGCTGGTCTTTGAGTAAAATTCGATCCATTGTCAACGACCCAGAAATAGAGCGCCTCATTGCTGATAGAGAGCGTGTCAGCTTGGATACGGAAGGCATTTGTATTGATGTTGCCGAAATAGCACTTAAGCTTGATTCCCCCGGCGTTTTGGCAGCAGAGCTGGAAGATATCCATCGACAGCTGCAGGAGCCTTTCCTGGATGGGATCGATCTGCCCGATCAAGAACTATTTCAACGGTGGTTGCTGTCTGAACGTCAAGAGATTGTTCAATTGCAAGGGAGGGCGCTGTCCCGCTTGTCCTCTCACCCGGGTGTTCCTATACCGGACCAGTTAACTTGGGCCCGCAGCTGGGTGGCATTGGAGCCCTATAACCCAAACGCTGCAACGCAGTTACTGCATTTGTTGAGCTCATTGGGATTGAGTAGTGAAGTGGAGTTTGAACGGACAAGGCTTGCTGAAAGATTCCGCAAAGCAGGCATTACATGGTCGCCCTGCAGGCTTGGTGAGTCGGTAGCTCAGGAGTCCGGTGATGATTTAGCTACGGGGCGTAAACTGCTAACTCAACAGAAGGTTGAATTTTGTACGGCCAGCGATGGTGTGCGTATTGCCTATGCCAAGATGGGAGAGGGGCTTCCAATAGTTAAAGCCGCAAACTGGTTGAGTCATTTAGAGCATGACTGGGACTCTCCCATATGGAGTCCATTGTTTCGGGAGCTTTCTGTCGACCACCAGTTTATTCGTTACGATGAGCGTGGGAATGGCCTGTCGGATTGGGAGGTTGAAAATATCTCTTTTGAGTCGTTTGTTACAGACCTTGAGACTGTTGTCGATGCCTGTGAAGTTGATAACTTTACTTTGCTAGGTATATCGCAAGGAGCGGCAGTATCTATTGAATATGCAGTAAGACATCCAGAGCGAGTTAGGCAGCTGATTTTGTTTGGGGGTTATCACGCAGGTTGGCGAATAGGTGCCAGTGAGACCACGGTAAAAGAGCGCGAAGCAGTAATGACCCTGACAGCGACGGGCTGGGGGCAGGATAACCCTGCTTATCGGCAGATTTTTTCCACGACATTTATGCCAAGCGCGAATGCCCGCGAATTAGAGTGGTTTAATGAGTTTCAGCGGCTGACTACTTCGCCGGAAAATGCTGTCCGCTTCCTATCGGTTTTTGGCAGTATTGATGTGCGGGACATGCTTAAAGAGATTAATGTGCCCACTTTAGTGATCCATTCACTAGGGGACCAGCGTATTCCTGTTCAAACGGGCTGTGAAATTGCTTCTGCTATACCTGGTGCTCGATTTGTTGGTCTTAATAGCGACGGTCACTTACTCCTGGGGCGGGAGCCTGCTTCCAATGTATTTGTGGAGGAGGTTCGTCAATTTATATCAAAGCATTAATCGCTGATAGTGATGCCTATAAAAATAATAAGAGGGAGGGCGGCTCTGTGGTGCAGCCACCCTGCTCAAAAACCACCAACTAAAGCTCTCAAGGGTTGGCTAGAGGTAAACAGCCAGTTCTTTAGCTGAAAGATAGCGAATAGATGCTTCTGGAAATTTTCGAATGATATCGAGGGCGGCGGAGCGGGCATCGGCCTCATCGGCATATATATTGGGGAGTTTAACATTGGAGGTTGTTCTACCCGATATATAGCGCATTACCACGATATATCGCCCTTTCCATTTGCCCCAAAAAACGTCATTAGGAGCATTGTTGACTGAGGGCTTTTCAGGAGCTGCTTCTTTCTCTTCCTGGGGCTTAAGCTCCAACTCAGCTTCTTGCTCCCACATAAGTTGGGCAAGCCGATTTAATTCTTTAGAGTAACTAGTTGACATAAATCTCAAAGGCTTAAGAGTTTATTGGTTTAGGGTGTTTTGCTGATTACTAATACTGGCAAATTAAAGAGTTAACAGAAAAGATCTTAATAAATACTAATCTATAGTTGAAATATAGAGGTTAAGTATTGGTATGATCTTATCCGCTTGCATAGTTTATATATAAAAATTCTCTCAATTTGCCAATAAATATTCCGCTTGGTTCCATGGCACCTATTTGGTGCAAAGTCTGTCATGACGAGCCGAGGGATATTGTTAAAAGCTATCTTCTCACATTTTAGAAAAAAATCATACCTGGTACAAATCAAATGTTTATTAAGTTTAAAGATAGTTAAGTTAACAGCTGCATTACCCGGCAGTATCTTTGTGATTACCTAGCGGTTTTTGGGTGATTACACCAGAGTGAGGGGCTTAATCAGGCAAATTGTTTGGGTTTTCCATAATTTACAAAGCCAGTAGATGGTTATGGGGCCTGTTTTAGATATCTTTTGCCAAATACCTGAGGTCTCTCATTACCACCGGGCTGCTAGTGAATACTTAGGGTTTTTAAGTCAGTAATTTTCATATGGTGACACTATTTCTAATAGAATAGGCGATGCTTAAACCTCACAATCCCTCACTCTCAGAGACTCCTCTTGTTCCGTTTAAGGTAGTGTAAATAAATGTAAAGGGTGCATTGGGGTGTCTACTTGCTTTGTCGCGCATGAAGAATAATTGAATTTTGGAAGGGCCCGCTAAGTAGTGCAGGATTGTATGTTCCTGTTTATAGGTTAATTTATGAGACCTTCCCCTTATCCTGGCTAATAAAGTTGCCCTTCCTAAAGAGGTTGGCACTTTAGTCCTGCAAATAGTTTCGCTGTATCCGCCTTTCAAATGATTCTTCAAACGCTCAATTCAACGATTGTGGGTTTTAATGGCTGAACTCGAAAGCGGCTTTGTCTCCCCCTTGGTGACCACGCACCCCGTGCACGGATCTCTTGATGAGTGCTCCCTGAGCACAGTGGAAACAAAAGTGTCGTGATTGGAGCTTGGCTTCAGCTGAGTCAGGTGAAGCGTAAAGATACAGAAGAAGTAAATTTAGTGGTGAATTCCATGATTGCCCCTCGCCAAAAGGATTTGGACACTCACATAAGGCAAAATGTCTTATTTGAAAGTCAGTATTTAGGTGACTTGTTTCGGTTTCAAAAGATACTTGTTTCACCAGATGGAAATGTTTCAATTGGGTTTTCTTCAGATTTTAATCTGACAATGGTGATTTCAGGTGTTGCTGATATCAATAGTGATGCTTGCGAATTCCCTATGGCTTCGGGGGAGATCTGGCTATCGGGTGAAATGAGCCATGTTACAGTTGATAATTTGTCTGAGGGAGAAGACCTAGTAATCATCTGTGCGAGTATCAGCCCGGTCATGCTGACACGATTTTATGAGCGACACACTCGCGTACTGATTAAAGCAAAGAACGCTCTTGCATCCAGCGTGACAACGCTTCCCAAAAGCGGGCCTTTTGTTTTTCCAGAGTGTGACTTGACACGCTTTACTTTGGATTCACTGAGTGCATTTAGCAAGTTAAATGATGAGAGTTTGAATTATTTAAAGCTGGAAGAACTACTTCTCTTGAAGCTGCAGGGAGCTTGTGGTTGCCGCTTAGCTGACGAGTTGCTTCGGAAGGTTAATCCGGTGAACGAACGTTTCCGTCGATTTATGGAGGAAAATGCTACTCAGCACTGGTCTGTAGCAAATTATGCTAAACAGATTGGGATGAGTCTCACATCATTCAAGAATAAGTTTGGCCAAGTCTTTAAAGCTGAGTCACCAAAGGCTTGGATTAACGAACGTAGGTTACAACATGCTGATATTCAGTTGAAGACTACCAATAAGCGTTTAGTCGATATAGCTCTGGAGAGCGGATTCTCAAGTCAATCTTATTTTACCCAGCTTTATAAATCGATGTATGGGTACCCCCCTTCAGAGGTAAGGCAGAAATCCGTAAAGTCAGCTTGAAAAGGTACTTGTGATTTCTTGTGACCGTGTGCGCCTGGCCAGTTCCCGGAGAGCTGTTATAGTATTCGGCACTCTACGAATAACTAAATAATTGGTCCATAAAAATGGAAGTTAGAGAATTAGAAGGCCTGGAATTAGTGGGTTTTTATACCCGCACTAAGAACGCTAATGAGTCTGACCCAAAAACAGCAAAGATAACGCCAATGTGGGAGCGCTTCGGCGCAGAGGCTGCCCCCAAATTAAGGGGCAACCCTAAGGTATTTGGTGTTTACTCCAACTACGAATCTGACCATACCGGCTTTTTTGATGTCTATGCATGTTCAGATATGTTGTCGAAGGATATGTCTGAGGATTTCAAGTCGATTCAAATACTGCCAGGCAAATACCTGATGTTTTCCGCCAAAGGGGAAATGCCTCAGGTCGCCATTGATTTGTGGGGCGAGGTTTGGAGTTACTTCGCTGCGGAGGATTGCCCCCATCAGCGAGCTTTCACCACAGATTTTGAGCAGTATGTGGATGGAAATGAGGTTCAGATAGCCATATCCATCAAGTAATTGAATCGCGTATATATACGGGCTATTTGACTCTAGGGTGAATACCAAATTGGCGAGCTGAATGCTCGCCCCTGCTGGGTAAGGGGTACTTTTTCATCCATTTCAGTACCGAAGCGTACCTTGTCAAATAGAGTCCATCGGGGAGTGGGTATCTCCAGGGCGCGCAGGTAGTAGACGGCTCTTTCCTTGGGGTTAAAGTCGGGATCTTTGAATACCGCGATTAGCTGAGGGGAGCCGATGGAGTTGGTGTATTCCGCCGTCTTCATATCCACAGTAGTCCCAACTGGGGGTAGTTTTCCCTCGGTATCCAGCTTACGGCTTCCAGACCACTTCACATTAAAGATCTTCTCCCGGGTGAGTCCGCTGCTATCCAACCAGCCCTTGATGATTTGGATACGGTCCAGGTTGGCGCCCTCAGGGTCTTTCAGTGCTGCGATAAGGAATGTCGGTGCCTGTCCCTCACTGGCTTGAGGTAGCTTCCCGCCCATTGGCACGCCTTTTTTATAGCCATTGGCGACCAGATCACCGTGAATATCCTCATCGTTATAGTCATAGCCTCCAAAGAAGCGAACTGAGATCCGGGGGCCTGTGGTGGCGAAAGTCTCCTTGCGGTACATCGCATCCCATATTGCCTCCCGGGTATTCTCGTTGGCCCAGACTCCCGTAACGCCTGAGGCAGCTTGTTCCCAGCCGAAGTACTCTCCACCAACTCCCTTGAGCAGGGGAAATGCCCAGCGCTCCTTGTTGCTGGGTTCCAGGGTCTTGAACTTGCCAAAGAAGTTGTCCTGGTCCGGTGTCGAAAGCCCGGTATGGGTGTCGGTGGCTGCGTTTGCGCCTAGCACGAAAGGGTTGGTGCCCAGCTTCTCCTCCAGGCGTAGGCCAGACTTGAGTGCCTCCCTCCAGTACTCGTATTGCAGGGCACCGGGGGGCTTGGGCTTTAAGATCAGGTTGCCTCTATCCCACAGATCCCAGTTGGCAAATTCATCTTCCGGGGAGAGGGCAGGGTGGGACTCACTTTGTCCCTTTACCTGCACCAGCTCATAAAGGGGTTCATAGCGGGCGCGCATTTGTGCCCACTCTGGAGTGAGTTCGGAGCCATCAAACTGACGCTCGATAAACATACGGCCATTAGACATATTGCCGTTGTGGGGGATGGCGAGCACCCGCCCGCCGGTTTTGTCTTCGTAGGCCTTCATCCACTCCCAGAGTTTTACCGGGTTTTCGGTATCAAACGTGGTTAGGGGGAGCAGGGTCTTAGTGCGGTCTGCGCCATCACGAAAAATAATATTGCGGTGCAGGTTGTCGCCACCATCGGCGTTAACTGTCCACTCAAAGGCGATAAAGGTAGAAAACTCTCCGGGTTTGTAATATTTCTCTGCGGCTTCAACGGTTTTTTCCCAGGTGGATTTCATCCATTTGGGGTCCATTACCTGCTCGGGCAGTTTGCCTTCTGATTGAAGCACGATGACTTCACTTTTTGCTTCATTGGTCGCTTCTTCGCTGCCTGAAATTAATGCCTCGTGCCATTTTTTCAAGGTGGCATTGGACATCATTTCCGGATTGCCATCGACGATCTCGCTGATAACTCCCATGCCGTCTGAATGATCGGTGATCATGAACCAGTCGTAAGGGCGGCTGAGCTTGGCTTTCAGTCCGCTGTTGGAGGTAACAGTTTCTCCCAGGGCAAACCGATAGGCGTCATCGGGAGTAAGAATTGCGCCATCCAATCCCGCATCTACCGACCAGCCAGTATGGACATGTGTATCGCCAAAATAGACATTGCGAGCGATGCGTTTATCGCTGTCCCGTTGGGCTTCCAGCTCCGCTTCTATCTCCGGTGCCATCGCTGTAAGCGGCCTTTGTTTTTCTGGAGTGGCGCTCTCTGTCTGTCGGGCGTTTGAATTTGTATTTTTATCTCCGTCGGGCTTTTTACTGCAACTATAAAGGTTGAGTACAAGAATAAAGAGGAGCAGGGTTAATCCAGCTTTGCTCTTGTGCATCGATGGCGGCTCCATTTCCTGAATGTGTCGGATCACTTTTTAACTGAAAAGAATTCGTTGCGAAGAGAAGATAAATTACAGCTAGCATAGTTGAGCGACTCTGTGTATTCGCGAATTGGGCCACACTGGGGGCCTTGTTATCTATCGGCACAATAGATAGTCTTCGGCCCCAGTTGAGTTAGCACATTTATGCAACTTCAAGAACATGGTTGGCTAATTCAGTCATATTGAAATATGGCTACGCAATAATCATCGCTTCGGGCGATAGGCAAAAGCAGGCATATGAGTAACAACGAAAAGCGTCCACTTTACATCCCCCATGCAGGCCCCTCCCTACTGGAAATACCACTGCTCAATAAAGGCAGCGCATTTAGCTTGGAAGAGCGTCTCGAGTTTAATTTGGTCGGTCTTCTGCCGAATACCGTTGAGACGATTGAAGAGCAGGCCAAACGCGCTTACCTCCAATTCCAGCAGTGTAAGACTGGCCTGGAAAAACATATCTACCTGAGGGGAATCCAGGACGACAACGAGACGTTGTTTTTCTATCTGATCGAACATCATACGGAAGAGATGCTGCCGATTATCTACACCCCCACTGTAGGTGCAGCTTGTGAAGAGTTTTCCAGTATTTATCGCAACCACCGGGGATTATTTGTCTCCTATCCGGACCGGGAATACATCGACGATATTCTGCGCAGCGCCACTAAAGAGAACGTCAAAGTCATTGTGGTGACCGATGGCGAGCGGATACTCGGGTTGGGTGATCAGGGTATCGGCGGCATGGGTATCCCTATTGGCAAGCTCTCCCTGTATACCGCCTGTGGCGGCATCAGTCCGGCTTATACCTTGCCTGTCACCTTGGATGTTGGCACCAATAACCGCACTTTGCTGAATGATCCCATGTATATGGGGTGGCGCCATGAGCGGATTTCCCAGGAAGAGTACGATGAATTCCTGGAGCAATTTATTGAAGCGGTAAAACGTCGCTGGCCCAAGGTATTGGTTCAGTTTGAGGATTTTGCCCAAACCAATGCCACGCCGTTGTTAGAGCGCTATCGCGACCGCCTGTGCTGTTTTAATGATGATATTCAGGGCACGGCGTCTGTAGCACTGGGCACTATCCTGGCTGCCTGTAAGACCTGGCAAGAAACCCTCGCCGCGCAGAAGGTGACGATAGTGGGTGCCGGCTCAGCCGGGTGTGGTATTGCCGAGCAAATCGTTAGTGCAAAAGTGCAGGCCGGTCTATCCGATGCTGAGGCTCGTGAACAGATCTTTATGTTCGATCGCTACGGGCTTGTGACTTCCGATATGAAAGGCCTACACGATTTCCAAGCGGCTCTAGCCCAAGACCCGAGCAAGTACGATGGAGTGTCCAGCTGGAATCTTGAGACGCTGATCGGCAATGTTGAGCCCAGCATCCTGATTGGTGTTTCGGGGCAGGGTGGCTTGTTTACCCAGCCAGTAATCGAAGCTTTGCATAAGGGGCACCGCCGTCCTTTGGTGATGCCACTGTCAAACCCCACATCCCGAGCTGAAGCGACTCCAACTGAGATATTCAGCTGGACCAAGGGCGAGGCTTTGGTAGCTACCGGCAGCCCCTTTGCAGCGGTAGAAATCGATGGTCATCACTATGCGGTAGCGCAGTGTAACAATGTCTACATATTCCCAGGTATTGGCCTCGGCGTGATTGCTTCCGGTGCTTCGAAAGTGACTGACAGTATGTTGATGGCAGCATCCAACGCCCTGGCAGAGCAGGCGCCGGTGGTGAAAGATGGCGAGGGCGCCTTATTGCCACATCTAAATGATATTCGCGAGGTGAGCATGCATATTGCCAGGGCAGTAGCTGCCCAGGCGCAATTGGATGGCGTTGCGCCCAAGGTGAGCCGTGAGCATTTAGAGCGTTTGCTAGAGCGTAACTTCTGGCGTGCAGATTACCGCTCTTATCGTCGTCGCTCTTTCTAAATGAGAGTGCTGGGCCCGCTGCGACTATCGCATCGGGCCTGCATTTAAGCCAGCTTTTCCCCGGTATAGAAGGAGTCCGGCTGGCGCAATACCAAGTAATCCTCCCAGTGGAATCCCTGATTCAAAAACTCAATTGCTGCATTGACGCCAGATAAGAACAGGTGTTCGCAGTGGTGGTCCGGCATGGAAAAATCCAGCCAGTGCGGGTTTTCTCCGGTATCGGTGGGGTTGATGGGGATTTCTTTTACCAGCGCATGGTATTCAGCGTTCAAGCTCGCGCGCACATGGTTGTCGAGCATATTGCGACAAGTGCTGATCAGCCCCATCGCAAACCTTCCTACCTTATCTGATTTTGGCTGGTACAGGTCCACTTCCAACTTGATCCCAAATGTTGGCAATTTGGGGGTGCCGATGGGTTTATGGAAGATATCGAAAGGGAAGTTGGAGACAAGGCCGCCGTCAACAAATTCAATATCTTTGGGAAAGCCAGCGCGGAAAAAACGTTTGGGATCACCGATACCTTTAATGCTGCGCCAATTCTCGGCGACAGTATTGCACTCACTTAATTGGGGGATGCCCTTTACGGTGTAGGGCTTAAAGAAACCGGGTACCGACATGGAGGCACGTACGAACTCCGCGGGGTTTACTGCGCTCGGATTATCGAAGTAGAGCGGCGCCTTGGCTGGAAATACCGCGCGGGTCTCGGTAGTGATATCCGCTGCCACCAGGGCAACCTCGCCGCTACCTATCAAGTGATCTGGTGTGCCGCGGTACAGAAGCTGTGGGAACTGGTTAATTCTCTGGTTGAGCTGTGCGGTGTTGGTGATGCCCAGCTGTTTCAACTCCGTTTGTAACCACTGGGTAAAGGTATCTCCCGGATTTAGCCCCTTATGTCTGAGCAGGTGCCGCAAGGTGCGGATAGAATCGAAGGGGTGCAGTGCCAAACTACTCATCAAGCCTTTGCCCTTGAGCAGGCGCTGTACCGTATTGCGTGCATAGCGCTCGCCATCTTCAAAACTGGCAAAGTCGGCATTGGCGAGGATACCCAAGAGCTTTTCGCTCTTGCCAGTGCTCGGTGTACCGGCCGCTGCCAAGAAGAGCGCATTGATGGCACCCGCTGAGGTTCCAGCAATTTTGCGAAACCGAATTCCCGCCTTTTCCAGAATGTAGGTATATCCGACCAGGGCGATCCCCAGCATACCGCCACCTTCCATCACGATATCGACATACTGAAGGCCCTGGTTGTCCTGTACATCACTGAATACTTTTCCTTCAATGGTGGACTTGGATGCCTGCCAGTGTGCATCCGCTTTTGCGATGGCGTTTTCAACCCATGGCGATTTTTGCATGTCGGCTTTCCGTACTGTGACAGCGATCTACAAGAGAATTTAGACAATTTATCCGCTTGTAGGTGAAAAAGGCAGGGTATCACCCAGAATCAAATTCGTCATAGCATCTAGTCGTCTTTATTTGCTTTTCCCCTTGAATACTACTTGACTCATTAAACGACGAAATATCTCGCTGTGGCTGTGTTTGGAGATATAGCAGGATTCGTACTTACTGGCATGGTCGATGCAATGGCGTGGTGCTTACCTGATGGAGACTGAGGGTGAGTCGTTCAGGAGGACGATGTCATTTGCGAGAACAGCTTCCCTTCACTGCGAAGTGGGAGGTCCACTTGTCCAGCTCTTGAAACCCACTGAGAGCTTCATTTATTGGTTGGAAAATGGTTTGGTTAGGGGAGTATCTAGTTGTTGGATTATTTACTTGATAAGTACCACGCCCCACCCAAAAAGGTCCAGAGGAGCACTTTTTGGGTGGGGCAACGAAATAGCTTGAAAATAATGAATATTATTCAGCAGATAAAGTTATTGCCTATTAAATTGAGACACCCATATTGCCTTCAGTACCGACACAGAATCCAAATATTTCATGGAAAAAGAGGCTTTTACATTCAAAATTGGAGGCGATATGGAAAGTGTCATTTGGGAATTTGGGGTCGTGAAGTCCCAGGTTGTGCTCGGTTCCCACGCAGTAGATATCATTTCTTGGGTCACCGGGTCTAAAGGCTATCCAATCCAGTTTCCAGCCGCCGAGATCACCCTGATCATCCCACTTGCCGTCAATGGGGTTCCATTGACCTACATTACCGTCAGCGCCTACACACCACATTACTCCAAAGTTATCGAAGGCAATCATTTTTAGGGGCCAGGGCTTTTTAATCTCAGGTTCCTCCCAGGCTCCAGCGGTGGTATTCCACTTGGCAAGATTACCTTTAGTCCCAACGCTCCACATGGCATTTGACTTGTCAAATGCAATCATTTTGGAATCCCAGGATTGGTTGTACTCTTTTTTGTCAACGAGACCAAAAGTTCTTGAATTCCACTTTCCGATATTATTTGAAGTTCCAACGCACCACAGGTTATCTTCTCTATCAAAGGTGACCATATTTAAATGCCACGTTGAGAGAAATCCTCTATCTTTAAAGTTCATTTCCATGATAAACCTCCTTAGGGTTTTTGGATTAGGGCTTTCTGATACCCAGGTGTGTCAAAATTTTAAGGCTTAAAGTGAATTCATTTGAAAGCTAGTAAATAATTCAGTTTGAGTTTTGATTGCATTTTGTTGACAGTTTTCAGATAAAAAGTATGCGCAGCCTTTTGAAAGAAAAGATGTTTTAGATGCGCTTAGCACTTTCCAGCAAAGACTTATATTGTGCTGGCCTTTTTATTTTCCATTCGCTGGCTGTGGTCTATCCAATGGCGGCTATTACTGCAAAAAGTGAGATTGTAGCTTTGTGGCTAATTATATTTCTATTTACTAAAAGGCTGGGTTAGTTAATAGAACTGGCCACTCGGCTTGATAAAAACCTCCTAATCAGTTGTTTCAAGCGATCTTAAAGCAAAGGGCTGTGGTTTAAAATCCTCCTCGACTAAAAGGGCGGGGATTACTACAGGTGGTTAGTGCCTTTTGGTAGTGGTTAGTCAATATAAGGCCGATTAGGTCTCTCAAATAGCGCGGGTTAGTTGGATTGATTTTTATAGGTTTTCACCTTGGCGCGTTTACCAAATAATTCTGACTTGTGGGATAGGATTTCTGTCAGCTTTTCTCAGTGATGTAGCAGTTTCGAAATACTTAGGTAAACAGCCTCGCTTGAGCGGCGGGTATTTATTTATTGCATTTTCTGGGAGGTTTTTTCAGGCAGAAAACAACTGTTACTAAAAGCGGAGAGTGAAATAAATACATGGCGCTCATGCTTTCTACTGCTGCTACAGGAACAAGGGGGGCGTTGAGGATTGTGATGATTTTCTGAGAAGCCAGGTGATGACGGTCTCCCCGGTTGATTTGAGTCCCGGGAAAGAAGCTCTCAATACGGCGAGGCTACGCGACATAGCGTCGGTCTGTGGCGGATACATACGCCAGCTTCATTGTATTGAGTAGTGGCTGACGGTCATTGGAACTTCACTCTTTCAGCGAAGTTCCAGGATGTGCGGCAGAACTTGAGTGATCAACCCGAAAGCCTTGATATTCGGTGATGGGGAGAGGTTCCAGATCGATATCGAAGCTTGGCTTTTCATGTGGGCCATATGCACATTGGTCAAGTAACGCGGCAAGGGCGGTATGAGAGCCCTGCGCCCATATCTCTACGCTTTTGTCAGGTCTATTCAATACCTTTCCGACGATGCCCTTGCTAAATGCTGAACGTTGAACCCACTTTCGATATCCAATACCTTGAACTTTTCCTTTGACCCTGATTCTCCAGTGCTGCAACTGAATTATGGTTTGTTCCAACTTGGGAAAGAGTTGCAGTAGCAATGCCGAGGCGACATCGCGCCCAACACCATAAGTGGGAAAGTAATGCCAATCTAGCGAGGGGCTACATGTGATTTGGCTTACCATCCAGTACTGAGATGGTAATGGCCGACTAATGTCTTCTGCGACTATGTCGACTCCCGCAATTAGTGGATTAAATAGAGCCTCTACAGATTGGGTCGCAATTGATGCGAAATCTGCATGCAATATTTCACTGACGTCGCGAAAAAATTCTCCGAAGCGCTGTTGGTGTGTCTCAATGTTATTACTTTCATAATTGCGGATTGGCTCTATCCCTCTTTCCAATGCGGCAACAACCTGTCCGCCAATGGTAAGGACACGAAATTTTCGGAGCCGAGAAGGCACTTTACCAGGATCATGAGTGGCTGAAGTCAAGCTCGTATTGATCCCTGCTTCGTTTAGCCTGTTGTTTCGTAATACACGGTTTAGGCAGGCACGACGCGCAACTTGAGGCACAACATCGGGGGTCGATTGATGAAACAAGACATGTTTGTCGCCGTATACGATACCAGAGATACTGGTGCTGATGTTGTAGGGCTTCAAATCGTATTTATACGCAGCCAAGCTGATCAGCACGTTTTGTCGGTTTCTGAATCTTGGTGTGTAGAATGGATAGTTCCATGGTGCCGCTAGTCGTATAGGGTGGAACTCGGGACAATACTGACCTTTCTCGACGTGCTGAATGGTGCGGGCTGGCCCGGAGGCACTGAATAGATATTCCAGAAGTAGCCTTGGGAGGTCGATCGGTTTACCAAAATCAGGAAAAACTGGTGTTGAGGTTGCAGAGTTTGTATTGACTTCGATCACATAGGGAGAGCTGGCTGTCTCGGAAGAGTAGTCAGGGACAATAATATCCACTCCAACATAGTAAATCCCAGGAAACGCACTGGCTGCACGCTCTGCAACCTGAATGACCTCAGTGTCGAGCCTGTCCAATAATTGAATACTTTCTCCTCCCGCAGAAATATTTGCTACGCCCGCCAACCAGACGCGTTCTCCTTCAGCAGGCACATATTCACGGGAGATACCATTCACATCCAGCAGTTCTGTTCTGAGTATGTAGTCCGAGTCCACTCGATACTTTGGATTGCGTTTGCTTTTATTGTTTTTTTTCTCCGAGATTAGTTCGTTGATGTTATGCCTTCCATCTCCAATGACGTTGGGTGCAATTCTCAGGCAGGCAGACACCGCGCATCCCCCGATAACATTCACTCTCAAGTCGCAGCCACTGATATGGCGCTCGATGATTATTTTATTTGATTTGGCGCTGGCGGTTTTCCAGGCATCTTGCAATGCATTGACCGATGTGATCCCCGTGGTAATACCTCGGCCATGACTACCTGTAACTGGCTTGATGACCACAGGGTAGTGAAGTGTTGAGAAATAGTCTGTTGCAGCTTTAATATCGTCGAAGACCCGACCTGTTGCCACGGGGACACCATTCCGAGCAAGCAAGTCTTTCGTCAGATGCTTCTGTTGAGCGCAAGCACGATAGGCCTCAGATACCAGTGCAGAGTTTCCGCAAAAGAGTACATATTTTTCTTGATATGTAATCTTGTATAAATCTTTGGAGTAATAGTCGACCTGCATTCCCATATCTTTGGCTGTTTCAGTAATCAACAGCTGATTAATTTCTCCTTTCATTCCGAAATACTTCGAATCGAGATAGCTATTTTCACGCTCAAAGAGGTCGCTTTTTAGCAGGTTATCTAAGGAGAAAGAGGGTGATTGCTTGGCATTGACGTTTTCAACAATTTGGGGCATGGCTGAACACTATTCACTGCATTGATGGGAGATTTGAACTGAGAAGCGCAATCAAAAAGGCAAGTATCCTGCCGAGAGTCAGGCCGCTCGTCATAGTATCTGAGACCACTTCGCAAGAATTGGGTGATGGCAAGCTTGCTAACATTTTGGCGTCGATAAGATTGAACAGCGAAATGCAGGATGATTCTTGCGGAGCCTTAGCCAGATTCTCTCAATTGGATATAGGCAGGCGCAGTATGATTGTAGTCAATGGGATGCTGCTGAAAGCTCGTTTTTACTACGAGGAGTTGGATTGGTTGTTTGCTGTTCAGTGATGGGCGGGGTCAATCAGTGAGTTAGAATCTGGCTTGGAGGGGGCTGACCTGTTTGGTTGCCCCTTTTTAGAGTGAGGGATTTGTAGTTGCTACTCGTGCGCTGTGCATTACCAGCATCTGTCGAAGAGTTCATACCTGTCAGAACTGAACTGTTCGCTTTCATGGGTTTCGGTAGATTCAACAATGACTGAGATAGGCATCCAACCCAGATAATTGTGGGCATTTTCATAGTGGTCCATGCCAACTTCCCAGGTGCGAGTAATAACACCATTAGAGCTGTTGGTGGATTTCCATATAACTCGGACGTAACCGCGAGAGGTCGCATCGGACTGCTCGGGCAAGCGTTCTTGGCAATTAATCCATTGGGGCAGTTCTAAGTTGGGTACACCTTTGGCAGAGGGTGGCAGATCTTGGCTCAATGGAAGTCTCCGGTTCGAATTTTTAAGAAATATATCAGTTTTTCTGTCTTTTTCTAGATTGTTTTTTTTAGGCGTCCCCATTTTTTCTTTTTAAATTTTATTCGGGTATCGCTTTTGGATTTATTGGTTGATTTGTGGTAGTGGTTTTTTTACTGTCAGTTTGAAAAAGCAACTTATGTGTAACACTTTTTGTTCGGCCTTAAGGGGTAGGTTTGATCAAACTAAAGTGGATGCTTCTGATATTTATGGTGTATTGAATCTTCAGTTAGGTGGTTGGCTTGTTTTTTATTTGAGGAGAGTATTGATGCAGAAAAACTTGGGTGCAACAGTTTTAGGTTTTGTATTCTTCTTTGCTGCAATAAATTACGCTAACTCTATAGATAAAAAAGTGGGAGAGGTAAGCGTTCTCACTAGTCCTTTCGACTACTGTGCGGCGGTGGTAAACGATGATAACCCAGTTCAGCGCTTTGCCGGCCAAGCTATGCCAAAGGAAATCGTTGATGGTATCAGAAGAGCGGCCAATCTCGGTGCAGAAGCGCCTGAAGATTGGATCGCGAGGGGGACCTATTGGCGATGTATGGATGGAAATGTCTTTGCCTGCTTTGTTGGGGCTAATCTCCCCTGTGATGAGAAAGCTGACACCAGTCGGGAGCCGAGTAGTGCGATGCTTTCATATTGCAAAGATAATCAAAGTTCCGGGACCGTTCCTGCGGTAGTGGCTGGCCGTGCCTCTATGTATGAATGGCGCTGTAGGTCGGGTGCCCCGGAAATTATCAGGCAGATATCTAAACCCGATGCCCGGGGTTTTTTGTCTAATTATTGGTATCGGTTAGATAGGCCTGTTTCTGTTGAGTAGGGAAAGCCTATAATCAGAAGGCTTTCTCTTCCCGCCTATCTATAAGTTATCCCTGTCCTTCCATCTTTTCATTGTCCATGCGCTTGGCGAGTTTGTGGCCTTCGTCCGACTGCCCAATTTTCCAGTAACTGGAGATATAAATATGGGTTTTGGGGATTACTCTTTCCTGCTTAAAGAATTGCCGTAGGGTGCGCATGCTGTCGAATTCACAGGCGGCCCATACGGAGGCCTGTCCATCGAGCCAGGTTAGAGCCTGTAATTTTTCCAGGAGTTTCTCGCCGGATGGAGCCGGATTGATAATCCATTGGATTTGCAGGTTCTCTGGGTGTTCTAGCTCCTGAATATCAGCTTCACTGGAGACCTCAATTAATGCGTATCCCTTTGCATCCTTTTGAAGCTCCGCAAGGTTTACGCTGATGGCTGGCAGTGCAGTCATGTCCCCCAATAGTAAAAACCAGTCTGCCTCGGGATTGGTCATTTTTTTGGGGCCGGGGCCGCGGGTTAAGATCGTATCGCCGGGCTGTGTTTTAAGTGCCCAGCTTAGAGCGGGCCCTTCGTGTTCATGCAGGGCGAAGTCGATATCAATTTCAGTTTCACGCTGGTGTCTGATGGTATAGCTTCGCAATAGCGGGCGCTCGCTTCCAGCTTGTGGAAACAGAAATTTGATATAGGCGCTTTCCTGATTGGGGGCGAGAGTTTTTAGATCATCGCCACCGAGGGTGATGCGCAGCATATTTTCAGTAACTTGTGTCCTGCGAATAACGACCAATTCTCTGGTAACTTTCTCGGCCATAGGGTTTAGCTCCTTTCGTCAGGGGTGGAGTGCTCTTTCATATTGGCGACCATAACGCTGGCAATGCGGGCGAAGTTTTCTAGCTCTTCAGTACTCAAGTTGCGAGTCATTTGCCTGGCCACTTCAGTTTCTTGTCCGCTTACTTTTTCCAGCGTGCTTATTCCGTATGTAGTTAGTGTCAAAAACTGGCTGCGCCGATCATTGGGGTTGTCGGTCTTTTCGATTAACCCTGAGTGCACCAGGTCGTTTAGCACACGTGTTACTTGGGCTTTGTCCAAATTCATCCGCTGGGCAATTGACCGGGCAGTACTCAGTGGAAATTTGAAGACACCTTTGAGTACCCGTATATGGCTCACCGGCAAGCCAATTTGCTGCTCCTGTATGCCAGCTCGCAAGCGCCGTTTGTAGGCGTGAATAAGCTGGTGGAGGGATTCATTGATTGCGGTGTCTTTCATGGCGCCATGCTAACTGGTTGATAGTGTCAACCTTATTGATATTGGTTGACACTGTCAACTAAGCTCAGATGGAAGGAGGTTGGGTTGATAGTCTGTGGAGGGTAATTTGGTTGGGGGTGCAGAGAGGCTGGGAAGGGGGTACCCCTTCCCGTGAGCTTAATTAGGTGCTACCAAGTTAAGCTGATATCGGTTCCATCAAACTTTACATCTGAATCGTACACATACTTCAAGGTGCCTTTCCAGAAGGAGCCGTGCCATTCCCAGTCGGCATCGTAACTGACTTCATTGAGCACCCTCTGTCTAAAAGCATCAAAGCTCCCGTAGCGCTCTTCACTTCCCATGATGACGACCCAGGTCTGCTCGTTCCAATCACAGGTCACAGTGTTGGAGTCACCGTTGCCACAGGGGTAGCGGACGGCAACGTATCCATCATCTTCCCTACCAAACTTCCAGTTACCGCTGCGGGACTCCTCCTCGAACTCTTCGGGCCACTGTAGAGCGACATCGGAGCCGCCGGAGTGAAACAGTTCTATCTCCGGGTAGGGGTTGTATTGGATCACGGCGACATTGTTTACCTGCTTTATTTTCGGCAGGTGGTCATTTTGCATGGTGCTATTGCCGTCGCCGACTTTTGCCCAGATAGACTGGGAACCGGTGGTGGCTATCCAGGGGGTTTGTTGGTAGCCCTGGCGGCCTCCCCAATAATTCTGGATGGAGTGCATCATAACTCCGCCATCTTTGTACATGGAAAAGTTGGCCGAGGAGAGTACGGAGCTGCGGCTGAATACAGCCCCCGCCTTGGCGGCCGCAGGGGCGGCTGCTTCGGATAGTCCCAGGAACTGGTCAAATGCTTTGAGCCCCTCATAACCTTCGAGTTGGTATTTGCTGGCGAACCAGGCGGTATCCGCTGCGACATCGGGGTGGAAGTAGGCTCCCTGGCTCCAATAGAAGGGTACGCGCTCTTCCCGGGGAAAGTCTGCATAGATCTCGTTTCTGGCATCCCCCAGCGAATGGCCGACTGAATAATTTATGTTGAGATCTTTACCGAAATATTCGAAAACCTCATCGGTGATTTCCAACCCGGATGTGGCGAGCATTACGCCGGCGGGACTGGGGGTGCGTACTGACTCTTTGCCCAGACCTGTCAGGAGGTAGATAATCCGGTTGATATTCCCTCCGGACCCATTGCGGCGGTAGCCGTCATTACTGCGCCCGGCTGCGGCGAAGTTGATCCCCTGGTCGTTGGTCACCAATAAAATATCTTGCAGCAAGCGATGAGCAGCGCCGATTGCAAGTTCACGAATTTCCTCATCCTCTGCAAAGTCTACGAGGTTTAGCAGTGCCGAGAGGGTATAGGGGTAGTAAACAGGGGAGTAGAACTCATAGAAACCATATTGGTTCTTCACTTCCAGATAGCGCTTTAGGCGCTTATAAGTTCTGTCGTCCTCAAATGCCCCATATTTCTCCTGGAGGAGATATTGGGCAGAGGTGTACATGATCATATGGTTTTCTGAAGCAAAGACATGGTCACCCGTCCCGCCTTCTTTAAACCAGAAGTGATAGCCGTCGAGTGCGGCAAAGAGTTCGTCTTTTATTTCGGGGCGGAAGAATAAGATGCGGATTAGGCGGGTGAGAGTGAAGTCAGAATTTTTCTTGCCGCCGTTGCGGAGTACATCCAGGTTCTTATTTAGCGCATCCCAGTTGAGATCATCACCGGTGTATGCCTGAAGTACGACGGCAGTATCGTTGGTAGAGGTGACTCCTTCCTCAATATATTGCAGCTGCCTGTCAATATAGGCGCTCTCATCAAAGGACTGGGCTTGAGACGTCGCTGACTGAATCGCCAATCCTAATAAAATCGGGTACAGCACTCCTGCTGATGGCACTTTCATAAGTACTAGTTCCTATTTGGTTTTAATTGATTTATAAAATAAATACAAGCGTACCACTTATCTATTACATAAATTTGGCGCTTGAGAAGCTAGTTATTTTCTTTCGGGATTAGTTGCAAAAACGATCAGCGGATATTGCTGGTTCTCAAATTGAAAATATTTTTTAAGTGGTCATTCTTGAGAAGTAGGGGGCTAGTGCTTTATCTAATTTTTCTGGCGTTTCCGCTGTGTCTAATTGGTACGCAGGCGTACTCAAGATAAATCTGGTTTATGTTCTGTATTATTGGGTAGGTAAAGTAGAAAAGTTACTCTGTCATCTCGGGTGGGGTTGTGATTCGTACGCGAGGTTATTTTCCATTGAGTGACGATGGTTCTTCTATATTGTGGTGTGATTCGCCAGTAAATATTGCAGTGGTCCTACAGTTCTAGGAGAGGGAGATGAAAAACCTACTGATATTCTTTGCAGCCGGAAGCCTCGGTGCTTTGGCAAACAGTATTGCGGTGTGGCTATTTGGCCAGTTGGGGATTAATGCCGCTTTTGGCGTATCAATTGCCCCTCCTCTATCTCCTGAGTGGCTTTATCCTCGTATTGTTTGGGGTGGCTTATGGGGACTGCTATTTATTCTTCCGTTCTGGTCATCGAAGTTACTTTTAAAAGGAGCTCTTCTTAGTTTGTTTCCCTCTGCATTTCAATTGTTTGTGGTTTTCCCTGTGATGGTTGGGAAGGGTGTTGCCGGATTTGAGTTGGGAGTCTTAACACCAGTCCTGGTGTTGTTTTTCAATTGGATTTGGGGTGTTGTTACTGCCCTAACTATTAAGGCTGCTCGGTAATAGGGTGTTAACTTTGTGGTGGTAGGCTTGGCGCTATAGAAATGTTGGCCGTTGTTACTTTTGGGGCAGTTTGACCTCGCTATATCGCTTTTCTCCTGCAAGCTATCGATCTTATGTCAAGGTTGTACGTTACTCATGTAATCTATCTATTTCGTATCAAAGTTATTCGAATGGGGAAGTTGAACGTGGGAAAAACGGCAAAAATTTGTAGCCTTATCTGTTCTATGATAATTCTTGTGATGGGCTTTATTGCAACTTCACAAGCAGCTGAGACTAAGCGGATACTAATCGTTGCTTCTAATCTTCAGGATATGGGTGATCCGGAGAAACACGATGCAAGAAATAATTTGTGGGAGTACGCTCCGCCTTACCATATTTTTGTTTCCCATGGGTATGACGTGGACTTTGTTTCGCCAAAAGGTGGGGTGGTCCCGTTTATGATGGATCCACTGGGGATTAGTAGTTACACCATCAAACATGAAGGTTTTTTAGAACGGGCAAATAGTTCACTAAAGCCTGAGCAAGTAGTTATAGAGAATTATGCAGCTGTTTATATCGGTGGAGGCTATGGAACCTTATTTGATGTGGCATCCAATCGTGAGCTGCTAAATATTATGGGTGGGATTTACCAGAAAGGGGGAGTTGTGGGCAGCTGTGGCCATGGGGCAGGTGCGTTTGCTGATGTGAAACTGAAAGATGGCCATTATATGGTAAAGGGTAAGAAGGTTGCCGGTTTCCCGAACTCTACAGAAGAAGAGAAGTCATGGGCTAAGCAGGGTACTTTATTACCGTTCTTGGTAGAGGAACGCCTTCGTGAGAATGGAGCCATTATTATTAATAAGGATAATGTTGCTGATAAGCATGATGTAATATCTGATCAGCGTATTGTTTCTACAATGTTTTTACCTTCTTCTGCACTGGTTGCAAAAGAAATGTTGGGTTTAATCGAGAGCAACTAAATTGCTCCAGTACTTTATTGTGTATTTTCTCTGTCGTTAGGCAGTCATTCTGCGGGTCAAGCTCTAACGAGTTTGGCCTCAATGCGACCAATCTCTACCTGTTAGTTTCAATATGCTATAGCGCGGGCATGCCAACTCGGGATCACTCGATCGCCCTGTAGCTTAATCTTGTCTCTGCATATTTATCTGCCATTCTTTCTAAAGGGAGCTGAAATCGGCGGCAGTGAATATGCGTCCATTTGTTGTATTAATAATATCGGTAACTTTGGGGAAGCTGGCCTATATGTTTAGCCCCTCTCTGGGGAACAATGTAATAGTGGCTCTATTGGCCCTGTTGGGTGTGGTTCCCTATTTGTTAATGCCGATTAGATCCGAGTTTTTCAGGGCGCAAATTCTTCAATGGGCTAAACAGAATAATATTGGCGTTTTGAGACTCGAGAGTAGGGGGTTTTCCAAAGGACGATTGTTTTGGCGTGTATCTGATGCGCAAAGCGTCTTTTGTGTTACCTCAAGAGAAGCCACTTACTGGGTGGCCTGCGGCTCATGGCTGCTGGGTTCTTATAGTCGGAAGCTAATCATATATAAAGAGGTTGGGGGTGCGTTGGACTTGATTGCAGCATTTGACGGAGATAGTTGCCAGGCTGAGTGATTTTGATCGGTGCTTACTGGACTAGAGGGCTTGATTTGATAGCAGCAATGTGAATATAAATATATTTTTGCTTGCGATTCATTATAAGAAGCAACCTATCTCGATAATTCTGTAAAGGATTCCCAGGCTGAAGGGCAGAAAATTGCTGATCTGAGGCCGGATATCAAGAATTTACAGGCAGATATCAAACCCCTGACTGCCAGCATCGTTACGCTGGATATTGCCGATGCCACAGCAATCTCTCTGGGCACGGTTGCTTCTATCGTGGCTTTTCCAGAGGGCTTGTTGAAATGGTTTGTGATGGGGCCGGTGGCTGCTGCAAAAATTGTTGCGGATCAAAAGAGTATTCAGGATCAGCAGGCAGAGATGGACCTGATCTCTACTGATGTATCCACTCTACAAGTACTGTCTCAGAGCTTTGGGTAGCTAGCAGAAGAAACCCAGCAAGTTGAAGATAATTTACAGGCCTTTTTGCTAGAGCGGCAAAGAATTGAAAGTGATGTTTCCGATGCGATAAGCGATATTCAAATTGCAATCTCTGATGAAGAGAGGGCAAAACTATATAGCAGTTATTATTGACCTCAGTGAGGCGGTGGTCGAGTGGAATATGCTTATTCCCAAGCGGGAAGCCTGTTTTTTTGAGCTCAACGTGAACAATGCATATTTGAAAATTGGAATGAGTTCAGAGCAGGTTAAATCTGCTTTTGCTGGTGGGAGCACTGTTGGTGTGATTCAATATTATAATAATCTCTGAAGATGTTCTTGCAGTTTAGTTTTGAAGGCTTATTTCTGTGGAATAAGCCTTTTTAATTACGGGATTGCTAAATTGACTCCTTCAAACTAAGTATTTGAGAAAGCCAAGATCTCTACTCCTCGTAACGAATGTCAGTAATATAGAAAGCCTGCCACTTTTCCCCCTGCCGGATATCCACTTCATCATCGAGCTTGCGCCCTAATAAGGCACGGGCAACGGGGGAGTCCATGGATATCAAGCCTGCTTTTACATCGAATTCATCGGGTCCTACAATGCGGTAGCAAACGCTCTCTCCCTCATCATCTTCAAGCGTTACCCAGGCTCCAAAAAAGACCTTTTCCTTATCGTCCGGTATTCGATCTACAACAGTAATCTCTTCCAGGCGCTTGGTGAGAAAACGCACGCGGCTGTCGATTTCCCGTAGTCTTTTTTTACCGTAGATATAGTCTGCGTTTTCCGAGCGATCTCCCAGCTTGGCGGCGTCGCTAACCGCCTGGGTTACCCGGGGGCGCTCCTCCTCCCAGAGATGCTTAACTTCGGCGCGCATACGTTGCGCGCCCTCTGCGGTGATGTAGCGGGAGCCGCGTGGACGCGGCGGTCTCCATCTTCCCATAGTATTTTTTTAAACTCTTTTTAATTCAATATTGTTTAATTATAGGTTTTCGATGGTAATTCCCGGGCCGGGTTCCGCGAGCGGGAAATTAAATATGCGGCTGTAGAATTCAAGCTCTCCCTCCAGGGCCAGCTTGATACTGTCGCCACTGCGGAAGCCATGCCCTTCATTGGCAAATGTAATATAGGACACCGGAATACCGCGGGCCCTCAGGGCATTCACCATGGTTTCGGCTTGGTTGGGTGGTACTACCTTGTCCTCCATGCCCTGGAAGAAAATTACTGGGCAATTCAGCTTTTCCACATCGTTAATGGGGGAGCGCTGAAGGTAGACTTTTTCTGCGGAAGGCCAGGGTCCTACCAGTTTATCCAAGTAGCGGGACTCAAACTTGTGGGTGTCTTTGGCGAGGCTGCTCAACTCCCCGATCCCATAATGGCTGGCACCTGCTTTAAAGGTATCGTGGTAAGTCAACGCTGCCAGAACTGTGTAACCGCCGGCACTACCACCTTTGATCAGCAGGCGGTTGGGGTCGGCGAGCCCATCTTCTACCAGGTATTCTGCACCAGCGCAGACATCTTCCACGTCATAGATGCCCCATTTATCGGTGAGGCGGTCCCGATACCTGCGGCCATAGCCGGTACTGCCGGAGTAGTTTACGTCCAGAATGGCGAACCCCCGGCTTGTCCAGTATTGAACTTTCAGGCTGAGGCCTGCTGATGTAGCGCCGGTGGGGCCCCCATGACTAAATACAATCAGCGGTGGCTTATCGCCACTAGGTGCTTGGAAGTTGGGGTTGTGGGGTGGGTAATAAAATCCGTGTACCGCACGATTACCCACTTGAAAAGTGACGGCTTGAGCAATGGAGAGCAAATCGGTTGGCAGCGAGCTGCTATTGCTACTGGCAATCTGTTCCGTTTTACCCGTCTTTTGGTTAAAGCTAATAACAGCGGGAAAGCTCTCTGCACCTGCGGCAATCATCACCCCGCTGCCATTTTCACAGTGCAGGCTTTCGATATCACAATAAGGCTGGGGAAGAGTTTGATGCTCTCCGCTTTTTATATTGACCTGTCCAAGGTGCCAAGTGCCATTCTGGGTGTAAGTACAGAGGATATCCGTGGAGCTAATGAAGCCGTAAGTGGACATGCCAAATACCCACTGTGGTGTGGCGAATTCTGCTTCTTTTTTCCACAAGGGTTCGCTTTGTCCCAGCCTATATAGGTTCCACCAGTTGTTGCGATCAGAGACATAGCAGAGTTCGCCCTCAGGAGACCACTGGGGCTGAAAGACGGATTCATTCTCACCGCCGGCTACTTGGGTGACTTCACTGATATCCCCCATCTGATCGAGTTTGGCGATACAGAGCTCTGTCGCGTCCCAGGGGAGGTTAGGGTGGTGCCAGCGCAGAAATGCGAGTCGATCACCGGCCGGATTCAGAGTTGGGTTCGAATAAAAGTCTGCCCCTTCTTGAAGGATTGTTGGAGGATTTGCCAGTGGGTTGTTTAGGTCTACCGCGATAATGCGCGCACGGGGTTCCTCGCCCTGCTGGTGGCCACTGGTATCTTCCTCGACACAAATTAATCGATTTCTCAGGGGATCGATATTCAGATCGGCGTAGCGGGAGCTATTTTCTGCAGTGATTGCTTCGGGGATCGCATCGTCGAGCTTCATACGATAAATGCGCTGATCTTCTGCCAGTACGAAATAGGCGGTGTCACCGTAAACAAGATAACTGCCGCCCCCGTATTCATGGGCTTTGGTGCGTACGGCGATTGGGGCGGGGGTGAGATCTCTGCGCCCATTCTTTGGACAATACTGCACCAGTACATTCCTGCCTTTTTCAGAAGGGCGGGACTCCAGCCAGTAATAGCGGCCATCTACTAAATTGGCTTCTGCCAGGCGAACGCTGCCCTCCACGAGAAGTTCTGCGTTGATTGCAGATTTCCAGCTGCCGTAAGGGGCGATGGTTGGAGTGATAGTCTCGCTCATGAGGTACTTACTTCCTTATTGGGTTATTTCGCATTCTGCCGAGATGAATCCGGGGAAACAAGGTGCCTTGGCGGGGTCCCTATGGTAGTCTCGTAAAACCAAGCAAGCGCTTGGTGCTGTAATTTGTCGATGCACTATCCAGAATCAGCTCTTCCACTCGCTCTGGTCCTTTTACGATCAGTTGGTGTTGTAGGAGCGGCGCTCAACGCTGGATAGCCCTGTAAACAGCGGCCTTAACAAAGATAATTCAGGAGAGCCAGCGATGTCTGATGAAGTGGTGATTACTTGCGCCCTAACCGGAGTGCTTACCAACCCCCAGCAGCACCCGGTCCCGGTAACCCCCAAGGAAATGGCGGAATCCGCCCGTGAAGCCTACGATGCGGGGGCTTCCGTTATGCATGTTCATTTCCGCGCGCAAGAGGAAAATAAAGGCCATTTACCCACCTGGGACCCGCAAATAGCCTTGGAAATTGCCGATGCAATTCGCGATAAATGCCCTGGCGTTATTCTAAATTTTTCAACTGGCACTATCGGACGGGATCAGCAAGGCCCCTTGAGTTGTGTGCGTGCCGGTAGGCCGGAAATTGCCGCCTGTAATGCGGGAAGCCTGAACTATTTAAAGGCGCGATCCAACGGCACCTGGGCTTGGCCACCCATGGTATTTGATAACCCGGTCGATAAGGTAGAGGAGCTGTTGGCAGTTTGTCGGGAGACCGGTACCCGCCCGGAATTTGAGTGCTTTGATATCGGTATCGTTCGCTCTGTGGGAATGTATGCGGATGTAGGGATGGTGGATAAGCCCAACTACAACCTGGTGATGGGAGTGGCTTCAGGTATGCCTGCCGATCCCGACTTACTGGAAATTATTCCAAAATATATGAAGCCCGGCAGCTTATGGCAGAGCACAGTGATCGGCCGTGAGGAAATCTGGCCGGTGCATCGCAAGACTGCAGAATTGGGTGGCCATTTGCGCACAGGGGTTGAAGATACCTTTTACTTGCCGGGAGGAGAGCGAACTTCAGGGAATGGTCAATTGATTGAGGCTCTTGCGGCTGTAGCTGAAGAGACAGGGCGAAAGGTGGTGTCCCCGAGTCGGGCGCGAGAGATTTTCTGCTAAAAGCAGCATGCGCCAATGATTGCGTCCGGCTCCTTGCTGCGGAATTACTTTCCGAGGCTGTAGACTGTCAGCTATTACTTTTCTTCCTTTTGAGCCGCATCAGAATACTGATGCGGCTCTGTTATATGGAGCCGATGGGCTCTGTTTTTCCAGCATTAACTCCAAGGTGACTAGTAGATTGGCCTGCTAGTCTTAGAGCCAAATAACAGATTTGTTTAATAACGATAAGTTGTCCTGGGAGTGGTCAATGCAAGGGTTTCTGGATCATTTCACTACCCTGATCGAGTGGGCAAACCTGCTTGCCTGGGGTGGCGTCGGTGGCATCTGGTGGCTTGGAATCTTGATTTTAGGATTGCTGCCGGCGGGGCTCTACTTTTCTATTCGCACTCGCTTTATACAATTTCGTCACTTTGGTCATATGGTCAAAGTCATGATTCGTGGCATCCATAAGGAAAATGAAAATTCAGTAACCGCATTTCAGGCATTTGCCACTAGCGCAGCTGCGAGAATCGGCACCGGAAATATTGCTGGTGTGGCTGTGGCTATAACCGCTGGCGGGCCCGGTGCGGTGTTTTGGATGTGGCTGGTGGCCTTGCTGGGGATGGCCACCAGTTTGGTGGAGAATACTCTCGCGCAAACTTACAAAGAGCGCGGTGATGTTCCTGGGGCATTTCGTGGGGGACCTGCCTATTACATTGAAAAGGGGCTGGGACCACAGTGGAAATGGCTGTCCCTGACTTTTTCAGTTTTTCTTATGATTTGTTACGGATTTACCTTTAATGCTGTGCAGTCAAATGCGATGGCTGCCGCGCTGTATGGAGCTTGGGGTGTAAGCCCTTTATGGGTGGGTTTTTTTATTACGCTCTTTGCCGGGATTATTGTTTTTGGTGGTATTCGTTCAATTGCGCGCTTTGCCGGTATTGTTGTCCCTTTTATGGCAATTGGTTACTTGTTGGTAGCTTTCTATGTTTTGCTCGCCAATATTGCTGAATTACCTGGGGTGCTGTTGGAAATTCTGGCAAATGCCTTCGGGTTTCAGGAGGCTGGGGCGGGGGCCTTTGGTGCGGCGGTGGCCAATGGAATCAAGCGGGGCTTGTTTTCCAATGAAGCTGGACTTGGCTCCTCGCCCAATGTCGCTGCTGCTGCAGATGTAAAACACCCAATGGTGCAGGGATACGTGCAAATGGCATCGGTATTTCTCGATACCATTATTATCTGTACTTCCACGGCAGCAATTATCTTGGTGGCAGATGTCTTTATGGTCGGTAATTTGGAAGGGGTTGAGTTAGTTCAAGACGCACTGGCGAGTGAGGTGGGTACCTGGGGAAGTAGTTTTATTGCTACTGCATTGATGTTTTTTGCTTTTACATCAATTATCGGTAACTACTATTACGGTGAAACCAATATTTATTACCTTTACCACACCCGAACATCCATCTTATGTTATCGGCTATTGTTTTTAATGTTCGTGCTTTTTGGGGCTTGGGTGGCAGATACGGGAAGTGCGGAAAACTTTGTCTTTCTTTGGCGTATGGCCGATGTCTCGATGGGTTTTATGGCATCGGCAAACCTTATAGCTATCTTACTTTTGTCTGGTGTGGCCTTTAAGGTAATGGCAGATTACGAGAGTCAGTTGTCTTCCGGGGTGCGTGAGCCGGTGTTCAATGGAAGTAAATTTAAAATAAAAGGCATTGAGCACGATGTTTGGGGTTGATACCAGTTTGAGGTTGATACCAAGAGTACTCAATGCCATCCAGTTACAAGCTGGGCTTGTGCATCGCCAGATAGAAAATAGCGACTACTTGCAGGAAGGCAAGTACACAGGCAGTGATTCTAATTGGATTGGAAAAGTTGGGGCGCAGAGCAAAGACGCCAGCAATAATGTAGCCAAATACCAGGGCTACTTTCGCACCTAGCCAGGGCGATGTGCCCGGGTTCCAGCTGCCGAGAATCACCAGTCCGGCAGCCGCAGCTAACAGCAAAGTGTCGTTGAGGTGTGGCACCCAGCGCAGAGGGCCATTTCGCCAGCCCGTGTTGTGGCTGAACTCCAATCCCACTCTGATGGTAAACAGCAGGATACTGAGCGCTGCGGCGGTCATGTGGACGTGTTTTATAAGGGCATAATCAATCATGGTTATGATCTGGCTGTATGTTGACCAAGGTGTTCTGTGTACCTTCCAGACAAAGGGAAGGTGTGATTCTAGCCGCCAAAGCATAACGACATGCTGTGGTCGGATGCAATATGCAAAGCGGGGAAGGCAATAAACCTACTGATAGCGATATCTCATAAGTTAATACTGCTAGCAGTAGGTACACAGATCATATCTGTCAGTTTGCTTTGGTGGGCCGGCCTCAGGTTTTGGTGCTGGCGGGGCCCATATGCGCGGGATTAGTTCAGGTTTCTGATCTGGCCATACTTCATCCGTTGGGCTACGCCATGTTCAGCCCGAATCATATTTTCGTTAATGGCTAGCGGGTCAGTAGGTACATTACCGTCATCGTCACTGAGCCCGACAGTGGCGATCTCCTCACGCAATTCCATGGAGCCACCTACCCAAATCCAGCCGCTAGTTCTGGTTGAGATCAGGTTGTTGCGGTTCGGGATAGTTATATTGTTATAAACAATATTTAGACCGCCATTGGCAATACGGGCCATGGTTAAGGGAGCGTTTTGCTGGCGGAGCACTCTACCCATGGGTGCCTGGCGTTCATCCGCCAGGAAAGTGGAGTTTGCGCTGCCCGACAGGTATCGCCCGCGATTACAGCGGTCGGCGTGAACCAATTCATGGGCCAGGGTGATATAGCTTGGGCAATTCCCCATTGCTACGGTGCCGTTGTTGGCCAGGTTGGCGGTTTGCAGGGCTGTATTGTTCCACATTACAACGCCGCTGGAGCCGCTGCTCATCACTTTGGCCATAAAGCCTCTGTCCGGGCTTACTAGTGGGAGGTAGCTCTTAAAGCCGCTCCATACCTGATCCATCAGCCACTGGTCGGGACGAAATCCGAGAGCGTGGTGCTCAGTAATTCTGGTGTCGTGGCGGCTGGTGATTAGTCGGCGTAGCAGAGTGGTGCTGTTTGCCCTCAAGCCAGCTGCAGTCAAAATACCAATTCCCTCTGTAATTCGCAGCACATGTCGCCCCCCGGTTCGGTATCGCTCCTGTGTATAGGTAAGAGCGGTACCGACACCGCCGACAAGAGTATTCAGGGCAGCCCTTACTTGTGTGATAAACGTGATATTACTGGAGTCAATGCAGAGTCCCATTGTTATTCTCCTGTCCTGCTCGCAATACGAATTATCGTGGCTGAGAAAAGCTGTGACTTTTTGAAGTTTCTTAAATGGAAATTAATACGTAAGCAGCATAAAGCTAAAGATATTAATCGATATGATTTTGATAATAGTGTTCTGTACTTGCCTAGAATTTTTGAACTGAAAAGTTCTCTTTGGTCAGGTTGTATATTTTGTAAGCGAGGCAGGATGGATTCCTGGAAAATTAAAATTTTTTTTGTAATTTTTTTGAAATACATCTTGTAACTATCTAAATGATTATTTTAGGGATGCCTCTGCGACTCTACTCCCAACTGGTACGTTTTGCTATATATTTTATTTTCCATGATGATTATTTTAATAAATTTAAATAATTGCTTGTTGAGCAGTGTTGGAGTGCACTATTTGGTAACTAATGTGCTTGTCTGCTTTTGGGTGCTGCGAATTGCTAAGTTTGGCTTGCATTGTGTGTTTTCTTGGTTCTGCGTGGGTCTCAAGGGGTGTAACCGTGATGTATTAAGGAAGGTATTTGGGGGGAGATGTGGGATTAACCGTTAAATTAGCGCTGGTGTTAGTTGTTCTTGCAGTTTTGATTCTGGTATATGCAACTGTTTCCTATAAAAAATATAAATGGATAGCGGTTGAGTATCCTGTTGATGTTACAAAAAAAGGGAGAAGTGAATTTAACTTCCGATCGCAACTAAGTGGGCCCTACGAGCTGGAGTTGCAGACAGAAAGGGTACTTGATTTTCGCGAGCAAAATTGTCGGTTGGGTATTCAATTTCTTGATAAGGAAAATAGTAAAGATCACCCTGAAGCGCTGGCTATCGATTGGGCAATTTTAGGGGAGGGGGTTGAGGTTGCAGTGGGTAAGAGCGGTGACAAGGCCTCAGGATTTTGGGGGTCAACAATGGGAAAAACACTGCATGTATTCGAAACAATAAAGGGCAGGAATTATACCATTCTTGCTTCTGTGATAGAGCCTGACCCTGCACTTGGTGTTACGGACCCGGTGCTTAAGGTGGTAATTGATCGGATAGAACACAAAAGTGCCGTTATTTACTTCGGCCTGCTTAATTTAACTTCTTTTCTGCTTATTGTTATCGCTGCTGCAATTTGCTTCAGTGGACTTACTACTGGGGTGGAAGGAAAGAATACACCGCACTCGAGACACGCTGTGAATACATCCCTGTAAGCTCCTAATCGGCATCCATGCCTCATAGGGTCCCAAGCGCGGTGTATTCTTCCCTTCTCCCTTTTTAGTATCTTCAAGTGGCTGACTTGAAATTGCTAGCTTGAACCACACATAAGTAGATCCAAATGGCGATTTGTAAATGGGTTTGATTTATCAGGAGGAATCTAAATGGCCCTACTGTTAATAAGCGTCAAACTCTAGTGTTCATGGTACATTTTGTACAGCGTGAAGGTCGTTGTTCATAATCAATCGAAAAAAGGATACGGCGATATGTTAAAGGCGGAATATCAAGAGCGCGGACCAGTGCCGCAGGATGTTATTGAGGCGGTGTCCTTTGATACCCCTGAACTTCAAGAGGGGCAGGTGTTGCTGGAGATGCTGGCAGCTCCAATTAACCCTTCAGATGTTCTGACCCTGACGGGCGATTATGGGATGTTGCCTCCTCTTCCTGCGGTTGGAGGCAATGAAGGTGTTGCTAAGGTCGTCAAACATGGACCTAATGTTACCGCGCCAGCCATTGGCCAGGTCGTTCTCCTGCCGGTAGGAAGCGGCACCTGGGCCACACATATGGTGGCCAATGCCCAGGGGCTGATTCCGCTCCCGAATAACGTAGATCCCCTACAGCTTTCCATGATAACGATTAATCCGCCAACGGCTTACTTGCTGTTGAGCGAATTTGTAGATCTCAAGGAGGGGGATTGGGTTATTCAAAATGCCGCAAACTCCGGTGTGGGGTCTTATCTGACAACCCTGGCCAAGTTGCGGGGCCTGAAAGTGATCAATGTTGTCCGCCGTGAGTCTTTGGTTGAGCCGATGAAGGCCGCAGGCGCTGATGTGGTTCTCGTGGATGGCGAGCACCTGGGTAAACGAGTGGCTGAGGCTACTGGTGGTGCTGAGATCAAGCTAGGCATTGATGCTGTTGGTGGAATGGCAACTGCTCGCATGGGCGAAGCTCTGTCAAATGGCGCAACCTTAGTGAATTATGGCGCACTTAGCGGGGAACCCTGCGTTATCGCACCGGGGATGATCATCTTTAAAGATATCACCGTGCGCGGGTTCTGGTTGGCCAAATGGTTCGGCTCGGCATCCCCAGAGCGGCAACAGGAAGTTTTTGGCACTATCACAAAGCTTGTAGCGGAAGGTAAGTTATCTGCACCAGTTCATGGCACATACCCTCTGTCTGAAATTAAAGAAGCGGTACGAATAGCTGCGGCAGGCGGGCGTGACGGCAAAGTACTGGTTGTTAGTGAAAGCCTGACTAGCTGATTGCTCGCGCATTTATTTTTCTAGCGGAAGTGTCACCCAAATAGGCGACACTTCTGCAGACCGCTCCGTCATTCGTACGGAGCGTTACTTCCCAAATGCTACCCTTGATGTCAGTCCTGACATTTCGTCTAAGTTTGTTTGTTGCGATAGTTTTCAGCAAAAGCATTCGTTCGCAAAAATGAACACAAATACATTCTGCTTGCATAATACTTTGATCTTTAGTTCATCCGCCGGAGGCTGCTGCCAGATAATGGAAGAGGGTTCCAGTGCTTGTCTTGTATTGTCTCAGGAGGTGCCAAAGTACCTGGGGGATGAGTATCGATCATGGCATCAGAAGCTGGTGGATGTTGCGCTAGATTGTGATGGGCTGCTCGAGGTGAATTTGTTAGAGCCCGTTTCTAATATCCAAAATGAGTGGGTGCAAATATTTCAATTTGATACGGTTGCTCACCTTGAAACGTTTCTTGGAAATAACTTACTTAAAGATCTAATTGCTTTTTTAGAGAAGAAATTCTCGGTTGAAGTAGTATCTCAAGTTATCGCTGGTGCAGATCAACTAACAGTGCCCGTAACGATTGTGATATCCAAAAAAGTGAAGCCTGAATTTTTTCGTGAATATATGCAGTGGCAGAAAGAAATTGATAAAGCACTTAAAAAATATCCAGGCTTCTTGGGTGCTGGTCTAACTAAGCCAATAAAGGGGGTTCAAGAGGAGTGGGTTGCAATATTTCGATTTGACTCCAATAAGCATTTAGATAACTGGCTTAATTCTGATGAACATAAGCGATTGGTAAAACGTGGTGAAGGGTTTTTTGAAGATGTAAAAATAAAGCGGATAGGGCATGGCTTTGAGGATTGGTTTTCTCGGGCTCGTGGCCGAGCTCAAGACACCGCGCCCTCGCAGTGGAAAATGGCCATGCTCATTTTATTGATGTTATATCCGATAGTTATGGTTATTACGATGTGGTTGCTACCTTTGGTAGAGAGTTGGCCCTTTGCGACGACTAACTTCTTTATCAACTTATTAATTGTTGCGTCGCTTACTTGGGTGGCGATGCCGCTGATCACTAGAGCTTTTAATGTTTGGTTGTCTGACAAGTCAGGACAGCTAACAAAAATCAACACTATCGGAACCCTTATCATTATTGTTCTCTATGGGGTCTCGATAATGCTTGTTGCTTGGCTGTCGAGTCTGAATTTAAAGTAGTCTTTCACAATGATCAAAAGAGAGCTGTTTATCTGTTTTTAGTTTTTTGCGGACGGGGTATTTTTAGTGGTCTAAGCTTGGCGGTTAACAGAAGGCACTAGGTATCGAGCGAGTCAAAGGATAGATGGAGCACGTATAGTGAGCAACTTAAAGAATCGGTCTGAGAGTAAAGACTGGCCAGAGTTACCCTACGCTGAGTCGGTAAATACGATTGCCACCCTGCATATGTGGATGCAAGTTATTGGCAAGATTCGCCTGGTACAAACCCCTTGGATCAATCACTCCTGGCATGTTCCTTTATATATTACCGCCAGAGGGCTGGAGACATCCCTTATCCCTTATGGAGGGCGGTCGTTTTCTATTGGCTTTGATTTCTATCATCACGTACTGAAGCTATTGACCACTGAGGGGGGAGAATGGGTATTACCCTTGGAGTCCCGCACAGTCTCTGATTTCTACTGGGAAGTGATGGCTGCACTCAAGCAGCTAGGTATACCGGTTGAGATTAACACTATGCCATCCGAAGTGGCGGACGCGATACCCTTTGAGAGGGATCAGGATAACTACGAGTATGATCCGGATTATGCTAGACAGCTTTGGCAGGCGTTGGTGCAAATTCATCGGGTTTTCACTGAGTTTCGCAGTCGTTTTATTGGCAAGTGCAGTCCAATTCATTTTTTTTGGGGAAGTTTTGATTTAGCTCTTACCCGTTTTTCTGGCAGGGAGGCGCCTCCGCACCCTGGAGGCGTTCCACACTTTCCCGATTGGGTGGCCAGGGAAGCCTACTCCCATGAAGTTAGCAGTGCCGGTTTTTGGCCTGGTGGCGGTGGTGTAGATGGTGCTTGCTTCTATTCATATACTTACCCAGAGCCCCAAGGATTTCCCGAAGCAAGGGTCGCGCCCGCCTCAGCTTACTATTCCAAAGATTTGGGTGAGTTCTTGTTACCCTATGATGCGGTGAGAGCTTCACGTTCCCCCGATGAGGCACTGTTTGATTTTTTGCAGAGTACTTATGAAGCCGCAGCCGATAAGGGAATGTGGGATAGGTCTGCCTTAGAGGAAAGTTTCCCCCCACAAGCCCGGTAGAATTTGTGGGGGCTTTGCTTATTCTCTGCTTTTAAGCTGCTCGATAAATGTATCAGATGCTTGTTCTATAAGCTGGAGAATATGTTGAAACCCTTCAATACCACCATAGTAAGGATCGGGTACTTCAGCTAAATCACAATCTTGCAACACTGATAAAAATAACCCTAGTTGGGCGTCTGATGAATCAGGCTGCAAGGATTGCAGTGCTTCCAGGTTATCTTTGTCCATCGCAAAGATATGATCATATTTTGTAAAGTCGGTAGTGGCTACCTGGCGAGCATAGCTATTTTCAAACGAATAGCCATTTTCTTCACCAATAGCCAAAGTTCGCGGATCTGGTCGCTTACCCGCGTGGTAGCTGATGATACCCGCGGAGTCGACGGAAACAGGAATACCCGCCTGCTGTGCCTTGGTGCGGAAAACGGCTTCGGCTAAGGGGGAACGACAAATATTGCCGAGGCAGACAAATAATATCGAGAGATCTGAATTGGCTGTCAAAATAGCTCCAAGATATTTCGGGTACATTAAAGAGGCGCATTTTAATCAAAATATCGAATGTTTACACTTTGGTTATCAGGGGCAATAGAAAGTACAGTTTTAGTCTCAAGATAAAAGGGCTGATTTTCATTTGAAAAATAGTTGGGGTTAAGCTGCTTTTGTGTGAAAGAGACTGTATTTTCTGTTACCCAGTCAGCTTGCTCTGGCCCCCAGTTTTCAGGCTTTAGCTCATATAGTAAGTTCAAAGTATTTTCAGATAAGCGGTAAACTTGTAAGGCATTTTCATTAAAGCCGGCGTCCAGGTCTTGTTCGGCAACAAAAAGGTAGCCGCCTTGTGGAGACAGCAAAGGGTAGCCGGCAAGAGAATATTCATGGCCGTTTCTCAGGTCGAGCAAAATATAGGAATGTGCTTCCCAGAGCTGTTGATGAATCAGTAGCAGGTTATCAGTTATTTGCTCAATTGCAGAGTAGGCTATATGTTCTACGGGATTATTAGCGGGAAGGACATCTGTGTACGTCAGTGATTTTCCGCTATTCAGGGCTATAGTCAGGTGCCTTGGTTGCGTTCGCTGGATATGGTTGACCTGATTACTCAATCCACTTTCGATTGACCGTGCACAGTTTAGAGAATTGTGAATATCAATGCACTCAAATTTATCTTCAAACACACTGAAATGCAGGCCCAGGCAATAATTGGGAACTACTGCTAAAGCTGACAAGGTAACGAATATCAGCGGATTTCTCAGCCCCAGCTTAAACGAGAACTTCATCCTCATAAGTGCCCTGTAGATACTCTAGCCAGTGATTTTATGCCGCGCACTGAATAGTGCTACACACCCGCGAACTTCTATTTTGTACTCCTTAAATCGACTGGCAAGGAATTTATTGAGGTCCTCTTCACAATCCTGGGTATTAGAAAATATCCCTTTCTTATTGTAGATAGCCATTAATTTCTTGGCAGCTCCACTTTTCGGTACGCCTTCAGACAGGATGGTGGAACCAAAGACGGTGCCTGAATCCGATAGCAGGGTTGCGACATTATCCAGCGCAACCAGTTTTTCTGACAGCTTGCCGGGAAGGCAGTGAAATAGGTAATTTAAGGAAATTGAATCAAAAACTTCAGTCTCTAAAGTAATTTTATCCAGGACATTGCAGCGGAACTGTGCTGGATTATACCGGGCCACTCTTTGCGCTGAGATATCCAGGCTGTTTTGATTCAGGTCCATCAGGGCGAGGCGGACTTTGTCGGAGGGGAAATGGCACCTGTCCATAAAGTAGCCCGTTCCGACACCTACATCCAAGTGGTTGGAGGATATATTTCGGTTGAAGTGCTCTAGTATTCCAGGAGTTGGGCACTTCCAAATAAAACGGTTTGATATGCCCAGAACCCACATGTCATAAAGCCAAAGTACGGGTTTGGAATAGACAGCTTGGCCTTGTTCGACCTCTTTAGTGATTGTCACTTCAATCTCCAATGTATGACTGTTGTGCGGCTTTACCAATAAAGGAGAGGGGATGTATCTACAGTGTATTTCGAGAGTATTGTTTTCACTCTCTTCAGCCCCAGTAGCAAGCCGCTTATTATTGTTCTATGGTACCACCTAATGCGGTGCTAAACAGCTGAGTGTTTCACAGAGGATCTCTAATCGCTGCAGAGTTCTTTAGTGGCACATTCTCACTCATCAAACAGGCTAAAGTCATACTCCTGCAAGCGCTCTTGTGCAAAGTTCAAAAACACGTCAATTTTCTTTGAATCTTTTCGCTTTACTTTATAGATAGCGCCTACGGTTTTATCTATTCGCTCCAGCTCAGGGAGTACCTCTACCAGTCGCCCCTTTTTGATATCCCGTTGGCAAAAATAGGAGGGAAGCTTGGCAATGCCATTCCCGTTTAATGCGGCTGCTCGGGTATGGAAAGTTTTATTGGAGATTAAATTTCCATTGAATTGATAGAACTTCCCATCAATGGACCAGCCATCTTCCAGGCCGTCAAGGCGGGTCAGCATGATGTTGTGTTGGCTGAGCTCGGCAATGGATTTGGGGCTGCCGTGTTCTTCCAGATAGGTCGGCGCGGCAATAAAAATAGGGCGGATACTAAATAGGGGCTGGGCGTAAAACTGGCAATCGGGCAGGGTTTCCCAGACGCGAAAAGCAATGTCGATATCGTCCTCGATTAAATCCAGGTGGTAGGGGCTGAAGATAAGCTCCAAGCTGAAATCGGGGAATGCTTTCTGGAAGTCATTGCAGATATGACTGAATACTTTTAGGCCGAGGGTTTCCGGAAAAGTGATTTTTAATTTTCCTCGGGTGAGCGTTGCCGCCTCTGCAATCTGGTCTTCCAGTTCGGTGAATGAGCTGATTATTTTTTGCCCTTTCTGGTAAGCAATCCTTCCGGCGTCTGTAACAGCGATTGCCCGGGTGGTGCGATTGAGTAATACCTGGCCAAGGGCCTGCTCAAGTTGGGCGAGAGTCTTGCTTACGGTGGGCGTAGACAGGCCCAAGTGCTTGGCAGCTTTGCTTAAGGAACCGTGATCAACAACACTGCAAAAAACGTTGATCAAGTGGTATTTGTCGTACTCTCTGCGCACAGACTGTTTCCTTAAAGCTAAAAGAGCTTTTCAATATATCCCCTTTGTTGAATTAAAGTAAATAGTAAACTGCTTCCCCATACTAATCGACCAGGGAGATAAGGCTATGAATCCGTTAACTTGTCATTGTGGAGCGATTCATTTCAACAAGCTTGTAGATGCCCTGTTTGTACCAGCGGGCCAAAGGGGGCACGGTGATACTGAAGTCGCTATCCATATCAGCGATCCTGAAAACTCACTGCGCAAATATCACTTTAAAGAGGGGGCTTTACGGGAGAAGGCATTCTGCAAGCACTGCGGTGCGGAAATCTATGCGATCAATCGTAGCGGCGAGCTAGTGCACAACCCGTTAGCAGAGGCAGCCTCTCGGCCGAACTATGCCGGTGTCCTTAATTACGGCTTTTAGCTGGCGGCACCTACTGATTGTGCAGTTTTGTCAGTAGATGCCTGCCGGCCTACGATCCAGAGGCTCTTTAGGCCTGGGTGGTTAAGTACTTCAGGATATCGACAACCTGTGCGGGTGTCTGTGCCCAGGCCTGGGCGGCACCGTCCACTTCCTTGAGTGCGTGCACCAAGGATTCATCGTGAAGTGTGATATAGGACTTGCCTAAGGCTGCACAAAAGCCGGCATCAAATGCGGCGTTCCATTGTTTGTATTTCTCGCCAAATCGAATCACCGCCAAATCACAGTTTTCAATCAGGTGCTTGATTCGGATTGCGTTAACTTTGGCAGATTTGTGGTCCCGCCAGAAAGCGTTCTGCTCCTCACCCAGGCCATCACCAGCGGCATCGCTGGCGTCGTGGTTGGTGACTGCGGAAGAGAAGGAGATATCCAGCCCTTCTTTTTGGCAACCTTCGATAATTTGCGCACGCCAATCGGAGTGGATTTCGCCGGAGAGGTAAACTTTAAGCTTCATTGAGTGGCCCTGTAGAACTGGAGACTAATATGTGATTTAGAGTCACATACTAGCACTTGGAAGCTTTGAAATCCGGTAGTTGTTCTAGTTGGGAGGGACCTGAGAGAGATCAAATGGACACAGGCCCTGTGCGGGCAGGGCCTGTAAGGCATTTTATTAGAGGACTTGCTGCTCAAACTGGACGTCTTTGGGGAATTTCTCTGCGGGCAGGCGGGTTGAGTGCAATTGGGCTACTAACCACTTGCCATCGATTTTCTTAACAATGGCGCTTTCCAACCACACCGCTTCTTTATTGCCATCCTCGGATTTAAAAATGGACTTGGTCCAGTAGTTGATGGTCAGCAGGTTCTCACGCTCTTCAAAATTGATAATGCTGAAGTAGTTGATTCTTTCCAGCTTTGAGGGTTTGGGTTTCATTACGGCGATAAGGTCTTCAATATCCCAGACTTCACCGTGCTCAAGGAGTATAAAATCGTCGCTGACGCCGTCTCGCATAGCCTGGTGGTCCAGGTTTGAAAGCGCAGCAAACAGCCCGTCTATCGTTTTAAAACCCTCGGGTTTCTCTGCCGCTTGTGCGTTGATTGCGATCAAGGTAAGTAGTATTGCAAAAAATGATCTGATCACAGGAGTACCTCTGTGGTTATTTTAGGGGTGTGAAAAAAGGGGGTATTTTAGCCGAGTCGGGCCCTAGTTGAATTACTTCGGTAGCAACTTCGAAAGCAACTTGGATTGCGCCACAGTGACTGAAAGTCGCTTCTTGGGGATTGGGCCTATTCTAGCAGGGATTACTCAGCTGAGGCTGTGAGCCGATAGGCCTTTCAATAACTGTTGGGCTTTTTTCCCGATATATCTCCCTTGCTCCGGGGACCTTTGGGTTTGGTTACTCCATTGTACCCCGTGCCAGAGAATACAAAGGTAACCGTAGATCAGCTGCCATAACTCCAAACGCTGATTGTCCTCAGGTGACACAGTGCGATTAAGATAGCACTCCAGCAAACTATTTTGCTCTCGCTGATTCAAGTTGTGTTCCTCTACCAAAACAGCGAGGTCATAGAATTTATCCCCCATTGCTGCGTACTCCCAGTCGATAGCGTATAGCTTGTCAGAGGGAGCCCAGATCAGGTTGCCAACCGTTAGATCGTTGTGACACAGGCAAAATTCGTCGCCCATCCGATAAGCAGCGTCAATTAATTGCGGAAGTTTCTCTTGCAGTGTGTCGAGCAAGTGGAAATAACTGGCTCGCTTGTCGATAAACTGCCGGTAACTAGAGATTTTCTCACCTATGTTTAATTGGGCATCAATTGCAGGGGAGCCGTGTATACGGCGCAGCAGATCGGCAAGTTTTTCCAAACTGTGGGCGACATTTTTATCCCAGGGAGTGCCTTTAATATAGCGGGTCACCAAATATCGGTAATGCGGGTCACAGTAAACCAAAGGGGCACAACTGTCGGAATATGTGGCAGCTTGCAGGGCCTGCTGTTCAGCAGCCCTGTCGAGATTGAGCTGATCGCTGATGCTGGAGTTTATCCGCAGCACCATCAGCTGATCGGCGGACTCAACCAGAAAGGCGTTATTGGTCAGCCCCCCAGCCAGGGCCCTGACCACCGTGGGCCGGGCCTTGCTCCAATGATGCCAATCGTTGGGGATGATGTTGCTCAAGTCCTGGCTCATATCAGTTGGTCACTATGCCGCTGCCATTGTTTGAGGAGCGCTAGCGGGTTGCTGTTTCTCTTTTCGGTAAATGGCCAACCACTGGAAATAGCCAATTACAACCAGCACCAGGTACAGCATAAACAATACGGCAGTAAGATAGAGTTCTCTGTCCAGGTAGAGGTAGATTGAAGCTCCGTCTACGACAATCCAGTAAAGCCAGTTCTCCAGTACCTTCCGGGTAACCATATAGGTGGTGACGATTGCCCCCAGAGTCGTGAATGAATCCAGGTAGGGGAGGGCGGCACTGGTGTTGCGATCCAGTAGGTAGCCGATCAGTAACGTCAGTATCAGGGTAGCGCCAATAACTATTGAGTGGGTTTTTCCGCTCCAGCGATGGATCTTTAAATCGTCCTGCTGGTTGCGGTGATTTCGCCATTGCCACCAGCCATAAACTGCCATCAGCAGATAGAAAACCTGTAGTGCAGACTCCATTAACAGGCTGACATCCCAAAACAGAAAAAGATAGATCGCCGTACTGACAAAGGCGGCATACCAGCAGCTGATTTTCTCTCTCATGGCCAGAAGTAAATAAGCCAGAGCCAGTATTACAGCGGCTACCTCCCAGAGGGACATGGCAGCAATCGAAGCGCTGATTGCGGTGCTGATATCCTGGTCAAACATGCGCTTCTCCCGGGGCCAGGTCGCCGTCAATAAACTTGCATACAAAAATGGCGCGGCCAAACTGCTCGTAGGATTTGCGCATTTCCAACTTGAGCACATCCATCAATAGATCGTAATTCCCAAACACCTGAGTACTCATTGTATTGGTGATTACCTTGAGTTCTGGATGGCTGTTTAACTGTGCGATAAACGCTTGAATAGCGGGGATGTACTCGTCCTTTAACGGATACATACTGATTTCGACAGAGAGCTGCATAATTTCCCTCTTGATAGAGAGTTTTGGAGCAGCGAAACGCTGCCCCAAAGTCACTGAGTGATTAGAAGGTGTAGGTGCCTGTTACCCCGGCAATCCGGGGCTCACCATACTGATAGTAGGGCTCGGGTGCGTAGCCGTTGGCCGGGTTGTTGCCATATTGGTTACTGAAGTAAAACCCGCGCACATAGTAATCTTCATCAGTCAGGTTTCTTCCCCATAGGGCAACATCCCAGTTATCTCCCTGGTAGGTCAGGCGAGCATTGACCAGTTCGTAGGCTGTGGATTTTTCGTCGTGGCTGTTTGAGAAGTAGAATTCGTCTTTACCCTCAAGCTCCAATCGCAAGATCAGGTTGGGAAGCAGATCGATTTCTGTACCGGTGAAGAACTGGTAGTTGGGGGCGTGAGCGATATCGCGGCCATCCAGATCAACCGCAGCCAACACTGTTCCTGCGTAGTCATCGCGGGCATCGACATGGGAACTGCTTTCGTAGTCTTTAAATTCTGCATTCAGCCAGCCAGCAGAGGCGAAAAAGCGTAGGGCGTCGGTAGCCTGATAGTTCAGTTCCACCTCAAGACCAGTAGTGCTTCCGCCGGCAGCATTGGCAAGGTAGTCACTAAATGAGTAGTCGGCAGGGTTAAAGATAGAAACCTTGGCCTGAACGTCATCTCGATCCTGGTAGAAAGCCGCAACCTGGGCTTGCAAACGATTCTCCAGCCAGCTGCCCTTAATACCTAATTCATAGTTGAGCATATGTTCGGTATCGAACTCGAACATGTCACTGTTGATCTCAGGGTTGCTTGTTGATTCTGAGATGATTCTGCCGTTTACACCGCCGGCTTTATAGCCTCGGGAAACCGTAGCGTAGAGCAGGGTGTTGTCGGTGTAATGGTATTGCAGGGAGATATTGCCGCCCCACAGGTTTTCTCCATTATCTGCATCGATGTTATAGGAATCTGAGTAATCGGCCTCGCGTCTTTCCAGTCTCAGGCCGGTGATCAACTCGATCGTCGGGGTGATTTCCGTAGAGAGCTGGCCATAGATGGCAGAGTTTTCAGTATCAAAAGTGCTGCGGAAGCTCTGGTTGCGATTCAGGTCCTCGCGCTCCGTGCGGCCATAAAGGCCCACAACCCAGTGGCTGCGATCCCAGAATAACTTGGACTCTTCGGTAGAGAGTGCGCGAAGGTCAATGCTGATATTGTCTTTATCGCGCTGGTAATTATCCGTGGAGCTGTATTCCCAGGAATGAAAGCCGACATAGCTCCAATCCTCATCGTAGCCATATTCTGTATCTGAATCGGCGAGGCTGAGAGTGCCTTCTAGGGTAAAGTTCTCGTTGCCAGACCATTGAGCAGTCAATGCGCCGGCAAAGGTTTCCTGGCGATCCCAGCCGGGCTGGTCAGATTGCGTTTCGCGAGTGTTATAGAGAGAGAAAGCATCGTAGCCGTTATCAACGTCGATATAGAAGAGGGTAACGCCCAGCTTTAAATCGTCGGACGGGGAGTAGGCCAGCTTACCGCGCAGTACAGACTCATCAATATTGCTGGTGTCATCGCGGTTGAGATACACATTCTCGGTATAGCCGTCGGATTTGCGTTTGCTGGCAGCCAATCGATAGCCAAGAGCATCGCTCAAAGAACCACTGGTAGCCGCGGACAGACTCTGTCCATTGTACTCACTTAGCTCGGCGGACACCTTGGTGGTCGACTCACTGGTGGGCGCTGCACTGGTCATGTTGATCAGGCCGGCCAGGGCATTAGCGCCATACACCGTGCCCTGTGGGCCCCGAAGGATTTCCACTTGATCGATATCTAGGGTGCTGGCTGCGAGCCCCAGGCCAGTAAAGTCGATACCGTCGATGATCAGGCCAACTGAGGGGTTTACTGGATCGATAAACTGGCTGCGCTCACCAATGCCGCGAATCTGTACAAATCGTCCCCTGGAGGCGCCAGAGGAAAAGTTCACATTGGGCGCCATGTTCAAAAGCTGGTCCAGGTTGGCCGCGCCCCGCGCATCGATCGCGCTTTCATCCAGTACGGTAACACTGGAAGGAAGCTCCAAAAGGTTGGTTTCCCGTAGCTGTGCCGTAACCACCACTTCCTCAAGCCCGGTCTCTGCGGTATTAGCGGTGGCGATACCGGCGAACAGGCTGCTGGCAAGGCTGACAGACCAGGCAATAGGGTGGGTGGGAAACTGTTTTTTCATGGTTCTCTCTCGAATAACGGCAGTGAAAGAGACCCGGAGTGCGACGTGGGGAGGTTTTGCTTTGTCTACCTATTCCTACGCCGGTATTAACCGGATCAGGTTCAAGGGTTTGTCGCGACAGACCAATTTGATCCCCGGACATCTCAGGCAAGGCCACCCCTTAGGTTTTGCGGGCGCGATGATAGCAGAAACTGGGGTATAAAGTGGTAAAAGCAAGGAAGGGAAAGCGCTTATGGATCAGGTATCTTATTTTAGTGGCAAGACGGCACTGATTACCGGTGGTGCTTCTGGAATCGGTGCGGCCTTGGCCTGTCGATTGGCAGCACTTGGGGCTCAAGTCATTATCGCGGATATCCAGCAGGACCTCGCTACGCAGGTTGTCAGCCAAATACAGGAGTCCGGTGGGAGAGCATCGTTTGTTCACTTGGATGTTCGTAACTTTGATCAATTTTTTCAGGTCATTAGTGAAATATCTCCGTTAGATTTCCTTTTTAACAATGCTGGTATAGGGGTGGGTGGATATTTTTCCGATCATAATCTTGAAGATTGGAAAGCGGCGATTGATATCAATTTGTTTGGCGTTTTTCATGGGCTCCAATGTGGTTTTCAGGCCATGAAGCGCCAGGGCTTTGGCCATATTATCAATACTGCTTCGATGGCGGCTTTAGTTCCGTCGCCAGCAATGGCCGCCTACTCAGCCTCCAAGAGTGCTGTGGTGGCAATATCAAAAGCTATTCGCCCTGAGGCTGAGTCCTGTGGTGTTCGAGTGAGTGTTTTGTGTCCCGGGGCAGTATCAACGCCGATTTTGCAGGGAGGTGGCGTCAATGGGCGGATGCCAACCCCCATTCCTCCTCAACAGCAGGCAGAAATATTCGAGCCTCTGGGTCCAATATCTGCTAGTGCTTTTGCAGAAAAGGCTTTGTCTCAAATTGCAAAGAACAAAGAAATTATTGTTGTGCCAGCAAAACTTAAGTTGCTGTGGTGGCTGGAAAGATTGTTTCCCTCTTTGCTGTGTCGCCTTTCCTTTAAGCAGATGGAAAAAATACTTCAGCCTTTGGGACTAAAATAATTGTATCTTTGGGAAGGTGGAGTAAATTGGGAAATGATAATTTCCTGTGACCACTGTGGTGAAGTTTGGGAGTTTGCTGATAAGGCCCTGCCGAACATTCAAAAAATTACGCGGAATTTTTCTGAGAGGCGTATTACCGCAAGTTTGATAAAAGCGCTGAGCGGTGAACTTAAATTGCCCATGCTCTACAGCAAAAATTTTGCTAATCATTTGACGATGAGAGAAGGTTGCTGTTTTTACTGCCAGGAGCCCCTGGGCATAGAAGAGGCGTTTATAAAACACTGTCGGGGCTGTGGTGCCTTGAATTTGGATCGCAGATTCGCTTAATGGGGAGCAGCTTATTTAGAAGCACCCGGCGTGCGGAATTATCAGCATGCCGAGTTGGGGGAAGGGCAACTTTATGCCGCTAATAGCAGAATCTAATATCCTGGTTTGGAGAAAGTATATCTTTTAAGGGGCTGGTGGTTGTATTGTACGACAACAATATGAAGCTCTGTTCAAATTATTCACAGATTAAGTATTATTTCTTTGCTAATAGAGCTGGCGGCTTACGCTTCCTATTTGGTACCCCCTCAGAACTTGATTCGATTTTCTGTTTCTCTGGCTCTGAATGATAAATTGCTATTTTTCAGGGGCACAAGTTAAGTACTATCTAGTCTAGGCATCATGCCAGTACAGTCTCTGTCTCCAGCTACGCCAAAACCATTCACTTTTTTGTGTTAATAATCAGGGTAAGTAAAAAGGAATTTATTTTATGAGCAAGTTTAATTCTCTACTGTATTCGATTGTTTTAATTATGGCTTCTCATTGTGTGTCTGCCGGTGCTATTAAGAAAGAGGTGAACAGCTTTGAGGACGTCCAGAATATAATTGAAGAATCAGCCACCCCAATAAATACGTTACTGGTTATGGATAATGATGACACCTTGAGTATGATGCCTTGCGCTGAAAAGTCTCAATGTCAATATCTTGGTGGCGCAGCTTGGTACTCATGGCAGGAAACTTTATTGGAAACCAATCCTAATTCAGGTTTCCTTGTGGCAAAAACAAAAGAGGAGTTGATTAATATATCCGGTTTGCTCTTCTCTGTGAGCAATATGGTTTATACAGATGACAATATTGTGCCGGTACTTGACAGTTTGAGGCAAAGTGGGGTGCGATTGATGGTTGAAACTGCAAGGGGCGATGCAGATGTTTCAGCTACCGAGAGACAGTTCAAACGCTTGCCAACCCCGAATACGTCCTACCAAAATTTATTAGAGCTTATTCGGTCAAATACTCTCAACTTCAGTCCAAATAATCAATTTAGCCTTGCAAGTCCGTTTAAGCCCTGTGATTTAAGTGAGGCAAGGCCAGTAAGCTATCGGCAAGGTATTATGTACTTAGCCGGGCAAGATAAAGGCTTTATGCTTGACTGCTTGCTGCGATCCTACAATTCTTCGGCTAATAGTAGTGAGCACTACCTAATTTCCAACATTATCTTCATTGATGACAGTTTTGAGAATGTCGAAAGTGTTTACCAGGCATTCAAGGACAATAAGAAATATGAGGTAATAGCCCTGCACTACACCCGTCTAAGTAAGCACAAGCAGGATTTTATGGACGGGCCTCAGAAAAAAGCATTACAAGAAACTGCGAAAAAGAGATGGGAAACCATCATGGCGAGTCTTAATAGTGCGCTATTAATGCCGGCTGTTGAAAACTAGTTTAACTTCCTTGTAACTAAGCTCAACGGCTCCATTTCTAAACTGTCATCCAAGTAAAAAGGGAAGTGTATACGTCTACCTCTAATGTTTAATCGATTTTGGAGGTGCCGAGCACTCAGAAGAGATGGTAGTCGTTGTATAACGATTAATCGGTTATAACTCAGTTGAAGAGGGAGGAGCATTAACCGGCTGTAATTTCGCGAGCCACGCGCCTAGGTCTTTTTGGCAGAGTGCAGGCTTGCCGCACCATTGCTACTGAATCGATTTTTCAAGTTTTGATAAAAATAGAGCACGTTATTTGCGGATGGACGTTTCTGTAAAAGCTTTGAATTTTTCCAGTGAACAATAACGTATATCTCCACCAGAAAGGTATCCAGCAAGCTATGACCTTAGCTGGATACCCTTGTGATTGGTTAGGTTATGGTTTACAGCGACTGTAAGAACTTGAGTAGCGAGTTTCGCTCTGAAGCCGACAGATCAATATAGTTCTGTTGGCTCTCAGCAGCTTCTCCCCCGTGCCAGAGAATGGCTTCTTCAATAGACCGGGCGCGACCATCATGCAACAAATTACTGTGACCATTCACTGCGCTATTAACACCCAATCCCCATAAGGGAGGCGTTCTCCACTCGCGGTTGTACTCCGCGCTAATCGTCAAGTTGTCTGCCAAACCTTCGCCCATATCATGCAGGAGTAAGTCTGTATAGGGGCGAATGACCTTGCCTCTCAACTCCTCAAGAGGGTGAGCGTGATTGGTGTTCATCTCTGGCCGGTGACAGGATGAGCAGTTGATCGATTCAAATAGAGCTTCACCCTGAGCCACGATGGATTCATTGATTAAATCGGGATTTCTGGGCGGTGCGCCCAGTGCCTGAAGATAAGTAGTTAGGTCGTCCAGGTGAGAATCAGTGAGCTCTTCGTCGTGATTACTGTGCTTTTTACATTCCAGCTGTTCGATACCACAGTTTGCATTGGGTTCCAGTGCTGTGTTCACGCCAATATCATTGTTCAACGCATCTGCTGAGAAGCTGCGCAAGCTCGGTTGGGTAGCCTTCCAGCCAAAACGTCCTACCTGGGGAAGAGGTGTTGAGCCCGTGTCGACCAGTGATACTCGCCCAGAGATGCCATCGCTATTGGAATCGTTAGGGTCGTGCCACTCAAGGATTTCTGTTTCGTCAACCGCCTCAAGTAAGCCCAAGCCAGTGATGTTTTGTGGCATACGTGGCGAAAAGTAATCAGCGGATGTGTTTTCACCTTCATTGGTTGTTACTACATAAGTGGGGGACTGTAGGGTGTAGCTATCCCCATTGGCATAGCTACCTTGAATGGGGCTATAGGTGACTTGAATAGATCCTTCAGGGGCTATGTCACTATTGAGTGAATGGGTTTGGAGGACAGGGCCAAAGTAGTGGTTTGGCAGGGGTTGTCCTGCTTGGGTTATTGCACCGGACGACAGCTTAAAGACCATCGAATTGGGAACACTAGCCTCTGAGGGGGCCGGGCCCCGGCCGTTATTGATATGGCACGCCAGACATGATTGCTCAATGGTTAAGCCTGCTGATAGGTTTGCCATTTGGTTGAAGTCTGGGTTCCCGAGTTCCTCGTGCTCTCCGGTATTAAACCGGGTGTGGAATATCCTGCGACCATCTAGAAACTCGTTGTGTGTCTCCCACTGGATGTTGAGGGCTTCTCTGAAGTAGGCTGTCCAGTCGGCGATTCCGCTATCCACGATGTAAGTATCATAGACATCAATACCATCCAGTATTGGGTAGGTGACTTCAACTGCATCAGCGTCGGAAGCCGTTGCCCATTTACCATCGCTGCCTGCGTAGTAGGTAAGAGTATTATCGTCAGTATTTACTGAAATGACTTCTGAAGCGGGTACCGGGTCAGTAGCCCTGATGTATGCTGCGGTTGCTTCACCGGCACTTTCAACAGCGGTCTCAGTTCCCAGGTCTGCAACCATATGAATACCGGGTTGGCCCAGGAGAATGCGGTAGGTGTCTGTGTAGTAAACTGTCTGCCCACTGACATTCTCATCGCCCTCCTCAATGCCAATGAATTGCTGAAACTCCACCTCCATCCATTCGCCGACTTCCAGCTGCCCGTCATCACCATCATGAGCATCGTAGGTGATACGACATACCCAGACTTGGCCTCTCCCATCTTCATCAGCTTCCCGGTAAGGGGTTTCATCAAATCTGGCGTTGCTATTAAAGTCAGCGCGGTGTTCATTTGAATAAGAGGAGCGGCATTCGGGTGGCCGATAAAGCGCGTATTCGGCAGAGTAAAAGATCTCAATCAGGTTCTCACCGGCGGGCGTATGGTCGTGAATCTCTATGCCAAAGGTTCTGTGTTCAAAGTAGAAGGTCGGGAACTCGTAAAAACTATCCTCGGATTCATGTCGCAGACGTGCTCGGCCACTTGCCAGTGTTACAATGGTGCCATCTTCCTGAATATACCAGTGTTGAGACTCTTCTTCTGGCTGCTCAGTATCAAATAGAGGGGTATATTCTATGGACGCGGTTTGATTAATTTCCTCTGCCGCACGATCAAAAACCATCAGTTCCCACAAACTATATTGCGAACTCCCCTCACTGAGTTCAGTTCCGTTTAGCTGGATATAGCGATACTCTCCACCAATTAGGTGAGAATCAATGCGTTGGCCATATTCTCCTGAATCAGCTGTTGCCAGGGTGGTCCATGTTGTGCCGTCGCTTGAGCCCAGTACCTCGTAAGATTTTGCGTTGTGGTCGCCCCAGTCTATGACCACTTTGCTGAGCAAGTGTGTAAATTTAAGGTCAAGGGTGAGGCTTGATGTGCTGGCAGTATCACCACTCTCCCAAAGTGTCCTTCTTAAGTCATCAATGGCAAGGACCCCGTTGCCAGAACTGGAAGAAATAGTTCCACTACCTGCAATATTTTGTCCAACCTCTTTATCGGACTCAGCTGGATCACTGTTTGAATTTGGTGTCTCTTCGTCGGACTCATCCGGGTCACCGCTTGAAGTCGGTGTTTCATCAGTGGAGCCGTTGCCCTGAGAGTTGGGGGTAGCTTCTGTGGGGTCTTCATCAGAGCTATTATCCCCGCCTCCACCACCACATCCGGACAATACCATTATGAATAAGGCGAAAAATGCTGTTAAATAGATTTTTGCCAGTGGATTGATTGTTTTATTGAAATACGGATCCATATATTTCTCGTTTTATCAACAGCTATATATAGTAATAGTGATGAAATGAACTTTTTCTTTAATTTAAAAGGAGAATTTCAAAATTCTTGTTAAGTGTGCTTGGTTCGGGGTAAAAATAATTTAACTATTATTTTTAGTGTGTGTCCTTTTGTTTGTATGTGCTGCTGTTTTTTGGTGATGATTGCTCTTGGCTAATGTTGGGAATGAATTTTCTAGCTTGATTTGTAGGGCGACATAATAGTTATATTTTTTATGTGCATCGTTATGCTGCGCCCAGAGGGGATGAATTTAAGTTAAGAAGGAAAGCGATATGAACTTGTTCTCAGCTTCCTGTTTTACTTCGCATGATGAATACGACAGGGTTCACCTTATGTCTGTGATTTAGATTGGTTTATTTAATAGGTCTGGCTTATAGGTTGATATCGTGTGTCAGTTGTGATGCTGAGTGCGTTAAAAAGTTAATCTTTAGTCTTGTGTAAGATTTGACACGGCTAAAAATAGTTATTTAAAGATTGGTATTTAGTTTTCTACCCACAGTTACCTTTATTCCCATGGGTGTTTTTTATTAATTAACAAGCTCACCAACACTAGGTGTCACGCTCTAAGTCTCGATAATTCATTTTTTATACGTGAAGGTATTATGTATATTGAAAGGTGGGCCTTACTTTTTTATGAGTGGTTATCGAACATTGATCATCGCTACGTCGAGCCTGATTCTTATAAAAAGTCCAAGCTTACTGGAGTGGTTGGTTTTAGCTATTGATTAATACAGCAATGACTTGAGCAGGGTGTGTAGATTATTTAATGGTGCTCATCGTTTGGAAAGTAAGTTGAAATCTCTTCGGCTCAGATAATATCGAGAAATGAGTATAGTTTTTAAAAGCTACTTGTATTGCTGAGCTTTGAATCTTTATGGTGATTTTATAAATGGACTTAGGAAGGCCTCCAGCGTTCAATAGGATCAGAATGCTGGAGGCCTTCAGCTAGTGAGGCACTACTTCCTCACTAGCAATAATCCGGTTTCCGTATGATCTGTATAAGGGAACTGATCAAACAGAGCAAATCGTTCAATGCGATGGGTTTTGGTCAGCGACTCCAGGTTTTCCAATTGGGTTTCCGGATTGCAGGAGATATACAGGATTCTCGGGAAGCGGGCGACCATCGCACAGGTGTCTTCATCCAGGCCCGCTCGAGGAGGATCAACCAGGACGGTGGAGAAGTCGTAGCTATCCAGATCTATATCCTTAAGTCGGCGAAAGGGGCGTACCTTATCGATCGCCTGGGTAAACTCTTCACTGGACAGGCGTACGATATCCAGGTTGGTGATCTGGTTGTTGGCGATATTCTCCTGGGCGGAATTTACCGATACCTTGGAGATTTCAGTGGCCAGGACCTTACGGAATTTCTCACTGAGCGGGATGGTGAAATTGCCATTGCCACAGTAGAGCTCCAGCAGATCGCTATCACTATCTCCGCAGGCACTTCTCGCCCACTGGATCATGGAGCGACAGATCTCTCCATTGGGTTGGGTGAAGCTACCTTCCACCTGTTTGTACTGGTAAGTTTTCTCATCGATATCTAGTTTCTCGGTAACGAAGTCACGCTCCAAAACCACTTTTTGCTTGCGTGAGCGCCCCAAAATCGGGAATCCTAGCTGTGCCTGTAGTGCTTTGGCTTCCTGCTCCCAGGTCTCATCCAGTTTCTTGTGGTAGATCAGCGTAATCAGCGCATCACCATTCAGCGTGGTAAGAAACTCGGCGGAGAACAGGCGTTTGCGTAGGACTTCGCTATTATTGACAGCAGCCAGCACCTTCGGCATCAACTGGTTCATCAGCTCAGAGCCGACGGTAAACTCATCGATGATAAAGGGCTTCTTGTACTCACCCTGGCGGTACATGGCGTAATTGGCTACACCTCCCTCATGCCACACCTTGAATTCGGCGCGCAGGCGGTAGTGAATGGGTGGGGAGGGGAAGAGTTCCGGCTCCAGGTCAGTGAACTTGCTGTAAGCCTCTTGCAGGCGCTCGGCCTTCTTTTGAAGCTGTTGTGGGTAGTCGTCAGTATTAACGCGGTACAGTGCCATATTACAATGCGGTGTCAGTACAAAAAGCGGGCGCGAATTATATAGGAAACCGTATGGCAATAGGTGAGATAAAAATTCCGGTTCATGGGCAGGGGCTTCATGAGTTTACCGGCAGTGTAGTTGATTGGGTCAGTGAACAGGCTCCCGATGAGGGCCTGTGTACACTTTTCATACAGCACACCTCTGCAAGTTTACTGATTCAGGAAAATGCTGACCCCAGTGCGCGCCGTGACCTTGAGAACTGGCTCAATCGACTGGTGCCGGAAAATGACTCGCTTTACACTCATACCCTTGAAGGGCCAGATGATATGCCGGCTCATATCAAGTGCAGCCTTACCGCGACCAGCTTGTCCATTCCAGTGCAAAAGGGGCGCCTGATGCTGGGTACCTGGCAGGGGATCTACCTTTGGGAGCACCGCCATCACCACGGGGCTCGGCACGTTATCCTGCATATTTGATTCAATACCGCGCGTTGGTGGCGATAGCTAGATGGCTACGCCAACTGCTTGGCAGTACTGGTCGATCAATGACTGGGTTGCGCGGGCCCTCTCGATTGCCTGGATACGGTCAACTTGATTATCTGGTCCTGTTAAGCAGCAGAAGTTTTCGATCATCTGTACCGCCTGCGATTGCTCTATTGGTACTTGCTGGTGTTCGAACTTATCTGGCGATGCCTGCCCCCGGCGAACCACAAATTCTGGCGTATATTCAGGATTGTAAAAGGCTGCGCTGTCTCTCCAGTCGAGTACAAAGTCGTCTAGCTGGATCAGGCCGCTTTCTCCCAGAATGTCCAGGTCCATTTGCCAAACGCCTGAGTCATATCCGAACTCAAAAGTTGAAGTTTGCCCGCTGGCAAATTCAATCAGGCCCGCACCGCTAATAATGGTCCCTGTTTGTGAGTCCCGCTTTATCGCTCCTGAAATTGCCTTTATTGCTCCTGTGGGGCGCATATATTCGACGATTGCACGCATGTTGTACCAGCCGATATCCCCGATTGCGCCAGTGGGTTCTTTGTGTGAATCGAAGCGAATATTGTTGCGGTCCATCATAGAGGCAAAAAAGGCGCTGCGAATTCTATTAACCGGGCCCAGATATTTTTTTTCCCACTGAATAATTCTGGCCGTGCGAGGGTGATGGGTGAAATGTGTGGCATCCATAAATGCCAATCCTTCAGACTGAGCCTTGGCGGCAATTTTGTCGACCGAGGCAGTATTGAGAAAAGGTTTTTCGCAGAGAAGATGCTTATGGTTGGCCAGTGCCGCGAAGCAGATTTCCTCGCGGCTGGTGGTGGGGCTAGCCACGTAAATGGCATCCGAATCTTCCGCCTCTACCAGTGACCTCCAATCCGGGTAGACATTGGGAATCCCGTGTTCGTGGGCGAACTCTTTGGCTCCTGAATGCCGCCTGCTGGCGACGGAGGAAAGGCTTGCGCTGTCAGCCTGGCTGATGGCTCGGGCGGTAAAGTCAGCAATTTTTCCTGTGCCAACAACTCCGAAACGTATGCTCGCCATTGAAGGATACCTTGAGGTAGATTGAGGGATGGCAGGGATCAGTTTAGTAGAGAATAGAATAAGCAAAAATTGTTTAGCTGGTTTTGTGTTTGGTTCTAAAATTTGGCCTTGCTTTTAAAGATAGTGGTTTTAGTATTTTATAAAACAAAGTGAGGCATGCTGATTTTTCAGGATATTTGAAAGCGCATGAATAGGTCTTTTGCCGTTGTGGTTTGAATATATTGGTGTTGCATTTTCATTGATTTCCTATGCAAGCGTTAAGCGCGGTTCAATAAAGTCTAAAAAAGCACGAATACGAGAAGAGAGGGCTGTGTTGCGATAGAAAACGGCGTTGACAAGTTCGCGCTGGTTCTGCTTGGACACACTCCCCGGTAGTATTTCTACTAGCTTCTTTGTTTTTAAATCTTTCTTAATCATGAAATGCGATAATAATGCCAGGCCTTCCCCTTGCAGGCACATTTGGCGAATTAGCTCTCCGTTACTGCTACTGATATTCGGTTTTACGCCAACACCTTTTCCGATAGGCCAACTATTAAGATGTGTGGATCGAGTAAAGCCGATGACCCTGTGGTTGGTTAATTCATTAATATGGATAGGGGAGCCGTAGCGCTCTAGATATTGCCGGCTGGCGACAATGGATAAAGGGCTTCGCCCTAAAAAACGCGCATGCAAGTTGGAGTCTTTTAAGGGGCCAATTCGAATCGCAACGTCGGTTCGACGCTCAATGAGATCAATAATGCTCTCATTGCTGACAAGCTCTAATTCTATGTGTGGATAGGCTCGTTGAAATTCAGGTAGTAGTGGCACTAATTGGTGAATCATAAACGGCGTCACCGCATCCACCCGTAGCCGCCCTGACGGCTGCTCCTTCAGTTCTTTCAGGGTGTCTTCCGCTTGGCTTAAACATCGCAGCCCTTGCCTCACCCTGTCGCTGAAGAGGCGCCCCTCCTCTGTTAACTCCAGTTTGCGTGTGGTCCGATTTAGCAGGGTACAGTCTAGTTCTGACTCGAGGCGGCTCAAGGCCCTGGATACCCGTGCAACCTGAATATCCAGGGCGCGCGCGGCTGCGGACAAGCTGCCAGAGTCAATGGTTGCCAGGAAAATTTCTAGATCTTCGGTACGCGAGATTATTGCCATATTTGCAAAGGTGATTTGGTAGTGTTGCGGTTTTTAATAAAATTATCAGCCCGCATACTCCGGCGCAACCTTATTGCTCCTGGAGAAGAGTATGCCTATTGCATTGTTGGCGCTGACGCTGAGTGCCTTTGCGATCGGGACCACCGAATTTGTGATAGTAGGATTGGTGCCTATCATTGCTCAAGATTTGAGTATTTCATTGCCGTCAGCTGGATTGTTGGTCACCTTGTACGCTGTTGGAGTCGCCGTGGGCGCGCCGGTGTTAACGGCGTTAACCGGCCGTTGGCCGCGGAAGCATGTGCTGTTGGCCCTGATGTCGCTGTTCGTGTTAGGGAATCTTTTGGCATGGATGGCGCCTAGTTATAGCTCGCTGATTACGGCGCGTATTTTGACGGGCCTCGCCCATGGTGTTTTCTTTTCAATTGGCTCGACTATCGCCACAGGGCTGGTGAGTAAAGACAAAGAAGCTAGTGCCATCGCCATTATGTTCACGGGGCTGACGGTTGCACTTGTGACTGGTGTACCTTTGGGTACATGGATCGGCCAGCATTTTGGCTGGCGAGCAACCTTCATTGCGGTAGCGGGGTTGGGGGTGCTTGCATTAATTGGCAGTGCGCTTTTGGTGCCCAATAATCTTAAACAATCGCCGCCTACACGCCTACCTCAGCAGCTCAGTGTGTTAACCCAACCAAGATTACTTTTAGTGTACGCAATGACTGCCGTTGGCTATGGCGGTACTTTTACCGTATTCACATTTTTAGCTCCAATCTTAGAGCAGGTTTCTGGGTTTGAGACCGGTGCTATCGGATTAATAATGCTGGTATATGGCTTTTCGGTAGCGGTCGGTAATATTTGGGGTGGAAAACTTGCAGATAACTTAGGGCCTATTCGGGCGTTAACCATTATCTTTGCTGCACTCGCTTTTATCTTGTTTATTTTTACGTTCACCGCAGCCAATCCCATTACGTCGGTATTGACAATTCTAGTTTGGGGCGCGTTTGCATTTGGCAATGTCCCAGGGCTGCAAGTTTATGTTGTGCAGCTTGCCCAAAAATATACGCCACATGCAGTGGATGTAGCATCAGGGCTCAATATTGCAGCTTTTAACATTGGCATTGCACTAGGTTCACTCTTGGGTGGCCTCATCATTGAGGATATGTCACTCATGGATACATCTTGGGTCGGAGGTTCAATCGTAATTTTGGCACTGATGCTTACCCGATTATCTGGGTCATTGGATAAACATAGTCATTTAGAAATGGCGTAAGCCAATTTATTAAATGTGAAAGACAATCTGTTAAATATCATTAAGAGAGAAGTACTATGAGTGAATTACCAAGTTTGGGAATGGGCACCTTCCGCTTAGAAGGTGATGTCGCCATTAAATCGGTTAAACAGGCACTTGAAGCGGGATACCGCCATATTGATACCGCACAAATCTATGGCAATGAGCTTGAGGTTGGAATCGCCATTGAGCAAAGTGGAGTACCCCGCGAAGAACTATTTATCACTACAAAAGTATGGCTGGATAATTTAACGCAAGACGCATTCATAAGCAGCGTAGAAGATAGCCTTAACAAATTAAGGGTTGAATCGGTCGATCTATTGTTAATTCACTGGCCAGAAAAAGATGGAAAGGTCTCCATGGAAACCTATCTTAAGTTGTTAGCCCAGTGCCAACAAAAAGGCCTTACCAAATATATCGGTGTCTCAAATTTCACAATCAAACAGTTAGACAACGCCATTGATATTTTGGGTGAGGGCAAGATTTACACCAATCAAATTGAAGTACACCCGTACTTGCAAAATACTGCGGTTATTGAACATTGCAAGAAGATAGGTATTACTGTAACGGGTTATATGCCGTTAGCGGTGGGAAAAGTTATGTCTGATGACGTGCTATTAAAAATTGCAGAGCGCTACAACGCAACCCCAGCTCAAATTGCCATTGCGTGGCAATTGAAACAAGGGCTTGTAACTATACCTTCCTCAACAAAACGCAAGAACCTGGATGCAAACTTGGAGGCACTTAAGATCACGTTAACAGATGAAGATATGCGGAAAATTAGTGCTTTAGAGGCTGGTGAACGTATCGCCAACCCGGAGTTTGCTCCTTACTGGGACTAAACAATAGCAGGTTCAAAATATTGATGCGTGTAATAGAGGCAATCGCTTTGTGTATTAGTTTGAGAAGTGATTGCTTCGCTTGACATGGAGGTAAAGGTCTAAGGAAAAAGCTTCAATCAGCTTATATGGCTTGCAGTACAGTCGGGCTGATACTTGAAATCTATCCCAAATCTAGTATCCCGGTCACAAAGTAATGCTCGCCGTACACGGTGAGATACGCAGTGGTAATAAGGCGTCCGTCAAGAGATATCTGTGTCAGAGTCATCGGTTGCACGATCATTGATCTGAGTGAATATTCAGTGTTTTGTAAGTTTCTATTCTTTATTCGATGTAGTTGGCAGTTTATACTTTATGTATGTTAGGTGTTAATAAATACCATAACTTTGTGAGTTACATGTAGAAATCTAGCCCTTTCTTGATAGACCAAATATCGTGATGATATGGGTTTTTAGTGGGTGGCTTGGTGGGTATTCCTGGTTGTGATTTGGAGAGCCGTAAATGAGATTTGGTGATGCGGTTAGACGTGTGGCTTTAGCATTCATTCGAGAAAAGCAGTTGCCTGAGAGTGTTTGGAGTGGAGATCATATTCGTTTTATTTTTACTACAGTGTTTTGGTCGGCATTTTTGCTGTCGGCCTCAATATTAGCCACTCCAGTTTTATGGTTGCTATTTCAGCCAATCCTTTACTTCATGTCTATGTCGATAACCTCTCCAGTGGAGAGGTGGCTTTGGCTTTTGTCGCTACTTATCTTTCTCTTAATATTAAATGTATGTGATGGTTTTATCCAAAAGGCAAGCAGAGATGAAAAGGTTTCTTACAGTGATCTAAGTTGTGGAGAAGTTGTAATTTATTGGATGGTTTCGGCAATAACTTGCCGGTGGATGTATTTACCTGCATTTAGCAATACCATGAGTAGGTTTTTTACAGGACTTTTATGTCTTTGGTACTTATATTTCTTTGCATTTCTTACCGATATGTTTAATTAAGAATTATTCCGGGCACCAATAGCAAGATTCTGGGTACCTATGGATTAGCATACGGCGCTATCAGGGTTGCTGCCGCTATGTCCAGATTCATTTTTCCTATTTTATAGTTAAGGTAAGTGAAACGCTTAAGATCTATACTTGAACGCAGGAAAAGAGATGCTTTGGATAAAAGTAGAAAATAGTATCGAGAGAGTGGGTGAGTTAGCGAGGCGTTCCAGAAAGGTAGCGTTGACAGACGCTTACGCCGTGTACCCAACGTTTATCGAGTTGTATACAAGCGTGCCGTACGACCTCATCAGGCCCTACCAAACCTTTAAAGCGGCTTTCAAAATTACGATTAAGATAAAGCCAGTGTCTTGGTGGAACACCCAGTCGCTCAAGTATGGGTGGAGTGTTTTCAACGATGGCTTCGCGCTTTCTAGGGCCTAGATGTCGCCCGCTCCAACTCTAAATCGTGATCCAGTCGAATAGGAAGTCCTTTAGGCATATTCAGTCGCTCACCGCCTACAAGTGACAGCAGCTCTTTGGGCTGCTCGTCCAAGATTGATGCACGAATACGCTGCTGAATGGAAGTGTGATCAGAATCTTCAGGGGTTTTTGCCATATTAGCGCGGATGGGGTTGAGGTCGACATAGGCCATGCAGGCAGCAAGGGCCTTTTCATCCAATAAAGCTTGGGATTTAAAGCGTCCTTCCCAGAAGCGACCTGTACACTTGTCTTCAGTGTTGGCTTGGCGAGCGACAGACTCATTTAAGCAGCGCATAAACCAGCTGATATCCATTAAGCGTTCTCGACATATCGAAGTGGATCAATTTAGGACACCCATAGATTGGAGAAAGGCGTTAACAGCGTTGCTAGCGCTAGCCCCAGTATCTGTTTCTTTCTGTTTGCTAGTTAAGTTGAGATGAAGTGCTGAAGATCAATGCCGGCCTTAGAAAAACTGCGGTTATGGGTAAGTATGGAAAACAGTATCGAGAGAATCGGAGGGGGCTAGCAGGGTGTTGCAGAAAGATATCGTCGACAATCATTTATGCCGTGTACCCAGCGTTTATTCAGCTGATTACAAGCGCTTCGTACGGCCTCAGCAGACCCTATCAAAGCTTTAAAGCGGCTTTCAAAGTTTCGATTGAGATAAAGCCAGTGTTCAGATGAAATTCCCAGCCGTTCGAGGATGGGTGGGATATTTTCGGCGATGGCTCCGCGCTTTCTAGGGTCTAGATGCCGCCCGCTCCAATCGACTAGCTCCAGATAGTGATCTAACTGAAAGGGTAAACCCTTTGGCATATTTTGACGCTCGTCACCCACAAGCGGCAGCAAACTTTTGTGCTGCTCACCTGAGATTGCTGCACGAATACGTTGTTGAATCGATGTGTGATCAGAATCTTCAGGAGTCTTGGCGATATTGGCACGGATAGGGTTGAGGTCTACATAGGCCATGCAAGCGGCGAGGGCTCTTTCGTCCAGCAAAGCCTGGGACTTAAACCGGCCCTCCCAAAAGCGGCCTGTACACTTGTCTTCAGCATTGGCCTGGCGAGCGATAGCTTCATTTAAGCAGCGCATAAACCAGCTGATATCCATTAAGCGTTCTCGCCATATCGAAGCGACATCTTCTAGTGCCTTAAGCTCACAGGGATCAATAGTATCGCCGTTTAGATAGCGCTTGGCCAAATTAGAGGTCGTGAATATTTTTTGCCGGCGATCAATCACCTCTAACTTATCGGCAGATTTTTTGTCAATGTAGAGTACTACATGGTAGTGATTGCTCATTACTGCATAGGCGGCAAGGTCCAGGGCAAAAATCTCAGATAAATTATACATACGATTTTCAATCCGCTCGCGGCGATGCTGGTAATCTTTCCTGGATACAGTATCCCGAGCGCAAAGGGCTGTTCGCTGTACATAGAAGGATATGCAATGAAAGTAGAGCGTTGAATCAGGAAATATCTGGGTGCTTCGCGATAGAGATATCAATTGTACGTAGATAAATACGGATTAATATCCATAGATCTTTAGGTTGAAACTCTTTTGCCAATGACGTTGGCGGTTTATACTTTATATGTGTGGGTGTCAATAACTGCTCATGATTTTTAAAGTTAAAGACCGATAGAGTTTTGATTAATATGAATATATTTTGGTTTTACGGAGATCTTGGTAAGTTCTTTAAAAAAGGTTCCTCATTTCTTACCGAGGACTGTTTTGCAATATATGAGGTTTGTGGGCGCTCTGTTCAGTATATAAATTCCACGGCAACTTTAGATAATTGGAGCTATGTTGAAGATGAAATTATAGTTAAGTCAAAATCAGGCGAAATTCACCTTCTTCAAGATGGGAAAGTAGACCTTAAAAATGAATTGCTAGTTCATAATCCAATATCTATTAAAGGTCTGTATGCGGGTGTTATTTACAGGTCTTGGAGGGAAAAATACCTCGCAGTCTTGAATTTGGAAGATGACGACTGCTTGAAAATAAAGGGGGGGTATATAGGTGCTTCAACAGATGGCAATATTATTTTTACAACCGAGGGGCGGTGCTTATTAGCTTTTGATTTGAAGCTTGAAATGAAATGGTCGGTAGACCTATTTTCTAATAGAGATTATAGAACTTTAAATGTTGGAAAGTTGTCTGGGCTGTATTTCATTGATGACCTAGTGGTTGTTAATAGAGGGTTAGTATATGGTGAAGATATAGGTCAGGTAATAGCTTTGTCGCGCAATAGAGGCGAAGTGGTGTGGGAATATACTTATCAGGGTGAGCCAGAATTTTCCTTTATGGAAGGGGATAAATATTTCTTGGTTCTTAATGGCAACATCATTGTCTTGAATGGAATAACCGGAGAGTTTATACAGTCAATAGAGTTGGGTCTGGGTAATGAGATAATTGTTTTTCCAAATGGAAATGATATTTTAGTCGGTTCAAATAAAACGCGAATACTGTATAGATATAGTTTGGCTGCCGATAGGCTAATATCAATTGGAAAGCTACCTAATGATTGTAAATTTTGTTTGGCTGGCCTCCCTTATGAGACTGATGAGAATATTTGTATCCAGTTACGATTGGATCATCCAACATTAAAATTTGCTAGGAGTGGATTACTTGTTGTAGAAAAGGATTGTTTTGGTGGTCGTATTGACACTGAAAAACAACTGGCTAGTTCATTGCTTGTCATGGAAGATTCATTAGGTGAAAGGGTCTACTTAGTTAAAATTAGTTGTAATTCTATAGATGACCTAAGGCGACTAGGCGCAGTTTTAATAGCAGAATATGCCTATACCTATGGTGAACCTTCGGGGGTTCCTTTAATGACCCCAGATAAATCCCATAAAGGTAAGATTAAAGTTGTTGTGGATAGGGACGCCTTACCCTCTGATGCAGAGGAAAAATTAAGAGTTTGGGTAGATAATTTGAGCGAAAATTTTGCCAAAATGGCAATATATCCTGGTGCGGGACAAGACTACCAATTTTCTATTGATATTGAGTTGAGCTAAGTATAAATAGCTATTTTAATGAGGTGGGATTAATACAATTCTGGGCATCCATAGATTATAGAAAGTTGTTAGCAACGTTGCTAGCAATAGTGGCGATGAATTGCTTTTGCCAGCGATCAATCACCTAGAAAAGAGACCACTTATCAGCAGATTTTTTGTCAATATAGAATACCACGCGGAAGTAATTACTCATTACGGCATAGGTGGCAATATCCAGGGAAAAACTTCAGCTAACTTATACATACGGTTTTCAATCCACTCACGCCGATAATCATAATCTTTTCCAGGTACAGTATCCCGACCACAAAGGAATGCTCGGTGCACCCAGCGGGATATGCAATGGTAATATGGTGTTTCATCAAGAGATATTTGGATGCTTCGCGGTAGGGCCATTAATTGTCCACGCATTTGCTGGATTAATGTCCAGTATTTTGTGGGTTTACACTCTTTTTTCGATGGTGTTGGCGGTTTATACTTTATGTTTGATGAGTGTTCAGAAATGTTTGAGGAGATGATGGGGTGAAGCCAGGTTATGGTCATAGTTATCAAAAAGACTGTGAAGTTTATGGTCAGTTCCAGTATTTATGGAAAACCGATGACCCACAATGGATAGAAAAGCGTAAAGAAAATTGGCGTCGCTATGTTGAAGTGGCGGGAGGCTCTCCGCTGAACAAGTACTTAGGAGAGTTTTATGTGTTTGGCAAGGAGCCAGTCAGTTTTTTAGAGGATGAAGATACTGGTGAGCGTGAAATAATTAAGTTTGAGTTCAAGCATCGTATTGCTTACATGCCATTTGAAACAGTTGATCAGGCGAAAAAGTTTTGGAGTGAGGCCGTTACAAAACGCTATGCACGCGAACAACAGCATGGTGCTGCACGTTATGTTTCAGGTTGTCTGGATGGCTTTCCTGAGCGGGATAAAATGGTAAAAATGGTGGCTGAGGCTCTATTCAATAAAGATTATTTTATGCTGAAAAATTCTCAGCAAAGAGCGATTACCGTTAGTCCATTGGGGTTTATGGTTGGTTTTACTCGAGTCTGGGAAGTTGCTGATGAATTTAAGTATAAATGGAGTTACAGTTGTTTTACCTTTGATTATTTTATGGATTGCGTGCGCTATTGCGACTTGCACGATTTAGTCAAGGCGCCTGTTCACAAAAATTCCTTGTCGGATATGTACAAAGTTTTGTTGCGGCTCGATGATACGGAGTTAAGTCCGTATCGATTGGAGCTTAAACGGAAGTTAATTGCCGTAGCTAAAGCTGATGATGCCCCTTCACTATTAGCTGAAGCTTTGGAAAACGTAATAAGCGATCAGGAAGAATGAGCTTAGCTATTACTTTTTTGCTGCATGCGGACGATGATAAAATCATCGAAGCTCTGAGTTCACTATTACCATCAAAAGGTCGCCCAGCATTTTCTGAAGATGTGAAGCCGGGCTGGAAGCGGATTTTTCAATTAGTTGATCTTTTATTTCCACCTGATAAATTGGTGAGAGAAAAATTATTTATGGCTGGAATGGTTTGAGGCTCCATATTCCTTATTATCGTTGAAGAAGAACTTGGAGAAAATGGGTGCATCTATAGTTTTTATGCATACTGCAGAAGATCCGTTAATAGAAGACGCTAGCTCAGGGGGGGATTCTAGGCTAGGCTATTTTTACTTGCAAACAGAAGGTGAAATGCAACGTTTGACAGCTGACAATATATCAGACTTACTTCCGCTCAGTAATCTAAAACGGCTGGATGACATTGATAAGAATATTGAGCAAATTATCTGTTACCTCATGGCAATTGAAATGTTTAGGATGCCCATTGATTGCTCATGAAAGTATTATAAAATCGGGCGATTAGGTATGAAGGTTTATAGTTTTTGTGAGGGAGTTTACGTCCATTGTCATCCAGAGAAGAAAGACACTCTGTACCTAGCAGCAGGAGTGGGCGGGAATTTTAAATTGAAGAATGGTGAGGTCACTTATGAAGAATATTTGAGTGATGATCAGCGTTTTAACTTTTACCAAATTGCCGGGAGTGTGTATAGAAGATACTTGGTGTCAGATCGGGCTTTGTTTTTAAATGGTTCTGGGGGAGAATTGAATTTACCACAAGAGTTTTTGGATGTTATTTTTCCAGCTTACCCCTTGGTTGGTGAGGTAAATAGATTCCCAGCAACCATCTTAAATTATCCGAAAAAATTTAAAAATAGTTTGGCTGTTTTTGATGTTGACTCAAGAAACTTTGTTTCTAAAGAAGTTCGCTCTATTTCTGATGTTTTAATAGATAATTTTCTATATGGTTATGATGTTAAGGCAGAGCATTTCTTCAAATATGACCTTAACTTAAATGAGGTCTGGATTTATAAGCAAGATTTTCCATCCGAGAGTGCCCTGCAGCCTATATTAATAGAGGGTACAATCGTTACATTTATTGGGCCGCAAGTAGAGTCTCGTCAGCAGGTTGAGGGGCGTAGCCACTATGCTTTTAGTGGCGGTTTATTGGTGGGGATTAACGATGAAGATGGCAGCGTGGTATGGGAGCGTGAGATGCCCAATGCTGTTGATATCTATCAGTTAGTTGGGGTTGTACTTTATGTGGTTTCGTTGAAGGAGATTCTGCTGATTAATGCTGTCAGTGGTGAGCTGATCAATCGAATTGACACCGAAACCACAGTACCGCTTAATCGACGCTGGGGTCCGTTTATTTATATTGATGACTCCTATATTTATTACAGTCATTTTGATGATAGAGTGATTCTGATTTACGATATAGATAGTTTAACTTTGCAGCGCCGTATTGATCTTCCCGAAGGCTATTATGTTCGAGGCCATGACTTCCATGATAGAGCCTCAGGTAAGCAGTATTTTTCTCTGGTTACACACACACAGTATGTCGCTCAAGGCCCAGTATTGGAAGTTGACCCTCAACATTTAGATGAGGTGCTGGAGTTTGAATCGAAGCTTGACATGGATATCAAGTTAGACTACTCGCCAGATAATACCGCTGAGAAAGAACTTGTTATCAGAATTGCCTGCGAAAGTCTGGATGACACTCTACGTTTTGGTGAAATCTATACTCGTGATGAAGCCCAGCGTTATAGTTTCAACTATATGGAGATGAGGTTTCAGGATAGGCCCTTTACTCCTGAGCCGAGTTTTAATGGCATTATCCGATTTCAATATTCAGGCTGTAGCCAATCGAAGGAGTTGGTTGAAGAGCATCTGAGCGTTATGGAAAAACGTTTTTCAAAATGGGCTGAAGATAGAGGTTTTTATTCGTGTACGGATAAAAATCAGCTGACTCAACTTAAAGCAGAGTATGTTGCTTAGCATAGATTAGGGGCATCCACAGATTAAGAAAGATATCAAAATAAGTGCAATGAAAGTGCTTATGCCAGAGGTGTTTGAGGAGTGTGAGTTTGTAGAATAGATCAAAACTGTGTGAGCCAAGGTCAAAGCAGGGGAGGTTGGCCCCGCCCCCCCCTGAAAGAGTTAATCTTGTAAGCTAATGCACCACCCGCAAGGTGTCGTCTGACAATAACTGATGCTGGTGATCAATGGTTAGTAGTACTAGTTTAACCTGCCCCGCAAGCTGCTCGGTGTGAATCCCTCCAAAGTATCGGCTATCATGGCTGGCACCTTGATTGTCGCCTAATACATACCATAAACCCTCGTGCTGCAGCTTGCCATCTGGCCATAGAGCTACACGTTTGACAAGCCTGAGACCTTTATTTCCCCTATGAAATACCACCACATCATCTGGTTGGGGTGCTCTGTCCTGATATATCCAAGTATCCAATACAATGAACTGCCCCGGTTTTAGTGTTGGGTACATGGACATGCTCGGTACATAGTTTATATGTATACCCAGCCAACGATCTTTGTAAAGAAATCCCGCAGTAAGACCGAGTAGGCAAGCGAATGTGAATATACTAGTGTGCAAAAACTGGCGAATAAGCCTATTTGAAGGGAAGGTGGGTATACTGAGACACAAGCCAGTAGAAGCTAAATAGACCAGTCCCGCCAGAGTAAGAAATATTACAATCTCAAAGGGTTCAAAGACCCATCGAGACCAGCATAGAGTAACGATTAGAGTAATGAGCGCAGCGTGGGTAAAAAGTGCTGCTTGCCAACGCCTGATCAGCATTAGGCCTGCACCAGGAACAATCACATTAAGAAGTACTGCAAATAATTGTAGAGATCGAACTCGTAAAAGCCCTTTTAACATGCTTGAATTTTTACTTGTTTAATGGAGAGGGAGTATTGCTTTCTGGTGAGCACTTAGTTACACGACTAGTGTAACATTTTGATAGAGTTGAGGTCGATATAGGCCATGTAGGCAGCGATAGCGCCTTGATCCAGCTTAAATGGCCTTTTCAAAAGTGACCTGTGCACTTGTCTTCAGTGTTAGCTTGGCGAGCGGCAGACTTATTTAAGCAGTGCATAAACCAGCTGATATCCGTTAAGCGTTCTCACCATATCAAAGCAACATTTTCTAGTACCTTAAGCTCGAGGGGATCAAGAGCATCACCGTTTAGATTGCGCTGGGCCAAATTAGAGGCTGTGAATATTTTTTGCCAATATAGAGTACCATATGGAAGTGATTGCTCATTACGGCATAGGTGGCAATATCCAGGGAAAAAACTTCAGCCAACTTATGTATACGGTTTTCAATCCACTCACGCCGATAATCATAATCTTTTCCAGATGCACTATCCCGGCCGCAAAGGAATGTTCGTCGTACACAGCGGGGTACGCAGTGGTAATAAGGTGTTGCGTCAAGAGATATCTGGGTGCTTTGTGGTGGAGTCATTGGCTGTTCGAGTATTAGTGTTTTGCAGATTTGTGCTTCTTTATCAATAATGTTAGCGATCTATACATTATGCTTGATGAGCGCCTGATAACTTGATGCTTAAATTATTATTTCTTGTTGTGTAGAACAGTGAACACTGCCACCACCAGAGGCAATTCCATCAATTGCTATTTGCTCAATATTATGATTTGGAAAGGCCTCTTGTAAAATAGCTCTGGCTTTCGCGTCTGCGTTTTTATCACCAAATTTTTGAGAGATTATTGCACCGTTACAAATATAGTAACCAATATAGCCTGCGGCAAAGTCTCTAGTGCCAAATCTTTCGTTAATAATTTCTGGTGTATCCAAAATATGTAGTTTAAGTGGGTTTTCATCTGCGTCGACACTATTGCTTAATGTTTTGATGTTTTCACGAGTAACCCAATAGTCATAGGAGGATTGATAATTATCCCGGCTAACTATCACTTCACCTGGCTTTATAAAGCGTGCATAAAAATCGGTATGGCCATCTGTGATATCCTTACCCTTAATACCTTTGAGCCAAATAATCTTCCGTAATCCGAGTAGTACCTTGAGTTCCTCCTCAATATCAGACTTTGACCATCCTGGATTGCGATTCTCATTGAGAATGCAGCTCTCAGTCATTATTGCGGTGCCATTGCCGTCAACTTCAAAGCATCCACCCTCCAGTACGATATTTGCTCTCTCATGGATTGCTCCAGATCGATTAGCGATATACTTGGCGACATGTTTGTCTAGTGAGTGCTCCTGTTTGTTGCCCCAACCATTGAAATTGAAGTTTAAAGCGATTTTTTCTCCATAGCTGGATCTTACGAAGATAGGGGCAGTGTCACGGAGCCACAAGTCATCGATTTCAAAAGTGTGTAGCTCAATTTCATAATTTGAACCATCTAAATCCAGTAGTGTTTTCGCTTCATGTAAGTCCTTTCTGCTCACCAGGATAGATACAGGCTCATAATTGGCAATTGTATTCGCAATTAATGCCAGATTTCTTTTCACCTCAGGAATTTGCTTGTGTGACCAAATGTAATTGTTTGCAACAAAAGCCATCCATGTTCTTTTGTGTTGGCCACTTTCATCAGGCATGTGAAGCGAGCTATAGGCTAAGCTTTGCGAGGCTATTGTTTTTTTTGTGAGTAAGGAGCCTCCGAACAAAAGGGAACTCATCTTAATAAATAGTCGTCGGTCAATCATGATGGCTTACTGCAATTTTGAATGGTTAATTTCTGAGGTTTATTGGTTCAAGTCTAATGTCATTTTGCATTTAAGGCTATAAGTTCATGTGAAGTTTGCAGTCTAATTGCTATATAAAAATTATATTAAAATATATTTTCTTTTTAAGTGGGGTTGTCGTGTGTCTGAAGAGGGTTTGTCCTATTTGAGTGCGCTCTATAGAGCCTTAATCTATCTTGTTGTTTAAAAGTATAATTAACTAATATTATATTAAATAATTTGTTTATATTAAGAGTGCCCGGTTGTTGCTGGGCGATACGACCTGTAGAGAGATTGTTGGGGGAAGCTTTACTGGCTAAGGCTCCAGCGACCCGTGCACTTGTCTTCAGCATTAGCTTGGTAAGCGATAGGCTCGTTTAAACAGCGCATGAACCGGCTGACACCTGTTAAGCGTTCTCGCCATATCGAAGCGACATGATCTAGTGTCTTAAGCTCGTAGCGTTCAAACTATGGCCGTTTAGATAGCGCCGGGCCAAATTAGAGGCCTTGAATATTTTTGCTAGCGATCAATCACCTCGAAAAGAGACCACTTATCAGTAGATTTCTTGTCAATGTAGAGTATCACATGGCAGTGATTGCTCATTACTGCATAGGCGGCAAGGTCTAGGGCAAAAACTTCAGCCAACTTGTGCATACGGTTTTCGATCTACTCACGCCGATAATCATAATCTTTTTCAGATACAATGTTCCGATCACAAAGGAATGCTCGCCATACATAGCGGGGTACGCAGTAGTAATAAGGTGTTGCGCCAAGAGATATCTGGCCGCTCCGAGGTAGAGTCATTGGTTGTGCGTGAATTTACTGGATGAATGTCCAGAATTTTGTAGGTTTACACTCTTTTGTCAATGGTGTTGGCGGTTTATACTTCTTTTTTTGGTGGGGGCAGAGTTTGAGTTCGGGCGGTAAAACCAGCTACTGTAGTTTTGACTCTATTCGAGGTGTGCTTGAGGGGTAAGTTCTGAGTTAATAAGAGAAGCATCTGAAGAGTTTGTTTTAGAGGGACAAAATGTTTGAAGACTACCAGTTTAAAGTTGTTAGGGGTGCTCAGTGGGAAAGCATTGAAGATGCTGATCAGAAAGATGGAAGAGGGAGGGTTTATACTCAGAGAGATAAAGAATTTTTTCATCATGGATTTAATGAGACCGATTGGCGTAAAGCTGAGCCTAATCATGTCGTTGGTCTTGGGTTGTATCCTGAGAAAACGATTTCTGGCTGGGAAGACTATTTTGCTTACTTTAAAGATAACCCACTAAAGCCTCATCAGATTGCCAGCTTGCAACAAGCCCTATTGGAAGGAAGGGTTGGGCAATTCACACACCCTGAAGATGATGCCTATTATGTTTGGAGCCTTTGGGGGGAGATCTGGCTTCCGGACTCGATTATAAAAATCGAGATTCCCACAGAAGAATCAATAGTCCCGCTTGATGCAAGTTTTGCTTATAGTTGTGCTATACACAATCTTACGAGCTGGTTAAGAGATTCTGAGAATAACGGTATAGGATGCTATTTGGAGTATCTACCGCGTTTTATGGATGCGATGCCCCCGTTATTGGATGCCCGCCTGTTTGATTTTGAGTACTACAAAATCAGGCAGACATTATCCCCGGGGTCGCCAGTACGCATTGAGTCGACTAAATCCTGCATGACACAGTTAATTCAATATGCCCATGGGATAATAGATCCTACCGATAAAAAGTGCGACCATAAAATAGCCGTAGCTAAGAATTTTTTTGATGTATTTTATGCCCATAAAGATAAGTTGGGTGAGGATTTCCCGCGCTTTATCGCCGAAGCCTTGGAAGAAGGGTAGGGGGTTAGGTTATGGAAGCTGATGGAACGCTGTTAATACTGAACCCTAAAGTGGTTTTACCCAAACTATTGGTAACTTTTAATTGTATTAGCTGGTCAGTGCTGGCCGAGCTTTATCAATTAGCGGGGTTTAAAGAACCGTTAGAAGAATTAGACTATTCCCTCCTCGTTAATGAACCGCTGCCTACGCAGGGTGCCGAGGAGGTATTGGGTGGCGTGGTGATTTATAGCCTGTCCGATGCCTGGATGTACTTTGCCAAAAAGCTTGTGGAGCAGGGGAAAGGTATAGAGCTTTTTGGCGTGATTGAGCGGGATGGCGGCAATATTGAATACTATGCCGTGCGAGATGGCCTGCGTTTTGTTGGGGAGTTTAGCCAGGAAGGTGATGATGAAAATACCGCTTTGGCTGAATGGTTAGCTGTATTGCCAAATGACGTGCGGGAGTATTTTTTAACTCAGGTTTTGGTGGGATGTGAAGAAGACTAATGCCAGGTTTTATCGAACGAAGTGATCAGTAGTTTAGCCTGTCTAGGCTTTGATGAAGTTGCTGATGTGGCCGTTGCAGAGGATTAGATATGTTGATTCAGCCCGATTTAAAATTTACAAAAGACCCTCAGTGGATATCTCAACGTTTAGAACGTTGGAAGCCCATTGAAGCATTTTTAAAAGAGGACAACCGCCGAGAAAGGGTTTTAAAAATAAAAAATGCTTTTTTAACAGGGGTATGTGAAGATTTTGAGTTAGCTCGTAGTGGGTCTATGGTTTTGTATTTTCCACTACAAGAGGCAGAGGGCTGGGACTTTGCTTTTATGGATGAAAGGGTAAAACCTGAGGCTTTTAAGCGGTATTTTTACGATAGTTTAACAAGTGATTATGAAAAATTTTTTTGGGATCAGGAGTCACGGCTAAGATTTTTCGATTATTTTCACTCTAAAGATTTCCGTTCGTTGGTTAAAAGCCGGGTCCCTGTCGGCAGAGACCAGAAAGTAGTTGAGTTGGATGTTGACCCTTATGATTTATTTGATCGAATGTGTGGATGTATAGGGAGTTACTTACGTAAGGGTTATCCAACTCTCCTGATGGAGCGCCTAGACTACTTTTTTTCTTGTCTGGATGCTCTTGGTGACCTCAACAATTCCGATTCCAAGGCTGTTGAGTATTGTATATATTTTATAAGGCGATTCTTGAATAATTATTTTGATTTTAACCCGAAAGTCATATTGGATGATCAATCACAGCAAATAGATTTTTTAAAACGTTTTTATAATCATATCGCTAATAACCCAGTAGACCCTAGTATTAAAAAAATCTGGCAAGAAGTGGTTGCTGAGTATGAGTGACAATCAATTTGCTATTGATATTAATGTCCCACAGGCCCGATTGTCAGACTGGATAGTTTTAATTCAAGGTTTGTGTGATGGACAGCTGGGCGCTTACCTCGAAGAGCGGTTGGAAGCTCTTAACCCAGACTCCCTGGCTTTAATGGATAAAGTGCTGGACGACTGGTGTAACTATAGTCGTCCTACTTTTTATGAATTTGAACAGCAGGGTAATCGGCTACGCTGCCACGCTGAAGGCCCAACCGGATTTCACCGCGATCTTGAAGTTTTTTGTGAGGCATTGGTGCTTTGTGGGGCAACAGTTAACGTGGAGGATAAGAGTTTGTTGGAGCTTTAGGGATACACGATTTGGACACCCAGTGCGCAGAGTTAAATCGGCAAAAGATTGGAGATGGAAGCCCTCTGCCCGGTAAGGTTTAGCAAACCGCTGGGACCCTGAGTCATGGGTGTAGTTTGCAGTACATATGGATTTGGGACCAAGGGGCAAAGAACTTACAAAAGAGAGCTGGCCTTATAGGTTGGTTAGATTAAGTTCATTTAGATAGTCTGTCGGCCAGGTTGTTTCTAGCTTACCTGGCCAAGCATAGGGGATTACAAGCAGTTGGTCGGCTTAGGTAAGCCGGCAATTTTACTGGCCATTTTTGCTGGGCTTGGGGGGAAGAGCTGCATCAAATAGATACTGCGGCCCTTTTCTGCACCGAGATGCTGGCCAATATATTTCACCAGCGGGCGCATCGCGGGGGAGAGTTCAAACTCGCGGTAAAATTCTTGCAACAGCCCAATAACTTGCCAGTGTTCCTCGGTTAACTCGATGCCCTCAGCATTGGCTAACTGAAGGGCGGCGTCCCGGCTCCAGTCGCTGAGGTTGCGCAGGTAACCCTCTTTGTCCAAGGGGATTTCCTGGCCATTGACTACTAGGTTGCTCATTTTTTGTTACCGAAACCAGCTGACTATGGGTTGATGCTCGGTACAGAGCTGTACCCAGCGCGCATCATCGATCATTTCCACTCTATCCATATTTGCTGCAAGTTGCTGCTGGCCTCGGGCAGTGGCGTCTGCTTCAAGGCAGAAAATTTGGGTACTTGGCACCGTTTCCAGAGCCTCGTACCTTAGCGCATAGACACCATCTTCAATAAGCAGGAGCGAGTCATCCTGAGCAAAAGCACCCAGGCATTCTTTAAGGGCACTGCTGGTATAAGGGGATTTACTGACAATATGCAAAGTCATATCAGAAGCTCAATACGGTGAGGTAGGCGGCGATCAGTGAGCCAGTATCTTTTACGGTTTTAGTTTCTACGCCGGCAACCTGGATCTGCTCCAGGGTGATATTGCGTTCAGCGAGGCTTTTCTCACAAACGAAAAACTGCTCAATGCCAAACATCGGCAGAGCCTGCAAGTTGCGTCGCAGGCTTTTCTGGCCGATATCCGCAGGTGATTGCTGGTCCAGCAATTGGAATACCCCATCGCCGAGAAATAGCAGGTCCATGTCCTGTTCCATCGCCGCCGCTGCCAGTGCGGCTTCGATACCTTCCCGCGCCAGGGCATTGCCGTAGGGGGCGGTGCGGCATAGGGCCAATGATTTAGTACTCATGCTCAGCCTCCAAAGGTAATCAGGCGATCGGAGTTGGCGACAGCGTCGGTTAGTTGGCCGAGCCCAGCCAGCTCAAAACCCTCTGCCAAGTTGGCGGCGGGTCTTTCCAGGCGCTCGGCCTCTCTCTGATTCAGCACACCGCGCCGTTGCGCAGCGGCAATACAAACTACCAAGTCCAATTGGTGCTGGTGGCCCAGTGCCTGCCATTCTGAAGTCAGGTCAGTTTCGTCCTGGGGAGGGGCGGCAATGGCATTGCTGTTTTGTACGCCGTCGCAGTAGAAAAACACTCGATAAATTTCGTGGCCTTGCTCTAGGAGGGCTTTGGCAAACCGGAGTGCACTGGATGAAGACTGGGTGCTGTGGGGGGCTGAGTAGATGGCTAGGGAAAACTTCATAGGGGGCCAAATAGTAAAATGCCCCGCGGTGCGGGGCATTGTGACTTGCTCAACAAGGCTGTTGCTTAGTCGTCTGAAGCAAATCCAAAGATATGCAGCAGGCTGGTGAACAGGTTGAGGATATTCAGGTACAGGGAGGCGGTCGCCATCAGGTAGTTGGTCTCGCCACCATTGATGATTTGGCTGGTGTTGTAAAGAATGAAACCAGACATCAGTAGGGCGATCACGCCACTCAGGGCAACGCTAAACAGCGGCATGTGGATGCCGAAGAAGCCAGCGATGACTACGCCCAGGATACATACCAGTACCGCGATCAGGCCAACAGCCAGGAAACCGCCCATAAAGCTGAAGTCTTTGCGGGTAGTCAACACGTAGGCAGACAGGGCAAAGAAGATCACTGCAGTGGTACCCAGGGCTTGCATAACGATCTGACCGCCGCCAGGAATGCTTAAGTAGTGGTTAAGCATTGGGCCAAGTGAGGCGCCTAGCAGGCCAGTAAATGCGAACACAACACCCACACCTGCGGCGGAGTTTGCTGTGCGCGGTAATACGAACCAGATGAGGGCCAGGGCTCCGAGGGAGCAGACCAGGCTCATGCCACGACCCATGCCAATAGACATGGAAATGCCGGCGGTAATGGCACTGAAGAGAACGGTCATTGCCAGTAGGGCATAGGTATTGCGCAACACCTTCGCCGATTCCGAGCGATCCAGTGCGCGGGTTTGAGTATAAGCTTGCGGTTGCATTTAGCGACTCCTGCTATTAAGTGATAGAAGAATCATATAGCTCGCAGTGGGGACCTTCAAGTCGGGAAAACCCTTTTAGCGTCCGTCTGCCAGTCTCTATGAATTCACAAAAACCCTATATTTTTAAAGGATTTATTCAAATATTCTCCGCTTATTGTGGGGGCTGTGGGGCATTTTTCAAGTGTTATCGCTCGGGTTGGAGGGTGCGAAGAGTGTGGGGCTCGATAAACCGAGATCGATTACTTTCCACCCTTGATGGGTAGGTCGATATCCACGATCAATGGCAGGTGATCTGAGGCTTGGCGGGTCAGCGATGTCCTGGGCACCCGTACCCGTTTCACATTGAGTCCCGCACTTAGGAACATGTGATCGATACGGACCTTGAGGAAGGTCCCTTTGGGGTTGTGGCGGGGCGCCTGTTCCTGGGCATCCCTGAGATAGCCTCCGAGTCGCTTGCACTCGGCAGAGTTGGGTAGCGCGTTGAAGTCTCCCAGCAGCACTCGCTCTCCGGTGCAGCGGGGATTGCTAAGCCATTCGGGGCCGAGAAGGGCATCTACCTGACGCAGCCGCTCTGCACGGGATAGCCCCAGGTGGGTGTTGATAATCTGGATAGGTTTGCCATTGGCCTCGATTTCCACCCAAACAGCTCCGCGAGGTTCGTCTGCAGCAGGGTTAAAAAGCCCCCCTTTGCCGGAGGGAGGGCCGGGCAAAATCCCTTTCTTGATGAGTCGGGCGGGGAGATGGGTGAGGATCGCATCGCCGTAGCGCTCCTCTTTCATATTTATGGTTGGCTGGAAGTGCAGGTCCATTGCCAGTAGGCGAGCAAGTCTCTCAGCCTGGTCGAGGCCTCCGGTGCGTTTGCGCATGACATCCAGTTCTTGTAATGCCACCACATCCGGGCGATAGCGGGCAATTACCCGGGCAATTCGCTGTGGGGAGAGCTTGCCATCCAGCCCTCGGCAACTGTGCACGTTGTAGGTCATGATGCGCAAAACAGTTTTTGGCATCCTGTGGTTATCTACCTTCATGGGGCGGGCGCCACGGAGGTAGGCGCGGGCTGTGGAGCGCAGATCCTGCGGGCGCCAGTAGCCCCGACTGGGGTCTGGGGGCTGGATATCCTCTGGCATCAGGGCGAAGGCATGGGTTTCATTGGGGCCGGAGCCGCCGTGACTGCCATTTTCCATGGCGAAAGTCATGGGTTGCCGCATACCGGCACACCAGCCGTACATCATAAAGTCGCCAGAGTCCGGGTGCCGGCACAGGCTGGCCATATCCTCTGCGGCTTCAACCGGGTAGGGGTGTTCGTCCCCCATCAGCTTGCGTCCGTCTTCAGGAAGCTTGATGGGGCCATCTTTCCACCATCCACGCACTGGTGAGGAAGCGGGGGAGGATGGGTCTTCCAGATAGAGTACTAGGGGCACTTTGGCTTGCTCCACCATCCTTTTGGCGGCATCTGCCCGGCTGGTACCGTTCAGATCAATGTTGTACAGCATCGCGATTGGGCCCAGGGCCGCTATGGCAGTAGGCGTTCTATCGCCCTCTTGCGTGGACTCCTCCTCGATGCTGCTTTTGTCCATCCACTCACTACCGAACAGTCGAGCTCGCTCGAAACGGACTTTTTTGGGGATAGTGGTAGATTTGATCTGCGGCGCTGAAGGTAAATTGGATAGAGCTTCCGAAAGGGCATCGCCAAGGCTGCGCCCGTTGACCTCTTCATAGGCCACTGTTTGTTCCTGGCCGTGGTCTGAAAAAATCCATACGTCGTAGTGCCGTCGCTCAGAGCCGTGAGCGGCCTTCCAGATTTTGGCTATCGCACTGTCTATCCCCTTCAATACCCAGTGGGCAAAGGCCGATTGCGGCCCGCGCCGGTGGGACTGCTCATCGTAACCAAGCAGGTTGATATAAATAATCGGCAGGCCGCGGGTGATATCAACTTTCACCCCCATGGTGCACAGCTCTCTCGTGAGAATGGTGATGGCGACCCGTGTGGGAATAAACATCAATTCCTTAATCAGGTTTTGGCCACCGATTATCCCGCGTACGCAGTCGACTAGAGATAAAACCAGCTCGATCAAAATTAACGCGGTAGTGCGAACAAGGCTCCAAATATTGGTGACAATCAGAATGGCGATTGCCATGGGGCTGGCTTCGCGCAGTGCCGGGCCCCATCCCTGGTCGGCGGGGCAGAAGTGCGCTTCACCGGTTTTTGTGCCGGCTTTAAATAGGCTGAGATAACAGCTGCCCCCACGCAACAGTGGATCGCGGTGTTGAGTCTTAATTCTTTTTTCGACCAGGGCGGCAACCTCAGGATCGTACATCCGTCCGAGTTTTTGCGTTTCGTGGACGAGGAAGCCAAATGCAGGTACGGCCTGGCGCACTCCATAAAAAAGTTCGGCCTGTACTGCAGGAGTTGTCGAGGGGACTCCCGGGTACATATGCTCCAGGCGATAGTGTTCTTTTCTAATTAGCCGCTTCAGAAATGGCATTCGCCCTCGTGCCAGTGCTTTGAGAAGTTCGGGGTAGGCCAGTCCGTCAATCTGGATCAAAATTAGCCCTGGGGCATGGGGGCTGTTTGGGTTGGTGGATAGTCCGAGCAAGCGAGTAATCCATTCGCTGCGACTGAGTCGGCGGCGCCAGCGTCTGATTGATAGTCCGATACGGCTTAACATAGTTTCTGGACTAACGCTTGGGTGGTTGATTCAAGGCTGCGCCTGCGGCTTCTGTGAAGCCCTCGAAAATCTCCCACTGTATGGTGATTAATTTTCCAGTGCGTATACATCGCGCATAAATAGAGTTATCAAGCGGCCAGTTGTAGTGCACGAGGGGTTGATACAGATCCAGTGCACGCTGGGCACAGCTATTCATGGAAAAGTCCTGGGCCGTAATTCTGGCTTCCTTAATCATCTGTTGGCGGTGGTCGTCAGACAGGTTGTGGAACCAGCGTATCGCCGCCACAAAATCATTGAGCGATTCTTTGGTTACCAGGCAGCCGTTAATACCTTGCTTCAATATATCTCTCGATCCATTGGCTTCCAGGGCGATCACGGGAACCCCAGAGGCCATTGCCTCAGACAGCACTAGACCTTGGGTTTCAGTAGTGGAAGTAAATAGAAAGGTGTCCATCGCGCTGTAGACATCCCGGCGGGCATCACCAATGACTTTCCCCGGCATATGTACACGTTGCATTAATTTTTTGTCGGTAAAAAACTGCTGGAGCTGATCTTCCAGTGGGCCGCTGCCAGCGAGAAGAAAGTGTGCGGATGGATATTCCTGTAAAAATTTGGCAACGGCCTGACAAAGAAAAACCAGGTTTTTTTCCTTCCCAAAGCGGCCCAAGTGTCCCAACAAGAATGCTGATGCGGGTATTTTCAGTTTTTTCCTGAGCTTACTCCCCTCTCCATGGGCGTATTGCTCTGGGTGCACTCCCGTAGGGACTTCCGCGATTGGAGTTTGTACCCCTCGCTCCCGGAGAAGTCTCACAACACTCAGGCTTGGGGCCAGGACCAGATTAGCTTTATTGGCGAAGCGGGTGGCAACTTCCATTACAAAGCGTTTGAGTGCTTGTGAATCTCCCATCAAGTTGTGGGTGTAGTGTTCGTACAATGTGTGATGGGTAAAAACGAGCGGTAGCTCGCGCTCTCGCGAAAGACGTAGGGCTGTCAGTCCCAGGAGAAAAGGGTGGTGGGCATGAAGGATATCCGGACGGAATTTATCCAGGGCATCATTCAAGACGCCTGAGAATGGCAGTGCCATGGAAAAGTCGGTGCCATTAAAATTCTGGATTGAGTGAATTCTCAGAACATGTTCTTCATCGTCAGACTTTTGCGGGAACTCGGGTGCGATCACCAGTACTTTGTGCCCACGTTTGCGATATTCCTCACTAAACGCGGCGACGGAGTGCGCAACGCCGCCCACGTGAGGTAAGTAGGTGTTGGTGAGCATCACGATATTCACTTGGGGCTCAACTCCGCACTCTGCGATTCGTCGGTGATTAGCACTGGCCGGAATCCGATGGCCTTAATGGCTATAGGTGGGGGCTTCCCATGCCAATCGGCAGCCCAAGAGACTGTTGGCGTGGAGCCAGGTTGAATTTCCAGGGTAACCAAGCCAAACCGGGTGGGCGCGGGCCCAAAGCGGATGGGCTGATCTGAATCAGTACCGTCGAGCCACTCGGGGGGGAGCCCGGAGATGAGAACCAGAGCGTCCTGCTCTTCGCGGACAAAGCAATTGCGTTGCATCGCCACCCACTCAGCCGCTGCCCAGGCGTGCTGTCCATCCCCCATGCATCCGCCGAGAGAATGGGGGTGGATGGCTTCCGGCCATTGTCCTGTTGGCGATGCCAGTTCTGCCACACTGCGCATAAGGTCAATACAGCGGGCATCTCCAGCGCGAAGCAATACCTGGGCAATGTGGAGGGTGAGGTAGGCGTTAATACCGGAGTGGATCATGTCCTGGAAAAATCCGCCGCTCACAAAGCACTTTTCCATCAGGTATTCCGCCAGATCTACCAGCCTCGGGTCCTCTGGTGGGTAGAGTTGTAAGGGATAGCCTGCGGCGATCGACCCTACGGCACCGGCGTCCAGGCGCCGGTTTGGTGAGGCGGGCATCGCGGGGCGGCCCAGGCGGTCCTGTGCATCCTGCAAGCTTTGATCAATAGTGCTCTGGAAGTCGCTGGCCGCGGTATTGAAGCGATGGGCGTTGTCATCCATACCTTCGCGCGTGCAAATACTGGCGGCACTCTGCAGACCGGCGACGCCCCAGAAGTCGTCCCAGTAGTAGCAGTCGTTGGGCCCCAGGTGTTCCGCACTGAATCCCGCTGGGAGCAGCCCCCCACAGGGGCTACCATCATTCGGCAGGCGCTTGTTGATAATCCATTTGGCACCCCTGACGACAGGTTCGCACCACGGCTGCTTTAAGGGTTTACCGGTTAATTCACAATAGAGATTGAATATCCACAGGGCTTCACCATTGGAGTCCCATTCGCCATCCTGGGAGTGAAAAAAACCATCCCGCTTTTGCCGGTGGGGAAATTGCTCCAGAGCTCTTTCTGCGCGGTCTGTCAGTCCGGCATAAAGCAGCGATTGAATCATAAATGCCGCGTCCCGAAACCAAAACCGTTTATACGTGTAAGGGCCTGGGTAGACATCTTTGGGAGAGTGGAGAATAAGGGTGCGTATTGCTGAGTCGTAGAGAAACTGAAACTTTTCGTCGGGAACGGTCAGGGCGCAGTGACCTTCTAGGACGTGTTCCCAGCAAAGGGGAGAGCGCTGCTTACTCTCCTCTGTGACCAGTGGAATAGCAACCTCAATCTTGCGGGATTTTCGGTCTTCGATACGAAACATAGCTGCAGCGGAGGCCATGCCAATATCGCAGAGCCCCTCGCGATTGCTTTCCTTGTCCCGGAGATGGAGGTAGATATCGCCCCGCTTGTAATTGGATGCCAGGTGTTTGTCTACCGGCTGGCTGAACTCTACGGCGGCCTTGTCTTCAATAAGCCAATTGCGCCCGCTATCGCCCAGGCGAACCTTGTGAACAAAGCTGACGCCCTCCGGATTGCAGGGGCGCAAGACCACCATTAACCAGCCGCCTCCCGGGCACTGGGCATTGAGTTCAAGCACACTGCGGGGGTGGCCTTGGAGCAGGCTCACTGAGGCCCTATTGTGCAACTTCAGACCCCGACGATGGGATTCGGTAACTATTGCAATATCATCTCCCAGTTCCTGGTGCTGGTTGCAGAAGCCGAGGGTAGAAGGCATTAGCTCTTCACCGCTATCGCTGATGACCCAGACATCGATAGACCAGCCATCGTAGTGAGGTGTAAGCAGGCCTCGGGGGTCGATAATTGGCAATTCTTCGCAGTCTGGTATACCTACAGCGGTCCAATTGCGGTGGCTTAAATTGCAGTGGCTAATGGAAAAAGCCCGAGGGATAAACGACTTGTCATAGGGATCAAACTGGCGCTGAATCCAGTAGGGCCACACCCAGTCCAGGTTGTGTTGTATGACTTTGCTGTTGATCAGTGCTCGAGCGTGAAATACCGCTCCTGCGCGTAGCAGCTCGATGGGCTCACTCACCTCTGAAGGCTCGGCAAAGCGCTGTAGATGCGCCATCAATGTGAGTGGATCAAGGAAACCGTGAGCGGTGGCAAAGCGGCGTACGAAGAAGCGCCAAGGTAGCCATTTCATCCAAGGCATCAGAGATCCTCTTCTTTAATAATTCTTTTCAATGCACGGCGAGCCATTCGGGTGAGCCCGATTAGTGCGATGACGGCCAGGGCGAATCCGGCAATATAAAATCCCCACTGAATTGGAGTGCGCTCCTCAACCTTGCCCAGGGAGGTGAGATCTGCTGCGATGGAGCCGATGTAAACGTTGTGCAATGTAAGAGGGATAATTCCAAGGAAATTTCCGATCACAAAGTCACGCAGTCGAACTGGAGTCAGTCCAAAGAAGTAGTTCGACAACTTGAAGGGAAATAGGGGAACCAGTCGGGTCAACATAATCATTTGCCAGCCCTCGCGACGAATTACTTCACCAACAGTCGCGGGCTTGATATGAGACATAACCCACCGAGAGGGCTTCGCGCCGAGAAGGTAGCGGGCAATAAGAAATGCGAGGGTTGCCCCGAGTACGGTGCCGGCAATAACCAGTAGAGTTCCTTTTATAACGCCAAATACGAACCCCGCCCCCATGGTAAAAATGACGCCAGGGAGTAAAAAGACGATTGCTGCGGCCACAATTAAGATAAATAGCAAACTTGTCTGCCAGCCCTGCTCATTGAGCCACTGCATCAGCTCAATAATCTGATCATCCAGGTCAAAATAAACCAATAAGCTCAACACCCCAGCCACGGCGATAGTGCAAACCGCGAGAATCAATAGAGGAATAAACTTCACCGCCATAGGGTTTTCCACGGAACCAAAGAAATACGGTTTTGATTGCCGCCATTAACTAGCCTAGCTAAAGGATCGCGACAGGTGATGCTTCTTAATGGCGTCTACACAGTTTCTGTTCGGAAAACTGATGGGAGGGGGCTGTCCGCTCTAAAAGGTGCTGGTGTTTTCAAAAATGAATTTCTAGTCGCGAGTCGTTGGAATATAAATTTATTGAGTTATTAAAAATGTGAATATTGTCCAAGGGGACAAATAGGAATCCGCCAGTCTGGGGTCAGCAGTCCGGGCAGTGGCTGTCAACAGATATACTTACTCGATCCTAAATTTATTTGCGCAGTGAGCAGATTTAAATTGTTGCTGGAAATAGAGGTGGCCGTTGTTCGAGTGCGCGCTCGCAATACTGCTGACTGGCGGCGGAGCCTGGAGCTATGCCAGCGAGCCGGTTTTGACCCTGGAAGATGCCGTCGATTTGGCAGTGACAGCTAATTTACGGGTTCAGGCGGCTGCGCTTGAAGTTAATGAGGTTTGGGATGACGTCGAGGCATTAAAAACAAAGCGCTATCCCCGGCTGGAAATGAATGCAGGGATAATCGATAACTTAACACGCCAGAGGTACACCTTTGATCGTGGCGTTTTTGTGCAGAATTCTCCGATAGGCCCTATCCCTCCTAGGGATATAGAGATCACATCAGAGGAAGGTGTGACCAAGACCTTCTCTGTCAGCGCGACCCAACCTATCACACAGCTATACACAATAGAGCTAGAGATTTGTGAGGGGTATGTTGTCACTGAAATGGCGGAGGAAAAGGTTCGCTTGGTGCAGCAGGATATAGGCTACCTCACCAAGATCCAGTATTTTGAAATTGGCAGAATCCTTGGTGATTTACAGGCCGTGGATGAAGCCATTATCTTCCTTACCTCATTGAGTGAACTTGTAGGGAATTATGTTGCACAACAAGTTGCCCTCGAGTATGAACTTTTGGATGTGCGAGCACGCCTGGCCCAGCGCAGGCTGGAGCGCCAGCGCCTTACCGATGAGATGGCGACAGCGAAGGAGCGTCTCAATGCGTTAATGGCCCGGGATGTTGAGACCCCCTTCAATATTCAGAGCCTTCCAAACCCTCATCATTTAGCGTTCGATGTCGAAACCTCTTTAGGGCTTGCCTTTGAGCAGCGTCCAGATCTCGCTGAATCAGAGCTGTCGATTGAACGGGCTGAATATAGTTACGATGTGAAGAAGTCTGAATACATCCCCGATATCGATTTGAATATTGAATATCTAAAGCTCTATGACGTCAGGTTGATACCCGATGCCGAAGCTTTTATTGCTTTGGAAATGCGTTGGGAGTTTTTTGATTGGGGGCGGAAACGGGATGAACTGTCCAGTCGTGCCAATAAAATTCTTGAAGCGGAAAAGAAGTCTGAGGAGGTTCGAAATCGAATAGAAATAGAGGTTCGTGAGAGTTTGCGTCGCTTGCGTACTTCTCAGGAGTCTGTGGGGGTTGCGCGGGAATTACAGGCAGCTTATAGGGAGAAAGTGCGGGTAATGACAAATCGCTACCGTGAGCAAGCTGCCGTTCTGAGTGATGTCCTGGAGGCGGAAAAACAGCTTTTTCGTGCGAATAGCGACTACAACCGCGCGGTACTGTCTGTATGGGGAACCCTGGCTGAATATGAAAGGTCGGTGGGGGAGGTGTGATAAATGCGCGTTATCAGCCTCTGTATTATCGCTATATTTGTGGTGGTTGGTGGTTGCCACCGCCAACCACCGGAGAGAAAGCCCACACCGGTGGAAGTTTTTGTTGCCCGTTCGCAAGACGCTGCAGCTGGTTATCCCTACTCTGCAGTCGTCAATCCTTATACGCAAGTTGATGTAGCATTTCGTACAGAGGGCTATGTACGTGTAATACCCTCGCGAAAGGCGCTCGGGCAGACTCGTTTGCTGCAAGGAGGGGATTACGTTAAACGCCATGAAGTACTGGCGAAGATTGATGACGAGCAATATAGAGATCGCGTGGTGGAATCCGCTGCAAATGTGAGTAAAGCAGAAGCAGAGAGGCGTAAAGCTGACCTCAATTACAAACGGGCAACTGCGCTTTTTGCCACTGCTAGTATTACCGCGCCTGATTATGATTCAGCCAGGGAAGAGTATGAAATTGCGCAGGCGGCAGTAGTTGGCAGTAAGGCCCATTTGGACAGGGCAGAGGAAGAGTTACGAGATACCGTACTGCGCTCTCCGCTGACTGGAATTATCCTGCAACGTAACATTGAGGTGGGCACATTGGTTCACTCGCAGTCGGTTGGCTTCGTTGTGGCTGATATTTCCCGCGTTAAGGTTGTATTTTCCGTACCGGACATCGTGTTGAGTTATGCTCCACTGGGCAGTGTGGTGTCATTGCGTACAGAGTCTTTACCAGACCTTACATTCAAGGGCATGATCACTGAAGTTTCGCCCATGGCTGATCCCCGCACCAGAGTTTTCGCAATTACGGTCACTGTTGACAATCCAAAAGCGCAATTACGGGTAGGAATGGTTATGTCTTTGGCGCTGGATAAAATACCGATACCTCCAGATAGGGTCGTCATACCGCTCTCATGTTTAGTAGCTCATCCTGGTAAATCTAAAGGATTCGCTGTATTTGTGCTGGAAAGAGACAAGGAATTATTGCGAGCAAAACTAAGAAAAGTGCTCCCGGGGCAAGTGGTTGGCAATGATATTGTCATTATCCAGGGGTTAACTGAGGGCGAGGAGGTTGTATCAACTGGTGCTGCCCAGCTCAGAGATGGGGAAGCCATAATTGTCGTGCCTTGAGGGCTAGGGAATGACAGATCAGGAAGAAAAAAGACAGGCAGAAATTATTGAGGCGGAAAGTCACCACCGTTTCAATACTGCACGTTTTTTTGTAGACAACCCGAGTATTTCCGCTGCATTGCTGGTCACTATCCTGGTATGGGGGGTAGTTGCATATCTCTTTATGCCGAAAAGCAAAGATCCAGATATTCCTGTGCGTATTGCTGTAGCAACAACTCATTGGCGTGGACAATCTGCAGTAAGAGTTGAAGAGTTGGTAACTCGAAAAGTTGAAGAGGCGATAGCGCAGAGTGAATATCTCCACGAGCCGGATTCACGGACCTTTGCAATAAAGTCCCTTACATTAAATGGTGTCTCTATAGTACAAGCGCAGTTAGCACCGAAAACCGATGTCACCAAGGCATTTAATGATCTAAATCTGAAGCTGATTGATGCTCAGCAGCAATTACCATCTGGAGCTAGCAAAATTTCTCTGAACTCGGAGTTTGGTGATACTGCAGCTATATTACTCAGTGTTGCTAGTCCCCGTGCAGGGCCAACTGAAATTACATTGCGTGCGGAGGATATTAGGGAAGGTATTTCAGAGGTTCGAGGGCAAGAGTCAAATAGTAAGGGACGGGTGAGTATTGTTGTTGCCCTTCCTTTGTCTTTAGCAGATACGTACTCTGCTACAGGCCTATGGATTTTTGCTAACTGGCTGGAGGCCCAAGGATACGGAACGAATTTTGAAGTATTAAATGGGGCTGGCTACCTTGGGGTGGATTTTTTATCTGATAAAAGTAACAGTGAAATACTAGCGGCTACAAAGCTCTACCTATCCGATAGGCTAAGTGCCCAGCGCTTTTTTCCCGATGCTTGGGACCCTTTCGTAGTTCGTAACCTGGCCAATACTCGTGACAATTTAATGAAAGTGGCAGGTGCGAAATATAGCTATCGTCAACTTGATGATTTCTCTGATCTTATTGCAGCAAATATAAGAGCCATTCCTGAAGTGAAAAGGGTGTTAAGAACTGGCGTACTCACCCAAGAAGTGAAGCTGCTGTATTCGCAGGAGAGGTTGGCCTCCTATGGGCTGCGACCGGATATGATTGCCCCTATTCTAAATTCCCGCAATACAACTATTCCCGGCGGTACCATTATTTCGGATGATCTGGGTATCGCGATTATGCCCAGTGGTGAATTTAATAACCATGAAGAAATTGCCAATGTCCCGGTAGCTTTGAGTGATACAGGAACGCCGGTATATTTGCGAGGAATTGTCGATATTATTATGGGGTATCAAGCACCACCGCCCCTGTTAAATTACTATGTAAATAAAGATGAAAATGGAGACTGGCAGCGTAGTCGCAGCATTAACCTCTCTGTGCAGATGCTGGATGGCAAACAAATAGGCGAGCTTGGTCGCAATGTTAGCACAGTCTTGGAAAAGGTTAAGGTTGATTTACCAAAAGACCTTATTATTGAAAGAGTTTCTGATCAGCCGCGTCAAGTGCGAGAGAGTGTAAGCCTCTTTCTAGAAGCTTTGATAGAGGCAATTATTTTAGTGGTGATAATTGCGTTTATCGGGTTTTCAGATTGGAGATCTGCTGTACTGTTAATGATATCTATACCAGTAACACTGACAATGACCTTTGGATTTATGCAACTGCTGGGGATTGATATTCAACAGGTGTCAATTGCTGCGTTAATAATAGCTCTGGGCCTTTTGGTAGATGATCCAGTAGTTGCGAGTGACGCGATTAAACGACAAATGGCATCCGGTAAACCCTCTATTATTGCTGCTTGGTTGGGCCCAACTTTGCTGGCTAAGGCGATTTTCTTTGCGACATTGACAAATATTGTTGCGTATTTGCCGTTTTTATTGCTAACGGGTAACCAGGGGGATTTTCTGCATAGTCTTCCTATTGTGATGGTTTGTGCTTTGGTTGCATCCCGCATTGTTTCCATGACATTTATCCCTTTTCTTGGGAATACGTTATTACGCCCGCCGGACCAAACGGAGCGCAGCTTGGAGGTGCGGCGGAAAGAGGGGCTTACCGGGCACTACTACCGAACAGCAGATTGGGCTATAAGTAACAGAAAGATTGTTATATTAATTGCTTTAGGCATCCTTGTATTGGGTGTTGTTATAAAAAGCCAGTTGAGGAATGCATTCTTTCCCGCTGATGTTCAGTATTTATTTTATGTTGATGTCTGGTTGCAAAATGATGCGAGTATTGATGCAACGGATAATGTAGCAAAGGTCGCAGAGGAAATAATTAGAGAAACTATCGAAGAGTATCAGCGGGAGTATGTAAAAAATAGTGATGGACCCATATTGGAGGGGATTAGCAGCACTTTAGGTGGTGGGGCGCCACGTTTTTGGTACACCTCTAATCCTCAACAAAAGCAATCCAATTATGGGCAGATTATCGTTCGATTAAGTGATAAGTATCTGACACCTATTCTAGTTCCAATTATCCAGGCTGCTCTTTCTGAACGAATCCCTGGAGCGGAGTTAGATGTTCGCCAGCTACAAACAAGTACTGTTGATCACCCTGTTGAGATAAGAGTTTCTGGGCGAGTTGCTGTTGGGTCTTTGGAGGAGGAGAAGGATATAGCACTTCTGCGAGAATATGCTGCAAAAGTTAAAGAAATTATTGAGAAATCTCCTTATGCTCGTGTGGTTCGCGCTGATTGGGCAGGAAAAAGTCTAGTAATGAATATGAATGTGCTAGAAGATCGAGCTGAGATGTCGGGCGTAACCAATGCTGATATCGCTCTGGCATCGTCTTCAGGTTTCACCGGGTCCACGGTGGATACCCTGCGTCAGGGAGATAAGGAAATACCTATTGTTGCCCAGCTTCGATTGGCGGAGCGTGGACAGTTGGAGGATGTCAATAATCTATATGTATTCGCATCTGATAGCGATATTCATATTCCATTGCGACAAGTGGCAACCACTTCCATTCTCTTTTCGACAGAAAGAATATATAGATTGGAAAAGTTTCGAACGATTACTGTTTATGCATTTCCATATTCCGGGTTCATTTCATCAGATATTATGTCTGGTGTTCAAAAAGAGTTAAAAGAACTCTCAAATTCTTTGCCTGCTGGATATCAATTGCAGATATCTGGAGATGCAGCCAGTACTCGTCATGGATTCTTGCAATTACTAATGATCATGGCTGTTTCCTCCAGTGCAATATACCTTGCTTTGGTATTCCAATTTAGTAGTTTGATAAAGCCTCTGGTAGTGTTCGCCACGGTTCCATTAGGTATGGTGGGTGCACTAGTAGCGTTGTTTATATCTGGTCAGCCATTTGGATTTATGGCGTTTTTAGGGATAGTGAGTCTAATAGGCGTCATTGTCAGTCATATTATTGTCCTATTTGATTTTATTGAGATGCGTCATACTGCAGGAGATTCGCTTCGTCAGGCATTACTTGATGCAGGTATTCTTAGACTGCGCCCTATTTTAATCACTATTGCGGCGACTACCTTCGCCTTGATTCCCTTAGCTATTCACGGAGGCCCCCTCTGGCGGCCATTATGTTTTGCGCAAATTGGCGGCCTTATCTTGGCCACTTTTGGAACACTATTTTTGGTGCCGGTCATCTATACAACTATGGTAGAGGACTTAAAATGGATTAAGTGGACTGAGCGTAAGCCAAAGAAAGGGAGCGATCCCAGTGACTTGGTGACTACCTAAGTCATGTTTTCCCTTCCCTGGGGAATGTTGTAGAGATTCGATGACGCCTTCAGGTAGTAATACTATTGGCAAGAAGGAAATGGCTACTTACTGAATATCGGTTGTAAATTACCACTGATATACTCCGAGAATTGTCGCTTAATACAGCGCAGCTGGACAGTGAAAAGACTATGTTTTGATCCTGCAACCTCGACAACTGCTAGGATCAAAATGCGCTTATTAATGAAAATCCTGATACCGGCAAAGGCCGGCAACAAGTCCATTGCTGATGATAGTATGTCTGTGGCGATGAATGATTTTATCGCCTCAGCCAATCCTGAGGCTTCCTACTTCTTTTTGGAGCAAGGAAAGCGTGCAGCAATTTTTATTTTTGAAGAGAACTGTCAAGATCAGCTGATGACCTATAATGAAAAATTTTTTGCTGCCTTTGATGCTGAAATATGGATAACTCCGACTCTAAACCTTAGAGAATTACAGCTGAATTTATAGATATATATAATTAGGGTTTTTCATCTAGAAGGTCGTCAGAACATCGCAACTTCACCAGCGTACTTCTGTGGGTGCGTTCTGGTGGGCTAATGCTATTAGCACATTAAAAGGATACTTGTTGCACTGTACTGAAAAGTAGGGCAGTGGGAGTTTAACGTTCGATGATAACCCTATTTGAGAACGTATTTGAAGTTGTTATTCCCGTATTTATCTGCGTTCTCATTGGATACCTCTTCGCGGCAGGTAGGCAAGAATTAAATTCTAAAATGGTATCCAAATTAATGGCCCATATTGGATATCCTGCGCTGATATTGGATCAAATGCTGGGTCAGAAGATAGTGTTGGGTAAGTTCCTGTGGATGCTGCTGGCAGCCTTTCTTATGTGTTCGTTGATGTCGGTGCTAACCTTTCTGCTCTTATCTTTATTTAGGAAAAATATACGTACTTATTTTTCTTGTCTTAGTATGAATAATGTAGGCAATATCGGCCTCGCAGTATGTGCCTTAGCATTTGGGCATGCGGGAGTTCTATACGGAATTGCTTTTGTTGTTGTGGGAATGATTTTCTTCTTTGTGGTTGCTCCTGGAGTAACTTCGGGTAGTTGGTCTGCCAAGGAAATTATGCTTAGCCCAGCCATTTACAGTGTGGCTTTTTCTATAGTCGCATTGATCTTCAATATTAGCTTACCAAAGCCTGTCATGTCCTCTCTTAATATCTTGGGCGGTATGGCAATTCCTCTAATGCTGTTGACCCTCGGACATAGCTTGGCCCAAATTAAGCTGGGTGATACTAAGATTGGATTGGTCTTTGCTATTGGGCATATAATTCTCGGTGGTGCCGTCGCGCTTATTTTGACAAACTTGTTTAACTTTACGGGTGCTATGCGAGGGGTGCTAATTCTGCAATCCCTGATGCCATGCGCTGTTAGTACTTACCTCTGGATATCTATTTATCGCCCCCAAGATACCCCGAAGATATCCGGTATTATTTTCCTCTCAACTATTATGAGCATTTTTATTTTGCCTGTTGTGTTGACTTATTGGGTACAGTAGTTCATAGCTAGTGCCTGAGCTTCAGGCTATTTGGGAGTGATAAGGTGGTTCACTAAACTTCTGTGTGTTGTTCATTTGGCCTTCACAGTACGGAATTCACAGCCGTAGGTAGATTATTTAGGGAGGCTCCAGACTTCAATGCCAACACAGATTTTGACTGGGCGGCCACTCTTGTTGCTGTTGACGTTGCTACTTTTCATGCTGGCTGTGCCACTTCTTGTTCTTGCAACTCCCCATCCTCCAGGGCTATTAACCAGCTCCAATGATGATCAATATGCTAATGAGGAGCTATTGGGAGTTACATTTTTTCGAATGCTCCATCTGGATAGTACTATGGATAAGCAGGTGCGCCCGGATAGAAAAATCCAAACACCACCGATCCGCCACTTTGAAGGTGCTACTGCCAAGAACTTTCAGGAGAAGATAGCCCATAAAAAATACCACCAGATTTGCGATCGGCAGTCACCTAAAGGGTTGTCTCTTTGCGAGGAGGCGAATTGGAAGTACAAGCAAGCGAAAGCCTGTTTACAAGCCAGGGAGGCTTGGGAAGCCCGCTGGGGCAGGCCGGATACTCAAGCTCCACATGGGAGAGCCCTGAAGAATGTCCGGGCTCGGCTTAAAAATGCTATTACTGACAAAGAACGCCTTTGTGGTATTGAATAGAGTTCTAATAGCCAGCGATGCTTGGATAGTTTGTCATGCTCACTATGTAGTTGACGAGATAAAGGTGTGTCGAAAAAGTGGTCCGTGTAAACTAACGTGAATTCTACAGCTGAGAAATAGGCCCCCATTGAAAGGACGTATATTACTAACCGGCGCTAGTGGCTTTGTGGGAACCGCACTCTTGCCGCACCTTCGCAAAGACGGTTACCAGGTTTTGCCGGTGTATCGCCGCGATGTTGAGGGCGGCTTTCAGATCGGTGACCTGTCAAGCAATACGGATTGGGCACAGGCGCTTGTCGATATAGATACAGTCATTCACACCGCTGCGCGCGTCCATGTAATGGAGGAGACCTCTGCCAACCCTCTGGAGGAATTCCGTCGGGTGAATGTCGGGGGTACTATCAAGTTGGCACAGCAGGCGGCTTCATCCGGTGTTAGACGTTTTATTTATCTTAGTTCTATTAAGGTTAATGGGGAGTCTACCGACAACCGCTTGCCATTTAATGCGGATGAACAATGTGATCCTACGGATCCCTATGGGATTTCAAAGAAGGAGGCCGAAGACGCACTGCTTGAGCTGGCTGAGTCTACGGAGATGGAAGTTGTTATTATCCGACCACCTCTGGTCTATGGGCCTGGGGTCAAGGCGAACTTCCAAGCGATGATGCGTTGGCTTACCAAGGGGATCCCACTGCCACTAGGGGCTATTCATAATCACCGAAGCTTGGTATCTATCGGCAATTTAATCGACCTGATCCGCGTTTGTATTTCTCATCCCAATGCGGCAAACCAGGTATTTCTGGTATCCGATGATATGGATGTATCGGTAACAGATTTGTTGCGTGGTTTATCCCATGCCATGGGATGTGATGCTCGACTATTGCCTCTTCCCCAATTCGCACTCACCAGTGCGCTGAAGCTAATAGGAAAGGGGGCAGTTGCCGAGCGCTTGTGCGGTTCACTACAAGTGGATATCACTAAAACCAAAGAGTTGCTTGACTGGACCCCCCCGGTGGCCTTAGGTGAGGGTCTGGCGGAGACTGCACAGGCATATTGCCAGGCAGGAAGCTCTCAGACCCCACAAAAGAGCACTTAGTCAACATTTATTGCCTACGGAGAGTGGTAGTCACCCCTCGTAATTGGCAACCGCAGCGTAAAAACCAAGCAAGTAGGTTGCTGGAACCTCAATGGTAGAGCTGTGCCCGGATCTTGCTCTCAGTTTAAGTTTGAGTTTATCTCGATTGCGCACCGAAGCCTGTATTTGTTCCTCAGTGAGAGCAATATCCAGGATCTCTTCAAGCATACATTCATTGCCACTTACGCATTGAAGGACATTTTTGTTAATAGGGGCCGTCTCTACTGGTTGTCCGCCATTTAACTCCGCAGACTCATAGTGACGCCACGCCTTGCGATAGGTGATATGGATCTGTAGATGGTACTTCGTTGGCTCGTTAGCAGCGGGTTCAAATGCGCGGAGGTTGTAGTAGTAGAGGTTCAGGTCAGAGCCATCAGTAGTGGCCTGTAATTTCGGCCCTGAGAACTGAGTACCAGAATTTTCCCCACTAGCTTGTATAGATACCGCCCGTCTGATTTCCCCTGCCGTTTTTTCCGAGAGCTGAGTGACTGAACTACAGCCAGCCAATAAAACCGCTGCCAGAGTTAGTGTGAATTTGGTCATGGGTCTTCCCTGTTTTCTTTTCACTTCTTTTGGGGCGGAAGTATCGCATAGTTGGAGTGCTGGCTGAAACTCAAGGTTGTCGTTTAGCTGGGTTCTCTCTGAAGTCGTTATGCAAATGTACGAGTATGCGAGTGATTTATCAGAGGGGCAGGGTGGCACCAAAAGATAATCTGCAGCAAGTGTTATTTTGGGGGGTTATTTTAGGTGTGACAGATACGGTGAAACATACCTTTATCAGGCTAAGCTAGTTAATGATAGAGAGAGATAATTAGTTTTGATGAATTAACTGGGAGAGGTTTCACTGGTTGGTAAACTCTTCTGAGCCAATGCAAGGCATAGTTCCTTCATGTTCTTCACGAATCCACCTATTACAGCTGTAGTTCTGTAGTATAAACCCCGTATCCAACTGATGATGCCTGGCAAATAGTGCGGCTTGTAGACCGGGCTGTGTCGGGGCAATTTCGACAGGCCTGTCGATTCTGTAAAGCTGGAGTGGGGTTAGTGGAGTTAATTCCCTGTTCATTGGGTCAAGGTGATATGTTTGCTCGGGACAGCAATTTATGGCCAGTAAAACTATGTAAACTATTGATCGAATTAACCAGCGTTTTGGCCGAGGAACATTATTTCTAGCAGGTCAGGTTATCCAAAAAAATTGGAAAATGCGGCAACAGTATAAGCCTCCTGCTTACACGACTCGGCCGGATGAACTGCCTGAGCTTTTCATCTGTTGGTTAGTTCTACCTTGCCGCAAATGCCTTCAAGATTACTAGCTCCGATTTGCTGCATAACCTGAGTTAACTGAGCTTTAAGTAGGTAAATTGCATGATTAGCTCCTTCATTGCCAAGGGCACAGACGCTATACATAAAAAATCTTCCCAGAAAGCAAAACTTTGCCCCTAGGCCACAAGCGCTTGCGATATCTACACCGGATCTTATTCCACTATCGATAGCCAAGGAAATCCTATCCTGATAGCTGGAAAACCGTCCCAGTAAGGGGAGAGTCGCTTCGCCTAAATCAAGTTGCCGTGCACCGTGATTGGATAAGATGACCCCATCTGCACCGAGTTTAATCGCTTTTTGAAGATCGGGTTCACTCATTATCCCTTTAATAATAAGTTTATGGGGCCATAGATCTCGTATACGTTTGACACTGTCAAAATCCAGTGGGCCCATAGTTGTGGTGTTCATAAACTCAGTTAGTTCAAGTTTTTTGTTATCGGTATCAATGTAAGGCTCTAGATTTTTAAATTTAGGGAGACCGTATCGCAATGTGGATAGGCTCCAATTTGGCCTGAGTATCGCTTGCCAGATGTTTTTTACATTCAACTTCGGTGGCATTGCCAACCCGTTGTGGAAGTCTCTGGGGCGTAAGCCAAATGTAGGAACATCAATGGTAATGACTAAATGTTGATATTGGGCAGAGGTTAGTCGGGATAACAGGTCAGAAAGAATGGCTGGGTCTGTTGGGTTGTAGAGTTGGTACCAGGCTGTTCCCTGTGAGACTTCAGAAATTCGCTCTAGTGCTTCTGAGGATACAGTGCTGAGAATGAATGGGATATTGTGCTCGTATGCAGCTTTAGCGAGTATGACAGGTGCATTTGGCCACATAAGCCCCTGTAGCCCTATGGGGGCTATGCCAAATGGAGCACTGTATAACTTCCCAAGAAGCTCACAGTTTAAATTCGGAGTAGAGTTTGGACGGATATATTGGGGAGTGAATTTTACGGAGGCAAATGCTTGGCGATTGCGGCATAAGCCAATATCATCCATACAGCCCTCTATTAAGTACTCATAGGAGAATTTTGGAACTCTCTGCTTTGCGCGATTTTTTAGCCTTTGGGAGCTTGCGAAGTGGCGATTGAATCCATTGCTGCAGTTGGTCACACTTAGCTCCTAGGATTGTTATTGACTCAAGATTAGTTAGGTGGGTGATTGTTGCCTCATTTGGGTAGAATGTGTCGCTTTAATAATAATACTTAAAACCGCATCACCACCCCTCTAATAAGTGGTGATGCTGGATTTCGAAATACAGGTAGTTCATTCCAGACAGGCTGGATCAGCAGTTACGAAATTATTGGCAACCCATTGGTTGCTGCCTGTACAGTTTGGATCTATTCTATCCTTTAGGTCGAAGGGTAGATTGTTCTCGGCAGTATTCCCAAGTATTAAGTTATTAGATGAAGATTGACTGGTAATTACAATCCCTCCAGAATCTCCGGAAATACCATCACCATTATTCATTACTGTATTTTGTACTATCGTATTATTGTCTGAGGCTTCCATCTCTATCCCAGCTCTCTGACTGCCTGTTACGAAGTTAAAAGCCACTGTACCGAAATCATTATCGGCCTCAATGCCGTCACGGTCACTGAATTCAATATAATTCTGTATAACGCTACTGAAATCTCCCTGCATGTCGATACCATCTTCACCACTGAACTGTATATGATTTTTTATGGCGGTATTATTGTCGCTTCTTAGATCTATGCCATCTTCTAAGCTGTTAGTGATTGTCATATCTGAAATGGTATGGAATCCAGTGCCAACTACAAATATTCCATAATTGCAGTTGTTTACCGTTCCATCAGTAACAAGAGATGCCATGCCGGTGATACGAATACCCGCTGCATCGGTAAATAGTGGGAGGTTGTCAAGATTGCATGTTAGCGTATACCCATTCATATATAGACTCCCTGAAGGACCTTCAACAATGAGACCATTTTGGTTATCTATGTCTATCGGGCAGGTAAGATTCTCTGTAAGTACAGTAGGGGTTGTAATAGTATCACCACAATTGACAGCAGTTGCGCTGTTGGATGCAACAAACAGAATTGCGGTAAAAGTGCTTATTTTATACGATTTTCGAAAATTAATCATTTGTATCTCCTTTATTGATTTGAAAGTTATTGATGGCGAGTAAGTTTCCTGGCTAATTAGATCTCGCATCAATTTTGCATTCTGTCTCAATAGTCGTTTTTCTTAAAAGTATGATTGGTAATTTACTATCTGTTTTTTATTTGATTTTATTCGGGTTTCTAAAGTTAGGTTTCTTAAGGTTTGGCAGGGTAGGATATATTGTAGTTATTAGGTGAGGCTCTTATTGGCGACTATTTTACAATAAATCTTTATAAGCCATTTTTAATGGGTGATTGCTAGGTGAGTCTGCTCATATTTTGGTTGGTTTTTGGGGGAGGTTTTTTAATTGTTTTAATGGTCAAAGTTCTAGTTTCTTTGTGGGGATTTTTAAGGGTGTGTTTGGGTTTTTGCTGCAAAATAATTTAACTTATATTAAGGTCCTTGAAAATGTTTATACTATTTTTCCGATTTGGATAGTTGCAGCCTGCTATGTAAACTAGATAACAGGGATGCCATAAATTTAGTTTTATTATTCTTAAGGAATACCTGGGGTTTCCAAAGTCTCTTGACGGAAAAAATATTTAATGAGCCCCCAGGCTTTCAATTTGAGGGGCAAGTCGCTTGCTAAATTTCTGGCAGAAGTGGGTGTTTGGGGGGCATTATAGGCAACGTAGCCTCGCTGGCCGTCTGGTTATAGTAGTTATTTCGAGGCTCCTGGTGGTTCGAAATCTCGCCCGAGCAGGTCTAGAGTGATCTCACCAAATCGCGTGAGCAAAATATTTTCTGCCTCATCCATTGCGTCTTTTAATGTGGCGTTAACGGCATGTTCAATAACGCAGTTAGTGTGTTCGTCTGTGAGGCCAATGGTAAAAACTGAGCTGTCTCCCAGTGCTTTATGGATATCCAGAAGTGTAATTTCATCCAAGGGCTTCGCGAGTGACCAGCCCCCATTGTGTCCTTTACTGGAGCGCACGTACCCCTGATCCCGCAATAGCGCCATGGTTCTGCGAGCCACCACAGGATTGGTGAGGAGCATAGCTGCCATCTTGTCTGAAGTAACCGGCTTGTCGGTCATGTTTAAATGAATCAGGACATGAAGTGCCCTGGATAGTCGGCTGTCTTTACGCATAAATCACCTAGGTTTCCGTCCTGTAGCTTATCACGAAACTTTTTCTGTTACGTGTATTGTCTAGGTTCGAATATTTATGTAACAATAAAAGTTGCATGATATTGGAGAGGTGGTTATGGATACGGATGTATTGATTATCGGTGGAAGTTTTGCCGGTCTGTCTGCGGCGATGCAGCTCGTTCGCGGCAGGCGCAAGGTCGTTGTGCTGGATGCTAAAAGACCTAGAAACCGCTTTGCAAAAGCGTCCCATGGAGTGTTTTGCCTGGATGGTAAGACGCCCGAGGAAATTCGTAGCACGGCGCTTTCCCAGCTACAGGCTTACTCGAGTTTCCAGGTGGTTGAAGGCACTGCGGATACTGTGGATGTTCCTGAAGAGGGGTTTGTTGTTGCTGCACTGGGAGATGCCACTTTTAAAGCAAAGAGGCTAATTCTTGCAACCGGCATTACGGATCAGCTACCGGATATCCCTGGCGTGAAAGAGCGCTGGGGTAGGAGTGTGATTCACTGTCCTTATTGCCATGGTTATGAGCTGAGTGATCGCCCTTTAGGTGTGCTGGCTACCAGCGAGCTGTCTTTCCACCAGGCGGCGATGATTCCCGATTGGGGCGCAACTACCTTATTTACCCAGGGCCAGTTCAATCCGCAGGGGGAAGTGCTCGATCATCTGCTGGCTCGGGGAGTAATGCTGGAAGAAGCCCCGATTACGCAGTTGGAGGGAGAGGGGGATAGTTTACGTGAAGTTGTTTTAGCGGATGGCCGCAAGTTGCCACTGGAGGGTCTCTACGTGAGCCCCAAAGCGGAGTTGACCTCTCCGTTTATCGATCAATTGGGGTTGGAGCTGGAGGAGTCTTTTACCGGGCAGATTGTGAAGGTGGATGGCTTTAAGGAAACTTCTGTAAAGGGAGTTTTTGCTGCTGGGGATTTATCCAACCCGATGCAAAGCGGAACCTTTGCGATTGCATCCGGCACCATGGCGGGTGTTGGAGCTCATCGCTCGTTGATATTTAACCAGTGATTGTTAAAGACCGGTGGGGGTTCGTTGGAGATATGCCACAAAAAGAATTTGGTATCTTTAGGGCTAAGGAGCCTCTGAATAACTCCATGATACCTCTGGCATGCAGAGCGTTTCACAATCAAGGCGCGGCTTCGCAGGAATGTCTAGGCCTTTCAAGAAGTCGCAACGCGGAGTGTGAATCGCTCTGCAAGCCCCGAAGGGCGGGCCTTGAAGGCCACAGCTGCTGCGTTGCAGCTCTTGCCAAGGGCTACGGCCATTCGCGGCGAGCTGCGCCTAACATCTGCAGCCTTCAAGACCCGCAGAGGCATTATGGAGTTATTCAGAGGCTCCCTAAGTAAGCGGCAGGAGCGGATTTGTGCTCCTGCCGAAAAATATCAGCAGTTCACAGCGTTTACTGCGAGCCCGCCGAGAGAGGTCTCTTTGTATTTGCTCTGCATATCGATACCGGTTTGACGCATCGTCTCGATAACGCTGTCCAGCGGTACGATATGAGCGCCATCACCGCGCAGGGCCAGGCGTGCGCCGTTAATGGCTTTTACTGCACCCATGGTGTTGCGCTCGATACAGGGGACCTGCACCAACCCGCCGATTGGATCGCAGGTAAGGCCGAGGTTGTGCTCCATTCCAATTTCAGCAGCGTTTTCAATCTGCTGGTTGGTGCCGCCCTCTACGGCAGCCAAGCCGGCGGAAGCCATGGAGCAGGCGACGCCAATTTCTCCCTGGCAGCCCACTTCAGCGGCAGAAATAGAGGCATTCTTTTTAAACAGCATGCCGATAGCACCGGCGGTGAGCAGGAATTTCACTACCTGGTCTTTCAATTCACCGTGAATATTGCTGTCGTGGACAAATTCTACGTAGTAGGCGATAACGGCGGGAATCACACCGGCGGCACCGTTAGTGGGTGCGGTGACGATGCGCCCGCGCGCGGCATTTTCCTCATTGACGGCGAGGGCAAATAGACTAACCCAGTCGAGAATGGCGAGGCCGTGGTTGCGCTCTTCCGGACTCTGTTTGCTCAACTCCCGGTAGAGTTCAGCAGCGCGGCGGCGAACATTGAGGCCGCCGGGCAAGATGCCATTCTGGTGGCAGCCTCGCTCAATAGAGGCATCCATTACTTTCCAGATATTCCACAAACGGTCTTTGACCTCCTGCTCGCTGCGGAAGGCTTTTTCGTTTTCCATGGCCAGCTCGGCAATGGTCCAACCGTGATGATCACAGATCTTCATCAGCTGTTCCGCATTGCTGAAGTCATAGGGCAGCAGGGTAGCGATCTCCTCTTTATGAGCGAAATCTTCTTCTGAGAGCACAAAGCCGCCGCCAATGGAGAAGTAGCTGCGCTCGAACAGCAGCTCTTCGCCAGCATAAGCCTGGCAGGTCATTCCGTTGGAGTGCTGGGGAAGAAATTCCTCCATATGGAAAACCAGGTCGCGCTCGCGAATAAATTCGATATCCTGGTCACCGTTTAATAGCAGGCGGCGCTCGCTCTGGATTTGCGCCATTTTCTCGTCAATCGAGTCGACATCAATGGTGTCCGGAGATTGACCCAGAAGCCCCATCAGTACCGCCATATCGGTACCGTGACCAACCCCGGTCAGGGCCAGTGAGCCGTATAAATGGACTTGTACGCGGTCTGTGCGGGGCAGTTGGTCCCGCTCTTGTAAATCCTGCACGAATTGGCGGGCAGCGACCATGGGGCCCACCGTGTGGGAGCTGGAAGGGCCAACCCCAATTTTGAAAAGCTCAAAAACGCTAATACTCATAAATATTCTCTGCGCCGGGCTGCATCCTGCGGCAGCCCTCCCTAAAGGATATAGTTGCACTATTTAGGGGCGCACTTTGCCTTATGAGTCGCAACAATCAAGATGGTGCTCCCCATTCCGTACAAAATTCTATTAGCAGCAAATTTTGCGGAATTTATGAGTTCCCAGACCTTATGCGTGTAGACAAGCTACGGCGCTTCCGCGACCAAAACCGCTCTCTTGGGCGCGGGGTGACCTTCCACGGTTTTGTCTGGCGATTCCGGGTCGAGAAAATCTGCCAGGGATTCGAAGTGCATCCAGTCGGTGCGCCGCTGTTCCTCCAGGCTGGTGGTGTTCAAATCCACGGTCCTGGGGTTGCGGAAACCGCACTTGCGCAGCCAGCTCTCCAGGGTGGCGCAGCTGGGGAAAAACCACACATTGCGCATCTTTGCATAGCGGTCTTCGGGTACCAGGCAATCGCCGAGTCCGCCGTCGATAACCAGTGTCTCCAGTACAAGCTGTCCGCCGGGGCGGAGGGTTTCGCGCAATTCACGCAGGTGATCCATGGGTGAACGGCGGTGATAGAGCACCCCCATGGAAAAAGTGGTATCGAAAGCGCGCAAGTTTGCCGGGAGCGCTTCAATACCCAGGGGCAACAAATCTACCGGTGCTTCCTGGCCCAGGTATTTTTTCAGCGCGTAAAATTGCGCGACAAATTTAGCGGAAGGATCAATACCGATGACCCGGCGCGCGCCGGCACCGTAGGATCGCCAGCAGTGGTACCCATTGCCACAGCCCACATCGAGCACCAGTCGATTTTTGAGTGGTGCCAGGTGCGGAAGTACCCGATCCCATTTCCAGTCGGAGCGCCACTCAGTATCAATATTTAGTCCAAATAACTCCCAGGGGCCTTTGCGCCAGGGGTGTAATTTGCGCAGTTCCTGCTCCAGGGCTTCGAGTTGTTCTGAGCTGGCATCGGCGGCAGTGCCCGCGCTGACCTTGCTGTTCAGTTCGATAGCGGAGGGCGTGATTTCCGGTAGGGCTTCCACCGCTGCGCGCCAATCGGGCAGGTCGCCCCAGCGATGAGGACTCAGGTTTTCAGCCACCTGTGTTGGCAGCTGGGCCAGCCAGGTGCGCAGGGCGGGAACGTGTTGCAGGCCTTGATAGAGTTGGGTGTAGTCGATCACGGGGTACTTACTTTTCCGGCGCGCCTTTGATGGCGATTAAAGAGGCAAAATTAAAACACTGGAACCAGACATCGACACTGGTAAAGCCGACATTTTTCAGTCGTGTGCGGTGGGTGTCCATGGTTTCCGGAATTAATACATTCTCCAGGGCAGAGCGCTTCTGTGCGATTTCCAGCGCGCTGTAACCGTTGGCGGCTTTAAAGGAGTGATGCAGTTCGATCATTAAATCGTTGTGGGCTTTATCGGCGAAGTCCACTTTCTCGGAAATAATCAGAATGCCGCCGGGGCGCAAACCATCGTGGATTTTCTGCAGGATTTCTTCGCGCTCTTCCACCGGAATAAATTGCAGGGTGAAGTTGAGCACTACCACCGAGGCATTTTCGATAGCAACGTTTTGCAGGTTGTCGCAGATAAGTTGAACGGGAACCTCACCGCTATCGGCTTCGAGGACCGTGCGCGCCTGATCAACCATGGCTTGCGAATTGTCTACAGCGACGATCTCACAGTCGGCAGCGGGAATGCGATGGCGCATGGCCAGGGTTGCCGCGCACAGGGAACTGCCCAGGTCATAGCAGCGGCTTCCGGCTTGGGCGTAGCGCTCTGCCAGCGTGCCGATCATGGCTACGATCGTGGTGTAGCCGGGCACGGAGCGCTTGATCATATCGGGAAAAACTTGCACCACCAGGCGATCGAACTCGAAGCCAGCTACCTGGCCCAGTGGGTTTGCATAAATATTGTCGTGTTTACTCATTGGAACTTCGCTAGAGGATAACGGCGATAGATCGGCGCCGGTTTTTGGCCGGCGCCGCAGAGCTTCCCCGGACAAATTGCCGGGGAATCGTCGAGCTCCAGTTAGAGCTTCTCTTCCTTCAGGTTGAGCTTGGCTGCCGCTTCGCTACCTTGGGGACCGGTAACAATGGCGGTACTGGCCTTGCTCGGGTCCAGATAGGTGGCTCCGACGCGTTGCAGGTCTTCCAGGGTAACTTCCGTAACCTGCTTGCGGAATTGTTGGCGCGTCTCGTGGGTGCGACCGTAAAGGCCCGAGTGGAAGTTCTTCTTGGCTTCACCAGCGGGGGAGCCGGGTTTATCCAGACCGCCGACGACGCCGAGGATCGCTTCCTCAACCTGTTCTTCCTTGTGCTTCTCTTCGGCCAACCACTTAAGGGATGCGTCGAAGTCCTCCAGGGTTTCACCCATACGCGGATCGCGGTAGGAGTAGAAGCGGAATACGCCGATATTGCTGTCGTGGCCGGCTCCGCCGCCATAGGCGCCGCCCTGTTCGCGGATGGTGCGATGCAGGAAGCCGTTGCGCAGGAAGCCGCTCAAAACCGACAGCGGGGCCGCATCCGGGTGGGACATAGGCACAGTAGCGTAGGCCTTGGCACAGAAGTTCACCTGGCTGTTGGCAACCCAGAGTTCCTCGATTTGTTTGCGTTCGAAAGGTGCAGCGGGGTTGGCTGCGGCGATGCTGGAAGTCGAGGTCAGTGGCATCAGTGTCTGGCTGAAATCGCCAATTTTCTCTTCTTCACCCACCAGCAGGAACTGGCGCGGTGCTGCGAGGATTTTCTGGTGGATAGCCTGGAATTGGGTGGAAAGGTCTTGCAGGCCTTCCTCTTTTTCCAGTCCGGCAACCAGGGCTCGCAGGTTGCGCAATCCCAGCAGACCACCGCTGGCATGGCTCTCCCAGGCGGCGCGGTTGTAGCCGGCACTGGCGGCAGCCATGGCAAGGGCGTGGCCGTTGCCGACAACACCCTGTTCGCGGCGGGCGAGGGTTTGCAGTAGCAGTTCCTTGATGCGGGCGTGCTCGTCAAAACGCACCTGCTCCATGGTGGCTTGCATCAGTTCGGTCAGGCCGCCCTGATTGCGTGCCAGCGCTTTACCGGACAGGATAAAGTGGCCGGACAAGTGATCCAGGTTGTCGATGGCAGTGCGGCTGCTGGTGAAACCGTGCAGGGCGCCCACCACGCTGGTCTGCCATTGCTGGACTTCCAGGTAGTCTTTTTCACCCAGGCCAACTTCGCTCAGTACCTGGCAGTAGTAGGGCAGCAGTTGCTTTTCGGTTTCGGTGAATTCCGGTAGCGCGCAGACCATTTGTTGGTAAACCAGGCCGTTGGTGCCCGCGCTATAGCGGGTCAACTTCTGTGGGCCCAAGTCTATTGCTTCGCCTTCGACATCGGGAAGCTCTGCGGGAATATCTTCCACGCCGACCTTGGGCAGGATAGAAGCGTCGTCCTCGCGGTTTTGTCGATCGGCCAGGGCTTTGGCGGTTTCGACAATCTGTGCTTTTTCTTTGTCGCTGAGAGCGGCTTTGATTTCCGCCAGCTGGTCTTTCTCCGCCTGCTCGCGGCGCGCAGCCAGCTGCTCATCGGGACTCAGTACCATACGTACGCGGTGCTGGTTCTCCAGCAGAAGTTCACGGGCTTTATTGGCGATAAACTTCGGATCTTTGATCTGCTCGCGCAGACGCTCCAGGGTGGCATCGATATTCAGCAGGCCGATGGCATCGCCACGGTGAGTGGCGCCGGTCAATGCGGTGAGAATCAATTGCAAGCCGAAGGGGTAGCCGTCGCCACCAATTTCCCGCTGTTGCAATTCCAGCTGGTGCAAGCTGGCTTCTACCTGTTCGTAGGGGATGCCGTTTTCCGCCACGTCCCTCAGCACGTCGAGAACCTGTTGCTCAAGCTCGTCGGCACTTTCGCGTTCGCTGCCTTCAATACCGCAGACAAACACCAGTTCGCGTTGGGAATCGTCCAGGCCAACCAGCGGAGAAGGGGAAGTGCCAAGGTCGGTGGTTTCCAGCAGCTTCATCAGCGGTGAGGCGCTGTTATCCAGCAGTACACCGGCGAGCAAGTGTGCGGTCAGAGCCTCTTCAAGATCGGTGACATCACCCAGCAGCCAGCTCAATACGATATGGGTCTTGGCCTTCAGGGGCTCGCCATTTAACGGGTAGTGCTCTTCGACTTTCAGTGGCGCCTGGTAGCGGTCTTCGCGCCCAACCGAGATGGTCTTGTTGAGCTTCTCGAATTTGTGCAGCGCTTTTTCTTCAAACGCGGCCTGGTGCTCCGCCGCCGGAATATCACCGAAGGTCATAAAGGTGGCGTTGCTGGGATGGTAGTGGCTGCGGTAGAAGGCAACCAGCTGCTCGTAACTCAGCTTTGGAATATCGGTAGGTTCGCCACCGGAGTTGTAGTGATAGGTGGTGGTGGGGAACAGATATTTGCTCAGGGTGTGCCACAGCTGCGAGGTGACGGAGCTCATGGCGCCTTTCATCTCATTGAACACGACACCTTTGTAGACGAGCTCGCTGCTCGCATTATCCGCTTCGGCAAATTCCAGGCGATGGCCTTCCTGGGCAAAGTCCAGCGGGTCCAGGCGCGCAAAAAATACCGCATCCAGGTAGACGTCGAGAAGGTTGTCAAAATCCTTTCGATTCTGGCTGGCAAACGGGTAGGCGGTCCAATCTGAACTGGTGAAGGCGTTCATAAAGGTATTGAGTGAGCGCCGGATCATCATAAAGAAGGGATCGCGCACCGGGTACTTGTCACTGCCGCACAGAGCGGTGTGTTCAAGAATATGGGCGACACCGGTGGAGTCTTCGGGCACGGTGCGCAGGGCGACAAGGAAAACATTTTCCGAGTTGTCTGCGGCGATGTGCAGGTGCTGGGCACCGGTCGTAATGTGTCGGTATTCCTCGACGCGCACGCCGAGAGAATCAATATCTGCGCTGGTAACCAGTTCAAATGCAGGATGTGAGTTGCTCAAAAGACAGCTCCCTGGAGTTATATGAATTTTCTGGCCGGCCACTGCTGCCGGCGAAAGGGCGCTATTCTACCGCTTGCACACATCGGAAAGACAGTGTTGACAAGGATGCCAGTAGGGCGAAGACTTCGCTTGCCGAAGCTACGGCATAAATGTAGACGAACACGGAGATATTAGAGGTTGTCCTGGTTGGATATTGCCAGTGTCATTGGCTTTTTTATCACATGGGTGGGTTACACCGTTTTTGCGCGAAAAAAAGCCAAAGAAACCTGGTGCCTTACTTCATCGCTTCAGTGGTACCGCGTTGAATGGATGATGCGTATGCTCGATAGGGATATGCGCATGGCGGATACCGCTATTCTCAGTAACCTGGAGCGGGTCATTGGTTTTTTTGCCTCCACCAGTATTCTTATCCTGGCGGGTTTAGTGACGGCTTTGACGGCGAACAAGGCGGCCATCGAAGTGCTCACCAGTTTGCCTTTTGCGGAGCCCACCACCGTTGAGCAGTTTGAACTCAAGGTGATGTTGTTGATTCTGATTTTTATCTTCGCCTTTTTCAATTTTACCTGGTCACTGCGCCAGTACTCCTTCGCCAATGTGCTCATTGGTGCAGCACCGCCGCCGGAAACCGGTGATCTATCTGAGGAAGAGCGACGCCGGTTTGCCATCAGTACAGCCAAGGTGATTGACCATGCGGGCCACAGTTACAACTACGGTCTGCGCTCTTATTATTTCTCAATGTCAGTGCTGGGCTGGTTTATCCACCCAGTCCTGTTTGTTGCCGGCTATCTGTTTGTTGTCTGTGTTTTATACAGGCGTGAGTTTTTGTCCCGCGCACTGAATTCAATTTTGGCGGCCCGGGAGGGCGGGCTGGAGCGCCAGCAGAGGAAAAAATTCGATGAAAGACCGTGAAATCCTGGCGGCTTTTGATGAAGTCGCTGAAATGCGCGGCTGGCAGTCACTGCATACCCCAAAAAACCTGGTCATGGCGCTATCTGTGGAAGTTGCAGAGTTAGGGCGACACTTTCAATGGTGCAGCGATAAAGATATCCATAATCTAATGGCAGGCGACAAGGCCGAGCAAGTTGCCGCTGAACTGGCGGATATTCAGATGTACTTGAGCAAACTGGCCGCTGTACTGGGGGTTGATATGGAAGAGGCGCTACAGCGCAAATTCGCCGAGAACCGCCGCCGATGCAATGAGGCTTTGCAAGGTGAGGGCTCCGATGGGTGACAGCCTGCGTAAAGATCGAAACTTTGACGATCTCGCTCACCGTTTTCGCAACCGTATCTATGGCGGCCTTAAAGGGGATATCCGCCTGGCAGTGCTCAACCGGGATCTGGCGCCGTTATTGGGGAGCGAGCAGCGCACTCTAAAAATCGTTGACGCTGGGGGTGGCCAGGGCCATTTTGCGATGGATCTGGCTGAAGCGGGGCACGAGGTTTTTCTCGCAGATATTTCTGCGCAGATGCTTGAACTCGCGGATGCGGAAATTCGCCAGCGCCATTTGCAAAAGCAAATGACCTTGCTGCATAAACCCCTGCAAGAATTGCCGCAGGTAGAAGCTCTAAAGGACGCCGACCTGGTAATTTGCCACGCTGTGCTGGAATGGTTGGAACAGCCGCAACAGGCATTGCAGCAGCTGCGCAGCCTGTTAAAGCCTGGTGGGCATCTTTCGCTCACTTTCTACAATCGGCGTGCCCTTGAGTTCCGTCTATTACAGCGGGGCAGCTTTCGCCAGCTGGACCGCAATATTGAAGGGGATAACTGGGGTGGCCACCCTGGCAGCCTCACTCCACAGAATCCACTGCTGCCGGAATGGGTGGAAGACTGGCTGACCGAAGCGGGCTTTTCCGTGGCTTGTCACAGCGGCATCCGCTGCTTCCACGATTTTATGACGCCATCAATCCGGGAAAAGTTGCCCGCGTCGGCCATTGTGGAAAAGGAGCTTGAATACTCCCAGGTGGACCCCTATCGGCAATTGGCCAGGTATATCCACCTGCTTTGTAAGGTTTAACCAAGAATGCTCAGTAGTAACTCCTTAGCGGCGTTGATACGCGATGCCAGGTAATCGTTGCCGCCGCGATCTGGGTGGAGTTTTTGGATCAATTTGCGGTGTGCACTAATGATTTCATCTCTGCCAGCATCGGCGTCAACGCCAAGGATTCGGCGCGCCTCGTGTTCCGAGAGTGGCGGGCCCTCGGTGTTGTGTGGCGGCGGATGTTGAGTGGCCCCTGGATTTGGGCGCCTGTTTGAATACTTTTCAAACAGTGGCATCAACCAGGGTAAATAACGGGAGAGCTGACTGAGTAAACGGCCCAACACAGGAAGAATGAGCACGAGCGCTGCTCCTACCCAATGCAGGCGCCCGGTGATAGCCAGCACAACCACTATTGCGGCGACGCCGGCGATACAGGCCATAAAAATCTGCTTGCGCCGCTCCTGCGGTGAGCTAGATTTGATTTTTTGCCAGAGATACCAGGCACCGATGGCGATTAAAATCAGTAAGATTAAGCGCGCCAATGACGACTCCTTATAGTGTTGATCTGCCAATGTTTGTTCTGCGTATCATAGAGTCCTCTTAACTACTTGATTCGCGGATTAATATAGTAAGGGAGCCTCTGAATAATTCCGTAAGGTCTCTGCGGGTCTTGAAGGCTGCAGGGCTTATGCACAAGCTCGCCAGCGAATGGCCAAGAGCTGCAAAGTAGCAGCTGTGGCCTTCAAGACCCGCCCTGCGGGGCTTTCAGAGCGATTCACACTCTGCGTTGCGACTTTTTGAAAGGTCTGGACATTCCTACAAAGCCGCGCCTTGATTGTGAACCGCTCTGAAAGCCAGAGGCACCACGGAATTATTCAGAGGCTCCCTGGATCTGGGAGGATAAGCGCCTTAGAGCTATCCTGACAAAAGAAAATACCTGCACTTGAGAAAACAGTATGCAATACGACAAATTTCAGATACCCGATGCGGACCAGGTGCTGCCCGGCCGGCCCCAGCCGATGGAGATCAGTGGCACCCACTTTGTAAATGGCAACACCATTAAAGAGCCATTCCCTGAGCACCTGGAAGTCGCCATTTTTGGTATGGGATGCTTCTGGGGCGCAGAGCATGTGTTCTGGGATACGGATGGTGTGTTTGCCACTGCCGTTGGCTACACCGATGGCGCCACTGAAAACCCGAACTACGATGAAGTCTGCACCGGCCGTACCGGGCACGCAGAGGTGGTGAAAGTGATCTTTGATCCCAAAAAGGTGAGCTATGCAGAACTCCTGCGGATCTTTTGGGATCACCACGACCCAACCCAGGGTATGCGCCAGGGTAACGATATCGGTTCCCAGTACCGTTCCTGTGTTTTCTGCTTGAACGAAGGCCAGAAACAGGAGGCGGAAGCGAGCAGGGCAGCTGTGCAGGAAGCGCTGGATGCCAAAGATCGTGGATCAATCACTACCGAAATCAGCATGGCTCAACCGTTCTACTACGCCGAGGAGTACCACCAGCAATATATGGCTAAGAATGAAGATGCGGTTTGCCCTATTCTTCGCAACCCTATGTACGACTAAAAATTGTTAGATTGCAGAAGCAGGCGGCGCGGTGAGTGCTGCCTGTTGTTGTGACGCTGAACACAGTCAATTCCCCTCCACTTTTCTGTCTTTTTCCTGCCTTCTCTGAATTTGTTTCCCTGTATTTGGTTGTCATTAAATTATGACCAAAATCTAAAAACTTGCGCCCAAATCATAAAGTCGGCGGTGGGTCTGGCGCGTAAAGTTCCAACTCCTGCGTCGGGGAAAAGAACCCTTGAGCCTCACTTTCACCTTGAGCAGAAGTGGTTGCGGTTAATAAGGGGATTTCACTCTATCCGCGTAGTTATTCATAGGCTCCTTAAGTACAGAGTCACAATAATTTATTCGTAGGACCTTTTATGTACAGCGTTTACTCTATGGCGCGCCAGTTGGATGGAGTATGTACTTGGGATTTTTCCCAATCATTTCCTGTTTTGAATATCCGACAGATTGCTGGCAGTGGAATCTGTTTGTCGTTGGCTTCACACTGGATTAAGTATCATGCTTATGACGACTCTTTAGTAAATCACTTGGGTGGCGTTTGGGATCAGCGAAGATTTATCCCTTTCAATATGGGGAAATACCAACGAATAGCGGCACAACAGCAAGCCTGGGTGCAAAGTGCCAACTGGCGAGCTTCTCATAGGGCCTGGTTGCTTTTAAATCGGTTGAGAGTGCTTTCTTCAGCTACCGGAAGATCAAACAGGGATTCCTTGCGACAGCGGCTTAAACAGATTAATGGCGCCTATGCGTTGATTGAAATGTGCTCTAGTCGAGACCAGAGTCAGGGCGCTCATGCGGTAGCTGCTTGGGTTGGTGCTCAGTCATTTGGCGGGCAAAAGCAGGGTGCCTGTTTCTTTGATCCGAACTTTGGGGAGTTTTGGTTTGAAGATAAAGAGGATTTTTACTTCTTCTTTCACTTGGTCAGTAATATGCATTATCGGGCGGAACATAAATTCGATTTATGGAAGATCGATCGAATTTGGAAGGTGTGATTACATTCTTGCTGACTTTGTATGGCAGTTTATCACGCGTATGAATTTCTAATGACGATTTTCACAAAGTTATCAAATATGTAGCCTCATGGGCATCCGGAGTAAAACTTTTTATTTAAGGTCAGGTTCACTTATGCTAATCAGTGATTGAGTTTTTCTAACCCGAAATATAGTTGTGATACTCTATGTTGGCCTTGCTTACTAGTTACAATCTAGTTAATGCAAGGCCCGGTTAGTATTTATCGTTACCCTCAAAACTTTCATACTACTTCCCTCTTAGCTCATATCAAGGACTGCTATATCCTTATGTTGCTAAGCATTTCTGTAAGGTCTTGAAAATTACGCAGATAAGGATATTTAACCTGCTGGGTGTTTAGATAAAACCTACAAAAATTATACAGTGGACCATATCGCAGGCACAGGCGGAGCAATGGTCCATTCTATAAAATTCCTAGCTCTTTACGCCATAGTACCTATAGCTTCTAAAGCCTTTTCCTGAAGAATCATATTTTTCTACTTTTTTTACTGAAAGGCCATGGTCATTAAGCACACCCAGTATGCGCTGTTTGGCAAGTACATGAACTTCCATGACCCCATTTCGTCCATACTTTACTCTTCTGATAATGTTTAAAATGCGGTTGCTAACCAGAAAGTGAACCCAGCCGACGGGTACAGTAAGGTCGTGCTTAGAGGGAGTTTGAAAAACGAGTACTCCGCCAGGGCGGAGTACTCGGCAAAACTCTTTGATAAATGAAATTTGCTGTTTTGGGGGCATGTGCTGCAAGACAATGTTACTATACAAAAAATCAATAGAGCAGTCTGAAATTACTGAAAGGTCGCAGGCCGTATTATAAATGAATTGTATATTTAAATAGTTTCGATGTTGAACTTTGGCCTCGGCAATCATTGAGCTTGAGATGTCAATTCCAACTACCTTTTCAAAGCTTCTGGATAAAGCTCGACTAAGTCTCCCTACACCACACCCAAAGTCCAGAGCGGTACCCCCTTGTAGCTCCATATTGTTCTGCCGAAGGTTTTCGAAAACCTGACCTATCTCCTTTTCTCCTGTTTCGAAGAAAGTCTTCTTATCCCATTTTCCATTTTTTTTCGAGGGATTTGAGAGAACAGCCCAATATGGATCGCAAGCTCCTAAATTTTCCCACTGTTCTTTGTGTCGATTGTTCATATATATCTACTTTTCCATCCCCAAGTGTGTATGTCCATTTTGCATGTGGTGTTACACACATTCTTAATGTGCTCTCTCTAGAGAGATCACAGGTAAAATTATGAGAGCATAATTTTAATGATGTATTGATTTCTGATTTGTTTTCCTTAAATTATTGAGGCTCTCATTACCTGAAACTCTCTTGAGGCTTTTGACGTCGAATGGTTGAGGTTAAGTGCCATCTATTCCTTTGCATGCTCAATTACCCTCCTTACTAATGTTGCTCGTTATTTACCTGGCGACAAGGCGACTAGTTTTCAAAGCAGTCCATAAGCTGTTTATTTGGAATTCAACGTAGAGAGAAGGGTGGCTTTTTAGCGGCATTAGGCTTAACTCATCCTAGTTGCAGGGTTTATTAAAGTGTGATTGCAAGTAAATGAGCCTTTCTGTGTCAAGGATATAATTTTGTGACCCCTTTGGTAGACCTGGAGAAACCTTGCCTATGGTGACTGTAGCCTGAACAGTGGGTTGAATATAGATTTTCTCTAATATCATGAGGCTTGTGTTGAGTTGGTTGCACACAGAAAGTTTTGCTTCTTCAGTGCTCCCGGGAACAAAGAATAATGTGATTTTGTTGTAGCCAAGTGCATTAGTCGAAGTGTTTTCCGCTATTTTATTAATATCAAATGATACAATGGGGGTGGTAATGCGTAAAGAAATAGTAACTTTTTAGTTGGTATGATTGGTGATTTAATATTTTTGATGGGTGTGGACATAATTTGACCGCCCGCCTAAATCATGTGTTTGTACCAATTACTAAGCTTGCTAAATAAAAAATATTTTCCTGTGCTAGTTTTGATGTGGTTGATTTCGTATGAAGATAAGATGTCCAGCGCGACCAGCGAATATGAATATGTGGTAAGTGCACGAATTGAAGCGTAATAGAGTGCGCTCCTCTGCTGGAGGGCTGTTCTTGTACCTAAACTTTTTATAGTTGTAATGACTTATTTTTTTGGGTGGATTATTCAGTTTGCAAGTGATGGATTGGTTGATGCGCATATTTATAAGGCTTGGTGATTATTTGTAGGAGAGCCAGGAATATTAAGTGTGATCTGTTACGCAGGAAGAATATTTAATAGTTAATGGGTGAAAGCGTTGGTGGAGTGTGGGAGGGCTCTAAAGGTGAACACTATCCGGTCTTTACTAAAAGTTAGGCTTATCTTGCCAATAGCAGGAATGTAGCCCGTTTTGAAGAGGGCTACATCGTAGGGTATTTTTCTGTTTTTTTTGATGTTTCTCTATCAGTTTTGGTGCAAGGAGAGGTCGAAATTATGGAAAAGCTATTTCTCTCAATTATCGTTGCTTGAAATGCACTCTAGTGTGTCCCAGTAGTCATAGGCCTTCCTGAGCGCGCCCTCATAAACAATAAAACCTTCCTGGTTTAGAAGATAAAATACTGGTGAATACTCAAGATCTAGGGATTTAGAAATCGAACTTTCCGGATCATATAGGAGTTCAAAAGGAACGCCATTATTGATGAGTTTTTCCTCATTTTCGTAGCGCCATTCTTCTCCTTCTTCTTTTTTAGGAGAATCCAAAATGACGTGCATAGGAGCAATTTTATCGGAAATATATTCAAACATACTTCCATAACAGCCTAGTGCATCATTGTAAGGCCCATTACCTCGATAGAATGGCATCACGCAAACGGGTAAAAGTTGACTGGCATCTAGTCTCGCCAATGACTCAGTAAGAGAGGTGGTACCTCCGCTACCTATATTTTCAAGAATATAGCTGCTCGGAAATTCTTTATTTATCCATTTATACCTCTTGGGAGCTGGATCAAATCCTTTCAGGTAAGTTTCTTGAGAGATTCTCTCAAACTCACCAGCATTGCTTCTATCTGAGGCTAACAGCCAGTGTTCAATACCTTCCTTATCCCCCCTAAGTTCACACCACTTAGAGGCATAAAAATAGGCTATGGCATGCTCAAATGTTTCATAGCTTGATAGTTGATTGTCGATGAAGTCAGAAATTAGATGGATACCTTCTTCTTCCCTGTTTGTTTCAAAAAGTGATGCACCTTTATAAAGCATTCCAGCATTTTTCCCGAAATTCTTAAATGCTTTTCTAATTATTCGGCTAATACTTGTGTCTGAATATGTGGCCTCGCTTGCTTCAAGCAGTCTCTCCCAATCTCTGCGTTTCCATAGCAAGCGAAATCCCTCCCAGCCAGGGAAGCTGCCAGTCTTTAACTCCTTTAGGATATAATTTGAACTCGGCTCAGTAATAACCCCGAGAGGGACTGGGGATGCTTTGACATTTAATATTGTGTGATCACCGCGTGAATAAAAGCGGTAATTCACAGTTCCTCTACCGTAGGTTAAGTCAATTTCATCTTGAGCTATCAATGGTTCCCCATTGAAGCTGAGGATAAAGTCACCCTTCTTTAATCCAATACTATCTGCAGGGGAATTTTTTGCTACATTGACAATAATACTAGCGTTTGAGTTGTCAATGTCGCCTATGACTTTTTGGGTTTCTTTTTTGTATTCCCATTTTGTGGGTGAACTAATCAAGGTCTTAAACTCCCTTTTGCTGCAATTTTTTTCAAAAGTGTATATTGTTACTGTTCTGTTAAGTTGGTATAGCTGCCCAAAGGCAAAGGTTCATAGTTGCCTGTTATTGTCAAGTTTAACTGATTTCCTAAGGTGCTTTTTCCGAATGCCAAAGGGTTGCATTTCTTAGTGTCGCGTATATTTTATGTTGTTCGCAATAAGAAATGCAGACCCTGGGTTTATGGTTATATCTTCGCTTCTCTTAGGTGTTCGCGGAAACAGTTAGTCAAAAATAGACTTAATGCTATTGATCAATTGTTGTTTTTGTTCTTTGCTCATTGTGGATGATGGAGGCATTGGGCGAACCGGGTTGAATAGCGCTAGTTCGATATTCATGACTCCATCTGTAGGCTTAAGCCAGCCGCTGGTGTTGTTTAACAGCTTTTCCGGTGATTTAGCTATATCTTCATGGCATGAGGCGCAGTGTTCAATTAGGGTATTTTTAAGGTTCGGGTGCTTGTCCAAAATTGTGGCCATAGTTTCAGCTTCAATGTTATCGTCGCCAGTAATAGGCTCTTCACTTATATATGACTCTCCAGCAGCAAGCCTTAAAATAGCTTTATTTTTGTCATCGACGATTAATAATGTTTCATCCATAAGCATAACTAAGCCCACCGGTGCGCCTTCGGGGCGAAGGTTATCTACCTGATTCCAGTTAGTGATAATTTCGATGTGTTGAGCTTGTTGTGACATTCCCCCCTGGGGGGCAAATGGATGGCGTGTCCACTCTGTGCTTGGCGCGATAGGATCACGGTTAAACCATGCTTTGTCGGTTAAAACGGGTAGCCCATTATGATTGATATCATAGGCAACCAACCGATTACCTACCACACGGTACCCATGCCAGCTCATTAAAAGTCTATTATTTAGCGCTGGTATTTTACTGGATTGGCTATATAGCATATCTAGTGGGGCGACATGGGGAGGCAGAAGTGTATAGGGAGGGTGGTAGTTCTTGACATGGCAACCATTTTTGATTTTGCCTTGATCAAACATTTCATTCAGGCAGTAGGGCCAGCCATAAAATCCATCTTCCCTGATTATATTGATTTCCTCATAGGGCTCATCAGCATCCTTCACATCACTGCTATTTTCTGCCTGTAGTATTACCCCGGAAGAGTGGGCCACCAGGGCCATTGAGTTCCTTAACCCATTTGCAATTTGTCTTCCTGTTGCGGAGTAGCTATCGGTAGAATTTTTATAGCTGTATTGCCAGAGTCCGTTCTCGTCTAGCTCATTACACTTACCATCCGTTATATGATGCTCACACTGGTCAGTTCTTGAGCCAAAGTTAATTAACAGTGAGTTGTCAGGTAGCTGAACGAAATTACTTAAAGGATGCAGCGAATCCTTGTGAGGTAAGTTTCCAATTATTACCTCATCAGAAACAATTTGGTTGTCTACTAACTCTAGCCGACGAATCTGATTAGTCTCTGCCACTAAAATACGTCCCTTGGGGTCCATCTCAATATCGTGAGGCATATTGAGCCCATGCAACAGAGGGGTAACTGTGACATTTCCTTTTAAATGATCATCAGAGGACTCAAGGAGCCAGAGGATTCCCTTACCCTCGGACCATCCGCCCATATCGGTTATAAGGAGACTGCGCTTGCCCAATTGGATCGCTTTACGGGGCTTCTTAAAACCTGAGAACTGACTGACAATCCCAATACAGGTTCCTTTGATGCTACCTACAGCAACTTTAGGGAATCCATCGCAACTGCTATTTAAAGGTAAGTAATTACCCGAAAAACAAATGGAAGGGAATAATATGCTTAAAAATGACAGATACTTCAAGAATATACTACGCGTGTTATTCATATCACATAACGCTTAATGCACTTGCTACACAACCAGAGTTAGTTAAGGTTGTGACGTCAGGTGCCTTTACTTACTAATTTTAGGGTGCATGCTCTAACCACCACCTTTCTTCTGAATGATGTAAAGCTATGCTTTCCTGTATCTCACGATTAATCTCCTTATGATTGAGATCTATAGATATTAGAATCTGGCAAGGCAAACACAGTTGTTTCAATTTCCAGCCAGTTCTTCCCATAAGCTGATGCCGACAATAATTGGTGCGCAAGTATCAGTTCGGGTTACTCTCCTGAGACCTGTGTAGCCATCTTTTGCCGCTGAAAGCATGATCTATAAATTTTAATGGCATGTTCAAAACGGCTGCATTCTATCATCTGTTAATAGATCTCGGAACTGAGAGGCATGCTAATTTTAGAGGCGTCTGGTAGTTCAATTTGTTGCACAGGCTTGGTGAAAAGAATATTTCATTAGGCTTTTGATAATTGTTCGCAATCTCGAGTGGCGATAAAATATTACAATATCATTGGCAGTATCAAGAGATGCTTGAAGGGAGGCGCAGTGTGGGTTATCCGCTTTGTTCTGCTTGGTGAGGGCTGAGATATTTTCTAATGTATGTACCAAAAGTATTCATTGTAATGAGAAGAATAATTTCACATTTGGTGTGATGGCTATAGCTGCGGATTCTTTTACCAAAGTATTTACGTTAGTCGGCTGAGGATTTTTAGAGTGTGGGCTGAATTTAAATTTAGCTATTATATTTGGGTTTTTCTTCTAGCTTTTTAGAATTGTACTTCCGACCGCTAACCCTCATGCCGGGCTCTGTCTCTTATCTTTTTTGGCCTCGTTACCTTATAGCCATATAGTTTGGACAAGATACGCTGTATCTACTTAAATGAACCCCTTGACAGTTGTGTGTGCTAAGGAGTTCTGATTTTTTCTTTTATTGATGTGCACACCAATCACTCCAACTCCCTGGATAGAGTAGTGAGTCGTGGCGACCAGCTAAATATTGTGCATAGAAATTAACGCAGGCAGTAACTCCGGAGCCGCAGTAATTGAGAAGCGGTTTGCCGTCCGCCAAGTTGCCGAATTGCTCTTTGAGTTCGGGAATAGATTTCACTTTCCCATTGTTTTTGTCAGTTATGTTCTGCCAGGGCTGGTTGATGGCGGTGGGTATATGTCCGGCAATCGGGTCGATAGGCTCTTCAATTCCTTCAAAGCGCTGACTGTCCCGGGCGTCTACTAACTGCCAGGGTGCTTTACCCAGGTTTTGTTTGATAGTCTCGTAATGAACCAAAAGATTTTCTTTTGGTTGTGCGCTGAAGTTTCCTTGCTTGGATCGAGTGGGCTCGCTTGTGTCCAATGCCTCCCCTGCATCGAGCCAGGCTTTTAGACCGCCATTCAGAATGCTGATTTTCTTGTGGCCAAAGAAGAAAAACAGGAACCAGGCACGGGCAGCGAAACCCAGGCGGTTGTCGTCGTAGACGATTACCTGTGTGTCACTATCGACTCCCAGATTGCGAGCGTAGTCCTGGAACTGTGCAGCGCTCGGCATTGGGTGGCGGCCGCCGTAGCGTTGCACAGGGGCAGAGAGGTCACGGTGCAGGCAGGCGTAATGGGCACCGGGAATATGGCCTGCCCGATAGTCCCGCTCACCACTATCGTGATCCGCCAGGCTATAGCGGCAGTCCAATATTACGGGTTCGCCGGTCTTTTTGAGCTCTACCAAATCCGCAACTTCAATCAGGGCAGGGTTGTTGTTGCTCTCCATCGGCCTTTCCTCAATCCTTGATACCGCTTTTGTCGTGTAACTTCAGCTGTTGTTTTTGGTTATTGGCCGCTTTCCGGGGCAGGGACCTCAGCTGCTTGGGGTTCAACGGCCTGTTGTTCGGCTTCTTGCTGGGACTCAGATTCTTCTTCGGTGGAAATCTGGTCTGCCAGCTCCGCTTTGCGGCAAGTCATGGTGGTTTCGGTTTGATCTTCGGCAGGGTTGTCGAGAAAGCGCGCAACTGCCCGCTCCGCGCAGTTGCTTGCGGAAATAATATCGTGAGCCAGGTTGGGAAATAGCAGCCATTGGTGATTCGGTAGCTCTTTGCGTGCGATATCGACATCATCTGCAGCCAGTACCGGATCCAGGCCGCCGTGTAACACTATCACTGGAACTGGGGTGGAGATGGCTTCTGACTCAGTGAGAGGAGCAGAGGGGATTGCCCAGATGCGACACTGTAGCTGCAACAAATTTAAATCTGATCGCACGGCCCCGCCGAGAATGCCGGTGTCTGCAGCGTTGGCCCTGGCCTGATCAAAATCGACAAAAGGAGCCTCTTCATAGCAGAAGTGGCTAACGCCGGCTGCATCCCCAAAGTAGGGATCCAGTACGATCTCCATAAAGTGTGCGATGGCATCCTGGGCCGGCTGTAGCCCTTCATCGCCCTCATTTTCCAGGCCCTCGATCATCTTGGGCAGTTCACTGTAGAAGTTTTCGTTATACAGCGCCTGGAATAGAACTCTCAGCAAGCGCTGTCCAGTAAGCACAAAGGGATAGCTTTGCTTTGAGTAGCGGTGCTTGATCGGAATGGTGCGCGGCTCTTCGTCTAAGGTCTGGATCAGGTTTTCCAATCTGCGACGCAAATTGGGGTAGCGACTGTTACATTTCTCGTCTTCGATGCAATGCTTCAGGCCGCGCTCGTAGGCGGCCAGGGAGTCCTGTGGGAGCTGCTGCGTGTAGACAATATTGGGGAAAACCGCGCTGTTAAGCACCAGGGTGCGCACTGATTCCGGGAAGTCGCGGGCCACTGTCAGGGCGTAGCGGGAGGAGTAGGACACCCCGTAGAGATCGAATTTATCGAGTTTGAGGGTTTTTCTCAGCTCTTCTACATCCCTGGCGATCACAGAACTGTTGTACTGGGCCAGGTCGGCACCTTTGCTCAGGCGGCTGTAACAGCGCTCCATACTGAAGGAAAAAACACGGGCCTCTTCTTCCGGAGACAGGTTGCGCCGGAAGGCGGTATCGGCATCTTCGATAAACTCGCTGCAAGTGAGGCGCGGCTGGGCCATACCGGTGCCCCTGGGATCTATAACAAAGAGATCCCGGCCATCTTCTACTGTCATGGCGGCATAGTTAAGCCACAACCAATCGCTGGCGTTCTCGGGCTCTAACCCCATGCTGGCTCCGGGGCCTCCGGCGCCTAGGTGGAGTAGGGGGATTTTCTTGGGATCGGGGTTTGTGGCGCGGAAGCGCACGACCGGAAAGCGGATTTTACGCTTTTCTGGGTGGGCATAATTCTCCGGCACCTCCATCATGAAACACTGGGTGAAAGGCCAGGTTTCATCGGTTTTGAACCAGCAGGGCTTTGCGACCAGGCGAGCGTATTGTTTTTGCGGGGATTGACCGGTTTGGACAGAGTTTGTCGAGCGCTCACAGGCTCCAATCACCATGGAAATGAGAATAATGAGGAGTATGCGCAATCGGGCTTTTTGCACTTAGATTATTCCTGTGACTGCTATTAAGTAGTGGTTTATGGTTCCAGGCCTTTGAACGGTCAGTGCTTGCCGAAGCGTGCCACTGGCGCGGAGATATTCCAGCGCAATGCCGCGAGGCGAATCGCTAGGGTCACAAATACAGCAATAGCCACCACTAGCTCATGGGGTAGCCACCCTACATTGTCCAAGGCAACGAGTATGGCCGTACCGGTAAGGGCAGCGGTGGCATAGATCTCTCGCCGGAGTAAAAGTGGAATGTCACCGGACAGCACATCCCGAATCACCCCGCCAAAAGTACCGGTCATTACGCCGAGCACGATTGCGATGGTCGCGGAATAGCCCAGTTCGAGTACTTTCTGGGTTCCGAGCACCACAAAAACGGCGAGTCCAATGGCATCTGCCACCATTAGCAGGCGCATAGGGACCTTTAGATAGCGTATCAGGTAAAAGCTTACTACACCGGTAATTGAGGCGATCCACAGGTAATAGGTGTGCTCAAGCCAGAATACAGGGACGTTGAGAATAATGTCCCGGGCGGTGCCACCGCCAATAGAGGTGACGCAGGCGAGTACCACGGCACCAAATAAATCCATCTGTTTGTGGCCGGCGGCGAGTACGCCGCTGAAGGCAAAGACCGCGATACCGATCAATTCAAACCAGTGCAGCAGCTCATCCATATCATCGTTACATCCAGAGATTGGCGGGCAGGGGAGAATAGCACTTCTGTCTACGCAAAGGGAATTGAGCAGCGATCTACTGGTGAGAAGTGTGAGGCGCCGCAATAGATGGGTACCAGGGAGCTATTGAAACAATGACAAAGGGCCCATTAGGCGCAGAAGACTAATAGAGGCTGCTACCCTTTGGTTACGTCCATTGTTCACTGGCTGTAGAGATGCCGTATAAAAGCATACTGTTAGCTTTGCTGGCAGTCTCAATTTTTGGACTGAATTACCCGATAACCAAGGTGGCGCTGGCCGACTTCCCGCCAATGTTATTGGCTTCGGTTCGCTTCACCCTCGTCGCTGTTCCTCTGGTTTTCTTTTGTCCATTCCCCAAGACCTCGATCCTCAATGTTGTTGCGCTCGGCTTCTTCTTAGAGTTTCTCTCTCTGGGGTTGATGTACTACGCCATGAAGGCCGATATTCAAGCGGGTGTAGCGTCACTGCTAATGCAGTCGCAGGTGCCATTCACCCTATTACTATTCGCAATGCTGTTTGGCGATAAGATAAATATGCAGCAGTGCTTGGGTTTGGTAATAGCGGCTGTAGGGTTTTCTGTATTCTTCTACTATGCCGATAAAGGTGGGTCGACAACGATAGTGGGATTTATCCTTATTATGGGGGCGGGGCTGTCTTGGGCGATAGCGAATATCGTATTCCGCAGGATGCCAGGAGTTAACTTACTTCATTTAATGGTGTGGGCTTCATTGGTACCGCCAGTACCTCTTTTGGTTTTGTCGATATTTTATGAAAGCCATACTCCCTGGGTTTTCTTTTTTCAGGCGAATACGGCCAGTTGGTTTTCAATTGTTTACCAAGTGTGCATGGTGACATTGGTTGGTTATATTTTATGGGGTGATTTAATTCGTCGCTATTCCTCTGCCTGCGTTTCACCATTTGGGTTGCTGGTTCCTATTGTGGGAATAATCGGCTCATCAATTATCCTCGGTGAATATCTTACATTTGTCGAGTGGGTAGCGACTTTTGTCGTGTTGCTGGGTATTGCTCTTTGTGTAGTGAAATTAAATGATCGAAATCCGGGGCAGGAGATTGTTGATGTGGAGGGAAGTTAGGGGAGGGGTAATAATTTTATTCAGCTTGTTGGGCTCTCTGTTTGGGCTTTCCGCGCTCCCCAAAACTTCCTTTTTATACCTTTATTGAGAGTTTAATAATTGCTGAGGGCTGTCTTTACTTATTTCGCGGTTCGATGATGCGTAAATGGTCGCAGTGAGTTTTGGCCTGCTCTCAATTATTATTACTTTAAATCCAAACGTTTTTTTTCGGTGCAGTACTTTGCTTGGTGTGGGTAATAATTTAATACTGCTCCACAGTCTATGCGCCGCCTTTTTGTGTGATTATTCCGAACTTTAGTTTAATGGTTTTGTGCTACCAACCTGGGGGGCGAGGTAGAAGTAAGGAGATAAGAAGTAATGGGATAAGGGCGATGCCCACGGCAACTACCGTGAGCATCGAACTAGACGTGTTTTACACGAACGCTTGCAGGCCGGTCTGGGCGCGGCCGAGGATCAATGCGTGTACGTCGTGGGTACCTTCGTAGGTATTTACAGCTTCCAGGTTCATCACGTGGCGAATTACGTGGAATTCGTCGGAGATGCCGTTGCCGCCGTGCATATCGCGAGCAATACGCGCGATATCCAGTGCTTTACCACAGTTGTTGCGCTTCACCAGGGAGATCATGGTGGGGTCGAACTGCTTGTTCTCATCCATGATGCGACCTACGCGCAGGGAGGCTTGCAGGCCCAGGGTAATTTCGGTCTGCATGTCCGCCAATTTCTTCTGGAACAGCTGGGTTTGAGCCAGAGGGCGATTGAACTGGGTGCGGTCCAGGCCGTACTGGCGAGCGGCGTGCCAGCAGAACTCGCCGGCACCCATGGCGCCCCAGGAGATACCGTAGCGAGCGCGGTTCAGGCAGCCGAAGGGGCCGCGCAGTCCGCCAATTTCCGGGAACTTGTTTTCTTCCGGAACGAACACATTGTCCATCACAATCTCGCCGGTAATGGAGGCGCGCAGTGAGAACTTGCCTTCGATCTTCGGTGCGGAGAGGCCTTCCATACCTTTGTCCAGCACGAAGCCGCGAATAATATCGTCGTCATCTTTCGCCCAAACAACGAAAACGTCGGCGATTGGGCTGTTGGTGATCCACATCTTGGAGCCGCTGATGCGGTAGCCGCCATCGACTTTCTTGGCGCGGGTTTTCATGCCGCCGGGATCGGAACCCGCATCGGGCTCGGTCAGGCCAAAACAGCCAACCCATTCGCCGGAAGCCAGCTTGGGCAGGTACTTCTGTTTTTGCTCTTCGCTGCCGTAAGCGTAAATCGGGTGCATAACCAGGCTGGACTGAACGCTCATGGCGGAGCGGTAGCCGGAGTCAACGCGTTCAACTTCGCGCGCCACCAGGCCGTAGGAAACGTAGTTGAGACCGGCACAGCCGTAGCCTTCGATGGTGGAACCGAGCAGGCCCAATTCACCCATCTCGTTCATGATTTCACGATCGAAGATTTCGTGGCGGTTACCCTCGAGAACTCTGGGCATCAGTTTGCTTTGGCAGTACTCACGTGCCGTGTCGCGCACCATGCGCTCTTCGTCGGTCAGCTGTTGGTCCAGCAGCAAAATATCGTCCCAATGGGCGAGTGGCTGATGTTTACTCATGGTTTGTCTCTTCTACTTCCGTTATTAATTCCACCGGAGCGTCCAAGAGGGCCGGCTGAAGAAGGCCGAGCACCTTTGTACAGAGGGGAGACTTTTTGGATAAGCTCCGCGTCAAACCCCGATGACTATTCAGTTTAGTGTGCCGCATCATACCGAAGTACTCGGTTTTCGGCACTCCTGCGGGCAGCAATTTTTTGCCTGATTTTACGCATGCTTTGTAAACAAGAGTAAAACGCATTGCGAGCGATTTTGGGGGGCGGATAATGCACGCAATAAATCTCTATTTTTTATGATTAAACGTTTAATTTCGGTGATATTCCTTGTCCTTTTACCGTATTTTGGCAATTTGTGTTCCGCTGCTTGTCAGCTGTAGTTCGCAGCCAATTGAGACCATTCAACCCGATGAAAATTTGGGGTTACCAGAATCTTTTCGTGCATCGGGCACTGTCGCACCGAGTTTGCGCTGGTGGCGAGATTTGGAAGATCCGCAGTTGGACAATTTGGTACAGCTGGCACTGAAAGATAATCCGGATATTCAGGCTACCTATTGGCGATTGGAGCAGGCCGCAGCCACCGCGCGGGGAGCGCGATCGGGCCTTTGGCCAAGACTGACCGCCAGTATTGAAAATACTGAGCAGCGCTACTCTTCCGGCGAGTTCACCGATCCCTCTGCGGAGGGCAATAGTTGGAGTACCCGTATCGCCGCCAGCTATGAAGTGGACCTTTGGGGGCGGGTCCGTGCCGGTGCCAGTGCAGCAGAGGCGGCTTACCTGGCCCAGGAACAGAATTTACAGACGGCAGCCTTGACCCTGGCGAGCGAGGTGGCAGCTACCTGGTTGGAGTTGCGGGAGCAGTGGGGGCAGCGGGATTTGCTGCAACAACAGCTGGAGATCAATCGCAAAAGCCTGAAGGTTCTGGAACTGCGCTTTGGTCGCGGCGTCTCAGGTGCAGCCGATGTTTTGCAGCAACAGCAGCTGGTCCAGCAGTCACAGCAGGAACTGGATGAGGCGGAAGCGGATGCCGAAACTCTAAAAGTACAGTTAGCGGTGCTTTTGGGTATCAATGTCGAGGAACTTAGCAGCATTATTCACGAACAGGCCGAGTTGCCTGCCTTACCAGCCCTGCCAGAGACCGGCGTGCCATCGCAATTGCTATTGCGCCGCCCGGATGTCGTTGAGGCGCAGCGAGACCTTTTACAGGGCTATCACTTAGCCGATGAGGCCTGGGCCGATCGACTGCCCGTATTTAGTTTGTCTGCGGTAGCCAGCAATGGCACCAGTTTAATTAGCGATGTGACTGAAAACTGGCTTTTGGCCATTGCAGCCTCTATTGAGGGGGTGATTTTTGATGGTGGCGCCTTGGCATCAGCCCGGGAGCAACAGGACGCCGTTCTGCAGGAGCGCTGGGCGCTCTACCGCAGTGCAGTCAATGAAGCCTTGTCTGAAGTAGAGCAGGCCTTGATTCGAGAGAGCCTGATCGAGCAGAGACTTAACCATCTACGTGAGCGTGAGCGTCTCGCAGACCTTTTGGTTCTGCGCCAAAGCCGCGCCTATGCGCGGGGAACCATCGACTTCCTCAATGTGTTGACCGCGACGAGTGAACAACAGAGTTTGGCGCGACAAATCTTGTCCGCCGAGCGCGAACTGATTGAAAACCGAGTAGTACTGTACCGCGCGCTTTCCGGCGGGATCCCCCAGGCGGATCTCCCAGCCCCCGAGCCAGTGGATTTGGAGTTGTACCTGGAGGGAAATAACTGATGTTGCAGAAACTCAATTGGCGCCTGCTGATCCCCATAATTTTGGTGGTGTTGGCATTCCTGGCCTTCAACTGGATGATGCGGGAAAAACCGTCGGTCAGTCGCGGTGAGCGCAAATCACCGCCACCGACAGTCGATATAGCCGTTGCCGAGCAGGGTCGGTTTCCTGTGACCTTGAGCGCGCTGGGTAAAGTGAGCGCCCGAGAGTTGGCAGAATTGGAGCCCCAGGTACAGGGGCAGGTGCAATGGCTCGATTATGACCTGGGCCCCGGTGCGGTAATGCCGCAAGGGCAAGTACTGCTGCGAATTGAGCAGGAACCTTACCAGCTGGCCTTGATGACTGCCGAAAGCACTCTCGCCCAGCGCCGCGCTGAATTACAGCAGGAGCACGGACAGCAACAGGTTGCTCAAGAGGAATACGAGCTTCTTGGCACAGCCCTGTCTGGAAGGGACAAGGCTCTGGTGTTGCGCGAGCCTCAGAGAGCAGTAGCAGAGGCGGCAGTAAAATCCGCAGAGGCAAATGTGGCCTTGGCTAAACGCGATCTTCGGCTTACCGAGATTCGCGCCCCATTTGATGCCCTGGTCGTTGAGCGCGATGCCGATGTCGGTGATCGCGTCTCTCCAGGAGATACTCTCTACAGCCTTGCTAGTGCCGACCGTTTCCAGATAGCCGTTGAGGTTCCCGCGTCGCAACTGCACCGGCTTGGACGCGGTGATGTTGAAGTTCGAATTTACGGCAGCCAGTGGCCGCAGGGCGTCTACCGCCGTGGTGAGTTTGTCCGGGTTATCCCGGTACTGGAAGAGCAGGGTCGTCTCGCCAGTGTGTTGGTAGAGCTGGAAGACCCGCTTTCCGTACAGGATCCGTCCCAGCCGCAGCTGCTTCTCAACGATCTGGCGAAAGTAGAGATCGTTTCCCAAAGTGAGGATGAGCGTGTGCGAATCCCCCTCACCGCGTTGCAAGACGGCAACAATGTGTGGGTGGTTCGTAAGAACCGCACCACGGTTCTGCCGGTAGAAGTAGCCTACATGAGCGGCGACTTTGCAGTCCTGGAGCAGGGGCTCAACGGTGGAGAAGCCTTAGTGACGACCCGGTTGGTAACCGTTACTGAGGGTATGCCGGTGCGAATTGCCGGAGACAGTAATCGCCAGCAGCGCCCGCCGATAGATGCTGCTGCCTCTGCGGAACGGCCGCCAAGACGCGGCCCCGGTGGACCCAACGCTGGGGGCGCAGATGACTAAGCAGGATAGATCCAAAGATAAGGTCGATACCCGCACGGGCGCCATCGCCTGGATGGCGCGCAACCATGTAACCGCCAATTTGTTGATGCTGGTTTTCCTGATCGGTGGTTTGATTTTTTCGACCATCGTTAAAAAGGAAGTTTTCCCGGAGTTCAGCCTGGACACTGTGAGCGTGTCCATTTCCTATCCCGGTGCCAGCCCTGAGGAGGTCGAGCGCGGTGTACTGGTGGCTGCCGAGCAAGCGGTGCAGGGCTTGGTAGGCATCAAAGAGATGACCGCGAGGGCCAATGAGGGTAGTGCCTCTTTAACCCTGGAGCTGGAAGGCGATGCTGATGCTGCCCTGGTGTACCAGAATATTCAGCAGGCTATCGATTCTGTAACCACCTTCCCCACAGATATTGAGCAGCCCCAGGTCAGTCTGGCCGAGCGCAAACGGGATGTGCTGGATCTGGTATTACATGGCGATCTTACCGAGCAAAACCTGCGCGCGTTGGCGATGCAGGTTTACGATAAGCTCGAAGCGCACAGTGGTATTACACAGTTGGAAGCGCGGGGTCTGCGGGACTTGGAAGTGGCGATCGAGATTCGCCGCGACGACCTGCGTCGCTATGGGCTTACCTTGCTGCAAGTGGCAAGCATCGTAGAAAATGCAGCGGTAGATATTCCCAGCGGCAGTGTTAAGTCTGATGCGGGGGAGATATTGGTTCGGGTGACCGAGCGCCGTGATTGGGCTCGTGAGTTTGGCGATATTGTTATTGCCCAAGGCATTGGTGGCGGTGCCGTTTATTTAAAGGATGTTGCCAATATCAGCGATGCGCTTGAGGAAGAAGCGCGCAATATGGTGTTTAACGGCGAGCCAGCTATCAGCATCAAGATCTACCGGGTGGGCGACCAGACACCAATGAGTGTCAGTGAGGCTGCCCATGAAGTCGTTGATGAGGTCAGGGCAAGCCTGCCTCCGGGGGTGACCCTGACCGTTCGAGATGACGACTCGGAAATTTTCAAAGCGCGTCTGACCCTGCTGCTGAAGAACGGTTTTATTGGGCTCTTATTAGTATTTGTTGTGCTCGGAGCCTTTCTGGAATTGCGGTTGGCTTTTTGGGTAACACTGGGCATTCCTACCAGCTTCCTGGGGGCATTGCTATTCCTGCCTGGGCTGGATATTTCCATCAGCATGGTAAGTATGTTTGCCTTTATTATCGCCCTTGGAATAGTGGTGGATGATGCAATTATTGCCGGTGAGAATATCCACGAGTGGCGACAAAAAGGCTACAGCAATCTGGAGGCTGCCGTTGCCGGTGCCCGCCAGGTATCGGTACCGCTCACATTTGCGATCCTGACTAATATTGTCGCTTTCCTTCCACTGATGGCCTTACCCGGCTTTATGGGCAAGATCTTTGGTGTGATTCCCTTTGTGGTGGGCTCGGTATTTATTATTTCCTGGGTGGAAGCGCTGTTTATTTTGCCCGGTCACTTGGCCCACTCCCGTCGCGGCTATAAAAGTCGCCGGGCGCGCCGCTTTGCCGCGCGGCAGAAAATGCTGGCGCGGGGATTGGATCGTTTTGTACAGCAGCGCTTTAGGCCCTTCCTGGATATATGTATCAAGCACCGCTACACCACTATTGCCGTGGCGGTAGCGGCGCTGCTGGTGGTTGGCGGCTATGCGGCTAGCGGCCGCATGGGTTTCACCTTGATGCCCAGGGTGGAGCGGGACTCCGGTCGATTTGCCGTCACCTTTCCCACCGGAACGGCTCAATCCCAGCTGGAAAAAGCGCGCTCGCAGATTATTGCTGCTGCCGATAAGGTGCTCGAGCAATACGATAAAGAAAAGGTCTTCCTGGGGATTCGCGGTTTGATGGGCGATGACGCGATTATGGTGGACGCTTTCTTTGTTCCCGCAGATGAGCGTCCTTTTTCCACCGGTGAGTTTATTCGCGCCTGGCGCCAGGAAGTAGGGCCGATTGCCGGTGCCCTTAGCGCGACAACAGCTTCTGACCGTGGCGGTCCCGGTGCTGGCTCCTCGTTAACGGTGGAGCTTCGCCATACCGACACGGATACCTTGGAGCAAGCTGCGATACGTTTAGGGGATGAGTTGGAGAAATTCCCCAATGTCAGTGATATCGATCCCGGTATTTCCCTCGGTAAAACCCAGTTGGACCTTACGCTGACTGAAACGGCCAAAAGTTTGGGCATGTCTGCGGAGGATATTGGTCGCCAGTTGCGGGCAGCGTTGTACGGGGCTGAGGCCCTGCGCCAACAGCGCGGCCGGGATCAGGTGAAGGTCATGGTGCGTTTGCCTGAGGATGAGCGAGCCAATATCAATGATGTGAATAGCATTATGATCCGGGCCAGCAATGGACTTTGGATGCCCCTGCCAGATCTGGTAAAAATTGATAAAGGGCGCGCCTATGCCACAATTAATCGCCGGGCAGGCCGCAGGGTTACAACAATTACCGCCAATGTGGAGCCCAGTGACCAAGCGACGCTTGTGATTAATGAGCTGAATGAAAGTGTGGTCCCCCAATTGAAAGCTGAATTCCCCGGCTTAAGTGTTTCCTATGAGGGACGCCAAGCGGAGGAGCGAGAGGGACTGGCAAGCCTGGCGATGACCTTTGCCCTTGCGATGGCGGTGCTGTACTTGCTATTGGCAATTCCCTTAAAGAGTTATGTGCAGCCGTTGATCGTAATGGTGGCGATACCTTTTGGTGTGATTGGTGCGTTACTTGGCCATTTGGGTATGGGGTACGGACTCAGTATGGTGAGTCTGCTGGGTATGGTGGCACTGGCCGGAGTTGTGATTAACGATACTCTGGTAATGATTGAGTACAGCAATCGTCTCCGAAATGATGGCGCCGATTTGGAAAGCGCGATCAAGGGAGCGGCAGCGCGGCGTTTTCGCCCGATCGTATTGACTACAGTAACGACTTTCTGCGGCTTGATGCCGATGATTTTTGAAAGTTCGGTGCAGGCGCGCTTTATGATTCCGATGGCGATCTCGCTGGGCTATGGAATACTCGCTGCCACAGCGATCTCATTGTTATTGGTACCCTGTCTCTATTTAATGATGGGTAAAGATATTCCCCAGTTGTTTGCAAGATTGAAAAATATCATCGCTCGCCTTGGTCGTAGCGGTGCAATCGCACAGAAATAAATTCAATAGTAGCCGGTATCTTCTTATCGGCTATTTTCCTCAGAAGTTTAATTTTATGACTGATATTTAACTATCAGTTTCCAAAATACGTTCCTGTCTCCCTGAATACCACCTTCATTTAATTTTCCTTTATGACCTGGAGCTGCGGCAGCTGAAATACTGCTCCAGTTCAATGTTATGAAATTATTTCCCGGCATACTTCCAATATAGCAACTGATTTTCAGGTAATTCAAATAACAGAAAATTTTGACCAAATTTGAAAGACAGAGAAATGAATTGAAAGTTAGTTTTCGGATTTTAATAAGTATAAAAGGTAATGTTCAGTGTGCAGCTCAATAAACAAACATAACGCCCAGTCCTTAGATTTTGAATCGGGAGAAATGGGCGCTGTATCATCAGGAGATACAGTTTGCGATTTGATCGAAAGACAAAAGCTAAAGAATCCTGATCAGGTCGTTATTATCGATGGCAACACAGAAATAAATTTCACTCGCCTGATGAAACGGGTCGATGGGATTGCCGCTGAGTTGGTAAATCGAGGGGTTGAGCCTGGTTCATTGGTTGGAGTCTGTATGAGTCGATCCTGGGAGCTGGTCGCGGCTCTACTTGGCGTGATGCGCGCAGGTTGTGCTTATGTCCCACTGGACCCGACTTATCCGCTAGAGCGGGTGCGATATATGCTCGAGCACTCCAGAGCTGCCGCAGCAATTGTCGATTGTGACGAAAACGCAAACTTGTGCCTTGGCGTGAAAGAACTGGTATGGATCGATGAGTTGCGAGAGCAGGCACCGGAGTTTTTACCGGAACATACCAGGCCGCAAACGAGTGATTTAGCCTATGTAATTTACACATCCGGCTCTACTGGAAGCCCGAAAGGGGTTGCTATCGAACACCGAAGCCTTATCGCTCTCAGTAAGTCCATGAGTGAGCTGTTGAGCGATGGAGAGCTAGAAGGCGTTTTGGCTTCGACCTCAGTTTGCTTTGACCCCTCGGTGATGGAAATTATCGGGACTCTTTCTCTGGGCGGCCGAGTTATATTGTCGAAGAATATTTTGGAGCTGCCAAAACTTCCCTTTCGAGAGCAAGTGCGAACTTGTATCACCGTTCCATCTGCGGTTCAGGCTTTACTTTCGATAGACAAATTGCCTCAGGGAGTGCGTTGCCTGATTTTTGGGGGTGAAGTTCTTAAGCAATCCCTGGTCGAGCAAATATATGCGGGAACTGAACAACTGCGGATAGTTAATGTTTATGGCCCCACAGAGGACACGGTTTACTCAACTTATACAGAGGTTAGCCCCGATAGTGACCAAATTACGATTGGAAGGGCGGTTCCAAGTTCACGCGCATATATTTTGGATGAGAGATTAGAGCCAGTTGCTCCCGGCGGGGAGGGGGAGTTGTATTTGTCTGGTGACAAGCTAGCTCGGGGCTATTTAAATGATGAGCATCTGACCGAGGAGCGTTTTATACAGCCTGCCTCCAACCCCCGAATTTCCGATCAGCGCTTGTATAAAACGGGAGACCTGTGCCGATGGACAGCAAATGGAGAAATAGAATACTTGGGACGCGCCGATTGCCAGGTGAAGATTAGGGGCTATCGTATTGAACTTGAAGAAATCGAATCGGCAATTGAGTCTCTACCGAGCGTTGATGCTGCCGCTACTACCGTTATTGATGGCGGGGCGGGACAGAAGATCCTGATGGCCTATATTGTTGCTAGCGAAAAGACAATTACCGAAGTAGCAGTAAAAGAGTTTCTTGAACAGCGCCTTCCTAAATATATGGTCCCCCAGTTTGTCAAGCATCTGCAAGAGTTACCCTTGCTACCCAACAATAAGCTGGATCGCAAACGATTAGCCCTCCTTGAAACGGAGCTTGTCGTTCCAACTGAAAGCAGTTTGGCTGCAAACGATGATATTAATCGAAGCAGTGGAATGGGCGAGCACTTCGCAGGTTTATCAGTAGACAGCGAGGCAATTTTTACTTCAATTATCCAAGGTGAGGTGGCTTCCATCATGAATCACCCAAATCCGGAGGTTGTGCGTCCAGAGATAGCCTTCGACAAGCAGGGCCTGGATTCGCTGACAACATTAGAATTGGCCAGCCGATTGAGTCATAGCATTGGACACCCCCTATCTGCGCAGACAATTTTCGATTATCCCACGCCGAAGCTATTGGCTGGTTATATGCTTGATTTGGCGGAAGGTAAGATCAGTGGTGAGTCAGCTAATGAGGTTGCCAAATCTGAAATTGATGCGCTGGCTAATTTCCAGTCCCAGCTCCAGTTGAGCCATCCAACTTTCCAGGCCGCAAAGGCATCATCCTGGTCTGCCTCTGACAAAAGTAAGTTGGTGCAGGCGGTGATAGCCATGGCAAACAATCAGAAGAGGAATCCTTACAGTAAGGTTTTACGTACAGGTAGTGGGACGCACGGCACTGTTACCGATGTTTATAACGATGATACCCAGGATGCAATTATTTGGACGACCAATCTCTACCTTGGCCTGAATAGAGATAAAGAAGTTATCGAACAGGCTTCATCCGCTGTACAGCTTTTCGGAACAGGAATGGGCACTTCAGCGGCGGCATCGGGCCTGACGGATCTTCACCTACAGTTTGAAACGGAGTTTGCTGATTTGGTAGGCAAGTCTGGAGCCTGCTTGTTTCCAACGGGTTATACGGCCAATGTCGGGGTGGTGGCAGGAATATTAGGTAAAGATGATGTTGTGGTTATAGACCAACTTTGCCATGCCTCAATTGTTGACGGTGCCCGTCTTAGTGGTGCCAAAATTAGAACTTTCCAACACAATAATGCCTCTGATCTGGAGTCAGTGTTGGAATCTGAAGCATCTCCCTACCGAACAACGCTAGTGGTTCTCGAGGGCGTTTACAGTATGGGGGAAGGTGCTGCACCGGTAGCTGAAATCGTGCGTGCAGCAAAGAAATACAACGCCTTGACCTTAGTTGATGAGGCACACTCATTCGGTTTTTATGGTGAGCGTGGTGCCGGTATCTGTGCGGCTCAAGGTATTACTGATCAAGTTGACTTTATTATGACAACACTCAGTAAGTCGCTCGGTAGCCTTGGGGGTGTGGTTGCTGCGAGTAAGGAGTACGTTGACTTGCTGAGGTCCTCAGCCAGGGCATATATCTTTCAGGCTTCTATCAGTCCTGCAGATATTGCAGCCGCATTGACTGCCTTGCGTCGGATTAAATCTGACGATGGACTGCGTGATCGATTGTGGGATACGACCCGCTATATGCGCCGGAAATTCGAGCAGGCCGGATACGATTTGGGAACAGGTGATGGGCCTATTATCACGCCCCATTTTAAAGATAAAGATAAACTATACGGGATAGTCCAAGCGCTTTATCAGCGCGGTATTCAAACCTCGGCTGTCACTTACCCGATAGTTGAGAGCGGCCGTGGCCGCCTGAGGTTGATCTGCTCGGCAGCTCACACGAGGGAGGATGTTGATAGGACCGTGGAAGCTCTTATTGAGGCTGAAAAAGAGGTTGATGCTCAATCCCAGGAAACAAAAGAGGAGGCTATGGATTTGGGGCAAGCCCTCGCTGAAATTGGTGAGTGGGCAAATACCTTTTCTAACTTCCTGCAGGAATATATCAATCGACTATCCAGCCCTGTGCCCAACTTGTGCTTGTCTGTGAGTGTTACTGAACAGTTTGAGCCGGTGAGAATTTTAATTGATGGCGGCAAAGTAACCTTGAGCGATCTCTCGGTCAACGACGTTCCTTTTTGCTCAGTAACGCTAAGAAACCAGAGGTCTGTCACGGCCTTGCGGCTTCACGATGTTCAGTCGCTGCTTGATGATATTTGTACAGGTAGCTGCACCTTAAGCGGTCAGGTTGAGCCATTTATATGGTGGATCGCCCGTATTCTAGATTTAAGTGTGGAGGTAAATAACCCTGTAGACTGTGGATTAGCTAGAGAGCGGGCGATTCATTAACTAATGAGGGGCGAGGTTTAAAGTTTTGGGCCTTTCAGCTTACCCTGATGGGCCCATGTCTGGTGCCACTGGCAGAGTAGGTCAGTTACGTATTTGCCTGGTTTTTCACTTTGCTGCGCCTGGGAGTTTGCGCCAGCTCCAGCGGATTAAAACAAATACTAATATCGATGCAGCTGCTGTAATGTAAAACGGTAAACGGATATCAACTTCCATTGCCATGCCCCCCGCGAGCGAAATCAAGCTTGCTACTAGCGTGAAGCCCGCAGTAGCTATTCCCATTACCCAACCCTGTTCCGTTTCATCGACACTATTGGCGAATATATTCAAGAGAGCGGGGTAAGCGAGCCCAAAGCAAAGGTACGCGAAGAACACACTGAGATAACATAGCCAAATATGGCTGCTGAATACGAAGACTAACGCGCTCGCTCCCATCACTAAGGCGGAAACTGTAACTACCAGGGGTTTAGCCCAGCGGGACAAAACAGGCTTGACCATAAAGAGGCTGGAAATTGCCACCGCAATACCCATAGTCAGCATGGCCATACTGGTTATTAGCAGGCCTGCCTGGAATCTACTGCTTAAATAGTTTGTGATAAATATATAAAAGCTGAGATGCACCAGCATGAAACAGAGATAGGCAGGGCAAAGTCGGACAACCCGAGGACGATCCTTCAGATGTATAAACTGAGTAAATAGATCCAGAAAGCGAAGCCTAAGCTGCATCGGGGCTTGGCGGGTATCGTGATAAAAGGTTAGGATCAAAAACAAAGTAATAGCGACAAGTACCAGAGCAAAGTAGAAGGGCAGTTGGATACTGGCTATGCTCCCCAATAGCTCCCTGTCTGCCAGGACCCCTGCCATAATCGGCCCAGCTACAGCCCCAGCACTCATTCCGGCTACCAATAACCCTAGGTTCTTGGAGGCTTCCAGCTCACTTTGGCTGGCATCAATCATTGCTGCTTGAGCAATAGGTTGGTTTCCCGCAGTAAAGCCGCTGATCACTCGTCCGAGAATAAGAAGCCAAAGGCTATTGCTTAGCAAAGAGAGAACAGTGATCGCGTATCCGGCCATAGCCCCCACCAGACACAGCACCATGGCAGTTTTGCGTCCGATACTGTCAGACAGTTTGGCGATATATACGGACCCAATAAACCACGCCAGAAAGAAGCTGCTGATCACAACTCCATAGTACAAGTGCCGAGTTGATTGTGGCGTATCAGTAGGTAGGAACTGGAATTTTGTCGACATAACCAATTCATTGATGATCGGGAACAGCAATCCCTGACCCATCAGATCTACAAAAACTACTGCCAAAAGGGCTAAACGGCACATGACAGACATAACCACTTCCTCCCCCAGCTTCAGCTTTGCTGCCTAAAGCAAGATAGCAGGTGGAGAATAGGTGACAGGGCCGTAACTGCGCATTGCAAATTAGGTGAGAGTGAAAGATCGGATGGGTTAATTGGAGCTGTGGAATATCTTTAATGCCCGCTTGGTATACGGTTCGCTGTGTTTATGCATGAAGTGATGGTCGGGGAGCAGCGCGGCGAGATAGATATTACTTTATCCCGCAATTACCTGGCATTCACGGCGGGTGACATGGTGCTATTTCAGGGCGGGGGCGCTGCCGTATTGATAGAGTGAATATTGATCGAGGCGAGCAAAAATACAAACTGATCCGCGACCGCAAAAGCGCCTATCAAAGCCAGTTCCTTACCGGCTAACGGTGACTGGCGATAGCACCGACACCAGCGTCACTAGTCTGACTATCGCCGACCCGGGAACCGTCACTATTTAAGTGAGCCAAATCAACAGCATCACCGGCACCGGCCTGGCTGCGGAAATAACGGTATAAGCAGGATAAAAGAACCATGAGCAATACACCTAACAACGCCATACTCTACGCCGCTGAAAGCACCCTGGACCCAGGCGCGAGCCTCAGCAAGCCCTGGATACGATCAACGCGCCTTTACAGATCGATGCGCCCGGAATCCAAGACGCTCCCCTGGCCAGTGCCAGCGACCGCTAAATAGTTGCTACCGTAGCAATGGGTGGGCAAATCAAAACGGCCAGCTGGCCCGCTACGTGGCCGATCCCGGCTACTGACAATTTTTCCCGGCAAAGGTCGCACTGAATCAGGAGAACAGCTTGCTGTATATCAACGACAGCAGTGGCTGGCAGGTGGCCAACCTCCTGGCAACTTTGTCACAGATTACTGGGAATGCTTCAGCGGATTTATCCGGGATGGTTGGGTAGATGCTGGCATTGCTAAACAATATTTATTGGGATAACCAAGTCACCTAGCCTACTTTGTATATCTGGGATTAAAAGCATCCTCATCTATGCACAGGTAAAAAGGTGTTAACTTTCTGACTTTTAAGGGGTTTCCAAAAATATATATGGCACCCAAAATGTCTGGGTATAATGCAGCTGCAATATACCAATTTGTGTACACTGGCGCCAACTGTCGATAGGTTAATGTTACTTAAAGGCTTTTTATATCGTGGTCGAAGGAAGTTTGTGGGTATAGTGGTGGGTGAAATATTGCAGCTGCTTTTGAATACACTGTTAAGCGTTCAAGGAAGAGCATTGAAGATAGCTACCATATTAGCACTAGTAATAATTAGCAATCCTGCTTGGGGGAATAGTCTTAATACAGTCAAAAAAATACAGGAAAGTATTTCTGCTAATCTATCGCAAGGCGATAGTCAGGACGTAATTGAAGAATATTTAGCCTCAGCTAACATTGTGTATTCTTACGATAAGTATTCTTTTAGATATCAGGCCATAGTACGAGAAAATGAGGCTGACTGTAACTTTGAATCTATATTTCTTTGGCTATTCTATGAATGTGCCATTCAAATATATATCAACTTAAATGAGCGAGGGGACTACAAAGATCATGAGGTTTTCCAAACTTATTCTGGCTTATAGCGTTGCAATGCTTAACAATGCAGCAAGCAACGCCCAAGCAAGCTTGGGTTGGGCCTACATTCCGCAGCTTCGCTGCTCCATTTCGGACCGTGTTGGCGGCGCTAGGAGTCTCGATGGATCAAGAATTTGAAAATTTTAAAAAGCTATATGATGAAGAGCTCCACCAGGAAACACTGACTGCTGATTTTATTGTGGACGCAGCTTTTAGATTTCTCACGAAAGGAAATGTAATAGATATTCTCAAACTTTTAGCCTCAGACGAGATTGGGGCCAATGAGATGTTCTGGAAAGAGATTAACAGATCGCCAGTGTCAGACGAAGACTGGGAGAAGTGGGTTTATATAGTGGGGGAGGTAAGCCATGAAGAGTATAAGAGAAATATGCGAGAAAAAATCGAGCTCGTGAGGAATAATATTGATCCGCTAGAAAAAGCTGCAATTCAATGTTCAGGGTTCAGTAATGTGTGGCGCTCCTAACAAAGTGCTGCTAGGGTCAAACCTACGCTACGCTACGCTCCGGTTTCCTCAGAGCACGACGTTAAATGTACAGAGAGCTATGACAGAACGATTTGACAAGTTGATGGGGCTAGTAGATCCAATAATTGATAAGTATTTGGAGGCTAGATCAGAGAGTCTAAATGAGCATGAGTTAGTGCTAGTTAGTGTATGGGTGTTGGAAGCTGAAGTGAATAACGGAGGGTTTAATCAGTTCTTTTGGAATTCCGCTGGAGATATCTCCATCGAAACTGTTGCGTCTTTGCATAAAATTGGTGCGTCAAAAACGGCTAGCATTGTCGAAGCGGCGAATGCTAGTTTTGGTGAGATGGGTCCACCTAAAGACCGAGAAGTTCGTCAACAGGAACTTGTGGCACTTGAGGAAAGTGGGGCTTTAAAATTAGATTCACTAGATTCTGATTTTTATAAATATCCTAACGACTTGGAAGAGTTGATGTACGCATATGCAAAAAACAACAATCTCCTGTAAAACATTTAACAAAGCTAGACAAGTTCGCGCTTCGTGCTGGACCTCGTCGCTTAGACTCCTCAGCCCTTGCTAGTGGCGTTAACACTCATGGATAGATTGGTGGTTAGATCCCTCAGTATTATCTTCTTTCTGTTGCTCGCTTATGGGTGCACACAAAGCGGTCAGGTGGTAGATTCTTCGGGCGTAGAATACAGTGAATATTTTCAGTGTCTTATCTACTCAGAAGACAATACCATCAGCTTTGACGCATTCATCACCCTGGGTAAAGAGCGCCTACCAAATACATATGCTCTTTCCCCGAGCCAAGAGAAGTACCTCTCATCCCCGGACACTATTCTCTCAGTGAATGAAGTCTATATCCGAAATCATAGTGAGGATCCAGTTCAGCTGTCCAATTTAGTTATTGGGGAAGGGGTAGGAAGCTTCACTAGGCAGTACCAACCTCAAGCAATTAGGGTGGCATCAGGGGCAGTGGTCTTATCTAGCCCTATCGTAGATGTCACATCAATATATGGTCCGTCCGAATTACCATGCAATATAAGCTACGAAATCCAGGGAGAGTCCTACGCACTGACAGGTAAATGGAAACGGCTTACCATCAGAGAACTTAAGCGTTAACCAAAAAATAAAGCATGATTTCTGAGAGAGAAAATACGATTATTGCGGCAGCATTTGAATACTGGATCGAAAAGTGGGGCTCGGAATGTCCGACTTTGTTTGGCTTTGAGAAAGAAACGCTGGAATCGATAAACGCCGCTTGGCCACAAAGTATATCGGAGTGCTCATATGAGTGTGCATTAGCCATAAATAGTTCATTCGGTGAAATCTTGTACGGAGCTTCTGCGCTAAACGTAACTAAGTTCCATTCTATCTTGGGTTTTGAGCGTAATGAGATTGAAGTGTTGTTTAAAGCCCTTCGGTCAGAATTGGAGCGTAAAATTGGTTAACAAGGCCAAGTGGCATCGACTCTCCGGGGCTGGACCTCGCTACGCTCAGCCGCTGTTGGGAGCGTTATCCCAACCTCTTCCAGAGTTGCTAGCTACTCTCAATGACCGAATGAATATGCTTGCGAAAATTCTCCGGTAGTTGCGAATAGAGTCGAGCAGTAAAAGGGGGAAATGGAATCTGTGCAAAATAGTGCAGGTTCTCCACTCCGTAAATCTCCACCAAAGTAATCCCCACGGCCTCACACCATACCGGCAGCAGGTCCGCCGGAACTCTTTGTACGCCCGTTTCCATTTTCGAAATTTGAGATGACGCAAGCCCCAGCTGTCTTGCCGGCTGTGCAATCATCATCCTCTCCCGTTTCCGTACGTTGCTCAGGAGATCGCCTAGTGATCCGGCCTCAAATATCGAGGTGCGTTTGGCGGCTTGTCGTCATAAGGCAATAAAGATGGCCGGTGTTAGGTGACACAAGATTGAGATAGGGCTAGCAGTTACAAGGAGTTGCGCATGCCTATAAAAGCGCAAGTGGAGCAATTGCAGCGGGTCGCAGGCCTGTGTGTGGCCCTGGAGCGGGTAACAGGCTGCCCTGATTTAGCGGGAATGGATGCCGTGTTAAAGCTGATAGGTGAGGAAGTGAGCACCACTATCCAAGGTGTTATCTATTCGGCTGAGTCAAAAGGAGGTGGCGGCGCCGAGATGGCTTGAGTACAAAATACCTGTGAGGCCCTGGAGTCACACTGGCTACTTGTCTTTATTGGGTGCTCGCCACTACACTGTATAAAAATACAGTACATTGCTAGAGCACATGAAACTTTCCCCTCTATACGGCAGTGGTGTTAGCTGCGGCTTTCCCTCGCCAGCGGATGACCACAAAGAAGCAGCGCTGAGCCTGGATCAACACTTGATAACCAGCCCGGCGGCGACATTCCTCGCCCGCGCTAACGGCGACTCTATGCAGAACCTCGGCATCTTTGACCGGGATCTGCTGGTAGTCGACCGATCATTAACGCCAATACACGGTGATGTGGTGGTGGTTGCCCTCGATGGGCAGTTAACGTGCAAGGTGCTCGACCGCCAACAGGGCCGCCTGCTATCAGCCAATGATAAATACGCACCGATTCCCATTTGGGAGGGGCAGGAATTGATTGTTGAGGGAGTGGTCAAGGCTTCCGTGCGGTACCACCGGTCCTGCTGATGTTGGCACTGGTTGATTGCAACAGCTGCTATGCCAGCTGCGAACAGATATTCCGCCCCGACCTGCGCGGGCTCCCGGTGGTAGTCCTTTCCAATAATGATGGTTGCGTGGTGGCTCGCTCGAAAGAGGCCAAGGTATTAGGTATTCCTGATTTGCAGCCGTTCTTCAAGATCGAGCATCTGTTGCGAAAGCACGGGGTAAAGATCTTCTCGAGTAATTACGCCCTGTACGGCGATATTTCCCACCGGGTAATGATAACGCTGAAGCAGTACAGTCCAGAGGTTGAAGTCTATAGCATCGATGAGATGTTTCTGGATCTACATGGGTTGCAAGAGTGTCTACTGGATTACGGCCAGCAAATAAGGCAAGTCCTCTGGCGGGATGTTCGCATGCCGGTGGGCGTTGGCATTGCTCCCAGTAAAACCCTGGCCAAGCTGGCAAATAGAGTCGCCAAGAAGATCCCCAGGTGTCAGGGCGTCTGCGTCTTGGACTCCTCCGCAAAGTGGCAATGGCTGCAGCGACGCACTGAAGTGGGTGATGTGTGGGGTGTAGGCAGGCGTCTATCAAAGCGACTCGGGCACCTGGGAATCAAGACAGCCTATGACCTAGCACAAGCCAACCCGAAAATTCTACGCAGCCATACGAATGTAAATATTGAGCGCACGATAGAAGAGCTAAATGGCATTAGTTGCTTAAGCCTGGAAGAGCAGCCACCGGCCAAGAAACAGATCTATTGCACACGCTCATTCGGCGAAAAGCTCACCGATCTGCAGCCGATACTGCAGGCCGTTACCTTGTACGCGAGCAGGGCGGCGGAGAAGCTGCGGGCCCAGGACTCCCTGGTAAAGTCTATCCATGTCTTCCTGCATACCTCACCCCATGAGCCGCTCTACTACAGCCGCAGCACCGTGGTACAAAGCCCATACCCCACGGATGACACACGGCTGATAGTGCAGCTGGTAAAGCGCGCCATTACAGAGCTGTTCCTGCAGGGACATAGATTCCTGAAAGCGGGGGTAGGGCTGGTAGAGCTTATCCCCCGCTCACTGGGCCAGGGCGACATGTTCACCACGGGCCAGCCAATACGATCAGATGAGACCATGCAGGCCATGGACCAGATCAATCAACGGTTTGGCCGGGGCACCTTGTTTCTGGGGGCTGAAGGTATCGACAAGAAGTGGAAGATGAGGCAGGAGCATCGATCGCCAGCCTATACGACTCAGTGGGACCAGCTACCGGAGATTACGATCTAGCTGCTGCGTAAGCGTATGAGGTCTTTGTAAGGTTAATGGGCGGGCTCTCGTGGAGCCTGCAAAAGAGCTAAATCGACCTAATGTTCACGGAAAGGGGTAGATGATAAAGACGTTGGTGCGCTGCCGCAGTTGGCGCGTATCGTATAGAGTTTGCGTCATCTGAAACGTTGCGGACTAGCAAAAGCTAAGTGGGGGAACAAGTGGGGGGATAAAAATAGCAGAAACAAAAAAGCCCTGAAAAATCAGGGCTTTCTGTATGAATAATGGCGGTGGGGCAGGGATTCGAACCCTGGGACCTGTTACAGTCAACGGTTTTCAAGACCGCCGCTTTCGACCACTCAGCCACCCCACCAAATTGTGCTGCGCATTATACATGGCTTCCGGGGATGTACAAGCGCCATTTTGATTTTTTTTATATAGTTCAATAAGTTAGGTGATTTATTGACCAGCTCAAGGCTTACTGTCAGGTTGATAAGGCCACCCCGGCCATTGGCTGGGGCGGCTTGGCAGCTATCGCTTAGCTCGCTTCTGCAGAGTCGCGATCGATATCTGCGTTGGCATCAACTTCCACGGCCTTGCGGCTGATACGCGGGTCGTTGGCCGGGCGGGCGAGGGCACGCGGATTGTGCTCAATTGCTGCCGGTTGCGCGGTATCCAGCGGCTGCTGGGAGCCCACTTTGCGGTGCTCAGTAACAATTGAGAATTCACCCAGTGGTTTGGGGTTGATACGCGGATCATTTACTGCGCGTCCCTGGCTGGGTGCGGTCGGTCCCTCTTCGGAAGCTGCCTGCTCGGCGGCAACAATTTCTTCCTGAGCTTCCGGCTCGCTGGTGCCTGCCTGTTCCTGCAAAGCTTCAGCTGCAGCTTGTGCTTCTTCAAGCACGATTTCCTCTGCTGCTTCTACTTCTGGTTTGGCAGGAGTGGCCTCAGCTTTGGGAGCAGCCGGAACTTCTGCCGTGGTGGCTTTTCGTGCTGGTGCTTGCTCTACAGGCTTGACCTGCTCGGCAGCTGGCGCAGCTGCTTTTTCTACCGGGGTAGCTTTGGGCTTGGGCTGAGTAGGTTGCTGCGGCTCGGCGGTGGCAGCTTTGGCTACCTGTGGGGTGCTTTGCGGTTGGGCTGCTGGCTTCGGGGTCTCTTGTGCAGGTTTCTCCTCGTGGGCAGTTCGCACCGGCATGGTAATGGCGGGTTGGGCTGCTTGCTTGGGAGCTCTCTGCGGCTTATGAGACTCTTTCGCTTTGGCCTTGGGTTTGGATGCCTCGGTGCGAGTCTCTTTTACGACTTCCTTAGTTTTGCGGACCTCGTTTTCGGCTTCGTCGATGGCTTCGTGAACTTCGCGATTCAGCTCTTCCTGGCTGTGAGCTACCGCGGTTGCTGCGGTGTTCTCACTGCGGCGTCCGCCGCGACGGCGCGCCTGAGGGCGGCCGCGCACATTGCTCGGGCGACGTGCTGGGCGTTGCTGATCGGAGGTGTCTCCAGCCTGTTCGTTGGTATCAACGGTATTTTGGGCTTCAGCAGTTTGAGCGCGGTTGTCGCTGCGGCGGTTGTCGTTGCGGCGACGGCGACGTCTGCGCTGACCTTCACCTTGGCGATCGGAGGCGCTGTCATGCTCATCCAGCTTGGCGCTGCGCTTATCTTCGCGTTGGTCGTCGCGCTTATTGTCTTCGCGGCGATCATCCTTGCGGCGCGCGGGGCGGCCGCTGCGGTTGTTGCGATTTCCGCGCTGGTTGCGATTGCGGTTGCGCTGCTGGTAGTCCTTGCCACGGCCTTTGGACTTTTGATGCTTCTTCGGCTCTTCCTCTTCTGCGGTGAAGAAGGAGGCGATAGCGCTAATCAATCGGCTGAAGAGTCCAGGCTCTTCCTTTTTCTCCGGAGTGGGTGCTGGAGCGGTGTGGGCAATTTGCTGCACGGCCGCTTGTGCTGCAGCTGGACGCTGTGGCTTTTCCTCTTTCTTGGTCACTGTCTCTTCGGCAGTGCCAGAAATCTTGTAGGAAGTTTCCAGGGTGGCAGTGTCATCGTCACGCAGGCGCTGAACTTCAAAGTGCGGCGTTTCCATTTCCGCGCTGGGTACAACTACTACGCGAGTGGAATTGCGGGACTCGATCTGGGAGATCGTTTTGCGCTTTTCGTTCAGCAGATAGGTCGCGACATTCACCGGGGTGATCGCACGGATCTCGGCGCTGCGCTCTTTCTTCGCTTCCTCTTCTACCAGGCGGAGAATGGAGAGAGCCAGAGACTTGGTGCCGCGAATAGTGCCTTGACCGCTACAGCGGGGGCAAACGCGGAAGGTGGTTTCACCCAGGGATGGGCGCAGGCGCTGGCGGGACATCTCCAGCAGTCCGAAGCGGGAGATGCGGCCAACTTGAACGCGGGCGCGGTCCATGCTGAGGGCCTTCTCCATGCGCTTTTCAACTTCGCGCTGGTTGGACTTGCTCTGCATGTCGATAAAGTCGATTACAACCAGTCCGCCCATATCGCGCAGGCGCAGCTGGCGAGCGATTTCGTCGGCGGCTTCCAGGTTGATATTGCGCGCGGTCTCTTCGATATCGCCGCCCTTGGTTGCGCGGGAGGAGTTGATATCGATAGATACCAAGGCCTCGGTCACATCGATAACGATGGAGCCACCGGAGGGGAGCTTCACTTCGCGCTCGAACGCTGTCTCAATCTGGCTTTCAATTTGATAGCGATTGAACAGCGGGATGGCGTCTTCGTAGTACTTCACCTTATTGGCGTAGTGGGGCATTACCTGGCGGGCAAACTCTGCGGCCAGCTCAAAGGCGCCTTTGTCGTCGACAATAACTTCGCCGATATCATCGCGCATGTAGTCGCGGATGGCGCGGATAATGACGTTGCTTTCTTGGAACAGGAAGTGTGGCGCCTTGGAGGTATCAGCTTCTTCCTTGATGGCATTCCAAAGTTGCAGCAGGTAGTTGAGGTCCCATTGCAGCTCGTCACCGCTGCGGCCAACGCCGGCGGTGCGCACGATGATGCCCATACCTGAGGGGACATCTACACTGGCCAGTGCGTCGCGGAGCTCGGAGCGCTCATCACCTTCAATGCGGCGGGAGATGCCACCGGCACGAGGGTTGTTGGGCATTAACACCAAATAGCGGCCGGCGAGGCTGACAAAGGTGGTGAGGGCGGCGCCTTTGTTGCCGCGCTCTTCTTTGTCCACCTGGACAATAACTTCCATGCCTTCTTTGACAACATCTTTGATTTTGATGCGGCCTTCGATGTCTTTGGGCTGCTTGAGGAAGTACTCGCGAGAGATTTCTTTCAGGGGGAGGAACCCGTGGCGCTCTTCGCCGTAGTCGACGAATGCAGCTTCGAGGGAGGGTTCTACACGGGTAATCTTACCTTTGTAGATGTTCGCTTTTTTCTGCTGGCGGGTTCGGTTCTCAATATCTAAATCATAGAGCCACTGGCCGTCGACCAGGGCAACACGCAACTCTTCAGGTTGAGTTGCGTTGATTAGCATTCTTTTCATGCGTGTCGTTTTCCTTGCGTTGCGCAAAGGTGTGACACCGCTACTCACAGGCTTGCTTGTTGGCTGCCCGGTGGAGAGGACCACCAGGCAGGGCAGGGAAAATAAGGTATGCCAGCTCTACCGCGCCATGGATCTATGCGGCTTGTTGAGACTGGCATTTGCCTATTATTCGCTCTGCAAAAACTCCGGATACGCGCTGTTATTGCGCTATCCGTTGGTACCTTTAATACCTTTTGTTAGTACTGCCCTGTACCTGTGCTGCAGGCTTCTGCAGCAGGGTTGGGCGCCACCCCTTGGTTTGTTTCATGCTGGGCGGCAAGGTTTGCGTCAATCATCAGAGGTTCTGCAGTTCAGCTTTTGGCTGATACCCATTCTTCTTAATTTTTTTACCAGGCTTGCGGAAGCTGTGCTGCCCTGGTTGCCAGTTCGGTTGCTGGCTCGTCGTATTCTGCAAAACCGGACGCAAGTTTGAGTCGTCCTTTCAAGCGCTGCGGGTCACGGCCCGTCTTACCTTCGCGATAATTACCCGCATAACCGCGGGCTGTTGTTGCCGGTGAGCTCCCCTCTGGTTCTGGTAATTGGGGGACATCTCAACGGCTAAGTTTTATCAATGACGCGGCATCCCCGCGCACCGACCGAATGGGGTATTTTCGTTGGGGTCACGGCTATCTCTTCATGTGGGAAGTCGCCTTTGACCGAAAATACGCCGAATTCAGGCCGGCCGAATATAGCATGGGCAGGGAGGTGCTTCAATTGTATCCCTGGCAACGCTATGATGCGCGTCATGCGAAGTATACCCCACCCCAAGAAGGCTCCGGCCGAGACCCCATCAAAGACCTCGAATCCATCTGGCGGCGTGCAGCTTTTAACTGTACCTGAAGAGCTGGCGGGACAGAGGATCGACAATTTCCTCCAGGCGCGCCTCAAGGGTGTGCCGCGTTCACGTATATACCGAATCCTGCGTAAGGGTGAGGTAAGAGTAAATAAAGGACGAATAAAGGCTGAATACAAGTTAAAGGCGGGCGATGTGGTGCGAGTGCCGCCAATTCGTGTTGCCGAGCAGGCAGAGGCCCCTCTCGCTGGTGAATCTCTGCGCCAGCTGATCCAAGAGTCCATACTTTATGACAAGCACGGGCTTATGGTGATCAATAAACCGTCGGGCCTTGCGGTCCATGGCGGCAGCGGTGTCAGATTGGGCCTGATTGAAGTTTTGCGCCAGATGTTCCCGCAAAGCCCGTTTATTGAGTTGGTGCACCGCCTGGACCGGGATACCAGTGGCGCCATCATGGTGGCCCGCAAACGCGCGGTATTGCAACATGTTCAGTCGGAGTTGCGGGCGGGAAAGATCGGTAAATCGTATCAGGCATTGGCGGTGGGCAAGTGGCCCCGAGGTCGCCGCGTTGTTGAGGCACCTTTGCGCAAGAACACTTTGAAAAGCGGCGAGAGAATGGTGTCAGTGCACCCTGAGGGCAAGCCTTCAGAGACTCGCTTTAAGTTGATTGAGAGATTTAAGGCGGCGACTTTGCTTTCCGCAGAGCCGGTCACCGGGCGAACACACCAAATTCGAGTTCATGCTCAGTTTGTTGGTTGCCCTTTGGCGGGCGACAACAAGTACACCTCGGACGAAGTCAATCGTGAATTTCGCGGTCGCGGTCTGAAGCGTCTCTTTTTGCACTCGGCTTCAGTGCGCTGCTCTTTGCCAGATGGCTCCAAGGTTGAGGTGGAGGCTCCACTCCCTGCGGAGCTGAGTGTAGTGCTGAATAGATTAAGGGAAGAGTAGGGCGTTCTTTTGTTATGTTGGTAATCCTCGATTGGGACGGGACGGTTTGTAATTCTGAGGCGCGTATCGTCGATTGTATGTTGCGGGCAGCAGATAGAGCCGGTTTGCCGGTGCTTGCCCCGGAAGCGGTTAGCAACATCATCGGGCTTGGTCTGCCGGAGGCGATATCCTCTCTGTTTCCGGAGGCTGCCAGTGAGGAAAAACTCACGTTGCGCCAACTTTACTTTGATGAGTGGATGGCGGCCCGGGTTGAACCCTTGCCGTTATTTGAGGGGGTCCTGGATACCCTGGACCAGTTGCTGTGCGGTGGTCACCAGTTGGCGGTAGCGACTGGGAAGAGTCGGCAGGGGCTCAATCGGGAATTTGAGGAGCACGGCCTCGGCCACTTGTTTGCCGCCAGTCGTTGTGCGGATGAGACCGCTTCCAAGCCTGACCCGCTGATGCTGAATGAGTTGCTACATGAGACCGGAACCGGTCCGGAGCAGGCGGTAATGGTAGGGGATACCGTATACGACTTGGAAATGGCGGCGGCGATCGGTATGCCCTCTATCGGGGTGAGCTATGGCGCTCATTGCCCAATCCGGCTGCAGGGGTGCGGCCCCAAGGTTGTTATCGATCGTTTCTCTGAGCTGCTCCGCTGGCCGCCACTCCTTTAAGTGGCCTGCGGGCCCAATGGATCTATGCCAAAGTGGTTCAGCATGTCGGTAAGGCGGATTAGTGGCAGCCCTACCAGGGTGTTGATATCTGCTCCTTCAAGCCTTTCAAATAGGGCGATACCTAGCCCTTCCACCTTAAAAGAGCCGGCGCAATCGTAGGGTTGTTCCAGCTCTACATATCGTTCAATTTGCTCTGTGCTCAACTGCCGAAAGTAGACGGTGAAGGTTTCCGTATCGCCCAACTGCTCTCCGCTTGCGCTATTCAGCAGGCTCAAGCCGGTGTGGAACATCACTTTTTTGCCGTTGCAGGCTTGCAGCTGGGCGATGGCGCGCTCCCTACTGCCTGGCTTGCCAAGTATTTGACCGTCGCAAGAGGCAACTTGATCTGAACCGATAATCAGTGATTTCGGGTGGCGGCCTGCCAGGGCGCGCGCTTTCTCTGTGGCGAGGCGCAGGGCGAGTGCAGCTGGCGCTTCCCCCGCCTGTGGTGCTTCATCTATATGGGGCGAATCCTGCTGAAAGGGGATGCCAAGCTGTTGTAGTAGGGTTCTGCGGTAAGGAGAGCTGGAGGCTAGTATCAGAGGGTGGGGCATTCTGGTGGATTTTCCGCTGGGTCGAATAGTGGTTTGTGACCGGGCGATACTGCAATGCCTGATTTGTTTTGACAAGGCTAAGGTGAGTCCATAGAATTGCGCGCTTATGTCGATAGCCCCCTCTAAATCAGTATTGCCAAAGAGCATTGATGCTCGGAAATTGGTACAGCGAGAGCAGTTGCTCGATGGTGTTTTGCCGTTGGAGTCCCTGCCTCGGGTTGGTAGCGCAGTTGAGTCTGTCCACGGAGAGATTTCTGCTGAATTGCAGTTTGAGCGAGACTTGCAAGGTCACCAAACGGTGAGCGGCAAGGTTCAACTTGCAGTTGACCTCTTGTGTCAGCGCTGTTTGTCACCGGTCCATGAGCAGATCGAGGCACAGTTTAGCTGGGGTATCGTATGGACTGAGGAGCAGGGTAAGGCCCTGCCCAAAGATCTGGACCCGGTGATCCAGGACGGCGATGAGCTGGACTTGCACCAGATCCTTGAAGATGAAATTTTGCTCAATTTGCCAATGGTGGCTTATCACCAGGAAGAATGTGTCTCCAAGGAGAGCTTTCATTTTGGTGGCGAGGTTGCCGAGGCGGATGAGCAGCAGGCAAACCCCTTTAAAGTGCTGGAGCAGTTGAAGGGTTCGTCGGGTAAATCCTAGGTTTCCCGATGAGTTTGGGCTCGCCGGTAGGCGCCCCGGTTCCAGCGAAATTTGTTTATTTTAGGAGCTAGCAATGGCTGTTCAACAAAACAAGAAGACTCGTTCCCGTCGCGGTATGCGCCGTTCCCACGATGCGCTGGGCGCAGGTGCTACCCTTTCCGTCGATCCGACTACCGGTGAAAAACACCGTCGTCACCACGTGACCAAAGACGGTTTCTACCGTGGTCGCAAAGTGATCGAAGTTAGCGGCGGCTCTGAAGAAGAGTAAGCTTTGTCCAGCCAATTGCGATTGGCCGTGGATGCAATGGGCGGGGACTTAGGTCCCCGCTCTGTCGTTCCGGCATGTATTAGATTTCTTCAAAACTTCCCTGAAGCGCAGCTAAAGCTATTTGGTCCGCGCGCAGAGCTTCAAGCTCTGGTTCATCAAGAGCTGCAGCGCCATCGCCGCCGCGTTACCCGCCGTCTCGAAATTATCCATTGCGAGCAAGTCATCACTCAAGAGTGCAATCCGTTGCAGGCTGTTCGCCATAAGCGCGATTCAACCATGGCGATGGCCCTGAAGAGTGTTGCATCGGGAGATGTGCAAGCAGCAGTTACCTCCGGCAATACCGGCGCCTTGTTGGCGTTGAGTCGCAGTATTCTCGGTAATATCCAAGGTGTTAGGAAGCCGGCGCTCGGTAAGTCTGTACCTTCGGGTATGGGTTCCTGCTATCTTTTGGACCTTGGTGCCAATGTGGATTGCAGTGCTGAGGATTTGCTTCAGTTCGCCCGTATGGGGATTGAGGCTCAGCGGATTCATACTGCCCGCAAGAGCGTGAAGGATATAAAGGTGGCGCTGCTCAATATTGGGGCGGAAGCACATAAAGGTAGCGCCGAAATACGCCGTGCAGCGGAGCTGCTCGATGCGGACCCCGGGGTCAATTATGTTGGCTTTGTTGAGGGGCATGATATTTTTACCGGCTCGGTAGATGTGGTTGTTTGCGACGGCCTGATGGGTAATGTTGCGATGAAATCTGCCGAGGGTGTGATTCGACTAATGGGTCAAAAAGCGTTCACAATCGAGAAAAGAGGGTGTTTCAAGCGTTTTTTTGGCCAATTGGCCATAAAGCTGTTGCGAAAATGGCGTACACAGGTGGAACCTGCTCGCTATAATGGCGCCAGCTTTGTAGGGGTAAAGGGCAACGTGATCAAGAGTCACGGCGGTGCCAGCAGCGAAGCTTTTTATCGGGCGATGGTTACGGCGAAGGAGTGTGCCGATGCTGACCTGGCAGCCAGGGTCGATGCCGCTATGGCACAATCCGGCGAAAGACGCTCCATGGATGAAGGGTAAAAAGCAGTTTTCCCTTACTGAAATCAGCCACATTTAGGTTAAGGATATCTTATGACCAATGCCGCACTCGCATTTGTCTTTCCGGGGCAGGGTTCCCAGAAAATAGGTATGCTCTCTGAGATTGCCCAAGAGGCGCCTGAAATTCAGGCCACTTTTGCCGAAGCATCCAATGTGCTCGGCTATGACCTCTGGGACCTGTGCCAGAATGGCGAGCAGGAAGCCATTAATCTCACCCAGCGTACCCAGCCCCTCTTACTGACTTCCAGTGTTGCCCTTTATCGCATGTGGCGCTCTCGCGGCGGTGCCCAGCCTGCATTCATGGCCGGTCACAGTTTGGGTGAGTGGTCAGCACTGGTGTGCTCTGGCGTTCTGGCATTTAAAGATGCGGTTCATTTGGTTCGCGAGCGCGGCCGCTTGATGCAGGAGGCGGTTCCCGTAGGGGAGGGCGCTATGGCTGCGATCATCGGTCTTGATGATGCAGCTGTCGAAGAAGCTTGTGCTGTTTCTGCTGAGGATGAAATAGTCGCTGCGGTGAATTACAACTCTCCCGGCCAGATTGTTATTGCGGGAAGTAGCGCGGCGGTGCAGCGCGCCATCGAAGCCTGTAAAGCTGCCGGTGCAAAGAAGGCTATGCCTCTTCCGGTCAGTGCTCCATTCCACACTGAGCTGATGCGTCCCGCGGCGGAAAAGCTGACCCCTCAAATAGAGGCGACAGAATTTAACGCGCCGGAAATACCCATCGTGCACAATGTCCACGCTGAGCTTGAATCGGATCCGGAAAAAATTAAGACCCTGATGATCGAGCAGATTTATCGCCCGGTTCGCTGGACTGCCTGCGCACAAAAAATTATTGGCTCCGGAGTGGAGCAAATGGTTGAGTGTGGTCCGGGTAAGGTTTTATCTGGCCTGATCAAACGTGTCGACCGAAGTGTTTCCTGTCACGCAATCGATAGCCCCAGTAACTTTAATGAAGCTCTGCGAGCTACAGCGGTATAAATCGCTCAAAAAGTAGTCCAGTAGTCGAATAAGGATAAGTGAGAATGACCTTACAGATGTCCCTTGAGGGTAAAGTTGCCTTAGTGACAGGTGCAAGTCGCGGTATTGGTGCGGCAATTGCAGATATGCTCGGTGGAATGGGTGCCACAGTTATTGGTACTGCCACCAGCGAATCCGGTGCTGAAAAAATAAGCGCCCGCTTCGCAGAAGCCGGTATCGCAGGTGCTGGTAAAGTTCTGGATGTGGGCAATGCGGAAAGTATTTCCGAGCTTCATGCAGCGATAAAAAATGAGTTTGGTGCTCCTGCGATATTGGTTAATAATGCTGGCATCACCAAGGACAACTTGTTGATGCGCATGAAGGATGACGAGTGGGATTCAGTCGTCAATACGAATTTGACCGCGGTCTATCGCATGAGTAAGGCTTGCCTGCGCGATATGACCAAGGCGCGATGGGGGCGGATTATTAATATCAGCTCCGTCGTAGGTAGTATGGGTAATGCCGGTCAGAGCAATTATGCGGCGACCAAAGCTGGTGTGGGAGGATTTGCCCGCTCCCTGGCTTCAGAGGTGGGCTCCCGAGGAATCACGGTTAATACCGTAGCCCCCGGCTTTATTGATACTGATATGACAAAAGTCTTGCCTGAAGCGCAACGCGAGTTGCTTCTGGGTAAGATTCCTCTCGCGAGGCTCGGGAAGCCGGAAGAAATTGCTTCGGTGGTTTCCTTCCTGGCGAGTGATGCGGGAGGCTATGTCACCGGCGAGACAATTCATGTCAATGGCGGTATGTACATGGCGTAGTTTGTGTTTCAGAATGTCTCTTTAACTTATTGATTTTAGAGATATTTATGTTTTTGCTGATGGTGTTGAGGGGCCGCACATTACATCCCGAAAAACTTGGGGTACAATGGCCTCTGAATTATCCAAAAGCTGTGTGAGCCGGTCGTTATCACCAACAACATTGGATACGGTGAAAAACAATAGCGACTAAAACAGATTTTTACCCACTAGGAGTTAAATTGAATCATGAGCAGCATTGAAGAGCGCGTTAAAAAGATCGTTGCTGAACAACTGGGCGTTAAGGAAGAAGACGTTAAGCCTGAAGCCTCTTTTGTTGAAGATCTGGGCGCTGACTCACTCGACACAGTTGAGCTGGTTATGGCTTTGGAAGAGGAATTCGAAACTGAAATTCCCGATGAAGAAGCTGAAAAAATCACTACTGTTCAGCTGGCAATGGATTACATCAAGGATAACCTTGGTTAATTCCTGCTGGGTAGTTTAGGCACGGGCAGCTCAATATGCTGTACCTAGCCGAGCGATTCTGAAAGCCGTTCTATGTTTCATAGCGCGGCTTTCTTGTTATTGGTACTACGGAATTGTGACTGCTGACCGGATGTTGTTCTTTTAACTACATTGGTGAAGGACGGTAGCAGAAAATTTCAGGGGGGAGCGCAGTGTCGCAAAGAAGAGTTGTTGTAACCGGAATGGGAGTCGTTAGCCCGTTAGGTAACACCCTAGAGGATACTTGGTCTGGGGTACTACAGGGAGCTAATGGTGCTGCTCCGATTGAGACATTTGATGTCTCGGCTTTTTCAACCCGCTTCGCCGCTACTGTAAAGGATTTTGATCCCACGCCATACATGCCCGCAAAAGAAGCGCGCAAGATGGATACTTTCTTGCAGTACGGACTGGTTGCCGGTATTCAGGCTATGCAAGATAGCGGCCTGGAGGTAACCGAAGAGCTGGGTCCGCGCGTGGGTACCTGTATTGGCTCTGGTATGGGCGGTATCCTGGCTATCGAAGATAATTCATTGCTGATTGCCGAAAAAGGCCCTCGCCGTGTATCACCTTTCTTTGTACCTGGCGCCATCATTAATATGGTTGCGGGTAACCTCTCGATTAAATATGGCCTCAAAGGCCCCAATCTGGCAGTGACAACAGCCTGTACCACAGGAACCCATGCGATTGGTCTCGGAGTTCGTGCGATTCAGCACGGTGATGCCGATGTGATGGTATGTGGTGGTGCAGAAATGGTTACCACCCCGGTAGGGCTCGGCGGTTTCTGTGCGGCAAGGGCGCTGTCCACCCGCAATGATGATCCGCAATCAGCAAGCCGTCCCTGGGATAAAGACCGTGATGGTTTTGTGCTGGGTGAAGGGTCTGCGGTACTCGTTTTGGAAGAGTACGAAAATGCAATCGCTCGCGGAGCCAAGATTTATGCAGAAGTAGCTGGCTTTGGTATGAGCGGTGATGCCCACCACATGACCTCTCCTCCGGAAGATGGCGCTGGCGCTGCTCTCTCAATGGAAAATGCCTTGAGAGATTCCGGTATGAGCCCAAGTGATATCCAGTATATCAATGCTCATGGTACTTCTACTCTGCTGGGAGACACAGCTGAAATCCTGGCGGTTAAAAAAGTATTCGCGGGGGTGACGGACTCCCTCGCTGTGAGTTCTACCAAGTCGATGACCGGTCACCTGCTGGGGGCTGCCGGTGCTATTGAAGCCGTTTTCTCGGTATTGTCATTGCGCGACCAGGTTGCGCCCCCCACTATCAATCTCTTCTCCCCGGATGAGGCCTGTGCCGGTATTAACCTGGTGCCCCAAGAGGCCCAGCCGATGGCAATCAATGCAGTCCTATCCAATTCCTTTGGTTTCGGTGGCACCAATGGGTCACTGATATTCAAGCGAGTCTGATTCCCGTGCCCACCGCGAGGTGGGCACACCTGCCTTGGGAGCTCCATGTACCAGTTACCTCAAATGTACTTTCGGGGGCTGGCCGTTGATCAGTTGCCAGATGATGCTGATTACTCGGGTGGAATCCTCGAAACAATGCGCTGTCACAACAAAGGTCTACCGCTTTGGTCTTTCCATCGCGCTCGCCTGGAGCGTTCGGGAGTGTTGGATGAGGCCTGTCTGGGAGAAATTGAGCAGTCGACGTTAAAATTGACAGCCGGCTGTCGCTGGCCTGAGGCGATTGCGCGCCTGCGTGTTGGCAGTGTGCGCGGGCAGCAATGTTGGGATTTGGTGCTGCGGCCGCTGATTGAAACTGCTGAGGGGCAGGTGGGCACTAGCCTTTTCCCTTGTTCGACGAGCTTGCCGATCGGTAGTAATTCGAACCAGGGCTGCAAAACTTTACTCCGTAACCGATATAATGCGGCAAAAGCAGAGCTGCCGGTGGGTCAATTTCTCGATGGATTGATGCTGGATTCGGCGGGAAGGGTCATCGAAACCCTGCGCTGTAATATCCTGGCCCGATTTGGTGGGAAGTGGATGACCCCATCCCTGCACCGGTGTGGTGTTCATGGTGTGATGCGGCAGTGGCTCTCGAGCCATATCCACTGGCAAGAGGAAGACATGGAGCTTTCCGAGCTCTGTGAGGCCGATGAGTTGGCTCTCTGCAACAGTGTTCGAGGTGTATTACCGGTAGTAGAGGTAATCGGTTACAAAAATTGGCCTGTGGGTGTCGAGACCCGCAAGCTACAAAAGCTGATATTGGATAAATTGTGGTGAAGAAAAAGCAAGCGAGTTTCGCTTGGAGAGTGTTGAAGCTGTTATTTGGTGGGCTGGTATTGGCCTGCTTGGTTGCAGTTGCCTCTCTATACGTGGCAAAGGAAGCCTTGGAATCCCCCCTGCCGATTGCACAAGATGGGCTTACGCTTCAGGTGGAAAAGGGCGGAAGTTTGTCCCGAACGCTGCGAAGCTTGCAGGGCGAAGGGATAATCCAGTGGCCGCAAATACTTCTCGCCTATGCCTATTGGGAGGGCACAACAGAAATCCATTCCGGCGAGTATTTAGTTCCCTTTGGCAGTAACGCGCGGGACTTGATTGCACGCCTGAATCGCGGTGAAGTTACCCGCTATCGCATTACGCTATTAGAGGGCTGGACCTTTCGCCAGGCCCTGCGACAAATCCGCTCCGGTGAAAGAATCGTTCAGTCCGAAGAGGGGAGCAATGTCAGTGCCGCTGCCCGGGCTTTGGGTTTAAAGGAAGATGAGGTCGAGGGTTGGATTTTCCCGGATACTTACGTCTATCGGTCCGGTACTACAGATATTGAGCTGCTGCGTCAGGCCTATGATCGGATGCAGAAGGTACTGGATGAGGAGTGGCAATCAAAAGGGGATGATCTGCCCTATAAGTCGCCCTATGAAGCCTTAATCATGGCTTCAATTATCGAGAAAGAGACAGGGCAGCCATCTGAGCGCAGTGAAATAGCCGGTGTTTTTGTACGCAGGCTCAATAAAGGTATGCGTTTGCAGACAGACCCCACCGTAATTTATGGCTTGGGTGAGGACTTTGACGGAAATCTGACCCGTACACACCTGCGCCAGGCAACACCTTATAATACTTATGTTATTAATGGCCTTCCCCCTACGCCGATTGCCCTACCTGGGCGAGCGGCAATTCGGGCCGCTTTAAATCCAAAGCCTGGCAAGAGCTTGTATTTTGTTGGCAAAGGGGATGGATCTCATCATTTCTCAGCGACTCTGACAGAGCACAACCGTGCGGTGCGGGAGTATCAGCTGAAAAGGCGCGCGGATTACCGCTCGAGTCCGGCAAAAGGAAAGAATTAGTGTCGCACGGCAAGTTCATCACCCTCGAGGGTGTAGAGGGGGTGGGGAAATCTACCAATTTACTCTTCATCACCGAGTGGCTCAAAAAGCACAATATTAACTTTATCCAAACCCGGGAGCCGGGAGGCACCCCATTGGCAGAACAGCTGCGCGAGCTGTTATTGGCCAAACGGGATGAATCCGTTGATCCCACGGCGGAATTATTGATGGTGTTTGCCGCCCGCGCGCAACATCTGTCTCAGGTTATACTGCCCGCCTTAAAACGTGGGGATTGGGTGATCTGTGATCGCTTCACCGATGCAACCTATGCCTACCAAGGCGGTGGTCGCAGACTGGATCGACAGTTGATCGAGCAGTTGGAGCAGACAGTTCAAGGGGATTTGCGCCCAGATAAAGTGCTTTTATTGGATCTCGACCCAGAAGTGGGGCTACAGCGAGCTGCACGCACTGGGGAAGCGGATCGGTTTGAGAGTGAGCACCTGGAGTTTTTTCAGCGGGTGCGTGCGGCTTATCGCGATCGAGCTGAAGCTGCGCCTGCCCGTTACGCGGTTGTGGATGCCGGCCAATCTCTGGAACAGGTGCAGATGGATCTAGCCAAGCAATTGGAGCTGTTGCTTTAAGCTATCTTGCCCCAGAATCTATTTTTAAATGATAAGAATTGTGGCTGATGTCTGTGCCTGAAACTTTTGAGTATAAATCGATACCGGTACCTCTTCCCTGGCACTCCGAACAATGGCAGCGGTTGGGGTTGCAGTTGCAGGCGGGCCGCTGCCCGCACGCTTTGCTGCTGACTGGCCCGGAGGGGTTGGGAAAGCGACAATTCGCGGCTGCTTTTACCGCGTTGGCCCTATGTGAACAACCGAGGGCAGGTCAGGCCTGTGGAGAGTGTAAGGATTGTCGGTTGTGGATGGCTGGCTCGCATCCTGATTTCCTACAAGTTGAACCTGAAAAGCCCGGTGGCCCACTGAAAGTGGAACAGATCCGTCAGCTGGGCAACTTTGTTTCCCGCACCAGTGGGCGGGGCGGGGCGCGTCTGGTTTGTTTGTCGCCAGCGGAGGCGATGAATGTCAACGCAGCCAATGCCCTGTTGAAAAACCTGGAAGAGCCGGCACCCTCCGTTATCTTTGTGTTGATCACCGATGCCCCCACAGGCCTTTTGCCAACCATTCGAAGTCGCTGTCAATCTATAGCTTTTCCGCCCCCAACTGGAGAGGTGGCGTTACAGTGGCTATACAGCAATGGGCTGGAAGAGCCGCTGGCACAGCGTGTCTTAACTCTGGCAGGCGGGGCACCATTATTGGCGGCGGAGCTGGCCGAGCCCAAGTCGAGAGAAGTACGCGAGCAGTTTTTTAAAGATTTGGTTGCTGTAGCTCAGGGTACGGCAAGTTCAGTCTCTACAGCGGGCCGTTGGGAAACACCGGCCGAGGGTATTGAATTGGTTCAACTACTGCTTTTTTGGCAGCACTGGTTAACCCAGATGGTGCAGATTCGCAGTTGTGATCTCAGTGGAGATGCCCAGCTAATGGTTCTTTTGCAGAGGTTGCCAGGGTCGAGTGAGCAAAGCTTGCAGCCAGTATTTGCGTTCTACGATCATTTGCTTCAGGCGCGGAAAGGGTTACTGGGCACAGCTAACCCCAATCGTCGTTTGCTGCTGGAAGAATTATTTATTCGTTGGGCGAAGCTTTTTGCTTAGGCGTCTTGCACAAGTCGGGTAGGGCAATTGACGTTGCCTGGACACAGGCAGCGGGCTTAGATAAGTTAGCGCATCATTTAGAAATATAAACATTGAGGTTGTCCATGAAAGCCATGGGAGGCGGTGCCCGCAACGGCATCCTGTCACTGAAAATCCAGGATAAATCTGTGCTCTATGCGGCCTATATGCCCTTCGTAAAGAATGGTGGCTTGTTTATCAGTACGGATAAATCGTACAACCTTGGCGATGAGGTTTTTCTGCTTCTGAGCTTAATGGATGAGCCGGAAAAGATTCCGGTTGCCGGTAAAGTGATCTGGATTACCCCCAATGGTGCTCAAGGCAACCGCACTCCCGGAATCGGAGTTCAATTTGGCGATAAGGACAATATCGCGCAAAACAAGATTGAAACCCACTTGGCGGGAACCTTAGAATCCAGCCGCCCAACCCATACGTTGTAACTCTCTAATGCTTGTTGATTCTCACTGTCACCTGGACAGACTTAAGCTCGATAAATTTGATGGCGATCTGGATGCTGTATTGGACCTGGCCCGCAGTCGCGGTGTTGGCAAGTTCCTCTGTGTCGGTATCAGTTTGGAAAATGCCGATGCGGTTGTTGAAATCGCATCCCGCCATGAGGACGTAGTCTGTTCCGTTGGGGTGCACCCGCTGGATGTCGACTCTGGCATGGCGGATGTTGAGCGACTGGTAGAAATGGCTAACCAGCCCAATGTTGTTGCATTGGGGGAGACAGGCCTGGATTACTACTACAGCACTGACACCCAGGAAATCCAGCAGCAGAGCTTTATTGCACACCTGAAAGCGGCAGGGCAGGCAGAGCTTCCGGTTATTGTGCATACGAGAGATGCGCGGGAAGATACTATCGCTCTCATTAAAGAGCACGGTAATACCAATACTGCAGGTGTTCTGCACTGTTTTACCGAGAGCTGGGATATGGCCAAGGCTGCCCTGGATCTCAATTATTATATTTCTTTGTCCGGCATCGTGACCTTTAAAAATGCCGAAGAGCTGCGGGATGTCGCCCGCAGGCTGCCTTTGGATCGGTTGCTCGTTGAGACTGACTCCCCTTATTTGGCTCCAGTGCCCTATCGGGGTAAGCCCAATATTCCGGCCTATGTGCGTGAAGTGGCAGAATTTATCGCTGATTTACGCGGTATTCCCTACGAAGAGCTGGCCGAAATCACCTCAGAAAACTTTTTCAGATTATTCCCCCGGGCAGTTTGATCCGGGTCTATTGGATGTTCCCCTATGATGAAGCAGCAGTTGCAAGTCATGCTGACTCTGCAAGACCAGATTAATACAGTAGTAAATGAAAACTGGCGTGAGCAAAACTTTGCCTGGTACCGCGCTATTTGGGTAGAAAGTGCAGAGTTGTTAGACCATTACGGTTGGAAGTGGTGGAAGAAGCAACTTCCAGAAATGGATCAGGTGAAGCTTGAATTGGTGGATATCTGGCATTTTGGTTTGAGCCTTGAATTGCAAAAAGGCTCTCCGCAGGAAGTGGCTGAGATCATGCTGAAGGAGTTTGCCGGTTCCGAGCGTACGGCGGGTGATTTCCGTGAAAACCTCGAGTCTTTCACCTTGAACACCCTGGCCACTAAACAGTTTGATGTTGCTGGCTTTGCTCAACTATTGGCCGATGCAGAAATGTCTTTTGCTGAGTTGTACCAGCGATATGTTGGTAAAAATGTACTCAACCGATTCCGTCAGGATAACGGCTACAAAGATGGCAGCTATGTAAAAAACTGGGCGGGCCGTGAAGACAATGAACACCTAGCGGAAATTGCCGGACTTTTGGACTCATCTACTGCTGATTACAGTGACCAGGTTTACAAGGCACTGCAGGCGCGTTACCGGGAATTGGCGCTGACATAAACACTCGCAAAGAGTGTCCAATACAGTCTGAGAGGTTTTGTCATACAAATTGAGCCGCTATTTCGCTTGTGTAAGATGAAATTTACTCGCGAGGCCCTATAATGCGGCCGCTTACAAACGAGGGAGAACTATCGTGAAAGCACCTGTACGTGTTGCTGTTACCGGCGCTGCCGGTCAGATTAGCTATTCGTTGCTGTTCCGCATCGCCTCTGGCGAAATGCTGGGCAAAGATCAGCCGGTTATTCTGCAATTGCTGGAAATCACTCCGGCATTGGAAGCGCTGAAAGGCGTTGCTATGGAGCTTGAAGACTGCGCTTTCCCGCTGCTCGCGGGTATCGTTCAGTCCGATGATGCTACTGTTGCGTTCAAAGATGCAGATTACGCTTTGCTGGTAGGCGCGCGTCCCCGTGGACCGGGTATGGAGCGTAAGGACCTGCTGGAAGCTAACGCTGCTATCTTCTCTGCACAGGGTAAAGCCCTGAACGACGTTGCTTCTCGTAACGTAAAAGTACTGGTTGTTGGCAACCCGGCTAATACCAATGCCCTGATCGCTCAGCGCAATGCGCCAGACCTGGACCCGCGTAACTTCACCGCGATGACCCGTCTGGATCACAACCGCGCTCTGTCTCAGCTGGCAAACAAAACTGATTCCAGCGTTAACGACATCACCCATATGACCATTTGGGGCAACCACTCTTCCACTCAGTACCCAGACCTGCACCAAGTGAAGGTTTCCGGTGCTGCAGCCATGGATAAAGTGGAGCAGGAGTGGTACGAAAACGACTTCATCCCGACTGTTCAACAGCGCGGTGCAGCTATCATCAAGGCGCGTGGTGCTTCCTCTGCGGCTTCCGCTGCCAACGCTGCCATCGACCATATGCGCGATTGGGCTCTGGGTACCGCTGAAGGTGACTGGACCAGCATGGCTGTATTCAGCGATGGTTCTTACGGTATTCAGGAAGGCCTGATTTACTCTTTCCCTTGCACTTGCAAAGATGGCGACTGGGAAATTGTTCAAGGCGTCGACATCAACGACTTCTCCCGCGAGAAAATGTCTGCTACCGAGCAGGAGCTGGCGGAAGAGCGTGATGCAGTAGCACACCTGCTGCCGTAATAGGGAGTGACAGGTCCCAGGCCTTGGCCGCAGGCCTCTCCCAAAAACCCACACTGAGGTGTGGGTTTTTTTATGCCTGAATTTTGTAAACCCCGGCCCGGACCAGGAAACTTTCCCGGTCAGTATCTTCGTGTGAGCTGCCGCCATCGGCACTACACTGATTTTATATATCTGCCGGATGTCCCTGCTATGGTCACTGAAGTTGGCCGCAACACCGCCCGTTGCGCCTGTATCCTGCTGCAGCCTAACCAGTCCCTGTCCCTCTCCGGCAATCTGTGGGTGTTTTTCTCCCTGGTTGGGGTATCCCTTGGAATCAGCCTCGCTTTTGCGATGGCGGGAGCCTGGATGATTCTTCCCTTTGCCGGGCTTGAAATGATCCTGCTGGGCATCCTGTTTACCTACGTGTACCTCGAAGGGACCCGCAGAGAAGTAATACGCATCAATGAGGAGTTGGTAATTCTGGATTGCTGTAAGGGGTTCAGGCAGCAAACGGTGTATCACCGGGAGTTCGCTCGCGATAAGTTGGCAGTACTCGTAAGGATGGGGAGCAGTGCTACCGAAATGGCTTCGGTAAACTTTAGTGGTCCTGAGGGGTGCCTTGAAGTCGGGGAGTTCCTCACCGAAGCTGAAAAGGCGGAGCTGGTGCAGAAGTTAGGTCGTTTTGGCATTTGTGCCAGGAAAGAGAAAGAGTTTCGTCTGCAGCAGTTCTGATTTCTCTATAGAACTGGCGTCTCGTTTGTTTCTTTTCGCTATAATCCCCGCTTTACTCTTAACTGTTCCACAGGGGATATCAGATGGCTTTTCCGAAGATCGGTAATTTGGCTCCGGCTTTTACGCTGACCAACCAAAGTGGCGAGAAAGTGTCACTTAAGGATTTTCGTGACAAAAGTAATGTCGTCCTCTACTTTTACCCGAAAGCACTTACCCCCGGTTGTACCACTCAGGCATGTGGGATTCGCGATAGTGCGGCTGAATTTAAAAAAGCCAATACTGTTGTGTTGGGGGTGAGCCCGGATCCAGAAGCAAAGTTGCAGCGCTTTATCGACAAGCACGAACTGAATTTTGATTTGCTGTCTGATGAAGAACACAAGATTGCTGATAAATATGGCTGCTGGGGCTTGAAGAAATTTATGGGTAAGGAGTACATGGGGCTTCTGCGAACAACTTTTATTATCGATAAGAGTGGGCGCCTTCGCCATATTATCGACAAAGTTAAAACCAAGACCCATGACACTGATGTTTTGAATTGGATTGGCGAGAACCTGGATTAATTGCCAGACTCTGAGGGGCGGGGCTGGACTGGTGCTTGGTCTGCTGTAGCCCCTACCTTTCGGACTCAAAGGCGACATGTGGGTACCGAAAGTAAGTATTTTTGGCCCTTGGTACACAATAAGATGAAAAAAAGCACTGTCGCCCCTTGCTTTCTTAATTCTTGGTCTATACTGGCAGTTGTAAAGGAAAGGTGCGCCGGCTAGAGAGAGTCTCTCTGCGGGAATTGCCGGAGCGGTTAGTTTAAAAATTGTACATCTCTGTGAAGGATTCGATGTCTGTTTTTTGGTGCATCCCGCATCACGTAGTCGTCCGCCGAAGTTGATGTTGTGTTGGTGTGGGCAGGGGCAACCGGGATTCGCTGGATGCGGACATAGAAAAATAACTGCGGCTCACGGAACTCAATAGGAGCAGCTCGATGAACCATACTCAGCCCGACCAGACTTCGCTCTCTGAAGACAAATCACTTCAGCAGGCCAGAATATCCGGAGACCCGAATATTCTCGACCAGCTGCTGGCCCCCCCCGAAGCAACCAGTTTTGGTATTGCCGCACGGGTAATAGATGTGCTGGAGCAGCGTATCGGTAAGGCCTCTCTCGCTATTCGCCCGGTAGCGTCCGACCTAAGTATGTCCACCCGGACTCTGCAACGCCGGTTGCAGGAACACAACCTCAGTTTTGCATCTTTACGTGACCATGTTCGTTTTCGTCACGCGGTGCATTTCCTCAAAGATACTGCGCTGAGCGTTGATGGAATCTCACGAATTCTCGATTTCTCTGATCGAACCAGTTTTACCAGCGCGTTCAAACGCTGGACCGGGATGTCTCCCACTGGCTACCGCCGACAGGTCCGCCAGAGGTTCTGAGTGTGGATTGGTTTGGCCGGTCTCTATGGGATCGGCCCAATCCGTTGCCTCGGCGGGGCAAACCCGTTAGAGTTGGCGGCAATTTAATAGGCTGACTCTTTGAGGTTTTGCATGAGCTTTTTTATCCCCTCCGCCATGGCACAGGAAGCGGCGCCGGCAGCACAGGGTAATCCGATGATAACCCTGCTGATGTTTGCGGGTTTGTTTGCATTCATGTGGTTTTTTATTATTCGCCCACAGCGCAAGCGCCAGAAAGAGCACCAAGAGCTGGTTGGCGCCCTGAAAAAGGGTGACGAAGTTGTAATGAGCAGCGGGATGCTGGGCCGCGTCGACAAGGTCGATGAGGACTACATCGTATTGGAAGTTGCAGACAGCATGTCTTTGAAGTTCCAAAAAGTAGCTGTGCACGCAGTATTACCCAAAGGTACGATTAAAAAGATCTAATCCTATTCAGGGTTTATCTTTGAATGTCGTAACTAAAAAAGCCTGGCAATTGCCGGGCTTTTTTTTGGTTACTATTTTTGCGCGGGCAGTATTTATTGTGCCTTGAAAGCCCACAGAAAAATTGCGGAATTAATCAAAGGCTGGACTAATTTGTCTGATTAATTTTTCAATAAAAAAACAGGTTAGGCAAAAAGCAATAAATAGCACTGAAAGGCATGCTTATGTTCATTTTTCAAAGCTAGTCCTCTATCCGCTTACTCAGCAAGCTTGGTTCTATCTCTGCGGAAACTTTTTGCTAGAGGTGTCCTCTTACTGAGTCACATCGATAAAACTAATAATTAGACATAACAGGTTTAATTCACCGTGCTTAAGAGCCTGCCAATAGAGTTGCCTAAGCGGTTGCGCCTGGCGAACCTGCCCACACCTCTGCAGTCGTTAGACCGAATCAGTGATCTTTACTCCCTTCCTTATGGAGGGCCCAGGATTTGGATAAAGAGAGATGATCTTACCGAGTCCGGCATGTCGGGAAATAAACTGCGCAAGCTAGAGTTTGTTGCCGCTGAGGCCCGGGCCCAAGGGGCTCAGGTTTTGATCACTTGTGGCGGAGTGCAATCCAATCATTGCCGCACCACTGCATTGGTGGGGGCTCGATTGGGGTTTAAGGTTCAGTTGATTTTACGTGGCAAGCGCACTGCAAATCCCGATGGCAACCTTTTACTGGATGAGTTGGCAGGTGCTGAAATTGCGGTTTACTCACCGGAGGAATACTCCCGGAATTTACAAAGCCTCTTTGACAGCTGGGCTGCTGAGTATCTGTCCAGAGGGCAGAGGTCTTTCTGTATCCCCACTGGCGCCAGCGACGGTTTAGGCATCTGGGGTTATATTTCGGCCTCTCAGGAATTATTGGCAGACTGTGCAGATAGGGGCTTCTCGCCTGATCATATTTTATGCGCTACTGGCAGCGGTGGGACCCAAGCGGGTTTGACCTTGGGGTGCCACTTGCTGGAAGCCGGTACGAATGTTACGGGTTTCGCCGTTTGCGACAGTGCAAATTATTTCCAAGTGAAAGTGCGTGAGGATATTTCGCAGTGGATGGCACAGTCTGGCGTATCGCTTGATTTGGAGTCCCTCAAGATTTTGGTTAATGCCGACTATAAAGGTCCCGCTTACGGGGTGGCGGAGCCAGAGGTTTACCAAACTATTAAAGAGTTGGCTTGCCTGGAGGGGATTCTTCTCGATCCTGTCTACACCGGCAAAGCATTTCATGGTCTGTTACAGGAGTTAAAAAAAGGAAATTACCAGGGCTCAGATAACCTGGTTTTTATTCATACCGGAGGGCAATTTGGCCTCTTCCCCCACCGAACTCACTTCTTCCCAGTGGCCGAATAATACGACATTACTGTTCTCGTGCCGCGTAAGCTGCTAACCTGCGCAACAAATTACAGTTGTATCTGTATATAAAACAAACAGAAATAAGTCAGAGTAGTGGGGGGTTAGTTTGGATTCCTTTAACAATCTGCTGTTGTTAATAGACGGCATGCTCGGCTCAGCACCTTGGTTCCCCTGGGTGTTACTTGGAGTCGGTTTCTTTTTCACCATTTATCTTGGTTTTCCGCAGCTTCGTTATTTTGGGCATGCGATCAAGATTGTACGCGGTAAGTACGATAAGCCCGGAGACCCGGGTGATACCTCCCACTTCCAGGCATTGGCCACAGCACTGTCGGGTACCGTAGGTACCGGTAATATCGGTGGCGTTGGCTTGGCTATTTTCCTCGGTGGTCCCGCTGCGCTGTTTTGGATGTGGATGACCGCATTCCTGGGTATGACCACAAAGTTTGTGGAAGTGACCCTGTCACACAAATACCGTATTAAAGCAGCGGATGGTTACTACGCGGGTGGCCCCATGTTTTACATGGAGCGTCGCTTGAATATGAAATGGCTTGCGGTTCTCTTTGCAATCGCGACCGTTATCTGTTCATTCGGTACCGGCAGCTTGCCCCAGGTGAACAATATTGCCCAGGCAATGCACGATTCTTTCGGTGTCGAGAAGGCTCTGACGGGTGGCATCCTGGCGATTTTGCTGGGCATGGTGATTATTGGCGGTATTACCCGAATCGCTAAAGTGACCTCCACCATTGTTCCCACCATGGCAGTTATCTATGTAATAGGTGCCTTGGGCGTTATTATCTACAACTACGAAAATATTCTGCCGTCCTTTGGGGCTGTTTTCCGCGATGCCTTCACCGGCAGTGCGGCCGTAGGTGGATTCCTGGGTGCGAGCTTTGCCTATGCCTTTAACCGTGGTGTGAACCGCGGCCTTTTCTCCAACGAAGCGGGTCAGGGCTCTGCACCTATTGCTCACGCCGCCGCTCGCGCGGACGAACCGGTTTCTGAAGGTATGGTTTCCCTGCTGGAACCCTTTATCGACACCATTATCATTTGTACCTTAACCGGACTTGTGATTCTTTCTTCTGGTGTTTGGACTGAGAAACACGAGAACCTGTTTGAAGGTGCAGATACCTACGTTGTAGCGGGTAGCTACGATGAGAAGAATACCCAGGATGTTGAGCAGCTGTTCAAGTATTTGAGCGGTCAGGAGAGTGATGTTAAAGCCTATAACGGCTCCATTGTTGTGACTGACGGCCACCCGCTGAACAGCCAAGACTTTACCCTCATCCATGCCCGTTCTATTGCTGAAGACCTGGACTTCCGTGTGGGGGATGACAGCTTCAGCGGTGTTCTGGATGTGAAAGATGGTAAGTTTGCCAATGAAGATGTGGATATTTGGGGTAAGTCCCTGGTGCACTCTGTGGCCCTGACCAATCTTGCCTTCCAGCGCGGTTACTTTGGTGAATACGGTGGTCTGATTGTTACTCTGGGAATTCTGCTGTTTGCTTTCTCTACAGCAATTGCCTGGTCATACTACGGCGACCGCTCAATGATTTACCTTTTCGGCCCCAAGGCAGTAATGCCTTACCGAATAGTTTACGTTATTGCATTCTTCTGGGCTGCGATTGAGGACACCACAGTTATTTGGAACCTCTCTGCGGTGGCCATTGTGATAATGACCTTGCCCAACCTGTTTGGTATTACTGTGTTGGCCAAGGAGATGAAAGATACCGTGAAGGACTACTGGAAAGACCCAAGCCATAAATAATTTGTCTGGGTTTGATTAAAAAAGGCGGCCAATATGGCCGCCTTTTTTGTTTGTGCACCGCCGATCCTTTGATCGGTCTAGAGCTTGCCCACCACCCAGCAGAGACCTGCTGGGTGGAAATCAGCTCAATTACTCAGTGCTTGCACTCAGGGTAACGCCAGAGTAGGCAGAGTAAGCGCGGATACTGATATACCAGGTTCCAGCATCCGGATTACTGATGGTGCAGCTTTCGTCATTGCCCCACTGGTAGGGACGGCAGTCGTACGCTGTACGGGTAGGCTCTTGGCTGTGGCGAACATAGAGATCTGCATCTCCGCTGCCACCTTCCATTACGGCGCTCAGGGTAGAAGCTCCAGCGTCAACCTCAATGGTGAAGTGCTGCCAGCTGTTGCGGGAACCAGAAAGGTTGGTTTCTTCCCAGCTGTCGCTACCACCACCGCCACCACCACCACCGGTGTAACTGCCTACCAGGGTGACATCGGAGAAGGAGGAGTAGCCGCGCACCATGACGTAATAGGTTCCGCCCTGTAGGTCAGCGTCAGCGATATCACAAGTTTCATTGTTGCCTGAAGTGTACGGACGGCAATCATAAGTGCTGGTGGTTGGAGCATTGCCGAAGCGAACATAGAGGTCGGCATCACCGCTTCCGCCTGACATTGCAAAAGACAGGCCTGTGGCATCTGCGGGTACATCCAGGGTGAAGTGAACTTCATCACCACTGCTGCCCTCGATGTCGGTCTCGGTAACCCCGTTTTCGAGTTCTCCGCCTTCATTACCACCACCGCCACCACCACCGCCGCCACCGCAGCTGCTGGTGGAAACGCCTACCGTGGAGAATGCGGCAACAACATCATCAGTGTCGTAGCCTAAATCTGATGCTGCAGAGAAAACACCACAGGCACCATCTTCAAAATCAGTATTGGCACTCCAATACATCTGGTTGGCAAGAACGAAGGGGTCGAATGCTGTGCGGGTATTCCAGCCACTGGTATTCGCCAGTAGGTAGAAGGCCCGGTTAAAGACGCCGGAGCTGTAGTGCACGTCCATGCCGTTGTAGTAATCATCGGCATGACCGATGGAGCTGCCATCGTCAGTTGGATCTTCAAAGTAGCGGAGTGCTCCGCTGGACTTAAAGATTTCGGCCCCTACCAACCAGTCATTGCTGCCGCGCATATAGTACTCGGCAGCTTCACCGGCAATATCAGAGAAGGCTTCATTGATACCGCCGGACTGATTGTAGTAATTCAAGTCCGAATTTTGCTCGGTAAAGCCGTGGCTGACTTCGTGAGCGGAAACATCGAGGCTAACCAGTGGATAGAAGTAGCTCTGGCCATCACCAAATGTCATCTGGCTGCCATCCCAGAAGGCATTCTCGTAGTTGTTGCTGTAGTGCACCCGCATTCTCAGTTTTTGTGTGAGAGGTGATGTGTTGTACCAGTCGCTATAGAGATCAAAGACCACACCGCCAAAGAAGTGTGCGTCATTGAGTGGTGAGTAAGCGCCGTTGATTGACTTATAGTCATTGTCCGGGCAAGTGAACGAGTGGATGCTACCGCCATTCGTGCTGTGGTTCATATCAACGGTTTCTACATTGTCCGTATCCATGGCACAGCTGTCGTCAACAATCATGTGGGGGTAGTCAGTACCGTACTCGTAGCGCCCGGTCTTTGAATTGCCCCCTGGGCCTGTCGCATTTTGTGCAAAGTTCAAGCCGTCCCAATGCTTGAGAACTTCGCCAGTCATTGCATCGATAAAGTAGAAGGGGCGTGTGGGTTCATCGCCGTACTCAACCCAGTTGACCAGGTAAGCCAAGCGGGCATTGTCTTGCTCATCGATATAGACGTAGAGTTTCTTTTTGGGGTTATGTGCTTCCAGCTTCAAAGCCTGAACTGACAAGGCTCCCTGGATAACGCCCTGCTGCGTGCGCCAGTTGATCTGGTGGTCCATTGCCCGCTCAATAGCATTATCTTCATTGATAAATGCTTTGATATTGGGTACTTCCAGTTCCAGCCCAGTGATGACATTGCCGCGAACCTCAGTAATCAGACCCTGCCCGGAGCTGGTTACTGTTTGGCCGTAGACAGGAATGCCTTTGTGAGTCTGTTGGTAGCGGGCTACGGTTTTGCCGTTAACGAGAGTGCGCTCACGAACTTTTTCGAGCGCCATATCCGATCCGCCGGTGGCAGCTAAAGTTTGTGGTGAGAGCATGTCCGCCGTGGCGGGGACGCGCTCAACAGCATGTGCACTAATAGCCAAGGCTAAAGTGCAGCTTAGTCCTACAAAATGCTTCATTGCTAGCTTTCCCTTTTATAGCTTTTTTATATATGAATCCGCCGGTATACAGCCGTATTTCCCTTGTGGGGACCGTATTAAATCTGGTTGGCCAATACAGGCTGGATTTTTATGTGGTAAGACAGCAGAAGATAACCGTCGCCAGGAAGGGACCGCGGTAGCGGCAGTGGCGTTCGCTTTCTCAAACCGGTTGCCCTAATTAATTGGGCAACTTGAGATTACCCTGCATACGCATCTAGGCAACAAAAAGGTGATGGCAAACTAATATATTTGAATTGTTTTCGATATTTTTGCTCGGATCGTCACAAATTAGGAAGTGATGTTCTGCCTGTGAGGTGGAAAAGATGAGTTGTTTTTTCCGAAAAAATAAATTTGGCGATAACAGTTTATTATTTCTGTTAGCTTTTAGTGGAACGGTTATTTATACATTTAATAATAGAAATTCCCTCTCCCACGAACTGATCACACGATTAAACTCTTCATATTCATTTCTCTTGATTGCGCTCCAGGCTTTTACGAATTTACTGCCAAACATTTCTGTTGCTTCATCACAATCTGATAGGAGTGTCAGGGCATGTTCCTGGGTGCGGGGAAGTGTAATTGACTCTTTGGAGCAGTCGCCCTGATAAGGTGCGCTCGGTGCGACTTTATTGGTCATTCCTAAATACCCGCAGGCAAGAGAAGCTGCTATGGCAAGGTAGGGATTGCAGTCGGCTCCGGGAAAACGATTTTCAAGACGTTTACTTTGTGGCGAGCTGTCGGGAACCCGAAGGCCTGTTGTTCGGTTGTCGTAACCCCAGTGGAGACTGGTGGGTGCGGCCATTTCAGGTGTAAAGCGGCGATAGGAGTTTACATTTGGAGCAAAAAAACTAATAAAACCGGGAGTGTATTTCTGCATGCCGCCAATAAAATGCAAGAAATTATTGCTCTCTTTTCCTGTATTATCGACAAAAATATTTTCACCGGTTTTTCTATCCGCCACACTCTGGTGTAAGTGCAGTGCGCTTCCAGGTTCGTCTTCCATCGGTTTTGCCATGAAGGTTGCATAAATGCCGTGGCGCAGAGCCGTTTCGCGCACTGTGCGTTTAAAGGTAAAGACCTGGTCAGCTAAATGAAGTGGATCTCCATGTAGAAAGTTAATTTCCATCTGGGCAGTGCCTGATTCGTGGATCAGTGTGTCGACATCAAGCCCCTGAGCTTCACAAAAATCATACATGTCTTCAATGATGGGCTCGTATTCATTGGCTGCATCAATGCTATAGGATTGTCGGGTTTTTTCTGTGCGTCCCGATCTTCCCACAGGCGCGGATAGCTTTTCATCCGGATCCAGGTTTCTTTTTACAAGATAAAACTCTACCTCAGGGGCGACAATAGGCTTCCATCCTCTGTCTGCATATTTTTCGAGGACAAATTTTAAAATATTACGGGTGCTGATAGGGTGAGGGTCCCCATCTCGAGAATGGCAGTCATGAATGATTTGTGCTGTCGGATCATTGGCCCAAGGGTTTAGGCGCACTGAGTTGGGGTCAGGGATTAGGAGCATGTCGGTGTCTGCTGGATCAACAAGCTCATTGTGTTCGTCGACATAATCCCCCGTGACAGTTTGCACCAAAATGCTTTCCGGTAAACGGCTGTCTTGAGTTAAGAACTTATCGGTGGGGGTGAACTTTCCTCTGGCGTTACCTGACATGTCGGGAACAAGGCATTCAACTTCTGCAATATTGTGATTTGCCAGCCAGTTTGTAATTTTATCCATTGGATAGCCATTGCTTACTTTTTCTTCCTGAGTGAAATTCTATGATCAGTGCCGGAAAGCGTTGCGCTGAAAATAATTCCTCCTGTGTAAAGGAACTATATACTGCCGATTAGAACAGGGCCGTTTATTTAAATGGCATTGAGGGTATCTGGTAGAAATATGAAGGTGATGAATAGGTTGGATGAGCACACGGAATCCTATTATGCCGCTACAGCTAACGACCTTCAGGAGTATCCATGCCTGGAAGGTAACGTGGAGGCAGATGTCTGCATCATTGGTGGTGGTTATACGGGACTCTCCAGTGCTTTGCACTTGGCAGAGCGCGGCTACCGTGTGGTGCTTCTGGAGGCTAATAGGATTGGTTGGGGCGCATCAGGAAGGAATGGAGGACATGTCGGTGTTGGACAAAGGCGAAGTCAGGGTGATCTGGAAGCCATGTTCGGGTTCGACACCGCTAAGCAGCTCTGGGATTTGAGTATCAACGCTGTTCAACTGGTGGAAAGTCTTATAGTCAGGCACCAGATTCAATGTGATTTAAAACGCGGGATCATGCATCTTGCAGCGAAATCCAGTCACGATAAATATCTGCAGGATGAAACTGAAGAGCTCAGAGAGAAATATGATTACAGGCAAGTTGAGTATATAGATAAAGAAGAAGTTCGACAGCTTGTAAGTAGCAAACGATATCTCGGCGCACAGCTGGATTTTGGTTCGCTACATCTTCATCCTCTCAATTTTGCATTAGGTCTTGCCCGCGCAGCAGTTTCTGCCGGTGCCAGGTTTTTTGAGTGTAGTGGTGTGCAAGGGTATTCGAGCTCTTCTCCCTTTACGGTGAAAACTGCACGAGGAAAGGTGAAGGCCGAAAAGTTGATTTTAGCTTGCAATGGTTACTTGAAAGATCTTGAGCCCCGCTTAGCGGGGCGCATAATGCCAATAAATAATTTTGTGCTGGCAACAGAGCCCTTACCGGAGGGGCTCGCTAGGGAAATCATAGCCAATGACTTCGCACTGCAAGATACTCTATTTGTTATAAATTATTGGAAATTATCTGGCGATAACCGCTTAATTTTTGGGGGAGGGGAAAATTACACCAGGCATTTCCCTAAAGATATTCGCAGTTTCGTCCGCAAGTATATGTTGAGGGTTTACCCGCAGCTGGGAAATACTGCTGTTGATTTCGGCTGGGGGGGTACGCTGGCCATTACTATGAATCGGATGCCCTGTATAGGACAGTTGCAGTCGGGCCTATATTACAGTCAGGGGTACTCTGGACATGGAGTGCCTACGGCAACTTTTGCCGGCAAGCTTCTGGCTGATGCAATTTATGGGGAGAGTGAGGGTTATAACGAGTTTTCTTCTCTTCCTAAAGTAGAGTTTCCAGGTGGCACTTTATTGAGGTGGCCGGGGTTGGTGTTGGGGATGCTTTACCACAGTTTGTTAGATAGGTTTGGGAGCTAGTCTTTGAATGATGTGATAGAGAATGCCGACACACTAATGTGTCGGCACCGGCCTTAAATATTATTGGCTCTGGGCGGAAAGAGTTACGCCTCTGTACGAAATATAGCCCTGTACACTGATGTGCCAGGTACCTGCAGCTGGATTGCTAAAGCTACAGAATTCATTATTGCCGTTTACGTAAGGGCGACAATCCCAGTTGTCGGTGGTTGGGGTGGCACCATAACGAACGTACAAATCGGCATCGCCATTGCCACCGAGCATTTCGACAGTCAAAGATGATGAGCCTGATGGTACATCCAGGGTGAAGTGCTGCCAGCTGTTGCGGCGGCCTGATAAGTTGGTTTCTTCCCAGCCTTCTGAGTTTGAACCGCCATCATCGCCACAGTTACTGGTAGATACCCCTACGGTGTCGAACGCTGCGATTACTGTTGCAGTATCGTATCCGAGATCTTCAGTAGCTGACAGGGCTCCGCAAGCACCTTCAATGTAATCAGTGCTTTGATTCCAATAAGTTTGGTTAGCAAGCACAAAGATATCGAAAGCAGTTTGGGTGTTCCAGCCGCTTGAGTTGGCGATCAGGTAGAAAGCCCGGTTGAATACGCCGGAGCTGTAGTGCACGTCCATGCCGCTATAGTAGTCGGAAGCATGGCCAATGGATCTGCCATCTTTGGTGGGGTCATCCATATAGCGAAGAGCGCCATCAGCCTTGTATATATCGGCCCCCACCATCCAGTCGTTAGTGCCCTTCATGTAGAACTCGGCAGCTTCACCGGCCATGTCAGAGAAGGCTTCGTTTATGCCGCCGGATTGGTTGGCGTAGGTCAGGTTGGAGTTTTGCTCAGTAAAGCCATGGCTCACCTCATGAGAGGATACATCCAAGCTGACAAGTGGGTGGAAGGTTGTGAAGCCATCACCAAATGTCATTTGGCTGCCATCCCAGAAGGCGTTCTCGTAGTTGTTGCTGTAGTGAACTCGCATTCTTAATTTTTGTGTGAGGGGCGATGTTCCATACCAGTCACTGTACATATTGAAGACGACGTTGCCGAAGAAGTGGGCATCATTCAATGGAGAATAAGCGCCATTGATTTCTTTGTAATCATTTTCCGGACAGGTGAAGGAGAAAACGCTACCTCCGCTTGTACCGTGATTTAAATCCACGGTTTCTACGTTAGCAGTGTTCATGGAGCAGTTATTGTCAACTTCGAGGGCAGGGAAGTCTGTTCCATATTCATAACGCCCGGTTTTTTCATTGCCACCGGGGCCTGTGGCATCCTGGAAGGCAAGGCCGTCCCATTGTTTGATAACTTCACCAGTAAGTGCGTCTACAAAATAGAACGGTCTGCTCGGCTCATCTCCGTATTCGACCCAGTTAACCAAATAAGCTAATCGCGCCTGGTCGTTTTCATCGACATAGACATAGAGCTCTTTTTTCTGGTTTTGTGCGTTGAAGCGCATGGACGACATTGAGAGAGCTTTTTTACTGTCACCATCCTGAGTGCGCAGATTCAGCTGATGGTTCATGGCTCGATCAATAGCATTATCGGCATCAATCGTTGCGCGGGCGGTAGGTACCTCCAGCTCTAGGCCTGAGAGTACGTGGCCTCTCACTTTTTCAGTTAAGCCTTGCCTGGAACTGGTTATGGTTCTCCCCCAAACGGGTATGCCTTTATGAGTTTGCCGATATCGGGCAACCGTTCTCCCGTTGGCAAGCGTGCGCTCGCGAACCTTTTCCAACTTCATATCTGAGCCAGCGATTGAGGCTAGGGACTGATTGGAAAGTAACTCTGGTGTGACATTAATACGCTCCGCCGCTTGGGCGCTAATAGCGAGTGCGAGTGTGCTAGCGGCTCCTAACAAATATTTCATTAAGTAATTCTCTTTATGATTATAATTTAATGGCCATAGTTAACCGGGAGCATAAAATAAACGCTCAGTGGTTAATGCTGTCTGGTTAAGCGGCCAATTGAATCACACCCCAAGAATATCTCGCGCTATGAGCTGAGAGCTGTATGGAGTTTATGTGCAAAATTTTCTTGGGGGTTGTTTGCCGTTGTCAGGCGAAATAACGATATCCCTTGTTGTTATTCCTGACAATAATTTTTTTGTGGTGGATGTAAACTTGAAAGGTCAAATTGTTTTTTTGATGTGTATGTCACGAATTCAGATATTTGCAACTTTGGTTATTTGAGGGGTTTTAATTGGTTATTTTATAGCTTTTTTCTGAGTGGCAAACTTTTTTGAGTTATATTTAAACGGTTTAGCTTTCTATTGTTTTGTTGTTTTTGTTTATTTCTGGTGCGAAATTCTTCAATTTAATTCAATTTGCATGAAGAGGGTGCTATATGTTTGTTAAGTTTGAAGGAGTGTATTAATCTGGGTTCTTTAAGGGGTTGTCAAACTAAAGGATTAAAGTATTAATCCTTTCTGAATTTGATGGGGTGGATATTAACTCTATCAATACATTACTGAAGAAAAATGCACGCGGTAGTTTGGAGCGGTTTCAATTTTGAAACGTTTTGCTCCATCGTCTTAATCCCGCAGTCAAACAACTTTGACTCCCTGGGCACTTGTGCGGCGCTACGGAAGCAACATCAGTAAGGGCTGGCATTCTTATCTGTACATATCGCTCAATTTGTGGAATATAAGTTTGAGATTTGTCGCAGACTCTCACTGCCCTCAGTGAAGCTGCGGTGTCGGTGGATTAACGATGTAGAGGCTCCCTAATGGCTGTGCGTCCAGATAAGTTAGTAATCGCTATTTCCTCTCGAGCTCTGTTTAACCTTAGCGATAGCCACAAGGTTTTTGAGGAGCAGGGATTGCACGCCTTTTCTCATTATCAAGTTGAGCGTGAGAACGATGTTCTGGAAAAAGGAGATGCATTCCCTCTGGTTGAGAAGTTTCTAAAGATCAATGAGCTTCTTGGCGGGGAGCCGCGGGTGGAGGTGATCCTGCTATCCAGGAATAGTGCCGATACCGGATTAAGGGTGTTTAACTCTATTGAGCACTATGAGCTCAATATTACTCGTGCAGCCTTCTGCAATGGTGGGAGCCCTTACCGCTATATTGGTCCATTTGGATGCAACCTGTTTTTGTCTGCTGATGGTGTAGATGTCCGCCAGGCGTTGGAGCAGGGGGTTGCTGCGGCAACCTTGGTTGCCGGAGGAAACCGCGAATATCGTGATGATGTGTTGCGATTTGCCTTTGACGGCGATGCGGTAATCTTCTCTGATGAGGCTGAGCGAGTCTACAAAACGGAAGGCCTGGCTGCTTTTACTGAGGCGGAGCGTGCCTCAGCACAGAAGCCACTGGGGGGAGGGCCCTTTAAGGGATTCCTTGAGGCTTTGCAGAGGTTGCAGGCTGAATTTGAGATGGATACCTGCCCGATACGAACGGCTTTGGTAACGGCACGTTCCGCACCGGCCCATGAGCGGGTCATCAGGACATTGCGCGCCTGGGATATTAGAGTGGATGAGTCAGTTTTTCTCGGCGGGCTTCCTAAAGGTGAGTTCCTGCGGGCTTTTGGCGCCGATGTCTTCTTTGATGATCAGCCTAGTCACTGTGTTTCTGCAGGTGAGCATGTGGCTACGGGCCATGTTCCTCATGGAATCGCAAATGCAGAGGTATAAAAAGTTCAAAAGTGATAAAGGTGTACGTTATCACTCAGTGCTCTCTATGCCGATAATGTTTGAACTTTTCCCGGCCCTCATCCGAGAGGCTTAGCTCTAATTATTAGAAAATAAAGCCGACAGAAAGTCCGGGATCCCCCAAAGTTGATTGACACTTTCGTCTCTACCACGGATATTCAACCGTCCATTGGCCCTGGCTTTGATTCACTGCTATTCTTTTCTCGTATAACTCAAGATAGTTTTTATAACTATCGATCAAAAAATGGTATTACTCGCTCTCGGCCATGAGCGAACTTAATGAAAGGGAGGATCTATGAAGCTGCAGCAGTTGAGATATATCTGGGAAGTGGCACATCACGACCTCAATGTTTCTGCTACAGCGCAGAGCCTCTATACCTCCCAGCCGGGAATCAGTAAGCAAATCCGACTTTTGGAGGATGAGCTTGGCGTAGAAATCTTCGCGCGCAGCGGCAAGCATCTCACGAGGGTGACCCCGGCAGGGGAGGCAATCTTAAAGACTGCCGGCGAAATTATGCGCAAAGTGGAGAATATTAAACAGGTTGCGCAAGAGTTCAGCAATGATAAAAAAGGTAGTCTCGCTGTAGCTACCACTCACACTCAGGCGCGCTATGCCTTGCCCCCGATTATTAAGCTGTTTATAGGCCGTTATCCGGAGGTTTCCCTGCATATGCACCAGGGAACCCCTATGCAAATTTCTGAGATGGCGGCAGATGGCACCGCAGACTTTGCCATCGCTACCGAAGCTCTGGAGCTTTTCAGCGACTTGGTGATGATGCCTGTCTACCGCTGGAACCGCTGCATTCTGGTACCGAAAGATCACCCGCTTTGCCAAGTGAGCAAGCTATCCCTTGAGGACGTGGCGAAGTACCCGATAGTTACTTATGTATTTGGGTTTACCGGCCGCTCCAAGTTAGATGAAGCTTTCTTGGAGAAAGGGTTGTCACCTAAGGTAGTCTTTACCGCCGCCGATGCTGATGTAATCAAAACTTATGTGCGTCTGGGATTGGGAATTGGCATTGTGGCTGATATGGCCGTTGATGGCGAAGATGAGGACCTTGTGGCTCTCGATGCCAGTGATCTATTTGAATCGAGTGTTACGAAAATTGGCTTCCGTAAGGGGATTTTCCTGCGGGGCTTTATGTATGAGTTTATCCAGCAATTTGCCCCCCATCTCAGCCGTGAGCTGATTGACCAGGCGGCACAGGCGACATCCCGTTCTGAGGTCGATGCGCTGTTCGCCGATATGGAGTTGCCGGTTTACTAGAGCTGCTGCTGAATGGAAGTGCCGAATAAAGCTAAGGGATGGAGGCTATGAAGCCTCCATCTCGATCAGGGGGCGCAGCACTTCTTTGGCGAACTTGAAGTAAACAGTGAAAATCTCTGCTTCCTTACCTTCGCGCTCTACTATAAAGAAGGGCGCTCGCTCTACCTTGTACTGCTGAGCCAGCTGTAAGCCCGGGCTTTGCGGGTCACGCACGTCGGCGATAAGTGTCTGGTCGATAAATTGCATTTGGCCATTTTCTTCCAGCTTTTCTTCAACGTCGCGACACTTGGCGCAGGGCGAGCCGTCGGCGAGAATTTTCTTGACCAGTGTGATCTTCACGATAATTTCCTTGATCCAGTGCAATGCCATTAAAGGCAAGATGGACTGAATCTATCAGAACCCCTAATAACTTTGAAATATCAATCGCCGATACCTTTATAACTGAAATTTGTAGTGATGCTACAAAAGGCGCCAAAATAGGCTATTTTTTGGTCGTTTTTCGGCGATTTGATGCCTACTGCAAAAATTGTTCAGTTGTTTCCAGTAGTAAGCGCACCTTGGCCAAGCACTCCTGGTGCTCTGAAGTGGGATCGGAATCTGCAACGATCCCACCACCTGCCGCGCAGGTTAGGTGTCCATCGTTGGCACTGAAGGTCCGGATGGCGATATTGGTGTCAGCGCGGCCGCAGCTGCTGATGTAGCCAATACTGCCGCAATAAATCCCCCGAGGACTGGATTCCAGCTCCCGAATTACTTCCATAGAGCGTCGCTTTGGAGCACCTGTGATAGACCCTCCAGGGAAACAAGCTTCGAGTAATTCGCTGTAGACCGACTCTTCGGGTAGCTCGCCAGTTACTACGCTGACCAAGTGGTGGACATTGGCAAAGCTTGCCAATTGGAATAGCTCGGGAACACGTACAGTGCCACTGCGACACAGCTTACTCAAATCATTGCGCAGTAAATCGACGATCATCAGGTTTTCCGCCCGGTCCTTGGGGCTTCTCTGCAACGAGAAGGCGGCGCGCTGATCTGCCATCTTGTCAGCGTGTCTTGCAGCAGTGCCTTTAATCGGTTCCGTGCGCAAACTGGCGCCATCAGCTCGGATAAATCGCTCCGGCGACATACTGAGCAGACTGCCATGGGGCAGGGCCATATAAGCAGAAAAGGGACCGGCAGCTTGAGAGCGCAATGCCAGGTAAGCTGTTAACAGATCGCCGCTGTAGGGGGCCCTGAAACGCTGGGTAAAGTTTGCCTGATAGATATCGCCGGCGGCGATATATTCCAATATCTGCTCAATTTGTGCCCGATAATCATCTGCACTCAGTTCGTGCTCAAATGGTGAAAGCAGCCGGAAGTCCCCGGGTGTAAGCGTGGTCTCCCAGTTGATAGCTTTAAATCGCTGTATCAATTCGCGAACTTGCTGGGGTGGGCAGGCGGGGTGGAAAACCAGGTGATTGCTGCCCAGTTGGTGGTCGGCAATAAAGGCCCATGTGTAGAGCCCAAAAAAGCCTGCGGGCAAGTCCGTAGGGCGCATATCTGCCGGCAGATAATTGCCCTCTACACCGAGTTCATAACCAGCGTAACCAATAACCCCGCCGCAAAAAGGCAGTTGTGAGTCCCTGTCCTGAGGGCAGAGTTCGCACACGAGGTCATCCAGCCGGGCAAATGGCTCGGGCGTGTCGGCACTTAACTCGAGGGTATTTATCGGGTCGGCACTAATGATGTCATAGCGCCCACCCTCCGCGAGAGGTCGACCGCTGTCGAGCCAAACGGGGATAGGTAAATCCGCTATCGCCGCAAATGCGGCGGGCGTGTTTAATGAGTAGGGCAGAGAGACAATTTGCATATCAAGCTACAGCAGTCCGGAAGACGGCGCACACTACACATTTTGCGGCGGCAATTAAAGGGTGTGTGGCTCTTTAGTCAATCCTGCGCTCAATACCGGCCTGAGACATCAGGCGGGTGGCGAGTTCCTCCACCGAAAGTTGGGTTGCATTGAGGAAAGGCACCTGGGCCCGCCTCAGCATTTGCTCAACTTGGCGCACCTCGAATTCACATTGTTCCTTAGAAGCGTAGCGGCTGTTGGCGCGTCTTTCCTGTCTAATTTGCATCAGGCGTTCGGGCTCGATTGTCAGGCCAAACAGCTTGTTGCGAAACGGGCGCAGGATCTTGGGCAGGGTGGTGGAGTCCATATCCTCTTCGGTGATGGGGTAGTTTGCCGCGCGCAGGCCAAACTGGAGTGCCAGGTACAAGCAGGTAGGCGTTTTGCCAGAGCGTGAAACGCCCAACAGGATCACATCGGCTTGCTGGAATTCGCTGACTCTGCGGCCATCGTCATTGTCCATAGCGAAGTGCACTGCTTCAATCCGGTCGGTGTAGCGGCGGTTGTCGTCAATGCCGTGAGAGACGTTGACCATCTGCGCTGGATCCCGGTTAAACAGATTGGCCAGTGGCGTGAGGTAGTTCTCGAAGATATCGAGCATCAACGCAGAGCTTTGGTGCAGCTGTTCCCGGATCTCGTCAGAAACAATGCTGGTAATAATGATCGGCTGTAAACCGGATTCATCGGCTGCTTTTTCTATGCGTTGCAGGGCCTGTTTAACTTTTTCGGTGGAGTCGATATAGGGAAGCGTGACCTGCTCAACTTGTTGATCGCGGAACTGTGCGAGTAGGCTGTGGCCAATCGCTTCGACGGTGAGACCGGTTCCGTCGGAGATAAAAAAAGCCGTGCGCTTGTCTTTTGCCATGTTTGTTCTCAGTTTGTCGGCGTGAGGGGGCTATTGTAGGGGAGGAATGGGGCAAAGGTCTTTTATTCTGGCGTTTTGCAAATTTTGTAGAAAATTTACAACATTTTGGCCAATTTTTACGGGCTATTTTTTACAAAACTCATCCTTATAATCTGCCGCCACTCAACCTGAATTTTAGAGGGCCTTCACTTGACGAACTTCACGATCGACTTCGCAAAACTGGGCATGGCCGATGTCGACAAAGTCGGCGGCAAGAACGCATCACTGGGCGAGATGATCTCCTCTCTCGCCGGTGCCGGCGTGAGCGTACCCGGTGGCTTCGCTACCACCGCAGAAGCCTTTAGGGCTTTCCTGGCTCACGAACAGCTGGAGCAGCGTATAGCCGAGCGTTTGCAAGGATTGGATGTTGGTAATGTCACCGAGCTGGCCCAGGCGGGAGATGAAATCCGCAACTGGATTTTACAGACTCCGTTCCCCGAGCAGCTGGAAAAAGAGATTCGCGAGGGCTATGAGGCCCTGGGTGGTGCGGAAACTGCTGTTGCAGTTCGCTCCTCTGCAACTGCCGAAGACTTGCCGGATGCGTCCTTCGCCGGTCAGCAGGAGACCTTCCTGAATATCCGCGGTATCGACGCTGTATTGAAGGCAGTAAAAGAAGTTTTTGCTTCCCTCTACAACGACCGTGCTATCGCCTACCGCGTGCATACCGGTTATGCGGATGTGGGCGTTGCCCTGTCTGCCGGTATCCAGCACATGGTGCGCAGTGAGACTGGTGCAGCGGGTGTGATGTTTACCCTGGACACAGAGAGTGGCTTCCGCGATGTGATCTTTATCACCGCAGCCTTTGGTTTGGGCGAAACAGTTGTTCAAGGTGCGGTTAACCCGGACGAATTTTACCTCTACAAGCCAGCCCTGGATGCGGGCCGTCCTGCGATTCTGCGCCGCAATCGCGGCAGTAAAGCGATCAAGATGGTTTACGACGAGAGCGGTGAATGTGGTCGTTCCGTAAAAACTATCCCGGTGGCAGACGAAGACCGCCAGCGCTTTGCCCTCAACGATGCGGAGCTGACAGACCTGGCAATCCAGGCCCGCAAGATTGAAGAGCACTACGGACGCCCGATGGATATCGAGTGGGCTAAAGACGGCGACAGCGGTAAGTTGTTTATCGTACAGGCGCGTCCGGAAACTGTACGCTCCCGCGATCAGGGAACCAGCATCGAGCGCTACAGCTTGCAGGAGCGCAGTGACGTATTGTGTGAAGGTCGCGCAATCGGCCAGCGCATTGGCGCGGGCCCCGTTCGCAAGCTTGAATCCGTAGAAGATATGGCGCTGATGCAGGATGGTGAAGTCCTGGTTACCGACATGACCGACCCGGATTGGGAGCCGGTCCTGAAGAAAGCGAGTGCTATTGTTACCAATCGCGGCGGCCGTACTTGTCACGCAGCAATTATCGCTCGTGAGCTGGGCATCCCCGCAGTTGTAGGTTGTGGTAATGCAACCGAGCTGCTGGAAACCGGCACACCGGTGACAGTTTCCTGTGCGGAAGGCGATACCGGTTTTGTAATGGCTGGTGAACTGGAATTCCAGCGCGAGGAAACTGAAGTTGCAGAAATGCCGGAGCTGCCGTTCAAAATTATGTTGAACGTGGGCAACCCGGATCGAGCATTCGCTTTCAGCCATCTGCCGAACCAGGGCGTTGGCCTTGCGCGCCTCGAGTTTATCCTCAACCGCATGATCGGTATTCACCCGAAAGCACTGCTTGAACTGGATAACCTGCCGGAAGATCTGCAGCAGAATATTCGCGAGCGTATTGGTGGATACGATTCTCCAGAAGACTTTATTGTCGAAAAACTGGTGGAAGGTATCGCTACCTTGGCTGCGGCCTTCGCACCGAATCGCGTCATCGTACGCTTGTCCGACTTTAAATCTAATGAGTATGCGCACCTTGTGGGTGGCCAGTTGTACGAGCCAAGCGAAGAAAACCCAATGCTTGGCTTCCGTGGTGCAGCTCGCTATCGCTCCGAAGATTTCCGCCAGTGCTTTGCCCTGGAGTGCCGTGCACTGAAGAAAGTCCGCGATGAAATGGGACTGACCAATGTGGAAATCATGGTGCCCTTCGTCCGCACCCCGGAAGAAGCTGAGGAAGTAGTCGGTCTGCTGGCTGAAAACGGCCTGCGCCGTGGAGAAGGTGGCCTCAAGGTCATTATGATGTGCGAACTGCCGTCCAACGCTTTGCTGGCGGAAGACTTCCTGCAGCACTTTGATGGTTTCTCCATCGGTTCCAATGACCTGACCCAGCTAACGCTTGGTCTGGACCGCGACTCTGGCCTGGTTGCCGATTTGTTTGATGAGCGCAACCCAGCGGTCAAGGCACTGCTTTCCAGGGCGATCCAAGCCTGTAAGAAAGCGGGTAAATATGTAGGTATTTGTGGTCAGGGTCCTTCTGACCATAAAGACTTCGCCCGCTGGTTGATGGATGAGGGGATCGACAGTGTGTCCCTGAACCCGGATACCGCAGTAGATACCTGGCTATTCCTGGCCAACGAGGAAGGTTAATTTTCCTCCTAAAGCGGCCCAACTGTGGGCCGCTTTCCCAATTATTCCCCCGCTATATTTAACTGTAATTTTTCTGCTGAAGCGGTGTTTGCCTTGGTGGAAAATGAGTCCGTTGTTGCAGTTAAATCCGGAAACACCTGATTTTGTTCTGCTAATTGTGTTTGAAAAATTTAAACGACACATTACCCAAAAAATACAAACCTCTATCAGCTGATCCACACAGAAGAATTCATTCTAAATCTTTCCGCTCGCCTCAATAGAATCGGAAGAGTCCTAAGGTTGCGTGTAAATCGAAAAACAGATTGCGCAATGTGCTCCGTAAAAATGTTCGCCGTGGGCCCTGGCCCCACTGGCGCGCACCTGAAAATTACCGACAGACTGTTTATCTGTTGGATTCAGGGCAGGGTACCCAGACTCGGTGAGGTGAGCTATGCAAACGAGTAGACAGTTTCAAATCCCCATACTTCATGTCTTTTTGATGATGTGCCTTATGGCTTTAATGGCATCGCCACCGGCAGATGCAAAGCCACGCGCATCTAATTGGTTTGATGATCGCGCCGCAGCCAGGGGTGGTAGTCCATCAATTAGAATTGATTTAAGTGAGCAGCGCGCATATCTGTATAAAGGTGGGAAATTAGTTGGTGTCTCCCGTATTTCTTCGGGGAAGCGCGGTTACAGCACACGCCCCGGACATTTTCGTGTGTTGTCCAAACACCCTTATCACCGCTCGTCTATTTATGGCAGTTTTGTTGATAGACGCACTGGCAGAGTCGTGAGATCGAATGTAAATACTCGAAAGCATCGTCGCCCTGCGGGTACTGTGTATCGTGGAGCAAAAATGAATAACTACATTCGTTTTAATGGCGGTATCGGTCTGCATGCCTCTGGCCACGTGCCCGGCTACCCCGCTTCTCATGGCTGTGTGCGTATGCCCCCACATATGGCGAGAAAGTTCTATCAGCATGTGCGTGTAGGCACGCCGGTTCGTGTAACACACTAGTTTCAATTTCGTGGCAGCGAAGGCTTGGCCGGGTATTATCCATCGTGGTGATACCCGGTATTTATTTGCCTCTTAGCTCTTCTACTTTTTTCCCGCTATTATCCTTCTCTTCCATAGATTGCTGCGAGAATATTGATGCTCAAGTCAACCCCCGATTTATGTGATGCCTACCCTGATGAGGTGCGAGTAGTTGATCCTATGTTTATCAATTACGGTGGCCGAGATCGTTTTGGTGGGCAGATTGTCACTATCAAATGTTTTGAAGATAACTCCCTGGTGCGAGAACTGGTGGCTGAACCGGGGCAGGGCAAGGTTTTGGTAGTGGATGCCGGTGGATCTATGCGGCGGGCTTGTCTTGGCGATATGCTGGCAGAAAAGGCGGTTGCCAACGGTTGGGAAGGTATCCTGATGTATGGCTGCATTCGCGATGTAGATGAAATCGCGGAACTGGATCTGGGGGTGCAGGCACTTGGTAGCCATCCAATGAAAACAGAAAAAAAGGGAATTGGTGAAAGAGGCCTGGCGGTTAGCTTTGCCGGTGTGGATTTCCGCCCGGGGGAGTACCTCTACGCGGATAACAACGGTGTAATTGTGGCGGGTAAGGCACTGACCTAAAAACGCCAGTAAGTCCATTAGGTCTGGAAACTGGCAGCCCAAAAGCGCTGCCAGTTGTTGAGAATCAACTCAGCGGGGATCAATTAGATCATCAGCGGGGTTCTCCGGCATTCTCAGGGACATCAAAAATGCCAAGATCTTATTCTGATCATTTTCACTTAAATACTTGAAATTCTGTGCTGCGTTACTGGCCTCGCTTCCGGGGTTGTCGTGGAGAAAAATGGCTTCTGCCAACGTAGTGGCTCTGCCGTCGTGTAAATAGGGCGCGGTATCGGCCACTCCCCAAAGGCGTGCGGTAATAAACTCACGGTTTTGCTGGTCCGTTTGGAAGAAGGCGTTCTCAGCCAGCCCCTCGCCCATATCGTGGCGCTTGAGATCAGAGAACATTGCGACCTCTATTCCGCCATTGCGGGTTTGGCGAAAATTTGTCGGTTGCTTGGTGAGGTCCACTTCGTAAAAAATGTCTTCAAAGGGAGTTTCTGGAGAGCCGGTAAGTTTATAAGGGAGGGTCCTTCTCTGGGTGACCATCGTTGGGCGGTGGCAGTCGGCGCAGCCAATATCGGAGAAAAGCCTCCGGCCGTCACGGTGTTCTCTGTCATCGACATCGAATGGTGGTTCCAGGGTGGTAATAAAGATACTCAGTGCGGATAAGTCCCCAACGGTGATTTCATTGACGACTCCGTCATTATCAGCATCTGCTGTTGCTCCGCCAAAGGCTTCCGAGGCCTGCATCCCCATGTGAAATGCCAAGGCGGAGACATCGAACTCCCTGACTGAGGCGTTGTCACCTTTTCGACCAAATGGCCTGACAACCAAATCGTGCTCGACGCCTTCGACATTGGTTGTATCCAAATTGCCGTACTCGTCGGCAATGATGCTCCCAAAACTGACTGATTTTGTTTCCAGTTCAACGATGGTGCCGGGGTTGTTGAGGGCGTGTTGTTTAAGATTTTGTAATTCATGGGTCATCTCACGACCAACCAATTCAATCCCCCCGGCGCCAAATAAAAATACCGGATTAATCAGCCGCCCATCAAACTCTGCGATACCGTCAAAGTTTTCATCGATAACATCGATATTGGCGGGACGGAATAATACGCTGGTTCCGAATCCTCCACCTCCGCCAATGCCTAATTTGGGTGGCGTTGTTCTATTGCTGATAACGGTGTGGCACTCCAGGCAATTTTGCGCATCGAGGCCATTGACCCGTAAGAATGTGCCATTACCTTGCAGGGTGGGCCTGTTACCTCCGGTGGGGGAGTGGTTGTCCGGTTCAGAAAAATCGTGGGGGCCATCACCAAAACCGTCGTAACGATTGAAAGGCGTGCTGAAAATAATCAGCCCCGCTTCACGTATTTCGTCGAGGTGGAGTTGTCCTTGGGAAATTTCATCCTGGCTAATCCTATCTGCAGGGTCTAAGCGCGGTGCTTCGCCGATAAGATCGGCGTAAATTAATGAAGGGAGCATCAGGCTGATGCTGGTGAGAGATATTGCCGTTAATCGCTTCATGTCAAAATCCTTGTTTATTTTTCTTTCCCTTTCAAAAAGTTATAAGGCTAAGTCCCTGGAAAAAATGGTTGTTTAATTGAAAGGGGGTGAGGGGGTCCCACAATACGAATTGCTGTGGACGGAGTGAGAAAAAGCTAATCTCAATAACTTTTCAATGGCCCTAGAAAAAATAACGCCGGTTTTGTTGAAAAATAAAATGTCTATCAGGGTAGGGGCATGCATTTCTTCTGTGAATTCTTACCTGCAATCAAACGTCTCCTATTATTGTGCATTGATGACTCTCTTGACCCTGCGGGAATTGGCAGTGTTTGTTGCAACGGCTGCCGCTATGGAAGGTGAAAATGAGCGAATTGCGCAAAAAATTCTTTACCGCGCCTCTTTTAAAAATTATTAAACGGGTACTTCCGCCAATTTCTGAAACAGAAAGGGAGGCGATGGAAGCGGGTGAAGTTTGGTGGGACGCTGAGTTATTGTCAGGTAAACCACATTGGGATCAATTGTTGGGGATGGGGCCACCTGCGCTCAATGAAGAGGAGCAGGCTTTCCTGGAGGGGCCAGTCGAAGAGCTGTGCCGAATGATCAACGATTGGCAAATTAGCTATGTGGATCGCAATATTCCGGAGCATGTTTGGGATTTCCTTCGGAAAAATCGCTTTTTTGGCATTATTATTCCCAAGAAGTATGGTGGTCTAGGCTTTTCTCCGACAGCTCACGCGGAGATAGTGACCAAAATTACCACCCGCAGTACCTGTGTGGGTGTCACCGTAATGGTGCCTAACTCATTGGGCCCGGGAGAGCTGCTACTGGCTCACGGTACGCAAGAGCAAAAGGACTACTATTTGCCACGTCTGGCAGATGGCACTGATATTCCCTGCTTTGCGCTGACCAGTCCGGAGGCCGGATCTGATGCGGCATCCATGATTGACCGTGGCGTAGTCTGTTACGGCGAATATCAAGGCGAAAAGGTCCTTGGTATGCGTGTTAATTGGCACAAGCGCTATATCACCTTGGGCCCGATAGCCACGGTGTTAGGTTTGGCCTTCAAGCTCTATGACCCGGACCATATTCTCGGCGATGAAGAAGAGCTGGGTATTACGGTTGCCCTGGTTCCCACAGATACACCGGGAGTTTCCATTGGTCAGAGGCATCTCCCAGCGCTGCAAGCATTTCAGAATGGGCCCAACTGGGGAAAAGATGTTTTTATGCCGATGGATTGGATTATTGGCGGCGAGGAGAATGTCGGCAAAGGTTGGGAGATGCTGATGAGTGCCCTTGCCGCAGGCCGAGGAATTTCTCTGCCATCCCTGTCTACCGGTGGGGCAAAAATGGCCGCGCGCATGACCGGCGCTTACGCCCGGGTTCGAGAGCAATTTAATGTGCCTGTTGGCCGCTTTGAAGGCGTGCAACGCCGCTTGGCTGAAATTGCTTCTATCGCCTTTGTATTGGACAGCGCCCATAAAACGACTACCCGTGCCCTGGATGAGGGGCGAAAGCCAGCGGTGATCACCGCAATTATGAAAGCCAATGCTACTTGTGGTCTACGCCAGGCCATTATTGATGCAATGGATATTCATGCGGGCAAGGCCATTATGGATGGTCCATTAAATTACCTGGGTAATGTTTATCGAGCGATACCGGTAGCAATTACGGTAGAGGGGGCCAATCTTCTCACTCGCAGTTTGATGATCTTTGGTCAGGGCGCAATTCGCTGTCACCCCTATATCTTGCAGGAGATGTTGGCGGCAGAAAATCCGGATCATGAAGCGGGTTTGGATGAATTGGATAAGTTACTGCCCAAGCATATGTGGTTTCAATTCAAAACCCTCTGTCGGGGTATTTTTCACGGCTGGACGGTGGGCTTGTTTGCCAGCAGCCCTCGCAACGTAGGGCACGCTGCCAAGTACTACCGGCAACTGAATCGGTATTCGGCGGTGCTATCTCTGGTCACCGAATTTTCCTTGATGACCCTGGGGGGAGAACTCAAGCGAAAAGAATTGATTTCTTCCCGATTGGGCGATGTCTTGAGTCAGCTGTATCTGCTCAGCTGCACCCTGAAGCGCTTTTATGATGATGGCAACCCTAAGGATGACCTCCCCCTGCTGGAATTTGCTATGCGAGATGGGTTGCATAAGATCGAAGTCAACTTGTTGGAGGTGTTTCAAAATTTCCCCCGGCCATTTATTGGCCAAGTAATGCACTTCCTCACCATGCCCTGGGGTCACAGTGTCCACACCGCATCTGATCGGCAGGCCAAGGCCTGTGCGGAATTACTGTTGACGCCGTCGGCAACTCGCGACCGGCTGACCAGTGGGGTCTTTCTCGGAACTCCTGGGGATGGAGTAGATATTGTTGAGCAGGCGTTTGATCGGGTATGCGCTTCCGAGCGGGCTCGTGAAAAATTAAAAAAAGGCGGTATTCGCAACCTGAGCAGGGATAGCGTGGAAGAAGGGTTAAAGAAAAATCTAATCAGCGATGAAGAGGCTGAGATACTCTACGATGCAGCGGATGCTGTGGAGAAGGCAATTCAGGTGGATCACTTCGAGCACTTGGGTGGGTGTGCGGGCACAGTCCAATAAGGTTTGAGGAAAGCTACCTCCGATGGAATCTGCGCACAAGAATGCTCCTGAGAGCTTTACCAGTGCCGAGGAGTGTGTCGATAAGCTCTTAGAAGTTGTCGGCAAGAAAATAGTTCTGGCATTACCGCTGGGGCTTGGTAAGGCAAACCATTTCGCTAATACGCTATACGCTCGAGCGGCAGAAGATCATACGATTTCACTGACGATATTTACGGCCCTGACGCTGGAGCGCCCCCGTGGGGATAGTGATATTTCCCGGCGCTTTATCCAGCCACTTCTGGATACCCATTACAGTCAATACCAAGACCTTGCTTATGTTCCCGCGAGGAGGAAAGGGCACCTGCCAGGTAATATCCAGGTAATTGAATTCTTTATGGAGCCCGGTTCGCTGCTCGGCAACAACTATGCGCAGCAACACTACGTGAGTGCAAATTATACCCAGGTACCCGGTGAGCTGATCAGTCGGGGGGTTAACGTTATTGCGCAAATGGTGGCGCCTTCAGAGTGTGGAGATAGGTACAGTTTAAGTTGCAACCCAGACCTGACACTGCCTGTTCTAAAGCTGGCAGCTCAGCGCAAAGACTATCCCCTGTTTTTATTGGGTGAAGTAAATACACAGCTGCCCTATATCCATGGAAGCAGTGAGCTACCGGCCAGTGCTTTTGACTTTTTGTTGAAAGGCGAGACTTTCGATACGCCGCTGTTTGCGGCTCCGGCCCTGCCAGTAACCTTTACCGAATACAGCATCGCCTACCATATCGCCAGTCTGGTTGAAGATGGAGGAACCCTTCAAGTAGGTATCGGCGCCCTGGGAGATGCGGTTTGCCATGTACTGCGCTTGAGGCATAAGGAAAACGCCCTCTTTTGCCGGATTCTGGATGACTTGGTGGAAGAGGATGCTAAGCGCTACCGAGAGGAACTGCCTCTATGTACTGGCACCTTTAAGCGGGGCCTTTATGGGGCCAGTGAAATGGTGCCCCACGGTTTTCTCCATTTGCGCAGAGCCGGAGTTCTGACCCGTAGAGTCTACGCTGATGCGACAATTCAACATCTGCTCGATAGCGATCAGATTACTGATACTGTGCAGGAAGAAACGCTGCTGGCATTAAAGAATGCTGGCCGTATCAGTTGCCCTTTAACCGTGGCAGATACAGATTTTTTACAGCAGCTTGGTATTGTGGACCCTAGCTACAGTTGGCGGGGCCATAAGTTGCTGACTCCTGATGGTGAAGAGGAGGAGTGCGATCTTCACAGCGAACACGGGCGCCGCCGTCTAATTGGTAGTTGCCTGAATAAAAAGATCGCTGGGGGGATCTGGTTACATGGCGGCTTCTATCTGGGGCCGGAACTTATGTATCGAGAGTTGCGGGATCTGGACCCTAAGGAGGGTGCAGGTCTCGATATGATTGACATCAGTTTTACCAATGACCTCCAATCCCAAAGAGACCTAAAGCTGGCGCAGCGACAGCATGCGCGCTTTGTAAATTCGGCCATGATGGTGACTCTTGGGGGAGCGGTTGTCTCGGATGCCTTGGTGGATAACCACGTGGTGAGTGGGGTGGGAGGGCAATATAACTTTGTCGCCCAGGCTTGGGACTTGCCTGGGGCCCGATCCATTATTGCGCTCCCCAGTGTGCGAATGCGCGATGGTATCTGCGAGAGTAATATTGTGTGGGAATATCCTCACACGACCATTCCCCGGCATTTGCGCGATGTGGTTGTGACGGAATATGGCGCAGTCGATTTGCGTGGTAAAACAGACCGGGATGTAATGGTGGCCATGCTCAGTATCTGTGATACCCGCTTTCAAGCTGTATTGCTAGAGCAGGCCAAGCACGCGGGGAAGATAGAAAAAAGCTTTTCGATTCCCGAGAGTTTTAATAAAAACACACCTGAACACCTCGCCAGTGTATTCAATGACGAAAAATGCCTGGCGGAACTGCCTCACTATCCACTGGGTACTGATTTCTCTGATGAGGAAGCCCTGCTAGCGGTGGCCCTACAGCACTTGCGCTCCGCTGATAAAAGCTGGTGGAAAGTGCTGGCCAATATTTTTAAAGGCCGCCGGGTCTGGCACGATAAATCCTCAAGTGCCGACTATATCCAACGCTGCTTACAGCGAATGGGGTACGATCATACAGAGACCTATGAGCACAGGCTGGAAGCCTATATCGTTGCTGCCGCGTTACAAGAGTATATCGACCAGCGTAGGCCTTTGCGCCGGGAGTAAATAAAATTAGTGAAGTTTGCCCTGGGCCTGGATGGCGGTGAGGGCAATGGTATACACAATATCATCCACGAGTGCGCCCCGTGATAGGTCGTTAACCGGCTTGCGCAACCCCTGCAACATTGGCCCAATACTCACTAAATCAGCGCTGCGTTGAACGGCTTTGTAGGTAGTGTTGCCGGTATTCAGGTCGGGAAAGATAAAAACTGTGGCCCTGCCGGCTACGGGGCTGTGCGGGGCTTTTTGGGCTGCGACATTGCGGATCAGGGCGGCGTCGTATTGAAGAGGGCCATCAATAATCAGTTGCGGTCTCTTCTGTTTGGCCAGCTGGGTGGCCTCGCGGACTTTATCGACATCGCTGCCGCTGCCGGATGTGCCGGTGGAGTAACTGATCATTGCGACTCGGGGGTCTATACCAAATGCCGCTGCGGAATCTGCTGATTGAATGGCTATAGCGGCGAGTTGCTGTGCATCGGGATCGGGATTGATCGCGCAATCTCCGTAGACCAGTACCTGTTCAGGTAGCAGCATAAAAAATATCGAGGAAACCAGCTCTTCATCCGGGGCGGTTTTGATTAGTTGCAGGGCGGGCCGAATGGTATTGGCTGTTGTGTGAATAGCGCCGGACACCAGTCCATCCACTTCACCCAATGCCAACATCATGGTTCCGAGAACCACATTATCCTGTAGCTGCTCGAGTGCCACTACTTGAGTAAGTCCCTTGTTTTTACGCAGGGCAACCATGGGTTCCACATAGTGTGCCCTCACTGCCTTGGGATCGACAATTTCCAACTTTTTATTTAGCTTTAACCCCTGCTGCTCGGCAATTTTGAAAATATCTTTTTCTTCGCCCAGTAAAACCGGGTGTGCAATCTCTCTCTCCAGGCAGAGCTGGGCGGCGCGAATGGTGCGGGGTTCGGTTCCCTCGGGTAGGACAATCCGCATAGTGCGGCGCCGGGCCAGTTCCGTGAGGTGGTAGCGGAATGCCGGAGGTGAAAGGCGTTTGGGGATTTCACTTTGTTGGCTCAGTGATTCCACCCACTCCTCATCCAGGCGACTGGCGAAAAATTCCTGCACCCGGTCCACGCGATTTCTGTCATCTGATGGGGTGCGCAAATTAAAAGTCTGCAGTGACATCACCGTGTGCCAGGTATTGGAAGGCACCAGTAAAATGGGTAGGCCTGTTTCCATGGCCGGGGTGCACAGTTTCAAAATGGCTTTGTCCAAATGGTAGCCGCCGGTTAATAGCAGGCATCCAATTTTGACTCCATTCATCACGGCTAAACATGCGCCCACAACCACATCGGGCCTATCGGCAGAAGTTACCAGCATGGCCCCAGGCTTAAATCTTCTCAACATATTGGGCAGTGAGCGGGAGCAGAATGTGACGGTATGTAACCTGCGTGTTTCCAGCTCCCCTTTATTGAGTACCTTTGCGTTAAAGTGCCGCGCCAGGTCGAGTGCACGGGGGGAGAGCAGTTCTGCATTCCAGGGAATAAAACCGACAATACGCAGTGGAATCTGCTTTGAAAGTATCTCAGGGGTCAGGCTAGGGGGGCTTTCTTTACTAGATTCCAGTTGTGAATGCAGTCCAATTAAATGAGCTCCGGGAGTATCCATAATTTCTGCGGGCAGACCCACTTTATTGATGATGCAGCCCACTACGCGCTTCGCATCCTCGCCGCCATAAAGACGAACGGCAAATTCCAGTCTCTCGCGAAGTTGCTTGATTGAGTCGCTGGCACCGGGAGATGGACAGGCGACGAGTACCACTTCCGCATCTAAGGTTTTGGCAATTTGATAATTCAGCTGGTTAGTCACGGGATTGTCGCGGCTGGGTAGCACGCCTTCGATCACATTAACTTCAGCCTTCGCCGAGATCCGTCTGAAGCGGGCGAGAATCTCTTCCAGTAAATCCGCCATTTTTCCGGTGGATACCATCGAGTCCGCATATTCGGCACTCAGCGAGCTGGGGATGGCCAGGTTGGATGTTTGCCGCAAGATTTCAGTGGTGCGCTCTATAGTGCCGTCTGGTGGCGGGGGCTCGGCGACAGGTTTAAAAAATTGAAGCTCAATACTTTTTCGGTCTAGCGCCCGAATTAAACCCAGGCTTACAGAGGTAATGCCGGCCCCCGCTTCCAGGGGAACCAGCATCAGGGTTCTGGCGTTGCTGTGTCGCAGCATGTTTAAGACTGCACCAAGCGCGATGTATCCCGGGCAATAATCCAGTCTTCCTTAGTGGGGATTACCAGGATGTTGGGAGTTTCCTGCGCAGAGATTAAGCCCTCTACTTGCGACTTGGTTTTCTGATTGGCTTCGGGGTTGAGCTGGTAGCCTAAGGGTTTGAGCCATTCGATAGTCCGGCTTCGCACCCCGGAGGAGTTCTCCCCGATACCGCCTGTGAATACCAAAGCATCGACGCTAGCCAAGGGGATGGTGTAGGCAGCGATATATTTGGCCAGGCGGTAACAGAATATTTCCAGGGCGAGTTTGGCTCCCTGATGATCTTTTTCGGCAGCTTGCTCTAGCGTGCGGCAATCACTGCTCAGGGTGGATATGCCCAGCATACCGCTTTCTCTATTTAGCAGCTGCTCTAGTGAGGCTTGGGTATATCCCAGCGCTTGCTGTAAGTAGAGGAGTATTCCGGGGTCCAGATCGCCGCAGCGACTCCCCATTACCAGTCCTTCAAGAGGTGTAAGCCCCATGCTCGTATCTACACTGCGCCCCTGTTTGATGGCGCAAATAGAGGCGCCGCCACCGAGGTGGGCAGCAATGATATTGAGTTCAGCCGTCTGTTTTCCCAGTAGTTCGGCGCACCGCTCGCCAATGTACTGATAGCTACTGCCATGCATGCCATAGCGGCGGATCTTGTGCTCTTCGTACAGTGGGTAGGGGAGCCCGTATAGATACGCATACTTCGGCATTTGCTGATGAAAGGCGGTATCAAAAACGGCGACTTGGGGGAGTTGGGGGAATGCATCGAGGGCGGCGTAGATCCCCTTGAGAGCAGCGGGGTTATGCAAGGGGGCTAAGTCACAGCACTCTTCGATACAGGCCATCACCTTCTGATTGATCAGAACGGAGCTGGAGAAATGCTCGCCGCCATGGACGACTCGGTGACCTATCGCTTTTAACCCGTCCTGTAACTCTGACCAGGCTCGGTCAAACTGTGTTACCAGCTCATTAATTACCGCCGCGTGGTCGCTATCCAGCGCGAGCCGATGGGAGTCTTCTGTTCCTTGATAGTGCCACTTCAGTTTGGCTTTGGGGGTGCCAAGGGCTTCCGCGATACCAGCAAGATGTTCTGCACCCGAATCTGGGTCCAGCACGGAAAACTTCACTGACGAGCTGCCGCAATTGAATATCAGAATTAAATTTTGATCGCTCATGATGCGCGAATTTCAACGAGGGTGCTTTAAGGCTAGCCGAGGAGTTGTCTTTGCGAGGGAAAGAACCGGAGTAGTTCAGTTTCGGAATAAAAAAGGGCCGCAGTAGCGGCCCAAGTAATAAAAATTGCAGAGATCAAAGCATAGGCAAACTTGCGGTGCTTTGAGATGAACCCAATAGGTTCAAAAAAAGAGGCGGCAAGTGCCGCCTCAAATTTACTGAAACCGTACCGGTCGATTAACCGAACTGGTTCATGGTGTTGTCTTTACCACCAGCCTTCAGGGCAGCATCACCAGCAAAGTATTCTTTGTGGTCGTCGCCGATGTCGGAACCAGCCATGTTCTGGTGCTTAACGCAGGCGATGCTCTGGCGGATCTCTTTGCGCTGTACGCCTTTCACATAGCCCAGCATACCTTGCTCACCGAAGTACTCTTTGGCCAGGTTGTCGGTAGACAGGGCCGCAGTGTGGTAAGTCGGCAGAGTGATCAGGTGGTGGAAGATACCAGCTTCGCGAGCTGCGTCGGCCTGGAAGGTACGGATCTTCTCGTCGGCCGCTGCAGACAGCTCAGAGTCGTCGTACTCGGCGCTCATCAGGTTGGCGCGGTCGTATGCGGATACGTCTTTACCTTCTTCGGACCAAGCATCGAATACCTGCTGGCGGAAGTTCAGGGTCCAGTTGAAGGACGGGCTGTTGTTGTAAACCAGCTTCGCATCGGGAACGACTTTGCGGATTTCGTCCATCATGCCGCCGATCTGGCGAACGTGAGGCTTCTCGGTTTCGATCCAGATCAGGTCTGCACCGTTCTGCAAAGAGGTGATGCTGTCCAGGATGCAGCGCGCTTCGCCAGTGCCCTTGCGGAACTGGAACAGGTTGGAAGCCAGACGCTTAGGACGCAGCAGCTTGCCTTCGCGGTTGATGATTACGTCGCCGTTGGCCAGCTCGGAAGCATCGATTTCTTCGCAATCCAGGAAGGAGTTGTACTGGTCACCCAGGTCACCCGGCTTATTGGTTACAGCGATTTGCTTGGTCAGGCCAGCGCCCAGGGAGTCGGTACGGGCAACGATAACACCGTTGTCTACGCCCAGTTCCAGGAATGCGTAGCGAACTGCACGGATCTTGGCCAGGAAGTCTTCGTGAGGAACGGTTACTTTACCGTCCTGGTGACCACACTGCTTCTCGTCAGAAACCTGGTTTTCGATTTGGATACAGCAAGCACCCGCTTCGATCATTTTCTTGGCCAGCAGGTAAGTTGCTTCGGCGTTACCAAAACCTGCATCGATGTCGGCGATGATCGGTACAATGTGAGTCTTGTGGTTGTCGATCTTGTCCTGGGCAGCTTTCTCAGCTTCTTTATCGCCAGCTTCGCGAGCGGCGTCCACTTCGCGGAACAGGTCGTTCAGTTCGCGGGCATCAGCCTGGCGCAGGAAGGTGTAGAGCTCTTCGATCAGAGCGGCTACGGAAGTTTTTTCGTGCATGGACTGGTCGGGCAGAGGACCGAATTCGCTGCGCAGAGCGGCAACCATCCAGCCGGACAGGTACAGGTAGCGGCGGTCAGTGTTGCCTTCGAAGTGCTTCTTAATAGAAATCATCTTCTGCTGACCGATGAAACCGTGCCAGCAACCCAGGGACTGGGTGTACTTGGACGTGTCCTTGTCGTAGTTTTCCATGTCGGCGCGCATGATATCAGCGGTGTACTTGGCGATATCCAGGCCGTGCTTGAATTTGTTCTGGGCACGCATACGGGCAACAGATTCGGGATCGATGGCGTCCCAGGAGCTGCCATGGCTTTCACGGAGCTTTGCTACCGCGTCGATGTCTTGAGTGTAAGTGGACATGACTGTAAATCCTTAAACGGTGACTGCGATTAGGTGTTGAGTATCTTAGGAGGAGTGGCATAATTTGCCTAATTTATTGATTTTATTTTCACTATCGATTTGGCGAATAGATGTATGCAACTGGAAAGAGCTGACCTGAACCTGCTGGTTTACCTCGATGTGCTACTGCGCGAACGCAATGTGACCCGTGCAGCCAATTACCTGGGGCTGTCCCAGCCGGCCATGAGTAATGGCCTGAAGCGCCTGCGGGAACTGTTTGACGATCCGTTGCTGGTGCGCACCCGCGAGGGCATGATGCCCACGGAAAGGGCTTTGGAATTGCAGCCGATGGTGCGCGAAGCACTCTCTTCCATTGATCGGGTTATCCAGCCAAATCGGGATTTTGACCCCGCCAATACACGCCGCACCTTCCGCATCATGGCCAGTGACTACGCCGAGTCCACCCTGATACCGCCGCTGTTAAAGCAACTGCGGGATGACGCCCCGGGTATCAGCCTGGATATCATGACGCCCAGTGATGTTAGCTTTGTGGATGTAGAGCAGGGCAAAGTGGATATGGTGATCAACCGCTTTGACAGCATGCCGCAGAGCTTTCACCAGGCCACCGTATGGCGCGACAGCTTCTCCTGTGTGATGCGCGCCGATAACCCGATACTCCGGGATTACAATCTGCAGAGTTATCTGGAAGCCCAGCATATCTGGGTGAGCAAGACCGGTATGGGGGTGGGTGTCGGGGTTAACCCGGAAGATGTACAGCGCTTGGGCTGGGTGGATGAGGCCATAGGTCGTTTGGGGGAGAAGCGGGATATCTCCGTTTTCACCCGTCACTACCAGGTAGCTATGCTGCTGGCTGAACAGAGCGATCTAATCGTAACGGTGCCCACTCGCTTGGCCCAACTGGCCAGTGATAATCCCCGCGTGGTGAGGCGTGATCCGCCACTGGATATTCCCAACTTGGAGTTAAAAATGGCTTGGAGCCCGCTGTTGCAACAGAGCGCCCCGCACCGCTGGCTGCGCCGTTTAATTCTCGATATTGGCCGCGCTTTGTAACGATGTTGCCGGTGGGCGCTGTGTCTGCGCGGTTCTGTCCGGGCAAACACACATCAACTGCTTTGTCATAAAAATTCGATCTATGAATAGTGGGAATTGTGTCTATAAATTAGCGGTATGTGGAAATGGCTGTTTAGAATGCCGCTATTCCAACAATCTGATGAGAGGCCCTGGGTATGACGGAACGAGTCCAAATCGGCGATCTGCAAATCGCACCAGAACTTTACAACCTGGTTTGCGAGGAGGTGATTCCAGGAACTGGAGTTAGCGCCGAAGCTTTCTGGGCCAAATTGGAATCTATTGTCCACGATTTGGCCCCAGTAAATCGCGCATTGCTGGAAAAACGCGATGAACTGCAGGAGACCCTGGATCGCTGGCACACGGACAACCCCGAAGGTTTCCGCGATCTGGAAGGCTACCAGACCTTCCTGCGAGAGATCGGCTACCTCGCCGACGAGCCTGCTGAATTCAGCGCAACTACCGAAAATGTCGATGAAGAGATCGCCATCCTGGCGGGACCTCAGCTGGTTGTGCCGGTAATGAATGCACGCTACGCCCTCAATGCGGCAAATGCGCGCTGGGGCAGCCTTTACGACGCACTCTACGGTACAGATGTGATCAGTGAAGAGGGTGGCGCGGAAAAAGGTACGGAATACAACCCGGTTCGCGGCACTAAAGTGATCGAATATGCACGCAACTTCCTCGATCAGTCGGCCCCGCTTACCTGTGGCAGTCACGCTGAGGCGGTGCAATACCGCATCAATGGCTCGCTGCTGGAAGTGGTACAGGCCAATGGCGACATCGCCACCTTAAAAGATGCCAAGCAGTTTGTTGGTTATTTGGGTGACAGCGAAGAGCCTTCCAGCATCCTGCTGAAGCAGCACGGTTTGCACTTTGAGATCCAGGTGGATCGCGAGAGCCCCATCGGCAAAACCGATGATGCCGGTGTTAAAGATGTGCTAATGGAATCTGCGCTGACCACCATTATGGATTGCGAGGATTCGGTAGCGGCTGTCGATGCTGAAGATAAGGTAGTGGTTTACCGCAACTGGCTAGGTCTGATGAAGGGCGACCTGAAGGAAACCATTAGCAAAGGCGGCAAGTCCTTTGAGCGCAGGCTCAATGCAGATCGTGAGTACACCTCCCCGAACGGCAACCAGGTTACCTTACCAGGGCGCAGCCTGATGTTCGTGCGCAACGTCGGCCACCTGATGACCAACGATGCAGTGCTGTTCGGCGATGGCCAGGAAATCCCCGAAGGGATTCTCGACGGCATGATCACCAGTTTGATCGCTTTGCATGACCTTCGTGGTGAGAGCCCGATCAAGAATTCCCGTGAAGGCAGCATCTATATCGTAAAACCAAAGATGCACGGCCCGGAGGAAGTGGCTTTCGCCAATACTCTGTTTAACCGAATCGAAGATGCGCTCGATCTGCCCCGTTACACAGTAAAAATGGGCATTATGGACGAAGAGCGTCGCACCACTGTGAACCTCAAAGCTTGTATTGCCGAAGCGAAAGAGCGTGTAGTCTTTATTAATACTGGTTTCCTCGATCGCACCGGTGACGAGATCCATACTTCCATGCTTGCGGGCCCCATGATTCGCAAGGGTGATATGAAGCAATCCACATGGATTAACGCCTACGAAGAATGGAATGTGGATGTTGGCCTGAACAGTGGCCTGAAGGGCAGGGCGCAAATTGGTAAGGGCATGTGGCCAATTCCAGACCAGATGTCAGCCATGATGCACGCTAAGTTGGCCCACCCAATGGCCGGTGCCAACACGGCGTGGGTACCGTCGCCCACGGCTGCTACCTTGCATGCCTTGCACTACCACAAAGTGGATGTGAATCGCCGCCAGGAAGAGATACAACATCGCCATCACGCTAAGTTGGAAGATATTCTGACAGTTCCGGTGGCGGCCGAAACAAACTGGAGTGCTAAAGATATCCAGCTTGAGTTGGACAACAATGCTCAAGGTATTCTCGGCTATGTAGTGCGCTGGGTAGAGCAGGGCGTGGGTTGCTCCAAGGTGCCGGATATCAATGATGTTGGCCTGATGGAAGACCGTGCAACCCTGAGAATTTCCTCTCAGCATATTGCCAACTGGCTCAAGCAGGGTATCGTTAGCGAAAAACAAGTGCGTGAAACCATGGAGCGTATGGCTGCTGTGGTAGACCGCCAGAATGCCGGCGACTCCAACTATAACGATATGGCACCGAACTTTGATAAGAGCGTTGCCTTCCAGGCTGCTTGTGAGCTGGTATTCGAAGGTTGTGCCCAGCCGAATGGTTATACCGAGCCGGTTCTGCACCGCCGTAGACGCGAGTTTAAAGCTCTAAATGCATAATTGCTGAGCTAGTTGAGATTGAAAAGGCCCCAATGGGGCCTTTTTTATTTTGGGGGTCATTGGATTATTAATTAATTGGCACGAGCTTGATTGTTCCGCGTTAACCCACTTTGCTGCGGGTAATCCTGTAGCTTCTCTATTGGCTCTTAAGTTAAATTATGGAACTCTAACTTGCAGAGTTTTTCATCTTTGTTATTCGTTATTGGGTTGGGTGACCAAGGCAAAATAAGCAGTGCACCTTAGAGGGGCTGATGAAGAAGGAAGAATTCTTTTTATGTGTGTTTGGGGATTGGTCTGTGCAAGCATGTTATTTTCTATGGATTGAGATGATGTTCCTATGGCAGGGTAATACGGACAGGCGATACTGAGGTGATATTTTTTACATTCTTACTAGGGCTCAATCCATGTTTAATTACCCAAAGGATATCTACGCGACTGGATTAGTGATGCTGTTTTCATGTGTTTATTCTACCGGTAGTTTTGCTGTCCAGTGCGGAGATATTATTGCCAATTCTCAAGTTCTCACTGACGCATTATCTTGCAATGATGATCCAGCGCTAACTATTGAGGGGCCGGAGGGTTTCCTTGTAATAGAAGGTGAGGGTTCTATTGAGTGCACAACTAATGGTATAGGAATCCATATGCTGGGGAGATCTGGGGTTGTCATGGGCGGGGTTGTCACTAATTGTGATTTAGGGTTGTTGTTGGATGGAGATGGTTCCCATAAAGTGATTGGTGTAACAGTTGAAGAATCCTCTAGTGCAGCAATTTTTGCACAAAGTGACGGTAATCTAATTCGTCAAAGCACGGTATCGAACACTACTAACGTAATAGCATCTGGTTTGGAGCTAGATGGTGAGAGAAATGTTGCCGTTGGTAATAATGTGTCTGGATTTTTAGAATATGGAATAGCTGGCTTTGGTTTCTATTCATATATTGGAAATAATTATGTAGAGAATAGTGAGTTGGGGATTATATTGGGTGCATTAGTAGTTGATGGAGAGAGTATAGGTGCTTCGTATTGCGTAATTGAAAGTAATACAGTGGTAGGCAGTCTACGTACGGGAATTGGAATAGGCGCACCCTATACATATCCTAACATGGATAATTTAGTGACAGGGAATACTGTAACTGGAAGTGGTAATGATGATATTTTGGATGATAATGAAGAGTCAGATTGTAGTGATGGTTTAAATGTGTGGTCTAACAATACTGCTGACACATCATTTCCATCCTGCCTTAAAAATCTCTAGAAGTTAAGAAAATATTCCTATAGTGGGTTGATCGTAAAGAGGCGACACTTTGGTGAAGCTATATTCTACTTGCTGAGGTTCCATCAATGTCCTTCTCTCCAAAAACACTCCTTGCTCCTGGGGTGGTGATGTCAACTCTATGTTTTTCTTCAGTCTGCATTGCAGATGTTGAATGTGGCGATACTATTACTGACGCGCAGATTCTTACTGGCGAGCTTTCTTGCAGCGAAGATCCAGCAATTACGGTTGAAGGCCCTGACGGTAGTCTTGTAATGTCTGGTGAAGGCGCAATTGAATGCACTACCGATGGGGTTGGGGTACTTATGTTGGGAACTTCAGGAGTTGTGACGGGTGGAGTTGTTAGTAATTGTGAAACTGGATTGGAGTTGGCGGGGAGTGGCCTACATAAAGTATTCAGTGTAACCGTCGAGGAATCCAGTGGCGCAGGCGTTTTTGCAGAAAGTGATAGTAACCTTATCCGACAGAATACCTTGTCAAATACCACTAATGTTAAGGCATCGGGTATTGTGCTGGAAGGGGTTGCTAATGTTGCAATTGGAAATAGTGTCTCTGGTTTTTTTGAAAATGGAATAGGTGGCTTTGGTTTCTTTTCTTATATTGGGAATAATTATTTAGAAGGTAATGCTGTTGCTATAAGCCTGGGAGCAAGAATAATTGATGGTGTGACTGTAGGTGCTTCTTTTTGTGTTATTGCCAGTAATAATGTCCAGAATAATGAAATTTGGGGCATAGCGATTGGAGGTCCCTATGTCATTCAGAATATGGACAATGTAGTTAGTGGAAATACAGTAGCAGGCAGTGGTTTTGATGACCTTTTAGATGACAACGAGGCTTCAGATTGTAGTTCTGGGACCAATATTTGGTCTGGCAATACAGCAAATACTTCGTTCCCTTCATGCCTTAAAGATTTATAAGTAGTGTATTTTGGGTGTGGCTCAGTTAGTCATAATCTTGATCTTTAGGCTTGCAGAAAGGAAAAGTCTATAAGGATGTGCCTGCATATTTGGGTGGTTTAGGCGTTTATTTTTATTGTTTGTCAGCTTTTATATTTCATATTATTTGGATTGATTCTTAGATCTGGGGCTGATTTAGATAAGCTCGCCGATAGCGAATTTCTTTAGCTCTTGGTATGCCATACTTCCTTTTGATTATCCAGTATATATTCGGGGTGAATATATATTGCTGTGTCATAGATCAAAATGACGAATTAATAGTATGTAGAAATGGTCGGAGAAAGCTTTGCAATTGTCTCGTAATGTTAAAGAGTCGATTAAGCTAGCAACAGCTTTAGTGATCGTTTATGCCATTGCCTTGGGCCTGAATTGGGAGAAGCCTTTTTGGGGTGGATTTGCTGTTATTGTCTGCAGTCAGGCGAATCTGGGGCAGTCTCTTAATCGAGCCATTTTGTGGATTTTAGGGACGCTATTTGCCTTGCTGGCTGGCTGGATAATCGTCGCATTATTTCCACAGGATCGCTGGTTGTTTATGATCGCCCTATCTATCTGGGTATCTATCTGCGTTTATTTTTTGCAGAGATCAAACTACCAGTATTTTTGGCTTACAAGTGGTTATGTCATCTTTTTGTTGTGGGATGTGACTGGTGGCGACTTCTCTATCTCCTACAAGGCTGGGGTTTTACGTATTCAGGAGTCCTTGCTCGGAATAATTGTCTACGGATTGGTCGCCGTTTTGATCTGGCCTAACTGTAGTCGTGGTGAGTTAAGAAGAGCATCTCTGGATTTATTGAGAGAACATCGTCGATTTGTGGATAATTGTTTTTCCCGGGTTAGAAGTGGCGAGAAAATAAATATTAGGCGTAAAAAGCGTGTTGCTCTTTTAGAGCTTGATACGCGCTTACAAACAGCCATTGGCGATGCGAGTTCAGATAGTTATGAGGTGTGGGAATGTCGAAAGCAGTGGGGTCACTTTGCTCAATCTGTGACAGCCGTCACGCAATCCCTCTTGAAGTTGGAAGAAAGCTTAGCACTCTCAGGTGATCTGGGTATATCAAAATTCCTTATTGGTGTAGAGGAATATATGCCTGACATTGAGGGGCGCCTAGCGCAAGTGGAGGCAGCGCTTTCAGGGGAAAGACCAGCAGATAGTGTCAATGGAAGAGTGGTTCGAGGAAATATTGAAGAAGTAAAGAGGCTGTCAACCTTTGAAACCGCTGCTTTAGCCGTTACTAGAAAATCCTTAAATGACTTGGAGGTAGAAACCCGATCCCTGATTGATTCAGTAAATGATATACAAACCCGGGGTGACTCCTATTCGAGACAGGTAAGTAGTGATGGTATAGGGTGGCTTGGAGCTTTGATGCCCGACCCAGACAGGTTGACTAATATTGTCCGTGTTCAGATGGGAATGTGGATCGCTTATCTGGCATACCTTTTTATCCCTGATATGATTGGTGGATTGCTGGTTATATTACTGATAACAGTAATAGGTATTCTCGCCTCAATGACCCCCAAAATTCAATTGTTTGAAACCTGTGTTTTCACGATTTTAGTATGTATATTATCGGCACCTATATATTTCTTTTTAATGCCGAAATTGCATGGATTTTATTCGTTGGCTGTCGTGATCTTTGTATGGACGTTTGTGGTAAGCTTTTCCTCAAATAAGGTCTTTGGACCCCAGTCGATGATACGAACCCTGGTTCTTATCTTTCCCCAGATTATTTTTAATTTTAACAATTCTCAAGAGTATAGTTTTGTGGTTTACACAAATTACCTATTTGTGTTGGCAATAATTTTTTGTATTTTGGCCGTTTCAAGAAATATCCCATTCACTGCCCATCCAGAAATAAACCTGAAGAGAAGTATTGACAGGATTCTCAATAGTGCTGCATGGCTGGTGGTGGAGGGTGATATTCCGAAAAAGAAGAGGAAATCATGGTTTTTCCGGTTATATATATTGTACCACCTGAATATTATTATGATTTCAAGGAAGAGAGTGTTCTATTGGGTGGAGGGTATTTCTGATAAAAAAATGCGGGGTATGACCAGAGGTCAGATGCAAAGCCTTATAGGTTTGGCTATGTTGATATCCAATCAGGTTAAGCTGTTGTATAAGATAGATAAGAAAAAAATCAATTTTGTGGCTCCTAAAAGATTACTTCGCGAGGCATTTATATGGAGGCGGCTCGCAAGCAAAATACTTATCTATTTTTCTGGTGGCAACCAAAAGGTTGATATTGAATCCCTGCGAAGAGGTTATAGGAGGATATTTGAGAGGGCAAATATCGATGTCGGTGAGTTGATGGAGCTGAGGGAATGTAGTGAAAAATCCAGAGAGGGTGTAACAAATTTTCTTTATTTCTTGGGTGTTACGCATTGTATCAATAACTATCTGGTAGAGTTTCGTCGCGTTTCAGAATCTGTGGATTGGAAGGCTTTCTGTGAGGAAAGGTGTCTTTAATGTCTGTAGGGTTTTAAATGGAAAGAGTACCGCATGATATATCAATAGGCAGCTTCTATCTATCGCCAATATTGGTGATAGCTTTGTATGGTGTTGTTGCGGCCTTGTTAACCGCTAGGCTTCTGGATCGGTATCGTTTGTCCCGATATTTTGCCAATCCACCGGTTGTAATTATCTCCCTTAGTGTAATTTATGCAATTTTTATAGGAAGGATATTCTTGGGAATATAGTAGTGGCTAGGTATAGAAAGTATATTTTTACTGGAACAATAGTTCTTTTAGCACTGTTGTTGCTTATTATTCAGTTCTGGAGATATCTCAATAATCCCTGGACCAGGGATGGGAAGGTGCAGGCGGATATTATTCAAGTGACTCCCAGGGTAACTGGCCAGGTAGTTGAGTTGCCTATTAAGAATAATCAGTTTATTAAAGCAGGGGAACTACTGTTTCAGATTGATCCGAGAATATATGAAGCAGCCTTGGAAGAGGCCAAGGCAGAGTACGAGGAAGCTCTGGATACGTACCGAGCTCAAAACAAGAATGTTCTCGCTTATGAGGCCAGGATTAGGGAGTCAATAGCAAATATTGATCTGGCAAAAAGTAATATCGGCGCGCTTGATGCGGAAATTGCAAGAACCAAAGCTGAATATGATCGGCAGAGAGAGCTGCTACCCCAGCGAGCGACATCAGTAAGGGCATTGCAAGCGGCTCAGGCTGAGTATGAATCTACAATTGAGTATCGAGCGGGTGCAGAAGCCAGCTTGGTGGAATCTATGGCTGCTTTGGAGCAATCCCAAGCGGAGCTGGAGCAGGTTAGAGCACAATTGGGAGCGCTTGGAGCCGATAACCCGGGCGTTCGTGCGGCTTTTGCGCTGCTGGAGCAGGCGCGGCTAAATCTCGAATACACAACAGTTGTTGCTCCGGTTACTGGTTATGTCACCAATATAGATTTTCGTTACGGTGATCAGGCCGTAGCCAACCAACCTGCACTTTCTGTAGTTGATATAAGCACTTTTCGTATTGATGGTTTTTTTCGCGAAACTTTTGTTCGTCGGATCGCTCCGGGGGATAAGGCATTTATGAAGTTGATGGCTTATCCTCATCTAGAATTGGAAGGATATGTTGAAAGTATTGGCTGGGGTATTGCTCGCAAAGATGGAACTGCAGGTAATGACTTATTGCCAATGGTAGATCCCACATTTGACTGGATTCGCCTTGCACAGCGTATTCCCGTCAGGATTCATCTGACAGAAGTCCCCGAATCTGTGAAGCTTCGTGTTGGATTTACCAGCTCAGTGCTAGTAATGAGCAATTCTGCGGGCACCGAGCAAGATGAACCGGTGCAATCCCAATAGTTTCAGGAAAGGGTTAATACGGAGCCTACAGGGGTGTCTGTTGGCATTGCTGCTCATCTTCGGCAGTAGTTGTATGCTGGGGCCAGATTACCATCCCCCACCGGTAGAGGTCGAAAGTGAGTGGATCTATCAAACCAGCTCAAAACTGGATACCTTGGAAGCCGTTAACCCATTGTGGTGGCAGTGGGCATTTTCAGATGTGACGCTGGACGAATTAGTCTCACTTGCGATTGAGAATAACCTGGAGCTGCGTTCTGCGGCTCTCAGGGCTCTCCAGGCCCAGCAACAGCTAGCTATTGCAATAGGTAACCAGTATCCCCAAACACAGCAGCTTGAGGGACTTATTGATCGTTCAAAGTATGTTCGATCGGGGATCACTGGCAATCTGCAGACTGAATATTACCCGAACTTTAATTTAACCTGGGAATTAGATACCTGGGGGCAGTTAAGAAGGCTGGTTAATTCGGCCGCAGCAGATTTTGAAGCCAGCATAGCTGACTATGATGGTGTGCTGGTTTCTATTATTGCCCAGGTGGCGCAAACCTATATCAATATTCGCACAACGAAACGCAGACTGGAAGTTGCCCGGGAGAATATTCGTGTGCAGCGTGAAGGTTTAAGGATCGCTAGAGTCAAATTTCTCGCAGGTGAAGTCAGTGCATTGGATGCAGAGCAAGCACTGGCGCTGCTAAGTAACACAGAAGCCAGCGTGCCGGGACTGGAGATAAGTTTACAGCAGTTTGAAAATGCCCTGGCAGTCCTTCTGGGAATACCTCCTAATAGTTTGAGGTACATAGTCTCTTTTCCCTCATCCATACCTATGATTCCCAAAGTCGTTACTGTTGGTATGCCTCAGGATCTACTAAGGCAGCGACCCGATATCCGTGCAGCAGAGCGACGGCTGGCAGCTCAAGGTGAGTTAATAGGTGTTGCGAGGGCGGAACTCTATCCAAATTTTAGTATCGGTGGGGAGATAGGGGCTATCGATATCAATGGCGGTCAACTTAATGGCAGCAGTAGTGCCTGGGACCTTTTTATTGAATTTGATTGGAATCTCTTTAACTACGGAAGACTTCGGAGCAATGTCAGGCTACAGGATGCGATTTTCCAGCAGTTAGTATCAGACTATCAGCAAATAGTTCTGTTAGCGCAAGCTGATGTGGAGAACGCTATTGTCGCTTATATAAAGTCTCAAAGGCAATTGGTTCATTATGAGGTGGCTGCCCAGGCCTCCCAGCGATCTGTCGATATTTCCCTGTCTCAATATACCAATGGTCAGGTTGAATTCGATACTGTGATAACTACTCTGGTATCGGACGTTCAACAGCAGGATATTTTGGCGATAGCGCGAGGCGCCGTGGCAGCGAACCTGGTGCAGGTGTATCTATCGCTCGGAGGTGGATGGCAGATACAGCAGGGAATTCCACCATTTCAACTTCTTCCAGAAGATATTCAGCAGGAAATGCTAGAAAGAACACCGTATTGGAACAAGGTTCAATAAAATTGGTTGAAGCTTCTTAGTTTGATGGTGGCACTAGATATATGAATTTAAGTAACCGTATTGTAAGTGCTTTATCTGCACACAGATTATTCAAGCGATAATTGTCCCGTCAAATTCTATTTAGGTTTTGGTTATGATGACTAGCGCTCCGTTCGACAAAGATACAAATTTGATGGCAAAAGCTCTGGTAGAGGCTATCCCGGAGCAGGGTAGATACTTAGAGTCCCTGACTGGTAAAAGTCTTATATCGAGCAGTCAGCTTAATAGAGATGGGATATTGCAGTTACTCAGACTTGCTGCTCGCTGTGAGCTGGATAACAGAAAATTCTCATGTCATTTAAACAATAAAATCTTAATCAGCGCATTCTTTGAGTCGAGCACCAGGACGAGGCTATCTTTTGAAAGCGCCTGGCTGCGACTTGGAGGGAGTACTGTTTCAATTACAGATAAAGGGACAACACGTATTGGTGTCGGAGAGAGCTTAAGAGATGTTGCAGAGATGGTAAGTAATTATGGTGATTGTGTAGTTTTGAGGGATTCTTCTGAAGATTCAGTGAAAATTATGTCCAATAATTTAAGTATACCAATCATCAATGCTGGTAACGGGATAGATGAGCACCCCACGCAATCCCTTATCGATCTATATGCACTTCTTAAGTGGAACCCTTCCATTCTGTCAGGAAAAAGTCGAAAACTCTCCATTGGCTTAATTGGAGCGCCAGTTCGAATGCGAGCGGCGAGAAGCCTCTTGATACTCATGAGCTGTTTTCCTGAGTTTTTCTCAGAGGTTTTTGTGCTTTGTGATGAGGAGGAACAAGAACCGTTTCGGCAAGCGCAATTATCAATGCTTCAGGAAAAAGGTTTAAAAATAAGTTTAACGGATAAGATTGGAGATATTCTTCCCCGACTCGATGTGGTCTATATGAATGCTATATCCCTAAAAACAGCGGGACATAGAGATTTTGGGTCTGGATATTTTATAGATAATAATTCTCCTTTGAAAAAACAAGCTATTGTGCTGCATCCTTTACCCCGAATGGGGGAGCTTGATAGTAATCTGGATGATACGCCCCATAATTGGTATTTTATACAGGCAAAAGGTGGTGTGTACGTCAGAATGGCCTTGGCAATGGCTATTTGTGGCTGCCCTAGTGAGATCGTAGATATTACCTAGCCTCTCCAGTTTCGAAATGACCCCAATAAAAGGTATCGTCTATGTGCGGAATAGCTGGGATTCTTCATAGTGCGCGTACAATGCCTGTCGATGGTCAACTCCTTCTAAATATGGCTGCTATCCAGTTCCACCGTGGCCCGGATGGTGTAGGTTTTACAAACCCTCCAGGTCTAGGATTTGGGATGAGTCATGTGCGCTTATCGATCAATGACCTGAGTGATGAGCGCGCTTCTCAGCCCTATGTGTCAGAAGATGGTCGTTACTATTTGGTTCATAATGGTGAAATCTATGATTATCACCGAATAAGAGCCAGACTGAGGGCCTCTGGAGTTTATTTTTTAAGTAAAAGTGATTCCGAAATTATCTTGCATCTTATTGCGGAGTTAGGTCTTGTTCGGGCTATTAAGCATCTTCGAGGAGAATTTGCATTTGCCGTTTACGATCAAATGGAGGACTGCCTCTATTTGGTTAGAGATCGGTTTGGAGTGAAGCCACTTTATTGGGCAAGAATCAAAAAAGGTTTAGTATTTGGTTCTGAAATTAAAAGTTTGTTTGCCCACCCTGATGTCCAAAGAAGACTAACAGCGCATGGAGTGTATCACCAGCTTATTCAGGTATCGATTCCTGGAACAACCGCTTTTGAAGGGGTTTTCCAGGTTGAACCTGGGTGCATTACAAAAGTTAAGCGAGACAACACTGAACTGGTTGTTACGCAACATAAATATTGGGATATCGATTTTTTGATTTCAGATGAGTATGCTCGTGACAAGTCTGATGAGTATTATATTGAGGGTTTGCGGGAACAAATTATAGACTCCGTGTCTTTGAGGCTTCAAGCTGATGTCCCAGTAACCTATTATCTTTCAGGTGGTGTTGATTCGGGTAGCTTGCTTGGAGTAGGGCAGTCGCTTTCGCAGCAGGATCTCACCGCCTTCACGATAGCGTTTGAAAATCCGGATTACGATGAGTCTCATATCGCAAAGGAAGCCGCGAGTGAGATTGGTGTCAGCCAATTCATAGTAAAGGTAACTGATGAAGAAATATATGAAAATTATTCAGAAACCATCTGGCATACCGAAAGGACATTTTACAATACATTATCAGTAGCTAAATTTTTGCTCAGTAAAGCTGTTAAGTCTAATGGCTACAAGGTTGCAATTACTGGGGAGGGGGCAGATGAGCTATTTTCTGGGTATCCTGCATTCAAAAAAGATTTTTACTTGTATGGCACATCTGAAGCTGAGTTGAATAAACGAAGAACCTGGCAGCAACATCTAGAAAGGAGCAATAGCTTATTTAAGGGAGCTATGCTGCCAATTGATAGTTATCGATCAGAGGGGATGGAACGGACTTTAGGATTCACCCCTACATGCTTGCAATCTTGGTTAAGCTGTCATCATCAAGCAGAAAAATTGCTTAACAAAGAGTGGCGTAAAGAAATATCTGGTTATGATGCCGGGAAGGCAATTGTTGATACGCTAGATTTATCACAACTCGAAGATAGACATCCGCTGGATGTTGCTCAGTATGTTTGGATTAAAACTATGTTTGAGACCCAGATATTGGGCTGGGTAAGTGATCGAGTAGATATGGCGCACTCCATTGAAACTCGTCCGGCCTTTCTCGATCATCACCTGGCTGCGTTTGCTATACAAATCCCACCATCGGTCAGGATTAGCGGAACTACAGAAAAGTATGTTCTTCGCGAAGCGATGAAGGGAGTTCTTCCGGATGTTCTATATAAAAAGCAAAAATTTGCATTCATGGCTCCTCCGGTAGAGACCGTTACCGGAGCTTGGACTTGGGTGCAGCGAGTTATTGAGAAATTTCTCAGCCCAAAGGAGGTTAATTTAGCTGGATTGCTGCGATATTCGGAAATAGATACTTTAATTCAAGAGTATAAGATACCGACCCTACATCGATCAAAAAAGGTTCAATTGGATGCGATGCTCAATCATATCTTGGGAGTGCAAATATTATATAAGCGTTTTATTGAGGCTGATCTGCCATTGTTGGCGCAAGAAAAATCTTTTCATCTTGGTTGGAGTTTAGATCGTATGGTTAAGTATCGTAAAAGTTAGAGGGTACTAGGGTGTGAGGCAGATCTCATTGTTGACGTAGTATTCTATTTTTGGTCCGGTTTAACGCTGATCCCTACCTGTTGATCGAATAGATAATGATAATAATTGGATATAAATTACAATTTAATTGAGGTTTTGGGTGGCGCTGGTTAATAGGATTGTTATTACGTTAAGGGTTGTAGTTACAAGAGTCTCTATTTTTCTAATCCCTGATATCTAGCTATTCACTTCTAACCAATAAAATAATTATAAGCTGGAAGACTTCACCATATCGGTGGGGCTAATTGAAGGAGCATATACTTCTTACAGGGATGGTGAGGCTCTCGCATTATGGGGGATCTTCCTATATCTATTGAAAATAGGTGCCCTGATGAGAAATATAGTTTCTGCAAGTTGTGTCCTAACTTTATTATCCGTTTTTTGTTCAAATGCGATTGCTGAATTACTTTCTGAAGAGAAGAGTGTTACTGCAAGTACAGAGGTGCAGTCGGCATCTTTGGCTGTTGATAATGACATGGGTACACGTTGGGAAAGTTCACATCAAACAGATCCCAGTACTTTTACTATTGATTTAGGCACCACCTCTGAATTGGAGGAGGTGGTGCTCTATTGGGAGGCTGCAAATGCAAATACATATAATCTTGAAGGTTCAAATGATGGGCAGGGATGGGAGCTGTTAGCAGAGTATTCTGATGGAGAGTTTGGAGATAGAACTGACATTCTTCAAGTATCCGGAAAATTTCGTTATATACGGCTTAATGGATTGACTCGTAGTAATGGAAATTTCTGGGGCTATTCTATCTATGAGTTTCAAGTATATGGCGAACCTGTTTACGACTCCGTAGAGGAAACTCCGAGCAATGTAGGGCGTAATATTGCCTTGGACGCCTCAATCTTGTCTTCTTTAGGGGAAGGTAATTTTGCTATTGATGGTCTGAGAAGTACAGCCTGGGAGGCTGGGGGCGATACGGCTTATTTACTACTGGATATTGGAGAACCAACTGAGCTGACGAAGGCAATCATAGACTGGGGTGAAGCTAATGCTGCTAGCTACAAAATTCAGGCTTCAAATGATGGCAATGAGTGGAAAACGCTTGTCACTACTGACGATGGGCAGTACGGTTCACGAATTGATAGCCATAAACTATCCGGTAGTTACCGTTATCTGCGAATTCAAGGTGATGAGTTAAGTGAGGGTAGCTCGCATTACACCATTTGGGAGCTCATGTTATTTGATAAGGCAACGGATTCCATCCCCACAGATAGCCTGCTAAGTTACATGCCTCTTTTTGATGAAACTTATCCTGCTGGTGAAGCTCAAAATTGGTATATAAAAGAGGATGGAACCCTAGTGACATTCGCCAGCGGTAGAGCTAGATCACGCCATGAGTCTGAGGGATCATTTTATAGTTTCCCAACATTCTATTTTGAACATAGAACTTTTGGTCTTGAGATTTATGATCACACCCCAAAAGGTGAAAGCTTAATTGAAATCTATTACTCCCCTGAGTATGCCCACTACCGCTCACCAGAGTGCCGATCGGCATATTCCAATGTGTATCGAGCAGATTTTAATAATAACGCTAGGTTTGAGGTGGATCCTTTAGTTGAGGCTGATGAGGATGGGAAAGGGCAAATATGGGTATGTTTAATTACTTTTGATGCGCACGATGGAGATGACGGTGTTCTGGAAGTTGGCGAATGGATGGAATTTGAATTTCAGCAATTTTTGGGAAAATACAATGGAGATGAAAATGTAGAAGGCCAAGCTATTTACTACACAAATACTTATCGTATCCAGTTGGGTGAACCTGGTATCTATCTTGTTAATGATAGCGATATTGATGAAAGTATACGAGCAGGAGGTAACGCGACAGCTGTCCCGATAATAGCGGGGGATTCTGTACCAGCTTCTGAGATTATTTCGGAAAACTCATCAGATAAGACTTTGACTTACTATGTTGGAGCCGACGGTGCATGGATAAGTGGTGGGTCAGACGACGCTACCGAAGTTACCTATCCAATTTTAGATGGGACAGGCATATACGATAGTTACATCGTCGAGAGTGGTATTGCTGACTGGACAGCATATATGCAAGAGGCATCGAATATTCATTGGGATACCCACAATATGTTTTTGCGGGGCAGAAGGTTGTTCCATACCGATTTTAAGTCTGGTGATCACGAGGAAGAAGGAAATCCGAGGTTTGCAGAACTAGCAGAATTAGCCACTGATCTTAAAGTACAGCATTCGTGCTTTGCTTGTCACATCAATAATGGACGTGGACAGGCTCCAGAGAACGGCTATTTTCCCGAGACGATGGTCATGAAACTAGGGTCTGGGGGACTTAATGCCCAGGGCCAAGCATTACCTCATCACTACTTTGGCCATCTATTACAAACTGTTACTTCCGACGAAAAGCTAGAAGTGGAAGGGCAGGTGGTAGTTACTTATGAAGAGGTTGTGAACCACTATGATGATGGTACCGAGTACACGTTAAGGAAGCCTGTATACAGTATTAATAAGTTCGATGGCAAAGGGAGCGATATAGTGTACTTTTCCCCACGGATGCCTCAACCAATACTGGGGCTCGGGTTGCTTGAGGCAGTGCCTGAGTCTGAAATATTAGAATGGCATGATCCTAATGATTCTGATGAAAATGGAATTTCTGGGCGCGCTGCACTGGTAAAAGAGCCAACTGGTGAACTTCCATATGTCGCACGGTTTGGTTGGAAGGCCAGCCATGCCAGTCTAACCAGTTTTACGCGTGATGCACTTAATAGTGATATTGGGGTCACTACTAATGGAGGAAGCGCGGATTGTGGGTATGAGCAGATAAACTGTTGGCAATATAGTGAGCATTCAGCTGAGCTTTCGGAAGAGCATCTGCGAGACCTGGTTGTTTACCTTCAAGCCTTAGGAGCGCCGCCCCGCAATCCAGGTAGCGTTTCCAGAGATTCTGTGCTCTCAGGAGAGAAGCTGTTTTATGAAGCTGGATGTGACTCCTGTCATCGACCGGAAATGAGTACTGATCATAGCCATCCTCTTGCTGAGCTTAGGGGGAATAGCATATACCCTTATACTGACTTACTGCTTCATAATATGGGGGAGGGGTTGGCTGATTCTTTGAGTGAGTCTACCGATTTCAATCAGGAATGGAGAACTCCGCCATTATGGGGGTTGGGTATGTCAAAGGCAGTAAATGGGCACAGTAACTTATTACATGATGGGCGGGCGCGAACCGTCGAGGAAGCTATTTTGTGGCATGCTGGAGAGGCTTTGGATAGCCGGGAAAAGTTTCAGTCAATGAGTATTTCTGAGCGGACTGATCTGTTAGAATTCTTACAATCTTTGTAGACTTTATTGATATAAAAATTTTTCCCCACGAGTATCGCTAAAAGTGGCCGGCTCAGCTGTAGTAGCTCAAAGATAGATATTTCTTTGTTCAACCTCCTTTACTGAGTCGCCTTCTATTAATTCGCCATCCAATGTTTCACTGCCACCACGATAGCGCATAGTCATTTGGCCGGTAGCAATTAAAGTTCCTTCACTATCGTATACCTCTGTATATGAATAGAAGATCTTTCGTCCAGTACTCGTTAGCTTACCTATCGCAGTGAGTTGATTAGTTTTTGCCTGACCGGTGAAATTTGCTGTTAAAGAAAGTGTAAAAGCTCTACGACGGCGGTTGGGGTGGGGGCAGTAGAGGCCGCAGTAAGAGCCAGCGATATCGATTAATGTTGTAATAAAACCACCGTGGGGCACACCGTGGGTATTCAGGTGTTCCGGTTGTACTTCTACGCTGATTGCCACATGGCCTTCCTGCCAATTATCTATGGTTACACCTAGATGGTCATTGAACGGGGGTTGTTTCTTGTTCTGCCAATTCATCCAATTTCACCTTAGAAAGTAAGTTTATGATGGGCCGCTACAATTTGTTTTCTGAGTTGATAGGTAGACTGTGAGCAATCCTGCACTGATAACAATCAGCGTCCCCACCAGTGCAATAGTGTTAGGTAAGTGCTGCCAAATGAGCCAACCTAGAAGTCCGGCAATAACCACACCAAAGTAACTGATTGGTGACACCACGCTGGGTTTTGCATAGCTATATGCTTTGGTGTACAGCCAGATAGCCAAGAGTACAGACACACCGTTGAAAATAAGATAGGGGAGTGTCCATAAAGGTACTGGTTCCCAATAATAGATACCCAGGGGCAGGCTGCACGCAAACGAGATTAATACGTAGTAAAACAATATAAGGCTGGGCCGGTCGGTATGGGACAAAATTCGTGTTCCGACCATAGAGGCAGCCAGGGTAAGCCCAGAAATCAGGCCGAGGGCATGGCCGCTACTAATACCGTCCACGTTGGGTTGAAGAATCAAGGTGATCCCGAGTAAGCCCAGTAAGATTGGTAGCCAGTGGGTTATGGGGATCTGTGCTCGAGCCCAAAGCCAGGCAATAAGGGGAACAAAAATGGGAGCTGCATTACGCAATAACCCTGCTTCCATTAGTGAAATTTTGCTTAGGGCAGAAAAATATGTGAAAAAGCATAACCACCCAGCAAAACCGCGTATTAGGTGGGTTCTCCAGTGTTGGGTGGTAAGGTGTCGAGGTGTTTGTCGCACTAGCCATGGGGTTAGCAGTATCAGGCAGATACTGTATTGGCTGAGCGTAATTAATGGCACGGGGACCGCGGTAGACACCCATTTGCTGGCTGCGGCCGCTGTACTTGCTACCAGCGCGGTAGCCAATGCAAAACCAATGCCCTTCCAGTTTTGGATATCCGTACGGAGTGGCTGACTTGGTGGAGATTGTACTTCGACTAAGGCATCAGGCCTACTCATGGTGACACAACTTCTTTATTTGGCTGCAGCAGGTAAAGTGGGAAGCCAGTAGTCATACTGGCTTCCCCTATAGTTTACAAACTTAGATTTTGCCATCAGCCCATTGCGCAAATGTTTTTCCCTCTTGGGCTAGCCGTTCCAGTAAAGGGGCTGGAGTCCAGTAGGTATCTCCATGCTGCTGGCGGAAAGTACATATTTTTTCGTAGATTTCCTTCAAGCCGATACTGTCGGCATAGTGCATAGGTCCTCCACGATGGGGCGGAAAGCCATAACCGTAAACATATACAACGTCTATATCACTCGGACGTTGGGCTATACCTTCCTCCAGGATTTTGGCTCCTTCATTAATCAGCGCGAAAGTTAGGCGGTTTAGAATCTCCTCGTCGGAAATTTCCCGCCTTACAACCCCTTGACTTTTAGCTTGGGCTTCAATGACTTTCAGTACTTCCGGATCGCTGCTGCGAGCGCGAGTTTCGGGATCGTAGCGATAGTAGCCGGCTCCACTTTTCTGGCCCAGGCGGCCCATTTCAACAAGGGCATCTGCAATACAGTAAGTTTTTGGCTCTCCTCTTTCTGATTCGCTCAGGCCCTGGCGCGCCTTGTAGCCGATATCCAGTCCCGCTAGATCTCCAACGGCCATAGGGCCCATAGCCATCCCCCAAGACTGCATAACCGAATCAATCTGCTCCGGGGTTGAGCCCTCGATTAAACACAGCTGCGACTCTCTGCCATAGGGGCGCAACATGCGATTGCCAATAAAGCCGTAACAGTTTCCCGCTAGTACAGGTACTTTCTTGATCGTTTTAGCGAGCTGCATGGCAGTGGTAATTACATCGTCAGCACTTTGCGAGCCGCGAACTACTTCGAGTAGTTTCATTACATTGGCAGGGCTGAAAAAATGCATCCCGATAACGTCTTGAGGCCTGTTGGTTGCAGCTGCAATTTGATCAATATCCTGGTAGGAAGTGTTGGTTGCAAGGATGGTACCGGGTTTGCAGGAGTGATCCAATTTGGCAAAAATCTCCTGTTTGAGCTCCATATTTTCAAATACGGCCTCAATGACCAGGTCTACATCAGCTAGGTCTGCGTAGTCAGTTGTGCCGGAAATCAACGAGAGACAATGAGTTTTTTGACCTTCTGTGAGTTTCCCTTTCTGCATGCTGATGGTGTAATTCTTGTCGATCACTGCTAGCCCTCGATTTATCGCTGTTTGATCGACTTCTACCAGCTTGACTGGAATACCGACATTGGCAAAGTTCATGGCGATGCCTCCGCCCATAGTGCCTCCACCGATAATGCCCACGCTCTTTATCTCCCTGGTGGGTAGGTCTTTTGGTAAGCCTGTGACTTTGGTTGCAGTGCGCTCGGCAAAAAATAAATGCCTGAGGGCGGCCGATTGGCTGGAAAGCAGGCATTCGATAAACAAGTCGAGCTCTTTAGCAAGCCCTTTATCAAAAGGCTGGTGAACTGCGGCCTCTATACAGGTAACAATATGTTGCGGTGCAAGCTGACCTCGTGATCTCTTTTCAAGGCGCTTGCGGAAATCATCAAATACCCCCTCAGGAATGCTGTCAGGATCTATTGCGATGTCTCTGACTCGGCGGAGAGGAGCTTCATTTGCTATCAATTCACGGGTAAAGGCGAGGGCTCCCTCTAACAAGTCCTCCTCGATAACCCGGTCTATTAACTTCATACTTTTGGCTTTAGAGGCCGGTATAGGGCTGCCTTTTGTGATTAATTCCAGTGCAGCGGCAACACCAGCCAAGCGTGGGGTGCGCTGGGTGCCACCGGCTCCTGGCAGTAATCCCAGTTTGACTTCTGGCAGTCCCACTTTGGCCGATGCTATTGCACAGCGGTAATGGCAGGCTAGAGCCACTTCGAATCCACCGCCGAGTGCCGTGCCGTGAATGGCGGCGATCACTGGTTTACAGGAGTTTTCTATTTCCTCAATCACTTCTGATAGGGCGGGCGCCTGTGGTGGCTTGCCAAATTCCGTAATGTCGGCACCAGCGATAAAAGTTCGGCCTTCACACACTAGCACCAGGGCTTTTGATGCATCGCCTTGAGCGTTCTTAATCGCTCCCCAAATGCCCTCACGCAAGCCGTGAGAAAGGGCGTTCACAGGGGGATTGTTCAATCGAATTACACCGATATCGCCAATGAGTTCATAACTTACACTAGACATTGCTATCTCCAGATCTTAAGTGACAACTGTTCGGTCTCGGTTTTATTTACATCTAATCAGGTTTAAATGCGTTCTATGATTACAGCGATGCCCTGGCCAATCCCGATACACATGGTGGCCAGTGCATAGCGCCCGCCGGTACGTTCCAGCTGGCGCAATGCTGTTAGCAAAATACGGGCACCACTGGCCCCCAGGGGGTGACCAACGGCGATGGCACCACCATTGGGATTTACCCGTGGGTCCGCATAATCAATTTCGAGCATTTTGAGGCAGCCCATAGCCTGTACCGCAAAAGCTTCGTTGAACTCCATTACATCCATATCCCCAAGCTCCAAGCCCGCCCGGGCAAGGGCTTTACAGGTAGCCGGTACCGGGCCCAACCCCATCACTCGCGGCTCTACTCCTGCAATGGCGCTGGCGAGAATACGTGCCCTTGGCTTTAGATCTGCTGCTTGGCCTGCTTCGGCGCTACCAACAATGAGTGCCGCCGCGCCATCGTTGATGCCGGAAGCGTTGCCGGCAGTAACCACTCCATCTTCGAAAAGCGCGGGTAGGGCTTGAAGTCGCTCCAATGTTGCATTGGGACGGGGATGTTCATCCGTATCGATAAGAAGGGCTGGCTTCTTGCGGCCTTGGGGTACTTCGATGGGAATAATTTCATCGACAAAGAAGCCATCGGTACGTGCCGACTCGTATTTAGTTTGTGATGCCAATGCAAATGTATCGCACTCTTCCCGGCAAATATTCAGGTCTGATGCAATATTGTCTGCGGTCTGAGGCATGCTGTGGCTTCCATACTCAGCAACAATGTCTGGGTTGGTGAAGCGGGGGCCTAGGGTCGTATCTGCCAGCACCTGATTGCGATCAAAAGCACTGTTGGCTTTGGAGAGAACCAGGGGGGCGCGACTCATTGATTCGACACCTCCCGCGATAAATAGCTCTCCTTCTGCGGCGCGAATGCAGCGAGCGGCATCTGCTATGGCGGACAAGCCGGAACCACAAAGGCGATTTACCGTTATGCCGCCAGTGGATATGGGCAGGCCTGCTAGCAGGCCTGAAAATCGGGCAACGTTGCGACTGTCTTCTCCCGCCTGATTGGTATTGCCCGCAATAACGTCCTCAAAATGTTGAGGGTTAAAATTGTTTCTTTCAGTCAGGGTCCTGATGACATGGGCAAGCAGGTTGTCGGGCCGGATACTGGAAAGGCTGCCCCCGTGGCGGCCAAAAACACTGCGGCCGCCGTCATAAATATAGGCATGTGACATAGTGAAATTTCCGATATTGGAGTTCTAAGTGCATTGAGTCATGCGGTAATTTCTTTTATTCAAACTCCAAAGCCACGGGTAAATTTTCCAGGGCTTCCTCTACAGCGGCTTTGCTGGAGGCTTGTTCAAGTTGAACTTTTGCTACCTGGCCAAGGGATGCATCGAAGTGGGCGGAAAACTTAGCGGTAATACTTTTTTCCTCTAATGCCTGGCCTACGACATATTCGGTAGCGCGATTGCGCAGAGCTGGTTTGAATACTTTGGCTACAGCAGTGAGTGGAATCTCATCAATAATTTCCACGCGTTTAGGAATGGCTGCACGCTCAGAAATTTGGCTACGGCAATAGTCAATGAGTTGTTCTTCTGTGGGCGGGTTAGTGGATGGAAACAGGGTAACGTAAGCTACTGGAACTTCTCCGGCATAAGCATCTGGTTGACCCACTGCAACGGCAATAGCAACGGCAGGGTGACGGGATAATGGTTCTTCGATCAGAGCCGGATCTATATTGTGGCCGCCGCGAATAATTAAATCCTTGGCCCGCCCGGTTAAGAACAGGTTACCATCTCCATCGAGATATCCCATATCGCCGGTATTAAACCAGGACTTATCGACCCAGGCTTTAGCATTATCCTCTTCTGATAAGTAGCCAGAAAAAATATGTGGCCCGCGCGCGAGTACTATGCCCACCTCTCCTGTATTGCAGGTTCTAACCAGTCGGGTACCGTCTACTTCGGCAATTTTCATTTCCATATAAGGCAATCGCCGGCCGACGCTGCCTTCAGGGGCTTGCATATCGGTAGGAGGGCGAGCTAAAAGGCAGCTGGACTCTGTCATGCCATAGCCATTACTGACAAGGACGTTGAACTTCTCCTCAAAGGCATTCTTCAACCCCGTTGGCAGGGTGGAGGCTCCACAGCCAATGTCTGTCAGACAGCTGATGTCATTGTCACCCACTGGAATTTGCATCAATACACCGAGGATGGTGGGGACGGCGGCAAAGCCCTTCACCTGAAAACGCGCAACATGATGCCACCAATTTGGCAGGACATTGGGTGAGCGAAAACCAGAGGGTGTCATGATAACAATTGTGCGTCCGGCCAATAGGGTGCCAATACCCGCAACAACCGTACCGAAAATATGAAACAGCGGAAGTCCGCTTAGGGTAGCGAAGCGCCCTTTACTGGATGACGTATCAGCACTTAATTGAGCGACGAAGGCAATATTGCTGTGAGTTAAGCGGGCTATTTTAGGTCTTCCAGTAGTGCCCCCGGTGTGGAAATAACTAGCGGTTTCACTCCCCTGGATATAACGCTCACTCTTTAGATGATCGTCCGGCTGTTGGGATATAGCCGAGACAAAATTATCTGCGTGAATACCCGCTGGAACTGGAGTATTGCTAATTGGCTTTTTACTGATTAGTAACAGAGTTTTTAAAGTGGGAACTTGCTCGAGAATTTGCGTTACTTTATCCCATATTTCCTCGCTAAGATCTTGGCCAAGAGTGACCAGGACTTTAGCCCTGGTGGTATTCATAATTTCGATTATATGTTCGGGTTCCAGCAACGGATTAATAGGACTGGTAATACCTGCTGCCTGGCCTCCCCAAAGTGCAAAATGAGTTTCTGGCAAATTGGGTAGTAATAAAGTCACTGTATCGGTTGGCTCAACACCGATGGAGTGAAGAAGATTGGCAGTCTGGTGCACTCGCTGGGATAACTCGGAGAAAGTTACTTTAACCGTGTCTTCGTCAGGTGCGGCCGTTGGCAGGAATTCGATGGCCGAGTCATGTTGGTAGAGGCGGGCAGATTGCCGGATTAAATCAAAAGTGCTTTCCCAGGGGTATCGCTGCGAAAGGGGGACTTTTTCATACTCCTGAATTTCAGCAAGTGACTGCAACATTGTATCGGAGGATTGAATGGGCGTGATCGACATGGGGGCTTCTCTCACTTTGGTTATTATGGTGACGACCATAGCAAAAGTGAATACAGCATTCCACTCTGCGGAATAAGGTGTTAGTGTTTTACATATTAAGAAGTGCCCAATGCATTTTTTAATGGAAAATGGCGCATAAAAACTTATTAAAAATAAAGAGGCGCCATGTTGTTGAGTTTTTTCCTGTTTTATTTTTCGAACGGTTGATTTGTGTGCCTATCTGGAGTTGATTGGCGCTAGAAATGCTCGGTTTTTTATTTCGATAAAGGCATTTTGCGCCAATAATTTAAATCGTTGGGATCGATTCAAAGGCAATTAAGTAATTTGTCGAGGTGAATCTGTTAAACACTAGTTCCGCCTGTACCGGGGATCTTTCAAAAGATTGCGTATTTTTGCTGCGCAAGATTGTGATAAAAGCAGTTTGTAGGAGCTGCTGTTCAATGCGCCGACTAATAAAGGAGCAGGCGAATGAATATAGATTTTTCTCCCGAAGAGTTAGCTTTTCAGCAGGAGGTCCAGCAGTTTCTCCAAGAGAAACTTCCTGAAGATATTAGAGAGAAAACCCTGAAGGAAATCCCCCTGGAGAAAGAGGATTTTGTTCGCTGGCAAAAAATACTCTATGAGCAAGGGTGGGCAGCTACGAATTGGCCGGTTGAATATGGAGGTACCGGTTGGACACCTACTCAGAAACACATTTGGGCAGACGAATGTGCTAACTATGGTGTACCAGAGTTGATTCCTTTCGGCTTAAAAATGGTTGCTCCAGTGATCTTTACCTACGGTAGTGAAGAACAAAAGCAACGATTTCTGCCTGACATCCTGGCAAGTAATGCCTGGTGGTGTCAGGGGTATTCGGAACCAAATGCTGGCTCAGATTTAGCTTCCTTAAAAACAACAGCTGTCCGTGATGGCGGTGAGTATATTGTCAACGGCACCAAGACCTGGAATACCTTGGGTCACTTTGCAGACTGGATATTTTGTTTGGTTCGTACTGGTGGGCCTCAAGTAAAGAACCAGGCTGCTATCAGCTTCTTGCTAATTGATATGAAACACCCCGGTATTACGGTTTCGCCAATTATGACCTTGGGTGGTCACCATGAAGTAAATGAAGTCCATTTCGATAATGTGAGGGTACCGGTAGAAAACCGTATTGGCGAGGAGGGGCAAGGGTGGACTTACGCCAAGGTTTTGCTAACCCACGAACGCACCGGTATTGCGCGGGTGGCAAAATCCAAGAAACGCTTACAAACGTTAAAGGGTTTAGCCAAAGAGACCTGCGATGGAGGAATTAGTCTGCTTGAGAACCCGGCTTTTGCCCAAAAACTGGCCGAAGTTGAAATTGATCTCTTGGCCCTGGAGTTTACTGAACTACGTACGCTTGCGGCGGTAAGTACAGGTGGTGCCCCAGGAGCGGAATCTTCCATCCTTAAAATCAAAGGAACCGAAGTCGCTCAACTTATCGATGAACTGTATATGGAGACGGCGGGTTACTACGGAATGCCGTTTGTGAGAGAGCAGTTTAGGAGCGGGTTTGACGGAGAATGGGTGGGTCCCGGTGTTATTGCCAGCAGTGTGCCTCGTTACTTAAACAACCGTAAATCCTCAATTTATGGCGGAAGTAATGAGATTCAGAAAAATATTATCAGTAAATGGGTACTTGGCCTGTAAGTGCAGCATCTAAAGAGGACTTGAGCGATGGATTTTTCCTACAGCGAAGAGCAGCGGATGCTGCAAAGCAGTGTGAGCAAGTTTATCCAGCAGGATTATGACTTTGACCGTCGTTGTAAAATAGTGAGTAACGATATTGGCTTCAGTAAGGAAAATTGGAAGCTATTTGCGGAACTCGGCTGGTTAATGGTGCCATTTGGAAAGGATGATGGGGGCCTAGGAGGCTCCGCCGTAGACTTGATGGTGGTTATGGAGGAGTTCGGCCGAGGTTTAGTGGTTGAGCCTTTCCTAGCCAGTGTTGTTCTCAGTGGTGGTCTTATCGCTGACTGCGCTAGTGAGGTGCAAAAGCGAGAACTCCTGGGAATGTTAATGGAAGGCCAATTGCAATTGGCATTTGCTTTTACTGAGTCACAGAGTCGCTATAACCTTACTGATATAGCCATGACTGCGGTAAAGGATGGAGACAATTACCTCCTGAATGGACATAAAGCTGTCGTTCTAAATGGTGACGTAGCAGATAAATTCTTAGTTGCTGTGCGGACGAGCGGAGCACAGCGAGATCGTGAGGGGATCACCTTACTACTTGTCGATCCTAGTACAGAAGGGCTTCAGCGGCATGGATATGCCACTGTGGATGCACACCGTGCCGCCGAAATTAAATTCAATAACGTGAAAGTACCCATAGCTAATCTGATAGGGGAAGAGGGGGCGGCTTTAGGAGCTATAGAAAAGGCTGTTGATAGAGCGACGTTGGCATTGTGTGCAGAAGCTGTTGGAGCTATGGAAAGGATCTATAAGAAGACAGTTGAGTACACTAAGACGCGGGAGCAGTTTGGTGTTCCTATTGGCAAGTTCCAGGCACTACAGCACCGCATGGTGGATATGTTTACTGAGTATGAGCAAGCGCGCTCAATATTGTTGATGGCTGCGCTACAGCTTGATAGCAATAACGGAGTTGCGCCTAAGGCGATATCCGCTGCAAAAAGCCGTATTGGTAAAGCTGCGCGGTTTATCGGTCAAGAGGCGATACAGTTACATGGCGGTATAGGGGTTACTGAGGAGTTGGATGTAAGTCACTACTTTAAGCGTCTAACAACAACTCAGTACCTATTTGGCAGTACTGATTACCACACTTTACGATTTGCCAAGCTGTAAATCATAAAGCACTGACTATACGGCCAAATTCACTCTCTACTTGCCACTTTGCGAGGGCACACACTTGGAAAAAGTTGTCGAGCACACCAGATCTGTGAGCATAGGTAAAGTAGAGAGTGTTTTTAAACTTCAAAAGGATGCATTTAATAGGAGCCCCTACCCGAGTCTTCAGGAGCGTCTGGAAAGTTTAAAAAAATTAGAGCAATTGATCCTGGAAAACCAGAAATCCATAGCAAAGGCAATAAGCGAGGATTTTGGTAATCGTGCCATCCAGGAAACTAAAATTGCAGAGATCTATGGGTGTATCGAGGAGATTCGTTACACTCGTAAGCGCTTAAAAAAGTGGATGAAAATTCAGAAACGTCATGTGCCTTTGCTACTTCGAGGAGTAAAAAATCGCGTATTACCTCAACCAAAAGGGGTGGTTGCTATTGTTACCCCCTGGAATTACCCACTACTTCTATCTGTTGGGCCCTTGGTGAGTGCGATATCCGCAGGGAATCGCTGTATGATCAAGATGGCTGCTAACTCGCGTGCCCTTTCTGCATTATTACATCAGTTATTTAATAGATTCTTTTCAGAGGATCTGGTAGCTATTCTTCCTGGAGTGAGCGCTACGGAGTTTACAGCCCAGGCATATGATCACATGATCTTTACTGGATCTGGCAAAGTAGGAAAAGTGGTAATGCGGAGAGCTGCGGATCACCTAACTCCTGTGACACTAGAACTGGGAGGTAAGTCTCCAGCCATAATATGTGGCGACTTTGATGAAAATATTGCTGCGGAACGTATTTTGAGCTCAAAATTCTTCAATGCGGGCCAAACTTGTGTAGCTCCAGATTATTTATTGATTCCTGAAGAAAAACTTTCAGGATTCTTGGAATCGGCTAAGAGACTTGTACCCAAATGGTATCCATCTTTAAATTCAGAAGATTATACTTCGATTGTTGATGAAAAGGCGTTTAATAGGCTGAATACTTGTCTAACGGATGCTCTGGAGAAAGGGGCTACAGTTCTGCCGTTATTAGATGTTGAAAACAATAAAGGTTTGCAAAAAATTGCTCCCACCTTAGTGTTAAACCCGACAGAAGACATGAGTCTGCTACGCGAGGAGATATTTGGCCCTATTTTACCTATTCTTACGTATAGGAATCTGTCTGATACGGTAGATTACATAAATAGTAAAGATAGGCCTTTAGCATTATATATTTTCAGTTCTAGCAGAGATGTTCAGGAAAAGATTATCAAAAGCACAATGTCTGGAGGTGTTTGTATCAATGACTGCGCGATGCATGTCTCCCAGGCAGACTTGCCCTTTGGTGGTATTGGGGCGAGTGGCATGGGGCAATATCACGCTTATGAGGGTTTTTTGGAATTCTCAAAATTACGACCGATCTTTACACAAGCCAAAAAGTCAGCGGCGGTGCCTTTACGACCACCTTATGGCCAAAGATTTGATAAAATTTTCAACTTTCTACTGCGTTTCAAACTGTAGCTGTACTGATTGAGAAGATCTGGAGTTTGAGTCGACTAATATCGGATTAACATAGCTTCGATATTGCCTACCAGGTTTTTCAATAGAGGAGCTACTTCATTTTCTAAGTATTCCGGGTTAAGTCTAAAAGCAGGTCCGCCAGCATTAAAAGTGTAAATATGACCTTGGCTTAAAGAGAGAGGCACCGCGATACCGTTGACATCGCGATTCCACTCGCCAAAAGAGCAGCAGAAGCCGCGCTGCTGGTAGCTGGTGACCGCTTCTTCAATACCGGCTTTGATCGTTGGCCATTGATCACCAGCTTTTTTCTCCAGGTAGCCATAAAAATATTCCCGTTCTTCTTGAGGGAGTGCTGCCAAAAAAGCTCGCCCGGAGCCGCTGGAAGCTATGGGTACGCGATTACCGATTTCATGGCGAAAAGTTGTGACATTTGCAGGAGCACAGAACTCGACAAAAATCATATCCAGCCGGTCCCGATCAGAGAGACCAACAGCGGTACCGGTAGAATTAGCTAGATCCTGCATTAAAGGCTTGGCTACCTGCCTGACTGTGAGATTTGAGACAAAAGCATAACCAAGAGCCAGGACGCCACTACCCAGCTGATATTTTTCCATTCGATCAGAGTAGGTCAGATAACCTAATTTCGTCAGGGTATAAGTCAGTCTGGAAACACTGGAGCGGGGCAGGCCAGTGCGCTGGGCGATCTCCAAATTACCCAGGAAGCCATCACCAGGTTGAAAAGCTCGGAGCACATCCAGACCACGAGCTAGAGCCTCAATAAATTTTCGATCTGGTTCAGTATCTTTCTGTCTGGGAAGGTCACTTAAGGAAACCATTGGCTTAGTCCTACTTATTAATTAATAAGTATACAGATGTTCCCTCTCAAGCTGAAGGGAGATATATGAATCCTGTATGAGAAATCTATTTTACTGGAATATGTTGGGGAGGGTGATAGTAAAAGTGGATGAGTAAATATCGCCTGGTTAAACAGTTTGTGGGGTATAGTCTTATATTTAATATATGCCAAGCTGTATGGTGAAGGGTATATATAATTATAATTGGTGGGCAGTTTCTCAATCAAATAGTGCCTAGTGTATTATTAGTCACTATATTGATTTTCTGAATTTTGGAGGAGCTATAATTTCAAGCTAGTTTCAGTGGAGTAGGGTAGCTCCCCTTCTAATAAACCCCAGGAAATTACTATGAAAACGCATTATTCTATAGGGAATGATAAGCTAGCGAAAGGTTTCCTGCGTACGGTTAAAAGCGGCAGTTCAAAAATCAAACAGTATTTACTCAATCGTGTAGGGTTGGCATCTCATGAAATAAGAGTAGGTATTAACTCTGATCCTCCTTTCGCATTTGGAAAATTAGTTTGGAATAAAGATCATAGAGATTATCAGTATTACGATAGGTCCTTTGGATCTTCGTTTATATATATGTTAAATACATCGAAGACGGTTCCGGCAATCACTTCGTTTGGTATTATTGTTGTTCTTCCTAAGGATTCTCCTCTCAGGTTTCGAGATCCCCGCATTGCGGATGATAGTGATGACCTTTCAATGTTTTGGCAGCATGACTTCATTGATACTGAAGATGAAAAGGAAATTGCTTTACGTGAAATACCAACTTTGCCTCAGGGGCGTTACCTCAATTTTCCAGAGCATAAATTTCTCACTAATGTCTGGTGGCCCGACATTATCGAAACTTATGGCTACCATGAGTGGATAGATAAGCAAGATATACCTAAAAGTCTTGGCGAGGAGATGGAGGCAAATATTAAACGTACTATTAAAAATATGGAAGTGTGGCTTTATGTTATTTTAGATAGTGATGAGCTTCTGCCTTTTAAATGGAGTTATCAAGATAAGACCTTTATGCCAGGATTTTGGACCGATGGCACTGTGGTAAAATAATTGTTCTGGCGATATGGTTAAAGGTGTTAATCAAGTGAACCCTGTTATCTCCTCTAGTGTTTAATAGTCTATTCGGCTGATCTGAGTACATATACTATGTAAAAAAATGAAATATGCTCTCAAAGGATCCGTTTATGAATGCTATCTGTTCTTTGGGTATAGTTGCCTACTGTTTTTGGACGAGTTGCCCAGATTTTTCTAGAAAAAGATGCATAAAATCCTCAGCTAAATATAGTTGTCCCTTATAAATCAACTGCGCTTCCTTTCTGATAGTATCAATTGAGCAGCTCGCCTTGCTATCTTTTTGGTAGCGTGTACTGAAATGTGTGAGAACCAGGTTGGGAATTGAAAGGCCTTCGGCAAAAGAGGCTATTTGGGTGGAATAGCTGTGCCCTACATGCCCCGCTTTCTGAGCCAAATCTTTTGCATAAGTCGATTCATGCACTAAGACATTGCAGTTGGCACAGGTATCTTTTAAAAGCTCAGGGTTATCATTGTCTCCGCAAATTATAATATTACGTGGAGGCCTCGGCTTTAGAATAAAGTCCGTTGCAGTGTATATTTTACCGTGATGAACGACATCGATACCGTTCTTTATTTTCCCCCATTGCGGTCCTTTAGGGATACTGGTGGCAAGTAAACTTTGTATATCTAATGTAACCTCAACATATCTTTCCGTAAAACTGTACGCATAAGAGGGGACCCTGTGGGAAAGTTGTATAGTGGTTGTGGTGAACTGTCCCATTTCTATTTGGGGAAAATTTTCAACAGGAATGAAGTTGAGTTCAAATGGGAGATAGAGTTCTGTGATTGTTTGAGTTGATAGAAGCCAATCATAGACGGCCCCAGGAGCAACAAGTGTCAGTGGTCTTGTTCTTCGTTGCATTCCTGAGCTACCAAGTAGACCAGGGAGTCCGTAGCAGTGATCGCCATGCTTATGGGTGATAAAGATTGCACTTAGCCTATTTAGTGATAAGTTTGTATGTAGAATCTGCTGCTGGGTACCTTCCCCACAGTCGATCAAATACCAGTTCTTTCCCAGGCTTTCTATTAGCCCAATACCAGAAACATTCCTCTGCTTGGTCGGAGTGCCTGATGATGTCCCCAAAAACAGTATTTCCACTTAGTCGCTACCTGATTGTTTAGCAATATTGAAGATTACGCTGGCTAGGGGTCTTCCTGAGCTTTGGCTTTGATTAACTTCTGATTGATAAGCAGTGTAGAAGATGAAAAAAAGCTATTGACCTCAAGTTAGGTTTAGGTATTAAGCTCCCGTCTATTGTTTATGAGCCCGGATTTTGAGGAGACAATCGAGATGGGTACCCCTGGTATTAACTTGCAGCAATATTTAGACCGTATTAATTTTGATGGAGCCCCGGGTGCTAACTTGCAGTGTCTACAGCAGTTGTTGACCCAGCACGTCCGTACGATTCCATTCGAGAACGTCACTTCATTTTTGGGAAGCCCCGTGGATATTGAGTTGGAATCTATTGAGGCCAAGTTGGTACAACAAAAACGTGGAGGTTATTGTTACGAGCAAAATGCCTTATTAGGGGCAGTGTTAGGGCAAATCGGTTTTAAAGTTACGAACCTCGCCGCACGGATACTGTGGCAAATTCCGATAGGGCATCAACCCGCTCAGTCGCATATGATTCTGATGGTGGAGCTTGAGGGTACACGCTTCCTGATAGATGCGGGATTTGGAAGTAACACTTTGACTGCACCACTCAATTTAGACTCCAGTGATCGTCAGAGCACACCGCACGGTGTTTACCGCTTTACTTTAATAGATGATGAGTACCTGTTAGAGGTTACAACCGATAGTGGTTGGCAACCTATGTACAGCTTTGACTTGAAACCTAAAACTCATGGCGATTATAAAATTGGTAGTTGGTATTGTTCAACGCACCCTAAATCCAGGTTTGTAGAGCACTTGATTGTTGCTCGGTCTTTCCCAGAGGGGCGGCATACACTTTTCAATAGACAGTTAAGCTATCAACCACTTTTAGGCTCCAAGAGTGTTGTCATGTTAGCGGATGTCGATGAGCTTCGGGCTACTTTACTGGATATCTTTGGGATAGAAGTGCCGTCTGGCAGAGAAATTGATCAAAAGTTAGGCCGGATATTTGAGTCAGACGGCATAGCGGAGCGAGTCATATGAAGAGGGTAGGTGTTGTTTACCATTCTGTATCTGGTTGCAGTAAAGTTCTTGCGGAGTCCGTGGTGGAGGGGGTTAACACGCTAGAGAAGTGTATTGGTGTTGCCCTTGAGATTCAGGGGGAGAGCATTCTTCACGGACGTTATGAAGATCAGTCATTATTAGCTCAGTTGGATCAGTGTGAAGCCATAGTAATGGGTTCGCCGACCTTTATGGGTACTGTCTCCGCTCAATTCAAAGCATTTATGGATGCAGCAAGTGAGCGCTATGGAGATCGGTGCTGGCTGGATAAGTTAGCTGCAGGATTTACTGTTGGTAGTAATTTTAGTGGTGATCAGCTAGGTACCATCAGGACTCTACAGGTCTTTGCTGCACAAATGGGCATGTTGTGGGTTCCCCTGGATATTCTACCGAGTCAAGATTCCCTGGGTAGAAACCGGGGTGGTTGTCAGTCGGGCTTGGTAGCTGTCGCTGAAGGAGCTGGTGAAATTCATGAGTTGGACCGACTTACAGCCGTACATTTAGGACGTCGAATCGCAGGCTTAGCACTACGAACTTCCGATTTTAGGACCACGTTTCTTGACTAGCTTTTTGCTGCTCAAAAGTAGGCTGCTGATGCAGCCTACGATGACGATAATCCCGATTAGCTGAAATCCCGCTTGGTAATTGTAGAATTGCTGTGTTGGTTGTGGAGCAAAGTCAAAAAGTCTGGCTAATAAATCGCTGAGGGAGCGGATATAAGCGAACTCTATATCTTGATCAAGTGAGAGCCCTATGAGGGTTTGAATTACCCCTCCTAAAACAAAGCCCCCAGTTACAATAAGGGCAGAGGCAATGGCGTGCGCCTTTTCAGGAAGTTCAGATTGTACTATCGAGAGAGATAGAATTGAGCTGCTGAGGCCAAATCCTAAGAGAAAATTTGCCGTCAAAGTCCAGGAGTCCGACAAGTGAATACTCAGTAAAGCTGTGACAGCAATAATTGAGAGGAAACTAAAAGTTCTCGCTGGAATTACATAATCTCCCCGATAATGAGACCAAGCACCGACAATAAAGCTGCCGATAATGATACCCGTTGAAATCATCGCATTGAGTAGGGCACTTTCTCTGGATGTTTCACGAAAAAAATCAACTTGGAACTGTATATTCCATAAATCAGAGTAGGCGATAATTACGCCGAAAAGGCAGGAATAGAAGGTGAGGGCCAGCCAAAAAGCTCTTGATTTGAAGCATGAATTTAGCTTGTCAAATTGAGTGGCTTTTTTGGCAGAGAGTTCATGGGAAGAGTTTTGATTGCTGCCAATTAAAATAAATAGCAGCACAGCAAGGCAAATAAAAAATATCGCTGCGATGAAGTAGGGCTCCCGGAATGAGACTTCGGTATCTAACAAACCGATAAGTAATGAGAGTGAAGCTGCTGCGAAATTAGCTAGTCCTTGGCTAACAGCGGCCATTAGTGAAAACTTATTAGGTAAATCCCGTCCGATAACATAGATAACTCCCAAGAAGCTACTGGATAATCCAAGTGCGACTAAGAGCTGCCCTGTAAGGGCTGTTCCGAAAGAATGACTGCTGGCAAAAATTACGCAGCCGCTAGCGGCGAGGGCGGCTGAGATACTCAGTAAATACCGTGGACTTATAGGGCCCAATAGTGAGCCAAGTGTCAGTTGACCAATAGAATAGGCGACAAAGTAATATCCTCCCAGCATCCCTAAGCTTTGATGGTTGAGATTGAGTTCTTGAGTGAGGCTAGGTGATAGTAGGGCAAATAGGATTGAGTTGGTTACGCTGGCGCTGAAAAATATGACTGCAACTGTCCAAGACGCGTAGCGGAAGTGTTTCTGCCCCATAGGCTTTTCTTTATCGGTGTCTATTGCCACGTCTCGGCCTTGGGCTTCACTCCTCAGCTCCTGCTTATGATTGCAGCGACCAATAGGGATAAAGCGCTAGGGTTTTAAATGGATATGAAACAAGTCGCATTAGATAGATCTTAGAGCAATTAGGAGCCGTAGCCCGAACACAAGTAGTTGATAGTAAGCAGGATTGAAATCGATCGGGCAGCTAGGTTTGATCAAAGTATCGCCAACGGCTGTTGAAGTTGAATGCTATTTACTAGGCGGTGCCGTATTGAGGAGCTTCAATAGACCCTTATTTAAAAGAATACACTTACAAAGCCGTTATCATATGATTTCATCTCCCCAATAGAAACATTCCGTGGCTCGTTATCAGGTGGAAGGGATGTGAGTGGTGTGAACGCTGTTGGCATATTGAAACTAGAGGTGAGATCCTGCTTCGGGACTGGGCTTTAATGAGTATGCAACCTTGGCAATCGATGGTGGCCCATGCGTCGAAAGTCTTTCTTGGCTAGCCGTATTAATGCCGTCAGTGATGGCGTTTTTGCCATTGCTATGACGCTGTTGGTTTTTAATATCCAGATTCCCGACCTGGAGGATATAAAGCCGGGCGAGGATTTCCACAGCAATATTCTTCAGCAGTTGCCCCACTTTTTTTCCTGGATCCTGAGCTTTGCGATTCTCTGTCGGCTGTGGCTTACCCACAATCATCTGATGTCGGACCATCAATTTAAATCGGTAGCCTTTACCAGTTTTAACTTTTTGTTATTGGGGGCGGTGGCGTTTATTCCTTTTCCAGCAAGTTTGATGGGGGAATATCCTGACCAGGTTTGGTCAGTGATCTTATTGTCAGCAAGTTATGCGGTGGCCGCTATAGCAATTGCGGGTATGTGGTGTGTCGCTGCGAATCGAACGAACGTATCCGCGCACCGTGTACTAGTGGTCAGCATGGTGATGTTGTGTACCAGTATCCTGGCGTGCTTGTTGACCCTTTTCAATCCCTATTGGGGGCTCGGGCTTTGGATAGTGTATGTGTTGGGGATAGCGCCTTTGGCTCACTTTGTCGAGAAGCGCTATGCCCCAGTAGAGAGTTGAGGTGGGGCTGGGCCTGCCATATGGTTGCTGGTGGCAGGCCTCAAAATGGTCAAATCAGGCTGCGCACCATTTTGATATGGGGAATTCCCGCTTCGTAAAACACGTCGCCTTCCACCTCAAACCCAGCCTGCAAGTAAAACCCCTCAGCATGTTGCTGTGCATGTAAATGGACTTGCTGAAAGTTTTGTTCCTTCGCCTGCTCGCAGATGGCTTGTAATAGCTGGGCCCCGATGCCGCACCCACGTGAAGACTTTTGCACAGCCATACGACCAATTTTTCCGCCTTGGGTGAGGCGTCCGGTGGCAACCGGAGCTGTCTCGCGGTAGGCGAGGAAGTGCTGGGATGTCTCCTCTTGATCATCCCATTCCAGGTCTGCAGGTACCTGCTGTTCCTGTACAAAAACGGCCTCGCGTATTGAACGAATTGCGCCCCGGTCAGTATCCCAATCCGCTAGGCGTATAGCTATTGGCATTTCAGAAATCCTCAGGAGGGTAGATCAAGGTGCCCTGTGCAACCAGCTGATCGAGAAGGCCACTATCTTCGGCTATTTCCGGGAAGGCTTCGATATCATCCCAGGATATTTCATGGGATTCAGCAAACTGCTCGGCAAATGCCGGGGGGCAGGGGAAGGCTTCACCATCAACAAACAAAGTGGCTGGCTCGCGGCAAAAGGCGGTGCGGGAAGCGGGATTTAAAACCAGTTGTGCCCCCTGGGGCATTTGTTCGCGCCAGTCTGCAGCATCGTCAGCATCCAGGGCGACAGTATCCGGGTATTTTGCTTCGGTCATAACCGCACCAAACCACTGGGCGATTTTCTCCGGCTGCTGCAGCCATTCGCCGAGTTGTTGTTGCAGGCGGGCAACAGAGGCGGGGTCAATTTCCGCTGGGTTTTTCGCCACTTCTGCACCGGCATCGGTGTAGCGCTGGCTGTCCGGAAAATCCATAGCGATTTCAGCGGCGAGATCTTCGAGGATCGCCGCGGCGGAAGGCGCGCGGAAACCAATAGAGATCGTGGTGCACCCACCTTCGGCTATTCCCCAATGGCTGTATTGGGGCGGCAAGTAGAGCATATCGCCGGGCTCCAGTACCCAGCTGTTTTCTGCTTCGAATTCTTTCAGGATATTGAGGGGGGTTCCTTCGAGGCGGGGATTGCTTTCATCCACTTTGGGGCCTTGCTGCCACAAGCGTTTGCCTTCGGCCTGGAGAAGAAACACATCGTAGTGATCGTAGTGGGGGCCAACGCTGCCCTTATCGGCGGCGTAACTGATCATCACATCATCCAGGCGCCAGTCGGGGATAAAGCGGAAGAAATCTCTTAGTTCAGCAATTTCTGACATCCACTGATCGACAGCTTGTACCAGCAGGGTCCAGTGGGTTTTAGGGAGGGAGAGAAAATCTTCTTCAGTGAATGGACCGGTGCGCAGCTCCCAGGGGCCGCTTTCACCATTTTCCAATACCAAGCGAGACTCGACCGCTTCCTCCAGGGCCATACCTGCGAGTTCTTCACCCGAGATGGGTGATTCAAAGTTGGCGAAAGCATTGCGTATCAGCAGGGGTTTCTGCTGCCAATAGTCACGCATAAAAACTTCGATGGGCATGTCGCCAAGATGGGTAAGGGGGCTGGCCACGGTAACTCTCACTGTCAGAAGGCTGGGGTTTGTATCTGGATATTCTGAGGTTCGGAAACTATCCAGCGTACTTTTGTATTTTTTAAAAGATGACCAGCCGCACTGGGTGCGGCTGGTAGCTGGGCTCGGTTAAATTTTGCGAGCCTGTTCCACTGCGTTACCGATATAGGATGCCGGAGTCATTTCCAGCAGATCGCTCTTGGCCTCTGCGGGAATCTCCAGATTCTCGATAAATACTTTCAGGGTTTCACGGGTGATGCCCTGGCCACGGGTAAGGGCCTTCAGTTTTTCGTAAGGCTCTTCAATGTTGTAGCGACGCATAACCGTTTGGATCGGCTCTGCCAATACTTCCCATGAATTATCCAGGTCTTCTGCCAGGCGCTCGCGGTTGATTTCCAGCTTGCCCAGGCCTTTCATGGTGGCGGCATAGGCAATGGCAGAGTAGCCCGCACCCACCCCCATATTGCGCAGCACGGTGGAGTCTGTCAGGTCGCGCTGCCAGCGGGATACTGGAAGTTTGGCGGCCAAGTGCTGGAATACGGCGTTGGCGATACCCAGGTTCCCTTCGGAGTTTTCGAAGTCAATGGGGTTAACTTTGTGCGGCATAGTGGAGGAGCCAACTTCACCGGCTACGACTTTTTGCTTGAAGTAACCCAGGGAGATATAGCCCCATACATCGCGGTCAAAATCGATCAGGATGGTGTTAAAGCGGGCAACAGCGTCGAACAGCTCAGCAATGTAGTCGTGCGGTTCGATCTGGGTGGTGTAGGGGTTCCAGCTAAGGCCCAGAGAAGAAATGAATTCTTCAGCATTTTGCTCCCAATCAATATTGGGATAGGCGGACAGGTGAGCGTTGTAATTACCTACCGCACCGTTAATTTTACCCAGCAGCGGTACCGCTTTAATCTGGGCTACCTGGCGGCGTAGGCGCGCGGCCACGTTGGCAAGTTCTTTACCAACAGTAGACGGGCTGGCTGTCTGGCCGTGAGTACGGGACAGCATGGGTACGTCGGCAAAGTCCTGGGCCAGGCCTACGATAGCGTCAATCAGGGCTTCCATCGCAGGCAACATGACGTTGTCGCGGCCGGCGCGAAGCATCAGGGCGTGGGACAGGTTATTGATGTCCTCAGAGGTGCAGGCAAAGTGTACGAATTCACTCACTTTTGCCAGCTGGGCATTGCTGCTGATTTTATCCTTGAGGAAGTATTCAACCGCTTTTACATCGTGGTTGGTGGTGCGCTCGATTTCCTTGATGCGCTCAGCATCTTCCAGGGAGAAGTCGGCCACAATGCTGTCGAGCAGCTTGTTGGCAGCTTCGTCGAACTGCTCAATTTCGGCGATCTCTTTATGTGCGGAAAGTTTTTGCAGCCAGCGTACTTCCACTTCAACGCGGGCGCGGATCAGGCCGTATTCACTGAAAATTTCACGCAGGGGGGCAGTCTTGCTCTCGTAGCGACCATCAATAGGGGATACCGCTGTGAGTGCGGAAAGCTCAACTGTCATAGTAAATCTCCGGGATTAGTGTTCTATAGATTCGATATGTGCGATCAATTCGTTGGTCGCATTCAAAAGCTTTTTGCGCTGGAACAGAAGGTGCAGGCGACGCCCACCCAGCTGTCGCCATAGGGTTGCCGAGCGGATGCCGGCAAATAGCATGGAGCGAATTTGATTGGCAATACGCTGCTGTTGCAGGTAATTGAAGTCACCCAGTACTTGAATCCGGAAGCGGAAGGTACCTAGCGTATCGCTGTAGATGCTGGCGAGGTTGGAAAATACATTCTCGTGAGTCAGTTCGAAGTGCTCTGCTTGAGTCTTGGCCTTATCCAATCGGCTGCCAATGATTGATAGCAGGTCATTATTCTTGCTGAGTTGTCGCTGCAGGTAGATCACCGAGAGGGCGTAGCGTAGACCGTCGGTATATTCCGGGTGTTGCCGGGTCTTTAGTATTTGCTGCGATACTTTTAAGCCGGGCAGCAGCTTGTCTGCACCGGCGAATATATCTTCAGTGCGATCAGGGTTTAGTTGGAAGAGGCTATATACCCCGGTTTCCAGCTGTTCCTGCGGTGCAGAGCCTGTTTTGGCCAGGCGCTCCACCAGTGTTGCGGATTGGAATATTCCTGCCAGTGCCAGTGCCTGATCCCGCCAGTTATTCAAAATTACTCCTTAATCTTTCTTGTATTTTTCCGGTACTGCGGCGCCAACTCCCGTGGCTTTCTCGATCACCGCACCACCTAGACAGGTTTCTCCATCGTACAGTACCAGAGATTGTCCCGGTGTGATTGCGCGTTGTGGCTCGTCGAACTCTACAACCAAATCGCCATTGTCCTGCAGGTGCACGGTGCAATCCTGATCTGGTTGGCGATAGCGGGTCTTGGCCTGGCAGCGGAAAGTTTTGTCCGGTGCTGCGCCATTAATCCAGTGGGTTTGTGTTGCTTCCAGCCCCGTTGCGTAAAGCAGGGGGTGGTGTGCACCCTGGGCCACAATCAATACATTGCGCTCCAGGTTTTTTCCGACAACGTACCAGGGCTGTTCGCCTGCACCTTTGACGCCGCCAATACCGAGCCCCTGGCGCTGGCCAATGGTGTGGTACATCAGGCCCGCGTGGCGCCCCATGACTTCACCCTCTGGGGTTTCCATATCGCCGGGCTGGGCGGGCAGGTACTGCTCGAGGAAATCCTTGAAGCGGCGCTCGCCGATAAAGCAGATGCCGGTGCTGTCTTTCTTGTTGTGGGTGATAAAGCCGTTTTCTTCAGCGATACGGCGAACCTCGGGCTTCTCCAGCTCCCCTAAGGGAAAGAGCGAGCGGGCAAATTCGGCTTCTCCCACCGCGTGCAGGAAGTAGCTCTGGTCTTTGTTGCCGTCGAGGCCCTTCAATAAATAGGTGCGTCCATCGATATCGCGGCGACGGGTATAGTGCCCGGTGGCTATTGCATCGGCACCCAGCACTTCGGCGTACTCAAGAAAGACCTTAAATTTGATTTCCCGGTTACAGAGGATGTCCGGGTTGGGAGTGCGCCCGGCTTTATACTCTGCCAGGAAGTACTCGAATACGTGATCCCAGTACTCCGCAGCAAAGTTGGCGGTGTGCAACTTGATACCCAACTTCTTACAAACTGCCTGGGCATCCGCGAGGTCCGCCTTGGCAGTACAGTATTCTGTGCCGTCGTCTTCATCCCAGTTTTTCATAAACAGGCCTTCCACTTGATAGCCCTGCTGGATCAGCAGGTGTGCGGCTACAGAGGAATCCACACCGCCGGACATACCGACGATGACGCGCTTTGGCTGTTTGTTGTGGGTGGAATCAGGCATAAGAAGGACAGTCACTACTTCACTGGTATGAAAGGGGGGCGAATTTTACCTGCGAACGCCCCGTTTGACCAAGACCGCTTTGATCTTCCGTTATAGATTATCGCTTTCGACGCGGTCGATTGCGGTTGTGTGCCGGCTTTGTTCGGGGCTTGGGAGCGCTAAAAACCTCTTCCGTCCGATACTCGCCAGGCTTTAATGAGTCGAGCTTCCAGCTGCCTATCGCCACCCGGATTAGCCGCAGGGTAGGGAAGCCGACCGCCGCAGTCATCCGCCTTACCTGGCGATTCCGCCCCTCAGAGATAGTCAGCTCCAGCCAGCTGGTTGGGATCGATTTGCGTTCGCGAATTGGCGGCGTGCGGGGCCAGGGCTCCATATCAGGTAGGCGCTTGGCCTTGGCAGGTGCGGTTCGGCCATCCTTCAGGTCGACCCCTTGCCTGAGCATATAAAGGGCATCATCAGTAATTTCACCCTCCACCTGGGCCCAATAGGTTTTGGGCATTTTCCGCTTGGGGTGACTGATTTGATGTTGTAGCGCTCCATCATCAGTCAGAAGTAGTAATCCTTCAGAGTCGTAGTCCAGGCGGCCCGCCGCATAGAATCCCTTGTGCTGGATAAAGTTAGCCAAAGTGGCGCGATCCTGATCATCTGTAAATTGGCTTAATACGCCAAAAGGCTTGTTGAGGAGAATAATCTTTGCCATAAGAAAAATTGAGTATTGTAATCCAACTACAAAAATTAGCCGAGGCTGCTATAATCCCGCCGTTTTTCATCCCCGCCCTAAGGTCCCGGGGGAGCGGTGCAAGCAACGCTGGACCTAAAAAGTCATAGAATTTTGGGAGTTTACGCAATATGGGTCATATCCAAGTGCCGGCAGACGGCGAAAAAGTTACAGTCAATTCCGACGGTTCGCTGAATGTTCCGAATCGCCCGGTTATTCCTTTCATCGAGGGTGACGGCATCGGTGTGGATATCACCCCGGTAATGCGCAAGGTGATCGACGCGTCTGTAGAAAAAGCTTTCGGCGGCGAAAAGAAAATCGAGTGGATGGAAATCTACTGCGGTGAGAAAGCGGCAGAGACTTACGCTGGCGACTGGTTCCCGGCTGAAACTCTGGAAGCGATCAAAGACTACGTTGTTAGCATCAAAGGCCCCCTGACCACTCCAGTAGGCGGCGGCTTCCGTTCCTTGAACGTAGCCCTGCGTCAGGAGCTGGATCTGTACGTATGTCAGCGCCCGGTGCGCTGGTTCAGCGGTGTACCTTCTCCGGTTAAAGAGCCGAACAAGGTAGACATGGTTATCTTCCGTGAAAACTCCGAAGATATCTACGCTGGTATCGAGTGGAAAGCTGACACTGACGAAGCTAAGAAAGTTATCAAGTTCCTGCAGGACGAGATGGGTGTTAAGAAGATCCGTTTCCCTGAGAACTGTGGTATCGGTGTTAAGCCGGTTTCTGCAGAAGGTACCAAGCGTCTAGTGCGCAAGGCTATCCAGTACGCTGTGGACCAGGATCGCGATTCTGTAACCCTGGTACACAAAGGTAACATCATGAAGTTCACCGAAGGTGCCTTCGCTGATTGGGGTTACGAGCTGGCTCGCGACGAGTTTGGCGCTCAGCCGCTGGACGGCGGCCCCTGGCACAGCTTCAAGAACCCGAAGACTGGCAAGGAAATCGTTGTTAAGGACGTAATTGCTGACGCTATGCTGCAGCAGATCCTGCTGCGTCCGGCTGAGTACGACGTAATTGCTACCCTGAACCTGAACGGTGACTACCTGTCTGACGCACTGGCTGCACAGGTTGGTGGTATCGGTATCGCTCCGGGCGCAAACCTGTCCGACGACGTTGCCCTGTTCGAAGCAACCCACGGTACTGCGCCTAAGTACGCTGGTCAGGACAAGGTTAACCCGGGCTCCCTGATTCTTTCCGCTGAGATGATGCTGCGTCACCTGGGCTGGAACGAAGCTGCTGACCTGGTAATCAAGGGTATGGAAGGTGCTATTGAAGCCAAAACCGTAACCTACGATTTCGAGCGTCTGATGGACGGTGCTGAGCTGAAGTCTTGCTCTGCGTTTGGTGACGAAGTTATCAAGCACATGGCTTAAGCTACATCCGTGAGGCCGGGCTGGCTTTAAGTTGGCCAGAGTCCCATGAAAAAAGCCCTTCACATTGGTGAAGGGCTTTTTTATTGTCTGTTTGCTGGGCTCGCTTAGCCGACAGCTTCCGCTTCCTTCTCCCTCGACTTTTCTGTGTGTACTGCATCAGATTCGCTTTTGCTCGAAGTGTTGGGTGAAGTGGTTTCGGAGGTCAATGCGGAGATATTTGCAGCGTGGTAGCCCTTGTCTCCTCGAATAATATCGAAGGTGACTTGCTGGCCGGCCTTCAGGGTTCGGTAGCCTTCCATCTGAATTGCGGAATAGTGCGCGAACAGATCCTCCCCTCCCTCATCTGCAAGAATAAACCCATATCCCTTAGCGTTGTTGAACCACTTTACAGTACCGGTAGGCATAACGATTCCCTCTAATTGCCTGAGTGGCCCCTGGCCACCTTACAGAGTTTTTATATTTATTTGACCTGCTGGTTAGTCGGCTGCGATCCTATCTGCGACTAACGTTTGATGTAGCGGTCACTACCTCTTGTAGTCAACAGCAGGGGGATTGTCAAGGTTCCCCGCTGACCGCTGTGTCAAAGGTCAAATAAGGTTACAATGTCACGTCATTGAAGGTTGCATTGGGTGCAATTTTCAGGCTCGATAGAATTCATTGATAATTGTTATGAGTACTTCGCGAATCATTAAACTAAGCTCCAGTGACTCCGATGGAGACAACCCGTACTTCGATGATTTCGATGGTGGGTTGGCCCTTGAGGAGGCGCCGCCGCAGCTGAAGCGGCCGCCGATGTATAAAGTCGTTATGCTCAATGATGACTACACCCCCATGGATTTTGTTGTTGAGACTTTGGAGTTGTTTTTTTCAGTAAACCGGGAGCGCGCCACACAGTTAATGTTGCAGGTTCACACACGGGGAAAAGCAGTGTGTGGTGTCTATACTCGGGATATAGCGGAGACAAAGGCCGCACAGGTCAATCAGTTCGCTCAAGAGAATGAGCATCCCCTGTTATGTGAAATTGAAGCGGACGAAAGCAAAGAGGATTGATTCTGACAAAAACTGCTTTGAACAAAGGGTCCCGTCACCTGAAGGGAATCAGCCAGGATATAAACGCCGGCGAAGGGTGCGCGCCTACCAGCGGAGTCGGCGGGAAATATTGGCGATTAGGGTTTGAGGTTTAGATGCTCAGCAAGGACTTAGAGGTAACGCTTAATCTAGCGTTCAAAGGTGCTCGAGCGAAACGGCATGAATTCATGACCGTTGAGCACCTATTGCTGGCGCTCTTGGATAACGAATCCGCAGCAGATGTTCTACATGCTTGCGGGGCGGATTTAAGTGCATTGCGCCGTGAACTTCTGGAGTTTGTGGACTCCACAACACCGTTGATCCCGGAGGCCGATACAGATCGAGAAACCCAGCCGACATTGGGTTTCCAGAGGGTCCTGCAGAGGGCCGTATTCCATGTCCAGTCATCCGGTAAAAAGGAAGTTACAGGGGCTAATGTCCTGGTCGCCATTTTTTGTGAGCAGGAGAGCCAGGCTGTTTACTACTTGAAGCAGCAGAGTGTTGCCCGGATAGACGTAGTTAACTACATCACCCACGGAATTTCCCGCGTTGGCTCCAGTGGTAATAATCACCATCACGGTTCCGATACTGCACCTGAGCAGGTAGATGAGGAAATTAGTGGGGGCGCTGAGCCAGGTGGTTCCGACCCCCTGGAAAGCTACGCCACCAACCTCAATCAAGAGGCAATTCTTGGCCGTATTGATCCGCTTGTGGGGCGTGCACCTGAGGTGGAGCGTGTCACGCAGGTTCTCGCTCGTCGCCGCAAGAACAATCCACTGTTGGTGGGTGAGTCCGGTGTCGGCAAGACGGCAATTGCTGAGGGGTTGGCACGGCGTATTGTTGATGAGGATATCCCCGAACCTTTGAAAGAGAGCACTATTTACTCTCTGGATCTCGGCTCCCTGTTGGCGGGAACCAAGTATCGCGGTGATTTTGAGAAGCGCTTTAAGGCGCTGCTGGCGGAGCTCAAGAAGCGTGAGCACGCCGTACTGTTTATTGATGAGATCCACACCATCATCGGGGCCGGCGCCGCTTCAGGAGGCGTCATGGATGCCTCCAACCTGCTTAAGCCGCTACTTTCCAGCGGTCAATTGCGGTGCATAGGCTCCACTACTTTTACTGAATATCGCGGTATCTTTGAAAAAGATCGCGCGCTGTCGCGCCGTTTTCAAAAGATCGATGTCAGTGAGCCCTCAGTGGAAGAGACCGTGCAAATATTGCAGGGGCTCAGAAGCTGCTTTGAGGATCACCACAAGGTCCGCTTTACCGATGGAGCTTTGGATGCTGCTGCGCAGCTATCCAGTCGTCACATCACCGAGCGATTCCTCCCAGATAAGGCCATTGATGTAATCGATGAGGCGGGAGCCTACCAATCTTTGCTGCCTGAAGAGGACCGCAAAGAGGTTATTGGGGTCTGTGAAATTGAGATGGTTATCGCCAAGATGGCGAGAATACCTGCCAAGAGCGTGTCTGCTTCTGACAAGGAGCAGTTATCACGCCTGGATGACAATCTCAAAATGGTGGTGTTTGGGCAGGACAGCGCGATTGATGCCCTGGGTACGGCGATTAAGCTGAGTCGTGCCGGTCTGGGTTCTGAAGAGAAACCCATCGGCTCCTTCCTATTTTCGGGCCCCACCGGAGTTGGTAAAACAGAGCTCTGCCGCCAGTTGGCGAAGGTGATGGGTATCGAGCTGATTCGCTTCGATATGTCTGAGTATATGGAGCGCCATACGGTTTCCCGCCTGATCGGCGCGCCCCCAGGGTATGTAGGTTTTGACCAGGGTGGTTTACTGACAGACTCGGTTACCAAGCACCCCCACAGTGTTGTGCTGCTCGATGAAATTGAGAAGGCGCACCCCGAAGTATTCAATCTGCTTTTGCAGGTGATGGATCACGGCACCCTAACTGATAACAATGGCCGCAAAGCGGATTTCCGCAATGTTATTCTGATTATGACTACCAATGCGGGCGCTGAGGTGATGAGCCGTCGTTCAATCGGGTTCTCCCATCAAGATCACTCCACCGATGGAATGGAGGAGATCAAGAAGATGTTTACCCCGGAGTTCCGCAATCGCCTCGATAATATTATTCAATTCCGCTCTCTGCCTCTGGATGTCGTGAAGACGGTGGTGGATAAGTTTATCGTTGAGTTGCAGGCCCAGTTGGATGACTCCAAGGTGACACTGGTTGTTGATGACGAAGCTCGAGAGTGGCTGGCGGTGCGGGGTTATGACGAGAAGATGGGTGCGAGGCCTATGTCCCGTCTGATTCGCGATAAGCTGCGCAAGCCTCTGGCAGAAGCCGTGCTCTTTGGTGAGTTGGCAGAAGAGGGTGGGCGTGTTTGCGTCACCATTGAAGATGATGAGCTTGCGATTAAAACGGCGGTGCCCGCCTAAAGTAAATTAGCTTCAGCCAAGTAATAAAAAAGCCACCGAGAGGTGGCTTTTTTATTTCAGGTCAAATTGCCTTGCGGAATTTGGCCTCTGAGCGAATTAGCGCGCGCGGTACGTAATGCGGCCCTTGCTCAGGTCGTATGGAGTCAGCTCCACTTTCACCTTGTCGCCGGTGAGAATGCGAATGTAGTTTTTACGCATCTTTCCAGAGATATGCGCAATTACCACGTGTCCGTTTTCCAGTTTTACGCGGAAAGTGGTGTTCGGCAGGGTGTCGATCACCTCGCCTTCCATTTCAATATAATCGTCTTTTGCCATGCGGCAGCAACCTTACAATAACTTGATCAGACCTTTACCCCGGAGGCTCTTTGGCCTAGCCGCGGCTTGACGGGCGAGCATTTTGCACGAAAAGGCAAGATAGAGCAAAGGGAGAGTGTGTTGAACTAGAGCGATTTAAGGCTCCAGCGGTTTTCTTTTAACATTTCGATGGGGCGAAATTGGCTTTTATAGGCCATTTTGTGGCACTTCTCAATCCAGTACCCCAGATAGAGATTAGGTAGTCCCAAGCGCCGGGCCCATTCGATCTGGTAGAGTATGCAGTAACTGCCCAGGCTCCGTTTGTCCTCATCGGGATCGAAGAAAGTATAGATGGCCGATAACCCGGCAGTCAGGATATCTGTTACAGCTACTGCCACCAACTTGCCGCGGGCTCTCAGCTCAATATAGCGAGTAGACCCCCAAGCCTGGCTCAGGAAGCTGCGGTATTGTTCCCGGCTGGGCGGGTACATCTCCCCATCGGCGTGGCGCTGCTCGATATAACGGGCGTAGAGTTCGTAATGCTCATCTGTATCGATGGACTCGATATGGAATATGTCCAGGTCCTTGTTGCGCTTCCAGCAGCGTCTCTGGTTGCGGTCGGGGACAAACAGGCTCACGGGTACGCGAGCCGGTATACAGGCGCGACAGGTCGCGCACTGGGGGCGATAGAGGTAGGCACCACTGCGCCGGAATCCCAGCTCTGACAGGCGGTTGTACAGACGCTGATCCACTTCTGTTTGTGGATCGACAAACACCGTTGTTGCCTCCCGATCCGGCAGGTAACCGCAGGGGTGGGGCAGGGTGGCCAGTAGGCGCACTGAATCCAGCTGAGAGTATTTACCCATAAGTCCACGAAAGCTTCCAGGGCTGCGGGAAAGGCGGCTGCTTAACGCCGTCTGCCAGCAGTTGTTCGAAATCCTTACGACACATTTCCACCGCCCCAAGGCTGCTGAGATGAGGATTGCTCACCTGGCAGTCGATCAGTGGGCAGCCCCACAATTCTAATTGCCGAACGAGGTGGACAAAAGCGACTTTTGAAGCGTCTGTCTCCCGGTGAAACATCGACTCCCCAAAGAACACTCGCCCCAGCGCAATACCATAGAGTCCGCCAACGAGTCGACCGTCGCGCCAAACCTCCACAGAGTGGGCAAATCCCTGATGGTGCATGTCGATATAGGCGTCGCACATCTCATCGGTGATCCATGTGCCGGTTTCATCCGCCCGGGGGGCACGGCAGGCCTCAATTACCTCGGGAAAGGCTTGGTCGAAGGTGACCGAAAAGGTTCCTCGGCGCAATACTTTGCGCAAAGTGCGGCCAATACGAAAGTTTTGCGGGATAACCACGCAGCGAGGGGAGGGGCTCCACCACAAGATCGGCTGGTCATCTGAATACCAGGGGAAGACCCCCCTTTGATAGGCTTCAACCAGCCACTCGGGAGTCAGATCTCCTCCGGCTGCCAGCAAGCCATTGGGGTCATCCAGTGCGAATTCAGTTGGGGGAAAGTCTACAACGGTGTGGTCGAGCCACATCAGGCGGCTTTGGGTGTTCCCTGCCACGATCTGACTCCTGTCGGTAGAGGGGGATACCGGGCAGAAAAGCTCTGCCCGGGGATTTGACTTACTTCTCGGCGTCGAGGAAGCGCTCGGCGTCCAGGGCGGCCATACAGCCGGTACCCGCAGAAGTTACCGCCTGGCGGTAAATATGGTCGGATACGTCACCTGCGGCAAATACACCGGGAACAGAAGTCTGGGTGGCATTGCCGTTCAGGCCGCTCTCCACAATGAGGTAACCACCATTCATTTCAAGCTGGCCTTCAAAGATACCGGTATTCGGTTTGTGACCGATAGCAATAAACACACCGGAAACGTCCAGCTCTGTAGTGGTGTCGTCCTGGGTGTTGCGCAGGCGAAGCCCAGTTACACCGTTGTCGTCACCGAGCACTTCGTCCAGGGTATTGTGCCAGCAGACATTGATATTGCCGTTTTCCACTTTATCCATCAGACGGTCCTGAAGGATTTTTTCTGCGCGAAGCTCGTCGCGGCGGTGAATCAGGGTCACTTCACTGGCGATATTGGAGAGGTACAGGGCCTCTTCTACGGCGGTGTTGCCACCACCGACAACAGCAACTTTCTGGTCGCGATAGAAGAATCCGTCACAGGTCGCACAGGCGCTGACACCGCGCCCCTGGAAGGCTTCCTCAGAAGGTAGGCCCAGGTACTGAGCTGAGGCACCAGTGGCGATAATCAGCGAGTCACAGGTGTAAGTTTCGTTACCTTTCAAGGTGAAAGGGCGCTGTTTCAGATCAACAGATTCGATGTGATCGAAGATGATTTCTGTCTCGAAGCGCTCTGCGTGCTGCTGCATTTGCACCATCAGGTCCGGACCTTGAAGCTCCGGAATACCGCCCGGCCAGTTCTCGACTTCAGTGGTGGTGGTCAGCTGCCCACCCTGTTGCATACCAGTGATAACAACCGGGTTCAGGTTTGCTCGTGCAGCGTAGATAGCCGCGGTGTAGCCGGCAGGGCCTGAGCCGAGGATGATCAGTCGATGATGGTTATTGCTCATGAAGTACTCTTTAAAACTCTCAATTTGCGAAGTTTACCCAATGGGCTGGGAGTCCATATGCCCGTCCATTTTTTGATCAGGCGAGACTATTAAATTGGGCGATATAATAGGCGATATTTACCATTCGGCGAAATAGTTTGCCTTAATTTGTTCGATTGATCCTACCTATTCAACTCTCTTTGACCTTGCTAGAGCTTTGGCTCAAATCGGAGTTTGCGCCAAAGCTGGCCGTAAGAGCTGGAAAAATGTAAAAAAGTTCCAATCTGAGGTAACTGCTGCTGGCTTTGATAGGGGGAGAATGGAGTGTCACAAATTAGAATTACGGATTGTTAGATGTATTGAGTGTGTGAGCGTCATAGAGGCCAGTGACTTCGAGTAAGTGCCCAAACCCTAGTGGGTTGAGGATCGTTATGCGCTATAAAAGAAAGTTCATACCCTTAAACCTGAAGCGAGAGCAGTTGGGGCATCCTAAAACTTTTCTGACCCTTAGTGAGGAGGCCCAGGCTTTCGTAGCCGAAATTATCGACGATAGTTATTCGTTGCGTTTTTCCATTGATCTGGAGCCCGATGGCGATCACCGGGCGAGCTTACATGGCCCACCCCACCTGCTGGATCTATTTACCGCGCTTAACTTGCAAATACGCTGTGAAATTGTCTCTGATGGATATGGTGATACAGGAGGTGGGGCGGTTACTTGCGCGGGTGAGCCAGAAGAACTCGAGAAGTTTGCTATGGCGCTGGGCCTCAGCAATGGTTGTCGAGTTCTCGACTTGATGTGTGGCAGGGGAGTCCTGAGTAGCTACCTGCTTAAGTTTGCCAAAGCTCATGGGGTTATTATTCAATGTAGCTTGTGCGATTCCCACCCTTCGCAGCTTGAAAACCTTGACCCAAATATTCAATTGCTAGCTGCCGATATCACTATAGGTGACGGAAGAAACTTGCCATATCCCAGTGAATTATTTGATGCTGTGGCAATCAGAATGGGCCTGCACGAAGTGCCTTATAAAGATCAGCCCCTGGTTCTCCAGGAGTGTTATCGGGTTTTGAAGCCGGGAGGTCCGCTGTTGGTTTGGGACTTGATGCCGGCGTCTGCCGGGGTCCAAGATTTACTGTGTGCCCAAAAGCGAAAATTGTCAGCGCTGACACACCGTGAATCGTTGCTCTTGGATCGGTTCTTTTTGCGGGAAGACCAGTTGTTACAATTGCTCAGCGATGCAGGCTTTTCGCAAGCAGAGCGGGTATCCAGAACCTATTACCGAGATAGTACTCAAGACAAATTAAAAACAGAGTTGGGCGGGGATCAATACAAATTGGAAATTCTGAATAGTTACCTCCGCGAGAGAGTTACCCAGGCGATTATTGATGAGGTTTGCTGGGAGGATTCAGGGCAGGATATCTCGATGATGATTCCAAATTGCATCTATCGCACGTACAAACCGATAAATTTAGAAGAGAATACTGGCTAGGAAGCGCTCCAGGTTTTTCGATACTGCCGCCAAACAACAAAAAACTACTTGGTGTCAGGGATCGTAAGGCGCAATCTGAAAGCGTAGATTGTAAAATAGCCTGATTGAGTTGCTTTCTTCTGTAAGCAATACAGAATTTTGTCGGGCGGCATGGGGATTCAGGTCCCAGGTAGACACCGCCAAGTTCATGTGGACATAAAAAGTACAGCATTATTGAGGTAAGCCATTGAAGGCCGAAAGCGCAACTGAAAAAAGCCCTGCAGAGAGCAATGCATTGCCAGACTCATTGATCGCCCGACTCGTTCGCGAGGGGGCCCTGATCAGTTTGCTGGCTGGTGCCCTGTTGCTCGCCATTAGCCTGTTAAGCTTTAGCGCAGAAGATCCGGGCTGGTCGCAAACTGGCAGTACCCAACAAGTGCACAATGCCATTGGGCCAGCCGGTGCTTGGCTGGCAGATGTGTGTTTGTCTTTGCTCGGATGGATGGCTTACCTGTTCCCCTTGCTGATTGGTCTGCGGGCCTATCACATTCTTCGCGATCGCAATGCCCGCTTCCATTTGCCGCTATTTGCTTTGAGAGTATTTGGCTTGCTGCTTGTTCTTGTCAGCGGGGCGGCAATGGCGACTCTTTGTTTTGATCCCGCAGAAAACCCATTGCCGTTTACCAACGGAGGCATCATCGGCAGTGCGATGGCGTCTGCCCTGGGTTCTAGCCTCGGCTATGTAGGGGCAACCATTTTACTGCTGGCGATATTTGCTATCGGTGTCACTGTTTTTACAGGTTTGTCGTGGCTCAAATTGGCAGAGGCAATCGGCAAGAATGTGCTCGGCTTTTTTGCCTTACTGGGCAGTTTCTATCAACGCTGGCGCCAAAAGCGCAATGAGCGGAGGGTGGCCAGAGAGGCGATTGTCGTGCGCAAGGCGGCTGTGGAGGAAGAGAAACAGCGAGTTGCCAAACGAATTCCCCCGAAGATTGAGCCCACTGCCCCCAAGCCGAAGCAGAGTCCTCGGGCAGCAAAGGAAAAACAGCGAGAGCTTTTCAAGAGTGGCCCGGTTACTGGAACCCTGCCGCCGTTGGGTCTACTCGATCCAGCAGATCAAAACAAGAAGGCCGGCTTCTCCCGGGAATCCCTGGAAGCGCTGTCACGCCTGTTGGAACTTAAGCTGAAAGACTTCGGCGTTGTTGCCGAAGTGGTATCTGTGCTGCCGGGGCCGGTAGTAACCCGCTTTGAAATTCAGCCAGCTCCCGGTGTAAAGGTGAGCAAGATTTCCAATCTGGCAAAAGACCTGGCGCGCTCACTGGCGGTGATCAGTGTGCGTGTGGTCGAGGTAATCCCAGGCAAGTCGGTTGTGGGTATCGAAATCCCTAACGAAAATCGACAGATGGTACGCCTCAGTGAAGTGTTGTCGGCAGATGTCTACGATAATGCCAAATCGCCGCTGACTCTGGCGCTCGGTCACGATATTTCCGGTCAGCCGGTGGTGGCCGATCTGGCCAAGATGCCTCACTTGCTGGTAGCGGGTACCACCGGTTCGGGTAAATCCGTGGGTATCAACGTTATGTTGTTGAGCCTGCTGTACAAATCCACGCCCGATGAGGTCCGCCTGATCCTGGTGGACCCCAAAATGCTGGAGCTCTCGGTGTACGAGGGCATTCCGCATTTGTTGACCCCGGTCATCACCGATATGAACGATGCCGCCAATGGTTTGCGTTGGTGTGTTGGAGAAATGGAGCGCCGCTACAAGTTGATGGCGGCAATGGGGGTGAGAAACCTCGCAGGCTTTAACCGCAAAGTGAAAGAAGCTGAAGAGGCCGGGGAGCCGCTGATCGATCCTATCTGGCAGCCAGATCCCGCCTCCAGCGTGCCGGAAGATGAACAAACCGCACCGGCCCTGAAAGCACTGCCTGCCATTGTTGTCGTGATTGATGAATTTGCCGACATGATGATGATCGTCGGTAAAAAGGTCGAACAGCTGATCGCTCGAATCGCACAAAAAGCCCGTGCAGCTGGCATCCACTTACTGCTTGCAACCCAGCGTCCGTCGGTGGATGTTATTACCGGCTTGATTAAAGCCAACGTACCTACTCGAATCGGTTTCCAGGTTTCGTCCAAGGTGGATTCCCGCACAATCCTCGACCAGGGCGGCGCGGAGCAGCTGCTCGGTCATGGTGACATGTTGTACTTACCGCCTGGAAGTGGTGTTCCCGTTCGTGTCCACGGCGCTTTTGTCGACGATCACGAAGTGCATAAAGTTGTCGCGGATTGGGGCCGTCGCGGTGAGCCTGATTATATCGATGGTATTGTCGACGATAGTAATAACAGTATTCCCGTGCCTGGATTACAGTCTGAAGGCGGTGAGGATGAAGACCCTGAGGCCGATGCGCTCTACGACGAAGCCGTAGCTTTCGTCACTAAATCCCGCAAGGCGTCAATTTCCTCTGTGCAGCGTCAGCTGCGGATTGGTTACAATCGCGCGGCTCGAATTATTGACGCCATGGAGGCTGCCGGGGTGATATCTGCGGCGGGCCACAACGGCAATCGAGAGGTGCTGGCACCGCCGCCAGCCTGATACGAGTTTGGCCCTTGGAGCAGTGGCGGGTTAAGCTACTGTTCACTTAGTCGGGGTTAATCTTTAAGGAAATCAATACGTTGGGACTCCACTATGAAAAGAATTCTGCAGGGTCTGCTGCTTTCAATCAGTGTTACCGCCAGCGCGGCCTGGGCTGATGCCACCGATGACCTGAGCGATTTACTCAAGCCGTTGGAGGCGATTTCGGGTAATTTCAAACAGACATTGATCGACGAGCGCGGTGAGGTCACACAGAAGAGCAATGGTAGCTTTTCTGTGCAGCGCCCGGGCAAATTGCGCTGGAAAACCGGTGAGCCTTACCCCCAGTTACTGGTGACAAACAACAAGACGCTCTGGCTGTACGATCCGGACCTGGAGCAGGTGACAGTTCGCCCGGTGGATGCCCGTATTAAGGATACCCCAGCCCTATTACTGGGGGGCAAAGTAGAGGAAATTCGAGGCTCGTTTAATGTGAGCCAGAAAGAAGGGGTTTATCAGCTGACCCCCAAGAACCCCTCGGCCCCTTTTAAAGCCATGGAAATTCGATTTGCCAAAAATGGCTTGCCGTCGGCAATGACCGTGCGCGATGGTATGGGACAAACCACTGAAATTCAGTTCAGTGGTATGGAGGCGAACCCAAAACTATCCGCTTCTATATTTGATTTTAAGCCCCCGGCCGGTACTGACATTATTAAAGATGAGTGATCTGTTCGATACTCCCAAAACCCACCAACCCCTCGCGGCCCGTATGCGGCCGAATTCCCTGGCCCACTATGTGGGCCAGTCGCATTTATTGGGGGAGGGCAAACCTCTGCGGGAGGCCGTAGAGCGCGGCCAACTGCACTCAATGATTTTGTGGGGGCCACCCGGTGTTGGCAAAACCACTTTTGCGCGGTTGCTAGCTGAAGAGTGCGATGCTCGATTTGCCACTCTGTCTGCGGTACTCGCCGGAGTGAAAGATATTCGCCAGGCGGTGGCCGAAGCTGAACAGCACCGGATACAGTCGGGCCGACACACTATTTTATTTGTCGATGAAGTGCATCGATTTAATAAGGCTCAGCAGGATGCCTTCCTTCCCTACGTGGAGGAGGGCACTGTGACTTTTGTCGGGGCGACTACGGAGAACCCGGCTTTTGAGTTGAACAATGCGCTTCTATCCCGGTGCCGGGTCTATCTTTTGCGCAGTATTCCCGAAGAGGAATTGTTGGGGTTGCTGCGCTACGCCCTGCAAACTGACCAGCAGTTGCGCGAGCGGAGCGTCAACATTCCCGAAGAAGTGTTGGGCAAGATTGCCCGGGCTGCCGATGGGGATGCCCGCAGTGCTTTGAACTTGCTGGAAGTGGCATGCGATCTGGCCAAAGAGGAGGCCGGGCGACTGATTGTCGATGAAGACGTGCTCGCCGAGGTGCTCAGTGCCGATGTTCGCCGTTTTGATAAAGGCGGCGATTATTTTTACGATCAGATTTCCGCCATGCATAAATCAGTGCGGGGGTCTGACCCGGATGCGGCGCTCTACTGGTTTGTGCGGATGCTGGATGGAGGATGCGACCCGCTATATATCGCTCGCCGTGTCGTGCGTATGGCTAGTGAAGATATCGGCAATGCGGACCCGAGGGCTTTGCAGTTGTCGCTGAATGCCTGGGATGTGCAGGAACGACTGGGGAGCCCCGAGGGCGAGCTGGCAATTGCCCAAGCCATTACTTACCTGGCGGTTGCGGCAAAAAGCAATGCGGTTTACTCCGCTTACAATCGTGCCGTGGCGGATGTTCGTCGCGAGCCCAGTTACGAAGTGCCAGTGCATTTGCGCAATGCCCCTACCAAACTGGCAAAAAGCCTGTCCCACGGTGCGGAGTATCGCTACGCCCACGACGAACCCGATGCTTTTGCTGCGGGAGAGAATTACTTCCCCGAAGAGATTGCTGAGCGCGAGTACTACCAGCCGGTTCCCCGAGGGTTGGAGTTAAAAATTTCAGAAAAATTGCAGACTCTGCGCCGACTAAATCGCGAGAGTGACAAGCAGCGTTACAGAAACTCTAAATAGATAGAGAGGAAGCAGCTAAATGCAGTGGCTGGCAGTCGCCTTGGGCGGCGCACTTGGGGCAGTTCTTCGCCACCTGGTGAGTATCTGGAGCTTTCCGGTATTTGAGGGTCGGTTTCCGCTAGGAACCATCATTGTCAATTTAACAGGCTCTTTTTTGATCGGTATTGTTTATGTACTGATCGCTCACCGCGCCATGTTGGGGGAGGAATGGCGTCTACTGTTGATGACCGGCATGTTTGGCGCACTGACAACCTTTTCCACTTTCTCCCTCGAAAGCCTGATACTGTGGCACAATGGCCAGCCGCTGGTGGCCCTTGGCTATATTGTCGGCAGCCTTGTTGGTTGTTTGTTGGCCACCGCTGCTGCTGTCGCTTTGGCGACACGGTATTTTTAATTTAACTTCTCTGTTGTAGGAGCCTGATAACAGGCGAACTGGAAACGATGCTCGATCCCAAACTGATTCGCACGGATATGGACCAGGTGGCCGCTGCCCTGAAAAAGCGCGGTGTAGAACTGGATACTGCCAAACTTGAAGCCCTTGAAGAACGCCGCAAAGAATTGCAGGTGCGCACCGAGAGTTTGCAAAACGAGCGCAATAGCAAGTCGAAAAATATCGGCCGTGCCAAGGCGAATGGTGAAGATATTGCTCCGCTTTTGAAAGAAGTGGAGTCCCTCGGTGGTGAGTTGCAAGATGCCAAACATGCACTGACAGAATTGCAGGGAGAGTTGGATGCAATCTTGTCTGCGATTCCCAACTTGCCGGATGCCTCAGTGCCTGAAGGCGAGAGTGAAGACGATAATGTAGAGGTTCGCCGCTGGGGCCAGCCGCGTACTTTTGACTTTGAAGTTAAAGACCACGTAGACCTGGGCACACACCTTGGTGGCCTCGACTTCGAGATGGCAGTGAAGCTCACCGGCTCCCGCTTTGCGGTAATGAGCGGTGATGTTGCGCGTCTGCATCGCGCGTTGGCACAGTTTATGCTGGATACTCACACCGAAGAGCATGGTTACCAGGAAACCAATGTGCCGGTTGTTGTGAATGCTGATTCCCTGTACGGCACTTCCCAGCTGCCTAAATTTGAGGAAGACCTGTTTAAGCTCGAAGATGATCGTAGTTTCTACCTGATCCCGACTGCGGAAGTGCCCCTCACCAATATGTATCGCGATCATATTGTTGAAGACAGTGCTAGCCTGCCGCATAAATTGGTTGCTCACACTACCTGCTTCCGCTCTGAAGCTGGCTCTCACGGCCGCGACACTCGTGGCATGATTCGCCAGCACCAGTTTGAAAAGGTAGAACTGGTTTGGGTGGCGCGCCCGGATCAGTCTGAAGAGGCATTGGAAACCCTGACGCAAAATGCTGAGACCATTTTGCAGAAGCTGAACCTGCCATACCGCACAGTGATTCTCTGCGGTGGCGATATCGGTTTCTCTGCTCGAAAGACATACGATATTGAAGTTTGGATTCCGTCCCAGGATAAGTACCGCGAGATATCCTCTTGCTCCCTGGTAGGTGACTTCCAGGCGCGCCGAATGAAGGCACGCTGGCGCAACCCGGAAACCAATAAGCCCGAATTGGTGCATACACTGAATGGCTCCGGCCTTGCCGTGGGTCGTACCCTCATCGCTGTTCTGGAAAATTACCAGCGCGAGGATGGCAGTATTGAGGTGCCGGAAGTATTGCGGCCCTATATGCGAGGCCAGGAAGTGATCTCAGCTTCCTGAGCGTAGCACTCCAAAAGGGCGAGCGTAGAGTTCGCCCTTTTTTGTTTGTAGTAATGAGTTTCACTTTGCCCGCTATTTGATGGAATAAGAAGTTGCGTTATTTACCCCTCGCATTTGATGTCAAAGATCATCCCTGTTTGATTGTTGGAGGCGGCTCCATTGCCACCCGTAAAGCTCGCTTATTGCACAAAGCGGGTGCACGGATATTGGTGGTATCCCCGGAAATTACCGATGAGCTTCAGCAAATGGTGACTGATTCTGGTGGGGAATGGTTTCAATCAGTTTATTCGAGCGAGTATTTACAGAAAGCGGGGCTGGTCGTTGCTGCATCTGATAGTGAGTCCGTGAATGCACAGGTTTCAGCCGATGCCCAGGCTCAGCGCCTACCTGTCAATGCGGTGGACGCGCCAGAGTTGTGCACGTTTACTTTCCCGGCCATTGTGGAGCGGGGAGATCTATCGATCGGCATCAGCAGTGGTGGCGCGGCTCCAGTACTGGCGCGCAGAATCAGGGCTCAGCTCGAAGCCCTGCTATCGCCGGGGCTGGGACCGCTGGTAACTTTGGCGGCAGGGATGCGCGATAGGGTTAAGGCAGCGCTTCCAGAGTCTCGGCGCAAGAATTTTTGGGAGTGGGTTTTTGCCGGCCCCGTTGCCAACCGCATGGAGGCCGGGCAACCAGCAGATGCCGAGCAGGCGCTGGTGGATGCGCTTCAAGACTGGCAGGGGAGCCCGAATCCGGTGGGTGAGGTTTACCTGGTAGGTGGAGGTCCGGGAGATCCAGACCTGCTGACTTTTCGCGCACTGCGCTTGATGCAGCAGGCGGATGTGGTGCTCTACGATCGGCTGGTTTCACCGGAAGTGATGGAGTTGGTGCGCCGGGATGCAGAGCGGATCTATGTGGGTAAGCGCAAGGCTTTCCACGCGGTGCCACAGGACGATATCAATCAGCTGTTGGTAGATCTGGCCAGCCAAGGTAAAAAAGTTTTGCGACTTAAGGGAGGCGATCCCTTTATTTTTGGTCGAGGCGGTGAGGAAATAGACAAGTTGTCAGAGGCGGGGATTCCCTTTCAGGTAGTGCCGGGAATCACTGCGGCCTCTGGTTGCGCCAGTTACGCTGGTATCCCACTGACTCACCGGGATCACGCTCAATCTGTGCGCTTTATTACCGGGCACCTGAAAGAGGGTGAGTTGGACCTCCCTTGGCAAGAACTTGCGGGCCCAGCACAAACCCTGGTTTTCTATATGGGGCTTACGGGGTTACAAACCATTTGTGCTGAATTGATTAAACACGGGCTCGATGCGAATACGCCGGCGGCCTTGGTTGAAAAGGGCACTACGCGAGACCAGCGAGTAGTTGTCGGTGACTTGAGCAGCTTGCCGGCCCTTGCTGAAAACAGTGAAGTTCGAGCGCCAACACTCACCATCATTGGTGGGGTAGTGAGCTTGCATGAAAAGCTTCAGTGGTATCAGCCAAATCGAGAAGATTAAGGCAGGGACCCAATGACGCCGAGAGTACCTATACTGAAAAGGTACTCTCAGAGTGGTGTTCAATATGCTGCTTGCATTTATTCGCTTTTATTGCACCAATGCTGTGCGCTTTTTTCTCCCACCGGTCCGTGAAATAGCAATTCCTGCACAGCTAGACAGTCACACCCGGCGCTACACCTACCACTACCAGCAAAAGAAGAGTTGGGTGAGAAACCTCTGGATTACATCGGCGGCACTGATGTTGTGCTTTCCAGTGCTGCCTTTCGTTGTGAGTCTTGCCTTCTTCACCACGTTTCTGTCTTTTGCAATTCTCGATGAGACTGCCTGACTTTAGCGTCCCTGCGGTACCTCTAATTTAACGTGAGTCGGTGGCGAGGCTCGCGTTCAATAAATGATGAAGTGTTTCCCTTCACCCAATCCTGATGGCCGTTGCCGAAAAATGGTGAGAGTGGATGAGCACTCTGACCTGTGGCCATATGGAAAATACCGTCTGCATCCCGGCCCGGTGAAACCACTAAGCGCTGGGATGCGCCATGAGTGGGAGACTGGAAGCGGGGCATATGGGTATCTCCAGCGAGAGGCTCCGCAGGCATTGCCAGGAACCAGTTCAGGGGTGGTATTGCTTTGCCCAGTGGATGCTGGATCTTTGCCGTATTTTCAGCACCCCAGGATTGACGCTTAAGGGGTTGATTGCTGCGATTCATTTTTTCCAGTACTTGATCCAGAGCGGCGAGCTTTATCGCCTTCCAGGATTCAAAATCCGGGTTGAGAAGCTGTTTTGGCTCTTGCTGAGCCATTTCCCAAAGTGGGTATTCAAATTGGCGCTTGAGTTGGCCGAAAGAAAACTTGGGCTGATAGCGGCGCATGTAAGTCAAAATGGGCGCTGTCGTAAGCTCCATCAACTTCAGGCGATAGTTGCGAACGATGCGATAGCCCACGGAGTCGATGGCGGCTCGGCCTCCCCAATTTTGAATCTGTATATATACCTCGCGGTAGTCTTGCTGATCTTCAAGTAAGGTGAGGAGGTGTTGCTGCCACCGCTCGAGAAAAACTGCCTGATCGTCGAGCTGGATATTTAAAAGGTCCTGCTCATTGAATTTTTCTTGAGCGAAAAGCCGTTCGCGAATTTGTTGCTGACGTGCGCCGAGCGCATAGCCGTGGTTGCCCATGAGTTTGAGATAGTCCCCATCAACGATACGAGCGTTGGCACTCCAGATTCGGCCGGACTCCGGGTTATACAGGCGGGGGTGCTCCTGGGGGCTTAAATAGCCGTCCCAATAGGCACTACCATCTGCCCAGCTGATTGATCGACTGCCATCAAACCCGACTCGCTTGGGAATAGCGCCAGCCACAGTCCAACCAATATTGCCGTTACTATCGCCAACCACTAGGTTCTGATGAGGGATGCCTATGGTGGGGCCAAGCTCCAGAGCTTCTTCGGCGGTGCGAACAACTTCCATATCAATCAAGTTCATATTGCCGCCCAGAGTGTCGTGAGCAACCCAGCGGAATGCGAGAGGAACGCCATCGTGGTTTGTACCGATAACGGGACCCCAGATAGTTGTGCGAACTTCTATGGTTTTTGGGTCGCTGCCTTTGACGGCGATAGATTCTGTTTCATAGGCAAAATTCCTCCAGCCTTCAGGCGTTTTATATTGATTGCCGTCTTCGCTGAGTTCCAGTGGAATCAGGTCACTCCAGTCGCCACCGGTGTTGGTAAATCCCCAGGCAACTAATTCGTTGCTTCCGACAACCATAATTGGGCCGCCTGGAAGGGTTACGCCACGAACAAATCGGTTGGTGCCTGGTATGCTCCAGCCTGCTCGGAACCAGATATTGGGAACACTCAGCCCGAGGTGCATATCGTTGGCAAGAATGGCTCCACCGTGCGCTGTTAAATTACCGCCGACCACCCAGTTATTACTGCCGTAAATTTTGTCATCACTCTCCATCGCCTGATAAACGATAGTGTCCTGTTCATCTAAAAGTGCAGAAATCGGTGTTTCTGGGAGGCTGACCTTTTCTCGTGCGTCTCCAAATAGTGGTGCGTCCCACCGCCCGCCTTGGGGAAAATAGAAAGCGTAGAGATCTGCTGGAAGTAATTCGGCTAAAGCGGTGTCGCGAAGTTCATAACTACCGCGTTCACTTTGTAGCGTCAGGTACATGCTGTAGATAGTTAACAGGCTGTCGGCAGAATTCCAGGGGCGCGGTTTCTGACCCAATAACAAATACTCCCAGGGTTTTGCGGGAAGCTGGTTGAGGCCGAAATTAATACCGTTGATATATTGATCCAGAAGGGCCTTTTGTTCCGCCGGCATCGCAGCAATGTTTCGCTCTGCTCGCTGGCGAAATTGATGCAAACGTACCTTTTGATCGTGTTTTATAGTGGACGCGCCCAGTAATTCTGATAATTCCCCAGCAGAACTTCTCCGCAACAGATCCATTTGAAAAAAACGTTCCTGCGCGTGTAAAAAGCCCAATGCGAAGGCCGAACTGTTTCGGTTTTCAGAATGAATTAATGGCACTCCCTGTGAATCGCGCTCGATAACAACCGGGTCTTTTAATTCACCCGTGGTAATGGTTCCATCGAGAATAGGCAAGCTCTGTCGGAGCCAGATCCAGGAGCCAATTAAAAATATAATTATCAAACCCAATAGGCTGATAATTAGTGCTGGCATATACCGCTTGAGAAATGGAAATGTCGTCATTGTGGTGGCTGCAAAATCTCTGAGTTAATGTCGGTAGCACTTTTTTGTGCAATTTTAATTTCACTCGCAAAGTTACTAAGCGATACAAAGAGTAACTTTTAGTGACAAAACCCAAGCTTTAAATTATAGGATTTTCCTGTCATTCACTGCTATTTCTCGAAGAACTGACTGGTCACAAGAAAAAAGTCATCGCAGGGTTTTCAATATGAAAACGCAACCGTAAGATGGCGTGCAATAACAAAAACAACAAGAAATCGAAAACATCAGGCTGTATAACAATAAACGCGAGGACGCGATGATGCACGATGTTGGTAGAGATGTAACAAACCGTAGATTCAATCTTTCCATTCTTTCTGGAACCATTGCTTTCCTCACCGCTGTCGGCTCTCACGTTCACGCTGCGGAAATTGAGGAGGTTGTCGTTACTGCGCAGAAGCGAGCGGAAAACCTACAGGACGTACCTATCGCGATTTCCGCCTTCACCGGGGAAAATATAAAAGAAGCCGGTGTCAAAAATTTGACTGACTTGGGGAAATATACGCCGGGCGTGGAAATGCACAATGATACCGCCCTGCAGCCAACGTACAGTATTCGCGGCGTGCAAACTAATGACTGGACCATAGGGTCTGATCCAGCAGTGGCGGTCTATGTGGATGGGGTTTATACCGGCCGCAGTGCAGGTGCCGAGATACCGCTGACCGATATTGAGAGGGTTGAAGTCCTCAAAGGGCCTCAGGGTACACTATTCGGTCGCAATGCCACCGGTGGTGCGATCCACATTATTACCACCAAACCGCAGGCGGATGATTCTACGGAATTAAATCTAACTGCCGGTAATTATGGGCGCCAGTCGTCGGATCTTTTGGTTAATCGCCAGATTAGTGACAACCTGTATGGCCGTTTTTCGGCGTCGACAAATCGTCGCGATCCATTTGCTGATAATTTAGCAAATGGATTCTCTGTAGGGGATCAGGATACTCAGACCTACCGCGCCTCTGTGTTGTGGGAGCCGGCGACGGATACCGAGGTGCTGTGGCGCGCCAATTACGGGATTATGGATCAAGGCAGTGCTTTGCGAACAACCATAGTGCCCAGCCTTAAAGATGAAACGGATGTTTTTGGCGACTATGCCCTGGATACCCCGACCATTGAGGATCGTGATTCCTTTGGCACATCACTGACAATTACCAAAGATTTCGATAATTTCACTTTTACTTCGATTACTGCCTACAGCGAATTCGATGCCCACCTGCAGCAGGATGAGGATGGTACCGCCAACCCGGACTATATGTTTGGGTCAGCTAATACTGATGATCAAAGCCAGTTCTCTCAAGAGTTCCGACTCAATGGTGCTACAGATACTATCAAATGGACTCTGGGAGCTTCTTACTCCGAAGAAGAGGTGGATCACACCACTTATGCCAATTTCACTACCGGATCGGTGGAGTCCTTTGCCGTTTATGAAGGGGTAAAGGCTGCCTATCCAAACCTGACCCAAACCGAGCAAGAGGACTTAGCGGTTATCACCCGTGCGCAGCTACAGCAGGCAGGGTTGGAGGGAATTGCCAGCGCTTCCTTTGTCTATGACCTAATGCTGCAAACAGGCCAGGTGGATGCGTTACTCGCTCAGTTAGGCGCTGCTGGTATAACCGGCGATATGCTCTATGCGGAAGATGTAGTCGGACAGATGATGGCGGGCTTCAATCCCTGGATAGCCTCGGATGCACATTGGGGGGAGAGTGTTCGCAACACAGGTGATTACCGTTCCAGTGCTATTTACGGTGATATGACCTGGAGCCTTACCGATAAGATGGACCTGACTATCGGTGCTCGTTATACCTACGATCAAAAAGATTTCACCATCCAGACGGCTTATGGCAACAGTATTCCTCTGTCACTATCCGGCGGAGATGTGCGCTTGGTTGACGGAGATGGCAACGTAATCGGCACTGTAACCCTGCCTGAGGTCGATTTGGGGTCCCAGTTGTTTGGTATTGTGTTTTTCAACAATGGCCAGCCGGTTTTGGACTCCAAATTGAGTGATAGCTGGAGCGACCTTTCCGGTCGTATAGTGCTGGATTACCGCTGGAATGACGATGTGATGACCTATGTCTCCCTGGCGGATGGTTTTAAAGCTGGTGGATTCAATAGTCTTAATTTTGGTCCCGGGGTTGAGTCGTCTTTTGATCAGGAAGATGTCGTTAACCTGGAGGTTGGTCTTAAGAGCAGCCTGTTCGACAACCGAGTACGCTTGAATACCTCTATTTACACCTACGAATACAACAATTTGCAGGAGCTGGATCTGGTGGGTACTCCTATTCCCAGTTATAACCTGCGGAATTCGGATGCGGAGGGCACTGGGGCGGAGATCGAAGTGCAGTGGGCAGTAACAGAGAGCTTGTTTATTGCCGGTAATTACTCCTACCTGGATACAGAGTTTACTGACTATCAGATCATCGAAGCCATTGGTGAGACTGAAGAGGACTCGAAAGTAGGCCAGTCTCGGGTATCAACGCCAGAGAATAAATTCAACCTAATGGCTGAATACACAGTGGACCTTGCATCTGGCGGGGAGTTTATTTTCCGTGGCGATTACAACTGGACAGATGAGCGAATTGGTTCGATTACTGACCGGACACGTATCGTGGAAGACTATCAGTTATTCAACCTGCGGGCGGCCTGGAACAGCCCTTCAGATAGTTATTCATTAGCGCTCTGGATACAAAATTTGACGGATGAAGAAATCGCTGGCGGCTATGGTGGTACCGGTGCAGCCATTGGTGCCAGTCCCGCTTGGCGCTTTATGCCGAGAATGTACGGTGCGGATTTAACTGTCCGATTTTAATTAACCCATGGGTTAATACGGCACAGGGATGTGCTGTTGTCGACCTTGGGAGGGCATTTAAAGGCTACAAGGGTATTGTGGGATTATTTAGAGCCCCTTATTCCGGCAGTAGTCTATAAAAAACGTTTAGACTGTGAAAATTGCGTCTAAATTTTGAAAGAGATATTACATAAAACAATTTTTGCTCTATTTTATTAAGTTATTCCTGTCAGCATGACGAGAGAGTGGGCCGGTTTATCCGGCCCTTTTTTTTATTGACCCTTCAAGAGAAAAATAAACTGGCGCATATACCTTTCTGTTGAATAGCAAGCCTCTAGGTTTACACCTAAAACTGCGTATGATGATTTCAATAGAGAAGAAATGTGTCGCAGTTGATTACTAATATGGCAATACACGTCGGTGAAGTAACTTTAGAGGAAGTACAGAATCAACTTCTCAGTGATTACCAGAAAGTTCGTGCAGAGACAGAGAACCTTGCATTGCCGCTATCCCCAGAGGATATGCAGCTGCAGTCTATGCCGGATGCCAGTCCCACCAAATGGCACTTGGCACATACGAGCTGGTTCTTTGAGACCTTTATCCTTGCCAACCGGTTGCGGGGATATCAAACGTTTAACCCACACTTCAACCACCTGTTCAACTCTTACTACAACAGTTTGGGCACCCCCTTTGCACGTCCTGACAGGGGGCTAATTTCGCGTCCAGATAGTGCCCAGGTTTATGAATATCGAAAGTTTATCGATGACTCCATGCACCGGTTGCTCAGTGAGTACCCGATTCCTGAAAATTTGGCCGCACTGGTCCAGCTGGGGTTGAATCATGAGCAGCAGCATCAGGAATTGATATTGACCGATATCAAACATGCTCTCTCAACTAATCCCATGGCACCCGCTTACCGGGATATGTTTCCCGAGGATGAAGACGGGGCACTGGAACCGCTACGCTGGTTGAGGATACCCAAGGACTTCTATGGGATTGGGAGCAATGGCGATGCTTTCTGCTTTGACAATGAAGGGCCTGAGCATCAACAGTTTATCGATGAGTTTGTTATTGCCTCCCGACTGGTTACTAACGGCGAGTACCTTGAGTTTATAGAGGATGGTGGCTATGAACAGCATCGGCTATGGCTCTCGGATGGTTGGCTGCATGTACAGAAAAATCGACAAAAGCATCCATTCTATTGGCGGCGCAATGGCGATGGTTGGTATCACTACTCCCTCTATGGGTTGCTACCCTTAAATCCAGCTGAGCCTGTCTGCCATCTTTCTTTCTATGAGGCAGATGCTTTCGCAACCTGGGCTGGAAAACGATTGCCTACTGAATTTGAATGGGAGGCAGCTGCTTGCCATTTACGCCAGCCGAATCAGATGGCATCAGCTAATTTCCTGGAAAAACGTCACTTTAGGCCATTGCAGGCGCAGCGGGGGCAAACGCAGTTCTTAGGGGATTTGTGGGAGTGGACTTCCAGCGCTTACTTACCTTATCGGGGCTTCAGAGCCCGGGAGGATGCAGTAGGGGAGTACAACGGAAAGTTTATGTGTAACCAAAAGGTTCTTCGCGGTGGATCTTTTGCAACCCCGGCTGACCATATCCGGATCAGTTACCGCAACTTCTTTTATCCACACCAGTCGTGGCAATTTACCGGTATCCGTTTGGCAGGAGACTAAATGTGAAAGCAGCCGTATCATCGATGCAGGAAAGTTCACAACAAGACCATGAATTTCTCAATGATGTGTTACGGGGGTTGGCCGGAGATCAGAAAACACTACCGTGTAAATACCTATACGACGAACTTGGCTCTCAGTTATTCGAGAAAATATGTGATGTAGACGATTATTATTTAACCCGTACTGAGGCGAAGATATTCAGTCAGTATCTACCGGATATTGCTGAGGAAATTGGCCCAGGGGCGCTACTGGTGGAGCCCGGTGCAGGCAACTGCGAAAAAGTAGAGGGCCTACTGCATCTATTAAAAAGCCCTAGCGGATACTATCCCATCGATATTTCCCCGGAGATTCTCTATCTGGCGGGGCAACGAATTAAAAAAGGCTTACCTCATATTTCTATCTGGCCGGAAGTGGGTGACTTTACTCAAGCCGAAGTATGGGACAATCTGTCGAATATTGAGTCAAAAAAACGTGTGGTGTTTTTTCCTGGTTCGACAATTGGAAACTTTGAGCCGGATAGGGCGGAGCAATTGCTGGAGACGTTTGCGGCAAATTTGAGAGCGGGAGACGGCCTGCTTATCGGAACTGATTTAGTTAAAGATTCAGTTGTGCTGGAGAGGGCGTATCACGATAGTGAGCATATTACGGAGCAGTTTAACAAGAACCTCCTGCAACGAATTAACAGTGAGTTGGGAGGCAACTTTGATTTGTCATCTTTCTCTCATCGCGCCTTCTATCAGCCATTGCGACAACGCGTAGAAATGCATTTAGTTAGCCTCCGGGATCAAAGCGTCGCAATCGCTGGGGAACAAATCGTCTTTTCGGAAGGGGAGACTATTCATACCGAGAATAGCCATAAATATAAAGTGAGTAGTTTTAATACCCTGTTGATGAAAGGCGGCTTTAAACCTGTTCGCCACTGGACTGATTCCTCTGAATCTTATGCTATTCACTATGCCCAGGCTATCTAGGGAGGTTTTAGCTCTCCTCCTCTCACTGGTGATATTGGCCGTACCAGCAAGTTTTGCTGGTGCGGAGGAAAAAAAACAGTGGGATGCCGATAGTTTTATTGTGTATAAACATCCGCTTTGCTTCTGTTGTAACAAATGGGTGGATTATCTACGGGGTAACGACATTGCCGTATCTACCAGTTCTGAGCTGAATATGGCCAAAATTCGGCAGCAATGGGGTGTTCCTCGGGGGATGGAGGGTTGCCATACGGCGGTGTGGCACAACAAATATGTTTTTGAAGGCCATGTTCCCGTCAAACATATCCTGCAATTTATTTCCTCTCCTCCAGAGGATGGAATCGGTCTATTAGTACCCGGGATGCCCGTTGGTAGCCCAGGAATGGAAGTGGATGGAAAGTTTGAACCTTACAATATTTATCTGCTGCTGGAAGGGGGAGACTATCGCCCCTTTGTCCGAGTCGAGAAGCCCCAGAGTTAGCTCTTGTTTTTAGGTCTGTAGCGAGCTGTACCAAATAATATAGAGATAACTCGCTGCCACACTGATAACACTTACCGGCAACATCAATAAAAAGAACTGCCAGAAGTTAAATGGTTGCACACCAAATTTTTCCGCCTGCTGCAGCACTATTACATTGCTGGCTGCGCTGATGATAAATAGGTTACCAGCAACTGTAGATATGGCTGATAGCATCATAAGTGTTTGAGTGTCGTGTTCATGTAGCAGATTCAGGTAGATTTCCACTACGGGAACATTGGAAAACAGTTGGCTGGCAAAAAAACTGACAAAAGTTACGGTTTCAGGTTCAGCCAGATTAATCCCGCTCTTGTGCAGAAAAAACTGTAGTGATCCGGACTTGAGTAGTGAGCCGGTCACAATAAACATAGAAATAAAGAAAAAGAGGGTGGGCCAGTCTACTTCTCTCAGTATTCTTCTTCTTTCATGACTCGCCAGATAAATGGGTGAGCAGGCGACCAAGCCTATTTGACCCAAGGTTGGGTGGTAAATACCTTCTACGTTATGAAGTACACTGCCTAATGCTATTAGAATTACCAGAAGGGCTGCCGACAATAGAGGTGGCCATTTTTGTGCTATCTCATTGTCCTCTCGATGCTGAATGCCTACATTGTGACTGGGTTCGTCAACTTTAAGAAACCTTTTTAACCAAAGAATCGACAGCAGCATGGTGATTGCTGCCGGGATAAAGATCCACTCGGCAAATACCAGAAACATATTGTCAAACTGCCCTGCGTTGGCAATCAAGATATTTTGTGGGTTGCCGACTGGGGAGATCATGCTGCCGATCGTAACGGTGGCACAAAGTAAAATAAGTAGGGGTACAACACCCCAGTTCATATCCCGAGCCATCAATAGAGCGATGGGTACACCAATCACTGCTGCAGCATCATTGGTGAGAAGGGCGGCGCAGACGGCCATGATCAGGACATAGCTTGCCAGTATGGTATTGGGGTTTTTACGGGAGAGTATTCGCCTGCTGATTTGTGCTGAAATCCCTGTGTCGTACAGAGCGGATGCAATCGAAAATACAGAGAATAAGTAGAGGATTAAGTCCCAATCCACTGCAAAGAATGCATCTTTAAGTGTGATTTGCCTCAAGGCCAAAAGTGCTACTGCGCCAAGGGTCATGATGTGCCAGATACGAACGGCAGATGGTAGCCATTGGCGCACGGCTATTAGGATAAAGATGATTGCCGAGACGGTTAAGCTGATAGACATCTATCGTTATCCGAGTGTCGCTAGTCCCAACTGCTACTCTGGTTTTCAGCATTGCTATTTTTCTGAGGCTCTATCCAGTGCAGCAGAGTGCCAACAAGGCCATTCATAAGAGTTTAAACAAACCTCTTCTCTTTACGAATTTCTTTGCTGGAGATGTGGTTGCGGGTTTGGGACCATACCTGGCTATTTACCTGCTCTCAGCCATGCACTGGAAGCCGGGAGATATTGGGGTTGTCCTGGCAATTGGCGGGGTAACCACTGTACTGCTGCAGACACCTGCTGGCGCATTTATCGATAGTACTCGCTTTAAGAGAGGACTTATTGCCACTTGCGGGATCATTATCGGTATTGTTTCTATCACTATTGTGGAATTTACCAGCCACAAGCCATTAATTTATCTCTCCCAGGTTTTGATGGGAGGCGCAATTGCCTTCGTGGCTCCCTCTATTGCGGCAATCACACTCGGGGTTACCAGCGATAAAAATTTTACCTATCAAACCAGTGCCAACCAGGCCTCCAATCATGCGGGCAATGTCTTTGCTGCTGGGCTTGCAGCGATTCTTGCCCTGACTATTTCCGGGCAGGGGGTGTTCTGGTTGATGGCGGTTATGGGTGCCCTTATGGCGATCTCGGTAGCCTTTATTCCGGGAAAATCTATCGATCATATCCGTGCTCGGGGCGGAGAGCACAAGGATCTAGAGGGCAAAGCACAGCCGTCGGGCTTCAAGTCACTGCTGTCTGACAGGCGCCTGGTCGCTTTGGCTGTCAGCGTGTTTCTATTCCACTTTGGCAATGCCGCGATGTTGCCCTTGGTGAGTCAGAAACTGTCGATTAACTCGAATGCCGATATAGCTATTGCCTTTACATCAGCTTGTATCATCGCCGCCCAGTTTATGATGATGCTGATGTCCTTTCTGTGTGCGGCCAAAGCGGATACCTGGGGGCGCAAGCTAATCTTCCTTATCGGTTTTTTTATCAATCCGGTACGGGCGCTGTTGTTTATGTCTACGGACAATCCGTACTTCCTGGTAGCAATTCAATCCCTGGATGGCGTGGCTAATGGTATATTTGGCGTCATTATTATTTTAATGTGTGCCGACCTGACACGTGGTACGGGCCGTTTCAATGTTACTCAGGGCGCTATGGCCGCCTTGGTGGGAATTGGTTCGGCATGTAGTAATTTTTCTGCGGAATATATTGTTCAGTATTTTGGCTATGGCGTTGCTTTTCTTACTTTGGGAGCTATTGCTCTGATCGCCGGTACATTTTTTCTGATTTTTGTCCCAGAAACGAAAGGGGCAACAATCCCTAAACCATCAGCAGGAAACTGATAGCCCCGGTTGTTTCGACTATTGATAGAAATCTATGGTTAATTCTTTTTCTCCAGCCCCAGGCCTTGGCAATCGACATATTCAGACCGTATTCAGTCGTTTTCACCGCGCCACCCCCTGGATTGAGACAGATTGCCGCTGGTACGAAACCCCTGATGGCGATCGCCTTTCTTTGCATTTTCCCAGGCCGCTACGCAATGATCTCGATTATCCTCTGGTACTGATACTTCACGGTTTGGGAGGTTCGGTAGAGTCGCCCTATGTGCAGGGGCTGATGGAAACTCTTCTGGCATACCATTACCAGGTCGCTGTAATGCATTTTCGAGGTTGTGGTGGTGTGCCTAACAAGTTGCCGAGGGCCTATCACAGTGGTGACACTGAGGACCCCCGCTGGTTGATTAGTGTTCTTAAGAAGCAGTTTCCCCTAACTACAATTGCTGTGGTTGGTTTCTCATTGGGCGGGAATGTTGTTCTTAAAATGTTGGGTGAGGATGGTGGCTGCGGACAAGTAGCCGCTGGGATTGCAGTTTCAGCTCCAATGGATCTCCATGCCTGTAGTCGCTATATCAATACTGGTATATCCCACCTATATGAACGTCATATGATCAGCGGGCTTCGTTTGAGCCTGCTTCATAAGGCGAAAGACCCACAGTTGGCTGCGGCCTTACCCGATCTCAATTGCAGTGGGGACTTTGTCGATTTCAGGCATTTCGACAGTGCTTTCACTGCGCCGTTACATGGTTTTCGTGATGTGGATGAGTATTACACCCAGGCATCCAGTAAGCCTTTACTCAAAGATATTCGCACGCCGACTTTGATTATCAACGCCGTTGATGATCCTTTTATTTGTCCATCAGCGATACCTGTAACCAGCGAAGTCAGTTCTGCTGTCGATTTGGCGGTGAGTGATCGAGGGGGGCATGTAGGGTTTATAGAAGGGACGGTATGGAGCCCCAGTTATTGGCTGGAGAAAAAAATACCCTACTTTTTGGGGGCAGTCGTTGGGTTTCCAAAGGGAGCCCGTTAGGGGGCTCCCATTTCCAGGCTCAGGGTTAACAGCACTGGGTACTCGATTGATCCGCTTCGGGAGTGTCGCTGGCAAATGGCATTTCCTTGCCGCAGCCGGGAAACAGGCCAAAGTGCCGCGAAAAATCGCCAATAAACTCGAAGTGGGGTGCGAGACGGGTCTCTGCGAGCATTCTCCAAGTATTACCGCACACAGGGAATACTCGTCCGGTCTCAATAATGTGGTGTCCATCGAGAACGAATTGATCGGCAGAGCCCGGTAGTGTGCCTTTATAAATCACTGCTTGGCCGTAATCCTCACAGTCTTTTTCCAGTTGCGCTAATTTGAACAAGCGATAAGTGGCGGAAAAAAATCGAATTGAACCACAGCGCTGGGCCAGGGTTGGGTTGGTGATAAGTAATGGCCGGCTCTCCACCAGGCGTGGATCGCGGAAGCCGCTGCCCTGAGCAATTTCCAGAAAGTCATTCCAGTAGAGTGCGCCCCCAAGACACTCGCCAAACAGCTCGGGGTCAGAGCTAATTGCGGGGGGAATACGACGGTCGGCATAGACATCGGAGAAGTAAAATTCTCCCCCTTGTTTCAGCAGCCGGAACAAGCCTTTGAGTACAGCATCTTTGTCTGTGGAGAGGTTAACCACACAATTGGAAATGATCACATCAAAGCTTTCAGGCTCTAATTCCAGTTCCTCCAGCTTTTCGATGTAGCCGTGCAGGAAGCGGACATTGTCATAGCCAAACTTGTCGGCGTGATGGGCTTGGTGCTGCCTGGCCACAGCCAACTGCTCTTCCGTCATATCGACACCTACTACTTCACCTTTTGGACCTACCAACTGGGAGAGCAAGTAAATATCCCGGCCTGAGCCACAGCCAAGATCCAGTACCCGGCAGCCTTCCAAAAGTGGAGGGCAGACAAGTCCGCAGCCGTAATAGCGGGATAGGACATCGGGATGAATATTGGACAGCAATGGTTTTAGCCACTCTGGCATATCGCTGGGATCACAACAGGCATTGGTCTTCAGGTCTGAAGAGTTCTTTAGTTGGCGTCCGTAGTAGTCCTGTACTAAATCGTGCATTGGCTCTTTACCTATTGCGGGGGTTAACCAAAAAGGCGCAGTTGCGCCGGTATTGGCGCTCTTTGTAATTTTGTTGAGGAAGTGTAACAAGTCTGCGGTTCCCGCGACTAAAAACCAGAGGAATCACGGAAGAGTTGAGGAGTTAGAGGTTCTTCTGGCCAAAGGTTTCCGCTTTCGAAACTGATGCAGAGCTCTATACTGGCATGATATTTCACTCATTCTGGCTCAAGATGCGGGGTAAAGCAGAAAAGTCTCAATTGGCACAAAAATACTAGCATGATGCACTAGATATTTCAGAATCAGCAAAATTGCCTTTTGGCGCCAGTGGGAATTGGTTTGTAGAGAATCGCATTATTTTCGTTAATATCGACTCTCTCCGCTTCGATATTATGAGGGAACGTAATTGAGCGATCACCTAGCTCCCAGTGCTTCGACAGAGTCCGCCGAGGATTCCTTACAGAATTCGCAGTTCCTGGTGGATTTGCGCCAGCAGATGCTGCGTTTTGCCAGTTTGCAGTTGCAGGATACGCAGTTGGCTGAGGATGCTGTTCAGGAAGCATTGATGGGTGCCCTAAAGAACTCGCGCAGCTTTTCCGGTCGCTCGGCTTTGAAGACCTGGGTCTTCGCCATTCTCAAGAACAAGATTGCCGACATATTGCGACAGAGACAGCGCTTCGTAGATGCGGATCAATTGGTTCGTGGGGATAGGGAAGAATATGACCACGATGAGCTGTTTGATCAGACGGGGCACTGGCAGAAGGATGAAAAGCCCAAACGCTGGGCTGATCCTGAGTCGGCAATTCACGATAAGCATTTCTGGCGAATCTTCGAGGCCTGTCTCAGCCATCTTCCCTCGCGCCAAGCGCAGATCTTTATGATGAGGGAATTTATTGAGCTGGAAAGCCATGAGATCTGTGCTGCTGTGGAGATTACCGTTAGCAACTTAAATGTCACATTGCACAGGGCGCGCCTTCGCTTGCGCGAGTGCCTGGAAGATAACTGGTTTGGTGTGGAGAAGTGACAATGATGAAGACCTGCCGGGAAGCCACGAGGCTGATGTCTGAGTCCCAGGAGCGGGACCTGTTCATTTCCGAGAAGGCGAGTTTGAAGTTACATCTGGCGGTTTGTGGAGCTTGCCGCAATTTCAATAAGCAGATGAAGACCCTCAGGCATATCACCAAATCCTATGCCCAGGGTGGCCCCGAGAAAGCTGATACCGAAAAATAGCATTTCGCACTTGGGGCCACTTATCCAATATTGGCATTCCTAGCGGGGAGGGCGAACCGGGCGGTAGGCGATATGGCCACCGACAAAGTGCGGTTCATACCAGTAGGACCCGCAGTGCTCATAGGTAACGTTACCAACAGTTACTGCAACACAGCTGCGAGGCAACGTATATAACCACCCGCCGACACCTACGGCTGCTGCCGTACCCCAAAATGCTGGTCCCGGGTAGGGCCAGTAGTGGGGGCGCCAAGGGGGCGGTGGGTAGGGTGGATGATGGGGGTGAAATGGGGGGTGATTGGGAAAGCGCCTTGCAAACTCCCCCGGGGCATAGCCACCGTGGAAGCCTCCACCCATCGGACGCATCCCATTAAAATGTCCCCCAATATTGAAATGAGCCCCACCACCACCAAACCGACCAAAGGCTTCGGCTGAAGGGCTGGCCAATGCAGTCAGTAGTGCCCCCGTGACCAGAGCAGGCACAACCAGTTGTGCAAGGAAACCCGTCTTTTGACCGTTGCGATGCATCATGGTGTGGCCTCCTTATTGGGTTCCGCCTTCTTAAACTGAATCTGCTTGAGCTTGTCGATGGAAGGGGTAAATTGCCCGGCGGCACCAGGTTTGGCTTCCATCCATTTCAAGGTGGCAATAAAGCGCGGCTTGGCGGGGTCGCGGGTGTTTACTGTTGAAATACGCAGGGGCAGAGGCTTGTCACCAGCCTTGATCCAGATTTCCCAGTCCAGGTTTTCAGAGCGAAATGCCCAGTGCTCGGTTTTTTGGCCGTCAACCATAGGCCGGTTTACCAGAAAGCCTTCTTTGATACCGGACCAAACATTTTCCTTCCTTCCCCATTCGAGTAGGTCGGCAAAAGGAATCTCAATGCCGTAATCCTTGGCGGCTTTGGTTAAAACTTCCGCTGTAGGCTGGGGTGCTTCCATTTCTGCGAAGTAACCATCGCGGGGAGCAATCACGGTGAACTTGTCGCCATTGTGAATGAATTGACGGGTAATAGAATCTGTTTTCAGGTCTACACGCAGTTGCTTGGGTGGCATTGCCATGTATTTGACGGTACCGCCAATCAGGAGCTTTTCCTGATTCTCCAGAACGACCTCAGTGAATATATCGGCGTTAAACATCATCATTTTGAGGCTGGCGAGGTAGTCACCCATTCGTTTCAAGGTTGCCATCGCCTTGGGGTCTAGGGGCTCGTTTGATTCCATGGCCCCCATTTGGCCTTGAGGAGGTTTGCCTTGCTGCATTTGCCCTGGTGGCTGGGGGGGATTGCTGTCATCGGTCGATTGAGTGGGGTGCCCTGGTGGCGGGGTTTGGCCTTGGGAGCCAGTGCTATCGGATTGCGGGGGTGGTGTCGGGTTTTGAGCGACAATCGCAGGGGCTAATGCCACCGTCGCTGCAAGAATCAGCGCCCTAGCCAAGCCACCAAAGGGTTGAAAAGCAAGCATTTACCGGTACCTCCCAATACATAGCCATAGTTGTGGCATCTGAATCAGTGTAGAGGAGAACCTTCGCGCCTGCTGTTGCGTAAAAACGAGTATTGAAACGAGACTGGCTATCCAGAATTGCTGGTCAATAAGCTGTTGTTTTACAAAACTTTTGCCGTATTCAATTGAGGCTCTGGGTTATGTTTGCTAGAGTCGATCCATTATTGATACTAGCCTGCTCCTATGAATGTGGTTCGTCTGTCATTTTTACTGATTGCGCTGCTGATTTTCCAGACAGCTGGCGCCTTCTATGACAGTCATGATGAGCTAGAAGATATCACCATCCACTTCTCTTCAAATCATATTGATCAACTCCAGGGGGTAGCTCCTACTGACGAGCCTGATGGGGGTTCCGTCACTTTCTCGCTGCCTTCCTCCGGTGAAGAGCAATCTACACCGACGTTGGATTTCTGTAATCACTGTTGCCATTGTCACGGAATTAATGCAACCGGGCTTTTGGGGCAGTCTTATCAACCTCTTCTTCGGGGTACTATCAGTTACAGTGACGCAGTCAGTGCAGCTGTGCCCTCAGGTTATTTTTCTCCACTTTTACGCCCACCTATAACCCAAGTCTGATTAGTTAAATACTGCGTGTGCCGCTATAGAAGTATGTAGCTTTTGCCCACGCATGCTGATCGAGTTGTGACTTGGGAGAATTCCATGGATTTTAATTACACGCTCTTTAGGGGCGTGGTGGGTCGTGCAGCCGCTAAATTCTTGCTGGCGACCACTTTGAGTTTATCTGCGCAAACTGTTTTTGCGCAGAAAGGGGAGCTATTAACACTGCCAGAGGCAATACAGAGAACGCTGGCACAAAACCCCCAAATTGCAGTTTTTCCTTTTCAGCAATGGGCTTTGGATGGTGCTGAGTTCACCGCAAAACAGCGTCCTGCTTGGGATTTTGGCTTTGAAGCTGAGTATGCAACCTACGACGATGGTTCATCAGGTAACGGCCCTCCCGGGCCTCCAGGCCTCCCGGGCCCTCCAAGTGATGACGACGATGATGAGTATACCGAGCTTGAACTGACCGCCTCACTGTCGTCAGTTATTGAGTTGGGTGGAAAACGCGAAGCGCGTATTGATGTAGTTAATGCCCAACGGGATCTCTTGATTGCTGATGAGCAGGCGACTGCGTTAGATGTCTTGGCCGAGGTGGTTCGAGCCTATGCCCAGGTACTTGCTGCCGCGGAGTTGCTTGCTCTTGAAGCAGAAAAAGTTTCACTGGCCAAAGAAACGCTGAAAGTGGTGACTACGAGGGTGAATGCCGCAGCTTCGCCAGTGGCTGAACGCATGCGGGCAGAATCCGCGTTGGCAAAAGCCATTTTGGCTGCTGAGGCGCAGGAGAGAATGCTGACCTACTACAAGTACGCATTGTCTGCACTTTGGGGGCAGCCGACACAAGACTTTACTGTTGATTCCAGTGTGCTGTTTCGTTTTGAGCCAGGTGCGAGTTTCGAGGTGTTGTACGAAAGAGCTCAGGAAAACCCTGCCATTGCTCGATTCGCTTCGGAAGAACGATTACGCACATCGCAACTGCACTTGGCGCAGGCGAAGTCGAAGCCGGATATCGGTTGGTATGCCGGTTACCGTATCGACCGCGAATATGATGAGAATGCGGTGGTGGCGGGCATTAACGTGCCTCTTTTCACCGGTCGACGCAACCGGGGCAGGGAAATCTCTGCGATGGCTGAGTTGGAGCAGGTTCAGCTAGAGAGAGAGGCGGCGCTACTAAAACTCTACCCCCAACTTTTCCTGGCGGTAACAAGCCGGGAACAAGCCTTGGCTACTGTCGATGAAATGGAAAACACCGTAATCCCTATGCTGCGCGAGGGGCTCTCCGAAGTGGGCCGGGCTTATCGCCGTGGTCGCTATTCCTATGTTGAATTAATTTCTGCCCGCGAGGAGTTGCTCGATGCTGAGCGTTCCCGAATTGTTGCGGCGCGATCTGTCCATTTATATGGCGCGGAAATTGAGAGATTAACTGCCCGACCTTTAGGGGCTGTAGCTGCTGATAACAGCAAATGAATTTGGATTTAGAAAATGAGCAGATCAAATAAAACATTAAAGTTTGCGATGTTGTTCTTCTCCCTTTTGGTATCAGCAATGGGGGCGATGAAGTTCAGTTATGCAAGTGGCTCCCATGGCGGAGGGCATCATGAAGAAGAGTCCAAAGGGCCCCATGGAGGGCGACTTCTGGAGCGCGGAGACCTAGTAGTTGAGCTGGCGTTAGTAGAGCAAAGTGGTAAGGCTGAGTTTCGCGCGTGGGTTCAGAAAAATGGAGAAGCACTGAATAATGCGGACTTGAGCCTGACTCTAGTTCGACTTGGGGGTGAGTCAGAACGAATAGCTCTTTCCCGTGATGACAGTATTGATTACTGGCGCAGCCACAGAAATTTGCCTGAGCCCCATTCATTCGATATTGAACTCTCCCTGACCTACAAGGGGGGTAGTGCTGAATGGAAGTTCGAATCCTATGAGGGCCGCGTAAAGATAGCCGAGGATATGGCAGCAAAAGCCGGCATTAAAACCGCGATTGCCGCACCGGGAGTTATTCAAGAGCGCGTCACTCTTTACGGCAAAACTGCTATCGATCATCGCAGCCTCAGCCATGTTCGCGCCCGCTATCCGGGCACAATTATGACGATTGAAAAAGCATTGGGTGATTCCATACAAAAGGGGGAAAAGCTGGCAACAATTGAGTCCAATGACAGCTTGCAAACTTATTCCTTGATAGCGCCTATCAGCGGCCAGATTATCGATAAGCAGGCCAGTCGAGGGGAGTTTAGCGGTGATCGGGTACTGTTTACGATTGCGAACTACAAGCAAATATGGGCAGAGCTTCAAGTATTCCCCACTCGCCGGGGACAAATTGCTCGCGGGCAAAAAGTTTCTATTACCGCCGATGGGCTCTCATTTGATTCGACAATTGTCAGCTTGGCACCGGGGGGCAATGGCACGCCTTTCGCAATAGCCCGCGCGATGATTGAGAATCCAGAGGACATTTGGACAACAGACCTGATGGTTCAGGCTGATGTGGTTACCCATGAGAGTCCTGCGCCTTTAGTGGTGGAAAATCAAGCGCTACAACCCTTCCGTAATTGGACCGTTGTGTTTGTAAAAGTAGGGGATGCTTATGAGATTCGCCCACTGGAACTTGGGCGGACTGATGGCAGGGTTACAGAAGTATTAAGTGGACTCAACCCTGGAGACCGCTACGTCACTGAAAACAGTTACTTAATCAAGGCGGATATAGAGAAATCCGGCGCTGCTCACCACCATTAATTGAGGCCAGAAGATGATTGAAAGCATCCTGCGCTTCTCCATTGAGCGGCGTTATTTCGTATTGTCCCTAATTTTTATTCTGGTGGGGCTCGGGGTTTGGAGTTACCAGAAACTACCTATTGATGCAGTCCCCGATATCACCAATGTTCAGGTGCAGATTAATACTGAAGCACCTGGTTACTCGCCTTTAGAAGCTGAACAGAGAATCACCTATCCGGTAGAAGCGGCACTTGCCGGACTTCCCAACTTGGAGTACACCCGTTCGATTTCGCGCTACGGGCTATCCCAAGTGACCGTGGTTTTCAAAGAGGGGACAGATCTTTATTTTGCGCGAAACTTGATAAACAGTCGTCTGGGTACCATCGAGAGCAATCTGCCCCCGGGGTTGGAGCCGGAAATGGGGCCCATTGCCACCGGGCTCGGTGAGATCTTTATGTATACCGTGGAGGCTTTACCCGGAGCAACCCAGCCCAATGGCCAGCCCTACGACGCCACTGCACTGCGGGAGATTCAGGATTGGATTATTAAACCGCAATTGTCTCTCGTTCCGGGGGTTACGGAACTAAATACTATCGGTGGCTATAACAAGCAATATCACGTAACACCGGACCCCCGCCAGATGCTTAACTTCGGCGTATCTATGGAGGATATTGCCGAGGCTTTGCGTCGCAACAACGAAAGTCGAGGTGCTGGCTATCTGGAAAATAATGGACGCCAACTGTTAGTGCGTTCACCGGGACAACTACAGAATATCGGAGAAATTGAAGACGTAGTAATTACCAGCCGATCCGGGGTGCCGGTTAAAATTTCTGATGTTGCTGAAGTGGCTATTGGTAAAGAGCTGCGTACCGGTGCTGCTACGCGAGATGGTGAAGAAACCGTTTTGGGCACCGCTATGATGCTGGTGGGGGAAAACTCCCGCGAGGTGGCGCGCAATGTGGCGGTAGCTTTGGAGCAAGTAAAATCCACTGTACCTGAAGGTGTAAAGGTGGAAGCGGTTTACGATCGCACGACGCTCGTGGACAAAGCCATCGCTACCGTGCAGAAAAACCTTATTGAAGGTGCGTTGCTGGTAGTCGTCGTGCTGTTCTTGCTACTTGGAAATATTCGGGCTGCCTTTATTACGGCCGCTGTGATTCCGCTGTCCATGCTTGCCACTATATTTGGTATGGTGCAAACCGGTGTTTCTGCCAACCTGATGAGTCTCGGTGCGCTCGATTTCGGTCTGATTGTCGATGGGGCTGTAATTATCGTAGAAAATGCGATTCGCAGGCTCGCCGAAGCCCAACAGCGCAAGAGCGGTAAGTTACCTCTGCAAGAGCGACTGGAGCTGGTATTCCAGGCCACCAATGAAGTGATTCGCCCGAGCCTTTTTGGAGTGTTGATTATCACGGTGGTGTATATTCCTTTGTTCACACTGACTGGTGTCGAAGGAAAGATGTTTCACCCTATGGCCGCTACTGTGGTTATGGCGTTATTGGCTGCATTGGTTCTTTCTCTCACCGTAGTACCTGCAGCAGTTGCTGTTTTTCTCACCGGGAAAGTCAGTGAAAAAGAAAATAAGGTGATTGTTGCTACTAAGTCACTGTACAAGCCGCTTTTAATTGCCGCAATGAAAGTGCGTTGGCTGGTACTATCAGGGGCTCTTGCTTTAGTACTGTTTTGTAGTTGGCTAGCTACTACTCTCGGTTCTGAGTTTATCCCTCAGCTTAATGAGGGCGATATTGCACTACACGCTTTACGTATTCCGGGGACTGGCCTTGAGCAGTCGGTGGAAATGCAGCGTCTACTGGAGCAGCGCATTAAGGCGTTCCCCCAGGTAGACAAGGTATTTGCAAAAATTGGTACTCCAGAGGTAGCTACAGATCCAATGCCTCCGAATGTGGCTGATAACTTTGTGATCCTGAAACCCAGAAATCAATGGCCCAATCCAAAACTGCCTCAGGAGCAATTGGTGGCAGAAATCGAAGCAGCCGTTCGAGAGCTTCCAGGTAATAACTACGAATTTACCCAGCCAATCCAGATGCGTTTCAACGAGTTGATTTCTGGTGTGCGTGCAGATCTGGGCATCAAAGTATTTGGTGATGACCTGGACCAGCTGGTCGCTTCGTCTAATCAAATCCTGGGTGTGTTAAATGGGATTGAGGGTGTAGCCGATGCTCGAGTAGAGCAGGTTGAAGGTCTGCCAGTTCTCTCTGTAGTCCCCAAGCGTATAGCGCTTGCCCGCTATGGTATCGACCTGAAAACCCTACAGGACTTGGTATCAACCGCAATTGGTGGGGAATCTGCAGGGCTGATTTATGAGGGTGACCGTCGCTTCCAATTGGTAGTAAGGCTGCCGGAAGGGCTGCGCCGGGACTATGAAAACCTTGGTGACCTACCTGTACCTTTACCCGCTGGTAGCCCGCTAGGTAGCTATGTGCCCTTGTCTGAAGTAGCCAATCTTGAAATGACACCGGCTCCCAATCAAGTCAGTCGTGAAAATGGCAAGCGCCGTGTAGTGGTAACCGCGAATGTACGCGATCGCGATTTAGGATCTTTTGTAGAGGAGGCAAAAGCCCGAATCCAACAACAGGTGTCTTTGCCTGCCGGTTACTGGTTGGTATATGGAGGTACATTTGAACAACTGGAATCTGCAAGTACGCGTCTTTCTATCGTTGTCCCGCTGACGCTTTTGGTAATCCTCGGTCTTCTAGTAATGGCTTTCGGCTCATTCAAAGATGCCTTGATCATTTTTACAGGAGTTCCCTTAGCGCTAACTGGCGGGGTGCTAGCTCTATGGCTGCGCGATATGCCTCTATCGATTTCTGCAGGGGTTGGGTTTATTGCCCTTTCTGGTGTTGCGGTTTTAAACGGCCTGGTAATGCTGTCATTTATTCGTCAGCTGCGGCAACAGGGCGGTGAGCTTTTGGTTTCGATTATTGACGGAGCAATGATTCGTCTTCGTCCTGTACTGATGACTGCTCTGGTCGCCAGCTTGGGGTTCGTGCCTATGGCATTGAATGTGGGTACCGGCGCAGAGGTACAAAGGCCCCTGGCCACGGTTGTGATTGGGGGGATTATTTCTTCCACACTTCTAACTCTGTTTGTACTTCCGTTACTTTATCGGATTGTGCATGGCAGGGGAGGAGACGAGATGGCTAAAAACTCTATTAAGTAGATGTTTCTGCCTACTTCACCTCACAAAAGAGGTGAAGTAGGTGTAGAACCAATGAGGCAAGATTCAGTTAATTTATTGACTCCTAGTGACGCTCTAAACAAAAGGTATGAGTGCAGGTCGTTCGGCTTCCTAATAAACTCCCCTATGAGTCTGTAAGATAATCTTAGTGTTTAATATACAGACTGCGTATGGTTTAAATGCATTGCTTTTATGGCGCTGTGTTTTTGTGAGTGGTACATGCCGAAAGTGACTCGATAGCTTGAGACGTCTAGTTTATGTGCAGTTGATTCATATCAAATTCTTTAGAGTGTTGATATATTTTTCAGCAAAATTTAAAGCGTTATTTCTTTTTGTCAGTGGGTCACAGTATGAAAAGACAAAAACGGAACTTTTTTCTGTTGAATAAGTGCTCAATGATATTGGATGGGCGCCGTGAGTTTGGAGTGAGGTACCTATGATAGGTTCAAAAAAATTCATGTGCACACCCAGGGATTCCAGGTTACCCAAGTTGGATACGCATAATCCTTCAAGAAAGTAGGGATTGTTGGTTTCGTATTTTTCAACCCACTCAATAATATTCCCTAAATCATAGTTCTTGTGAAAGTTAAACTTACAATATTCGCCGGACTCTGCCTGCCGATCAAGTTCAATCTGCAAGTGTTTTGCCAGCTCCCAGGTGTTCTCGATATCGATATCTGGTGTAACCTCAAGAGTAGTAACTGCAGAAAAGGTACCAATAACGCTTAACTCGATTCCGGTACCGCATAGGTCGCGGACATCCATGGGTAATAAGATTTTGATCCATTCTCTGTGATTTGGCAGTATGTTTGATGCCTGGATGGCAATAGCACAAAAAAGCGCACTAGGTCTTACTTTGTGTTTTCTGCCAATAGTTGCAACGTGAGAGAGCTCCTCCATAGCAAATTTGCGATATAAAATATGGCCCTCCCGTTCAGTAACAAAAGCGGCTTCTTCTACTGGCCATTTAAATAAATTTTCTTTAATTCCAGATGTTTGCTGGTTGGAGAAATGCTTGCTTGAATCAAAGTAGGTCTCAACAGGGGCGTATAACGGCTGTCTATCTAATCTGAATCTTCCTTGATCCAAAAAATACAAATCTAAAATATAGAATATGATCCCGGCAGACCGGCCGTCCAATGCAGCATGATTGCTGACCATAGATATGTAGTCGACTTTACCTAGTGAATTTAGATAGAAGGAAAGAGTATATGTACATGCTTCAACGTTGAGTCCTGTTTTACCTCTGCGAGTATATTCGTATTCAATATTAATGGGTTTTGAAAACTCTCTTATCTCTAAAGGGATATCCTCAAAGGGTACGTCGCAATACCAGCGCAGTTGCTCACCTGACTCAACACGAGCCTGTAGAAGGGGGTAAATTTTATGGATTAAAGAAAAGGCAGTTTTAAGTTGCTCGACACTCAGTGGAATTAGAACTTTATAAAAGGAAACCAGCAAGGTTCCCCCGCAAGTTCTCCTGGCTAGCTCGGTAAATAATGCTTCTTCAGGCCCCAGCACCCTGGAGGGCTCTCGGCTGGACATAGGTGCTCTTTCCAAGAACAGATTGACTTAATGTCAAACTTAATAAAATAGAAGTTAAGATGCAAAAATATTGATACCTAAATATTGCTTGCTTATCTATATATACATGTTCGGAATACATAAGTGTTGGCTAAGATTTGTCGTGGCTTGATCTAATGTTGACTGGTTTGAGGTGCATTACTTGAGTAGGGGTATGGGGCAATAGCTCCTTTGGAATACATGTATGCCTTTCAATAAAGCTAGTAACGTCGCCTCCTTTTGGTAGGTTACATTAAAAAAACAAGTACTGAATTTTATATGGTTTATTGGCTTAAGGTTGATGTTTAGTGAAATCTGTGAGATGTATATGATATGACTGACTGTACTTGGTTGGCGTTGCCAATATTTCCTTGCATTGATTTTTGGTGGTCACTTGTAGTGACCAATTGTTTCTTTGTTGGAGAATCGTACATAAGGTGAAATTGTTTGGGGGGTAGACTCGGCTGATTAGGAAGTAGTGGGCGCCTTTGCTTTACTTTTGTTTTTGTTCGTTTTTTCAAGTCAAAGGTTAGTTCTCAGGTTCTAAAAGCCTCTTGATAGTGTTGATGAATTTTTCTGCAAAATTCAAAACGCTATCTCGTTTTGTGAGTGGATCACAGTACGAAAATATAAATACAGAATTACGTACCGTTGAATAGGTTAGTAGTGAGATAGGGTGAGCTCCATGTGTTTGAAATGGAATTGCCGTGATGATTTCAAAGTGCTTCATTGCTGTGCCAAGCGCTTTCATGCTGCCTACATTAGATATACACATTCCTTCAGAAAAGACAGATTTCTTTTCCTCATAATCCTGAGCCCATTCAATAATATCCTCGAGTTTGTATTTCTTGGGGAACATGAACTTGAATGGCTCTCCTTCTTCCGCCTGTTTATCAAGCTCAATCTGTAAGTGGCGCGCTAGTTGCCAAGTATCATCTATATCTATATTGGGCATGATTTCAAGAGTAGTTGCTGATGAAAAAGCACCTACTGCACTTAATCCAATTTCAGTTCCGCAGAGTTCACGAACATCCATGGGTAGTAAAATCTTTATCCAATCTTTATGGTTGGGTAATATTTTGGATGCTTGAATCGCAATGGCGCAAAACAGGGCGCTTGGCCTTACCTTGTGACTTTTTCCTATTTTTACCAGTTGTGAAATTTCTGCAATCGGAAATTGCCGATATATAGCATGACCTTCACGTTCTGATACAAAAGCAGGTTCCTCTACGGGCCAATTAAAAAGTTCATCTTTTTGAGAAGATGGTTTTTCATGGGCAAAGTATTTAGAGGAGCTAAAGTAGCTTTCGACAGCTTCGTAAAGTGGTTGTCCGCCCAACCTGAATGTTCCTTCATCTTTAAAGAATATGTCCAAAATACAGAATAAAGTCATCACTGATCGGCCATCCAAAGCTGCGTGGCTGCTGACTAGTGAGATCCATTCAACTTCGCCATGGGAATTAATATAGAAAGAAAGTGTGTATGTGCATTTTTCAACATCAAGGCCCGTCTTCCCCCGGCGATTGAATTCAGCCTCGAAATCAAGAGGCTCCTTCAATTTTCGAACCTCAATTGGAATTGACTCGAATGGTACGTCGCAGCGCCATCGTAGCTTGTTGCCGGACTCAACTCTTGCCTGTAAAAGTGGGTAGATTTTATGTGCCGATGCGAAACCACTTATCAATTTTTCAACGCTAAGAGGGGTGAGTACTTTGATAAAGGAGATTACTAATGTCCCCCCGCAAGTTCGCCTTGCCAACTCGGTGAACATAGCCTCCTCTGCACCTAATACTCTGGAGAGCTCTGTAGCCGGCACAAAGTACCTCCTTTTTAAAGCCCATCCATATCATGTAAAGTAACTTGAATAGGCTTGAATCGCAAAAACAATTGCTTAAAGATAAATGACTGTAGATTTGATTTTGGATACTTTGTTGCAGAAGAATAGTTAAGTGATGGTAAGTTGTACTAACAATAGTTTTATTGGTGCGGGTTTTAATTTAAGGGTTTTTCCAGGAAAATTGTTGTTTATTGGTCTGTAGCGGGTTTAGTGAAGTTCTTTACATTTGCTTTTACCCTGCTGGGGGGGTAGTAGACTTACAGTTGGGTTTTGGGCAGTAGCTTTGTGGCCAGCATGTTGTAGTTGATGTAAGCTGTGGGTGAGTGCTCTTAGTAGGGGGGATATTTGCTTATCCATTGGTTGCCCCTTGCTGAGTAAGATAATTTGCACATCTTATATAATTTATTCTGACTGGGCTTTTAAATATGCCGGAACAACTCTTTACACTTTTACCTTTTTGGCCTGCGATACTTGGAGCTGTAGTACTTTTTTTGCTAGCTAAATCCATCGTGATAGTGGAGCCAAAGCAGTACCACTTCGTGCTATTTCTTGGTAAGTACTGGAAAACTGCCACTCCTGGTTTCAACTTGATTATTCCCTACCTTTCCTGGGTAGACAAAAAAGCCTCAACGGCTCTACACGAAACCCCTGTTGAGTTGAGTCTAAAGACCAGTAATCATGTCACATTTGGTTTGATTCTTAAGGTTCAGCATCAGGTGTCGTCGGATGTGCAGCTTGCATACAAAGCTCTCTATGATCTAGAGAATTACCAGGCACAGCTGAAGTCGTTTGCAACAGATGCAGCTATTCCTGTTGCCAACGGCATTGAGCTGGAAGACGTTTATAACAAAAAAGAACATATAGCTGACAAGGCTAAGGAGCGCCTTCGCCAATTTTTCCACGACTTTGGTGTAGAGATTGTCGATGTATTATCAGATGAGCCGCGGCTACCCAAGTCGGTAGAGGTTCAGGCTAACAAAGTTATGGAAATGCAGCGGGAGAAGCAGGCCGCTACCTACGAGGCTGAGGCGATCCGAGAGCGCGAAGTGGGTAAGGCTAAAGCTGATGGCGAGTCCGTAAAGATTCGTATGGAGAAAATGGGGGAGGCACGACGGGTATATGCACAAAGTGCAGCCGAGGCTATTAAGGTTCTTACCAGCGCCGGTACCAGCGCAGACGAAGCGTTGCGCTTTATGACTGCCATTGCAGATAATGATGCGCTGGTAACTGCTGCACGTCACGGTAGTACTGTGGTAATGGCTACCAGCCAGGCGCAGCAAGTACCTGTCGCTTTGCCGTTACCTGATAAGTCGGCTGCGGTAGCAAAACAACGGCCGCTGAGAGAGCCCGAGCCTGTCTAGTAAGGTCCTCCGAGGGGTAAGCCTATGGGCTTATCCTTTGGTAACTTCGGGGTATCTAGATAGTACTTTACCCCGATAGTCGATGTCGTACTGCTCAGCGCTACAGTACTTGATATTCTAAGTGGTACAACTACAACATTTTTTTCGCGGTCTTGGCGCTGCTTATATTGCTTTTTCAGTTGTCTTTGGTCGTAATTTGATTCAATGGGCCGATATGATCTTTGCTAGGCATTTTACCGGCGAGTCCAAGCCGGCTAGTCCCGACTATGGTTGGCCCAAGTTAAGGTATGAATTGATTGTATTTATAAAAACACTGTTAGCCTGCGTAATCACCCTAGCTCTCATTCGAGCAATGACATGAATGATCGGTAATCCAGATAAATCATTTGCACTTTATATGTGGGATGATATTTTCAAAGCACTCTTATTTTTTGGCTTGTTTTTGGCCCTGGATGGAGGACTATGTTTCGCCTGTTTAGAAGTCCGTTGAAGCAAAGCTCTTAGAGTATTTTGTGCTATTGCTGTTTCGAAGTTCTATTATGACTCCTAGTGTGTATTTGGTCTGCATAGCTAGTGGCGGAAAATTATGCGTGATATCGAAGCTGTCAAGTTTTTACCTGGAAGATGATGCTCGTATTATGTCTCGGAAGGGCAAGGTATCGCTATTTTGTAGTTTGTTGGTATTGGGCTGGAGTATTGATGTCCACTATCGCGCCAGTATTGGTGTTACATGAATTGTTGCATCTCAAAAAGTTATTGGTAGTGTAATGCTTGGAGGGGGTCCCAGCTGCTAATAAATAAGAATAATATGGTTTTTTTGATTACGACCTAAGAGCTAGGGTAAGAGGTGCAGCTATAGTAGCTCATATATATTATCTTGCCGCGGCTGCTTAAAGAACCTTATTTGTCGGGGGCAGGAATGCACCATCACAAACTATTCAGTGACAAGAGTGAGCTTTAAAGACTGCTAGGCCAACCTATCCTCCAGAGCTTTATAAGTGTCTCTCAAGCTTGGCTCCATCAAATAAACTTGCCTGGGATTGTGCTTGCGGTAGTGGTCAGGCGGCGATAGGATTGGCAAAACTATTTAGTAGTGTGTACGCAACTGATATTAGCGCCGAGCAAATAAAAGCGGCTAAAGCTCACCCTAAAATTCACTATCAAGTAGGACACTGCTGAGCAGTGTGACCTGGCGAATGAGAGTTGTGATTTGGTTTGTGTAGCCCAGGCGTTGCATTGGTTTGACCCTGATGATTTTTGGCCCGTAGTTCTAAGGGTTTTGAAGCCAAAAGGTATTTTTTCAGCTTGGGGCTATAACTGGCCAGTCTTAGATGGAGAACTGGCTCAAATATTCAATGAACTTATTTTGGGTCCAATAGAGACGTACTGGGCTCCACAAAACAAATTGCTCTGGAATCATTTTAAGGATATAGACTTTCCTTTTAGTGCTATACAGGTTTCGAAGCCAACTATGGAAGCAGTCTGGGACCTGAATGAGTTTTTTAATTTTATACATACTTTTTCGGCTGTGCGGAGATGTATAGATGACATGGGTGGTGAATTTATGGAGCGGGCCTATCGTAAGGCTAAGGAGGTTTGGAAAATACCTCAAAAGAAAAGAGTGATAGCATTTGATTTTGTGCTCTATGTAGGGTGTAAGAAGGGTTGGTGATAGAGAGATATCGCTATCACTAGATCAGGGCAGTAGAAGTGCTTTTTAAATCTGTATTTAATTTCAATAGTAACTTATCAAATTAGAAAATGTCGGGGAGTTAAAAATGTCTTATGCAGATGGATTTGTAGCAGCTGTACCCTCAGATAACAAAGAAGAATATATTAAGCATGCAAAAATTGCTGCAGAGGTATTTAAAGAGCAGGGGGCCCTAAAGGTTGTTGAAACTTGGGGTGATGATGTTCCAGAAGGCGAATTAACCTCTTTTCCTTTGGCCGTAAAGTGTGCTGGCAATGAAACTGTAGTGTTCTCCTGGGTCCTCTGGCCTTCTAAAGAGGTTCGAGACTCTGGATGGCAGGCGGTTATGGATGATCCGAGGATGAACCCAGATCAAAACCCTATGCCATTTGATGGTAAGAGGTTAATCTATGGTGGCTTTAATATTATTCTTGATAAATAAAGTTTATCTATAGTTTGATTGTGGGTCGATAAGGACTGTTTGTTGAATTTTGACCCTATATAAGTACGGAGTCAGATTATATTGAGGATGCTTTTAAGGCTAGGTGGTCATGTCGGGGAAAAGTAGTATTGGTTAGTAATGTGTACTTTCTTTCTTCTACAACTATAAAAAAGGGCATAGTTCAAGTATGCCCTTTTTTGTTAATTTTAAATTATCACTTAGCTTCCATCTTCAAATGAGGCGATAGCAGATGCTGTGTCCCATGAACCATCTTGATAAAGTATTGTTGCCTTAGCGGTATATGCCCTAAATGCACGAATCGTAAAAGAACAATACCTGTCAGAAGTGGTTCCACAACTATGAGCATCATCTGACCAAATTACGGAACTAATTACTTTGCTTGTATCTTCTTCTATTCTAAATGCCGCAGTTGCTGTATTCGCACCCCATACTAATGCGAAACAAACATTTGGTCTGTATGTATCAAACTTAATGGTGTCGACATAGCACTCCATTGTTGCAGCTGTTGTGTGAGAGCTGATAAAAAAGAGGGCTGCTATTATTCCTGTGCCCAGTAATCTTTTCATAAATGTTCCCTATAAATGATTTCTTAATTTTTGTGAGGGTATTCCAAATTACTTACCACGATTGAATGGTATACGCATAATTTTTCAATATACAAGCATTTTGTTTGATGGTTTTTCTTGTTATGTGATGGCGTTTATATATTTAAGGGCTTGTAGAGTACTGCTGGTAAATATTTTGTTATTCGGGTTGTACGTAGGTTCCAATTTGTGGCTGGTTGTTAGGTTTGTAGATATTTTCTGCCAATTTCTTATGGTTGCAGTGGTAAATACCGGCCGTATAAAGAATAGTGCGCCGCCAGACGAAAAATGGCTGATAAAATTTGAAGGGTATATAAAGAGAGCTTTTAGTGGCCGGGTAAGGATAATTGAGTGATCTCTATTGTTTCCTATAAAGTTAGTGCTCTTTATCTTTTCAGTTTTGGAGATGGGGTAATTTAGACTGGTTTATAATAGCTAGCTCATTCGGTCTTTCTTGGTTGCTTATATAGCATATGGTAGGTAAGGTTAGTCCTGTCAGTGATTTCCATTTCCTTGAGATAGTAATAGTTGCTAGGGTGAGTTAAATGGCGTTTGAAAATTGGTTGGCCTTTTGCGCAATCGCACTCTTGGCAACTGCTACCCCTGGCCCAGCGGCACTACTAGTCTCTATCAATACTCTATCGAATGGTGTTAGAGGAGGTGTGTTCACGGCATTGGGCAATATATCTGGCTTGTTTGTTATGTCCGGGCTTTCAGTTATTGGATTGAGTGTACTTGTCCTTAACTCTTCTTTGGCGTTTACTGTGGTAAAGGTGGTTGGGGCTGGATATCTGATTTATATGGGAGTTAAGCTTTGGAAAAATGGAATAGGAAGAGTGGATTCTTCTGAGGTAACTTGTAATGCTAGACGAGGTGCATTGAGTTTGTATATTCAAGGGGGCTTAATTGCCTTAACGAACCCTAAAGCGATAATATTTACAACCGCGCTTTTCCCACAATTTATTTCATTGTCCGACCCACTATTACCTCAGTTTTCCTTACTGGTCTTCACTTTTATGGCATTATCTTTTAGCTGTTTATTTTGTTATACCTTATTAGCTTTCGGTACCAAGAAATGGTCAAGGAGTATGGCTTCAAGTCGATTTCTCGGTCGGATATTTGGTTCCACTTTTATTGGTGCTGGTTGTATTTTAGTTGGCACATCAAAATAGGAAGATGTATGTAAGAATATACAAAAATCTATTTTGGGTGCTTCTGTAAAATATACAGTATTCCTCATGCTGTCAGAAGCAAGGTGGTAAGTAGGTAGCAGCTAGATGAGTAGGGTAAGCCGCACCCTTTGCTTAATATGTACCCCCCCCAAAAAAAAAATACAGCAAGTAGTTTCGCGAGTTACGTAGTATGGATATTAAAGATTATATTGAGTTGATCCATAGTTTTTCAAAGACAGATTTTGAACTTCAGGGAGGTGGAAACTCTATCTGTTTTCGGTTGCAAAAGGAAAGGGATTTTGTTTTTCCGAAAGAGTTTCAAGAGTATATGGTTCACTATGCGCCTGCCCACAGCCAATATCTTGATGGCGTGGGCAATCCAATTGATCTTTATAGTGCCAGGCGCTTGTCATGGGTGATGAATGGATATAACTACAACCCGGTTGATAATCAGCCAATACCCGGTTGGGATAAAACTTGGTTTTTATTCGCCGATGAGGGTGCAGATCCAATCATTGTAGACTTGGCCGAAAGCAACCGAAATTCAAAGGTATATCGTGCCATGCATGGGGCTGGGGGGTGGGATTTTAGGCCTATCGCCGATTCAATAGGGCAATTTCTACTATGCGCTTCAGCTCTACATCATGCGCTCTCCGGAATAGTTGACAAAGATGTACTTGTTGATGATGGATGTGGGTTTAATCTTCATGAAAGAAGTGCATCTTGGTTGTTTCCATTCTTTCGTCAATATGCGGATAAATATTACACAGATTGGCTTGCAGTATTTGATAATAGTTAGAGGGGTAAATGCTCCTCTTTGGTACTACAGTTAATGATTTATAACGTCAAATTTTGTAAAACATTTTGTCTAAAGCTGATGGCTTCTCATTCATGGAATGTGACCACGACATGAGTAGGTATGGTTAGTGTTTCAGACAGGGAAAGTACGCCTGACTCGCGAGTGAATATACTCAGGGGTACTTTTTATTAATCTGATTGCTAAAAATTGTTGCCTGGTTTATCCGAGTTCTGAACTAACGCAGGTTTGAGGTGAATCGTGAAAATCAATATTTGAAAATTCTTGAGTTACAGTGTAGTGATTATCGCGTTGCTCCATTTTGAATCCATAACACCTTAATAAAGTGTTTGCCGCATGGTAGGGCTTTACAGAGTCAATTTTGATTGTAACTTTTTGATTTGGTAGCTGTTCAATGCCGACAACATCTTGTTGGGCGAAGTTGAAAATCATTCTAGTCATTTCGCTTAGCGGGATCTCTTCAAAGTTAAGTTGCATGGTTTCCTTTGGCCAAGATGAGTCATCAGCTACTACATGTGGTGTTTGGGTTAGGCCAATAAACCCTATAGTAAGAACAAATAGGCCACCTAATGTTGTTTTTACTGTTGAGTTGTGGTGTTTTTCAAGCATGATAAATCTCTCTTTTTGGTTTAATAGAAATGCCATAGTGGCGGGGAGGATGTTCACGTATAAACGTTTTGTTAATGCGCGACCATATTCTAAGCGTTCATTGTTATTGCTATTTTTTAGAGTTCGATGATCACATGCCAGTTCCTGGTCTTCTCGGATTATTGGTGCGATTATATGAATTAGTGGATTGAACCAAAATACAGCACGGACGATTTCATAGATCAATTGAACCCATAAATCCTTGCATGCAATGTGGGAGAGTTCATGGGCAAGAATATAGCGTTGTTGAATTTTATTATATCGTGAATAGAAATCATCCGGTAAGTATACTGCAGGCTTTAATAGGCCTGTAACAAATGGAGCGGAAGGTATGTGTGTTTTATATATGGTGTGGGCTTTCAGTGCTAATGGTTTATGAATTTTGATAATCTCTTTTACCGGAATAGATTGTCGATTTTTGATTAAATGATTTTTAAGTGTGTATATAGAAAAAAGTCTATAGATCACCCAGGCAGAGAACCCGATCAACCAGGCCCAGATTAAATAAAAGTCGGGAGTAAGTACCGTAACATCTGGATTAGGAAATATCTTTATAGAAATGTTATCAGCCGAAAAGGCCTGGTACTCAATAAGTGCAATGCCGACTTCTGGTTTTTGCCACATAAAGCACCTAGCCAAAGGAATTAGCCAGAGCAGGAATGCTATCTGTGCACCCAAATAACGCCGGACCAAACCTTTTATCAGTAGAACTAAACCAATTAGTAAAGTGATTTCAACTGATGTTTGATATAACCACTCAATCATTTTTCTTCTTCAGCTTGTCTAAAATTTCTTCAATTTCTTTTAACTCTTGAGTTGATATCTTTTTATGCTGGGCGAAGTGTGCAAGCAGGGGAGCCATTTTGCCATTGAAAAAACGTGACAGGAGTCCGTTAGTTTCCTCATCAACAACTTCATCCCTCGAAATAGCGGGAGAGTAAAAATAGCGTTTGCCATCTTTGCTTCTCTCAAGAGTTCCCTTGGTTACCAGCCTGCTCAGCATCGTTTTTATAGTATTTGGATGCCAATCAGAAGTTTCTTGTACCCGTTCAATAATCTGCCCCACTGTTAGGGGGTGATCCCTCCAAAGCACTTCTAGGATTACTTGCTCTGAAGCTGAAATAACCATGTCGATGACCTTTTAACTACGTTGCTAGCCCTGAAGACTACAGGTGTAGTTTTGGGTGGTCAAGTATAACTTGGTTTGGAGTGACACTAAGGCTTTGTGTTTTGTGCTCTTGGAGTGAGCGATAATGAATGTTTATTAAACTAATAGGTTTGGTTCTACCGTGGGATAGGCTGACGTGATTTTTGTATTTTTGTAGGAAGGGGGCTGATAGGTACGAGTTTGAATGCTAAATAATGGTTATTTAACGATCATGCTTGAAAGTATTTGCTTAGGGAGCGGATAAAATTTCTGATCACCCTGAGTAATAATCGTGCTTGGAACGAAAAACCTCTCATATTTCTGTCTGTATCCTCCTTGCTCCGTGGGTAAATTGTTATTGAGTGTTATCTCAAAAAAACTTGCTGATGGTTAAATAATCCGAATAAGGCGATGTATCTAAAATAGGAGGAACTGACCTCCGCGAGCGGCTCCAGAACCAGGTGTCTGATGACTTATGACGCGAAAGGTAGTCTTTTTTGGCTTCTGTTGACTTTCCGGTACCTTTCCACTAGTTTCGCGATCACGATTAGAGGTGCCTTCTGCCCTGAATTGGCTGAGAAGGTTAAACGGGAAGTCCGGAAATCCGGCGCTGCCCCCGCAACGGTGATCCACCTGTATTCTGAGTGGTAAGCCCGATACCGGCCTCTTTTCTAAACACGATGGAGCGGAGGGCTACCATCTTGCAATACGATCTTTCGCGCTTCGGCGTGCCGCATTGCTATTCCTCCCTCGATCCCATGTGCTTTTGTCTTAGGGGTTGAAACTTGAAAAAATCTATATTGAGCCTGGCTGTACTGTCAGCCGTGAGCGCGCCGTCTTTTGCTGAATCCACTGTTACCGAATCTTCAATTCCAGACCTGGAAACCGTGGTTGTTGTGAGCTCCCGTCAGGGCGAGCCGCTGCGCCAGGTAGCTACTTCAGTAACTGTATTGGATGAAGAGCAGCTAAAAGAGCGGGGATTGGTGTCCCTTGCCGATGTTTTGCGCAGTGTGCCTTCCGTGTCTGTTACCAATACAGGGGGTATGGGCAAGACAACCTCCTTAAGGGTACGTGGAGAGTCCGGTTTCAGAACCTTGGTCCAGATAGACGGTATCGACATTTCTGACCCAACCGGTACCCAGGCGGGGGCTCATATTGAACATATTATGAGCAGCAACTTGCAGCGCGTGGAATTATTACGCGGTCCACAAGGTATGCTCTACGGAGCCGATGCCGGTGGTGTACTGGATATCTCGACTCGTCGCGAGGGTGAAGGGCAGCGCTTTGAGGTGTCAGCTGAGGGCGGTAGCTTCGATACTGAACGCTACAATGCCAGCGCTAGCGGAGCCAATGAAGCATTGGATTATTTTGTTTCTGCAGCGGCGGCAGAAACCGATGGTTTTAATACCAGTAGTTATGACACGGAATTGAGAGATGACGACGGTTACGATAATGAAACCTTGCATGGCCGTGTAGGTTGGAATATTTCTGAGCAGTGGCGACTTGAGGCTGTGGCGCGGGATACCGATGCTTCAGGTGAGTATGATCGCTGCGGCTGGCCCTCTCAGGATGATTGTAACTTTGATTTCAGCCAGGAAAGTGTTCGTGTCAGCTTAGCTCATAAAGGCGAAGATGGTCAGCAGGAGTTGGCTTATACACGTTCTGATTTGCAGCGTACCTATATCAGTGAAGGCGTGCCCTTTTATGAAGCGGAAGGTGATATCGAAAAGTTGAACTTCACCGGTTCCTACGGGTTTAGTCGCGAACATGGAATGGTCTACGGGGTAGAGCATCGTGAAGATACTTCGGGCGACCTGGATCGGGATCAGTGGGCAGTTTATTCCGAATATCAGGGAAGCTATGCCGATCAGGCTTATATCACCCTTGGCCTTCGCCATGACAATAACTCTGATTTTGGCAGCTACAACAGCTTCCGCGCCAGCTCAGCCTATTTATTTGAGGATGTTGCCAACGGTACGGTAAAAATAAAAAGTAGTTACGGCACTGGCTTCCGTGCCCCGAGCTTATATGAAGTTGACTACAACGCTACCGCATTCGACTGGTTAACTTTTACTCCATTAGAGTTGCCATCTCTTAAGCCGGAAGAGAGCCGAGGCCTGGATCTTGGTGTTGAATACTTTGGTGAAAACTCTCTCTACCTGGAGTTCGTACTGTTTAAACAGGTCATTGAGAATGAAATCGGATTCGATATGGCCGACTACACAGGTTACCTGCAAAGCAGTGGAGAAAGCGTGTCCCAAGGCGCTGAGTTTGTTGTCGAAGCGCAATTGACTGACAGTCTATTGCTCTCTGCCAATTACACCTACACCGATGCTGAAGAAGCCGATGATTCTCCCCGAGCCCGCAGTCCCAAGCACTTGGCGAATCTCGGCTTCACTTATAAGCCTACTAGTGACTTGAGCCTTGTTATGAACCTGCGTTCCAGTGCGGATGTGGTAGATAGCGATGGCTCTTCGCTGGATGATTATCAAGTGCTGGATGCCAGTGTCCGTTATCAGCTGAACAACGCCACGACGGTATTTGTTCGCGGTGAAAACCTCACCGACGAAGATTATGTGGAAGTTACTGGCTATAACACTGCGGGCCTCGCCGGTTATGCTGGTGTGGAATTCAGCTTCTAAAGCACTTTCTTTTATAGGTTCTTGAACTGAGGTGGCCATGTCGGAAGACGAGCAAAAACGAAATGCCAAGCACAAGCAGGCAATGCAAAAACACAAGGAGAAGGTTGATGCCAACATTGCAGCAGCCGATACCCAGCGTGGAGTTGCTGTCCTGCTCACCGGAAATGGCAAAGGGAAGTCGAGCTCAGCTTTCGGCATGGTGATACGCGCACTGGGTTACGGGCAGAAAGTGGGTGTAGTGCAATTTATTAAAGGCGCACAGCAATCTGGGGAAGAGCTTTTCCTTAAAAACCATTGCCCGGAAGTTACTCTCTATCAAATGGGTACTGGCTTTACCTGGAATACTCAGGATCGCACCAGTGATATTGCTGCTGCAGAGAGAACCTGGGCAGAGGCAGAAAAAATGCTCACCGATACCACCTATGACTTAGTGGTGTTGGACGAACTCACTTATATGCTCGCTTACAAATACTTAGATGAGTCCAAAGTATTGGAGACTCTGGCCCAGCGGCCACAGGAACAGAGTTTGGTGGTGACTGGTCGAGGTGGTGGTAGTGCGCTACAGGAGCTAGTGGATACGGTATCTGAAGTGAAAGATGTTAAGCATGCTTTTAAAGCGGGCATCAAAGCCCGCAAAGGCGTAGATTACTAGGTTGTTTTCACTATGTCCGTGTTGATGGTTCAGGGCACGACTTCCGATGCTGGCAAGAGTACTTTGGTGGCCGGGCTCGCTCGTTACTTTTCCCAGCGCGGAGTCAGTGTCGCACCTTTTAAGCCGCAAAATATGGCACTCAATAGTGCCGTTTCGGTGGATGGTGGTGAGATAGGGCGGGCACAAGCGCTGCAAGCCCAGGCCTGTGGGATCGACCCCCACAGCGATATGAACCCGGTGTTACTTAAGCCCGCTTCAGATACCGGGGCTCAGGTTATTATCCAGGGTAAAGTGTTGGGGAATATGCAGGCGCTGGATTACCACCACTACAAGGCTACCGCGCAAAATGCAGTGCTGGACTCCTTCGCACGGCTCGATGATCAATATGAGCTGGTGTTAGTTGAAGGGGCTGGCAGCCCGGCAGAAATTAACCTGCGGGAAAACGATATTGCCAATATGGGCTTTGCCGAGGCGGTTGATTGCCCGGTTATACTGATTGCCGATATCGATCGCGGAGGTGTGTTCGCCCACTTGGTAGGCACCCTCGAATTGCTGTCTTCCTCAGAGCGAGAGCGTGTCGTCGGTTTTGTGATCAACCGCTTTCGTGGCGATCTGCAATTACTTCAGCCGGGGCTTGACTGGTTAGAGGAGTATACCGGCAAGCCAGTTCTCGGAGTCTTACCTTATCTCCATGACCTCTACCTTGACGCGGAGGATGCCATTAGCACCCAACAGAGCGGTGCTGATGCTCGATTGAAAGTGGTAGTGCCGGTATTGCCGCGCATAAGCAATCATACAGATTTTGATGCGCTGAGGTTGCATCCGGATATCGATCTGCAATTTGTCAGTGTCCGTGAACCAGTCCCACAGTGCGACTGGATTATTCTTCCTGGCAGTAAAAATGTGCGGGCAGACTTGGCTTACTTAAAAGAAAATGATTGGCCTGCACAGTTGGATCGGCATCTGCGCTATGGCGGCAAACTTTTGGGTATTTGCGGTGGTTTGCAAATGCTGGGGAGCGAGGTACAGGACCCGGATGGGGTAGAGGATACCCCGGGTAACGAACTGGGCTTGGGTTATCTGGATTTAATAACTCGATTACAGCCCGTCAAAGCACTAAAAAATATTACCGGTTTTTTAGCTTTGGAAAGTGAAGTAAAAGAAGCTGCTCCTGTTCAGGGCTATGAAATTCACTGTGGTATAACAGAAGGTGTAGCTCTGCAAACTCCAGCGGTATATATCTGTGATAAAGACGGAAATTCCAGGCCTGATGGTGCAATAAGTGCTGATGGACAGATATTCGCGACCTACGTGCATGGGCTGTTCGATTCACCCGAAGCGCTGAGCGCACTTTTTGCCTGGGGTGGGTTGAAAGACTCTACGCCGTTGGATGTGGGTGATCAGCGGCAGCAACAATTGGACAGGCTGGCTGAGACTATTGCCGAGAATATCCAGGGAAACTGGCTCGAGCAATTTGAGGGAACCAGGGAGACGGCAGCGCTGCAAGAGGATACCCAGTGACTGTTACCCGTATCAAAGCATTAAATATTGCCTGGTGGTTACTGCCCACAGCACTTGCCCTTAGTTTTTCTGCTGCCGTTGCTATAGGTGCAGTGTATCTCTCACCCTCACAACTATTTGCCGCGATCAGTGGCCAGGGCGATGGTGGACTCGCTGGGGATATTGTTCAGGCAATACGATTGCCAAGGGCGCTGTTGGCGGCTGGAGTGGGTGCTGTGCTCGCCATCTGCGGGGCAATGTTGCAAGGCTTATTTCGAAACCCTCTAGCTGACCCATCCCTGATTGGTGTTACCGCAGGGGCTTCTCTCGGTGCTTGTTTGGCCATCCTGCTAGGAGCGGAGGTTGCCGCTGCGTTTGGGAGTTTGCCCGTTGTATCCATAGCTGCTTTTTTCAGCGGCCTTTTAGCGGTGACACTGGTCTACAAAGTGGCGAAAAGTATTAATGGCACTTCCGTGGCCACCATGTTGCTAATGGGGATTGCCGTTACCGCTTTTTCCGCAAGCCTGATCGGGCTAATGGAGTACTTTGCTGATAATGACACACTGCGCCGTATGAGCCTGTGGCTAATGGGGGGGCTGGATGCAGCGAGCTATCCTCGCGCTTTTCTGGTTTTGGCCGTGCTGGGCGTTTTGCTTGCCAGTATGTCCCGCTTCGGCACCTCACTAAATGTTCTTTTATTGGGAGAATCCCAGGCACGGCACCTCGGTATTGATGTGGAGCGGGTAAAAACCCGTTTGATAGTGCTTGTTGCGGCTGGAGTGGGCACTTCGGTTGCTGTAGCCGGCAGTATAGCTTTTGTGGGGCTGGTAGTGCCCCATATAGTGCGTTTGTGGGTAGGACCTGATCACCGGCAACTGTTGCCGCTTTCTGCCCTGGCTGGAGCCAGTTTATTACTAGTTTCCGATACCCTGGCACGAACCATTATTGCCCCGGTGGAGATCCCGGTAGGGCTGATTACCGCACTGATTGGGGTGCCTTTTTTTGTTTCCTTGTTGCGTAAAAGCAGGGGGGCAATTTAATGGCTCTGCTACAGGTGGAGGGAGTTGCGGTTAGTGTCGATAATCGGCCGCTGTTGCAAGATATCAACCTGGAGGTAGATGTCGGCGAGCTAGTTTGTGTGATTGGCCCCAATGGCGCGGGTAAGTCGACTCTGCTGCGTGCCCTGTGCGGCGAAGTCAGGATGGATTCCGGGCAGGTCCACTTTAAAGGCAGCTCTTTTTCAAAGTTGTCCGCCCGCAATCGAGCCAGGCAAGTTGCCGTCCTGCCGCAAAATAACCCGCTGACATTTGCCTTTACTGGGCTGGAACTGGTCGCCCTCAGTCGAACTCCGCATTCCACCGGCACTGACCGGGACCGAGAGATCTGCCTGGAAGCCATGGCTGCGCTGGATGTTAGTCATTTGTCTGAGCGCCTGTACCCAACATTATCCGGCGGCGAGCAGCAGCGCTTGCAATTGGCTCGGGTGATGGCCCAGATCTGGCGGGCAGAGGATGGGGGAGAGCGGCTCCTCTTATTAGATGAGCCCGCTGCCAGCCTGGATATTGCACACCAATATGGAATGATGAGAGCGGTAAGAGACTTCGCGCGAAGTGGCGTAGCTGTGGTAATGACGGTCCATGATCTGGCCCATGCCAGCGGCTATAGCGACAGAATCCTCGCCTTAAAGCAGGGGCGCAGTATGGCCTACGGAAATCCAGAGGATGTATTGACTGCGGAGAATATGCAGCAGCTTTACGGCTACAGTGTCACGGTGATGCCACACCCGGTAACCGGTAAATCCCTGGTGATTGCCGATGTCTAGTTCCATTGGTGTGCATCTGGTACTAGGAGGCGCACGCAGTGGAAAAAGCCGGCTCGCGCAACAGCGCGCGGAGCAGTGGCTAAGCAGCAGTAGCGATGGTGGACTTACCTACCTGGCAACGGCTACGGCGGGCGATCAAGAAATGTCTACCCGTATTGCTCGACATCGGGAAGACCGGGATCATCGCTGGCAGGCCCTGGAAGAGCCTATTGCATTGGCAGAGGCTCTGGTTACAGCTGCTGAGTCCCACTGTGTACTGGTGGACTGCCTCACTTTGTGGTTGAGCAACTGTCTTCATCAGGGCGTTTGGGAGCGTGAGCAAGAGGCGCTTCTGCAATGTATTGATCAGAGGCGTACTCTCGCTAACGGTATTACCCCACCTTGGATTTTTGTCAGTAATGAAGTCGGTTCGGGTATTGTGCCCCTTGGGCAGTTATCGCGGGAATTTGTGGATGCGGCAGGTTGGCTTCATCAGGCATTAGCCGAGCGAGCTGATAGCGTCACCTTGGCAATTGCAGGTTTGCCGCTCACTGTAAAGTAAAATCACCTAAAACTGATAATGATGATAGATGAACTCAGTTGGCTCGATAAGCCTGCACCAACCCCGGACCAGAGTGCGCGCAATGCCGCGATTGCCCGCCAGAAGCAATTGATTAAGCCGCAAGGCGCGCTCGGTCGGCTCGAGAGCATTGCCGTGGATTTCGCCGGATTCCAGGGGAGGGAGCAACCCCTACTGAATAATTTGTCGGTGCGGGTATTCGGTGCTGATCACGGTATTGCAGCCCAGGGAACTTCCCGATTTCCTCAGGCAGTCACTTCTGTAATGCTGAAACTATTCTGCGAGGGTGGGGCGGCTATCAATGTATTGAGCCGCGAACAGAATGCTGACTTTGCCGCAATTAATCTGGGTTGTGTGGCCCCCGCTGAACACCCGGACCTGATTGATGAAGTTATAGCTCCCTCTACTGCGGACTTCTCCCAGGGGAATCCCGCTATGACCCAAGAGCAGCTGGCTCTTGCTCTTGATGCCGGTCGCCGCCAGTCTACCGATGCAGATTGTTTTATTGGCGGAGATATGGGTATTGGCAATACCACTTCCGCCGCTGCCATGTTTGCCGCCCTTTTTGAACTAGAGGTTGGCATCATTACGGGGCGAGGAACAGGTATCGACGATGCAGTGCTCGCCCGCAAGGTGGAACTGATCGAATTTGCCTTGGAGCAGCACCGGGCAGCGCTGGGCTCGCCACTTGCTATTCTGCAAACTTTTGGTGGCTTTGAGATTGCAGCCTTAACGGGAGCGTTTATCGCCAGTGCCCAGCGAGGTGTCCCTGTATTGGTTGATGGTTTTATGGCGACTGCCGCGGCAGCTATTGCCGGTGCTATTAATCCGTCAGTGAAACCCTGGTTGCTCTACGCCCATCTCTCTGACGAGTCTGGTCACAAACTGGCCCTCGAGTGCCTGGGGGTGAAGCCATTGCTGAGCTTCAATATGCGCCTTGGCGAAGGCACAGGTGCAGTGTTGGCCATAAGTATTATCAAGCAAGCGCTGAACCTGCATAACAAAATGTTCACTTTCAGTGAGGCAGGAGTGCCAGTTGCGGATTGATCTTTTACGACACGGTGCCTGCGAAGGTGGAAATATTTTTCGCGGGCAGATTGATGTGCCCCTAACCAGTGAGGGTAGGGAGCAGATGTTGCGAGGGCTTGCCGAGCTCGATGACTCCTGGGACCGGATTGTTACTTCACCCTTACAACGCTGCCAACGCTTTGCTGCTCAGCTTGCCCGAGAGAAAAAGCTGCCGATAACTGAAGTTCCTGATATCCGGGAAATTGGTTTCGGGGACTGGGAGGGGCAGTCAGTCGATAAGATCTGGACTGAGCAACGAGCACTGTGTGAAGCCTGGGGGCGTGACCCAGAAAAGCACGCACCGCCGGGAGGTGAGCCCTTTCCCGTATTTCGATCCAGAGTTCTTCAAGCTATTGATAATCTAGCCCAGCAATACTCGGGAGAGTCCCTGCTGCTCGTTACTCACGGTGGCGTTATCAAGTTGTTGCTCGCGTATGCGAATAACTGGCTCCCAGTGAAAATGATTTCACTGCAAGTTAACTACGGGTTTGCCGCATCGTTGAGATACGACTCGGACAATAAGACCTTTACCGTTTCCTACCCAGAGCAGTCAGCTTATGTTTATTGCGCGTAAGTTGTACAACCTATCCCAAGCATTTCTGTATGCGCTGGTATTTCTTACCCGGCTGCCGGTGGCGGGTTTGCTTCGGGAGGTGGACAAGGAAACGGTGAAGCGGTCGATATATTTTTACCCCCTGGTTGGAGTGGTGATTGGTGTACTGTTATCCGGGGCCGCCTACCTTCTGGCTCCTTTAGGTGCCCAGTTGCAAGCTGCAATACTATTGGGTTTCTGGGTGGTCCTGACAGGTGCACTACACCTCGACGGCCTTGCTGACTGTACTGATGCCTACTTTGCTGGACATAAGTGTGCGGATCCTGAAGAACAACGTCAGCATATTCTGAGAGTAATGCACGATCCCCACTGCGGCTCTATTGCGGTAGCGGCTGTTGTTGTTTTCCTACTGATAAAGTTCGCTGCAATAGCAACCCTGCTAGAGCTAATAAACCCAGTAACAAAAGATGCTTGGGTCTATCTGCCGTTAGTGCTCTCACCTATGTTAGCCAGGGCTGCGGCCCTGGCTTTAATGGGAGTTTCACAATACGCACGTGTTGAAGGCCATGTACCGCCCGCTGGCTCCGAGCGCCGATGGGACCTATTGCCGGTAGTTGCAATCGTAGTTGCTATTGGATGTTTAGCGGCGCCAATACCCATTGCCATAGGCATCGTCTGTAGTTTGATTGCCCTGGTCTTATTCTGGCGTCGCCTGTGGGATAAGACTATTGGTGGTTATACCGGCGATTGTTTGGGCGGTTTGGTCGAGATAAGTGAATTGTCGATATTGATATTATGGGTGGCAGTGGCTGCCAATGTGAGTTACGGAGCTGTTTAGAAGCTCCTCAGTTATAGTCGAGTTAAAGAGATGTCTCGAAGCAGTATTGTCCGTGTTGTTTTAACCTTGAATCTGTTATTGGTGAGTAATACTTGGGCGGATGATTCCGTGCGGGTAAAAGATGCCCGTGGCCAATGGGTTGAACTGCCTGCACCAGCAGAGCGTATTGTTGCGCTAGCGCCAAATATCGTGGAGAACTTTTACAGTGCTGGGGCGGGGGATAAGCTAATTGCTGCAGTAAGCTACAGTGATTACCCCGAGCAAGCCAAGCAATTACCGGAGATAGGTAACTATAAAGCGGTAAACTATGAGAGTTTACTATTGCTAAATCCTGACTTGATTGTTGCCTGGGGATCGGGAAATGGCGATCAGATGATTAATAAACTGGAGGATCTCGGTTTTACAGTTTTCGTATCTGAATCTAATGCTCTTGAAGATATCGCTGTGAATGTAAAGCGCTTCGGTAAACTTGCAGGTACAAGTGACTATGCAGATAAATCTGCCGGAGAGTGGCTTGAGCGACTGAATCAGATACAGCTTAGCCATAAGGACCTGGATTCGGTCAGTGTTTTTTATCAGGTTTGGAATGAGCCACTGCAAACACTTAATGGCGACCACCTGATTAGCGATGTTATTCAAACCTGTGGCGGCCGTAATATATTTGCCGATGCATTGGTATTAGCACCGAAGATTAGTATTGAGTCTGTACTGGATAGAGACCCGAGAGTAATTATCGCCAGCGGAATGGGGGAGGAGCGGCCAGATTGGTTGGATGCCTGGGAAGCATACCCAAGAATTAATGCAGTTAAAGAGGGAAACCTGTTCCATGTACCACCGGATATCATCCAGCGACATACTTTTCGGGTGCTGGATGGTATGGAGATGGTTTGTGATCATCTGAACAATGCGCGAATGAAGGTTGATGCAGGTGCTACAGCTAAAAATGGTCTGTAATTCTCAATGACGTAGGAAAAATAAAATATTCCCGGGTATATTAAAGTAATTCATATATAAGGCTGTGATGAAATTCAGCTTAAGGAAGGAGGTGTATACTGGAAACAGTATTGGGGGTTATAGTTTTCTTAGTGATCATTGGTGGATTGCTAGCTATTCCTTTTGGGGTAGTTAAATTAACTAATCTTGAGAAGGATAGACAAAATCGGTGGTCAATTTTTTGGCGTCATATCTCTAAAGATATAGCTGCTGGAAAGGTAGCCTTATTAAGCCCTTTTTTAGGATGGTTTGTCTATTATGGATTCTATCAGTTTGTAAAAGTTGGAGATGATTCCTCTGCGATTTTAGCCATTGTCTCGTGTGCTGCAATTGGCTTGTTCCTTGTTTTTCATATGGGTTTGCTTGACCGTAAATTTTTTGATTTTCATTTAGATAACATGAAATTGCTGGCTGTGAGTGTAATGTCACTTATTCTCGTTGCGCTAAATGTTTCATTTTGGTTTACAACATTTATTGGCGCTATAGCTACTATGATTTGTGCAATAAAGTATTCTGTAGAGCAGGTCATTCTGGAGGCTGAGCGAGCTAGAGCCAGAGAAGAGGGGAAATCACGTAAAATCTAACTCAGCCCTCCTTTATGAAGGCTGTTAGGCTGTAGAGGCTATTGAGTTATTAAAAAAATAACTAGAAATGTCAAGATTCGATGCCTTTCCTTCTTGCTGCTCCAGGGCCATAGCCAAAATGTTTTTTAAATGCTTTACTAAAACTGGCCTCGGATTGGTAGCCAAACTGATGGGCTACTTGAGCAGTTGAATTTTTCTTCTCATAAAACTCTTGGTGAGCACGCTGCATTCTCCAATTGGTAACATACTGCATTGGTGTTTTTTTCACTAAAGACAGGAATTTTTCAGAAAATGAGGATCGAGACATAGCAGCTCGTTTGGATAATTTATCAACTGTCCACGAGTAACCTGGGTCAGAATGTATAGACTGTAAAACTTTTCCCAGCTTGGGGTCCGCGAGTGCTTTAATGTATCCATCGGTGAACTGTGAGCTCTTCATATGAGCGCGCACAATATAAATAAATAAAATTTCTGATAGGCGATCAATAGCGATTTTCTCTCCAGGCAAATTGTTTTCTATCTCAAATGTTATAAAGCGAGTCACCGTTTCAATTAGTGCAGCACCTTCAGCCAAATCATTCTGAACGATTAAAACCTCAGGTAAATCTTCATGAAGAGGATTCCAGCTAAAGTGATCGAGCTCAAAATAACCACATATTAAACTTGTCGCAGCCCTACCTAAAGCCTGTCCCTCTTCGTTAGGTTGGTTAAGTTCCAGTTTAGGATCTGGTGTGTCCTGGCTATGGGTTATTGTATGAATAGCATCATGAGGAAATACCACCAAGTCACCGGCCCTTAATGGTATTGGCACATCCTGAGAGGGTAAATGTAACCAGCAAACACCACGAGTAACAAGATGAAAGGTGGCCTTTTGCTCTCCGGAGGTGTCTACCCGCCACGCACCATAAAATTGGCTGTGTAAAAAAACATGTGCTTTTAAGTGGAAAACCCTGAGCAAATCACTTAACACGTCCATAACGGCAAACACCTAAAAACCATACGGTCATACGATCTGACATAAAATACATATTTTAAAGCATTTATCGTGCAGATTGTGAGGATATTATACGTTCCAGGTTGAGTGCTAGCAATATCCTGCTTACTTACCCTACATAACTTAAGAGCTTTGGATAGGAAAATACCTGATGAACTTTTTAAATAATCTAGTAGCGCCAGTTGTAGCACTAGGGCTTATCTCTTTCTCATTAAATAGCTTTGCCGATCAAGTCGAGCCTGGTATGAAGATTGATCCAGAGCGGACGGCAATCGTAATTACCGACCCGCAGAATGATTTCTTAAGCCCTAATGGTGTAACCTGGGGTGTAGTGGGGGAAAGTGTAGAAAAAAATAATACAGTTCAGAACCTCGAGCGGTTAATGAAAGTTGCAGGGAAAAAGGATGTGCCTTTATTTATTTCCCCACACTATTACTACCCTCATGATCATAAGTGGAAGTTTGAGGGGAACCTCGAAGTGGTAATGCACAAACTTGGTATGTTCAATCGAGAAGACCCTCTAAGCTTAAACGGGTTTGAAAACTCTGGAGCTGATTGGTTGGAGCAATATAAGCCATATATAAATAATGGTAAGACTGTTGTGACCGGCCCGCATAAAATTTATGGCCCTGAGACAAATGATTTAGTACTCCAACTGAGAAAACAGGGAATTGATAAAGTAATTCTTGCAGGGATGTCTGCAAATTTATGCACAGAATCTCATATGCGCGAATTATTAGAACAGGGATTTGAAGTGGCTGTTGTAACCGATGCAACAGCTGGTGCAAATTTGCCTGAGGGCAATGGCTACGAAGCAGCAATGATTAACTTCAAGTATATGGCTAATGATATACTTACCACAAAAGAAGCGGTTAAATTGATTAAAAAGGAATTCTAAGTAAGTAAACGTAGGCATAATCAAATTCACTGTAAATCTGGTTTATAGTGAGTGGTTATGCCTACAAAGGATATCTGCAGACATTTGATAGATAGGCTCTTTGACTATCTGGACTTGGGTCTGAGGTATAAAACATTCTCCGAATTCATGTGTAGTGCAGTCGATTTGAATAAGTAGATTGTTTGCTATCGGCTGAAATATAGCACTTGAAAAAAGCCCAGTTGTAGGTGCCTTTCTCTACTTTGATGATCAATTTCAGGTGATGTCGTTTTTGACATCCTTGTGGGGCTGCGGATATGCGTAAAAAAATACTGGTTTGGACCTGATTACACATAGGAATGTCAGGTATACGGTGACAAAGGTTCTAAATAACTGTGGGCAGTGTTTAAGAAGGTTAAGTTTGCAGGATATCTTGGCCTCACTATTCTCTTAACAATTTCACTTTGAATTTCTAAGCTCGGGGAAGCCTGACATAAAACCTATTGACGATCGGTTTTTGCCGCTCTACCATCATTCAAAGAACAGTTTTAACCTCTGGAATAATGGTCTATGCGACTTGGCGATCTTGAGAAACAGGTGCTCCAATACCTCTGGGATAGAAAATCTGCGGATGCCAAACAGGTCCACTCGGACTTGAGCAGGGCCCGTGGAGGTTCTCTTAATACGATCCAAAGCACGCTGGATCGCCTTTACAAGAAAGGTTTGCTGTCTCGGGAGAAGCAGGGGCATGCATTCCAATACAGCCCGGCAGTGGAGCGCTACGAGTTTGTCGGGCAACTGATTCAAGATGTTACTCGTGAGTTTGTTGATGATGAGAACGGGCTGGTAGCCGCGTTTACCTCCATCTCATCGGAGCTGAACGAAAGCCAATTAGAGCAACTGGAGCAGTTGATCGAAAACCAGAAGATAAAGCGCCAGCAGGGTGATCGCTAATGATTTTGGGGCAGGTTGCACTCTGGCTAAACCTGCTGACTATTGCAGCACTTGGCCTGTTTGTCGGTATTTTACTGGTATCAGCTGCCTGCCTTTCCGTTTCCCGGTATTCACTTAGCTTGTCTGTCAGTAGCCGGCGTTTACTGCTGTGGAGTGCGGTATTGCTGCCGTGGTTCGCGGCTTCCACTGCCGCTGTTATCCTGGCTTTCCCCAGCCTTTTGGGAGGCGTTGCATCACTGGCGCACTGGCACCATATCAATGCTTTTAACCTCTACAGTTGGCACGGTGTTTTTACTATTGCGTTTCTTTTCTTTAGCGGTTTTTTGGCGTTTCAAAGTTTTAAACGAGCTCATCGCCATTTGGCGCAGCTCCGTTTGTTAATGCAACTTTGCGAAAGGGATAAGTCTGACCAGAGTATTATCCAGGCAAAGGGGCCCCAGGCTTTCACCAGTGGTCTGCTCCGTCCGCAAGGGTTTTATACCAGCGGTCTGCGAGACCAGTTAACAGCGGAAGAGTTTGAGGTGGTGCGCCTGCATGAGGAAGCCCATGCGCAAAAATTTGATCCTCTGAAGAAATTAATATTCGCTTTATTTGCCAGCTTTTTCCCTACGCGTTTGGGGAATTACCTGAATCGGCAGATGGCGCTGTGTATGGAGCAGCGTGCAGATGCATATGCCCATAGGCAGGGGTGGAGTGAGACTTTTATCGCCCAAACCCTACTTAAAGTAACCCGTATCTCCAATGGGTTGCATCCCAAAGAGAGAAGTTCAGCAATGGTCTGTTATTTCGCTCTTGACCAATTGGATGCTCGTATTCGTTACCTGCTGTCTGATGATAAGGGGCGCAGCTTACCCCCCTTGTTATTAGCTGGAATGTTTGTGGCTCTTACAGGCACTTGCCTTGTTTCGGTGGATGCGCTCCACCACACCGTCGAAACCCTTTTCTCCCACTAAGGAAGCCGAAGTGTTTAATTGTTTGCGTTTAGTCATAACTAAAAAACCGATTGTAGATCGGTTTTTTGTGGCCGGAGCTGTGTTCTTTTTGGCCGCATTAAGTGGGTCCCTTAGGGCAGAACAGGGCGAGGAGTTATCGGGACTTACTTATGAGCAGGCAATTCTTAAAAGCTTGCAAAATCATCCTGAACTGGCGGGCTACCGATATCAGTTTGAAGCTGTGGATGCTCTATCCGAGCACGCCAAGCTAGGACCACGACCGGAGCTTAGTGTTGCCGCTGAGGGGGTGGGAGAGGATAAGAGCAGCGATGGCAACGACAGTTCCCAGGTAACAGTCGGCATCAGTTGGCTATTACAGGGTGATCTCGCAGAAAAACGTGTATTGGCTGCACGCAGTAAGACTTCCGTGATTGAGGCCGAAAAGCAGGTTCTTGAGTTAGAAGTTGCCGCTAATACTGCGCGTTACTTTTTTCAGGTCCTGGCTCAGCAGGAACGCCTGGAAATTGCTAAAAGAGCAGTCGACCTGGCTCGCAGGATATCCGCCGAAATTAATCGCCAAGTTAGTGTTGGCAGAACGAATGAAGCCGATGCTTTTCGGGCGGAAGTTGACTTACAGCGTCGACTCTTAGCTGTGGAGGATGTCGAGCACGAGTTGGATATTGCCAAATATCAATTAGCTGCCCAGTGGGGCTCCAGAGAGCCCAGCTTTCTTGGGGTGGCGGGCTCTCTTTCCAGTGTCATTCCAGAAGTTGATTTATCTAGATTGCGAAGCTTGGTGGCGAGCAACCCAAATTTGGAAATATTCATGAGCCGCGAGCGCGTGAAGCAGGCGGAAATTGATTTGGCACGTGCAGAAGCGGGCATTCAGTGGAGGATTGATACAGGAATTCGTCGCAACGAAGCGAGCGGAGATTATGGATTGGTGGCCGGCTTCGCAATCCCACTAGGAAAGGGCGATCGCAATCGCGGCAAGGTATCTGCTTTGAGGGCGGAACAGAATCGTTTCCGAGCAGAAAGAAATGCGAAAGAGATTGCATTGGATACACAGCTCTTTGTGATGACCCAAAGGCTACAGCATCACCGGCACGTGGCTGCCGCCTTGAATGAAAAGATGATTCCCAGTCTGGATAAGGCGCTCACCGCTACGCAAAAAGCCTATCGACGTGGACGCTATAACTACTCGGAATTGGCACTAGCCCAACAGGGACTTAGCGATGCGCAGCTTTCACTGCTCCAGGCACAGTACAACGCACACCTTAGCCTGATTGAAATTGAAAAACTTACCGGCCTGTCATTGGCACAGATAAGCGAGAGCGAGATATGAGATCCGCAGTTTTTTCCAGCCTGATATTCAGTGCTCTACTTTCCTTGTTACTTAGTGGCAGCGGCAGTGTCTATGCGGCCGGAGCTGTCGCAGGGTCGGAACCGGAAAAAGGGCCCAATCGTGGGCGCATGTTGCGTGAAGGTGATTTTGCCGTTGAGCTAAGTATTTATGAAACCGGTGTTCCCCCGGAGTTTCGAGTTTGGGTGAGTATTGATGGAGAGCTTGTAAATCCTCAACAGGTTGATCTTAAAGTGGTTCTTACAAGGCTTGGAGATGGAGAGGATCACATCGAGTTCAGGCCTGAGGGGGATTACCTGCGTGGTGATATGGTGATCTATGAGCCCCACTCATTTGTTGTAACTCTAACCGCCAAGTACCAGGGGCAAGAACACCGTTGGCAATATGATAATTTTGAGGGGCGAACCCGTATCGAATCCGGTATTGCTGAATCCATGGAAATTGATACGGAAACCGTCGGCCCCGCAATGATGAGTGAGACCAGCCGCGCTTATGGCAGGCTTATTGTAGATCCAGAGCAGGTACGTGAAATTAGTGCGCGTTTCGATGGCTTTGTAGAAACTGTGCAGGTGGGGTTGGGGGAGCGCGTTAAAAAAGGGCAACCCCTAATTACCATTAACAGCAATCAAAACCTAAACACCTACACTATTCAATCCCCAATTGCCGGTGTAGTAGTCCAGCGCAATGTAAACCCTGGCGAACAGACCGCAGGTCGAGTTTTATTAACGGTTGCCGATGATACTGCTTTGTTAGCAGAGCTGGATGTTTTCCCCTCGACACGCCCCCAGTTTCGCCAGGGCGCGCCCGTTTCCGTCAATATCAAGTCCCTCGAAACTCCTCTGCTCGGGGTAGTGAAACAAATTGATACTTTGATGAAACCCAACCAGGCCACCGCTGTTCGAGTGTCACTGCAAGATATTCCCGCGGGCCTCGCACCAGGTTCTTTTGTAAGCGGCGATATCCAAGTTGCTGAATATGAGGTGCCTCTTGCCGTAAAGCGTTCCGGTTTACAGGCGTTCCGCGATTTTACTGTCGTTTATGCCAAGGTGGGCGATCAATATGAGGTGCGTATGTTGGAGCTGGGGCGTGAAGCAGGCGATTGGGTAGAGGTGCTGGGGGGGATTCGACCGGGAATCGAGTATGTCACCGGCAACAGCTACATCATTAAAGCGGACATTGAAAAGTCCGGTGCATCCCACGATCACTGAGGGTTCGACATGCTTGAGTACTTGATAAGAACCTCAATTCAAAATCGTGGGCTGGTTATTGCCCTTGTGCTATTACTGTGCGGTTTGGGCATTTGGAATTTCACCCGGCTGCCCATTGATGCGGTACCGGATATCACCAATATCCAGGTGGTTATTAATACGGAGGCACCGGGGTATACCCCAAAAGAAGTTGAGCAACGGGTTACATACCCTGTGGAAAATGCAATGGCTGGATTGCCGAGCCTTGCTTATACCCGCTCCGTTTCGCGGTATGGGTTGTCTCAGGTTACGGTGATTTTTGATGATGGCACCGATATTTATTTTGCCCGCCAGTTAGTGAATGAACGGCTCACTAGTGTACGTGGTGCACTGCCTGCTGGTTTGGAGCCGGAGCTTGGACCCATCGCCACAGGTCTTGGTGAAATCTTTATGTTCACAGTGGACTCCGAACCCGGAGCCACCAATGCTGATGGCAGTGCGGTAACACCCAAGGACTTGCGTTCGGTGCATGACTGGATTGTACGCCCGCAGTTACTGCGTGTACCTGGTGTGGTGGAAGTCAATCCGATCGGCGGGTTCAAGAGAGAAATTCTAATTGCTTTAGAGCCGGAGAAACTGCTGGCATTTGGCCTCAGCCAAGAAGACCTGATTCGCTCGATCGAGGAGAACAATCGTAACCGCGGTGTAGGCTTTATTGAACACAGTGGCGCCCAGTGGTTGTTGCGGGTTCCGGGGCAGGCAAGCTCGTTAGAGACACTGGAGGATTTCCTGGTTGCGGAAGTGAATGGCGTTGCTGTTCGCCTTGGCGACTTGGCCAAGATCGAAGAGGGGCGCGAAATGCGCACCGGGGCGGCTACTCAGAACGGCAGGGAAGTGGTGATGAGTACCGTTTTCATGCTGGTTGGCGAAAATAGTCGCACCGTTGCAGGTGCAGTTGGTGAAAAGTTAGAGGATATCAAACAGAGTCTACCACCAGGTATCAGATTGACTGCGGTTTATGATCGTACCGGTCTGGTTGACCAGACATTGCGCACGGTCCAAACCAATCTTATGGAAGGTGCGCTGCTGGTTATCGCGGTTCTTTTCCTGCTGCTGGGGAATGTTCGCGCAGCAATTCTCACTGCACTGGTCATTCCGGTGGCCATGTTAATGACCATCACCGGCATGGTACAGGCCCGCGTAAGTGCAAACCTGATGAGTCTGGGGGCGCTGGATTTTGGCTTGTTGGTGGATGGGGCCATCATTATTGTCGAGAACTGTTTGCGACGCCTCAGCGAATCCGCCCGCGAGCGTGGCCAGTTAGATCTAAAACAACGGCTTACCCTGGTATTCCAATCGACGCGGGAAGTGATTCGCCCGGCCATGTTTGGTGTGTTCATTATCACAGCAGTGTATTTACCCATTTTTGCCCTGACCGGAGTGGAGGGCAAGATGTTCCATCCAATGGCTATTACCGTGGTGATTGCGCTGCTTTCTGCGATGTTTCTTTCCATCACTTTGGTGCCAGCCGGCATAGCACTGCTATTCCGAAAACCGGTGATCGAAAAGAAAAACCCTGCACTTGAGAAGTTGAATAGCATTTATCGCCCGGCCTTGGAGTTTGCACTGCGCCAGCGTGGCATGGTTTTCGCTATTGCTGCGCTACTGGTGTTGGTTTCCGGTTATACGGCAAGCAGAATGGGTAGCGAATTTGTGCCGAATCTGGATGAAGGCGATATTGCCATGCACGCCTTGCGTATTCCCGGCACATCCTTGGAACAAGCGATTGCACTACAAAAATCCCTGGAGGAGCGGATTAAAGAGTTGCCCGAAGTGGAGCGTGTATTCGCCAAAATTGGTACTGCGGAAGTGGCTACCGATGCCGTTCCCCCAAGTGTTGCCGATAACTTTATTATCCTGAAACCCAGGTCTCAGTGGCCAGATCCGGATAAGCCGAAAGAGCAATTGGTAGAAGAGCTGGCAAAGCTGGTAGAGCCAATCCCCGGCAACCGCTATGAATTTCTCCAGCCAATCCAGATGCGCTTTAACGAGCTTTTAGCTGGGGTGCGTGCGGAATTGGCGATCAAAGTCTTTGGCGATGACTTTGAGCAATTAGAGCGTTTGGGCAATGAAATTGAAGCGGCTATAGGCAGTGTTGAAGGCGTTGCTGATATACAGATGGAGCAAACCAGCGGTTTACCGGTTCTCGCCATTGTTCCTGACCAGGCCGCACTAACCCAGTATGGGCTGGCCATCAATCAGGTACAGGAGCAGCTGGCAACCGCCCTGGGAGGTACGGTTGCTGGCCGCTTTTATGAAGGAGACCGCCGCACCGATATTGTTGTGCGTTTGCCAGAGGTATTGCGCCAGGATTTGGATGCGCTAAAGAAACTGCCGATTTATCGACCCAATGGCAATTATGTGCCCCTGGAGGAAATTGCCAGCTTGGAACTCACTGCCGGTATCAATCAGGTTTTCCGCGAGAACGGTAAACGCAGGGTAGTGGTAACGGCCAATGTGCGGGGTAGGGACCTGGGTAGCTTTGTTGCTGATGTACAGCAGTCCGTTTCCGATAAAGTGGAAATACCACCCGGTTACTGGGTTGAATACGGCGGAACTTATCAGGCGCTACAGTCTGCTACTGAACGCTTATCGATTGTAGTGCCGCTGACCCTTGTGTTAATTATGGGGCTTCTCCTGCTGGCGCTTCGTTCCATAAAAGATGCGGCAATTATCTTTACCGGTATACCCCTCGCATTAACCGGCGGTGTGCTCTCTTTAATGTTGCGGGATATCCCTTTCTCCATTTCCGCAGCCGTTGGTTTTATTGCACTTTCCGGGATTGCCATCCTTAACGGCCTGGTGATGGTTTCCTTTATTCGCGACCTGCAAGACCAAGGTTACAGCATAGAAAAGGCCATTATTGAGGGCGCACTGATCCGCTTACGTCCGGTCATTAGTACCGCACTGGTTGCCTCACTCGGTTTCGTGCCCATGGCGCTGAATACTGGTATTGGTTCTGAGGTACAGCGCCCACTGGCTACGGTGGTTATTGGCGGTATTGTCTCATCAACAATCCTGACACTTTTAGTGTTGCCGGCACTCTACAGAATTTTACATGGCAGGAATGCCAAGTCGGAGAGCTTACAAGATAACCCTGAAGTGGCTCTGGCTGGAGCCAGTTAACTGGGCCTGTGTGCGCATTGGTTCACAAGAATTTAGAACTTTAATAACGGGAGATAGTAACGTTGCATAATAGCTTAAAAACAGTTTTCGGCTTGATGGCGCTGATAGCAGGTATGGTGATATCTATGCCGCTATTTGCCCATGGAGTGGACGATGCTACCAAGACTTTTCTTGCCGGCAACGAAGGGGTATCTATTATTCCCTTTCTATATATTGGCGCCAAGCATATGGTGACTGGCTATGACCACCTGCTGTTCCTGGTGGGAGTCATTTTCTTTTTATATCGATCAAAAGATGTTCTTATCTATGTAAGCTTCTTTACTCTGGGTCATAGCTTAACCCTTTTATTTGGAGTGCTTAACGACACCCATGTGAATGCCTATTTGATCGATGCCATTATTGGATTATCCATTGTCTATAAAGGCTTCGATAATCTCGGCGGCTTCAAACGGGTTTTTGGCTTCCAGCCTAATACCAAGGCTGCCGTACTGATTTTTGGACTCTTCCACGGTTTTGGTTTGGCAACCAAATTACAGGAATTCAAGCTGTCCGGCGATGGGTTGGTGGAGAACATCCTGGCCTTTAATGTCGGGGTTGAAATTGGTCAGTTTGTTGCGTTGCTGTTTATTCTTCTCGCCATCAATTATTGGCGTCGCTTTGACAGTTTTCTGCGCTTTTCCACCATGACAAATACCTTACTAATGAGTGGCGGACTGATGTTGGTGGGTTACCAGATGACAGGCTACTTCGTAGGTTAGATAGCCAGAAAGTGACTTTATCAAGTTAATTGAACAGAAAAAACACAGATTTAGAGCTTACAGAATGAATACAACTGAAATGCCAGTGCAGTCTGCACAAACGCTGATTAAATCCACACTTGCTGCTGGCGTGCTTGCAGCCATTATGTTGACCACGGTGATCCTGCCAGCTGAATACAATATAGATCCTACTGGAATCGGCAGTGCACTGTGGCTTACTGAATTAAATAGTCAAGAGCAGGGAATCGCTGTGCCGGAAATAGAGCAGCGTGGTGAGCAGACCTTTGCTTATCGGACTGACACTACAACTATTGAAGTGCCCGCTGGCCGTGGAATTGAATACAAATTTCAATTGGATAAATACGGTCATTTGGAATATGAGTGGGTGACGGAGAGTGGTGAACTTTACTTTGATTTTCACGGCGAACCCACAGGCGATACTACCGGCTACTTTGAGAGCTTTGCTATTGCTACCGCAAATAAAATGAGTGGCTCTCTCACCACGCCTTTTGATGGTTCCCATGGCTGGTATTGGAAGAATAACGGTCAGGAATCTGTAAAGATCACTCTAAAAACAAAGGGGTTCTACGAGGTTATTGGGCTCAAACAGTAACGCCTTTTTATTAACATTCGCTAAAACTGAGAAGAAAGAGAGTATTATGAACAAACTTATTCGAGTCATCTGCGTATCAGTTACCTTAGGCTTCGCAAATCTTGCTTTCGCCCATGGTGACCATGAGAGAGACAATTTTGCCACTGTATCCATGGTAGAAGCCAAGGGTATCGCCAGCCAGGAAGTAGCTCGCCTAATCAAAGAGGGTAAGCTCAACAAATCCTGGGCTGACAAGCCGCTCAATGCAGCCATGCAACGTGTTGACAACCAGCGACAGTGGGTTGTTAGCACCGAGGACCAGAATGGCAACCTGGATAAAATATTAAAAATCTTCTTATCAACGGAAGGCTACTTTCTGACTTTTAAGGTGATTGATCGTTAATGATTTAATCATGTTCCTGCGCTGATGCTCAAAAGCATTGGCGCAGCTGCTACATCTTGAGGTGTTGGCGTGTGTTAGTTAAGTAGTACTCTCTTCTTGGAGGCCTGAGTTACTAAAAATTGATTAGGCTAAACCTGGAGTGTTACTTAAAGAAGTATTCCCAGGTTTAACCTAATCACCATACTTTATTTAACCATAATGCTTTCTTAGAGCACTCAGACCATTTTCATAAATTTCTTGAAATAGGCTTGAAGCTTCTTCCTCTGATACTCCAACTGGCGTAAACTCTCCAAACCACTCAACACGAGAAACACCGCTAGTATCAGTATCCTTTACACGCAATGTTGAATAGTAATCGGCTACAGGGAAGGGCGCTTGCAGGATATGGTAACTATAGCTTCGCTTTTTCTCATCAAAAGCTATCAGTCTCTCTATAATGATCCCGCCATCTGGGTTTTCAAGGTAACGAACTCGCCCTCCCTCACCGAGCTCCGACTTAGGTATATATGGAAGCCAGTCTGGCAGGGAGTTGAATCCACCAATCAGTTGCCACACCTCGTCACTACTGGCTTGGATTTCGGTGAATGTAGAAGCTTTAGCCATTGCAGTTACTCCTTATTTCTCAATCGGTAGGGGGGCGAATTCATCGACAAGGTGTTCTTGGCGTAGCTCCTGCCATAGTGCATCTGGAATATTGGTTTCCAGAGCCGCAACATCTTCTTTGATTCTACTCGGTTTACTCGCACCTGGAATTACTGCAGCGATAGCTGGATTGGCTAATACAAATTGCAAGCCAATAGCTTTAGTGCTAACTCCATACTTATCGCCAATCGCTTTGATTTTGGAAACTTTTTGCAGCACGGATTCTGATGCTGGCACATACTCAAAATTAGGCCCTCCAACCAGCGCTCCAGAACTATAGGGGCCTCCAGCTACGATACCGAGGTCACGTTCTAAGATCTGTGGTATTACTCTCTGAAGGGCTCGAGAGTGATCCAGCAAGCTGTAGCGACCAGCAAGTAGGAAACCATCGGGGCGAGGTTCCTCAAGATCAAGGAGTATTTCAATGGGTTCCACTCGGTTTACTCCCAGGCCCCAGGCTTGGATCACGCCTTCATCACGCAGTTTGTCAAGAGCCTTGAAAGCGCCTTTGCGAGCACTTTCGAATATGCTAAGCCATTCGTCACCATAAAAATCTTGGGCAACATCGTGAACCCATGCAATTTCAATTCGATCGGTCTTTAACCGCTTGAGGCTATCTTCAATTGAACGCATTGTCGCATCATAGGAGTAGTCATTTACTATCTTATTGGGTCGTCCATACTTGAAAATGTCGCTTTTATCTCCAAGGTCTCGATCACTGGTATTTTCAACTTCATCCAGGATCAAGCGGCCTACCTTAGTGCTGATTACATAGTCTTCCCGTGGGTATCTGGACAGCGCCTCGCCCATACGAATTTCTGCGAGACCAGCTCCGTAGAACGGGGCATTATCAAAGTACCGGATACCACTGTCCCAGGTCGCCTCTACTGTTGCTTGGGCTTCCTCATCCGGAATTTCACGAAACATATTTCCGAGAGGTGCGGTACCAAAACCGAGTTTACTGGGGAAAAGATTTTTCAATTTCACTTTGAACTCCTAAATGAAGCATGCAACTCATAAAATATTGACTATTCAGTCTGCTTATTTATAGCGTCAGAGTAGCCAGTCATTGCTCGCTATCACTAATACTACTGTAGGGAATCTGCAGAATGATGCGTCTGTGATCAGGGGCAGTGGGTCAACGCAGGCAGTTTGCTTTAGTTGCTTTTGACGAAAAAGCCGTCTATAAGCAAATGACAATTGACTTGGAATCAATAATGCAGATTACCCTTCAGGAACTACAGGTGTTTATTACCGTGGTGGATACTTCCTCAATCACTTCGGCGGCTGAACGCTTAGAGCAGACCGTTTCCGGGGTCAGTCGTGCACTGGCCAGGTTGGAAGATAAGCTTCAAACTACCCTTCTACAACGCACTACAAGGCGACTGGAGTTAACCGAAGAGGGCCGGGCTTTTCTGAGTTATGCAAGAGGTATCCTCAGATCGGTAGAAGAGGCTGAGGAACAGATGGCTGCTCGCCAAAAGTATCCCTCGGGTTTGCTGCGCATAGACGCCGCCACGCCATTTATGCTGCATGTAATTACGCCGCTGGTAAAAAGTTTCCGAACCCGATATCCACAGATAGAGCTTGAGCTAAACAGTAACGAGGGAATTACCGACTTGATAGAGAAGCGTACTGATGTGGCATTTCGCATTGGGAAGCTTGAGGATTCAACATTACATGCCAGGCCGATAGGTTCTAGTAAAGTTCGAATACTAGCCAGCCCTGGTTACTTACAACAACATGGGACTCCAAAGAGTGTGGAGCAGCTTGTCCAGCACACATTGCTGGGTTTCACAAAGCCTGAACTTCTCAACAAGTGGCCCGTGCAAGGACACGATGGGGAGATGTTGCACATTAAGCCTACGGTCACTTCATCCAGCGGAGAGACTTTGCTCCAATTAGCTCTTTCGGATGTAGGGATCACCTGCTTATCAGACTTTATGACCCAGAGAGAGTGTCATGCTGGGCGATTGGTGCAACTATTTCCAGAGCAAACTGTAGAAGTAAATCAATCCATTAATGCGGTTTACTACCGAAATACTGCACTTTCATCACGTATCAACAGTTTTATTAATCACATTATTGAGGAACTGGGTGAACGGCCATTTGATGTTCCTTAGGTAGAGAGTTGTCTTATTGTTTTTGTTTATTCCCTGCCAAGCAGTTTAACTTCAATATAAAACGGGACAATAAAATTTGTAATAGCAGGCCCTGTCAAAAAGCTATAAAGAAAGACTTTATTTAGCTTGCGTAGCACTTTCTCTGGAAAGCTAGGTAAGCGATCTTACCTAGCAGTGAGTCAGGATTCTATTTGAGGAACTCAAGTTGGGGGTGAGTGGCCAGTCATCGAAGTTCAAAAGCCAAACAAAAGATATTCTGATGCTGCAGCGGCACATCACAACCAGGGATTGCTTATTAAGTCCGAACTACCACAATTTACCTGCTAGGTGATTTCGATTGCAATACCACTCCAAACGTAACTATGCGCCCCACTATTTTGATAACGCAACGTTCGCCATCCAACATCATTCCTCCAAACTGGTTGGCTTTCATTCGGGTTATAATATTTGACTGTGTTCCCATCCTTGGCAATCAGGATATTATGGAAACCCATCTCTTGAGCAGACACAGGGGAAGGGCCTCGAAACATCATAAAAGCGCAATTGTAAAAGGTGTCGGCACGCAAGTTCCTCGGCATTCCCCCGTTACTAGCTGGCTGAATGAGATTTGTAAACAGCGCATTATAATCAGCTCTATTGGTCGCCTGCGCGAGTTGAAGGCACACGTCTTTCTGCGCCGCATCGTATAGAATCCGACCGGTGCGCCCAGGCTGTGCATTCACGTAGTTTCGCACACGTATCGGCGAACTATTGTTGGCCGCCACTAAGGGGTGGTTACCACCGAGTGGAACCGGAGGTAGGTCAGCATTCTGCCATTTGATGGTGTTCCACAGAGTCCCTTCCACAAATGCCTGTGGCCTTGGCGCACGGATATCGAATCCTGACACTGCGATCTCGGTGCAGTGAGCAGCACAAGAATTACCGGCCTGGCTGGGTAAAGTTTTTAGATGCAACATCAAAGTTTCCTTTTTTCAACAGATTTATTTGAAAGCGATAGAGACAGCTTTTTTCTAAATATGTTCTTAATGATGGTCCTTTTAAGATGTGTAAATTTGATTACATCAAAGTTTTAGTCGGTGTAGCTTTCAATTTGTTACATATAAAAAGCTGAATTTATCAATACGTGAAGTTTGAGTAGAAATATCAAAGATTTTGAGGCTAAAAACATGCCGAATACGCAAAAAACATCACGAAAATATTTAATTAAAATTGAATAAAGGGGGGTGAATTTTATAGATTCTTCATGTCGAATCTTAGGTTTCTAGGTGGCGCAGCATCTTCTTATTTGGATTAGTTAAGACAAAGCCCATTTGAGGATTCAATAATACGTACTAGGTAGATCGGTTCTAGCAGAGTTCGAATTCTAGCCAGTCCTGACTACTTACAACAACATGGTAGCCCGGAGGGTGTTGAGCAACTTGTCCAACACACCTCACTTGGTTTTACAAAACCAGAATGATTCAACATATGTCCGCTGTATGAGCAGAGTGGGGACATACTGGACATCAAGCCAACGATTACTTCATCTAGTGCTGAGACTTTACTGCAACTAGCACTATCAGATGCAGGAATCGTATTTTTATCAGGCTTTAAAACCAATAGAGAGTCAAACCGGGCGGTTGGTGCAATTATTTCCAGAGCAGACTGTAGAGGTAAATCAACCTATTTATGTGATTTGCTACCGAAACACTGCGTAGTCAACACGTATCACCAGTTTTATCAATCACATTATTGAGGATCTGGGTGAGCGGTCCTTTGATGCTCCTTAGGAAAGGAGTTGTCTTATTGTTTTAGTTTATGCCTAGCCAAGCTGATTAACTTCAAAATAGGATAAGCTAAGAGAAGATGCAATAGGATACCCTCACACATTATCTACAAAAAAACTTTATTTAGCTTGTGCAGAATTTTCTGTGGAGAGCTCGTTATGTGAGTCTTCTTCATTTATTGGTTGTTCCGGCTATCTCTGTGTTGTTTGACCGTGGCATGGATTAATCGATCCATTTACGCTGTGAGCCCTCCGCCTTAATCCTTATTTCTAATTGCTATGTTCTGAATCTTTCTAAGAAGAAATTTATTCAGCGGAAACTGTAAGAATATTCGGTTCACCTTCGACTGATATTTAGGTGGCATATGTCAGGCTTGATATTGTCGCCAATCTAAATATTAACTTTTTAGGAAGGGAGGTAAGTGGTGTCAGAGTCAAATTTAAAATTTTGGTTTTGAGGTGAGGGATAACCTCGCAACAGGTAAAAATAATTAATTATGTTGACCTGTTGAGTAGAGTTGTTGGAGGTTGGTGAATGAATATTTATCAATTTACAGGAGGTATAACCATGTATCTATTTCGCTAGTTGCTGAAGAAAATTTAAGTAATAAACCGTATTTATAGTTTTATACATTTATAGATGCATAAATATTTACTTAGTTAAAGTTATTCAACCCCGAATCAGTGTTTAATGCTGGAGATTTTTATGTGCCTTCAAAAAAAAGCTTGGTTAAAAAAGCTTTCAAAGGAAGCTCTTGAGCATAGAGCTGTAAACCATCCATATCTTGTGCAGTTTTCCAATGGTACTCTACCAAACTTTAGGTTTGCAGTAGCTGACTTTGCCCAGCAGTATGGATTTTACTCTTCCCGTTTTATCAATATGTTGGCTGCAGTAATTGCAAGGTTACCATCAAAGAAACATCGAAATGTACTTCTGGGAAACCTTCATGAGGAGTCAGGGCATTATGAAGAAGCGGAGCTTAATCAACTGGAGCAATACGGGATTAAAAAAGATTGGGTCCATGATATTCCGCATACAGAATTATTCGAAAATTTTAGGTTACGAGTAACAGATGGTATCCCGCAGATACCCCTATCTGAGGAGGCATTAGTTTGGTATGAAATGCTATCTGGTGTCCTACTTCATGGCCCTACAGAGGAGGCGGTAGGGGCTTTAGGGTTGGGGACTGAGCACATTGTAAGCTCTATTTATCCATATATAGAGAGAGGGTTGCAATCTCTGCCTGATCTAGGTCTGGCTGATTACTGTTTTTTCCCAGTACATACACTCGTTGACGACAATCATACAGAGAGCCTTAATCAAGTCGCCCTGGATTTTGCTAACACTGATGAAGAAAGAAGGCGCCTGCGCCATGGTGTCATGAAGGCTTTAAATCTTAGAGCTGCGTTTTGGGATGGTTTGCTGGAAAGAGCAATAAAGGGGCCTGAGAGTAGTTTCATCAATAATGCACAGGAAGGAGTCCGTAATGATTCACTCTCCATCAACTGAAGAAATATATAATTCTCAGGCGACTAATTGGCATCGGTCGGAAAAGGTGATGCTTAGTGACTATACAGCCAGACCTCTAGTTTTAGAGGCGCTGGGTAATGTCTCCGGTCAGCACATTTTAGATATTGGCTGTGGGGAAGGCTATATGTCTAGAATAATTATGGAATCTGGTGCTGGCTCAATATTTGGGGTTGACTCATCTTTAAAAATGATTGGTCAAGCAAAGTCAATGTCGGTTGAGCTTGGGTTGCATAAGGCTAATTATGAAGTTGGAAACGCGGTAAGCTTTAATCAATACCCAAGGACTGAATTTGATCAAGCAATAGCAGTCTTTCTGTTCAATTACTTAACCATTGAGGAGATGGTACAGGTAATGACTAGGGTGAGATCACTACTCAGCTCTAATGGAACCTTCATATTTACAGTCCCACACCCCTGTCTACCCTATATGCGAGATGAGATCCCGCCATTTTACTTTGAACATAGAGGGAGAAAATATTTAGAGGGAGTTGATGAAACTTTTGAAGGAAAGATATGGCGTAGAGATGGTATTGCTGTATCTGTGCGATGTGTACATAAAAACTTTACTCATTACTTTGAGGCTCTTAGATTGGCAGGGTTTACCAGGTTACCATCAGTTAAGGAACTTGCAGTAACTGAAGATCATTTGTCACTTGATACTAATTTCTTTGGCCCTCTTAAGGGCTATCCACTTCATGTTCTATTTAGGGTTCAAGCAAATGACTGAATTGGCCCCATCACCCTTGGTTCGTGCTCAGGCCTGGGATGCGGTGTATATGGAGAAAAACTCTTCCTGGAAGTTTGCCTTGCCTAAAGGATGGCGCGCTGAAGCACACGCCTTGGCAGAGTGGGCTTCCAAGCAGACTAACCCTGTTGAAGTGCTTGAAAATAACTCTGTGTCTACTCCTCAAATTGGCAGCCTGTCTCAGGGTATTAAGCGAGAATTACATCAAGGGACTGGTGTAGCATGGATACGAGGTGTAACCGATCTTGATCATCAGGTACTTAATCTATTTTTCTTGAAACTCAGTCTTGCATTGGGTAATACCATTGATACTTACGGTAGACTCTATGGTGTTCAGAATGCCGGGATGGACTATAAAACGGAGCCCATTCCAATCTCTCAAACCAATGAAGCTACTAGTGTTCATACTGATAGCTCGCAGAAATTGATTCAACCAAGGATAGTTGGACTTTGCTGTTTAACGCCTGCGGTATCTGGTGGTATATCTAAGGTAGTATCTGCTGCACAAGTTCATGAGAGAGTAAGGGCGTCATCGCCTGAAGACCTTCTTCTTCTGTATAAGAGTTATATTCGAGACCTGGTTACTCCAGATAGTAAAAAAAATGTGGAACATTTGCTTGGTAACCAATTTCCTATTTTTAGCTATATTAATAGTAAATTATCTATTCGTTACATGCGCTATTGGATTGAAAAAGGTCATGAAAGGGTAGGTAAAGTATTGTCCAAGGATGTTTGTCAATCTTTTGATCTATTGGATCAAGAGTTAAATAATAAAGAAAATGTAGTTAGTTTTTCGATGAAATCTGGAGATTTACTCTTTCTTGACAATACCAGAGTGCTCCATGATAGAGAAAAGTTCACTGATACATTAAGCCAAAGGCGAAAATTTACCCGAGTATGGATTGAATAGCTCCTGATATATGACTAGATGGTGGCCTTTAAGTATTTCTTATTAGCGCCTTTGCTAACTCTATAAGGTTGATAGGATGGCATAGAATGCTATGGCAAGCTAAATAGTTTAAGCGTTCATTGATGACGGTAAATGGTATAAGTACTAAATATGTAATTAAACTTGATCTGACAGTCATGCACCCTCCAGATCCTGCACTGTCAGATCAAGTGTCTGTATTTATATTTAAATGATTGCTTTATTAAATTTCTGAGTCTCCTGTCGGAAAAAATCTTCAAGCGTAGTTGGTTTCCTTCCCAATAGCTCTTCCACATGACTAGAGGGTTCAATGGTATGGCCCCACTCGCGGGTTACTGGCCACAGCTGGGCAAGAGCATCAGCCGATTTCTTTTGGATTCCGGCATTTAACAATCCTAACTTTGCTGCTTCATCGCTTATAGGTAAATATGTGATTTTTCTATCTAATACTTTGGATAAAACATCTGCAATATCGCTATAAGTTAATTTTTCTGATCCAGTGAGTACATATTTCTTTCCAGTATACATGCCTGGGTCCACTAATATTTTTGCTGCTACATCTCCGATGTCCTGATGATCGGCTGTAACAACAGTAGCGCCTGGTGCAGAGCCAAAAGGTGCACTAATAGTATTTTGTGTGGCAATTTCACTGGCTGAGGCGAGAAAATTGCTGTTAAAACCAGCAGGCTGCAGAATAGTCCAGTTTAAACTTGACTGGGTAAGATAATTTTCTGCTTCTCCTAACCATCTGGCTATATCAATCGATGAATTGGTATCTGCCCCTAAACCTGAGAGCTGTACAATATGTTTAAGACCAGCCTGTTCAGCTATACGGATAAAAGCAGCATGTTTTTGAGGGAATGAGGGTTCGAATGCAGTAACTAGAAAGGCTGATTCAATGCCATCCAACGCTTCTAATAGAGAGTGTTCATCTTCGTAGTCTCCTCTCACATAGTTGATGTTATCTGCCTTGATTGGGGCACTTGAAATATCTCGTAACATAGCTCTAACAGGTATATCAGTTTTGGCGAGATTTTTAAGAACGGCTTTGCCATTGTTGCCAGTGCCGCCAGTGATCAGAATTTTTTCCATGGTTATATCCATTACAAAGTTAAGAGGTCTATCAATTAAGCACTTTCTTCAGTTAGAGATGGGTAATCTACATACCCTCGCTCATCACCCGCAAAAAATGAGGACATATCTTCTTCGTTATAGGGCCCATTAGTTGCCAGGCGTTCTACAAGGTCCGGGTTGGATATAAATAAACGCCCAAAGGAAACGTAGTCGGCTGATCCTTTAGCAATAGCGTTTTTTGCGGACTCCAGATCATACATACCATTGGCAACGTAGCGGCCGTTATATGCATCGCGTAGCTGGATGTGATCAATGGCTGGTTGCTCATCTCTATCCCAGGCTCGCTCCATCATTTGCATATAAGCTAGGTTGTACCTATTCAGCTGGTTAACAACATATAAATAGGTTTCTTGAGCACTGCTGTCCGTCAAGCTAATTTCCGGAGATAGCTTGATTCCAACTCTATTTGATCCCCACACTTCACTCAGCGCGGATATTACTTCAAAGATAAAGCGAGCTCTGTTTTCTACGCTGCCGCCATAGGCATCAGTACGATGGTTGCTACTATCGTGAAGAAATTGCGCGGGTAGGTAGGGTCCTGCGGCGTGGAGTTCAACTCCATCAAAGCCGGCTTTTAGCGCATTCTTAGCTGCTTGTTTGTAATCTGAGATAATGCCTTGAATCTCATCACATGTTAATGCTCGTGGAACTGCATAGGGCTTCTTTCCCTCATAAGTATGTGCTTCTCCTTCCGCAGCTATTGGCGAGGGCGCAACAGGCGCTTCACCTCCGATAAGGTCGGGGTGTACTTCTCTGCCCATGTGCCAAAGTTGGATAAAAATCTTCCCACCACGGCGATGTACAGCATCGGTAACCTCTCGCCAGCCCTCGATTTGTTCTTCCGTAAAAATGCCAGGGGTGTCCACCCATCCGAGCCCTTGTGGTGAAATCGCGGTAGCCTCTGTGATGATCATCGCTGCGCTGGCCCGTTGAGCGTAATACTTGGCGTTGACGCTTGTTGGTACACCATCTCGACCTATCCTTGCACGTGTCAAGGCGGCCATGATGATACGGTTACTAGTTTCCATAGATCCAAGCTTTCCGTGGGAAAAAAGGCTTGTATTGTCTTGTTTCTTAGTCATATCTATTGGCTCTGCTTGTTTCGATCGGGTGCAGATTAGCCATGTTGACGATAAAATAATAATGGTATATATAGATCAAGATGATAAGTTTTATGAATCAGGTTCTAGTATGACCCAAGAGCAACTCAAGATGTTTATTGCCGTAGTGGAGCAGGGAAGCTTTCGCGGTGCGGCCAAGGCGATTTTCAAAACCCAGCCGACGATTAGTAATGCGGTTAAGAAGCTTGAGGAGGAATTTGGCTTTCCTTTATTTGATAGAGATAGTTATAGACCGAACCTCACAAAGCAGGGAAAGGCTTTTTACCAGCAGACTAAGCGAGTTATGCAAAGCCTTGAACAGCTCTCTGTAATGGGGCACCAGCTTGGAGCGGGAATAGAGCCCAAGTTTACCGTGGTCATCAGCGGTATTGTTGAGCTATCACCCTTGTTAAAACAGATCAAGCCTATAGTTTTGTCATTTCCCAATACGGATTTCAGTATCAGCACTGAACTACTGTCGGGCGTAATGGAGCGTATAGATGACAATGAAGCTGATCTGGCATTTGCTACTTTATTCGGTGTTGAGAGTAAACATGAGTGGAAGGAAATAGGGCAGGTTGAATTAGTTAATGTTGCGGCTCCTGACATTTTTCCTGGCTATGAGATTTCACAATTGGAAGCGGCACAACTACCCCAAATTGTCGTGAGGGATACGGGCCGCTCAGAAAATAAGGGAAATATCAACTTGCTGGAAGTTGGACGCAGATGGTTTGTTAATGACTACCATACAAAAAAAGAGCTGACCCTTGCTGGACTTGGTTGGGGTCGGATACCAAAACATTTCATAAAGAGTGAGCTGGAGCGAGGTTTACTTGTACCCATTAGTGTTGAGGGGATTGAAGCATTTAGCAGTTTTGATCTATGTATTATTCGTAATAGAGAACGCTCTTTGGGACCAATTGCTGGTAGATTTTGGGACTCTTTTTAAGGTTGGTATATTTTTAATACATTTACAACTATAAGGGATTAAAGCCGCCTTACAAATTTGAGTGGAGAAATTGTTCTTCAAATAAGATGTCTATTTTAAAAAATATGTTGATAAATTAATGTGAGCTGGTTGAAACAGTTCAGACCTAAAATGAAGTTTTCTGAGTAACCGAAGGCTATCAAATCAGGCCTGAACATCTACATTTTTAGCGATATTCCCATCAATAATGGAGATTTGCGAGTTGAAATCTCTATTAGTCAGACTTAGGGTTCGATATCCACAACAACTTTCCCCATAGCTTGCCCACTTGCCAGCCGTTCATGGGCCTTGCCAATATCAGGCAAACTATAGGAACTTTCATCAAGCACAGGTTTGAGATCGCCTGCTTCAGTAATGGCTTTTAGTGCTTTTAAAATATGTCCGTGTTCCTCACGATGATAATTGTGTAGCATTGGAATTAACATAAAAATGACATGCAAAGACAAGCCTTTAAAGTGAGCAGGCGTCAGGTCAAGTTCTACCATGGAAACGGTAGTAGCTACTTGGCCGTTGAGTTTTGCTGCCTCAAAAGAGTTCGTTATATTTGCACCACCGACTGAGTCGAATACTATATCGAAGCCTGCTCCGTTGGTGTACTTCAGTACATAAGACTCAACTGATTCAGTCCGGTAGTTAATCGGCGTTGCCCCCAGTTTTTTAATCATTGCCAGTTGAGGATCTCCGGAGCCTGTTGAGTAAACATCAGCACCAAAGTGACGAGCCAGCTGTACAGCTATATGACCCACACCGCCCGAGCCACCGTGAACAAGAACACTTTGTCCAGGCTTAACCCCCGCACGCTGTAACCCTTCGTAGGCGGTTATGCCTACTAAGGGCAAAGCTGCTGCTTCCCGCATGGTCAGGTTCTCGGGTTTCAGGGCAATTAAGTTCGCGTCTGCAACAATATATTCGGCTAATGTTCCCGGCAAGTCAGCCAGTCCACCTGCGCAGCCATAGACTTCATCGCCCACTTGATAATCGGTTACACCTTCGCCAATCTCTTCAACAACACCAGCGAAATCCATACCCAATATCGCCGGGGCTTTCGGTGAAAGGGGTAATGCAGGTCCCATTTGGCGAATCATGGTATCTACGGTATTGACGCTGGTTGCTGATATTTTAATCCGCACATGGCCAGCTTTGGTGGTCGGCTTGGGTACTTCAGCAGCTTCAAATACGTCTGGGCCGCCAAAGGTATTTACAATCATTGCTCTCATTTTGATTCCCAAAAAGTGTACTTTCTGTAGAGTTTTGTCTAAGTGTCCGAAGTAAGTAGGGCATCGCAGCCTGTAAATCGTCGGATGCCCAATTGCTACTGCTAGTTTATTTTTTGTACATCCATAACCAGTTGGTTCCAGTTCCGCTGATTTTCAATATCGTGTTCCAACCCTTGTTCATCTGCGATAGAGAAGCGTTTTAGGGCAGGTGTCTTACTGGTTGCTTGATACAGCCAATAGGCCTCCGCTTTTAGCGCTTCACCGATAGGTTTATCGATTGACTCATAGACCGCCTGCTTACAGGCATTGATTGATTCTGCTGGAAATTGAGCAATTCTCTTCGCTAGGCTATCGACATACTCGCCAATTTCATCTGGCTCTAGTGCTTTGTTGATTGTGCCGAGGCTTTCCGCTTCGTCAGCATCGAAATCACGGGCGCTGAGAATAATCTCCAGCGCTTTACCCAGTCCTGTCTGTCGAGCCATCCTTGATGCGCCTCCCCCACAGGGGAGGATTCCCATACCCACTTCCATTTGCATGAGTTTATATTTTCCTCGGGCTGCGAAACGCATATCGAGTGCCAAGGCCAGTTCATGGCCACCACCTCTAGCGAAGCCTTCTAGTTTGGCGATCGTTGCTTGGGGCACCTTACTGATGCGTTCACAGATAGCCTGTAAATCCAATAGTTGGGCTTCTTCGCGAGATACAGCTTCGTCAGACATATCTTTCAGTAACTCAGTATCGTAATGACATACCCAAACTTCCGGATTTGCCGACTGAAACACAACGACTTTGGTTTCTCGATCCCGTTCCAGGCGCATTGCCAGGCTGTTTAAGTCGGCCAGCATTTCTTGCCCTTGGACATTCACGGGACCAAAGTCAAATGTCACAGTTAGGATTCCGTCATCTTGCTTCGCCGAGAATGTGGTAAAACTTTCATATTTCATGGTGAATTCCTTTTAATTGATTGCGTTAACGTCTTAGGTATTTTTAATGCTGAGTTTGTCGAGAGTGTTCTCAATTTCTCCAATAAGTACCTTTCTTTTTTTCTCATCTAGCGCGTCTGGGTGTGGCTGGGACCAGTTGCCTGTGTCATTGTCAAAGTATTTACCGCTAGCGTTTGAGAACTCATCATCGAGTGCCGCCCGTACCAATATATTGGCGCCGATACTTAAGTCTTTTCCTTGAGTTCCGTAAGCATCTTTCACCATTTTGCTACCCAGAAATGAGGCGGGATTGATTGCGATAAATTGCGGGGCCTTGTCGCCAAGTGAGCGGGCTAGTTGAAAGGTCCACATGGTGAGAGTCAATTTACTTTGGGCATAAGCGTCGCTGTCGGATAGTTGATGGTGACCTTTCAGCGCTTCGATGTTCACAGTTGCTTGCGCTGCAGAGGATAGATTAATAATGCGGCCATTGGCGCTAAACAGCGGCAATAGCTGTGTCGTTAACAAGTAGGGGGCAATAGCATTTACGATAAAACGAACATCGTAACCCGTGTCGGTTATTGGATTCTGTACCTTAAAAACACCGGCATTATTGATAAGAACATCAATACTTGAATATTGATCTTTTACCTTTGAAGCTAGTGCTAGCACCTCAGGTATATTGGATAAATCTGCTCGGAATGTATCTATATGAACTTCAGGAGAGTTTTGCTTTATCACTTCTTTCGCATTCGCTAGTTTTGCATCACTGCGACCATGTAAGAGCAAAGTTTGCCCCTTTGCTGCCAGTAATTTTGCAGTCTCCAAACCGATGCCATCTGTACCGCCTGTCAATAAAATAGTCTTCTTCATTTGTTATTCCTTTACACTAAAACGTGGGAGAATGACTTCCGAAATTGCTTTAAGAGTTTCTTCAATATTTGCCTGGTTAAATCGGAGGTTCAGGGCAACGTGGTTAACACCGATCTCTTCTCGTGACTTTAGATATTTGCATAATTGATTAATGCCCAGTCGGTATCCCAAGTGTATGGGGTGCGGTAAAGCATCCGGGGTATCGCTTATATCAATATAGAGAGGCTCCATAATCGGCTTGTTAATAGTCGAGTTATTTCGCAACTGGCTAATAAACTGCTCTTGTGCGGCATGTGAACGAGGATAGATGATCCAGCCATTTCCGTTGTCACCTAGCCAGCCTAAGGATTGCTGAGACGAGCCTGTTATCAGTAAAGGCAGGCTTGTTTCTCTCGGCTTGGGCAATATGTCCAGATCGCCGGAAATCGACCCCAGTGAGCTCTTAAATTGAGGGTAGGGTTCTGCTGCACGACGAATATATTCGTAGCTCTCCCTGAACAGTTTGCCTCGCTCCTGATATGAAACATTCATCGCAGGATATTCTTCCGGGCGATCCCCACTGGCGACCCCAAGAATTAGGCGTCCGCCTGAGATTTGATCAACAGAGGCTGCAGCTTTTGCGATATGCGCTGGGTGGCGTAAGGGCAAAATGATGCTGGCTACACCGAGGGTAATTTTCGATGTCTGGCCTGAGAGCAGCCCAAGGTAGACGAATGGGTCAAAAGTTTGACCCGCATCGCCAAAAGAAGGCACATTGAAGGGGACATCTCTAAGCCAAATCGCGCTAAATCCCAATTCTTCCGCAAGTTGGACTCGTTCAACATGATCAAGCATCGTTGGAACTGGGTTCGTTGCGTAATTCTCTATGGGCACGACAAGTCCCACCGAGAGCTTACCTGGCTTAAACAGGGCGTTGTAACCCGCGTTGATACTGGCAAAACCGCAGCCCTGATCTTTGTATTTAGAGTGCACCGTGGTAACTCCTATGCTTCTCTGATAGGAGAGAATTGGAGGCCAAAGCTGCTAGCTACATCACAATAGACGGCTTGTGTCTGGTTATTTTCTGCGCCGCCATTCATAAGCACTCTTACACTCATCTTTTACCTCCCAGAAAGCCTAGGCCAGTCATCGATCGACGCTGGCTCGATCTGTGATTAAAGGCTAAAGCATTGGAATCTATGTATAAACGGCGTATAAATGGAATCAGAATTCGGTTTTTGGAGATAATAAGTGGATACAAATGGGGTTCGGCTATTCGTACTGGCTGCGGAGATGCTGAATATAAGCTCTGCGGGGCGGAGGCTTGGATTGGCTCCCTCTGTTGCCAGTGCCCGCTTGTCGAAGCTTGAAGTTCAGCTGGGGGCGGACCTATTTCATCGATCTACCCGCAAGGTCTCTCTGTCGATAGAGGGGGAGGAGTTCCTGCCTTTTGCCCGGGAGATCATCGCACAAGAGGATTCGGCATTTGCTGCGCTGGGGCGTGGAAATTCCTCCGTGAGCGGGACACTCAGGTTTGCGGCATCGAGCACTTTCGTTCAGCGTTTTATCGCGCCTATCCTGCCTGAATTCCTGGAGAGGTACCCTGGCGTCAATGTTGAGCTGAAGCTCTCAGATACACAAGTCAGCCTTATCGAGGGTGGCTTTGATTTGGCGCTTCGCAATTATGCGGTTGAAGATAGCAGTTTAATTGGTAGGAAGCTTGCGGATGACAAGCGAGTTCTATGCGCTTCTCCCTGTTATTTGAAAAAAAATGGTGTTCCCGAAAAGCCGGAAGACCTAGTTGCACATCAGCTTTTGGCCTTTATCAATTCAAAACCCAGGAAACTCATATCTGCGAGCGATCAGACTACTTATCAATTCCCACCTTCAAACAGCAGATCTCGAGTGACTTGTGATGATGGCGCCAGCATGCGAATCGCTGCAAAAGCAGGGGTGGGAATTTGCATGAGTTCTGTCTGGAATATCCAAGCAGAAATTTTGGAGGGTTCTCTGGTTCGAGTGCTGCCAGAATATTATATAGATGATCAATCAGCCATTTGGCTCGTATACCCAAAGTCCAATGTTTTGACATCTAAAGTGCGAGTATTTATTGACTACCTGATTGAGAAAATCGGAAAGCCGCCGGTTTGGGAACAGTAGATTGTTGTTTCATCAAAAGGATTCCACTTCACATGGGTTTGTACAAGCTCTGTTCTGCATAGGATAGGTAGGTTAATTTCGCTCCTTAAGGGGGAAGATCTCGGTGCTCAGCTAGAGGTCTTTTTTCTTTCAGGTAATAATTCACGGCTTGATGCGGCCTCCCTTTTCTAGTCTGGTAAATTCTCTATCTGTTAAGAATATATCCATTTACAAGATATCTTATACGTCTAGTAGTGATACTTCAGTTCTATAAACCAATCCCTCTCAATTTAAAAGGCCAAAATCTAAAAAAATATGCCCAAAACCTAAAGGTCGCACTGCGAACTGCGTGTAGGCTTAAGTTTTAGAACAAACTGGGAATCTTTTGGATACTTTAGGTCATACGATCCATGGACTTTGATATTTTTTTAGCCTTTCCTTTGCGTATGAATTTTGTGTAAGGCATTTTTCAAGCCAAGTTTCCTAAGAATTTGGCTTTATTAATTGGATTCAAAAGATTAATTCAGTTTGTGTTCACAGATACAGACCTATAAGCAAGTCAGGGTTAAGGGCGGTGAGCAAGTTCTTAACCTTGGCGTATTTGATAATAGTAGTCGGATTAGTGCTTGTTTTTAGAGGCACAAAATATAGATTTAGTAGTTTTACATTCATCGTAATAAATTTCTATAAATAGCATTTATTTAGCTAATCGAAATTTATATGTAGGCTGCCCCGAAACAGGAAGTTAATACATGGACCTTATATTTAACAATGCTGCATTGCGCCAAAACCTTATAGGCTGCCCGGCTTCTCATGCAGACGCATTTAAAACTACTGCAGCATCTCACCGTTGCGTTATCATCGTTCGCGCAACAGGGCCAACATGTACCCAATTACTTGAGCAAGGATATGATACAAAGGGATTTAGGATTCATGGGAAGTCATGTGATTGGGGGCCGATGGCAGGCTTTGTCTTACGAGACCCCCGGTTAAATAAACACGGGATGAGAAAAGCGGCCTATAACCGTGATCAACATCGAGAAGCCTTTACTGATCTACAGTCTGGTGCAGGTTGGACCGCATCAACAACACCGCTTCGATTACATCAGGAACGGGTTGATTGGCTTATTCAATCAGGAAAGATTAATGTTACAAGAAAAACTCAAGATCGTTACGAAGGTGTAGCCAGCCACCTCAGTGGCATTACTTTTCATTACTCACTTATCAGGGTCAACACATGCTTGGGAGACATGTGGGGTGTCTATATTGATAAGGAAAAAAGCAGGCAGTCAGGCTTTGTTCAGGAGCGTGGCAATATTGTTGTTCAGTATGACACTAAGTACAAGGATATGTATGAGCCGCTATTGGCAATGACTAACCCTGTTGAGCATCGTCATTTTCGAAATGAGCATCCCCTCAATGCGATTACTGGAGATTATGATCTGTTTGCTATCTGGCCATTTAAGCAGGGTGCAAAGAAGTTTGATCGATATGGAGATGATCGCCGTATTCTCGGCACTGCTCAAGCTTGGTCACAGCGCCAGCATATCGAAAATCAATTGGAGAGAAATTTCACTACCCAAGGGCAAGGCACTAAACTGGGTAATATAACTAATCGGATTTATGAAGTAAGCCAGACACTCAATTCCACAATTGGTGGCATTCGCAACCCAAGAGCTGGAGCTGGAGCTGGGCATTGGGGGCCATTCCCCAGAAGAAATGTACTATGGCACAGTGATGAAGCCGCACGCCCATATGTGAACGATATAGATTTACCCCTTATTGCATTTACTCCTGCTCGCAGTGAAGTGGTTATTCAAACTTTGCAGGCTTTTAGAGAATTTATCGCAATGTGTAGAATACATGGTGTCCATGTCACTTTGGCAGAGGGTTGGGCAATGAACCCTACCAATAATAAGCCCGACCGATTGGGGCAAGGGTATGGAAGATTTGTACCTCGCGACTGGCACTTTGGTCAGTGGATCGTTCCACCTTGGTACAATGCTTAATAGAGTTATTATGTCGATGTCTGTGGTTACTTGAAAAGTAGCCACTACTTCTCCGGAGGCTGGTTGTTAACAGCGTTTTTTGGAGCGGTCCTTTTAGGTAAAGTAGATGATTCTGTATATATTTGAGGTGTTCAATATACACAGAGAGAAGGTGTGCGCGGAAATAAATACATTTACCTAGGCGGCAGTCAAGTGAGGTGCTCCAATCTAGCCAAGCTCACCATAAGCTTGTGGAGCAAATCATAGAGCATCAACCTACTTGGAAGTCTGATAAGGGGTTTCTACTTCAGGTGGTAGCTCTCGTGGGATGCGCAAGGTTGTAAGGGGGGGCGACGGAATAGTACTAAACTGACATCAAAGATAAAATAGGAATTTGTTCTCAATTTTTTGTGTAACTAACTTTGAGTGCTGTTAAGCCATTTAATAATTTCTTTATGTTCGACTTCTCCTATTGTATTCATGCTTGGGTGATATCTGCCAGTAATTTTAATTAACGTTACATTGTCTTTTTTCAAGTTTTCATAATCCACATAAGGAGATATTTGGTCTGAATCTGAGAGTATTAGTAGTGTTGGAACCTTGGAGGACTTTAGGAGTGGTATTATCTTCGTGTCATCCAGATTGATTTTGGCTTTCTCTAGAGCCAGAATTGCACCCTTGCGAAAGTCTTTTTCAGGGATAATTTTGCTAAGTAGTGGGTGGTCACGTTTTGCATAATTGTACACAGCTTCATCAAATGATGGCATTGGGGCCGAAAGGATAATTCCACTAATGTCTTGTCGTTGGAAAGAAATATGGGCTGCCGTTAATGCACCCATCGAATTTCCCAGAATATAAATATCCTCATCTTTAATGACGCCCTCTTTAATTAAATTGTCAATGAGGTGGTTAATATAATTGCTGTCATCCACTCCGTATTTTTTATTGCCACCTGAATCACCATGACCGAGAAGATCTGGAACAACAGCCTGAAACCCAAGAAAACGGAAGTATAAAGCTGAATTGATCATAAAATCTTTGGAGGTGCGAAATCCATGCAATAAGATTACGGTACCATCGTAACTCCGCTCCATAGAGTTTCTGGTTAAATCGATTTTAACATTGTTCTCTTTGTCGCCTTCTCCATGCTTTACGGAGTACTGAAGTTTGTTATCGGTTAAAGGTGGACCATAGTAATAGCTAATACAGTTCTTTTTTTGCAGTGGGCAATATTTGTCTTTTTTGAAGTCTAAGTCTTTAATTTGATCGGCAGTTATTCTGTTGTTAAAAGAATAATCTTCAGCATTGTCTATAAAGCTTGCGATCCTTTGGGAGCAGGCTGAAGTAGCTAAGCATGTTAAGGTAATGGCGAGTACTTCAATTAGAGATACTTTGGTTTTCATGGTTTTTGACTTTAGGAGGTTGCGGTAATTTACTCGCATGATTATTCGTTTTTCTCTTGCCTTTGATATGTGCCATATAGGCAACCAGTTCTTCTGCCAGCAAACCTGCTGTGAGGGGTACTTCGTTCATAATTTAGGGCTTTCCAACTTTTGCCCTTGTTTTGCGAAGGGGGCTTAGGAGTCTGCTGAGGTATTGTGTTTCGAACCAGCGTACGCCTAAGATGAGTACTAATTACTTGAGCCGGCTTGTACTTCTTCTAGGCTAGCGTGTGCCACTTATGTTGGGAGTCTAGGGTTTTGCCGAATAACTAAAGTGACCACTAAACCCCTTCTTTGGTTGAGAGGGCTGTCGGCTATCCTCTAAGGCAGCATGAAAACCTCCATTCCTCAAGGTGCTACGGTGTTATATCTAGTCACAGCAAAGCGTGAGGCCGAGTATGGTGCTTACCTTTGCTTGCTGTAGTTGCGTTCCAGCATTTCCTGGCGACTTTTTTCTTCAAAAGAGAGTTCTGCAGTGGGCCTTAATAGCAGTCGCTGCAAACCGATCGGATCCCCACTTATCTCACAGTACCCGTAAGTGCCATCTTTAATCTTCTCTAATGCCCGCTGGATCTTGCGCAGAAGTAGATGCTTGCGGCCGGTAAAGCGTAGGTGTTGCTGGTTCTCCTGCTCTGCGGCCGCTCGGTCCAGGTCATCAGCTAAGGCAAGGTTCGTGGTTGCAATAGCCTGCTGTCCCTGTTCAACCTCTGCCATTAGGTCGCTTTTCAATTCCATTAGACGATGCTGGAAGAAGAATAGTTGTTTTTCGTTCATATAGTCTGAGGCAGGCATCCCCAGCAGTTCTTGCTCACTGATTTTTGGCATTCCATGAATCCCCTGTTCCATAGCTCACGTTGACTTGAAATATTAAATTGATGATATAACATATCATCATGTTGGCTGAAGTGTATGTGGTTGTCTTGGGTTCTCGTAGATTAAAAGGATTGTTGTGAGAGATACTTTAGGAATTTTGGCTTCTGGGCTTTGCTTGCTGCACTGTCTTTTGACTCCTTTGTTACCGGTATTGGGAGGTTTGGGGATATTGGGTGCTTTACAAGAGGACCAGTTTCTCCATTTGCTGTTGCTTGTACCCGTGGTAATTCTGGCCTTGGCCAGCTTCCCAGCCTCTTGCCGACGCCATCAGCGCTACGCGGTAATGATTGTTGGTTTCTCCGGGGCATTGCTATTGGTTGGTGCGCTATATATCGAGGGGGTATGGGAGCTAGTTGCCAGTGTTCTTGGTGCAGGCTTATTGATTGTTGCCCACTGGGTAAATCAGCGCTTGATTTATCGGGGCGCTCTTGTCGAATAGGTGAAGATCATGAGGCTTGCAGGAGCATTGTTCGTTGTGTTTTTTTGGGCTGGCCCGGTGGCCGCAGAGGTGGGAAGCCATGTTCACGGTAAGGCGATGATGTACCTGGTGGCCGAAGCAGACAGAATCAGTGTCGACCTGGAGTCGCCCACAGTCGACCTGGTGGGATTTGAGCATGCGCCACGTAGCGATGTTCAAAAGCAGCGGTTAGAGCAGGTTGCTCACGAGCTATCCAAGCCAGATCATTTTCTTGAGTTTGTCGGTGCCCAGTGCAAACCCTTAAGTGTGGAAGTTAAGGCGCCATATAGCGCAGAAGTTACCAGTGACAACTCAGTGCACAGTGGTTTCCGTGCTAGTTACCAATTCAAGTGTGATAATCTGGCAGAGTTCAACAGTGTCATTGTTACCCTGTTTGAGAGGTTTCCCGGTATTCATGGGATTGCAGTGCAATGGATCAGCTCCGGTCGTCAGGGGGCTGAACTGCTCACTGGTAAAGACAACAAATTGCAAATGAAATAGGCTATGAAAGCATCCCAAATCAAACAGACCCTGAGTGTGGCGGAACAAACCTGTCGCAGTTCAGGTGCCCGCCTGACTGAAAAGCGTAAGAACGTTCTTACCGTGTTGTTGCGGTCAAAAACTCCGCTCTCTGCCTATGAAATAGCGGAGCATTACAATGGTGACTTTGGCGACTCAATTCCCGCCATGTCAGTCTATCGAATGCTGGACTTTCTGGCAGCAGAGAACCTGGTTCACAAACTCAATTCAGAAAACAAGTACCTGGCCTGTGCTCATATTGCCTGTGACCACAGCCACCAGACTCCACAGTTTTTAATCTGCAATCGCTGCAGCAAAGTGCGGGAAATTGGCATTAGGCCCGAAGTCATTGATGCATTGCGGGATACGGTTGAAAGTGCTGGATATCATCTCCAGACATCCCAATTGGAGCTGGATTGTGTTTGTGATGAGTGCAGCCGGGATGCAGCTTAGTGGCAGCTAGTCAGTTAATACGCGGGGTACCTGCCAACGTTATCACTGGTTTTTTGGGCGTCGGCAAGACAACGGCTATCCGGCATCTCCTGGAAAGTAAGCCCGCTGATGAGCGCTGGGCTGTTCTTGTCAATGAGTTTGGAGAAGTGGGCGTTGATGGCGCACTTTTTGAACCAGAACAGGAAGGCAATATTTATATTCGAGAGGTACCTGGCGGCTGTATGTGCTGTGCTGCTGGTTTGCCGATGCAGGTCGCTTTAAACCAGTTACTGGCTAAGGCCAGGCCCCATCGATTAATAATTGAGCCGACGGGCCTGGGGCACCCTAGAGAGGTGCTGGCGGCTTTGTCTGATGCAGTGCGCGGCGGTGTGTTGGACCTTCGCGGTACGCTAACTTTGGTCGATGCTCGCTGTATTGAAGACAACCGCTACTTACGTAGTGAGACTTTTCGGCAGCAATTAGAAGTTGCTGATCTGGTAGTGGCGAATAAGTCTGATCTCTACGGCCCCGAAGACTTGCAAAACCTTCAGCGATTTCTCTCGTTCTTAGGTGGGGGCGCTGAAAAACCGCTGCAAGTGGTGGAGCAGGGGCGTATCGAATTGGATTGGCTCCAACTGCCCTGCAGTTTTCAGGTCTCGTCGGGGAGTGACCACCACCACCCAGTAACTCAGGCGGCGGATGAGGTTGAGCTATTGCCGGAGTGTGGCTATCTCCGCTCAGAGAATAGTGGAGAGGGATACTACAGCTGTGGCTGGCGTTTTAGCCCTGAATTTATATTTGATTATGATGCGCTCTTTTCACTATTCAGTGGCACTGACGCTGAGAGAATCAAGGGGGTATTTATTACCGAGCAAGGTGTATTTGGATTTAATAAGGCTGGCAAAGTGCTTACAGTTTTAGAGCTGGATGACACATTGGAAAGCCGGGTAGAGGCGATTAATCAAGCGCGTTTGGATTGGGATGCAATGGAGAGCTCCTGGATCGCTGCCCTGGCGGATAACCAGGGTCCCGAAACAAAAGTGTTTTACGAATCCAAATAGCTATATGGCCAGGTATTCAAATCTGGCCTGGCTTATTAGAAATTTTTGCAAAGATCTGCTCATTTTTTCTTAACCCTGCTCTACTCAGTACAAAAGTAACAAGGCTGTTCTAATAATTGGTTGCTCTAATATCATTGGGAGTTTCCTCTACCAGCCTTAAAGCTTGGTATAAAAATAACCAAACTGAATTGTTCATATTAACAACAGTTCGGACATTCTCAGAAGATGATATTTTAAAAACTTAATGTGAATGTTTTCCAATAAATTCCTGAACCTCCTCCAATCCTCGGATAGTTTCCCAGTTAAGATTTAGATCCGTAACAGGGATACTGTCAGTTCCATCATACTCCTCTTTAGAGAGATAATCACCTATAGAAAGTTCACGCAGATTGGGCAATAAAGATAATGCAGAATAGTTTTTTACGAACGTTCCTTCTAAAGATAAACACCACAGATCTTTCATTTCTTCAAGCGCAGATATTTCGCTTACCTCTGTTCGGGCCAGGTTAAGATTAGCTAAATTACGGTTGTTGACTAAAATGGAGCAGTCATCAAAATAGGTATTCCGCAATCCAAGCATTATCAATGAGCTTAGGGATCTCAGTGGTGTAAAATCTTTAACTGGGCAATCGGAGATGTCTAGGCGTTGAAGTCTAGTTTTTCCAGAAAGTGAGTCGATCGCGGTAAAGCTGCAATGATCAGCTCTTAGCCACTCAAGCATGTTTAACTTTGTTAGGGAGGATAGGTCCGTGATTTGTGTTTGATCAACTTGAAGTTCCTTGAGTTCAGTAAGATTCTCAATGGGCTTCAAATCTTTAATGGGGCTACGAGATAGACAAAGGATCTCTAATTGTTTGCAGTTCGCTATTGGTGTTAAGTCCTTTATATCAGTATCATTCAGGTATAGTTTCTTAATTTTTTTAAACTCACTCAGTTCTGATATTAATGTTTGATCAATGAGAAGCTCCTCAAGCTCAGTAAGGCTTTCGATGGGCTTCAAATATTTTACCGGGCAACGGGAAAGGGAAAGAACTCTTAACTGTTTACAGTTTGCTATCGGCGTAAGGTCTTCCACCATAGTATCCTCTAGGTACAGTTCTTTAACCTTCCTAAATTCACTTAACGGTGACAGATTAGTAAGATTTTCTCTCCCTGAGAGATCGATAACTTCTTCGTCTAGAATAGGTGTTGCTGGCATAATAGAGTTTCCAGAGTTTTTCAAGTAATATAATTTATTAATAGCTCTATCTGAATTCTTACAGCAACGGATATGCTTGGCAAGAGCAAAGGAGGCTAGTAGATTGTGTGCAGATTTACTTCTACACAAACAAACCAGTGGCCTAGGGAAACTCGTACCAATAAGCAGTCCTGAAAGGGCAAGACCAGATAGAAGCGGTCAAGTGATATGGCCAATAGGCTTGAGCCATCTTTCTTGAACTCCGGTTTGAAATTCAGGCGTATACTGTTTGTTGCATCTGATATCTTGCTTTATAGCCTTACCATCTTAGCGATGTGTCTGAAAGATTTAGATCACTATATCTGCAAAAATTTTGACTTATCTGTAGATATTGCCCGACGAGTAATATGTAAAGTTACCGCAGGCGGTCCGTTCTTGATTGGAGTCAGCTGAGTTCTCTTCACTTGTGCAATGCGTTGCTCAAGGTATCTTTCTGTAGAGTAATTAAACTCAAGTTATTCTTCCGTTAGATAACTTCAACTAATGAAAATTATTTCCCGAGGACCTAGCTGTCCTGTTTCCTGCTATTGAAGACGGGCCAATACCTGTATTCCTTGATCGTACAGTTCACTTCTCCGGTGTTGAAATGATGTGATGCATCACTTTGCTGATTAGTCGAGTTAGATAGCCTCCAGGTAGTTGGAGATAATCAAGCTTGAATCCAGAACCCACACAAAAATCTCAGTGATTGTAGGGCGTTAAGTGAAGTTTATTGGTCAGTGCATGCCGGAACCGGAAGTGGCTTGCCCAGAAATTTTTTGAGGGAAAAACAGTTTGTCGCAAATTTCCTTCTTGTTGTCGCCATAATTTAGATTTGCCCGGATTTTACGATATTAAAATGATATATTGTATCAATTGCGTATCTGTGGCTTGCCCCATTTGAGTGTATAAGCCAGTGAAGTAATATCGATGAAATACTGGTTTTAACCAAGAGCACAGTGTCGTGTCGGCCTACCATCCTGGCAGGTATGTTACTCTGTCAGTCTGCCGCACTTATAGGTGAATTTTCGGTGTGGATGTCGCAAAAGACAGGTTGGAGTTGGGGTACATCCAAAACTAATCCGTTATTTTTTTAAATATTGCTGAGTAAATATGAAAATAAATAATTCTATTGTTTACGGGATTGCAACTGCTGCATTATTTGCTGGAGCGAGTTGCGCCAGCCTCGCTGCAGAGAAAGAGAGCGTTTCGACTGAAGGCATGTGGCAACCTCACCAGTTGCCTGAGCTGTCCAAAGAGCTTCGCACACATGGCCTGGAGCTGGACCCAGCTAGCATGACCAAGCTTACCGAATTTCCAATGAACGCGGTGATCAGCCTGGGGGGATGTTCCGCTTCCTTTGTCTCTCCCACGGGATTGGTGATTACCAACCACCACTGCGCCTACGGTTCAATTTCATACAACTCAACTGAATCCAAGGATTTACTGGCTGAAGGTTTCCTGGCCGGAGATTTGTCTGAAGAGCTGCCTGCTGCACCGGGCTCCCGCGTCTACGTCACCGTTGCAATGAACGAAGTAACGGACAAGGTTAACGAACGCCTGACAGATGAGATGGATGGTGCTGCACGTTTTGCCGCAATCGAAGAAGCGGAGAAGTCGCTGGTTTCCGAGTGTGAAAAAGATCCGGGCCATCGTTGTGAGGTCTATAGCTACTACGGCGGTTTGAACTACTACCTGGTTAAGCAGCTGGAAATCCGCGATGTGCGCTTGGTTCATGCGCCGGCGTCATCGATCGGCAAATTCGGCGGCGATATCGATAACTGGATGTGGCCTCGCCATACTGGCGATTACGCTTTCTACCGCGCCTATGTTGGCAAAGATGGTAAACCGGCTGATTATTCCAAAGATAATGTCCCTTACGAGCCCAAGCACTATTTGCCTGTAGCGGCAAAAGGGCCTAAAGAAGGTGATTTCGTGATGGTTGCCGGTTATCCGGGGCGTACAAACCGTTATCGCACTGCCCAGGAAGTGGAAAGCAACTTCAACTGGTATTACCCAAACATGCAGCGGGTGCTGGGTGAATGGTCGGAAACGATTGGTGCGGCAACTGCCGACAATAAAGATGCAGAGTTAAAGTATGCAAGCCTCGTGGCAGGTTTGAATAATTACTCTAAAAACTTTACCGGCATGATGGAGGGTTACCAGCGTAGCGATCTATTGCAGCGTAAAGAAAAGCTGGAAAAAGATTTGCAAGCTTGGGTGGATTCAGACAAGGCCCGCGAGAAAAAATACCAGTCGACGATCGATGATCTCGAGGCGCTGGTTGTAGAAAAAGAATCAACCCGTGAGCAGGACCTGGCCATCGATTATATGGATCGTTCAGCCATGCTGGGTGCCGCGAGCAAACTGTATCGATTGGCCAAAGAGAACGAAAAACCGGATGCTGAGCGCAAGCCGGGTTATCAGGAGCGGGATCTAACCCGGTTCAAAGAGGGCATGCGTCGTATAGAGCGCAGCTATCACCCTTCAGTCGACAAGCAGATCTGGCTTTACTTCCTGGACCGTTACCAGGCGCTCCCTAAGGAGCAGCGTATAGCCAGCTTTGATCGCTACTTGAATATCGGCAAAGGCAATACTGACTTAGAGGCAACTCTCGACAAAATGTATAAGGAAACAGAGCTTTCCAATGTCGAGGTACGTGAAGCGTGGATCGGTAAAAAGCCCGAAGACTTCAAAGAGAGCAAGGATCCGTTTATCCAGCTGGCAGTGGCCATGTACGATGATATGCTTGCCCGTGAAGAGCATGAGGAGTCCATGAAAGGGCGCTTCGCCCAATTGCGCCCACAGTATATGGAGATGCTGATAGATTATTACCACTCCCTAGGTAAGCCGGTCTACCCGGATGCAAATAGCTCTCTTCGCGTGACTTATGGCCTGGTTAAAGGCTATGAGCCACCAGCTGGAACAATTAAAGAGGCAGCAGATGGTAATGACGGTAAACAAGGCTTTGTACCTTTTACAACATTGCGTGGTATTAAGGCAAAGTATACCGGCGAGGACCCCTTTGATGCTCCCAAGGCTTTGATGGAAGCGATCGATAAGAAGAACTATGGCCGTTACTATGAAAAGCAGCTGGATTCAGTACCGGTTAATTTCCTAAGTACCGTAGATATTACGGGCGGTAACTCAGGATCTCCGACAATGAATGGTCGCGGCGAGCTGGTGGGAGTCGTATTCGATGGAACCTACGATAGCATCAATGCTGATTGGGACTTCACCGATAGTACCCGGGCGATTCATGTCGATATCGCTTATATTCTCTGGGTAATGGAGAATATTGACGGGGCCGGATACTTGGTTCGGGAGATGGGCCAGTAGTTGGGGGCTTCATAATTTGAAAACTGATAATAGCTGAATCCGTATTATCAGGCATTCCCTGGAGGAGCAAGGCTCCCCTGGGGGTGTTACTTTCCATAGTAATGATTCCTGCACAGCTTCACTCAGTAAGATACAGTGTTGAAGCTACTCTCTTTCTTTAGGACTCGTAGTTTTCTTTTCATATTGAAAGGTACGAATAATTCGTCAACTTGATTCGACTTTCTGGATCTTTGCTTTATAACTCGAATGCTAGTTCGCTTTGTTGCGTTCCAAGGTATTCCGTGATCCTATTTCCAAACTGCAATTGATTCCTGTCAGGGGCAAGTTTTCCCGTGGCCTGTTGCAGTCAATAATCACTAGTTGATAGTTTAAAACAACAAGGAAATAGTTTTGAATAGGATAATATTAGTAGTCGTACTAATGCTGAGTGGCTTCAGTGTATTTGCGGAAACTCCAAATGTTGAACAAGCTAAAGATTCTCTCGGGGTAATTAAGGAGCTAACCCCATGGCCTTGGGAAGAGCCGGTAACTCCAATTCTTGAAGAGTATATGGCAGCTGAATTTGATCAATACTCGGGGATGGCAAAATCCCACTATATGGTTGAAGAATTACTGATGCACAAGTGGGGCCAGTCAATCACAGAATTTATTGTATTAGCTGAGCTTCTGTATACGTTTCAGCCAGAAGATTACCAGGAGCAATATAGGCCGGAATTTGATGCCGCTATTGCCGACCTGAATCTATTCAGATTGGCAATTAATGAGTTACTGCTTCCCCATGTGCCCGGTTATAAACTGAAACAGCAAATTTTGACTAAGCGCTTTGATGGCGAGGGTATGGTAATTGCTGTCTTTGATTTGTTTGATCCGACACGCTTACAAGAGCAGCGCGAACAGTATCCCAATATTGAAGCAGAAGTTGCATTTGGTGATCCCATTACTTTCCTTCATGGTAACACCGTAATTGATATCATTTTGGATATTGCTCCTAAGGCAACGATTGTACCCGTTAGCGCTGAGAGCAAAACTTATAATGATGCAATGGCCTATATGCGGTATCGAGATGACATTAGTGTGATCAATATGAGCCGTGCATTCCATATCACCAATGACCAACTAGACCCAGAGTTTGCAGAGCATCTTTCCGCTATTTTACAAAGTAAGATTTTTACCAAGTCACTGGGAAATACAGGTACGGATCTTGAGCATAACAACTCCGATGTGAGAGAGCGCTTGGAACTACCGCCACTCGGCAGCTTCTTTACCTATGACCTGGATTTAATCAGGGCATTCCTTGCTCAGAATGAAGGGCAGACCGGTGCTGAAAATTTGTTTTTTGCAATCAACCTCCAGCCATTCTCAAATGAGATCTCACTTACGGCGACGGTTCCGGGTTACAACCCCTTGGCTATTAAGCAGAGCTTTGCTATTGCCGGCGATGCAGTATATTCAGCTTCCAGTCAAAACTTTGAGTCCGGTAGCTCTTTTGCCGCTCCTCAACTAGCGGCTGTGAGTCTATTGCTCCTTGAAATGGCAGACTACTATGGCCTTAGCAGGGTAGAAGCTGCTCAACTAGTGAGCAAGTCATTGAAAGATAATGCTCGCCGCAGTTGGCTAGGTGATCACAACACCGGGCTTGGGTTCGTTGACGCCCACCGGGCTATGAGCACTATTCTGAGAGCGAATAGTAAATAAGCTTGATTTAGTCATCGAGTTGACTGAGAGTGCGCTGGCAGGTTGAATATTTACAGCCTGCCAGCTACCTGTATAGATGGTACTGTGGGTAAAGGACGTGAATAGGAATAGGAGTGAATATTGAACATACTTTCTGCTCATATGGGGTCCTCATTCAATGAATTATCTCCACTGTTGCAATTTGCACACACTGGGGTGAAGAGGTATGAGGGTTCTGTTGTAGTCAAGCGAGGTGGAGTTATTGCGAATACTATTTGTTCAATATTTCGATTCCCGAAGGCGAGTTCAAGTTCGCAGTTAGTTGTTGATTGTGAGCACTTTTCCGATCGGATGGATTGGGTGAGAGATTTCGATGGGTTCAAGATGAGTTCATCATTTTATTCAGAAAAAAATTACTTGGTGGAAAGGCTCGGCCCTTTGGAAATGCAGTTTACCGCTCATAATGTCGACGGAGCACTTGAATATCAGTTTTCGAAAACGAAGCTATTAGGTATACCTTTGCCAAAGTTTCTTTGGCCCAAAGTCAAGGCTTATGAAACAGAGAGTGAAGGGCAGTATCAGTTCAGTGTCAGTGTGCACATGTTTTTAGTGGGGTTCATTTTATCATATGCTGGCGATCTGAAAATTACGGAGCCCGCTTGATTTAAAATGCCATTAGGGAAGAGCGATCTCAGTAACAAGCTCTTCCCCAACTACAATATATTTTTTACTTACTTGGTATTAGAGGCTTCCGCTAGTCCCTTCAGAAGTTTATGGCTATCTGTATGAGCGCCAAAGACACCTCCCTGCATAGTAATCATCTTGAGAGCCGACTCATGGTTGCCGATGTCGGTAGCCCCAGTGCAGTCTGATAGAAGCAGGCACTCGAATCCTCGATCATTTGCTTCCCTCATGGTGGTGTGTACGCAGACGTCGGTTGTAACGCCCACGAGAATCAAGTTATCGATCCCTTTAAGCTTGAGTATTAGCCCGAAGTCTGTAGAAAAGAAGGTACCTTTGCCTGGCTTATCAATAATGACCTCACCAGCTTTGGGCGCTAGTTCTGGGATCACGTCCCAACCAGGTTCCCCTCTGACTAAAATACGTCCACATGGTCCCGGGTCGCCGATACCTGCAGCAATTTGTCGTGAGCGCCAGCGTTTGTTTGCAGGGAGGTCAGAAAGATCGGGGCGATGTCCCTCCCGGGTGTACATAATGTGGTAGTTTTCTGCCCGCATCGCATTCAATACTTGCTGGATGGGTTCGATGGGCTTGCGCATTGCCTCCAGGTCATATCCCATCTTGTCGACATAGCCGCCGGGGCTGCAAAAGTCCACCTGCATATCAATAACCACGAGAGCGGTGTTTTCTGGCCTTAGATCCCCATTATATGGCCACTTGTATGGGTTGGCCTCGACAGGGCCATTTTTGTCCGATGAATCTGAAGTGCTCATTGTCAAGGCCTCTAATTATTGATAGAGAAAGTGATTGCTAATGGATAATAGCGTTGATTGAGAGCTTGATTGAATGGCAAGGCTTTATCGGGCGCACAATTCTTGCTTAGGTGAGGCATAGCTGGATTTGCATAAGTAATAAGTGTTCATCTGGTAGTGGGTTTAGGCGTATCTCTCCTATATCTTTTATTCATGAAAGGCCAAAAATACTGTGACATGTATTTTTGTGTAAACGATTCTCTTCAAGTATTTGATCAAATTTAACAGGCGGTTTTTATTCGTATATCTAGCATATGAAATTGCGAATGCGATTTTATTGTGCGCTAAATATCTACAAACAAGATCGCGGTTGGATAGTTGAAGCTTACCTCTATATTTCGCTTCAAAGAGTTCGTTCCACTGATATGTGGAAGTGAAACGTTACACTTTTTTTATTGAAAAATTATCTATATTATCCTGCGATTCATTTTGAGTGAATTTTAGTGGAGCTTATTTGGTACTCCCTTCTGGTTTAGGAATGTAGGGATTAAAGAATGTCCGCTTATGTATTCATCTTTGAAGTTAAGAACCGTTTTTTGGCTGTAAGTAGTTAAAGGAAAGTTTGTGGAAAATCTTAAGAAGGGAATTTTCGCTGGTGTTGCATTACTGATTATCCCTATCACCATGGGGACCGTTTTCACAGTTGATGAGGGTCACGTAGGAATCGTAAAGCGATTTGGCAAGGCAGTCTCACAGGTTGACCCCGGAATTCATACGAAGGTCCCACTTATGGATAATGTGGTCGAAATCGAAGTGAGAACCCGGAAAAATGTTGAGACGATGAATGCCGCCACCGCAGAACAAATGCCATTAAAAGCAGTGACTGCGGTGAACTGGACGGTAACTCGCAGTGCGGCCATAGATTTGTATAAGCAATATGGCGGTTTGGAACAATTTGAACAGCGGATTCTTGACCCCAGGCTGAGAAGCGCCAGTAAAGCTGGTTTGGCTGAATTCAAGGCAGAGCAGATTATCCAGAACCGGAATGCAGCAATTCGACGTATTGAGGAGCTCTTGGAGGAGGAAACCAAGGGGTTGCCTATGGAATTGGGAGATGTACAGATTGAGAGCATCAGCTTGCCTCCCAAGTACATCCAATCTATTGAAACCAAGCAGACAGAGTTGAACCTAGCGGCTGCCGAAAAGCACAAATTGGAGCGTCAAAAGCTGGAAGCGCAACGTGAGGTGAATACTGCTAATGCGCGCCGTGATGCCACCAAAGCTAAAGCAGATGGTGAAGCCCATAAGATTCGTGTAGAAGCCGAGGCAGAAGCTTTTGCGATTCTTGAGAAAGGGGAAGCGGAAGCCGCAGCGATTAAAGCAAAAGCTGATGCGATTGCCAGAAACCATACCTTGGTTGAATATATCCGTGCGCAGCAATGGAATGGTCAGATGCCTTCAACTATTATGGGTGGCGATCAGCCAATTCTGTGGGATATGGGGAATAACTCAGACCGCAGAAATTAAGATAGCCCAAAGCTAGAGCTTTGCTTGCTTTTTACACAAAAGGTTTGGTGCTTATCAATAGGAAGCACCAAGCCTAGTTTGTTCAGTTGGCAGTATTTCTTAAATTCTAAATGATGGTACAGTCATTACTTAATGAGGCCTGTCTGTTAGTCTCGTAGTTACTTGACTTGCCAATTAACTCCTCCCAATATCCGAAAGGTACTTTTCGGTGTGCTTATTACCCGGTAGATCCTGATTAAATTTATTGATGTTCCTCGGGTATCACGCACTCTAAATCAAGGAGATTCCGGTTGAAACACTTTATATGGTTTATCACTGCTGCAATATTGGTTTTTGGTGCCAGCAACTCGGTGATCGCAGAAGGTGGGGGCTCATGTAGCAAGTTATGTACTTTTGTGCTCAAGAATAGTCGGACCTCAGAATATACGGTAATTAATAGGGAGAGGGTAGCCAAGCAGTTCACACCATTCTCTACTTTTAAGGTTCCCAATACCCTTATTGCACTTGACTTGGATTTAGTTGAGAATCTGTTACAAGAGCTAACCTATAATCATGACAAATACCCGGCTAAAGAGTGGTGGCCTACAATCTGGTCAGAAAGGCCTTTGACGATTCGCGAAGCATTTCAAAATTCAGCGGTTCCGATCTATCAGCAATTAGCAACGGAGATTGGCGCTAAGAGAATGAATCAGTATTTGGCAGGTTTTAATTATGGTAATCGGGATGCTTCGTCTGGTATTGATACCTTCTGGCTCAATGAGAGTATCAAAATATCAGCGTTGGAGCAGGTAGACTTCCTGGAGCGTTTATTTACCGGTCAATTACCTGTATCGCAGTCAGCTATAGATAAATTTAAAGAAGTGATGCTGGTAGAGGAGACCGATGCCTATAAGTTATATGCAAAAACAGGAGGAGGGCCATTAGCTAAGAATAAGGCTTTAGGTTGGTATATTGGAATTGTAGAGTCCAATAACAATATTCATTATTTTGCGATTAACATAGATGGCAGTAGTTTTCGGGAAGTACAAAAGAAAAGAATAGAAATTGCCAGAAAAAAACTATCTGAGTTGGGGGTTATTTAGGCTCTTGTGGTACGTCTGTTTTTGCAATGGTTAGGGCTTTTTGATTGATTGTTGTGAGTCAATCGGCATAATGGCGATCAAATTCACTTTCATATGGGGCTTCCTATGGGAACTCAAGCTGTAAAAGTTATATTTGCTTTATTCATCAGCACCTTTTGCTCATTATGCCTGGCTGCCGATAAAGTAGCCAATTTGGATAAGCTTCTGCTTGTGTCAGGTTTCACCAAGCAGGTTGAGGGGTTTCCTGAGCTAGTAAAATCTGGATTTGCGGAAGGCGTACAGCAGGGTGCACCAATTCCTCAGGATAAACTGCAAAAGATTCTTGAAAGTGCAGATAATACAATTTTACCGTCCATCATTATGGATGAAGTGCACTCGTCATTGAGTACTTCTCTGACCGATAAAGATGTTGAGGTCTTATTGGCTTGGTATGAGTCAGATATCGGTAAGAAAATTACTAAGGCTGAAGAGGAAGGAAGCTCTGAAGAGGCATTCCAGAATTTGATGGCTAATGCACAGCAGTTGATGGCTGACACAAAGCGCGTTGAAATGGCAACTCGTATTGATCAGCTTGTTGGTGCTACCGATATGGCGATGGAGATGCAGGCCTCTACGGGTATTGCTGTCTATTCCGCAGTGATGGCAGTGATGGCTCCCGGCCAAGAGATCAATCTAGATGCTTATAAGGCACAAATGGAGGCAATGAAGCCCCAGATGCGTCAAAATGTTGAGCAATTTGTTACCCTATCTTTCGTGCAAACTTATCAAGGCTTCGACGATGCAAGCTTAGCGAAATATGAGGAGTTCTTGAGCCAACCAGAAGCTAAAAAATTCAATTCCTCTTCAATGGCAGGGCTTAATAAAGCTTTAACACAAGTAATCGGCCGTTGGTCCGGTGATATGGCTTCTATACTTAAAAACGAAGCGAACTGATTATGGGATAGGGAGCTCCTGAATATCTTTATACTTCTTAATTAGAGTATTTAGGGGGTTCTCGGCCTACCGCCTGCATCCATACTAGCTGTAAAGGAAGCAGGCGGTATGACCATCACACTTTTACCTTTCCGTTCTATACCCTAAAGTGAGTCTCATAGGTTTGTTAGTTATTTGATAAAATAGCTTGTCAATTCAAATCATTATATTCTCTTGCACTTCTACAGTCCGATTCGCTGGAATGCGGTAATAGTCTATAGCACTACTTGAATTCCTTACCATGGCGGCAAAGATCCGCTCTCGCCAATTTGCCATTTTGCTATAGCCGCCTTTAACAGGAAATATGTTATATCGGCAGGTAAAGAAAGAAGACTTACTTGGATCTATATCCAAAAGGTGCATTTTGTTGAGTTTATTTATGGCCCCTTCGACATCTGGGCGTTCCATATATCCATAACGTAAGATTAGCCTGAAACATCCCTCTCTAATCTTGCTAATGATTGCTCGGTTCTTTGGGAGTACTTTTGGTGTGTTGGCTGATGTAACGGTTAGGAAAAGGTTCTTTTCGTGAAGAACACTGTTATGTTTCAAATTGTATATTAGGGCATGAGGTACAAAGAGTTGATTGGTTCCCACAAATATTGCAGTTCCAGGTACTCGTAATGGGGGATTATCAAAAAGTGAGTTTAAATAGGGTTCCAATTTATAATTCTTACCCTGCAAGTAACAATTTATTGCTTTTTTTCCATCTCGCCAAGTAATCATCAGCATCGCAATAAAGGCGGCTAAACTTATAGAGAACCACCCCCCGTGGCCAATCTTTGCCAGATTTGAAGTAACAAAGGCAAAATCAATAAAAGCAAAGAATGAGCCGACAGCCAGGCAAATTAGCAGATTGTATTTGAGGTAGTGGCGATACACGATTGCTGCAATGCAGGAGGTAATCAACATTGCGCCACTCACTGACACACCATAAGCACTAGCCAGGTGGACTGAGCTTCCAAAGAGAATTGCCACTAATATTACCGCTGTCATTAATAGGTAATTGACCCCGGGCATATAGACTTGTCCCACGAGTGCTGATGACGTGTGCCGGATGGCAAAACGGGGCATCAAGCCAAGTTGGATTCCTTGTTTTGTCAGGGAGAAGGTCCCCGAGATACAGGCCTGGGAAGCGATGCAGGTTGCTACAGTTGCAAGAATAATCATTGGGTAGAGCGACCAGTCCGGGTACATCCGGTAAAAGGGGTTGTCTACCGCAGAGGTGTCACTAATAAGTAGAGCGCCCTGTCCCATATAGTTCAACACGAGGGCGGGGAACACTAAACCTATCCAGGCAATTCTTATAGGCATGCGTCCAAAATGCCCCATGTCGGTATATAGAGCCTCTCCTCCGGTAAACACCAGTAACACTGCACCTAATATCCAGAATGAAGCCATGCCATGGTTAGTGAGGAAACTCACAGCATGCAGGGGATTAATGGAGTGGAGGATAACAGGGTTCTGGAGCACCCAGTAAAGGCCCGCGAGCAGCAAAATTAAGAACCAGATGGCGGTAATCGGGCCGAACAGTTTCCCTACGGTTTCGGTGCCGAAGCGCTGTACAAAAAACAATCCAAAGAGTATGCCGATAGAAATTGGCAGGATAAACGGTTTTAGAGTCTTATTGACTATCTCCAGTCCCTCGACTGCGGAGAGTACGGAGATGGCTGGTGTGATAACGGCATCACCAAAAAATAGTGCCGCCCCACAGATTCCGCCGCCGATAATGAGCTTTCTTAATAATTCTCGCCCTTTTGTCGCTTCCAGGGCCAGTGTCATCAGCGCCATGATCCCACCTTCCCCTCGGTTGTCCAGGCGCATTACCAATAAGACGTACTTAATAGTGACAATGAGGGTAAGTGCCCAGAAGACAGCAGAGACCCCACCAATAATGGTCTCTGTGTTATGGGGAATTCCAAACCGGGGGTGGAAAATCAGTTTAAAGGCGTAGAGTGGGCTAGTGCCGATATCACCAAATACAACCCCGAGAGCGGCAAGTGAGAGAACCCAGTGTTTTCTTGCGCCTTCTGAGCGAGATTCCATTTGCAACTCTTATCATCCAGTGTCATACAAAGGCAGTGATTTAATACTTATCAGGGAGTTTGCTGTCATCACTTGGATGGTGGGTATCAGCGCGCAAGAAATTAATTTTCCCTGAGACTGATCTTAGCAATACATTGCTAAGGCACCATGTGAGCTACTGTGCAGGGTGCAAACTTACGAGCCGATAAAGTGAGATGTAAGAGAGGTATCCGCGTAAATGAGCAATCGTGTCAGGCAGTTATTAAAACAGCTCTTTTGGCGGGGATCTTATTGTTAGTAAGGTGGGACTACAGGAGCCTCCCCAATGAAAGCATCGGACCTTTTTATTCGTGCCCTAGAGAAAGAGGGTGTTGAGTATATCTTCGCGATTCCTGGTGAGGAAAACCTGGATATGCTGGAGTCTTTGCGGGGCTCAAAGATAAAACTAATTGTCACGCGCCATGAGCAGGGTGCCGGTTTTATGGCTGCTACCTATGGTCGGCTTACGGGCAAGCCAGGTGTCTGCATGTCTACTTTGGGGCCGGGGGCCACGAATCTGGTGACTGCCGCAGCTTATGCTCAGCTCGGTGGAATGCCGATGGTGATGGTCACCGGTCAAAAACCTATCAAAAGTTCCAAGCAAGGGCAGTTCCAGATTATTGATATTGTTGACATGATGCGCCCCCTGACCAAATTCACCAAGACAATCGTGGGGGGCGACTATGTGCCAGCTCATGTCCGTGAAGCCTTTCGGCAATCTGAAGAGGAGCGGCCGGGGGCAACCCACTTGGAATTTCCTGAAGATATTGCCCGTGAACACTCCACCATGCCGGTCTTGGAGCCCAGCTATAACCGCAGGCCAATTGCCGAAGAGAAGGCAGTGCGCAAAGCTGCAGAAGCGATTGAGGCATCCCGTAAACCGTTGCTGTTGGTGGGAGCAGGCGCAAACCGTAAATTAACCGCCAAAATGTTGCGCAAGTTTGTCGACAAGCTGGGTATTCCGGTGGTGACAACTCAGATGGGTAAGGGAGTAATTGATGAATCGGGACCGCACTTTATTGGCAATACCGCGCTATCCGACGGGGATTTTGTTCACCGGGCCATTGAGCAGGCCGACCTGATTATCAATGTGGGCCACGATGTTGTAGAAAAGCCGCCTTTCTTTATGCGTCCCGGTGGCCCGGAAGTTGTACATATCAACTTCAATTCAGCGCAGGTGGATCCGGTCTACTTCCCGCAGATAGAGGTGGTTGGCGATATTGCCAACAGCTTGTGGCAGCTGGACCAGCACTTGGAACCCCAGGATCACTGGAGCTTTACCGATGCGCACCGTATCCGTGCCGCGCTTCAAAAGCATATCCAGGAGGGCTCAAATACCACCACTTTCCCAATTCGTCCGCAACGACTGGTAAAGGATCTCCGCGAAGTGATGCCGGAGAAGGGCATTATTGCGCTTGATAATGGCATGTTCAAAATCTGGTTCGCGCGGAATTATCCTGCTTTAGCCCCGAATACCGTGCTGCTCGACAATGCACTGGCAACGATGGGGGCGGGCTTGCCTTCGGCAATGGCTGCCAAGTTAGTGTGTCCAGACCGCCGTGTGGTCGCAATTTGTGGAGATGGGGGCTTTATGATGAACTCCCAGGAGATTGAAACGGCAGTTCGATTAAAGCTTGACCTTATCGTACTTATTTTGCGCGATGATGCCTACGGAATGATCAAGTGGAAGCAGGCCATGATGGAGTTTGACAACTTTGGTCTGGATTTTGGTAATCCTGATTTTGTCGACTATGCAAAATCCTATGGTGCTCATGGCCACAGAATAACGGCCACGGATGAGTTTAAGCCGATGATAGAAAAATGTTGTAGGGCGGGCGGGGTCCATCTAGTGGATGTGCCCGTGGATTACAGTCACAACGACCGTATCCTGAATCATGAGATTCGCGAGTTGTCGAGTAAGTTGTAGGGGTAGCCGGCTCGGGTAAGGTAGTTGTAACAGGGAGGTGTTCGGCTTTCTTTTAAACAAGCTCCTCGGGCCCGAGTACTTTAAAGTAGGGGCCAATATCCAGCCTTATGGAGGACATGGCAATCTTGATCATTTCTCTGCGATCTTCGAGTATGTCCTCCTTAGCTATTCCATGTAGAACCATATAATCTTCATATTTCCCGGTAATAAAGTCCTCTTTCCGTATACCTTCGTAAGCTCTACATAAAACTCCATGAAGGTTCTCTATGAATTGGCGGCGGCTCTGCATTGTTTGTCGGGGCCCATGCTCGACTTCGAGTTCATGAGCATGTTCGTAGTTGATATTCACCAAGCAAAAATTTGTTTTGTTCTCTTTCCAGGCTCTTGCCGCCTGGTTGAGTTCTACGATCAGGGTGAAGGGTAGGTCAGCGAACATAGGGTTATGGTCAGTAAAATCGAGAAATGCATAGCCAGCTCTTAGGTAGCTACTGGCGCGTTCCGTAATGTCGTAGCTGTGAATATCCCCGGTGCGTATGGATTCGCTGTCGGTATCTTTCTGGCAGTTGAGGCACAAAAAACCTATCTCCACTTCTGAGCTGGCATGGCCGCAAGCATTGCAAATAAGCAGTGTGCCGGGTTTGTCGTAGTCACTGCCGAAGTGTAAAAGCTCCTTTCGACATTTGGGGCAAATCAGGTCTTCACCCTCCCTGAAGTCAGCTTCACGACCCAAATAAGCGCAGCTGAAATGGTGAAGATAGAAGTCTTCGGTAAGGTTAGAGGATCTGCATACCGCGCACTCTTCACGGACATTAAACTGAGAACCCCCACAGCCGTTACAGATATGGCGTCGATCGAAAAACTTGCCCTGTAGAAATCCTGATTCGATCAGTTTTTCACATTCCGTCACAACCGTCGGGCTATCGAGGATAATATTAAAATCAACAGTAGCTTTGGAGTTTGGGCTATAGTGCGGCGAGAGACTTACGCCAGATACAAATAATCGCGCTAGTATTTTGTCGCTATCTTTCTGAGTGGTGTGGAAATCCAGGTGGACTTGCGCGCGCCGATAGTGAAAGTCGTCAATAACCTGGCTCACAACGGGCATATCCTGCGCACTAAGCTTTGAGCAATCCAGATCTGCCTTCTCGCCGACTGTTCCAGTGAGATCAATAACCGGGAGTAGATACAAGCCACCACGCATATGCCATATATGCGTCAGGTCATCTACTGATGCTGGCTCCTCAATCAAAATAGCGTCTTTGGATTCACCGGTATGCGATGTCACCTTAGAGTCGCCGGGCCAGCGAAAAAAGCTATATTCGTCACTTAAAAAGGAGATGCTGATTCCTCCACACCTATATAACAGCTGGCGTTTGAAAGATTAACTGAGTGTTTTAGCTTATTTCATGCCAGTTATACGTAACTGTGTAACCTGTGGTGTATATGGCGTCCCTTTTACTGAATAGATTGTTGAGTATTTAAGAAAAGATAGGTGAAAAATTGGCAATAGGCAGGGATAGGTGCCCTACGTCCCTGGCAGGAATTAGGAATAACTGTATGACATAAAAGGTAGTCGTCATCTGGGGGGAGTTAATTAATAAATTTATCAATAATGACATCAATCCAGTCAATCTTTAGGGTTATGGTAACTTTCTCGTTCACCGGAAATTTTGATGGGTCAAGTAAGACTATTTTCGCTAACTGATTACGCGATGTGGGCTTGAATGTATTTTGGAACTCCTGGGGTAGTGCGGCTGAGAGGGGGATCATTTCTACTAGTACCCCTTTGTCTTTAAAGCGTCCACCAGTAACCAATACCTCCATTCCAGGCTTGATCACGAATTGATATTGATTGGGTAGATAGGCTAGGACATAGGCTTCCCCGGTGTAGATAGACATAAGGGGCTCCCCAGCATCATAAACATTGCCGACATGGGGGACTGAAGCCCCAACTAGACCAGAAGTGGGGCTTTGAATAATACCGTTATTGTAATGCTCCTCCAGTTTTCTTAGCGCTTGTTCGGAGCGATAAATTGCCTCATCAACAGATCTACGTTTTCCTTCCAGGGTGGCGCTTTCAACTTGTAATTTTACCAGGGTTTCACTGGCCTCGAAGTTATCTTTCAATACATCTTGGTAACCGACTTCGCTGACTACTCCTTTATTTGCAAGTTTATTGATTCTATCTACGATTCGGCCAATTTGTACTTTACGCTCCTTGGCGGGAGTGAGTAGTTTTTTTGCAGTCTCTGCCAATAAAGTGAATTCAGCAGAAATCTGTATTAGGTTAGCTTGGCGGGTGGAGAGATCGGCGATTCGCTCCAGTAGCTCCATTGATTCAATCCTTAAGAGTAGCTCGCCCTCTCGAACAGCTTGCCCTTCATCTACGGCAACCTCTACTACTTTTACTAGATAGCCCATTTCAATAACGCTTTGATCGCGTAGTACTAACCCATCGCTTCGCAGTAAAAACCAGTCACCCCATATATAGCGAATAACGCCAATACCAAATAAAATTAACAAAGCCAGATATATTCGTCGGCTGGCAGATCCTCGGGTTTTTCGCTGCTCGCTTTCGAAGCTATCTGGGCGTAGTCGTTTTCGCAGAGCCTTCATTCAAGCTACTCACGAACACGGTGTACTTTTAAAGGGGCGAAAGAATCTTTATAGGATGTTCTAAAGATCCATTCCTGAACATAAGCATACAGTCTTACGACTCGCATAAAGTTTACATAAAAGATGCTATAGGCAGGAATATAGGGCCAAAGGGGAAGTGACTTGACTTTTGGGGTTGCGTAAGAAGCTAAAGCAAAGGTAATTGTATCGAGTGCAATTAATACAACCTGGGCTCCCGCTAAAATAAACCAGGCATTGTCGCCATAGCGCACAAATAGCCAGACTAAATAGATTGGTAAAGCTATTGCGGCAATAACATTGAAAACCAGGAATTCATATTGGTGAAAAAACTCTTTTAGCTGCATTCCTTGGCGGAACGGATTAATAAAATGCAGGTACTTGCGGTAGCGAAGACGAATCGCATCCCGTTCCCACCTAAAGCGCTGGCGCATTAGAACTGTGATGCTGGTGGGAACATCGGTATAACAAATCGCCTCAGGGGCAAATTCCACTTTCCAACCGTAATCCCGCAAACGAAAGGTGATATCTAAGTCTTCTCCTCCGCCGGCATCAAAGCCGCCAATTTGATTCATTGCGGATACCCTAAAAGCACTGAAGGCACCGGAGGCACAACACATTTGGTCGAGCATCGCTAGGGAGTGTCGCCCCAAGCAAATACTGATTACATATTCAATGGCCTGGAAGGAGCTGAGTATATTTTCTGTGGAGTTTCGGACAATTACATTACCTGAAACCACGCCAACCCTGGGATCTGCAAAGCCTTGCATCACGTATTTCATAGCGTGGCGATCGAAGGTGCAATCGCAATCAATTGAGGCTATAAAGTCGCCTGTTGAAAATCTCTGTCCTAAATTAAGGGCTGAGGCCTTGCCTCCACGCAGCTCTGTTGCATGAGCGCCATCCAAGCGACCTTTATTTTGCAGGTAGTGAATATCGTCCCGGGTTTTATCTGTGGAGCCATCGCTAATCGCGATCACTTCGTAGGGGATATAGCTTTGTTCCTGTAATCGTTCTCCACATTTTTCAATAGAATTCTCCTCGTTGTGGCCGGCGATTACCGCAGTGAGTCTGCCTAAAGACTCTATATCTTCTTCAAATTCAGGTTTGGAGGCGAAAAAAAATACAGAGGTAAAAAATGACATTAAATATCTGGGGAATTCCAATACCACGACAATCCAAAACATCGTAAAGAGGGTGGCGTAGCTCTGAGTGGCAAAGAAAGTAATTCCGTCATCGATCATTTCCCACATTTAAATTTGCTCCCCAATAGGCGAGTGCGGACTTCGGCTATTGCTGTTACCTATCTGTGATATAGGAGCGAACGTATGTGGCTCACTGCTAATGTCTGGCAGTACCTCTTTTAAGAGGGGAGGGGATTGAGTGTGCGGAGTGGGTCTTACGCTTGGATTCCATTCATTGGTAAGGGCTCTCAACTCATTGCTTGTTAAGGCTAAGCCCAATTTTGATACCCCCTGACTTTGGCCCTTTGCTCATCAATCAAATAAGTGATTGCAGACTTGATGTATCAGTCTGAGGTGTCGCCACAAGGAAGATGCAGCACCTTAGATTGTCAGTATAGTCCACGGTGGTTTCAGGTGCCGAGAGGTGCTGAAGCCCAGAGCTACTGGGGCTTTAGGCAGAATTTATATGCCACTGCTAAAGGGATTCAGGGGACAAGAAGACGTTTTTTAATTTCTAACGAACTTCAAGGTTAAGATTGTATTGGGCAACTACACGACCTATGTAGCCCAACTTTAAAAACGTCGCACTAATCACCATAAAGATATGTCCGGCGACCTGCGTGGGAATTGAAAACAGGTGAGACAGGGGATAGCAAATAACAATTGTCAGAATAAGCAGGGGAACTGACAGAAGCAGCGTAAAGTTACCGGCTTTTAGTAGTAGCTTGAAACGCTCACGCAGTAAGGGGTTTTCCGTATTCAGCATATCGGCCTCAGGTTCAAACGGCGTCAATCTATCTTTAGCAACTGCTATGCCAAATATAAATGCTAATAAAAACAAGGAGTTACGGCTTATTCTTGGCGTTTGTGTGTCAAATTGACCTTTATGGTTGCTGTGTCATAATGACTCTAAAAGGTCTTTTGGACTGATTTGGCTATGGTAGATACCAACGCAACCTTACTGCTCGAAGTGGCTCTGGACCTGGCTAATAGCCTTAACAACAGCGATCGTTTTGAGCGTCTGCTCTCTACTATCCGCAAAGCGATCAAGTGCGATGCTGTTGCCTTGCTTGGGCTCAACGGCGATACACTCACCCCCCTCGCAGTTCAGGGGCTTGCCCGACGGACCCTGGGGCGGCGATTCCTGATTGATGAGCATCCACGGCTGGCGCAAATCTGCGCATCGGAACACCCAGTCCGCTTCCCATCTGACTGTCAGCTACCAGATCCCTTCGATGGTTTGCTGTTGGACAGGGAGGGGGATCTTCCCGTGCACTCCTGTATGGGCTTGCCTCTTTATTCAGATAACCATCTGATTGGTCTGGTAACAGTGGATAGCATGACAGCAGATGCCTATGCTCGAATCAGTGATCGAACCCTTGAGCTGATAGCCGCACTGTCTGCAGCCACTTTGCGCACAGCCCTCGAGCTAAAGGCCCTGTCACACTCCGCCGAGCATGCCGAGCAATTGGTGAAAGACCTAACCCAGCAGGCACTGGAGCGGGATGGAGGTGAATTAATTGGTGAGAGCGCGGAAATGCAGTCCCTGCGCAGTGAGATAGAGCTGGTGGCTGGGTCGGATTACAACGTGCTGATTCTCGGTGAAACGGGAGTGGGGAAAGAGCTGGTGGCCCGTACCGTCCACAGGTTGTCGACTCGCAAGGAGAAGTCCTTAGTCTATTTGAACTGCGCTTCCCTGACTGAAACCCTGGCGGAAGCTGAACTTTTTGGCCATTCAAAAGGGGCCTTCACCGGCGCAGATCGCGAGAGGCCCGGCAAATTTTTACTGGCGAACGGCGGCACTATTTTCCTGGATGAGGTTGGCGAGTTACCGCTTGTGGTGCAGAGCAAATTGTTGCGTGTATTGCAAAGTGGTGAGATTCAACCGGTAGGTAAGGATACGGTACAGCATGTAGATGTTCGTATTGTAGCGGCGACTAATAGGGATTTACGCAAAGGGATTGAAAACGGTACTTTCCGAGCTGATCTCTACCACCGCCTCTCTGTATATCCCCTTGAAGTCCCACCGCTATGTCGGAGGGGTAATGATGTCCTGCTGTTGGCAGACTACTTCTTGGAGCGCTCCCGCAGGAAGCTGGGTTTTCGTCAGTTGCGTCTCAGTACAGAGGCCACCAATAAGCTACATCGATACGCTTGGCCGGGTAATGTTCGCGAGCTGGAACATATTATCAGCCGCGCAGCCCTTAGGGCCCGCAAAGGTAGCTCTCCAGAAGCTATTGTTGCCATTACTGCAGCACAAATTGAAATTCCCGATGACCTGGTTATTCAGAAGCCTCCGCAGAAACCGGTAGAGTCGCTGACTGAGGCTATTGATTTAAGGAGGGAAACGGAAAACTATCAGCGCGAACTAATTGGGCGTGCCCTGGCTGAGACCGATGGGAACTGGAGTAAAGCGGCCAAATTACTATCCGTAGACCGAGGGAACTTGGTGCGTCTAGCTAAAAGATTGGGTGTTTACATCAAGAAAGAGGTTGTTCGAGGTAAGTAATCTATATGAAGCAAGGAGTTGCAATGTTGATTAGCGATAAAGGATTACGATTTTCGCTGGTTGTAGGGGTAATTTCCCTGGCTATCGGCTTACTGGTATTTGCGTATAACTGGAAGATAATTGGTGGGGGTTGGACGTATTTCGGTACAGTTTTATTTCCAGGCAATCTTGTATTGTCATTCTTCTCTGAAGAAATAGACTTCTGGCCAAAGTTTGCGCTGCAGATGAGTGGCCAGTTTCTGGTTCCTTTTTTGCTGGCCCGTAGCCTTATAAGTTTTAGACGCTGGTGGAAGTGATAAGGGGTATTACGATTTGCATGTGATAGAAGGCTAGAGCTGTAAGTACTTATACTTGCGATCTTGTATAAAAATAACTAAATCGCTAGCCACAATAAATATGCAAAAAATGTTTCTTGGCTATCAGGTTGATTCTCGGCAATATTATAAATGACTTTGGTTCTAATGTTATTGAACTCTTCTGGAGTTGCTTCATATTTAAAGTGTTTTGCTGTCTGGATAGCAGATTCTTCAAAGAAACCCGAGGGCTTACTTTTAATAACTCGGGGGTCTATCGGATCGCCGTCTTTATTAATGTCATACTCAACAACTACGTAGCCTTCCATCTGTTTCTCCAGCGCTTTTTGCGGGTATATTGGCAGTGATTTGTAAACAGGAACAGGCCCGCCTTTCTCTCTTGCCATTTCCCTGTCTACTATGCTGGATTTATAAAAGCCAATGTACAGGGGGCATTCGTCGTAAGAGCTGCAATTTTTGCTTGTTGGAGAGTCAGTACAACTGCAAAGAAGAAAAATAATAGATATCAGGGCTAATTTGTTCAAAACTTTTAATCTTCTTTGCAATTATTGAAATGGCAAGTGTAACACCCTATAGATTTTCTCTGTAGCTGTTAAATAGCAAGTAATCTATCCGGTATCTAGCGGAGTTAATGGAAAGACTGTATTGCTGAATTAGTACGGTTAACTAGAAAAACCGTATATCAAACCGGCTCATTTCCTCATCACTCTCAACCCATTAAAAACCACGAGCATGCTAGTCCCCATATCGGCAAAAACAGCCATCCACATGGTTGCCTCTCCGGCAAAAGCAAGCACTAGAAAGACCGCTTTAATGCCCAGCGCCAAGATAATGTTCTGCCAAAGAATGTGGGCCGTTGAACGAGATAGTTGGATAAAGGTGGCGATCTTGCCCAGATTGTCGTCCATCAGGGCCACGTCAGCGGTTTCTATCGCTGTGTCGGTTCCCGTTGCTCCCATCGCAAACCCTATATCAGCACGGGCCAAGGCGGGGGCATCGTTAATGCCATCGCCAACCATGCCAACCTGGCCTTTTCCAGATAGAGTCTCCACCTCTCTGAGCTTGTCTTCCGGCAGTAGGTTGCCTTCAGCCCGATCGATGCCGACTTGTTTAGCAATCGCATCTGCAGTGTGCTGGTTGTCCCCGGAAAGCATCAGTGTTTTCACGCCCAGCTTGTGAAGGCTCTCAATGGCGTGTTGGCTCGATTCCTTCACGGTATCGGCGACAGCAAATATCGCCAGAACGGAGTTCTCCCGAGTCAGCATCACAACAGTTTTCCCTTCTTCCTCAAGGGTTCCCAGTTGGCGCTCCAGCTCGGCGGAGCAAATGCCCAATTCTTCAATAAGCCGGTGGTTACCCAGGTAGCACTGATCTCCCTGAATTCTGCCCCTGACGCCGCGCCCGGCCAGGGCTTCAAAACTATCCACTTCCTGTAGGCGTTCGTGGGGAATCTGAGCAAACTCCAGTACGGCCCTGGATACCGGATGATCGGAACGTTCGGCTAGGCTCGCCGCCAGGGTTTGTACCTCTTCCGCGGGCATTGGCGCTAACACTTTAAAATCTGTGACGGTTGGCAGGCCATGGGTGATGGTTCCAGTTTTATCCAATGCCAACCAGCGAAGGTGGCGCCCCTGCTCAAGGTAGGCCCCGCCTTTGACAAGGATTCCGTGGCGGGTGGCCGATGCCAAGCCGCTTACGATGGTGACAGGAGTTGCGATCACCAGTGCGCAGGGGCAGGCGATTACCAGTAACACGAGTGCGCGATAGATCCATTCCATCCAGCTGCCGGCAAAAAGCAGCGGCGGTATTACCGCAGTAGCCAGTGCCACTGCAAATACCAGGGGCGTATACCAGCGGGCGAATTGGTCGACAAAGCGCTGGGTTGGAGCGCGACTACCTTGTGCGGCTTCCACCGCATGAATGATTCGGGCGAGCAGATTATCGTTGGCAGCTGCCGTAGATTGGTATTCGAGTGCCCCGGATTCGTTGATACTGCCGGCGAAAAGTTCATCTCCAGGGCCTTTGTCTACCGGAAGGCTCTCCCCGGTAATTGGGGCCTGGTTTACTGCTGAATTGCCGCGTATTACCTCCCCATCAAGAGCGATACGTTCGCCGGGGCGCACCCGAATGGTGGTGCCAACCGGAACAGTCTTGGCTGACATGGAAACCCACTCGCCATCTGGCCCCTGTACGGTGGCGGTTTCCGGGGCCAGGTCCATTAACTCCCGAATCGCATTGCGGGCACGATCCAGGGATTTGGCTTCAATTAATTCTGCCAGGGTGAATAACACCATCACCATTGCCGCTTCGGGCCAGTGACCGATAAGCAGGGCGCCGGTGACCGCGATGGACATCAGCGCGTTCATATTCAGGTTGCGATTGCTGAGCGCGATCCAGCCCTTTTTGTAGGTCGTGAGTCCGCCGCCAGCGATAGCGGCCAGGGCCAGTATCATTACCAGCCAATTGTTCCCCCCCTGTAACCAGAATACGACCTCGGAGGCAATCGCCGCCAAACCGGCAGCGCCCAATAACCACCAGTTTGCATGGGTGGTAGGTGGCGCGGAATCGATGTCATCTTCGGTGGCCAGGCGTGCATCCAGGTCAAGAGGGGTCAGAGTGTTGAGGATCTTGCTCTCCATACCGGGCGCGTGACGCACCTGTAGGATTCGCTGCACCAGGTTAAAGTCCAGCTGGTAAATTCCCTGCATGCCAGAGAGCTTGGCGCGTATCAACCCCTCTTCAGTGGGGCAGTCCATCTTGCTGATGGAGAACAGGGACAGGTCACCTTTGTCGCTGTTGTTATTGGTGTTTTGAATCGGCGTCATGGTTGCGGCTTGGGTTGCCCCGTTGCAGCCACAGCTGGAATCGCGCTTGACCATTATTCACTCTCGGATAGATCAGTCAGTGAGCCAGTATTACAATCCCTCTAGTAACTATAGAGTCAAGAGGGAGTGGCATGGCTTACAAGATTGGTGAAGCAGCCAGGAGAGTGGGCTGCAAAGTGGAAACGGTTCGTTACTACGAGCAGGCAGGGCTACTGCCAGAGCCCGCTCGCTCAGAGGGTAATTTCCGGCTCTACTCAGAGTCTCACCTGGAACAACTGCGTTTTATTCGCCACTGTCGTTCTCTGGATATCCCCCTCGAGGATATTCGCAACCTGTTGAGATTAAAAGAGACTCCATCGCAAAGCTGCACTGATATTGATAGCGTGGTTGATGATCAAATTCAAAGAGTCGAAAAACAACTGGAATCGCTCAAGCAGTTGCGAAAAAGCTTGGTAGATTTACGCAATCGATGTGAGGGTGGCCAGGCAATTAATGCCTGTGACATTATGCGGGAGCTGACAGATTGTAGCTGTCATGGCCATCTGGCAAATAATAATGAGTGTTAGTCGTAAATTTTGGGCCTTGTTTTGAGTAAGTGGCGTATAACTTTTATCGTATTATTTTGTATTGGTTTGTTGTTGGCCGTATGGGCATTTATCGTTGAGCCAGCAAGTTTCCGAATTAATGAAGATGATATTGTCGTAGATACCTGGCCAAAGGAATGTAACGGGCTAAGGGTCGCGATACTTGCTGACCTGCATGTAGGTTCCCCTTACAAGGGGCGGAAGAGCCTACAAAACCTTGTTGAGGCTGTTAATAAAAGCCAACCCGACCTTATTCTCCTACCCGGTGACTTTGTTATTCAGGGGGTTGTTGGGGGTAAATTCGTTCCGCCGGAGGATGCAGCGGGAATTCTTAAAGAGCTCAAGGCCCCGATGGGGGTGTTTGCCGTATTGGGAAATCATGATTGGTGGCTTGATGCAGCGCGGGTTGAGCAGTCCCTTGCAAGCCAGGGGATTTCAGTGCTTGAGGATAAGTCAGTAAGTCTGGTTAGTAGCGAATGTAAATTACGACTAGTGGGAATCAGTGATTTTTGGGAGGGGCCTCACGATGTTAAAAAAGCAATGCAGGGGATAGATGAAGGTGAGGCGATATTGGCCTTCACTCATAATCCGGATATTTTCCCCGAACTGCCTGCGGAGCTGTCATTGACTATCGCCGGGCATACTCACGGGGGCCAGGTCTACTTGCCGTTTATTGGGCGGCCCATAGTACCTTCAAGTTACGGGCAGCGTTTTGCTATTGGGCATATTGTTGAAGGTGATAAACACCTCTATGTAAGCCCTGGGGTAGGGACCAGTATTTTGCCAGTACGTTTCCTGGTCCCACCAGAAGTAACTGTATTATCCATATTTGGTCCTTGAGGTTTGATCTCTCAATGATGGGTTTGGGTAGGTGATTTGGTAGGAATGGAGCGGGGACCTTCACATATAATTCCAGCCCAGATAAGAAATAACGGGTTGATACGATGATAACCGTCAAACGAAAAGTACTGTTCGGGGATTGTGATCCCGAGGGAATCGTATACACCCCAAGGTTCTCATCGTTTGCACTTGAGGCAACCCATGATGCAATGGCTGTTCTGCTTGAAGGGCCTGCTATCGCCAGAATGAAACAACTGGGTTTTCTTACACCTGTAAGAGCTTTTAACCTGGAATTTCTATCCCCTGTAACCTGGGATCAAGAATTAAGTATCCATGTTTCTGTTGCGGATATTGGTAATCACTCTTTTACGTTTCAAACGAAAGGCTTTTTGGATAATGGGATACTAGCGTTCACCGCCAATATTACCTATGTCACCCTGTCATCCCCTGAAAAGCTAAAGACCCCATTACCTGGCTATCTTAGAGAGGCCCTGCTGCGCGTCAGTTAGCTGCCAATTCATTGGCAAGTTATTAGAGTAGGGTGCTTCCTAATTATCTTTTTGAAAGACCGTTGTCGGAATTCCCTTAGCACCAGCGTAAAAAATGATAAGTGTCGCCGGCTTGTCGCCTTCATTGCGCCCAAAATGCCACATATCGGTGACTTCAACGTAGGCTTTCCCCTCATCCAAAGTTAGGCTTTTATCCTGGTCAACGAGGGTAACTTTTAAAGTGCCTTCGGCAACATAGACGCTATTAGGTACGGGGTGTTTGTGCACTGGTAGCCGTGCGCCTGGCTCGATTGTCACACGCACCACAGAGAGCTCTGGCTGCCCCTCTGGATATTGGGGTAGGGTATCTCCGGCCCAATCCTTGGTCGATTCTACCAGTGTGTCAAATTTTACCCCCTGCATATTTTCCTGTAGATAACCCACCAAGGGGAGCATTAGCAATAATACTAGGGCAGCCATAGGCTTCCAGGTGTTCATGGGCTGATTCCTTATCGCTCTAAGTAAGCAGCCGTCGCCATACCGCCGGCAGTGCAGACACCAATAATTGCCCGATGGGCGTCGCGCCGGCCCAGTTCTAATAGGGTTGAACCCAGATAGCGGATGCCCGACATACCGTAGGGGTGGCCGAGCGCAATAGCACCGCCATTAACATTGGTAATGTCCCAAGGGGTTTTGAGTTCAGCTTGGTTGTATAGGGTGGTTACGGCAAAAGCCTCATGTAGCTCCCAAAGGTCAATCATATCCTGGGTGAGTTGGTGGCGCTTCATAAGGCGACTGACCGCTGGCGCTACCGCAATACTCATCTCTTTTGGCGCTACCGCTCCCAGCTGCATACCGCGAAACAGCCCCAGAATAGGCAGGTTTCTCTGCGCTGCCAGTTCAGCATCCATCATGACGACCGCTGCGGCCCCATCGGATAACTGGGACGCATTACCGGGAGTTATCGTCCCTCCTGTGTTCACCGGTTCCAGCGCAGACAGGGCTTCCATGGTTGTGCCGGGGCGGGGGCCTTCATCTTCTGACAAGGTGACTTTCAGGCGATTGGTTTCGCCACTCTCCTTATCTTTCACTGCCATTACCGTATCAAACGGCGTGATTTCCTCGGCAAACTTTCCGGCCTTTTGAGCTTCGGCAACACGCTTTTGTGATTCAACCACATAGCGATCCTGATCTTCACGACTGATGTTGTATTGATCGGCGACATAGTCGGCCGTTTGGATCATGGTCCACCAAACTGCCGGCACTTTCTTTTGTAAGGGCTCATAGACAAAATGGTTCAGGTTCAAGTTGAACTGCACCAGGCTGATACTCTCGACGCCACCGGCCACCCCAATTTGCATTTCGCCTGCGGCAATACGATTGGCCACAATAGAAGCCGCGTTAAGGCCAGAGCCGCAGTAGCGATTTATAGTAAAACCCGGCACTTGAGACCCAAAGCCGGCAAATAGTGCCGCGTTGCGCGCGACATTGTGCCCGGTAGCTCCCTCGGGTAAGCCGCACCCCAGCACAACGTCTTCCACTTCCTGTGGCGTTAAACCCGCCTTATAAACCACCTCCCTCAGGACATGGGCAGCCATAGAAATACCGTGAGTTTCATTCAGCGCACCCCGCCTGGCTTTGGCAATGGCAGTTCGGCAATAGGCAACAACGGCGACATCTCTCATGGGTGTAGCTCACACGATCGGGGAGGGGATGTGTTTACATTAGATCAGATAGAGGGGCTTGCAGGAGGGAGGTGAGTTTGGAGTTGCTTTCAAGCGTAACCGCTCCAAGGGGAGGGGTTGTTTTGGGCTAGATTCTCCTCAATTTTGGCAGCTAACACGTTGAGGGAGCCTGTAGTACCCATGATAATCTGCCATTCACAAAATAATGGTATGGCATCACAGTATTCTTCATGCGGAAACTTCCCTCGACTAACTTGCTGGTAACCTTTGATGCGGCTGCTCGGCACTTAAGCTTCAAGGACGCTGCACAAGAGCTTCATGTAACACCTTCCGCTGTTGGGCACCAGATACGAACGCTGGAGGCGGAGTTGCAAACCAAGCTATTTATTCGTTTCAATCGAACTATTGAACTTACGGGTGTTGGTAGGGAATACCATCTGAAAATTGCCAAGGCACTGGAAGTGATTCGACGGGCAACTTTGGATTTACTTGCGCGGGATCAAAATAAAACACTTACCATCCACAGTATTCCATTTCTGACCAATACAGTACTCGCCCCAAATATCAAATCCTTTAAAGCGCTATACCCCACAGTGTGTATTAGTATCGAGTCTCAAATCGCCCGCGCTAGCATAGACCCTGGCGAGCTGCAGGTTGCTATACGTTATGACAAGGAGTCGAATGATGATTTGTGTTACCGGGAGATCTCAAGGGTGCGAATTTCACCGGTTTGCGCGCCGGGTTACTTGAAGAACGATCGAGCAAATCAGATCCAATTGTCTACAGATAAGCTGGGTTGGCAAAGATGGTCGGCAGATTGGGGCTTATCAGTTGAATTCAATGAGACGCTGACTTGTGATGGCTTACAACCCGTACTCGAGATGGCCGAGCAAGGGTTGGGAGTCGCAATGGGATACTTTCCCGCACTAACGCCTAAAGTCAGATCTGGAGAGCTTGAACTACTCTACCCTGAAAAATTCAGTGAGCTGGCTCCTTTGTATCTTGCCTTTAGCAAGTCATTGGAGGGTAACGAAATTATTGAAGGATTTGTTCGCTGGTTTATAGAAGTTGTCCATTCCCTAGAAGGTTAATCACCTAGCTTTATTTTCCCAGACAAGATTTTCTTGCCTGAGCCTAAGGAAAAACCCATTTGTCGCAGTGTTGTCACTTCCCTAGGATTATCTGATTGAGTATCTAAAGTAATCAGGTGGCCAGAGTATGATATCGGCAGTTATAGATGGCTTTGTGCCGAGTTTGCTTAAAAGTCAAACCCTTAAAGGGTACGCAGCTCACTCAAGAGATGGTATTCAGTTTATGGATTTGGGCTCTTGTGTGATTCGCTATCGAAAGATAGGGCGAGGCAGCCGTGTAATTGTTTTTGAAGCAGATCCGCCAGTTGTTATTGAGCATTATGACTATCTTGTAAGCCAAGTTCCAAGTGATTTCACCGTTGTAATATTTGAACCACCTGGCTTTGGTTTTTCCATTCCTTCAACGAGTCTTGATTATAACTTTGCATCTTTGGTTAGCCTTACCGAGGTGTTTTTACAAAACCTTGCCCTTGGATGTGTGACGCTTGTTGCTCCATGCGTACTCGGCTTTGGAGCAATTGCACTTGCGTACAAGCGCCCAGATTTGCTTGACCACATAGTGCTATCTCAAGTACCGAGCTGGGGAGAAATGTTGAGATGGAAGGAGGGGAGAGATCCACGAGGATTGCTGAGCAAGCCAATTTTAAGTCAGCTGTTGCTAAAAGCTCTGAAACGTAAGCGAACACTTGCCTGGTTTGAAGCTGCGCTAGGGAGGAGTGAGCTGATCACACCGTTTAATGAATTGGCCCAACAAGCCTACCAACATGGAGCAACTTTTAATCTGGCGTCAGCTTTTCAACGATTATTAGTCGGCGAATCTCCTTTGCAGGGTACTCTTTTCTCCAAACCCTTAACAGTGAGAGCCTTATTTCTTTGGGGGGAGCGGGACCTTTCTCATAGATGTACTTGTAAGCATTCAAGTTTGAATATGATCCCGGAGGCCTCTCTACTACGCATAGCAGAAGCTGGACATTTCCCTGAGCTGGAGGCTCCGGATGTGGTGCTGGGTCCTCTCATAAATTTTGTATTAGACCAAGACATGGAGGTCTCAAGTAATGATTGAAGAATGTCGAATAGTAACTCAGGATGGCCTATCTCTCGGGGCAACGCTATTTTCACCAAAAGGTCCGCCTAAAGCGGGGGTAATCATAAATTCGGCTACGGCGGTCAAGCAGGGCTATTATGCTGAATTTGCAAAATTCCTGGCTAAGAATGGCTACTTGGTAGTGACCTATGACTATCGAGGTATAGGTAAGTCTGCGGTTGCCAATCAACGAGACTCCCGACTATCTATGAGCGCGTGGGGAGAGTACGATTTGGCCACTGTTATCGATTGGTCTACTAGCCAATACAAATCGCTAACCTGGCATTGTGTGGGGCATAGTGTAGGGGGCCAAATTATTGGCTTCGCAGATAACAATACCCAACTTGCTAGTGTCTACTGTGTATCCTCCCAAAGCGGGTATTGGGGTCACTGGGGATTGCGTCAGAGGCCCAAAATATTGTTTGCTTGGTTCGCTATGATACCGCTCTTATCAAATATTTTGGGGCAGGTTCCAGGCCTTTTCCTCGGAGGTGAAAGTTTACCCGCAGGTGTTGCCCGGCAGTGGGCCTACTGGGGGCGCCATAAAGATTATATTGTTGACCAGAGAGGTAGCCCCGTACGAGATGGCTTCTCCCGTCTAGAGTGCAATATGAAGTTTCTATACATAGATGACGATATAGACTTTGCTCCACTGCAGGCTGTGAAGGCTCTCAAGGCGTTCTATTGTAATGCAAATACTGAAATACAGATTGTGAATGCTAAAGCCGTGGATACAAAGCCAATAGGTCATTTTGGTTTCTTCAAGGCGCGCTACGAAGATAGTTTGTGGAGGGACACTTTAGATTGGTTGAATACTGCGGCTTGAGAATCTAGGGGGACCATTTCTATTTTGATTTGGAAGTCGCCCCACTCGTCATACTATTTACTCTTCTGTATCAGGTCCTGCTGGTTAGTCTTGGGTGTTCTTCTTAGAGTGGGTTTTGATGACTGAAAAACCTAAATTTGCAAAGGAAAATACAGTGCGTGCGGGACAATATAGGCTTAGATGCTGGCTGAAAGCTTATAAACACCTATTCACAGCGCATTTTGAGACCACTGTATTCTCCCGTCCTTTTCAGTTGCGAAAGAGTTGCCGTTAATGGTCGTTAAGAATCTAAAGAAAGTTATTGCCGTACTTTTGACTGCACTCTATTGTGGCCAGCCCTCAAGCGGTATGGCTTATCGTGATAGGGCATTTATAGTTGAGAGCAGAAATGTAAATGAAACACCAGAATACTTAATGGAAATAGGTCTTTCCAATAGCGTATTGCCTAGACCAACTGACTGGTGGTCAGGTGAAAATACATGTAATTACCATGGGGTTAATACGGGCAGATGTGCACCAGAAGGTATCTCCCTGTGGAATCTTACTATGAACGATACGAATAGGGCTAATGAAAGTAGCTCTAGTGTTGCGGTACATGGTAATTCAAAAATAAAAAACTACAGGCTTTTTGAACTTCATTCAAAATACAAGGGTGAAGATGTAAGGTGTCTTAAAAAATTTAAATATATGTGTCCTGCATATGTTATTTATTACACAGATGCCCAGCGAGAGGGGACGAAACTATCGGTGATGGACGGGAAGATTTATGACTCTACTGGTGAGCTTTTTGATACTAGGCGCGCACAACAGGCAGAAGATTATAATGGTAGAGCCGCTATCTATGTTATGGATAAGAGTGGGAATATATATTCAAGTTATTTTTATCCAAAGCCAGTCTTTGCTCATTCGACGTTTCTGGCAGGAGATAGTGTTGCAGCAGCGGGTGAGATCGTAGCGGAGGGTGGAAAGATAGTTTTCGTTAACACCTGTTCTGGCCATTATCGGCCCACTCCAGTTGCCATTGATCAGCTTCGAACTCAGTTGTTGTTGCTAGGATATAGAGATGTGAGCTTTGATAGTTCCACTGATTGTAAATGGCAATAGATGTCTTTACATGACCACATATAGGTTTCAATGACTTTGGCGGTATGTTTTGCTCTGTCTTCTGTAGTCTAGATGTTGTCCGCTCCAGTCAATACTGTTGTGGTCAACTTCAACAGGGCACTCCTTTTAGCACATTTATCGAATTCCATAGTGGCTATGCGATAAAGGAATCAGCTATAAAAGATGTGTATATTCACACAATATTTCATTTTGTGATCTCTTCTGTTCCATTATTTTTGCCTTATAACTCCGAATTTTGGTTGGATTCGTGGACGACTAGAATCTAATTTTATAGTTACTATATGGCTATAGCGCCTTCTCTTTCTATACTATTGGCAGTGATCTCCCCAATGGGAAGAGCCTGCAATGAAAAAAGCAAAACCTTTTCGTAAGCTTGGGGCTCAAGAAGCACTTTTTGTAGAGTTGACCGAAAAGTCAAACGGTGCGGTACAACTGGCTGTCTTCTTTAAGACATGTAAGTCTCTGGGAGTCCAAGAATTAATGAAGGGAATGGAATACCTGCATAACCTGCACTCAATGCTCCGTTCTCGGGTAGAAAAAAATAAAAATGCCTACTGGTTCTGTGATGTAGGTTTCGAAGCTATTCCTTTTGAGATTAAGTACGATGCATTGCCTTTAGATTATCAGGAGGAGTTCAAGCGCTTAGGAAGTAAAGTTCTTGAGCTTGATAAATATATTTATCGTTTCACGGTTTATGCGAATGAGCATGAAGAAGTAAAGTGGATTGCTTTTATGGTAAGCCATGCTGCTATGGATGGGCGCTCCTTATTACTCTTGGTTAGAGATTTGGATCGGTACTTGAGAGGGGATTCAGAAGATAAACCCTCTGCTTCGATAATGCAAAAATCGGTGGTGGACTATATTGGATCAATAAAACATCTCAAAAAAACGCAGTCGGCAATTAGTAGTGATAATTGCGCTCTCCCAAAGTGGTTAGTAGAGCAGGCGGCAGATGCTTCACATCGAAAGGGATGTTCTATTTACCGAGTCCTCCCCAAGAAATTATGTGAGAAATTGTACTTGCGCTCAAAAGATAAGAATATTCAGGTTACCTCTATCTATGATGCTGCTGCTATTATTGCTGCTCGGTCACTACCCGGTTTCTGCTCCACCACAGAGTTAATGTTGCCTATAAATGCCCAGTACTTATGTAAACACCAAATAGATCGGGATGTTATTGGAGAGTGTACAACTACATTGTCTGTATCCTTGTTATCAAATGAAACTAGTCTCGACTTGCTGAGTCTCGCGCATTTCATTCAAAAAAAAGTCTATATGCAGTTTAGATGTGGAAATTTCTTTGAGCCTTCACTTGTACCCGATTACAATCTCGAAGAGATCGAACAGCTGGCTAAAGATTCTAGCTCTGCGAAAGATTACTTTCCCTCTGGAATTTGCGTATCCAATGTAGGAGATATAGGTGAGTATACGGGCCCTTTGAAGTTCTTTGACTTTGGTGTGGTTATGACCGTTCAAACACATGGAGAACACCCCATAATGCTAGTGACATGTACAATAGATGGAGAAGGGGTGTTTGTTTTTGGATATTGCGAACCGCTGGTTAGCAAAGAAAGCGCTCTAAAGTATGTAGAAAAATATATGAAGATACTAAGAGAATTTTCCGAGAGCGGTGATATTTATACAAGTTAGCGATCGGCAAGGCATAACGCGAGTTTAATAAATAGGGTGTAGGTATAATCTCCATATTCAAGCGAGCGTCTATAGATTCTTACGCTCCACCGCCAATTTGAAGTAATTTAGGGCTACCAACCATCTTTGTGCGATAAAGCCCATAGGGTTTGATATAAACCGCAAGGAGAAGTAACGAGATATTGGGTTGGGATTAGGTCTGGCAGAAAGGAAGTACCGACAATCGCTTATGCTGTATATCTGTTGAGGCAGAACTGGGGACAGGATTAATACTCTTGATCTTAAAGTGGTCAAAGCTCAGATTTCATATTATGAAGTTCATATTTTTTGTTACAGGGAAACTGACGCCGGCAGGCAAGTAATTACTGCGACAAAATCTTTGGTCAGCCCAACAGGAAATGAATCAATCGGAGGGCTAATGTTACATAGTGTTCTGCTCTGTAATGACCTGCCCGATGCATAAATGAAAGCATCATTATTACCTCTCAGGCAGGTTTGACCTCTATTTGCCAAAGGTAGTGACAGTTTGCCATCTACTTATCAAAATCATTCCCTGGGTGTTGGGTTAGCTCTTCTCGGCGGAGTGTTGATGGGGTGTCTTGGTATTGCCGGTAAGCTGGGTTCTGGTGCAGGCCTTAGTCCATTTCTACTATTGGCTGCACAGGTCATATTGCTTGCTCCATTGTCGGGTATGTTTCTTCTGATGCGACAAGGGGTGGCGGGGATAAGGCCGGTGAATCCTCAGATCCTTGTCCTTCGCTCCATATCAGGTTTTGTCTATTTTGCTGCCTTCTACTGGGCGGTTAAGGGAATACCCATCGCAGATGCGTTGGTGCTGGAAAGCACGAATCCATTCTTTGCCATGTTGATGGCCCGAGTATTCCTCGGTCACCGGGTTAGTATCGCCACTATCTTTCTTGCGATACTGGCATTCTTGGGCGTATGCCTCATTTTGATCCAGCACAGTGTTCAGGGTATTTTCAATCCCTACTCACTCCTTGCGTTGCTGGCGGGAGTAGCGCGTGCAGCGGGTAGTATCACAACCGGTGTCGCAGGCCGGACCGAGCCACCTGAGCGCATCATGTTCTATTTCGCTGTTGGGATGTTGGTCTTTAGCTTATCCATTATATTCTGGGAGGGGGCGAAGGTAGAGACATCGTCGCTATGGATTCTCGCGATTCCCGCACTGCTGTTTGTTCCACAGAATCTTGCTTACACGATCGCTAATCGTGTTGCACCTGCTTACCTCGTTGGGGCACTGTTTTACAGTGCGATCCTCGTCGGTGTGTTAGCTGATCGTTTTATGTTTGGCACAGAATTCGGTATCCGTGGTGTGATAGGCATGGGTATTACGGTTGCCGCTGGTCTCGGGTTGGCTTGGTTGCGGGCGAAAGAGCTCAAAGAGTAACTTGGTGCTCAGTACTCCAGCGTCAATCAAGTGCCTAAATACTCAAAAATCCGGTGGGTTAGGGAGCGGTTGTTTACTAGGTCACTTTTCTCAATGACATAGGCCTCTCCAGAGCTTCAACTTGTTACCTTTTTTGCCTGGTAAATCGCCAAGTCAGCTATTAGACGATAGGAGTTTTCGGAGTAGCCGCCACTGGTTACGGTGACCATAGGCACATCCAGCGATTGAATCTGGTCAACCAGCCATTGGTCCCTTTTTCTGGCCCCATCGATACTGACCTGGAGCCCCCCCAGCTTGTCCTGGGCAATAATATCTGTGCCTGCATTGTAGATAACCAATTTAGGCAGCGGACTCTGCTTAATGAAGTCCGAAAATTCCGACTCCAACCGACTGAGGTAACCTTCAGTATCTGTTCCTTGCTTAAGGGGGACTAAAAATGGCCAGCGAGATTCCTGCTCATCGGGGTGCAAGCCGGGGTAGGCTTGCATATTGTACATATCAAAGATATGTATATTGGGGTCCTCCATGGCCCAGTCAGCAAACCCATTCCCTCTATGGGCATCAAGGTCAATTACCCAGATATTGTCATCTGGTGAGAGCAGGTGCTGTTTGCGGGCACGATTAATAGCAATGGCTACATCGGCGAAAGCACAGAACCCCTCACCGTGACCAGCAAATGCGTGGTGATAGCCTCCACCGAGATTTAAGGTAGAGGCTTTCTTACTCAAGGCTTCCTGTACCGCCAAGCAAGTGCCTTCAGCTGCAAAGCGCATTGGCTTCATGAAATATTTATTTAATACGCCTGCGGGCAGCAAGCGCAGTAGTGGCATCTCTATAACGCGAGCCAGTGTTTTCGATTGCTGCAAGCTATCTAAATAGGGTTGCGTATGTACAGATAACAGCCAGTCTTGACTAAGAGGCTCTGAAACAACTTTTAACTCAATGTTCGCTTCTGACTCGGCATTAATCAGTGCCAATGCTTTCTCATATTTACAGCCATCAAAAGGATGCAAGCTGGAAAGCAGCGGCAAGCTGATGTTGTAATTTGGCGAGTAGAATAGCGGTAGGCTCATGAGGTTATCTGGCTTCGAATTTGTAGCGCATAAGCTAACACATCATTGGGTGTCCACATATCAATATGATTACCGAAAAAGCGTAACTGGAAGAGAATACGGTGAATAGGGCTCGCTGCCCAGTCACTGATTTTGATTCCTCCTTTTCCAGGTGATGCGAACCCTGAGCCAGTCTCAAGTAGCCAGGCAACGACCGTCGAGCAATTCTGATCCTTCATATTGTAATGCTTCTGTTCGCCCTTGAAGTTTTTCCCAGGCTTCAATCATTTTTGTTTCATTCAGCCCATCGATAAGAATGTTCTGATCCGCATCACCACCCTCGAGGCGCCTATCAACTCGATAACCACTTGGAAAGGAAGGGCTGTGCGATCGCCCGATTTTAAAGTCCTTTTTCCCTGCCGCTGAAGAAGGCCAGTAGCTGATATAGGTGTTATCAATGGTGATGGAAGCATGTCCGACATTCCCGGTCTTTTGCTTCCAGACATGAACAGTAATAGCCATCGCGATCTCCTTATTGCGTAGTGGCTTCTAAATTCAATACTCAATGAAGAAAGGGCGGTTCAGTTTTTATAGTTCAGTGACTAATTATATTTAGGCGGGAGGTTAGCATACTTGCATCTGGGTATGTATTTTCAGGCAATTGCACTGAGCTGTTGCCGTATTATTCTACCGATCTAGTAGTCATTGCGTGAAGAAACAGTAGTTTTGAGTTTTTTATTCGACAAGGTTTTGCTATTGGTCGATAAATAGGTGAATAGCACTTCTTGATCTTTGTAGCTTCTGGAGATCTAACAGTTGTGTGATAAAAATAGAGAGCAAAAGCCTCTATTTTTATCACAGCTAGTTTTACTTTTTATGAATGAATCAATTAGTGCTATTTGAGTGGTAGATCATCGCTTGCCAAACGTTCTGCTTGCCGCCGCCGTAACTATCAATTGTAGGGTTCTTGATATATGACCAAGCGACTTTACCGTTACCCATGAAGACAGGTTCGTCAAGTCCGCCCCAACCAAAATTCGTCAGCTTTACAGGGCCTTCCAATACATTTAGGTCTGCATCAATTTCCATAACATAGTAGGCTTTCGGAACAAGCATCCGCATTGCCCCATTTTTAGCGGAACTCCGGTTATAAGAAAGGTTGTCGGAAATACACTGAAATTGCGCATAGCCAAATAGGTAACGTCCATTTTTCAAGTCGATAAGTTGTGGATCACTGATTTGACAGTCGGGCTCTTCTACAAGCCATTTAAAGCCTTCCCCCTCGATACTTCCTTCACCATCCACTTTAGCAATACCAATGCGAGTCAGGGATGAGGATTCCAGAGCATCCCCACTGCGTAGCCCCTGTCTTGAAATGGTTGGATTATCGCTGTTTGACATGTAGGAAAAGAAGCAGTTCGTATCATCGGATGAGCATTGCTGGTCAAAAGGCCCTTCAGTGCTGGTATCAATGCCGTATTCGCTTTGCAGGAAGCGATTCATTTCCTCGTCATCAATGTACTTGGGGGAGACGATGAGAGATAAGTTAGTATCTTCATCCACAGGGACTACAGTATGTCCACCTCCGTTAGAGAAAAATGCATTGTCGGAGGGGATCAGGTAATTGTAGTAACCTTCAAATCTACTGGTAGAAGAAATATCCTCCATCTTGATGGCAATAGTGTTTAATCCGCGCGATTGATTATATTGACCGCCATCGCTAGTGCAAATTGCTCCATATTTTTCGGTACCAGGATTATAAAATGCCCGGATATTCAAGACATGACCGTAGCCGCAAAGCCAATACCAGCCCCTGTTATTGCTGCCACTCATATTTAGGGACCAGTTATCGCGATCAATAACAGTCATTCCAGCAGAATAGTGGGAGCCACCATAGCTGCTATCAAAAACCCGAGCAGTTACTGAGAAGGCGTAGCTGGCGCGGCCTTGGCTATCATTCTCGACATAGATAAGCTCTTGGGCTCCGGCGTGGCCACCACCGTGCATCTTGTTTACAACGTAGGCCGCAGGCTTCTCGCTAAGCGCTAAGTTATCCCACTCCATTAGCCAGATCTGATCATTATATTTATAGCCATTCTCGCGAATATACTCGACCATAGCGTTATAGTCGGCATCAGAGAGTTGATCGACAATGTAAGCCATCTCCTCTTGCATTTCGTTACCTTTAATTGTCTTAAAGGTCGGGGAATCGCCAAAATCGGTCTCGGGGAAATTTTCTTTTAGTCCAGGTAGGAAGTCTTCGAACTTCAGTGTGGGGTGGTCCGTAAAATAGCCAATGTATTGACTGTGATTGGTAGATATCATCAGGCCGATATCCCTTTCAATACGTCCGTCAATAGCACTGATATTATTTTCCATCTTCATCCAGTCGCTACCGTATTGCTCAACCAGATCCCCTTGAACATCATAGCGCTCGTTTGCCTGGTATTCAGTGTTGCACAAGACCGCAACCCGTGAGCAATCAGCGCTAGCTGCAATACCATGGGCTTCGTAGCATTGTTTTAGAATTGTGGTATTGCCGGTTTGGTCGAAGCTTAGAGTTTCAGGATTATATTGCAACTCATAAACAGTGCCATAAGTGGTTTCATCTTCTCCGCTACCTTCGCTAAGGGTTTTGGAAACAAACATCCTGGGTCTATCAGTGTCGGTTGCGCAAGCTGTGGTGTAACTTCGCATGGGCACAGACTGTAGATTGTCATCCTGATTACTATCTGTTCTGGCTATATAGTGTGGGAGTCCATGGACTTCTTCGGCATTGGTTTGGCCATTCGGCAATGTGATATCCCGGGAAGTAATCTGCGCAAACCCCAGATCTGCCGTTTCTATATCGCCAACAGTCACGGTGCCAGGTTCGTTGTCTGGAAGGGTCCCCGATCCGCTATCCCCAGAGCCGCTACCACTACCTGAACCGCCTCCATCTCCAGAGCCTTGGCCCCCGCCATTGTCGCCAGATGATTGGGCTGGGTCCGAATCTGAAGAAGAGCCTCCACCTCCTCCACATGAAGCCAGTATGACTGTAAATGCCAGTGCCAAAGTTTTCTTGCTGAATAGCTTGCTCATAAGTTTGCCCGTAAATGTGCGATTGGAATCGATTGTTATCTGTGAAATTGTCGACAAAATCTCATTTTTGAGTTATTAGAATTGGGAGCGCCATTCTAGTTCTCTTGATCTACCTTTCTGTGGATTACTTAATAATTTCTCTAAAGGGGCATTATTTTGATAGGAAATCTGGTGAAGTCCCTCTGTTTGAGCATCTGAAGAAGCTTTACATGGAATCACTAGAATTTTTGTCGAAGGGCAAGTGGGGTGGCTTCTATCTTAATTGATATTGTCGATCCTATAGTTTTTATCAATAATTTTGGCTAGCTCTTTGATAAGGTTTTCAAGAGAAAGGGGGGGTTAATCTATTATTAGAATAAATTCCATTAAAGTTGATGCGGCTGGAGATAAATGTATTAAACGGTTTGAACTAAGTTACAGCGTGCGTAGGGGAGGAAGCATCGGCAATAGCTCGCGCTAAGATATCAGCATTTATTGAAGCAAATATAAGTTTGTTGTACTGCTCCCACTATCTCACAAAGTCTTCGCAAAGCCTCAAAGAATTCCGATTCAGAAATGGTCAGTGCCTGGTTAATATAGTGGGCTGTGCCGAGATAGGCGCTGTGCTCTCGGCAACACGGTGTTCTTGTCTGAGGTCTAAAAATCTCCAGCCCGTATGTATAAAATCTGAATAGTGGTTTGGTTGAGGCGACGACTGATAAATAGCTTTAAGGTTTCTGTTTCTTCTTGATACGTATATAGATCTCTTCACGATGAATGGGTAGAGACTTGGGTGCATCTATACCTATCTTCACTTGACTGCCTTTTACTTCAATAACTGTTATTACAACATTTGTTCCAATTCTCAGGTTTTCACCAGTCCGGCGCTTTAAAATCAACATGCTTATTTCCTTCGGAAACTAAATTATGTGCGGATTCCACACGAGGGGAAGCTGGAAAGTGGTGTGTGGAGGAGGGTTAGGAGGCGCACGAGAACGGTAGGCATAAAAGAAGAAAATACGGATGCAACGCTTCCAGAGCTTGATGAAGCACTCTAAGCTCCTGAGCCTAGTCAACTTTATTGAAGACGAGCGGGTTTCTAGCGTATTATCCATACAGCCACTTTGATAGGTCTGATATCAACTTGGTTAGCTGGCCCCTGGTGTTGGCGCACCTTGGGTCAGCGCTTTTACTTTTCTCTTATGTCACTTTACCGTTCTCCTTTTGGGGGGGAAGCTTTGATAAAAAATCTTGGAACGATTGATTCTGTTGGACTATTAGCCCTGTAGAAAACCCCTGAATTGCGAACCAAGTACTGATAAATATCTATCGATTTTACGCGGCTTTGACACTAAAACAAACTTAATAAAATCCAATAAGATTATTTTCGTGCCTATATTTTAATGGGCTTTCATTTTTTAAATTTCAATTTCCTGCTGGCAATTTGAACTTGGATCGAAGTATTTTCTAATTTGAAAATAGAGATTACTAATGGCTAAAAATTATCTTTGCCACTTTGAACGCATAATTTTTGGTTGGCATGTATTGGGGGAAAATACAAATCATTGTATTACTAATATCCTATAAGGATGTTTCAGTCGCGTAATCTGAAGGGCTGGCAAGAGTAATTCGACCGGGAGCCTTTAAGACCAGAATGTTTATTGCGAGCATCTGATAATAGATGCTTGGGAGGAATAGACTGTTTACCTCCCATCCGCTAAAAACAATCCAGAGGGTAGGTCTAGCCTAGTCCAGCTAAGAGATTGAAGTTTTGCCAGATAAAACGAACCCCGATAATACAAAGCAGTAAGGCAAAACACAGCTTTAAGCGCTTAGCAGATATTCGGTGAGCAACGCTGGCACCAAGCCTGGCAAAGAGCACGCTGGTAAGTACAATTCCCACAAAAGCCGGCCAGTAAATATAACCACTACTCCACTTTGGTAGTAACTGATTGTCCCACCCTTGCACGGCAAAGCTGATTGAACCAGAAATCGCGATTGGCAGACCAAAGGCAGCAGAGGTTCCGACAGCGAGCTGCATTTTTGTACCGAAGTGCGATAAGTAGGGAACCACCAAGGCCCCTCCACCAATACCAAAGATCGCTGCGAGCCAGCCGATTACTCCTCCGGAACAGATCAGGGGTGCTGCCCCGGGTAAGTGACTGCCATTTTCTTGTGAGGTTGCCGAGGCCAATCCACTTAAGCCCATACGCACGGACATAAATATGGCAAACACGCCAATCAATAGCTGCAACCAAGCACCAGGTAACAAGTCTGCTGTCACGCCGCCCAGCCAAGACCCCACAAGTATCCCTGGAGTCATAATCCAGAATAGGCGCCAGTCAACGGCACCTTTTGCGTTATGTGCCCAGACCGAGCTGACTGAAGTCACGATAATGGTCGCTAACGAGGTCCCCACCGCCATATGGGTCAGCACCTGGGGGGAGATACCCGTGGCAGAAAAAATCAACACCAAAGCAGGCACGATAATCAAGCCCCCACCAATCCCCAAGAGGCCTGCCGCTGTACCCGCGATGGCGCCGAGTAACAAGTAAACAAATAGCATTTCCATAGTGCAATAGTCTAGTCACTTTTGAAGCTAACCAAACACACTGAATCGAGCTGTTTGATACATTAAATTGCTTTTTATGATTTTTGGGATCCAGTTAACTGACGCATTCAAAAATGTATTCGAACGTCCATTAAAAAATGGAGGAAGGTGCATCGGTAGGATTCGCACCTGTCAAGTTTGAGCTCTAGACGGGGCTTATATTGGACTGTATAGGTGCGGTATTAAGCTGGCACTTGAGCTAGATCAGCAAGCTATTTACTTATTTTCAGGCCTCATTACCACTGATCGGTGTTTAGCCTAAAAGGCATCGAAATCACTGGTTTTTTTTGGCATTTGATGAAATTCACCTTACTTGTTTATTTGTGTGGTTAGACCTGAGAAAGCAAGGGAATCATAACTATCAGTATTTTACCAGGATCACAAAATATACTTGCCTGTCCGGACTTAAAGGAAATTGAAGTTTCCTTATCTGCATAATTCAAAATACGTTTCAGGCTAGAGCAAAGACGACTTATTGCACCAAATAATGGTTGCTTTAAGCATTGCAAAATTTACCTTTCATATTCTTTGCATGATTCACAAATAGAATCAGCAATGTAATATGTAATATTGTGGTAAGGACAAACTATGCCAAATGATGCTGGAGCCTCCAATTTTGGAGGTCAGAAAACTTGGAGTTTCAACCAGGGCAATTACAATAGTATGCTTAAAAAGCACCCAAATTCTAAGGGCGGAATTTGTGAAGCTCTAGCGGTAAGTTGGATTAGTAAGGGGCTTCAATCTGGTCTTCAGGATGCATTGTCTACAGGAGGAGACGTTGACAAAACGAAAGTGGCAGTAGTTGCTCAACGTTTTGCCTCCATGTATCGATTCAAATTTAAAGATGGAACTGAGGGAGATCCACTAAAGGGTTTCCAAATGATAAAAGAATCCCAAAAGTATTTGGAGTCTCAAGGCTTCAAGCATATAACTCATGTAGGGAAGGCCTCAAAACAAAAAGACAAGGTTGGAAATCCCCCTTTAAAAGAACAATTTTCCATTGTGTTTGACGGCATTGAAGCAGAACAATGCTTTACCCAGCAGACACAAACAATTTATAGCATGTTAAGGTTTTCTGGGGCTAAGTGGGCACATGCAACAGCATTCAGGATTGAGCCCACTGCAGATAAAACCACATATTATTTTGACCCTAATGCGGGTGAGTTCAAATTCTTAAAATTTGCACAGTTTCGAAAGTGGTATGAAAATTACCATAGCAGCAACAGATTATACCGGACATCCGCAACGATAGGGTTTCAGTTGTTGGCTCACAATGATCGCTAACTTGCACAAATGGTCTTTCCGTTAAAGCCTATTGATACAGAAAATAGTATTAAAAATAATAACCACCAATAGCTCAAGAAATATATATTTATACCTTGATAATCAGCGCCATCCCCATAAATGAAACCTAAAAGATAGTGAAGAGCACACATCTATTTAGCGGGCACTGAAGCGACTGGGGCGCGCTGAATATCAAGGTATGAGGCCATTGATGATCAGTAACCTCAATTTATGTTGCTACTACAATGAAAGTGATGAAAAGCATGAACGCTTGGCAATCAGTATTTGAGCAACAAGGTGTAGCTATCTCACGATTTTTATTGGCGCCACCTAGCCTTTATGGAGTTGGCATCAATATGGGGCTTCAGCCTGGCTTAGGGTAAGGCTAAAAACTTGTAACAGTAAAGCCTCACCATCTAAGGTTGAATATTGATCGCTCCCTTCATTATCTCTAAGTGAGGATAAGGCAATCTTAAAGAGTTGTAGGCCCACTTTCGCAGCTTGGTATACCAATTTTCTAGATGGTGAAAATTATCATCGGATAAGGCTTCGTTAGCTTTAAATTTAATAAATTAACTTGATTAAATATGCGTCTTGCGATAACTCTTTCAGGAATCTATGGGCGTGTAGTTTGCTTTAATTATTACTTAGATACGGATCCCAGGACAAACACATTTGTGTTAAGAGTTGTCGGCTGATAGTCACTGCTTGTATTAAATTTTTCTACGTCTTCTTTATGCTAAGTTACTAAAAGGAAACTCTTGAAGTAATTGGGGCCATAAGATGAGTTGACCAAATTTAAATGATATGTGATCGATTTAAGTGGCAAACCCTCCCTTTTAAGGTGATATCGTGGCTGATAAATCCAACTTTCTGTCCAGACTATTCACGCCGATAGAAGCGCCAGAGAGCTTTGTCCAGCAGCACTTAAAAGGTTATGGCAGTGTATCTACTCTGCTTATAAATGTTGTCACTAGAAGTGACCAGCGCGAAATTACTGATTGTCTAGACAAACTCTATGACTTAGTTGCATTGACTACCGCGCCTCACCCGAAACGCTTTTACTTAGAAAAGATAGAGGCGCTGAGGGAAGAGCTGACAGGTGTCGTTGGAAGGAAGGCCCTGTATAAGAGGTTGGAGGTTGAAAAGATCCCCTTCTACATACACTTTGATAGCACATCTGTATGCTTTATAGCAAATCATGACTTTTTTTCCGGTTACACTGGCCTGCTCTTTTCTAAATATGCCAATTGCTTGTTGAAGAAAGATCAGGAAAGGTCAGATGCATATTGCTCTTCAATAGTGCATATATATAAGGGTAATGGGCAATACTCAAATTTTCACCGAGTTATAGGGCTGGCTCAAGCTATATTTATAGGTTTAAGTCTGAGAATGTTTAATAGGAAGGAGAGCAAGCCAAATCCATTTCTCTTGGAGGAAAAGGGTTGTATAAAAGGAGATCTCGATGACATCGTATTGGTGTCAGCTAAAGTTGAATCTAGCGAGATATCTTTCGAAAATGTCTTGAAATCTTTTATAGATAATTTTGTCAGTACTTTCGAAAGGCAGCGAGCAAACATATTGATTACCCAAGAGTTTATTCACAACATTCCGGATCAGGGTGAAAGACTGGCCGGGGTAGGAAATACGGCGTCTGGTTTCTATTTTTCTCTAAATAAACTCTCTAGGTATCAAATATACCTATTGAAAAGGTACCACATTGCATATTATGCAATGGTACTCCTCAATATGTTAAAAGTAGAGAAACAAGTTACATCAAGTATCAACGAAGACTTTACATTTAGTTATTTGCCTGCTCGAGAGGTCGACTGTATCGCGACCTATTCAATCACAAGAGATGCACTGGTTTTTGTTATTAGTAAAGCTTCTGATGGTTATCATATTGAGGTTGCTGTTAATGAAGCTATTTTCTCTCTTGATAAGGTTGTTCTGTTTCTGAAATCTTTCTCTAGCGAGATTGAACTATCAGATATCTGATAGATGCTTGAAAAATGTATAATAATATTTAGGCGCGTTTAAGTTGGTCACTCAGGTCAATTGTTAGCTTGCAGTAGTTGTTAGCCCAAATCGTTTGAATTCGCGATTACTAAACTCATAATACCCGGAAATTCTCTTGCAGATATATTGATAGTTTGGGTTGCTCAAATCTTTAATTTTGTTCCTCTTGCCATTGATTGTCTCTGTTAAATTTATGTTGTCTTGGTGGTAGACAATGGCTTCTTTCATAAAAATTGGCTGAACTTTGAGCTCATTGATAACTCGATAAGCCAGGTCTATGTCATCGTAACCCCAGGTTCCATCGTATTTTTCATCGAAAAAACCAACTTTAATGACATCCTGCCTTTTAAACACCATATTACAGCCATAAAAGTGCCCCCAGGGGTGTTCTGTATTGGGTAATTGCTCTATTTTCCCTAGGCGCCTATCTTTACTGAGCCCATAATTTGATGGGCTATTAAATCTAGGGCATGCATCAAGGTACTTGCCGTCGCCGTCCATTTCTGCTGGGTCAATATCTTTAGAGTGAATAAATTCCCTTATCCCGGTCATGCAGATACTAGGCCCATAATCATTGATTATTTTTTGAATCTCTGCCAGATAGTTCGGGGCGGGGATACAATCACTATCTGTAAATACACACCACTCGTATTTAGCAATCTTTACCCCTAAGTTTCGCGCCGAGTTAAGTGCAAATGGGTCTGGTAATTGAGGTCTGAATAGTAAAGTTAAAGTAAGGTGGTTCTTAAACTGGTTGTAACATGACAGGATGTTGGGGTCTTGCGAGTTGTTATCTACAATAATGATTTCAAAATTTTCCTTTGGAAAGGTTTGTAAAGTGTAGCCTTGTAATAGGTTATACAGAAGGTCAGAATCGTTGTAGCATGGCATAATAATACTGAATCGATCGGACATGCACCTAAACTTCCTGTTGTCTATAGCTCAAAATCATTTTAAGTGAATCAGGTGGAATATAAGGTGAGCGATAAATCGAATCTCCTTAACTTGGCGACTGGATTGATCGGCTATCAAACCTTATCCTTGCATTTTAGAGTACTTAGAAGTTTTAGCACTTTTGATAGTGAATATGAGGATTATTGGCAGGGTATATCTTTGTGCAGCTCACGTGGACATTTGCAGGTGAAATAGTGGAAAGCTAGAGCAATAGTCTGCCATGTTATTTGACTTTTTGGTAAAGCTACCTCCTTTCAATTCATAAACTGGAACATCAAATCTCATTATATAGGGCGATATAATTAAGGCTTTTAACTTGCTCTAGTCTTTAGGGGGTGGTAAATGTCGAGAAGTGAATATTCAAGTCAATTTACTGCTCTTGGAAGGAGGAAATACCTGTTAGGGATCAGCTTGTTAATTACATCTCATGTGATAGACCGGAAGTATTGGGTGGAATTTTAACTTACCCAATAGTTTGTGTTGAATTACACGGGGGAACCTTAGAATAAATGATTGAGGCTCAGCAAATCCCCACTAACGATGGGGTAGTGCTTGGTGCAAGGCTATTCTCGCCGAGTGAGGTGCCCAAAGCCGGCATCATTATTAATTCTGCTATGGCGGTTAAGCAGAGCTACTATCGGGATTTTGCTTGTTTCTTAGCTCGGAATGGCTATTTGGTTCTTACTTATGATTACCGAGGTATTGGTAAGTCCTCTATCGAGAATCAAAGGGACAAACGGCTGACCTTAAGAGCCTGGGGGGAGAGCGATTTGGCGGCAGTGATTGATTGGTGTAGCAAACGAACTAAAAGCTTGGAGTGGCACTGCATATGCCATAGTGTCGGTGGTCAAATTGTAGGCCTTGCGTCAAATAATACCCGATTTGCGAGTGTGTATTGTGTTTCTTCTCAGAGCGGCTATTGGGGGCATTGGGATGCAAGGTATCAGCCAAAGCTATTATTTGGATGGTACTGCGCATTTCCTTTGCTATCGAATGTTTTGGGATGGGTGCCCGGAGTACTTTGGGGGGGAGAGAACCTACCTGCAGGAATAGCTCGTGAATGGGCTTACTGGGCTCGACATAAGGATTACGTTGTCGATCAGCATGGTCGGCCGATTCGTGAGGGATTCGAGCGCATGCAGTGTGATATGAAGTTCCTGCTTATAGATGACGATAAGGACTTTGCACCAGAGAAGGCTGTCCGTGCATTGCGAGATTTTTACAGTAATGCGAATACAGATATTGAGATTATTCAAACCAGCTCTATTGGAAATACATCAATAGGCCACTTTGGGTTTTTCCGAAAGGAGTTCAAGGAGAGTCTTTGGCGGAACGTATTAGGTTGGCTGGACTAGTCCCTCCTGGCGTTGATACGCCCTCGTATCACACATGATGCCTTTTATACCAACTCGAACCTGTGGTCGTTAGCATGGAGAGACAAGTACTATGTAGAGGCTTACAAGAACCAGAAGGGCCCGTCTGTCTGCCTGATGGCCGCATTTATGTCACTGAAATGGCATCTAGACGGCACTGTATAAGCTGTATTGACTTGCAGGGTCAATATCAACAAATAGGGTATCCTGCTCGGCGACCTAATGGCATGGCAATCGATGGGTATGACAATTTATGGATTGCAGATGGAGGGGGTAAGCAGCTTGTTCGCATGGGGCTAAATGGGGATCTTATTGAAGCTTATGACGGACCAGAAGATCAGCCCTACTTATGGCCCAATGATCTGGTTTTTGGTGATAATGGCTTACTTTACATAACAGACTCCGGGATTGACCCGGATATTTTTGTTCAGGGGCAGGTGATTCGAGCTGATTGCCGATCTTGTCGCTACTATGGACAGGTATTAGAGATAGATCCTCGCAATGGAGATGTGTTGCGACAGCTTGATTCCGGATTGCGTTTTCCCAACGGTATTGCCATTGATGATCGGGGCCAGCTGTATGTAGGGGAGACTATTAGCGGCAATATCTACCGCTACGATCTCGCTTCGTTAATGCACCCCAAGCGGGAGCTTTTCGGCAATGTGGTTGTTGGGGCGCCAGAGGGATTTGTAGGGCCAGATGGGATAGCTTTCGGTAGCGACGGGCGATTATATTGTGCAGTTTTTGGTCAAGGTGACGTGACCGTTCTTGATGGTGAGGGAAGGGTGGCCGAACGTATACCCACCTGTGGTAAGCGACCCACGAATATAGCCTTTTGCGAAGACTCGAGAGGTGGGGCGGTAGTAACGATTCTGGATGCAGGGTGCTTAGAGTGGGTAGGAATACCGTGCCGTGGTAGGCAGCTATATCGCCCAAAGATATAGACTGAGTGGATTGTCTACCTAATGATATTGTTTAGGGCCAAATAAAAGCAGCTTCAACGTCAGTTTTTAGATTTCTGTTGTATATAGTTGCGCCATCCATGAAATCGGGAAATATCTTCTTGTTGCTGAGTCAAATAGTTTTCTCCTAATATCCCTAAAACTTGCCCGCCATTTTCTAAGACTACTTTACCCAAAGTTAGTCCCGCCGCTTCTAAATTAAGCACTTCAATTAAGTTGGCCTTAGGTAAGGACCAAATTTCAACCTTGAACCATGTTCCACCTGTGCGCACTCTCTGCATCGAAGGATATTCGCCTTTGATTGCCCACATCCGGTAAATGGCTTCTGTTTTAGCCTCCCTAACAAATGTTGCATTGTTTTGTATTAAGTTTTTATCTAACGCCAGGCCACGCATCAATGGTCCATTTACTGCGACTTCTGTATGTGTACTCATTTCGATTGTCTAAATCAAATATTTGATATTAGTGCTACTGACCAGTTTTATTACTACTCATACCCATACTCTCCGCATAGGCTCGCCAGCCATGCCACTTGGATATATCTTTCTGGTTTTGGACAATATAGTTTTCACCCAGTATGCCTAATACTTGTGTTCCATCCGCTAAAGCAACTTTACCTAAAACCAATCCTTTGGCTTCCTCCTCTAATAGGTTGACCAAGTTGGCTTGCGGAATCGACCAGATCTCCAGTGTAATCCATGTGCCGCCGTTGAGAACTCTTTCCATTGCGGGGTATTTGTCTGCAACTGACCACATGCGATAGATCGACGCCGTTTTAGCCTCTCGTACAAAAGTGGCATGGTTTTTATGCATGTGTTTTTCGAGGGCGAATCCACGCATTAGCGTGCCATTAACTGCGACGTCAATAGATTCAGCATTCGCTAGTGACACCAATACCATTAAACTAGCAGCAATATATCTGAGTATCCTGAGCATTTATTTATCTCGAGTTGACGCCTTATGAATTTAGCTTAGACATGGAGGCAAGAAGACACTAAATGATGCTTGTGCCTCCCTTATTATTTTAGAATGGTACCAGAGATATATTTTGTCGCTTATCAATAAAAATTAGTGGAAATATATTATGAACCTGACAGATTTGTTGTTACCTACGTATATACAACTATTGGAAGCCCTTTCTAGTTGGTTGGATAAGGCAAAAACAGAATTGCCAGAAGATGAGTCTGAAGCACTCCTTAAAGCGAGGCTTGCTCCAGATATGTTCCCCTTATCATCCCAAGTTCGGTTTAGTTGCTTACAGGCGCAAGAGGTAATATTTCGATTGGGGCGCCGTGCGCTTCCAGATTCTCTGGAGCAGTTGGCTCGTGAAGGGCAGGGAGCTGGTGAAAACCCCGGATCTATTTCCGAAGCTCAAGAGCGAATTCGAGAGGCACTGGCATTTTTAAGAAGCGTTACGCCAGAAACAGTGATGGTAGCAGTGGATGAGCCTGTGACGATTAAGCTCCCGAATGGGATGACTTTCGATATGACTAATGAGCAATATGCCAGGGACTGGGCGCTACCTCAATTTTATTTCCATATCAACACGGCCTATGCAATCTTGAGAGCTCAAGGTGTTTCCTTAGGTAAAGCCGACTATGTACAGCACGCTTTTGCTTATCTCAGGCCAGAGATGATTTCAGATTGCTAATGGTTAACAACGCTAAGTTTTCATGTTTATAGCCGATGGAGAGGGGGATTTTGCATCCCTTAATCTGACTTTTGTGTATTAACTCCATAAATATTAATTTCAAGAGAAAAAGAGATTACTAGATAAAAAGTCAAACTTCTTTGTTGGTACGTTCTTCTATAGAATCCGCTCCCTTTCCGATTCTTCATACGTACGATAACAGGAAGTTTATATATGACCATCTCCCGCCGAACCTTTGTCCAGGCCATGGGTGTTGCACTTTTGACCCCCTTTACGGTCCGTTCTCTCGCGGACACTGATAGCGAAACCTATGCACGTTTTGTACTGGGCGGCACCACATTTGCTGATCAAATTGATAACGACGGAATTGTTTTTGATTTATCAGTAGCCTCGGGAGATCCCAGTCAAACTGGAGTGGTCCTTTGGACGCATATTAACCCAGACTCCTATATCGCGGGTCAGTCTCTGTATGTAGATGTCGCGCTGGATGAGGAATTTACCCAGCCAATTCTAAGTGCTGAGATTAATGCTAGTGATATCACTGCAGACCGTGATTACACCGTTAACATCGACCTGGAAGGCTACTTATCTTCTGACCAACGTTACTATTACCGCTTCAAATACGGGACTGTCAGTAGCCGCGTTGGGCGTTGTCACACACTGCCTACCGGTAGCCTAGAGAACCTAAAGATGGCTGTGGTTACCTGTCAGGATTACACCACCGGTTATTACAATGCCTACAATCATATCGCGGACGAAGATGTACATTGCGTACTGCATTTGGGTGACTTTATCTATGAATATGCCCAGTACGAAGGCTTTGAAAGCTCGATAGTGCATTCGCTCTCTCTGCCTTCTGGCGGCTCTGTTGCGATGGACCTTGAGGACTATCGTCATATTTACAGAGAGTATCGCAAGGACAAGAACCTGCAGCGAGCGATGGAAATGCACTCATTTATCATCACCTGGGATGATCATGAAACTGCAGACAATGCTTACTGGGATTACGAGCGGGATACTCTGGGTGTGCCATCTCATCCCTACCAGACCGGCGATAACAACCCTGACCAGCTGCGCCAGTTGCGTCGCGATGCTCAGCAGGCCTGGATCGAATATGTTCCAGCGCGGGTAAAAGTCGATGAATCCGCAAGCCACGCTTTTGACTACTTACAGATTTATCGTTCTTTCCAGTTCGGTGACTTGGTTGATCTGTATATGACGGATAGCCGCACCTATAGAACCAAGGAGCCGTGCAAAGATGGTACAGCTTGGGAAAACTATTGGTGCACAGATTATGAAGAAGATACCCAAACCATGCTGGGTAAGACTCAGAGGGATTGGCTGATTGATGGAGTTGTTAACTCCAGTGCCCGCTGGAAAGTGTGGGGGAACCAGACTTTGCTGGCACAATTGGCTGGTACTATTTTGGGACGCTCTCTTGTGTATGCCAATTATGATGCCTGGGATGGTTACCAGTGGGAACGGGAAAAGATCCTGTCATCTGTTAAGGACAGCAATGTCGATAACTTTGTAGTGCTGACAGGGGATCTCCACTCCAGTATCGCTTCATACCTGAAAGTTGATTTCAGCAAAATTAGCAACTGGGACTACGACAACCTGGTCGGCGTTGAGCTGATGACCCCTTCCATATCTTCTCCCAATATGAACGATACGATTGAGAAAGGTATTGATGTTGGCAGTGTGTTTACATCACTGCTAAATGGCGGGGTTCAGGTCAATAACCCACATATCAAAGATTTTGTTAGTAATATCTATGGATATGCAGTGATTGAATTCAATGTCAACGAACTGAACTGGACCGTATACAACATCGATAAGAAGAGTGATAACCCGGATACCGAAAAAGCGGTATATAAGAAGTTTAATTATGAGCCTGTTGGCATGTGGCTAACCGAAAAGTAGCTGGTTCTCAGTCAATATGAAGTTGTGGGGCGCTTGCCCCCAGCTTCACAAGATTCCACTATTTCGATTCCATCTTCATCATATCTAGCTTGTACGAGTAAGAAAGTCCTTCCCCGGTAGCAAAACTAATAAGCCAATGAACACGCATTTGATATATGCCTGCGGGTCATCTATACCCGACGATGGGCACAATGCTGTATCTGGCGTTGGCGCACTCTTGATAGATCAGACATCAAGTAAAAGGATATTACCTTGCTGCAAGAATCTTACCCTTACTACCTGGCCAATGAAGCAGTGCATGCCAACACCGATCTGGAAGTTACTGACAAGTATTCAGGGAAAGTAGCTACCCGGGTTGCAATGGCTGATGCCAAGGTTATTGACAGTGCCATCGACTGGGCGCTTTTGGCAGAAAAACCGATGGCTAATTTGCCGTCTTACAACCGCCAGGAAGTTTTACAGCATTGTGTTGTACGTTTTCGTGAAAGGTTTGAAGAGCTGGCCGAAGCGTTGTGTATTGAAGCTGGTAAGCCGATTCATGATTCGCGGGGCGAGGTGCTGCGTCTAATCGATACATTTCATGTGGCCGCTGAAGAGGCAGTGCGTATCAATGGTGAGATTATCAATCTTGAGATATCCAAGCGCTCACGGGGCTACCGTGGATATATCAGGCGAGTACCGGTGGGCGCATGCTCATTTATATCGCCGTTCAATTTCCCTTTGAATCTTGCTGCTCACAAGGTGGCGCCTGCCATCGCTGCTGGGTGCCCCTTTGTACTGAAACCTGCAAGCCGCACGCCCATAGGGGCATTGATTATCGCTGAAGTTCTGGCCGAAACACAGCTGCCGAAAGGTGCCTTTTCTGTATTGCCTTGCCATAGAGAGGGAGCAGAGCTGTTTACTGTGGATGATCGATTCAAACTGCTCAGCTTTACTGGCTCACCGGCGGTGGGCTGGGACCTAAAGGCCAGAGCGGGGCGAAAGAAAGTGGTTTTGGAGTTGGGAGGTAATGCAGCCTGCGTTATCGATCGGGATACAGATCTTGATGATGCTGTAGAGAGGCTGATTTTCGGTGCTTTCTATCAGTCGGGTCAAAGCTGTATCGGCGTCCAGAGGATCTATGGGCATTGCAGTCTATATGAAGACCTAAAGCGACGTCTGGTTGAGCGTACCAAAAAGCTTAAGAAAGGCGATCCTCGATCAGAAGATACATTTATTGGCCCAATGATTTCTGAGGGAGAGGCTACCCGCTTGCATTCCTGGGTGGAAGAGGGGGTTCAAGCAGGGGGAACCCTGCTTTGTGGAGGCACACGAGATGGCGCCATGCTTGATCCAACGCTATTGGAAAACGTGCCCCATGACTGCTCCATTGTACAACAGGAGGCATTTGGCCCAGTTGCAATTCTGGAGCCTTTCGATAGCTTTGATGATGTTTTAGACAAGGTGAATGACAGTGCCTTTGGTCTGCAGGCTGGCATATTCACTCGTGACCTTTACAAAGCCCAGCAAGCCTGGGATACCTTGGAAGTGGGTGGTGTAGTTATTGGTGATGTACCCAGCTGGCGGGTAGATAATATGCCCTATGGTGGTGTTAAGGATTCGGGTCTTGGTCGGGAGGGGGTACGTTGGGCTATTGCGGATATGACCGAGGAGAGGCTGATGGTGGTGCGTGAGTTAAATAGCTAGAAAATTAATAGATCACCAGGCCCACAACTCTCCTTGCAGCTGTGGCCTTGGACTAACGATTGACCTTACTTATTAGTTTGGGCATGTCTGGCTGAGATGCTGGGCATGAAACCGAAGATGTTCCTCAATAAAGCTGGCGATAAAGTAATAGCTGTGGTCATAACCGGAATGACGGCGAAGTTGGAGCGGGTAGTTGCTTGCTTTGGCAGCTTCTTCGAGCGTCTCGGGTTTCAGCTGTTCAACAAGAAAGCTATCGGCTTCCCCTTGATCCACCAACATCGGCACAGGCTTGTCGGCATTTTTGAGCAGTTCGCTGCTATCGTAGTCTCGCCAACTATCCCGATCTTTGCCCAAATAGGTTTCAAAGGCTTTTTGTCCCCACGGACACTGAGAAGGATTGCTGATGGGGCTGAAGGCTGATGCGGAAACATAACTTGCCGGATTGCGCAGGGCGATCATCAGTGCACCATGGCCCCCCATTGAATGTCCTGCAATGGCGCGCTGTGTTGTCACAGGGAAGGTGGTCTCGATAAGTGCTGGCAGTTCTTCCACCACATAATCATACATGTGGTAGTGGCGACTCCAGGGCGCTTGGGTGGCGTTGATATAAAATCCAGCACCTTGCCCCAGATCATAGGCTTCATCATCGGCAATAGATTCTCCACGGGGACTGGTGTCGGGAGCAACGATGGCTATCCCCAGTTTGGAGGCAATGCGCAGGGCTCCTGCCTTTTGCATAAAATTCTCATCGGTACAGGTCAGACCTGACAGCCAGTAGAGCACCGGAACCTTGTGCATTTGTGAAGCTTGCGGTGGCAAATAAATAGCGAAACGCATTTTGCAGTTTAGTGACTGTGAGTCGTGAAGGTATTGCTTGTGCCAGCCGCCAAAACTCCGGTTGGCACTGATATTTTCAATAGACATGATGGATAGCCCTAATTGGACCACCTCCAAGGGATGGCCCAATTGATCATTGCTGGTTATTGATCGAAGTGAATGACGGTGCGGATACTTTCGCCTTTGTGTAACAGATCGAAAGATTTATTGATGTCATCCAGGCTCATAGTGTGGGTGATAAAGTCGTTGAGCTGGAATTCGCCATTCAGATAGCGCTCTACGTAGTCTGGTAATTCGGAGCGCCCTTTAACGCCGCCGAATGCGGACCCGCGCCAGACTCGGCCTGTTACCAGCTGGAACGGACGGGTGGAGATCTCCTGGCCGGCACCAGCTACACCGATAATGACCGATTCACCCCAGCCCTTGTGGCAGCACTCCAGAGCGGAGCGCATCACATTGACGTTGCCAATGCATTCAAAGGAGTAATCAACACCGCCCTCGGTGAGTTCGACAATGACTTCTTGAATTGGCTTATCGTAGTTGTTGGGGTTGATGCAGTCCGTCGCCCCCAGTTTGCGGGCTAATTCAAACTTGCTTTCATTGATATCGATGGCAATGATTCGTGAAGCTTTTGCCATAGTAGCGCCGATAATCGCCGAAAGGCCGATACCCCCAAGGCCAAAGATCGCAACGGTATCGCCTTCTTGAACCTTGGCGGTGTTCATCACAGCGCCCATACCAGTGGTGACACCACAACCCAGTAGGCAGACTTCCTCTAACGGCGCAGCCGGATTTACTTTTGCCAGTGAAATCTCTGGCAGTACGGTGTACTCCGAAAATGTCGAGCAGCCCATATAGTGGTAGATGGGCTTGCCATCTTTATAGAAGCGTGTGGTACCGTCGGGCATCAGGCCTTGCCCCTGAGTTTCACGGATCTTTTGGCAGAGGTTCGTCTTGCCGGACTTGCAGAATTTACACTCGCCACATTCTGGGGTGTACAGGGGGATAACATGATCACCTGCTTTGACACTGGTAACCCCTTCACCGACCTGCACGACAATACCGCCACCTTCATGGCCCAAAATACAGGGAAATTTGCCTTCCGGGTCGTCGCCAGACAAGGTGAAAGCGTCGGTGTGACACACTCCCGATGCAATGACCTTGATCAATACTTCACCAGCCTTTGGCAGCATGACATCCACTTCTTCGACCGATAACGGTTGGCCAGGCCCCCAAGCGATGGCGGCCTTCGACTTGATAAATTGTTCAGACATAAGATTACTCGTTGTTAAACCATGTCATTCAGGGCCTGAAGTTGGCTGGCCCCGCTGTGACGACTGGGGAGCCATTATATTGATTGCAGAATTGATTATAATTAGGTGTTTTTGAAACTTACTTTTACATATTTGCAATAATGAAAGACTGGGAAGGCATTACGGAGTTCGTTTATGTTGCTGAAAGCGAGAGCTTTACCCTCGCAGCGCAGCGGCTGGCTATTTCCACTGCTAAAGTCAGCCGCCAGGTCAGTGCTTTGGAGAGCCGTTTGAATGTCAAACTGCTATATCGAACCACGCGCAAGGTGTCACTGACACAAGAAGGTACGCTGTTTTACCAGCATTGCCGGGGGGTGCTCGATGGGCTGGAGGCGGCGGAACGAGCAGTAACTCAATTACAGAGCCACCCACAGGGCAAAATCAAACTGACGGCACCGGTCACTTATGCTGAAAAGAAGGTTGCACCACTGATCAATAATTTTGTGATTCAAAACCCCAAGATTGAGGTCAATGCCTATTTCACCAATCGCCAGGTTGACCTTATAGATGAGGGTTACGATATCGCCATACGCCTGGGTAAGTTGCAGGACTCAACCTTGATGGCAAGAAAGTTGGCGGACCGGCGAATTCATCTGTGCGCCTCACCGGATTACCTTGAAGAGCACGGGACCCCACACTCGTTGTCGGAATTGAACAGGCACAACTGCCTGCTGGGCACACTGGATTACTGGCGATTCAATATCAGGGAAGGAGAAAAAAACCTTAGGGTCAAAGGTAGCCTTCGTTACAACAACGGCGGGGCGCTTTTAGATGCTGCGCTTAAAGGCCTGGGGGTTGTGCAGTTGCCCGATTACTACGTCGAGCAATATATCTCTGAAGGAAAGTTAATCCCCCTCTTAAGTGATCTCGAAGATAGGGATGAAGGAGTATACGCAGTTTACCCCGGCAATCGATATATCGCGCCGAAAGTCAGGCTGCTGATAGATTATCTTGCTAAGAATCTAACTTGAGAAAAGGGAAGAGGGAGATTTAGGGTTTGGTGTAGCAAAGGGTTCACAGCGGTTTATTACTAGTAGAGGTGGTTTCTTTAAGTTGTTGGCTTACCCACTTACTGCAGAATTCCGCAATCCGCTTCCATTTTGGCTCCAGCATTAAATAGTGACCATAACCTTCCGCTCGGTAGAAGGTGGTATTTTTACCTTGCCGCTCCGCAATTAACTGTGCTGTGGAAGGGGGGATTGCCAGGTCATCGGTTCCCGAAACCATTAAAGTGGGGCAATTGATTTTTTGATAGTCAATCCTGGTTGTTTTATTGCTGTCAAAGATCCAGAAGAGCAACTCAAATAGTACTTGCCCAGATTCAGGACCTAATCGATCAAAGACCTTGTGCTGGTCGCCTGGATTGAGTTTGTTCAACCCGAATTTCGCCATTGTCGCGAAATCCGGTAACAGGACATCATTCCAAAATTCACCCGCAGCCATAAACAACTTGCCCAGCGCACGCTCTTCTTCTGTGGTGGGCAGTATTCCCCAGTTTACGCTTCCGTTAAGCAGCACGACTGCCCGTGCCAAATCCATAGTTGCCAATTTTTGTGCAATAACACCGCCCAGGGAATGGCCGACTAGTACAGGTTTTTGATCTAAAGATTGTACAAAATCCCTGATGTCTTCAACGTAGTCGGCAATACCCAGCCCTTTAAGGTACTGGTGATTTTGTTCTGACTTTAGATCTTGATGGTAGCGGTAGCTTGGGCTGTGACAATAGAATCCTTCCTCCTCAAAATACTGGTGAAAGTTCTCCATTGTCCAGGGGCCGGCATTGGTTCCATGGATAAAGACGATAGGGGTATCCAAAGCCGGCTCCCGGTTTCTCAAGGCTTCCTTAGACTTTAGATGCGAGGATATCCGCAGTCATAATTTGTGGTTCTGATGCGAGCAGCTCATCCGCTTTGCCAAGTAATGCTGCAGCGATCTTGCCGTTAAGATGTGCAGTTAAGCCGTCTTCATCGCTAAACGTGTCGAAAATAGCAAATCGCGTAGCGTTGATTTGTACGGCATACCAGTTCAGGGTTCCTTGCTCTTCCACAGCGAGCGGTTGGGCTGAGGTGAGCAGCGCCTTTACCTCATCAGCCTTATCCGCTTTGGCGTCGATCAGTGCCACGATGGCCAGTTTAGCTTCAGTCATTGTTTTCTCTCACGTTGTTTGGTGATGAGTATCCTAGGGGAAGCTCAGGCTTGACTATCAGTGTCCAAAAAGACAATGATCAGACAAAATTCGCCACTTTGAAGATTTATGGCCCAGATAGTCATCTTATCTATGCCAGGAGTTTTGCCGTCGGCTCTTGCTGGCGTTCAAGATATGTTTGCCCTGGGTGGCCTCCGCTTATCTGAAAGCCAGCACTCCCTGGACCCAGCCTATCAACAGTCCTGGTCCCCCGAAATCCTAGTCGCCAGTTCTGATGGCGCTGACATTATAGACGGGCAGGGCAGGTACTTTGCTGTAAGTCATGGGGTATCACAAATATCCAGTTGCGAAGCCGTGATAGTCCCCGGATTTATGCCCAACCAGTTTGGTGTGCCTCCTGAAAAGTTACTGGACCAGCCGACTTGCGAATGGTTGCGAACCCAATATAGGCGCGGGGCAATTATCGCGGGTTCTTGTAGTGGCGTTTTGGCGCTGGGTGAAGCGGGTCTGTTAAATGGACGACAATGCACAACCACCTGGTGGTTACACAATGAGTTGAAATCCCGCTTTAGCAATGCCTGCCCGCTATGGGCCAGTGGGTTATTAGTAGATCAAAATATTGTGACAGCGGGTGGTCCTTTATCTTGGGTGGATGTGACTCTACAAGTGATCAAGATGCTAGCTGGCGATGAAGTCGCTACCAAAGTGGCTGATCTTGCCGTTGTGGATTCCCACCCGCGTTCGCAAACTTTGCATGTCCCAAAAGGCTACCAGGTATCAAAAGAGCAGTTTCTGGTAGATGCAGAGAATGTGGTTCGGCAATATTTCGGTCAACAGTTAAGTAGCCAGTTATTGGCAAAAGAACTGTCGATATCTGAGCGAACATTACACCGGCGTCTAAAACAATTAACAGGCCAAGCGCCTAAGCAATTCATTGATAGCGTCCGTATGGAATACGCACGCAGCCTTTTACTAAATCCAGCCAATAAAGTTTCTAGTGTTGCGCAAGAGTTAGGCTATTCCGATGATGCAGTATTCCGACGTGTGTTCAAGTTGCATGTGGGGATGAGTCCCAGTCAATTTAGGCAGAAATACCAGAAAAGCTGATTTTCTTGGTGATAGAAGTCAGCGCCCCAGGTTCCTGGAAAAAGCTAAGCTAATTTGGCGGTAGATAGACATTCACCGTCCGTGCAATCTCCTGCGATAGTTCTTTCCCAAATAAGCAGGTGACGAGTTCAAAAGCGAACTCGATAGCGGTCCCGGGTGATTGGCTGGTCACCAAATTCCGGTCGACAACCACTCTCTGATCACTGGTTTTCTTTACATATTGACTAAGTTCACCGCGAAAAGTCTTGTAGCAAGTGGCCTTGAAATTGGTAATTAACCCTTGCCGACCAAGAACGATTACCGGAGCAGTGCAAATTGCCCCTAGCCAGCGGCCCGACTCAAGTTGTTCTCGGATGAGCTTTATTAGGGGAGCCGAGTTATGCATTTGCTCGGCACCTTCCTTACCGCCTGGCAGGGCTATTAGATCCCACGTAGAGTCTAAACAATCCTCTATGGAGCAGGGGGCTTCAATAACAAGGTTACGCAGGGTAGTTATACGCCTACTTGGCATAATCGATGCTAAGGCAAGCTCTGCATCCGTGCGGCTCAAAATATCGTAGATGGCAATGGTTTCGATATCCTCATTACCATCGGCGACGGGAATCAATATGTTGGGCATTGATATAACTCCAAATTAGTTAGATTATCTATACGCTTTTAAAACTGAAAATATACATTTGTATCTTTCGTCTTTAATAATTTATAGCTAATGTATTGCGAAAATGTTTGCGTCAATTTGAATGCTATTTGAGTTGGATAAGGATTGCAGGTGTAAGTTAAACTAAATTGTAGTTGAGTAGCCGTATTTAGCTGATTTTTTGTACCATATATATGGCTGACTATCATTTAAAGGCAGAACTAAAGATGATTTTTAATTGTCATCATCATTGATGACATTAGAGGGCTTATTCTTAAGGTTGGTTTAAATGCAAGAATAGAATGGAAACTATTCATATTAGGGGTATGCAATATACTAACCATAATTGCCAGAATATTCGAAGCCTAAGATTTTTGGTACGGTTAATACACTTTGATATTTGAGGCCCTTAAGGAAATATAAGCTTTTATCTGATAGTATTAGACATTTAAAGTCAAAGTGATTTTGTTTCGTGGAGCTAGACAATTAAACCTTTGGGCCGACCCTGTCGGCAGTTCTTTTATTCTTTTATATCTAATAAGTTGGGGCAGTTATGAATTGCATCTACAGGCAAGTACTTGTGATTTTGACCGTTTTTCTAGTATCTGCATGCGGTGGCGGTGGCGGTGGCGGTGGCGGTGGCGGTGGCGGTGGCGGAGATGGTGACGGTAATACGGGTGGAGGATCCAGTTTTCGAGTCACAGAGGAGAATGCCAATGTGGTTGCTTCACAAGCCATGGACTCAACTGCCACTATATTAAAGCTTGGAATACAGCTTCAAGAAGCTCTTGATGCCACAATTCTATCTGGAGAGGAAAGTTATGAGTTTTACTGTGACGGTTCTGGAAGTATCTCCATTGATGTGGTGAGCGAAGCAGAGGTGCTTGTAAAATTTAACAGTTGTGAGAACTCGCAGTTAGAGATCGGATTTAATGGGCAGGCTAACTTAATCCCCGAATCTGTATATTCTAATTCTGCACAAGAAGTTTTCTTTCAAGGACGGGTCAATATTGATGAGGATTTAAGTTTACATGATAACTCCTACGTATCTGTTCTAGGTAGCTTCACCCTCGGTTTACAGGCAACCTGGTACGGTGATGTTATTGATGTGAAACATATTTCTGAGAACCCACTCAAACTAAGAGATGAGTCAAACAGTATTACTTTTTCAAAGATAGAGGCAAATATTGAATATGACCTAGATCAAGGTTTAAATATGTGGCCTAGGTCGAACTTCTTTGGCGAATATTCTGTGAAGTTAAATAGTAGTTTACTAGGAGGCGAGATCAGTTGTGATACCAAAGAGCCATATGGTATGGGAGCGTGGAATCCGAAAGATTTTGAAATTTATTGTTCTGACAGTAACTCTGATGTTTTGCTTCTTAGTAAGGGGTATGCTGGAGGGACTATGGATGTATCAATTCTTGACGCAGATAGCCAGGAGTATCGCCCAGTTTTAGGCATGTACTGGAATGAGTTTGAGTCAGTTTATGAGTATCAACCTGGATTTCCTCAACCAACCTTTGAAGTTCCTGGACTCCCATCTATTGAATTCAGTATGGATATCAATGATGCGGTTTACTCCTCGAGTTCGGGCTATTTTTATATAGCCATACCTGACAATGGGTCAGAGTATGCCAATCACTTGATAGAGTATGAGCTATCGTCAATGAGTATCACCCGTAGTCTTGCACTAAAGGGAGAGGCTGGTCCGCTGGCAATATCTGGTGATGGAGCAATTTTGTATCTGGGTTATATTAATTTTCCTGAAGTGCAGCGTGTAGATCTTTCTGATTTTACCCTATCAACTTTACTTGATTTGGGAGAAGAGGATGGGAGACTGCATTATCCACGCAATATAACAGTATCTCCAGCTGCTAACGATACGGTTGCTGTTGCGACTTACCATCTAGGATTTGACTCGGATAGTAAATATTCGGCAAAAATAAAATTCTTCCGAGATGGGGTTGAGCAATCGGTTGTGGGAGACTGGTTTTCTAGTCCAACACGAATCACTTTTGATGAGATTGGAAGCAGATTAATTACATACACAGATGATTCAACCGCCTATGATATTGACGTTTTTTCGGTCGGTATAAATGGGTTGGATCATGTACTGAACTTAAAAGATTATGCAAGTGGACCTTCCGACATTCTTATGTATGACGGGGCTCTTTATAATGGAATTGGAACTGTAGTTAATCCAGACTCTGGGGAATTGTATGGTAGGAATTCAGTTGTTAACGGATATGATAATGAGGAATATCGAAAGCTTGCGCCTTTGATTACACCGGGTGGTGAATATACCTATATATTTGCTAAATATCTTGAGATATATGACCGGGATCGATATACCTACTTGGGAGTATTCGATCCAGGTGTAGAAGGTAAATTTCTACGTTTAATTAACATTAATGATAACAAATTTGCTTTCGTAACTGATGCTGGAGTTAAGATATTTAGTCATCAGGATGTTCCAGTTGATCGAGATGCGAATTGTGGGCAATATTTTATTCCCGATATGAGAGTTGATCTCGATATTAGCTTTTCCGGTTGTTTGTTCGGTGATGCAGTCTACAGTGCAGAGTATGATAAAATTTATGCATCAATTCCGGGAGTTGCAGGTGTCAATGGTAATTCTATAGCTGTTATAAATAGAGAATCACTGAGTTTTGAAAAATATATACCTGTTGGTTCTGAACCTTACGAACTAGAAATAAGCAAGAATGACAAATTCCTTTACATTTCTTATCTGGGCACGAATAAATACTCTGTACTTAATTTAAACGATTTATCCCTCGAAATGAATGTAGACCTGGGAACAAGGGATAACTATTCTGGACCAATTTTTGCTGGTGATCTAGAACCTTTCCCTACAGATGAAGGCAGTGTGCTTATTTCTACAGCCAGGCAAGGGTATACCACAGATTTTGAAGGAATGGAGGTATATGTGGATGGCATTAAACTATCGACAGGATCAAGTGACATTCCTGCTGGAATCCGTGCAAATCGAATCCGTTTCGCCAGTGATAATTTAGTATTTGGTTATAATACTGATAGTACCGGTTTTGAAGTGAGCGAATTCAAAGTTGATTCTAGTGGAGTCACCTTCGTCAATGAGTATGATGATCTAATTTGGGGATTTCCAAATGAAATCGCTTATTCTTCTGAGAGACTATATAGCTCACTTGGATATGTGATTAATACTGATTCCATGGAGCTAGTTGGACAGATGGAAGGCTTGTCGACAGATAATTGGACACGCCATCATTTTGTAATTGATGAAAACCGGGGAGTGATGTATTTGTATGCATCAATGTTGACATCCGCCAATGACCCAGCACTCAAGGTGTTTAGTCTGGATACATTTGAAGAGTTAGCTTCAGTAAAAATGCCGACATTTGCGATTCTTCTGGGGGAAGGCAGGGCGCTCATTGATCTTAATGAAGATGAATTACTTATCGTGCTTGGGGGTGCTATGTATAAAATTAATAAGGATGAAATTTTACATTAAACAAGAAAATGGGCCCAGTAGGGCCCATTTTATTTACACTGAATAAAAATTAAGTATCTTGTAGTAGAGTACGCTGCATCCGATATTTTCAACCTTCCATTTTTTAGTGGCTGTGCTGCCACATTGCGTTTAATGGCAATATAAAATGTCATATCTAGTGCGTTAATTTTGTTAATATCTTTCCTGTAAATCGGGTGATCGCCGCCGGTTATAGCAATCAGGATATCGCCGGGACAGGCCTTTTACTTGTTGCCGCGATCGATTTATGTGTTAGCTATCGGCCCAGGAAAGGAGATTCGCTCAATATGCTCGCTACTAGCGGTGTATCTGGATCAGATAATGGGTCTTGGGGGTAGGTCTATATGAAGCAGATTGAGGCTTACTCTCGGTAAAAGAGAGTAAAGGAAGACCATAGGGTTGAAGTGAATTTGATTGACGTGTTATGAATTTATCATTCATGTATTTTGCGCCGACCCTGCTGATACAGTATATGCTCTTTCAGAGACAGGTCAGGTTATTTTTTTAAAGCTTTTGAGCCTGTTGATTTTTCGTTGACTTTAACTTCTGACTTTATTTCCTGAGAGAACGTTTCGTCTATCTCGTGATGTGTTAGCCGTGCGAGATTGGAAGCAGCTCTACGAAATAATTGAGAGCTTTGTTTTTTCCTCTTACGGATATTTTTTACTGCTGCTCTTGTCATTCTCACCATAGGAGTTTCTTCTATCTTCTTCATAGCTAAGGTTTTTCTTTTCTTGTGGATTCTTAACTTTACTCATTTTTACTTATAACGACGTATTAACGGACGCACATATTTCAGTGTATCGCTGATGAGCGATAGTGAATAAATTAAACACTTGGTTATGCGCTTTTTTATATGAGGCATATAACAAGTATTGCTATTAGCCAAAAACACATGCCTAGAAAACAAACAGCCATAGCGCCTAGGTATACTTGGCCTGACCTCTCGATAAGTGTAAAGCCTGTCTGGTACCTTCTTTTCTTGCCGGTTCCCTTGTCCTTTATAATTTTATCAGCTCTCCACTTGCCAAATGACACTATAGGTGTCAACAAGTAACCGGTACTATACGATATTCCCCAGAATATAACTTCGACAAACAGCAAAATAAATATGATTCCAATAAAGTCTTCCATAGATACTTCCCTTGTAGGCTACACATAGTCCTTCAATAATGGGCAGCTGCACGTAGTGTAGAGGTCTAGCCCTATAAGGGCGATATTGATTAATTTGTTAAACATTTTGCTCCAATGTTTGACCGCATGCTACACACAATTTAGCTTTTGGTGTGCGGAACAATTTGTCACACTTATTACACTTTGGGCCATAGTTACTACGCCTTAAGTAAGGCATAACGTCAGAATCCATGTCCTGATACCCCGTTAATTCCTCGAACTTCACCACTGCTTCCGCGCTGCAGTTGGTTCTAGCTGTTGGAATATCACAACCGTGTTTACCACGATAAGCCTTAATTTTCTTAATGGTATCCGTAAGTAGTGGACCGAGCTGTGACCACTCCTCTTCGTTTAGCATTGGTAGCTCTTTGTCTACTCTCCAGCAATACTCTATATTCATGACTAGTAGCTCTTAACGCTCAGCTAAGGGGCGAAGTGCGCAACACTTAATCCTACACTAGTGCGAATCTCAGTGTTATTGCTTTTCCCTACTCATAATTCCGTTGTTTTAGTTAATGCCTATAGCATCAGCCAAACCAAGGGCTTGGATGCCGAGTTTAGCCGTAGGCGGAGATGGCCAGGTTAAATATGTTAGTTGTGCTTATTTATGATGTATTCCAGGTGCCTTGCATCAGTGCCGCAGCAGCCGCCCAATATGTTGAACCCGCTATTCTGATTTAAGTGAAGCATAAGATTACCCCATTCCGATATACTGTCGGAGTGCGTTTTTTTGCTGTTTTCTAGTTCATTGTGCGTTAGTGATGAAGCATTGGCTTGTATGCCGATTAGTCTGTCAGGTAATTGACTTGAAACGTTTAGAAAAGAAGGATGAGAACAATTAATAAAGTATCCAGAAGGTTTAGGTGAAACCTGATAATCAATATGTGAAATTGCTTCTTGAATGGTATGGCCATCTAAAAGGCGGCCATCTGAGCCAATGACAAAGCTAATAAAATATGGCTTAGAGTGCTTTGACATTAGAGATGCAATGCCAAGTGCCTCTGGTATAGCTGGTAGGGTTACTCCCATGAGGTAGTCAGCATTAGAGGCTCCGAGCTTATCAATTTGCCAACGATGATAAGAAAGAGATTCTTTGTAAGTTAGGCCTTGTTGTGGTTTGTAGCAGTCATTTTTACAGCCAACTAGGCCTCCTATATATACATTTCCTTCTTTTGGCAAGATATTCGAAAGAAAATTAACAGCGTCTTCATTGATAGATATAGGCGCCTTGGCTAGAGAAACTCTCTCTGAGCTGGCCCTCCATGTGGGAGTTGCAAGCAAAAGAGGGAGTTTTGCATCAATTGCAAGGTTTATGTATTCACTGTAGATTCGTTTAAGGCTTTCAGCACCAGTTTTGCTATAGATTAATTTAGCATGGTCGACATGGCTGCAAAGGCTTATATCTTTGTTACGCCTGACTCTTTCGAGTATGGCCGCTTCAGTAAGAATCAATTTTTCTGAAAGAATTCCTTGCATGATGCTCCTCAGTGTAAGCTGTCGGACGCCGAAGGCGCGAAGTGAATTGACTTGTTATGAATTACCTCGCACCTTGCTTTTTACTCCAGTTAGCTTCAAGGGTGCGAGATACATTTCCGAAGTTTTTAATATAACTGAAGTGACTAAAGGTGCCACCAAAAATGTCACCACTGCAAAGCCAATTAGATTAAATCTTGTATCTTCTAGAAGCGTCAGAGCCGCTTGAAGTATCAAAAAATATAGGAAGCCCGCTCCAATAATCTGCACAAATTTGAACCAGTCACGAACCTTAAAGATAGATACACAGTTCCGGCAGATAAAAGTTGTCGAGAACAATGGAATTTCCAGAGACCTTCTCTTACACTCTGGACAAGTTCGTTTAAGTGCTTGTAATTTCAACGGATTCATAATAGTGCTAGCGGGCATTTTGTGTGAAAAGTGTACAGGGTGATCTGCCCCGCGAAGAGCCAGATGAAGCGACTTGAGCAAAACGTACACCGGGTAAGTTATCTCACGGAGGGCCGAAGACCTGAACTGAATTGTCGGGCATTGTTATACATGGCTACTACACTATCAGCTTCTGTCCCGCCAAAACTATGGCAACAAAGAGCCCAAGGTAGTACGCACTCCACAAGTTGAATTGCCTATCACGTAATTTCTGGATACCACCAAACAATAGGAAAATGGAAGGTATAAGAGTGAAGTTCATTACAAAGCCAAATATTGCAGGTAAGACTGCCTTCTCGTTTTGAACAATGGCAATTGGTGCAAGTGAAACTAGTGCAGCGGCTATAGTTAGCGCAATTGCGATTTCCTTAGGAAATTTTTTCTTCTCTTGTATCTCTAATTTATCCACTTTAATTCTCTACGATGCGTAACGCCCCAAACACCGGCTTGGGGAATTTGGCGGCTTTCTTGGTACAAAATAGGTGACAGCTTTGCGAAATCCGCGTGCTTTGACTTATTATAAGTGATTTCCATGATGTACTCATAGGTTTCAGCAACTTGAAATAAGCATCAATACAGCAAGTTTCTTCATGCTTGACTTCTTTCTAGCCTAAGACTCAACTGGCGCAACTTGGGCGTAGCGTAGATCGTACCGCGAATGGTTAAAGGCCCGTAGCAACCTGTTTGTACTGTTAGGCATCGGGTTTGACTATTTTAATGAACGGCTTAATATCCCTAGGAGGTCCATTTGGTGAAACAACAGGGCGGTAACTAAGAAATTCTGACAAAACATAAGAAATTTCAAAAGCAGAACTGCCATTTAGCTCCAAGTTAATAATTAGCTTTTGGTGTTTATTAATTTTGAGGCCAAACATACAGCTATAAACTTTACCAATTGCATCTTCTGAACGTTCGATAACATCGCAAGAGCCTCTATTAGTATTCAAAATCGAAACCTTTACCGGGGCAAAATCAAAGTTTCCTGACTTAGAATAGGTTCTAAAGCGAAAGTATATATTTTTCTCTTCACTCGAAGGCACCTCATTGCCACCCAAAGGAATGATAGGCAAGCCCAGAGGGCCCACTGAAAGCTCTTCATGACTCAAAAATATTGGGTAGATAACAAGGAAACCATCATCTATGGGCATAGAGTAAAGAGGCGGATTGTAAATTCCAAAACAATGCTCGCCAAAAACACCTAATGCAGCTTGGTCTTCTTCGCACCAGTCGTAAACATAGGTTCTATGATACTTTGGAGAAGGCTCAACTTCAAAGTTCGCAGTTTTACTAAAGGTGGAGCAACCGGAGCAAACTAAAAATACAACAAGTACTGAAAATAGCTTCAATTTCAAAATTCCTTATAAATGCCTAACACCTCGATCGCGGGTTAACGAAGCACGAAGCATTTTGGCTGTCCGAGCACGCTTGTGTGTAGATGTGTTGCAACTCGTTATACGTTCTAGTTAACCTCGACATCGAAACTATCTCCTTCTTCCATGTTAGATAGCTCTTTATGTATATCCACAAAAAAAGCTCTTCGTTCAAAGTTGGACCTAATATAAATAAACACCATTTTCTGCTTCTTTAGTACAGAAGAACGGGTATTCGAACAGAAGCTCCCCAGAGTTGCTTGCGGTAAGAAGTTTTCGGCAGCGTCAGTATCACTGAATAAAGCGGCTCTTTGGGACTCCATTCTAAGGTTTCTGGTGACCCTAGAGAAACATGTACTTCACTTTGCTTCCGTGATTTACGTAATCAGCTAATTCTTTTCTACTTATAAAGTTCAAGCTAAATCTGTTTTCGATGGTTTTGACGCTTAACGCAGAGTGTGTGGGCGGTAGTGCAGGCCACCCAGCACGCCGTTTATGTTTTGTTATAACCGTCCTCTAGATAGGGAGAAGCTCTTTAACCAATTTATCAATTTTCCCAGAAACCCTGCCATGTTTGGAAAGGTCTGCTCTAGGAGCTCTATATTCGGCTCTACCAACAAGCTTGTTATTTTTGAATACTTTCAAATCTGCGGTTGCAAGATATACACCCCAATGCATTCCATAAGTTGCAGTGTATGTTGAGGTGACATCACAATCGTGGCCTGTGGGTTTCTTAATAGTAGCCTTGTAACCGAGTTGTTCCACACTCTCTTTATAGGCATCCAAAAATGCTCTTCGAACACTTGGGTTTTCAATGATGCAAACTTCGTCGCCTTTGGAAACGCTAACGGCCCTTGATACTGTTTGAGAAATACAAGCTGTCAATAACAGTACGAGGGCTCCAATAAATATGATGGTTTTCAATATACTCTCCGTAGTTTCTTGTTATAACTACTTATATAGTAATCATACTGATCACTATTATCCTGATTACTATTTTAGAATCAATTTCTTTGCTAAAACGAAAATACTGTTAAAAATTATTGGTTGAAACTTAGTTGTCACGGCCGTGCAAACTGCGGGAACGATCACTTTGACCACTGTCCCATTTTTTTATCACTCTGTAACCCTTAGATTTCCAGCTGATTTTTCTATAATTTTTGCCAACTTTCTAAATAACGGTTAGGAGAGCAATAAACCAGAAGCGAGCGCAAAAGGGCAATCCCCCGGCGTCGCCAGGGGATATTCACTCGACTTACCCTCGGATACGCCGCACCCGAAATTTACGTCCTTTCAACTTGCCGTTTTCTATTTTCTTCAGTGCTTGAGATGCTACATTGCGTTTAATCGCAACATAGGCGGTCATGTCCAGTACGTTGATCTTGCCAACATCTTTACCGTCAATCGGGCGATCACCTCCGGTTAGGGCTCCCAGGATATCGCCGGGGCGGACCTTTTGCTTCTTGCCGCCATCGATTTGCAGGGTAGCCATCGGTGCCTGGAAAGGGGGTTCACTTAATATGCTGGCGGGTGGCGGTGTATCTGGATCGGATAGTGGGTCCTGGGTTAGGTCCATACGAACCAGTTTGTGGCCTTCTTTCTCGGCAAAAAAGGAGTAAGCGCAACCGCGCTCACCGGCGCGGCCTGTCCGTCCGATGCGGTGGGTGTGAACTTCCGGGTCTTTGGCGATATGAAAGTTGATAACGGCATCCAGCTTGTCGATATCAAGGCCGCGTGCAGCCACATCAGTAGCTACCAGAATTGAAGCGCTGCCATTGGCAAATCGAATCAGGGTTTCATTGCGCTGGCGCTGCTCCATATCACCATGCAGGGCGAGGACATTGAAGCCAGCCTGTTTCAGATCATTGGCTACTTCATCGGTTTCGCGTTTGGTGTTGCAGAAAACCAGGGTATTGACGGGTTTGTCATTGAGCAGGACACGCCGTGTCATCTCCAGGCGATCCTCGAAACTCTCAGTCCTGTAAAAGCGTTGTTCGATCACCTCGTCACTATGGGCAGAATCAATTTTAACCATCACCGGTTTCTGCATCACTCGGGCGCTGAGCTTTTCAATTTCATCGGGGTAGGTAGCGCTGAATAGTAACGACTGCCGCCCAGTTGGCACCTGCGCCAGAATGGTATCGATAACGTCCTGAAATCCCATATCGAGCATTCGGTCGGCTTCGTCAAAGACCAGCGTATCGACATGCTCTAAGGAGAGTGTTCCTTTGCGCAGGTGTTCTTCGATACGTCCTGGAGTACCAACGATGATATGGGCACCATGGGCCAGGGAGCCGATCTGCGGGCCGAAAGGCATGCCGCCGCAGAGAGTCAGAATCTTTATGTTGTGAATTGCTCGTGCCAGTCGGCGCAGTTCCTGCGCAACCTGGTCCGCCAATTCCCGTGTTGGGCACAGAATCAGCGATTGAATCCGAAAGCGGCTGACATTGAGCCGATGCAGCACCCCCAAACCGAAAGCGGCCGTTTTACCGGAACCGGTTTTTGCCTGGGCGATTACGTCCTTGCCGTCAAGAATGATCGGAAGCGTTTTGGCCTGAACCTCGGTCATGGATTTGTAGTTGAGTGACGCCAGGTTTTTCAGCAGGGCGGGGTTTAGGGGGAGATCGGAAAAAGGTGCAGTCAAGGTGAATCCTGGAGTCGTTAAATGTCAAATACACGTATTACACAAGCAGTAGGGAAAGTGATCGTCACCTACTTAGCCTTTGTGATCGCTGCAATTTTGCAGTTTGTGCAATACAAAATTTGTATGGAATTTTAACAGTTAACCCTGAAGAAACCTATGAATCACCTTGTTCCCGTCAAAGTCTCTTCTATCCAGATTATCTTCTTGTGCGAAGAGTGCAGGGGCACAGGGTAGCGTCAACCCGGTGCCCCAATTTATTTAAGTCAGTTTTGCTTACCTTCACGAGCTTTCCATTGATAGAAAACCCCGGGCATCACTAATAACACAAATAGCAGTGTGGTTATGGTGCCGCCCACCATTGGTGCTGCGATCCGTTTCATAACATCTGCGCCGGTGCCATCGGAAACCATGACTGGTATCAATGAAATTAGCAGTGTCAGGCTGGTCATTAGCATCGGGCGAATACGGCCAGCTGCCGCTTGGGCAACAGTCGCGGTATTGCCGCGCTCCGCGTTATTTCCGGCGGCAGATAAGTAGTGCAGCATCAATAACCCCATCTCAGCGGCGAGACCAGCCATGGCAATCATGCCGACCCATACAGCAACGCTAAGTTTGTAGTCGAGCAGGTATAACAGCCAGAAGGCGCCGATCAGTGCCATAGGCATGGCGGTGAGTACAAACAGGGTGTCGGATAGCCTGCCTCTATGCAGATATAGCAGGAAGCACACAGCCAACAAGGTCAGGGGCACTAACCATTGCAGGCGGGACTTGGCGCGCTCCAGGTACTGGTATTGGCCGGCCCAGGCGATACGTTGCCCGGGAATCAGATTAACCTGATCGGCAACAACCTGCTTTGCGCGATTAACATAATCTGCAACGCCGATATCGCCCTTCAAGTCGACAAATACTAAGCCCACCAATTGGCCATCCTCATTCCGGATCATGGGCGGGCCGGTGCGGAAGTCCAGATCAGCCAGCTGGTTCAGGGGCACTTGGGAACCATCAGAGGCGGGGACCAGGATTTGTTCAAGCTGTTCAGGAGTATCCCGATAGTCGCGGGCATAACGCACTAACACATCGTAACGTTCGCGGCCTTCGATGGTCTGGGTTGCGGCCAGGCCACCAGCCGCTGCGGCGATCACATCTTCGATATCCTGAACATTCAAGCCGTGGCGGGAAGCCCGTGCGCGATCGATATCAAAGTCCAGGAAGTAACCCCCGGTCAGGCGTTCGGCGAAGACACTTCGGGTTTGTTCCGAAGTGCGCTGGTCACTGCGCAGTGCTTCTTCGATGGCCAAAGCGGTCTGTTCGATCTCCTCCAGGTTATCTCCAAACACTTTGATGCCGAGCTGGCTGCGAATGCCGGTGGCGAGCATCTCAGTGCGGGTTTGGATGGGCATCCACCAGATATTGGGCATGCCCGGATAGCGCAGCTTTTCATCCATTTCCGCCAGCAGGTCGTCCCAAGTCATGCCGGGGCGCCACTCACTTTTGGGTTTCAGGGTGATTACGGTTTCTACCATTGAGAGCGGTGCAGGATCGGTGGCGCTATTGGAGCGGCCAATCTTGCCAAAGACATGCTCAACTTCTGGGAAGGCTTTCAGTTCCTCGTCCATTTGTTGCAGCACCTTGCCCGCTTCGGTAACCGACATGCCGGGTAGGGCGGTAGGCATATACAGGATGCTGCCCTCATTGAGCGGCGGCATAAATTCACCACCTAGCTTGCTAATGGGGTAGGCCACAGAAACCAGAGCTAATATCGCGAGAGTGGCTACAACTTTGCGTTGCCGCACGCAGAAGTGGATCACTGGCAGTAGTGTATGGACTAAAACGCGGGAAATCGGGTTTTCCCTGTTGCGAATTTTGCCGCGCATTAGCAGTACCGCGAGCGCTGGAATCAAGGTGATAGCCAATAGGGCGGCGAAAGCCATGCTGTAGGTTTTGGTGTAGGCGAGGGGTTTGAATAGGCGGCCCTCGGTAGCTTCGAGCGCGAATACCGGCAGGAATGAAACCGTGATAATAATCAGGGAGAAGAAAATACTCGGTCCGACTTCCTGCATTGCCCGAACGATTAGCGTTCTTTTCTCACCCGGAGACAATTCCTTATCGCCATTGATTGTCAGCTTTTTGTGGATGTTATCCACCATTACCACTGCCGCATCCACCATGGCACCGATGGCTACGGCAATACCTCCCAGTGACATAATGTTGGCGGTAAGCCCTTGTAGGGACAGTGGAATAAAGGCCAGTAAAACTGCAATCGGCAGAGTGATTACAGCTACCAACGCTGAGCGGGCGTGGAGTAGGAAAATAGCGATCACAGCGGCGACCACCAGCATCTCTTCAATCAGAGTATTTTTGAGATTGTCGATCGCGCTATTAATTAATTGTGAGCGATCATAAGTTACTACCAGCTCAACGCCTTCCGGTAAGCCTGCACGGATTTGCTCGATACGCTCTTTAACTCTCTCAATAACCTTGAGGGCATTTCCACCGTAGCGCATTACTACGATGCCACCTACGGTCTGGCCCTCGCCATCCAGCTCGGCAATACCGCGCTGCATTGCAGGCCCCAGGGTAATATCCGCTACCTGATCCAAAGTCACTGGAATCTTCGCCGCATTGACCCCGATCACCACCTCTTCGAGATCGTCAACGCTGCGGATATAGCCCCGGCCACGCACCATATGTTCGTGGCCTGCGATCTCCAGTACTCGTCCTCCGGTGTCGTTGTTACTGCGGCGAATGGCCTCGACCACTTTGCCGAGCGGAACCTTAAACATCTGCAAACGATGGGGGTCGATTTGGACCTGGTACTCCTTTTCGTAGCCGCCAATGGAAGCCACTTCGGCCACGCCCTCGACAGAAGTGAGCCAATAGCGCAACTTGAAATCCTGCAGCGCACGCAGTTCTTGCAGGTCGTTGTTACCGCTTCGATCAACCAGCGCGTACTGGAACACCCAGCCCACTCCAGTGGCATCTGGGCCAAGCTTTGGCTGAACACCTTCTGGGAGCTGGTCGGCTACCTGGTTGAGGTACTCCAGAACCCGTGAGCGGGCCCAGTAAATATCAGTGCCGTCTTCAAAGATGGCGTAGACAAAGCTAAGACCAAAAAAGCTCTGGCCCCGCACATATTTGACTTTGGGCAGCCCTAACATTGCGGTGGAAAGCGGGTAGGTGATTTGATCCTCGACCAGGTCAGGGCTGCGCCCCGGCCAGTCTGTCATCACAATCACCTGGGCGTCGGACAGGTCCGGAATAGCATCCAGGGGGACACTGGTTAGCGCCCGGTATCCCGCCAGGGCTGCGATCGCTACAAGAATCAAAGTGATCCCCGGCTTACCGGCGCAGGCCCCTATAATTCGGGCAATCAGCCCTTTGGGTTCGGAATTTACCACTGCTGTACCCCCGACTTCAGGCGGCTTTCCGCCGCGATCAGGAATACACCCGAGGTGACAATTTTATCTCCTGCCTGGAGGCCAGAACGGATAACAATCCTGTCGCTGTCGCCATAACCGGTGCGTACCTGCACCGGCTCCAGACGACCCTGGCCCAAGTCGCGGAAAACAATGCGTTTCTTGCCGGAGATCAATACTGAATCCCTGGGTACCACCAGGAGATTTCCCAGTTCGGCAGTCAACATGATGTCCGCAAACAGTCCCGGGCGCAGTTCACCATCGGTATTGGGCAGGGTCACACGCAGCCGTGCACTGCGGTTATTGTGATTAAGGAAGGGATCAATCTGGGTGAGGGTGGCTGGGATTTCCTCGTGGTAGACGTTGGTTAAACGCACCTTGGCCGGCATGCCTTTTTCTATCAGTGGCAACTGATCTTCGTAGGCGTGGGCTTCAATCCAAACTTGGCTGAGATCGGCTATGCGCAGCAGGTTGTCGCCCTTTTCAAACGCAGAGCCCGCGACAATATTCTTCTCAATAATCACACCACTGGCGGGTGCAAAAATCGGGATATAGTCCTGCGCTTTTTGTTGCTCAACCAGCCAGTCGATTTGCTCTTCAGAGAGACCCCACAACAGTAGACGCCTTCGTGCTGCTTTCTCCAGGGCGTCGCCACGTCGGCGGGCTTTTAGATACTCGTCTTGGACTGCGAGCAACTCCGGGCTGTAAACAGAAAACAGTACTTCGCCGCGTTTAACCTGCTTGCCTTCAAAATCTGCATCTAACTCACCAATCCAGCCGTCGAAGCGTAGGCTGATATCCCGCAAGCGGGTTTCGTCATAGGTAACCTGGCCGTGTAGGTGAATGGGCAAAGCGAATGGCTGTCGCTCGACGATACCGGTTTTGATACCAATGGCCTGGCGTCGGCCGCTATCCACCACAATGCTGCCACTTTGCAGTTCATCGTGGCTCACAGGCTGCAGGTTCATACCGCAAATAGGGCAGCTACCGGCTTCGGCAGCTCTCACCGATGGGTGCATCGAGCAGGTGTAATAGGCGGTATCTGAGGCCTCAGGCGCAGACTTTAGGCGCAGGCCTTTGCGATTGGTGCTCATATCAAAGGCAAGATCGACATGCTTATCGTGGCCTGTCGCTACATCTACCACCATGGGCCAGGAGCCCACCATGGCCAGTTCAATTTCACCGGTGAAGATACCGGGGCTGGATTCGCTGATATCGGCGACGGCACGCATAGCTGGCATGGCGCCCATGGCAGGCATCTCGGCTACCGCGCGAACTTCGGCTCCAGATACCGGCTCATTGTCAGCATTGCGAACTTCAATTCGAATTTGGTTTTTACCCGCTTGGGGTTGCAGCGGATCGACAGACACGGCGATCTGGAAGGGGCCAGCTTGCACAAAATCGGCATTTGGAGCTTCGGCTTGTGCAGAAATTTTCTTCCAATAAAAGGCCGCGCCGGTAGCCGCTAACATCAGGGTAAGGGCGATTAAGCTCAATGTTTTTTGCTGGCTCATAGGGCACCCTCCTGAGTGAAGGAAAGGGGCATCTGCGCGCAAAGCACATTATCAATAAACGGGTCAACGAGCAGGCCACCAATGGCCGCTATAGCTTGTTGGGAAATCAAAAGGTTCACTCCTAGAACAATCTTTCTGAAGCCGCCAGCATGGGCTGGGGGCATATTTCGCTAGTCAGAGAGAAAGGGAGTGATCAAATACGCAGGCGCAAAGTGGCAAGCCAGGTTCGGTTGCCGGGGTGGGATTCTGTCGCAGTAGGAGATAATTCAGGCGTACCGAATGGCGGAGCCAGAATTTGGGGCCACTGGTAAGTTGGCGGTGGCGCCAACTGGGGAAGTTCCAGATTCAAGTATGCGGCGGTGACGGCAACTTGGTGGTCGTCCAGCGAAGTCTTCAGGGAGACTTGGGCGTCATAGCCACAACAGTCATCACCTGAGTCTGACCCCTTGGCCATATCATCGCAGCAACATTCCGCTGATGGCTTGGGGTCCTCCATCATTTCGCAGGCGAGCACGGTCTGTACCTGCAACATCAGCAGGAGCAGGGCCGCCATGGCTATCAGCTTGGCGCGAAATGTGGACGAATAGTTCTTCATTACTGATAAATCATACACCAGAGGCCGGTTGCTCGACAAAGGTTGCTTTCGCTATGTGACCAAGAGGTATTTCCAAGTTTTTCTTTCTTCTACTAGGGGTAATTACGGCACAGGTTAACCCTTCGGCAGAGATTTCTTGACGATAGTTAGTAGATTCCCTTCGATAAATGCGACTACAACAGCACCACAAGGTGTCTCTATGAAATTAACTCCCCCGGTTTGCCTCCTTCTGATCTTCTTATTGGCGGCACCTTCTTTTGCAGATTCTAAACGCACATCTCTCGAGGAGTTATTTGCGACTACCTATAAACATAATGAAGAGATTAACAGTGAATGGGTGCTGAGTAGGGAGCGGAACTGGGCTGCCTGGCAAAGAATGAGGGCTGTTAGGGAAGCTGCTAATAGAGGGGAGGACTTGTCATACCTCAGTAAGTATGGGCTTGAGAGAAAGTCCGCGTGGTACGAGATTGATTTAGGAAAGCAACGAGCGTGGCTGACGTCATTTAGACTGCTAGGGGTACTCTCTTCTTGGTATATGTTAAAGACGAATCAGGAGGAGCTTTATGAGCTTGGTATGACTGTGGCTGAAGTGGAAAAGTTGGGTCGCTATGTTATCGCCAATGACATCAAAGAAATAAACATCCAGGCAAGATTAGATTATTTCCACAAAGAGGAAGCTGGTTACATAGGCCGGATCCTTCAAGGAGGTGAGGACTTTGCCGCTATCTATTTAGAGCTTCAAGGTAATCTTGAAGCTCTTGAACACCTCTTGGAAACTAATTGGATCATAGATCTATTCAGTAAGTTTGATAGTGAAGCTCAAGAGATATTACTGACCTATAGCTTATCGAAATATAACTCACGAGAGGGAATGGGACGTAGTAGTTACAGTCTGGATCAAGAAGCCGAAATGTTTGTTGATAAATTTCTTTCTGGGGAGATAAACGCAATGACGAAGGAGGCTTTGGAAAGGCTTCAAGAGAAAAGGCTGGCTAAAAAAGCTAAGATCAATGTGGAATTTAAGCCCCCGGTTGATTCGCCCGTAAATGAGTGCAAGTGTCCTCCCGATCAATGTTCCTACAATAATTCTTGATTATACTTAATTTAATAGATTTCCCGTCATAATCGACCGCGTGGCATGGTCTTCACTTCGAGTGGTAGTTGTAATGACTGTAACAAGGATCTGTTTTTGGCTTGTCGCGCTTTTCTATTCCTTATCCCCCTTTGCAGATGAGTACATAGTCCAGAGCGAGGACTACGACCCGTTTACCCAGATGACAGAACTCTGGCTAAAGGGTGAAATTTCAAATCGTCAGATAAGGGACTTGGCACTTAGAGGGCGCTATCAAAACAGCTCTGCCGCTAATAGTGCTCATGTCTCCTTCTTTCTTGATGAAATGCAGGTGATTGCGCGGGGGAACTCTGTATCGGGTCGTTCGGCCCAGATATCCGTCCAGGTTGATGAGTCAATTTTTGACTTGGATTATGACCTTGTTTCTATGCATATGATGATCAATGGTCATGGAAATGGGTTATCAAGCAAGCAGAAATTCCTTTTGGTTACTTTTATGTACCGGTTAGCAGCAGAAGGCTGGAGCAAGTCTTCTGGAGTCGATGAAATGGAGAAACATCTTATTTATCGAACTCTCGATTACTTATCTGAAATGCCTGCAGATTATAAAATGTGGGTGATTGCCAAAGAAATACAATACCCGGTTCATTAGGTTGTTAATCTATAGCTTAATTAAAGTTTAAGTGGCTTAAATGGCCACAACAGACTTTAACTGAAGGGCTAAAGGATAAGATTCCTGGCAGTTATTCAGATTATTGGTAGAGGTTCAATTTATTCAATTTTTATTGCTGTGAATAGCTATATATCAACTATTTAAGGATTTGTTGAATCTAAAGTTCCTAGTCATGTTGAATATATTGTAAAAAGGAAAGTTATGGATTTTTCTGATAAAGTTGCTGTTGTTACAGGAGCGGGCAGTGGACTAGGGCGGGCTTTAGCAATACGTTTAGCCGAAAAAGGAATGAAGTTGGTATTAGCCGGATATACCCTAAGTCATCTCGAATCAACAGCCAAGTTGATAGCACGAAAAGGTGCTGAGTGTATATGCGTACAAGCAGATGTATCTAAACTTGGGGATGTGCAAAACATCGCCGATAGAACTTTAAAGCACTTTGATAAGGTACACTTGCTCTGTAATGTGGCCGGAATAGGTCCTTTGGGGGCTATAGCAGAAACCTCTATGGATGAGTGGGAGTGGATTTTATCGGTGAATTTGTGGGGGCCTATTAACGGTATTCATGTATTTCTCCCTCATATCGAACAGAATGACGAGGGCCATATATTGTCTGTAGCATCGGAATCCGGCCTATATGGTATAGGGTACTTAGGGGCCTACAATGTTTCAAAATTTGGTGTTGTAGGTTTAATGCAAAGTTTAGAGCGGGATCTTCGTTTGGCTAACTCGCCTATAAAAACTTCTGTATTTTGTCCTGGTGCTATAAAAACTAATATTCTCGACTCTTCACGTAATAGGCCTGCAAGTGTAGCGGTAATTCACCCTGAGTCTGAAGTCGAGAAAAAAGTTAAAGCCAAAGTTGTCAAGGTGGTTTCTGAAGGTATGAAGCCAGAAAAAGCTGCTGATATCATTACTAGTGGTATAGAAAGCGGGCAGTTTTGGATTTTCTCCCATCCTTATGTACCCGAAACTGCATTTCAGCAGGCGAAGGCGATGCTAGATAGTAATACGTTAATTGATATTTAGCTTAGTTAGGGAACTTCTGATTAATTTCGAGCCAACTTGGTAGTATTCCGCTATTCGTCAAGATCTTGTACCTAGCCACCTTTGACGAAGCAGCATATAATCTGAAGCGCCATGGAACTCGCTGCGAGAAGTTTTTTCTCAAATGCATGCTCTCATCCCATGGGGGTGGCTAGAAGTCCATTTATCAAAGCTTCCTTAGAAAGGTCCTAGTTGGTACCTGCGATCAGAAAAAATATAGCGATTTCTTCCTCTTTTCCTGTAATCTCCACCTCTTTACATCTGCAACGTATTTTAGTTTTAAAAGGACTTATATGCAGGATCGAATATCACAGCTGGATTTGTTAAGGGGAGTCGCTTTGTTGGGGCTTCCTTTAATGAATATGATAAATTTCTCTATGCCTATGGCGGCTTATTTGAATCCGAAGGCCTATTTGCCAAATGGCCCTTTGAATGAGTTTCTCTTTAGCTTTTTCCATTTGTTTGCTGATCAAAAGTTCATGGGGCTTTTTGCCATGCTATTCGGCGCGGGGATCATACTATTAGCTGAGAAACGCGAGCAGCAGAATAAGTCTGCTGCAAAAATTCATTACAGTCGAAATTTTTGGCTGTTATTGATAGGCCTTTGTCATGGCATCTTCATTTGGGAAGGCGACATCCTGATGATCTATGCATTTATAGCCATGTTTGCCTATTTGTTCCGCAAGTTTCGCGGAAGCTGGCTGATTGCATTGGGGGTGATTATCCTTGCCTTGTCAGCATATAGCTCATATCTGGCAGGAGCTTTTATACAACCCCTAACAGGAGAAGCTCGATATGCAACGGCAGCCATTTTTGCCCCTGATACAGCGCAGATCCAGCAAGATATAGAAATATATCGAGGAGGGTTCTGGGATCTGGTCGGGAGTCGATTAGTTGCTGGTAATTTAGCTTCTAGTCCGGAATCAGCAATCGTTATTTCCTACTTTAGTCTCTCCATTGTTTTAAAAGCTGCCGCTATGATGTTGCTGGGAATGGGCCTGTTTAAGTTGGATATCCTACGTGGCAAAGCCAGTTCGTCTGCCTACAAAAAACTAGCTATTGCTGGGGTGGCTATTGGTGTGACATTGACCGGTATAGGGCTTATTTGGAACTATAGTCATGACTGGAGTATGGATGATTATTTCACCTATGGTGCCATTTTTAATTTGGTAGGGTCCACATTTACCAGTATCGGTTATATCGGCTTGATCTGCCTTTGGTTCAAATTAGGTAAACACCTATGGATCAAAGGCAAGATCCAAAGTGTTGGGCGGATGGCATTTACCAATTACTTGGCTCAATCATTTATTTGCATTTATATTTTTTATGGCTTTGGATTGGGTTTATATGGTGAGCTGACACGTATAGAAGTACTTGGGGTCTGTGTGCTGCTGTGCCTGTTTCAGCTGGCCTATTCGGATCTTTGGCTTAAAGCATTTCGTATGGGGCCGCTAGAGTGGTTTTGGCGAACTTTAACATATTTCAGGTTTGCACCGATGATAAAGGAAAGGGGCGTACCGGCGACCGAACAGCGCTTATAGAGTTCATAGCTAAAATTAGGCGGGCTGCTGTTAACCTTGAGAATAGGAGTCATCGGTAGCTCGTTACCTGTACCACAGATTTTTTATTGTGAGGTCTTTTAAATATTTTTATAGGATGATTGGCCGTAAAGATAAGATGTTATCATATTAAAAATAGGCATGATTGAACTTGATCTGACAGGGCTTCTTTTAAGAAGCGGGTAACTGTCAGATCAAGTTGAAAGTTAGTAGATCTCTAATTACCTTAAGACAAAGAACCCTATAATATCTTTTTAGTAATCTACAGTTGTTATTATAAAGTCACCTTCAATTGTACCTTCACTATCCTGGTCAGTATAAGCAATCCAGGCTGCTGTCTCACTGGCAGCTGCCAGCTTACTTTTCAATGCGAGTGCTTCCATCATATTGCGAGGCACATCGAAGTGCCATTGAGTACCCAGTGCCTGACATTCACTCTCTCCATTCGACCAGGTAGACTTCCTCGTAGTCAGTGACCACATAACAGGGTAATCGATAGCGCCATCATCTTTTAAGTCGTTTACATGCAGTTCTCCATTTAACCGCCTTTTACAAGCAAATGAATAAGAGCGATCACATTGACGGTCGTTAAAGCGCCCGTCGCTTCTGATAACAGCGCAGTCCTCTCCGTTACCATGATCATTGGGTTCTCCCTCTCCCCAAGACCATAGTCCTTTATTTTGAAATCTGCTGTCTGTAGCACTGACATCATAGTGTTCTACGGTGTTGATACCGTCATCCCAGTTGTCCAGGGAATCGTCATCGCCACTCTTCCAGTGCCTGTCCAGTCCACCCCATCCATCGAATATTACATCGAATGACTCATTATCATCCCCAATATTGCTGTCATTTTTTGTCCAAAAAAATACGAATCTCTTTTTCCCATTTACACCATCATGTTTACGGACTGTCTCCCGTGATAACTCTTGAGAGGGAAGTGAGGTTCGTTTATAGCTCGTGACTTCAACCCCATTGGGAAAGTCCTCTCTATAGTCTTGGGGTGTGTAAATGTATTCCAGGCCTATCTGATCTATAAGATGGTTTTTAAAAGTTACCTGGGCACCGGACGATACCGCATTTTCGATATGTACGATTACTGTACGGTTAGTGCCATATTGATCCTGCTTGTAAGCCCAATCCCTCAAATCTCCCAATACAGTAGAGATAGGAACGCGTTGAGGATCAAGCCAGAAATTACAGTAGAATGAGCCATGACAAAAATATTGTTCACCACTGAACTGATGCAGGTCCAGCTCAATAATTTCAGCACCAATATCAATTTGGTCTTTAACCCTGGCAGATTGTTCAGAGCCTACCCAGATAGCACCATAGGCATCAGAGTTATAACTGTTGTGTGTTGCAAGGACTTGTGTATAGCGAATTGGTGTTGAGTAAGTCATGCGCCGTTGTAGCTCGAGTGCATATTTTGCGTGGTCATTGGTACCTTGTTCTGTCTCGTAATCGTAATAGAGGTTGAATTGAACCAACATTGAATAAGGATCGGTCTCTGCAAATAGAGGCGTACTCATCAACGTTATATAACTAAATAAAGCGATACAAATCTTCTTTAGCCCTTTCGAGAGTGACCATGAATAGTTTTTTTTCATTATTATTCCTACTGTTCGCCTGAGTTTGTTATTTTTTAAACAGATTTAATTGCGCTCTCTATTACGACTGCCGAGATAAAAGTAATCGCATGCAGCAATACTTGCGTCTCTAAACGTATGAAGTTTATTTCTACCCGTCTCCCTTGTGAGGTCGGATATCAGGAACTTCAATAATCTTCAAATGTTTCAAGTATAAACCCCTGAAGGGCAATAGAGTGCGAAAGCAATGATATCGAAAAGATATAACCTGTTAGCTACTTTAAATGTATTAACGAGAAGCACCTCACAAAGTTATAGTTTTATAATGCTTAAACCAAAAACTATTTACTATTATTTAAAGGTTAAACACTTTCTAGCTAATACCCTAATAGTCAGTCGGTGACGAAAGGGTAATCAAAAAACGAACTGCTCGTGGAAGTAGCGATAGATATCATATAAGTAAAATAGGATAATAAGGGTAGGGCTAGGGCTTTCTGGCTGATAATACCGAGAAATAGCCGAGTGCCTGGTATGATTGAGGATTTACAAATCCTGCTGTCTCAAGCATCCGATAAAGCGCTTTGGCTGAGTATAGTTGGGAGCCGTGGTTCATAAACAAATGAAAGCAGAACAAGCTTGGCGTTAAACGAGTATCATCGAAGAGCATATCGTGGATAAATACCTGCCCACCTTTTGGTAAAAGTGCGAAGGCTCTGTCGATTAAGATTTGGCATGTAGCATGCTGCCAATCGTGCAACACATTGCTAAAGCAAATGCCATCGAACCCCTCAGGCCATGGGTCTCTAAAGAAATCCCCCTTAACTATCTGGATTTGCTGGTTTTTCTTGAACTTATTTATATACATTGCTGCTATATCGCAAACCGGCGGCAGGTCGAAGAGCAGCGCATTGCGCTCAGGATAGGTATCGCAGAAGGCGAGAGCAATGGTTCCAGAGCCTCCACCGGCATCGAGTAAGGTTTGAGCGTTTTCAAAAATACCGCAGGAAGCAGCCTCAACTGCGGAGGCAAACCCCTGCGAATGCATCAGATGAGTAAAAGCTGCTGCCGAGTCATTGTCCATGTCATTTTTTTGCCACATGTCGGTTACAGAGCGACCTTTACATTCCAGCTCATATTCTCTTTGTAAGCTGGTGAGTATCTTTTTATCCAGGTGATTGATGTCATAGATTTGAAAAGGATCGAGTAAGACTTCCCCCCAATAGTAGTGACTACTTTTGGAGAGGTAGCATTTTCCCAGCTCTGTATTTTTCACTTGTTGTTTGTCGAAGCAGATATACCCCAAATGACTCAGAATCAGCAGAAAGAAGCCCATTCCTTTATTGCTGAGCTGCAATTCCTTACTGAGTGCTTCGCAGGAATCATAACCGCGTTCAATTAGCCCGGTGATATCCAACTTTGCAGAAACCATCAGGCAGGCAAAATTATAGTTTCCCATAAGACGGTCCCACATAGGACCGTCGGATGCGCTAGGGGGAGTTATGCTTTGAGTTCTACCGCTATTTCCCATCGCTCATTCTCCAAATAACCCGGGGAACTTTGTTGGTGCGTTCGATACGCTTAAGTCGCTCGGCTTTTTGTACTGTGAAGGACTGAGGGTACTGTCTGACAACAGAGGCGAGGTTGTGAATGTTGTTCAAAATATACTCACAGATGCTGTTGGCACTTGCCGTGCCTGTGAACTGAACGACTATTGAATCGGCAGACTTTTTTGTTTGTGTGTCGCCGCTGAGAAGTAGTTGAACTTCTTCGACGCCTTCACATTCATAGGTGAGTTCTATGATCTTATTGAGGTCCAGAAGGGCGCTGCATAACCCGACATTGTCATCTGCTCTCCCCTGAATAGATAGGCCATTAGGGCGACCACAGGGACAAGTTGCTTTTTGGATTAGGTCACCTAACCGGTAACGCACTATCGGTACTGTCCACCCTGTACCTACACGGGTAAGCAGGGCGCCTTGATCGTCAGTTTCGATCAATTGGTCCGCTAAAAGGTGATATATGTTCAAATCACACTCAGGGGAATTGACAGCAATGCTATTGGTTTCTACCGATCCATAGTCGCACCACAGCCCAGCATCAGGGAAAGCCTTACGTATGACCTTCAACTTTGCTTTGGTCCAAGGTTCCCCCATCCAGATAATTGTCTTTATTGGGAGTTGGCTGCCTGAATCTAGTATACCTTCGGCAAAATCTGCCAGTCCTGTGGGTGCGCCAGCAAGTGAGTCCACATCGATGTTATGTAGAAGTTCCAGCCAATTCTCCAGCTCACCTGATATAAAGGGGCCTGTAGGTGCAATGGTGCATTTGGAAGCCTCTGCCAGTGTTTGAATGAAGTAGTGTGCACCCCATAGCCGCCCAGGATTAAAGAGATTAAGAAGAACACTTTGAGAGCTGAGCGGGCGCCATTCCTTGAGCAATCTTTGAATTGCCTGGTGATAAGGTGTATAGGCCAGCTTCGGCTTTCCAGTTGTGCCGCCGCTAGACATGATAATGGCTCCGTGTTCCTGCGCGGCATTTTGGCTGATATGTTTCAGTTCAGCGGGGCCACAAACGGGGATGTCATCGAGACATACGGCAGAAACAGGTATATCTGGTCCGCCGTAGAGTGAAAGACTGCGGGCGTGGGCGAGAATGGCATTCCAATCCAGGTGGCCGATGTTCATAGCGTTAAGGTAGCTCCCGTTCAATCCCGTCTTCCTGGGGTGGTGAGGTATCGGGTGGAACTGAGGAAATTGTAGTAACAGGGCGCCTAGGTAGAGAGTGGTCTGGCCAATTGGGAGTTATCCTCATCAGTACCGATGCATTTCAGCAGCAATAGATCACGCCAGCTTTTGCCAGGGACTCCACTTCATCTTGTGGGATACCCAAGTCACCAAGGATCTCTCGAGTGTTCTCTCCGTAAAGTGGTGCTTGCTGGAAAGGCACTGGAGGAGTGTCGGGAATAGAGAAGGGGGCGTTTATAAATTGTATTGAGTCACGGCTTGTACTGCGTGCATAGGGAATTGATACAGTCTTGTCGTTATCTTGGACATAGGGGTTGTTAAGCGCCTCGGCGATATCATAGACCGGGGCACAGGGGATTTTACCCTCCATTTGAGCGCACCATTCTTTTGTTGTTCTCTTCTGGAAGTGCTGGTCCAGAGCTTCTGTCAGCAGCTCTCTGTTTTGCATCCTGCTTTCATTGGTCAAAAAGCGGGCATCAGTTTGTAATAAATCGGAGCCTAGTTCGTGACAAAGCATTTCCCAGAATTTCTGGGTTAAGCAGGCAACATAAAACCAACCATCTGCTGTCTTTACTAATTGGCAAGGTGCTTGGGATGCGTGGGCTGAGCGAGGTTGCTTCCCTGGGACTATCCCCTCGTTGAGAAACCATAACCCTTGGTAGCAGAGGCAATTTAGCGCAATATCGAATAAGTTAGTGTCAAAATCACCGCCTTTTCCTGTGACTTCGGTCCGCAGTAACCCTGAAACGGTACAGAGGGCTGAATAGACACTCCCCAAGAGATCCACTACTGACACGCCAACTTTGGTTGGGATAGATCCTGGTTCTCCAGTCACTGACATCCAACCAGTTTCTGCCTGCATAAGGAAATCATATCCTGGCCAGTGTTTTCTATTGTTGTCTCTGCCGTACCCTGATAGATGGGTACAAACTATTTTGGGGTTCGCCACTTTGAGGTCAGCATAGGTAACGCCTAACTCTTCGGGTAAAGAGCCTCGAAAGTTGTCGATAACAGCGTGTGACTCCTCGACTAACGACAGGAAAATTTTTCTGCCCGCTGGTGTTCTGATATCTAGTGCCAGGCTTTTTTTATTGTGAAGAGTTGATTCTCCGCATTCGTTGTCTTCATGGTTTTCATCTAAATAAAGAGAGCCCATCCTCCTTAAAGGATTTCCATTTTGCTTGGGGTCCTCAATATTGATAACTTCAGCGCCCAGCATGCCCAGTAAGGTGCCATGAAATGACCCGGCGCCCCAAGTTTCAAATGAGAGAATCCGTGTGTTGTGGAGGGGTAGCATAGTGCGATACCTAAGGTTTTTAGTAGTCTGATAAACCTGCAATTAACAGTTAAGAATGAAAGCTGTTGGGCTAGGTGATTAATTTATAGGTCGCTTATTGTTAAAGATGTTAAGTCGCGTGCTAGTTTTGCTTCACTCATTAGATCCTTTTCAGGTCATAACCTTGTTAGCACACAAGTACTATTTTTTCTATTTTCTTGGGCGTGAGTTGAGCATCTAATTGGTACGAAAGTGTGAATGTTGTCACAGAATCAATTTTTGCGTATCGTTGGCGCCGAATGTTGGGGCATTCATACGTGGGTTGTGAAGCAAGAGCTCGCTTTTAAGGCTGTAGTAATTTTTGGGACTACATAGAAGAGGGCGAATTGCTCACCTACATAGTTTACGGCGCTGTTTTGCTATATCGGTCTTACCGCCTTGCAATAACTCGCTTTTTTACTTTGGGTTCATCCCCAAAATGCGTAGTAATCACAAGGAGGATATTATGCGTTTCCATATTGCCGCTATTCTTGGTGTGTGTCTTATTTCTGCACAGGCTACAGCTGCCGATTATGGCAACCAAGATAGTTCTTTAAGTTTCCATCCGTTTGTTTCCTTGAATGCGGGATACAATAAGCTAGAGGTGAATCAGGATTACAGGGCAACCGCAATAACCGAAGAAGGTCGGCTTTACGATTTTAGTTATTATGAGCTTTCTAATTCTGGAAGTGAGCTATGGAGCAGCATAGCCGTGGGGGCAGACTTTAATAACTACCCCCTCGAACTTCGTATTAGCTATGGCACTACGAGTTCAGAACAGCCAGATTATGTCGATACATTTGAAATCGATACAATCAATGAAGTGGCTACAGTTGTAGAGCGGTACAACTTTAACCAAAAATATGATTTGGATATATTCTCGATCACGGGTGTTTTAGAGTTATCCAGACACTGTGATCGAGCTTGTATGTACTTGCTGGGTGGCTACAGTTTCGGCCAGTTAGATTGGTCATATACAGTGAATGAGTTCTATGCAGGAGGCAGTTACAGCGGGTCGAAAAAATTTAGCAAAAGCTACGTTCATGTTGGTGCGGGGATTCGCTATAACGTTACTGACTCACTGCGGATGAGTGCCGAGTACATGCTGCATAATATTGGCAAGGTAGGTGAATACGATGTGACCGATTATGATCGTATTGAATTTGACCTGAAAAATCTTGATATCTGGCAGGCTGGTGTTTCCTACACTTTCTGATATCTGGAATTCCAATAGAGGGAATATGGTTTGAAGGTCATATTCCCTCTATAGTTTCATAACGCATTGATCAGGCTGTTCGTATCAATCGCGAATAATAGCCTTGGCAGCTAAGAGTTATTCGGAAAAATCATGAAAAGCCGAAGAGCGCCACAGGCTGAGTTCCTAATCAATTGAATGTGGCTTTGATTGGGGGTTCCAGTTTATTTGAGTAACATTTGAGAGTTGATTAAAGGTTTACCTGTTTTTTGCCAACTCAAGAATATCTGCTATCAATAACTCGATACTCTCTTTCTTATCACCAAGGTCAGTATTGGCCAATAGAACTACCCCGACATTATCCTGTGGGTTGAAAACCAGATAGGAAAAATATCCAATCTCAGCTCCGTTGTGGCCTATTAGAATATGGTCTTTACCCCCATAATTCCAAAGCCAGTCTGAATACCAGAAGATCCCAAATCCATTCTGGATCGATGTCAGCATTTGAACAACTGAACCTGCCTCGAGAATTTTAATGTTGGACTTTCGCGAAGCGAACGTTCCTTCGTTCATTACTGCAGCTAAAAATTTCGCCATATCAAATGCACTGCTCCGTAGGCCACCGTCTGGCCAAGTAGCGAGTTCATAATATGGAATTGAAGATAGTGTGTTATCGACGGTGGTATGAGGGCTTGCTAGGCTGCTCTGCTTTAATTTTGAAAAATTCCAACTGGTATTGCGCATACCAAGAGGGGTAAAAATCTTCTGTTCTGCGTAATCAGTCAGTGTTAAGCCTGTGCTAAGTTCTACTGAGTAGCCTGCTAATGCTGCGGCGATATTTGAATATTCGTAGCCTTGCCCGGGTGGTAAACCAGTGAAGTTACTGCCGGAATCGTAAAATTCCCCTTCACTGTCCAAATAGGCACCGAGAAATCCATCCAGCGTAATCGGGCTGCTATCCGGGCAAAACCCTGGGTCTATTAAGTTGATCAACTTTGTATGAGTGCCGTCACCATGATCGATATAGTAACTGCACTGGTAAGCGGTGCTGTCTTTAATTCCTGAACTGTGAGTTACAAGATCCCTGATGGTGATAGGTGAGGAGCCGGGATTATCAATCTGAAAGTTACCGCCAACCAGTAAGTTGTGTATATTCATATCTAAATAGAGATAACCTTCCTCCTGCGCTTTGGCTATAACGGTACCCATAACCACCTTACTGATGGATGCCAGCCAAAATGGAGTATTTCTGGTAACCCTTTCATTACTCTCCAGGCTTTTTACACCGTAACCTTTAGACCATATAGTGGGATTTTCTGGATTGGTAACTATGGCTACGGCTAAACCCGGAATATTGTTGTCCAGCATATTTTCTTTAATCAGACGATCAATTGTATGCTTCGTACTTGGTTTGAATGCCTCTATGTATTCTGCGGAATTATCACGATAAATTTCTGATATATTTGTATCTACAGCACTTCCATTGTTGGAAATTAATAGAGTGAATAAGAGGAAAGGTTGAGCAAATACTGATTTTCTATGATGATATTCCATGCTAGAGCTTCCTTTGCTTGAATGTTATATCACTGGGTAAAAGTCTGCCGTTCGGCGCTATACCCAGAGTATTATTTTGAGTAGTTGCTGAACCTCTGATGAATACAATCACCAATATTGGTCAATAAAAATCGACTATCTGGGTATTGAAATGCGTGATTATGTATTGAGCTCAATAAGCTTCTTTTTATCAACTTTCCCGACTGCGGTAACCGGCAGACGAGATAACACTTTAAGCTGCTCAGGTAGCTTAAAGCTGGCCAGGCCCCTTTCGGTTAAGAAGTCGCGCAACGTTTGCAAGCTTGGCGCTTTATCCGTACATACGATAGTCGCTCCAACTTGCTCTCCCATCTCTTGGTCTGGCAAAGCAATGATAGCTGCTTGTTGGATGCTGGGGTGGGCGAGTAGATGCTCTTCAATTTCGTCACATGCAAATGTTTCCCCGCCCCGATTTACAACATCTTTTAGTCGTCCAGTAACTACAATATTGCCATTGTCCAGAATGCGTACACGATCCCCGCTGCAATAGAATCCATCTGGGGTAAAAGCGCGTCGGTTATGTTCTTCTGCACGGTAATAGCCTCTCAGTGTATAGGGGCCGCGAGTAAGCAGTTCTCCTTCTTCTCCGGCTTTCACTTCCTGCCCGTACTCATCAACCACTTTTAGAGTATCGAGGGAACTCATAGGTCTTCCTTGAGTATTGGTGATGGTTTCATTGTTATCTTCGCGATGGGTGTAACAAATCAACCCTTCGGCCATTCCGAATACCTGCTGTAGTGCACCGGGAAAAGCATCTATCGCAGCATTGGCGTCAGTTGGACTCAGCTTTGAGCCACCAACTTGAAGTAAGCGGAGAGAGCTTAAATCAGCATCTTCCCATTCTGTCGCTGCAGTCCAGACTTGAGCCAGTGCTGGGACCAGGGCTGTGGCGGTTACGCCGTAACGCTCTATCAGCTCAAAGCAGTAGTCCGGGCTTGCATCTTTGGTGAATATTACCTGCCCACCCATGGATAGCGTGCCCAGAATGCCGGGGCAACCCAATGGAAAATTATGGGCGGCGGGGAGTACTGCCAGATAGATTTCATCTTTTCCTAAATTACAAGCAGCCGTAGCGCAGGTAATGTTGTAGCGATAGTCATTGTGGGTGCGTGGAATAAGTTTCGGAAGTCCTGTAGTGCCACCGGAAACGAGGAATAGAGCTGGGGCGTTGGGGTCTACGGGAACAGGGGTGAAGCCTTGGCATTCTCTTCTGGGCAGGGAGGGGAATGTGTCATTTTCATCAGAGCTGTATATGCCTCGCAAAGTCGGAGATTGCGAAGCAATTTGTTCTATCATGCTGTGACGGCTTGCATCACTTTCCGCTCCTGAAGTGATATAGATACTGGCACCCGAGACCTGTGCAAAATGGCATATTTCATTTTGGCGATGCGCAGGCAAAGCTAGTACAGGAACCAGTCCCGCTCGAAATAAGCCGAGCAGGGTTATAATAAAACTGACCTGATTGCTCCACTGGAGTATTGCCCGCTCCCCAACTTTGTAGCCTTGTTCCACCAGGCCTGCAGCAATGCTATCGGCCTCATTAACCAATTCAGCATAAGTTAATTGATTCGATAGGTCCCGAACTGCGCATTGATTGGGAAAGTTTTTCGCATTACGTGTGATCAGCTCCCAAATAGGTTGGTTATCCCAAATTCCTTGTTGCTGATAGAAATCCTCTAGTTCCTTTGGGTGAGGCGTGTAACCATTAAGTAAATTATTTTCCATGCTGGTCTCCTGAAATGTTTGGGTGGAGCAGGGGAGTGTTTTTTTGAATCTTCTTCAGATTTCTAAATTAAGAATTAACAGTTAGTATTCACGGCTTCAAATTTCTTATTGAGATAAATCTATGTCCGGCGCTTGGCTACAAATCCCTCGCCCTCAACCTAAAGCGGCTATCCGACTTTTGTGTTTGCCTCATGCTGGTGGTACAGCATCACTTTATCGGCCCTGGGCGAAATTATTGCCAGATTCCATAGAATTGGTTCTCGTATGTTTACCGGGTAGGGAGCAACGCTGTAATGAAACTATGCCCACAAATATGCAAACTTTAATTGCTTTGTTAAGTAGGGCTATCAAACCTGTCATCGATAAACCCTGGGCAGTATTTGGGCACAGTATGGGAGCTACAGTTGCTCATGAATTGGCTCTCTCCTTGTATCGCGAAAAATTGTGCGGTCCTGAACACATATTTGTCTCTGCGCGCGAAGCTCCACAATTTCAAAAGAGTGGAAACGTACACCAGTTGAGTGATGAATCTCTGTGCCAACAACTCATTGAGCTTGGCGGCACCTCTCCTGAATTATTGGAAATTCCTGAGTTAAGGGCTCTACTACTTCCTACTATACGCCAGGATTATCGATTGATCGAAACCAGCAAGATGTCCTCGGACCAACTTTTAGATTGTCCCATCACCGCGATGCTAGGACGGGATGATCCTGAGTTGAGCACCGATGAAGCTCGGGGTTGGCAGCAGTGGACCAATGGTGAGTTCCAATTGAAAGAATACGCAGGTAACCATTTTTATCTGTCAGATTGTCCCGATCTGGTGGTTGGCCATATTGTTCAGAAGCTCCGCTTGGCCTAACTGCATGTAAAGTTAAGTTGGCCGTATAAAATCTTTCTGTTTCTTGTAACGCTATCGAAATTAATTGTCGGGAGAATAGGGCTGTTGAGCGGCCCTATATTCTCCATCGTTCAATAGATAGCGGATCTCTGCCTCGATTAATCCGGGATCATTATTTTTGATGATGTTCGAATTATTTCTCTTTAGTGACAAGTAGCACACACTCTCTCCACCCTGACGCCCAAATCCAAAACAGACATCCCGTTGATTTCTAAAATGATATGTTATAACGTTTCATTATCAATGGGAAGATGAACAGCTTAGGTGATGGAGTTTCTATGCAAGCAACGAAGCTACCAATGGAGTGTGAAAATCTGAATGAGATCCGCCAAGGTATCGATTCCATTGATCGCGAGATCATCAGGCTGTTGCAGCGGCGTATGGGGTATGTTTTGTCAGCAGCCCAGTTCAAGCCGGATGAAACGAGTATTCCTGCTCCAGACCGGGTTGCGGAGATGTTGATTGACCGCCGTCGTTGGGCTGAGAAAGAACAACTTTCCGCAGATTATATAGAGCAGCTTTTTACCGGGATTATTCACTGGTTTATCACTCAGCAAAAGCTGCATTGGCGCGCTGAGCGCGGCTTGCCAGTTGAGGAAGGTGTATGAAGGGCCGCTCTAAATATGCTGGCCTGGAAGCCTGTTTGCAGGAAGCCAAGTCCAGGGTAAGCCAGGGACAGCCAGAGGTTCTGGCATCGTTTTCATCTCCATGTCATAGACGCAACCCAATAGGGTTGTTTGCCTCCGGCTATCAGCATGAAAGGTTCGCGTCTCTGTGGGGTGTGTCCTCTAGAGATGAATATGCTGTGACCTTTGGCTCTGCCTGTGAATTTAGTTGTGCCCCAGGGGAATCTTGGTCTGAAATCCAAGCCAATTGGCAAAAATTGATGTCCTCCGCTGTGGTAAGCGGGGGGCATCGGCCGGTTTTGTGTGGTGGGTTTGCTTTTGATAGCCAAAAAGATTCCTCATCCTTGTGGCAAGACTTTCCCGCAGGGGCGCTTACGTTGCCCGAGTTGGCCCTTTACTGTGAAGGGGATCGCAGTTATCTGGTAATGAATTTTATCGTTACCGATCAAACAGAATGCAATCAGACTGCGGAGCGGGTGAAGGCGCGGTGGCAGCATATTTTGTCTCGTAGCTCTGACCTTTCTGCGAATGACAATTTGTTTTCGGTGGAGTCTGATTTTAGCCAAAATTATGCAGGCCAAATGGCTTGGCAGCAGCGTGTAGTAGGCGCGGTCGAATCAATCAAGCGCAACGAATTTCAAAAAGTAGTACTCGCTCGTTCTGAATCACTGAACGCGGATTGCTGCCCGGGAAGTATTCTCGGATATTTACAAGAATCTTACCCCGATGCCTATTTGTTCGCCTTTTCCCGCGGAAAAAGTTGCTTTATTGGGGCTTCGCCTGAGCGCTTAGCGGCTGGCAAAGACGGGCGTATCAGTACCGTTGCTTTGGCCGGTAGCGCACCACGGGGAAAAGACCCGGCAACTGATTATAAATTGGGAATATCTCTGCTCGACAGCGATAAGGATCGATTTGAACACGACCTGGTTGTTCAACATCTGCTTTCTATTTTACGCAAATACTGCCATAGCGTAGCGGAACCAGAACCGCCCCAGCTCTGCAAATTAAAGCAAATTCAGCATTTGCTTACGCCGCTGGAAGGCTTTGTGAAAGATGGCATAAATCTATTGGATATCTTATCGGATTTACACCCCAGTGCTGCGGTGGGAGGCCTGCCGAGGAAAAAAGCACTGAAGTATATCCGTGAAAATGAAGGCCTGGATCGCGGCTGGTATGCCGGACCTGTTGGTTGGCTCAATGCCGAGGGGGAAGGGGAGTTTGCTGTTGCACTGCGGTCTGCACTTTTCACCCCGGGCAAGGTGACACTATTTGCCGGTTGCGGCCTGGTTGAAGCCTCCCTTCCTACCCACGAGTATCGTGAAAGTTGCATCAAAATGCGTGTTATCCGAGACGCAATAAGGAGCGTATCTCTTGTCGCCGAAGCCGCAGAATAAATCAGAGCCAATCAGTCCGGCCAGTTTGTTAAAGGATTTAGTTTGTCAGGCTATTGATGCCGATATTAATGGCATTCATCCGCAGGCTGACTTAATTGCACTGGGGCTCAACTCAGTACAAATCATGAAGATAGCTGGTCAATTAAGGCAGAAAAAGATCAAAGTAAAATTTGCTGATCTTATTGCAGTGCCTCAATTAGAAGCCTGGCTTTCTCTACCTCAGTTGGTTACTGGAACTGAAGAAAGTACCAGTGAACATTTATCTGTGCCGGGAGCCTTTGATGAAGGCACTCCCTTTGATTTGGCACCGATGCAACATGCCTATTGGATTGGACGAGACCCGAACCAATATTTAGGGGGTGTAGCCGCACATTTTTATCATGAGTTTGATGGCCAGGATGTAGTACCTGATCGATTGGAACAGGCTGTGCGCTCCCTATTCGAGCGGCATGGGATGCTGCGTGTTCAAATCCTCGATGATGGTCGACAGCAGATTCCCGTAGAAGTGAGCTGGCCCGGTTTAAAGGTTCATGATTTCAGGCATCAGGCTGCCGCAGAAGCGGAGCAGAGTCTTATCGCTGTTAGGGAGCAACTCTCCCATCGGCAGCTGGATATATCGCAGGGCGAGGTTTTTGATGTACAGCTCTCATTGTTACCTGCGGAATTAAAAGCTGGCGGCACACGCCTACATATTAATCTGGATATGGTAGCTGCAGATGCCTTTAGTCTGCGCGTGTTACTGAATGACTTGGCCAAGCTCTACCTGGAACCAGAGCAGTCCCTGGTACCGCTTAATTACAGTTATCCGCGCTACCAGGCTGACCGCAGCGCTCTTCACTCAAAGGAAGAGCACCGAGCTGAGAAGCAGCAGGCCAAAGAACACTGGCAGGGTCGCCTGGCAGATTTGCCCGGTGCCCCTCAGTTGCCAACCACAATAGGCGCTGAGTCTAAAGATACTCGTCGAGTTGTTCGGCGTCACTATAGCTTGTCTGCTGACCAGAAAAACCAGCTAGCGGAACTTGCGAGCCGTCACGGTATTACTTTATCCATGACCCTGGCAGCGGCGCTTGCTGAAGTGCTCACTGTCTATAGCGAAGAGTCAGACTTCCTGCTGAATCTCCCCCTGTTCGACCGGGAATCCCGGCACCGGGATGTCAACTCCCTGGTAGGAGACTTTACTTCTTCGATCTTGCTTGCCTGGCAGGGCAGCCAGAGTGGAACCTTCGTTGAGCGTGCGCAGCATTTACAACACAACTTCCGTCAGGATGTAGCGCACGGGAGTTACTCTGGCGTAGAGGTGCTGCGTGACCTTAGCAGACAACAGGGGCAAACGGTGTTTGCGCCGGTTGTCTTTACCAGTGCGCTTGGGCTGGGTGAATTATTTGGCGAGTCAGTTCGGAGTGCCTTTGGAGATGTCAATTGGATTATCTCCCAAGGGCCACAAGTGTGGCTGGACGTACAGGTTATGGAGCTCAAAGGCGGCCTGTCTGTAAACTGGGATGCGCGGGAAGCTGCTTTTGCTCCCGGCGTTCTGGATGGCATGTTTGCGGCCTTTACGCAGTTACTGGAATGCCTGATCGGTAGCCCGGAATTCTGGGCCCAGCCGATACCATCGCTGCTGCCAGCGGAACAAAAGCAGCAGCGCCAGCAGGTAAATTCCACAGCCAAGCCATACCAGCCTCACCAATTACATGAACATTTTTTTAGCAATGCCAAAAACTGCCCAGAAGCAGTGGCTCTCTATTGGAGCGGTGATCAAATCCGTTACGGGGAGTTGGCCCACAGTGCTTTGGCGATGGCCGCGTATTTACAGCTTCAAGGTGTTGAGCCCGGTGATTTGGTCGGTATTTTATTACCCAAGGGGCCGGAGCAGATTATTGCAGCCTTGGGCGTATTAGCGGCAGGAGCGGCTTATCTGCCACTGGGTATAGACCAGCCACCGTTGCGTAGAGAGCGCGTACTGAAACTTGCTGGAGCCAAGCTGGTTATAGATAACTTGTCTGTGCTCTCCGGTGTCGCGCCTTTATCCCAGCCTGTTGTGGGACAGGCAAAAGATCTCGCCTATACCATTTTTACCTCTGGCTCTACCGGTGAACCCAAGGGCGTCGAAATTAGTCACGGAAGTGCCTGGAACACCATAGCGGACATTAACGCGCGCTTTTCGGTTAACGAAAATGATCGCGTGCTGGCCGTATCGGCATTGGATTTTGACCTTTCCGTTTACGATATTTTTGGGCTCTTGTCCGCCGGCGGTGCATTGGTATTGGTTGAAGAGGAATCCCGGCGGGATGCTGAGCGCTGGCATCAGCTGGTGTGCCAGCATGGCGTTACTGTGTGGAATACGGTGCCGGCGCTTTTGGATATGCTGCTGACCACGGGTGGTAATACCCCAGCTGGGGAGCTGCGCCTGGTATTAAATTCTGGCGACTGGATCAGCCTCGACCTGCCGGAACGATTAAAGCGCGTAAACCCAGGTTGCCGCTTTATCGCTTTGGGCGGCGCCACCGAAGCTTCTATTTGGTCGAACAATTTTGAAGTCAAAGAAGTTGATTCCTCTTGGCGATCTATTCCCTATGGTTACCCTTTGGCCAACCAGCAATTCAGAGTGGTGGATGCCCAGGGGCGTGATTGCCCCAATTGGGTGACAGGGGAGTTGTGGATCGGTGGTGCTGGCGTTGCCTTGGGGTATCGCGGTGCTCCCGGTATCACCGCAGCCCGTTTTGTGACAGATGAAGGTAAGCGCTGGTACCGCACCGGAGACTTGGGCCGCTACTGGCCGAACGGGTGCCTGGAGTTTTTGGGCCGCGCCGATAACCAGGTCAAGGTGCGCGGACACCGCATTGAACTCGGTGAGATTGAAGCGGCACTGACTGCGCACAAAGGGATTGCGCAGGCGGTCGCACTGCTGACTCAGCGGGGTGTGGTTGCGGTTGTCGTTCTGGAATCCAAATTATCGCAAGGGAATATAAATCCAGAAAAGTGCTTTGTTGATTTGCAGCAGTTGCAGGAACCTTTGAACGATTTGCGGGAGTTCCTGAGTCAACGATTGACCAGCGCCATGTTGCCCAGTGAGCTTTGCTGTCTCGCTGAAATACCGCTTACCGCCAATGGCAAAATTGATCGCGGCGGTTTACAGCAGTTTGCCGATGAATCCCTGTCGCAGCACCAGGCAAAGCAGAACCCACCGCAAGGTAAATTAGAGCAGCAGGTGGCTGCCGCCTGGTGCAAATTCCTCGATGTTACCGATATAGCGCGGGACGATAACTTCTTCGCACTTGGGGGTGACTCCCTGTTAGCAACCCGTGTTGTGCGAGACCTGCGCGAGTCTGGCTTTGAAGGTGTCACACTGTCGGAATTATTTAGCCAGCCAAGCCTGGCCGACTTTGCTGCGACATTAGTTCAAGACCCACCTGAGAACCTACAGCCAAATAAAGGCACTACCGAAATTGCTGCTACACCCTGGCAATCAAATAAGGCCAATCGGTACGCCGCTTTTGAACCTACCGATGTCCAACGGGCCTATTGGCTGGGAAGGGACCCAGAATTTGTTTTGGGTGGTATCGGTTGTCACTTTTATCGCGAATATGACGTTGTTGATCTCGATCTGGAGCGCTTGGAATCTGCGCTAAATGCCATGATTGCCCGCCATGAAATGCTGCGGGCTGTATTCGACAGCGAAGGTCGACAGCGCGTCCTTGCCAATGTGCCGAGATTTTCCATCGATGTTACAGAGGTAGACAGCGATCCAGCTTCTGCTTTTGCGCAACTGCGACAGGAGTGCGCGGAGCAGGTGTTTGAGCCCAGCCGGTGGCCACTGTTTGATGTCCGTGCTGTGCGCTGTGGGCGCAATACCCGATTGGCTATCGGTTTGGATAATTTGATTCTCGATGCCTTCAGTATTCTGCTGTTTTATCGTGAGTTAAATATTCTTTATCAAAGCCCTGAAACCCATCTACCTTCTATCGAACTCTCTTTCCGCGACTATGTGCGCAATGTATTGCCGCAAACTACCGCAGTATTTGATAGTGATCTTGCCGAAGGTCCCCTGGCTGCCGCAAAAACATTTTGGCAGCACAAATTATCAGAGCTACCCCCCGCGCCCCAATTACCCATTGTTCGGGAGCCGGCATCCATTGAACGGCCGCATTTCGTGCGTCATCAACAGCATATCGACAAGAGTACCTGGCAAAGCCTGGTTGCACGTGCTGCTGAACAGGGAATCACGCCTTCGAGTCTGCTTCTAACCGCATTTGCCGAAGTGCTTAGCCGCTGGAGCAGTCGCCCTGATTTGAGCCTGAACCTTACCTTATTCGACCGCCGTGAGATTCACCCGGATATTTATCGGGTAATGGGCGACTTTACCTCTTTGACCCTGGTGGGTTACCGGCCAGAAGCCAGCGACAGTTGGTTGGCAAGAGCGCGAAAAATACAAGGGGAAGTTGGTGCGGCCCTGGAGCACCGTGATATTTCCAGTGTCAGCTTGATGCGGGAGTTAGCTCGCCGGCAGAGTGATGCGGACGCCACAATGCCTGTGGTATTCACCAGCGCCCTGGGTATTCCCGGTGGTACAGCGGCTCCCGAAAATGGGCCTCTGCGAGAACCCATCTGGGCTTTGACACAGACACCGCAAGTCTGGCTGGATCACCAGGTGGTCGAGGTAGAGGGCGGTGTTTATTTAAATTGGGATGTGGTCGAAGCACTGTTCCCCGAGGGAATGTGCGCAGAGATGTTCCAAGCCTATATCGGTTTGCTCCATTGGGCGGGTAGTGCCGAATGGGATTTGATGCCCCCGGATTTATTACCTGATTCTCAACGGGGAAAAAGAGCCCAGCTTGAGAAGCGCACTGCAATTGACTTCGCGGATAATTTATCCCAGCGATTTTTCCAGCAGGCAAGGGATAACCCCCAGAGCACCGCTTTGTATTGGGGCGACGGAATTTCTTTGAGTTATGGCGTCCTGGCAGAACGCGCCCTGCGTATTGCCGCTTGGTTGTTGGAAAGCCAGGTTTCTTTGGCGGAGGTGGTCGCCATTAACCTGCCGAAAGGGCCCGACCAGATTGCCGCTGTTTTGGGGGTACTCGCAGCGGGGGCCGCTTATTTGCCCATTGGTATCGACCAGCCTCAGGCCAGGCGAGACTCAATGTTGCGCCGGGCAGATGTAAAAATTGTACTCGACAAAAATACAATTCAGCTGGCCTATCAATTTGCACCTATTGCCGAACCGATTGATACCAATCCGGAACAACTGGCCTATATCATTTTCACCTCTGGCTCTACCGGCGAGCCCAAGGGAGTTGAAATCAGCCACGGTGCCGCCTGGAACACGATAGCGGATATCAACGAACGCTTTTCTGTTACCGCCATGGATCGCGTGCTCGCTGTATCAGCCCTGGATTTTGACCTCTCTGTTTACGATATTTTCGGATTGCTATCGGTGGGCGGTGCGCTGGTATTGATTGATGAAAAGGATCGGCGGGATGCCGAGCGCTGGCATCAACTGGTATGTCGATATGGCGTTACCCTCTGGAATACAGTACCGGCGCTACTGGATATGTTGCTCACTGTCGGTGCCGATACGCCGCCGGGCGCATTGCGCTTGGTATTGAACTCCGGGGATTGGATTGCCCTGGATTTACCGCAGCGCTTAAAACAAATACAGCCCGATTGCCGTTTTATCGCACTGGGTGGTGCCACTGAAGCTTCTATTTGGTCCAACAGTTTTGAAGTAAAAGAAGTTGACCCAAGCTGGCATTCGATTCCCTATGGATACCCACTGGCCAACCAGCAATTTAGGGTGGTGGATACCCAAGGGCGCGATTGCCCTGACTGGGTTACAGGTGAACTGTGGATTGGCGGTGACGGAGTCGCCATGGGCTATCGCGCAGCACCAGAGTTAACCGAAACGCGCTTTGTCACTGTCAATGGTGAGCGCTGGTATCGCACAGGGGATCTTGGGCGCTATTGGCCGAATGCCTGCCTGGAATTTTTGGGACGTGCCGATAGCCAGGTCAAAGTGCGTGGCCATCGTATTGAGTTGGGTGAAATCGAAAGCGTACTTACTCGCCAAGTGTTTGTGCAGCAGGCCCTGGTGCTGGTTAATGCACAAAAGTTAGTTGCTGCCGTTGTGCTCGGGCCCCAGTGCCCAACAGATTTTAATACTGACGACCTACGGGAATACCTTCGCTCCCAGCTGCCTTCTTATATGGTCCCGGATTTCGTTGTGACTTTGCCGGAAATGCCCCTGAGTGCAAATGGCAAAGTGGATCGCGCTCTAGTTTTAAAGCAAGTAAATGCAGCAGAAAAGCCGGAACAACAGAAAGCCCCTGAACTGGCAACAGACAACGAACGCTTGGTGGCGCAGATTTGGCAGGAGCTTCTCAGCTTGCCAAAGATTAACCGCGATCAAAGTTTCTTCGAACTCGGTGGTGATAGTTTATTGGCGACCCGCTTTATTGACCGCCTAAAACAGCAGCACCGTTTGCTCCTTCCCCTCAGACGTTTATTTGCCTCTCCGAGACTGGCAGATGTTGCCGGTGCCCTAAGCACAATGGAACCGCCAGTGGATATTGATGCGGATATGGTGGAAGAGGGCGTGATATGAATTTGATAAGTAAATTATTTTTCAGCGATTGGACGGAGTTTTAACCCCATGACGGCTATGGAACTGATCGACGAACTACAAGGGCTTGGGGTTGAACTTTGGACCGAGTCTGAACAATTGCGTTTCCGCGCAGCCAAAGGCCTGCTGACCGAGCAGCACAAGCAAAGGTTACGGGAGCATAAGTTACAAATTATTGAAATATTAAACGCTGCTCAATCAGGCGCTGGCAATGACTCTGGTTTGGGGGTGGTGGTCGAGGCCGACACAGAAAATCGGCATGAGCCTTTCCCTTTAACCGATGTACAGACTGCCTATTTGTTGGGGCGGCAAAATGCATTTGGCTATGGTGGCGTTGCCTGTCACGGCTACCTGGAGCTGGAATATCCCGGATTAAACCCAAAAGGTTTGCAGGAAGCCTGGAACCAGCTGATTGAGCGTCACCCTATGTTGAGGGCGGTTATTGAGCAGGAGGGATATCAGCGGGTCCTCCAGGAAGTGCCGCACTACCAGATGATCAGTCAGGACCTCACCGGTATGGATGAGGAAGCCTTGGAGCTCGCCCTTAAATCGGTGAGAGATGAACTGGACCACCGTGTGTACACCATTGGTGAGTGGCCGATGTTCGAGCTGCGCCATACCCGCACGGATAAAGGACATATCGTACATTTCTCTATGGATGCACTGATCGCAGACTGGGCCAGTGCGGGCATATTGTTTAGCGAGCTTGATGTTCTGCTAGCGAATCCCAGTGCGTCCCTACCTGCACTGGAAATCGATTTTCGCGATTACCTACTGGCCGAACGGAGTCTACTGGACAGCCAGGGTTACCAAAACGATCGCCGCTATTGGTTGGACCGCCTCGATCAACTGCCGGCAGCACCTGAGCTACCGGTATTGCCGCCAGCCTCAGAAGTGGAATCTGTGCGCTTTAATCGCCATCACTACCGCCTGGATATTACCCATTGGCAGAAACTGAAGCAGCGAGCCGGTGCTGCTGGACTGACCGCATCAGTTGCCGTACTGGCTGCTTACGCCGCGGTATTGCAACGTTGGAGTCGTCAGCCACGCTTCAGCCTGAGTCTTACTTTATTGAATCGATTGCCCTTACACCCTCAGGTGAATCAGCTGATCGGGGATTTTACTTCGGTCAGTGTATTGGCGATTGGTCATTCCACAGGAAAGTCCTTTCGCGATTGGGCGGCCAGTATCGGCGAGCAGCTGTTCAATGATATTGATCACCGCTTGTTCTCCGGCGTGGAATTACTGCGGGAGCTATCCCGTGCACGAGGACCGGAGGCCGCATTGATGCCGGTGGTATTTACCAGTGCTATTGGCCTGGGAGATACAGAAAAACCTGCCAGCGGTAGAGAGTCTGGCAGAGGAATTACCCAGACACCGCAAGTCACCTTGGACTGCCAGGTGAGAGATGACGCCGATGGTCTGGAAATCAACTGGGATGTGCGCCAGGGCGTTTTTCCATCGGGCCTGGTGGAAGACATGTTCGCGGCATTTACCGGCTTGTTGAATGAGCTTTCCACGAGTGGCGATGGGCAATGGCTGAGTACATCTCCGGTTTCTTTACCCGAGTGGCAGCAACAGGAGAGACATCAGGTTAATCAAACCGATGGACCTGTTCCTTCAGCGTTATTGCATCAGGGCGTATTTGCACAGGCAACGGCGACGCCGGAAGCTACCGCCATTATTGATTGCAATGGCAGTGTCAGTTATGGCGACTTGGCAAAAAAAGCGGCGGGCATCGCCAAAGCTCTGGCCAAAGAAGGTTTCCAGCTGGGGGGCCGCGTTGCTATTGCAATGCCGAAAGGGCGAGAGCAAATAGCGGCGACTCTTGGTGTGCTCCTGGCCGGTGGTATCTATTTGCCACTGGATGCGGCACAACCGGAAATACGGCTCAATAAATTATTGCTCAGTGCAGAGGCGGAACAGGTCCTGACTCTCAGTGACCTCGCCAGCCAAGTTCAGTGGCCATCAGAAGTACAGGTGATCAGTGTCGATACCTTGGCTCCTGAAACTGAAATTCCTCTGGCCAGCAACGGTGACCCGGAGCAGCTCGCTTACGTTATCTATACGTCCGGTTCTACCGGCGATCCCAAAGGGGTGATGATTAATCATCGGGCCGCTTTGAATACGGTGCTGGATATTAATCGGCGTTTCGAGGTGGGCTCGAGCGATCGTATCTTGGGTTTGGCTCAACTCAGTTTTGATTTGTCGGTCTACGATATTTTCGGCCCCTTGGCAGTGGGTGCGACTTTGGTATTGACCGATCCGGCCCGTGGCGCAGACCCTTCGCACTGGGCGGAGGTCATGGATGAGCACCGGGTGACATTGTGGAACTCTGTTCCTGCGCAGTTACAAATGCTGGCTACCTATTTGGATACAGAACCTCGTCCATTGTCTGAGTGGCGATTGGCAATGCTGTCGGGAGACTGGATTCCGGTTACTTTACCGGAACATATCAGGCGCCATGTGCCAGCACTCGACCTGATCGGTATGGGTGGGGCTACAGAAGCTGCGATTTGGTCCAATTACCACCGTATTGAGAGAGTCGACCCTGCTTGGAGCAGTATTCCCTATGGCGTGCCGCTGACGAACCAGGGCTTCAGGGTATTGGATAGCCAATTGCGCGATGCCCCTGTGTGGGTAGCGGGTGAGCTGATGATTACTGGCCTCGGATTGGCCGATGGTTATCTCGGTGATGCGGCGCTCTCTGAACAGAAGTTCTTTTCTCATCCGGTGGATGGCCAGCGCCTTTATCGCACTGGTGACTTGGGCCGCTATTTACCCGGTGGTGAACTCGAGTTCCTGGGCCGTGAAGACGGACAGGTAAAAATTCGCGGACACCGTATTGAGCTGGGAGAAGTGGAGTCTGCATTGCTGGCCCACCCCGCAGTGTCAACAGCGGCGACGGTGATTGAAAAGAAAGAGGGAGACTCGCGAGCGGATTTAAATCTGTTGGGTTTTGTGGAAAGCCGTCGCTTAGATGATGCAGAACCGGCGACTATTGATCCCGAGCTGGTAAATTCAGTGCGTCAGTTTGCGCACTATCAGGCTGGTGAGCCAGAAGCTGTCAGTGTCGGCGATTATGTCCAGGCACTTGAAAATGCATCCCTGTTATCGATGCTTCACGGTCTGGTGGAATTAGGGGCGTTTACAAATTGTGAGCAGGGATATAGTTCAGAAGAAGTTCTCTCCTTAGCCAAAGTACATGAAAAGCATCACTGGTTAGTGCGTCGTTGGTTGGACCTTCTCGTTAACGCAAAGCTGCTCAGCTTATCCACTGCCAGCTCCAGTACTGAGGAAAAATACACGCGAACCCAAGAAATTGATGCTTCCGCTGTTGATGCTGTGTGGAAGCGAGTTGAGCAGGGGATTGAAAGCAGCTTTTGTAATCGGGAATTCCTGCAATATCACCGGGATCATATCGAGTTATTACCGCAGTTATTAGCGAATCAACAAAACCCATTTGAGTTGTTGTTCCCCCAAGGCGACCAGCAGGTGGCTTTGGCTCTCTATCGAGATGATCTTATCGCCCGCTATAACAATGCCGCCGCTGCCGCATTAATTAACCGTATTGCCGCCCAGAGCGATAGAGGGTTAAGGGTTCTTGAGCTGGGTGCGGGCACAGGGGCTACCAGCGCTTCTGTTATTCCTATGTTGGATGGATATGACGTCGATTATCTATTCACTGACATGACCGCATTTTTCCTGACTGAGGCTCGCCGCCAATTTAAAGAGTGGCCTTGGGTACGCTTTGGATTAATGGATCTCAATACCGACTATCGCGCCCAGGGTTTGGCTCCTAATAGCGCAGATGTCATTTTGTGTGCAGGTATGCTCAACAGTACCCGAGATCCAGAGGCGGCTATTGCCAGTGTTGTGGAGTTACTGGCACCCGGAGGCTGGTTAATCCTGACTGAGCCAACGGTGGATCACGCCCATATCTTACTTACCCAGGGCTTTATGATGGACCCGGCGGGTGATGATCGCGCTTGTGGTGCGACCAAGTTCCTTTCTATCGGGAAATGGCAGTCGCTGTTGAAAGCCAATGGCGCCGGACAGATTCTTTCCCTGCCTGAAGATGACCATCCTTTGTCTGCCTTCGGCATGAATCTACTGGCCGCGCAGATGAAAACTGACAGACAGGATTTGAGTGCCAGGACACTGCGGGACTTTTTAGCGAATCGGTTGCCCGCACATATGGTGCCCGCACATTTGCAAGTTCTCGACCAGCTACCGCTCACCGCCAATGGCAAGATCGATCGCAAAATGCTCGCCGGTTGGCGCCCTGCGACTGGCGATGCACAAGAGGCCGCGCACTCAGAACAGATGGACCCTCTGGAAACGGCTCTGTGCAAACTCTGGGCTAATGCACTGGGCCTCGATAATGTGGGCCGACAGGACAGCTTTTTCGATCTCGGTGGTGATTCGCTGATTATGGCGCGGGTTGCAGGGCGATTGCTGGAAGAAATTCCGGAAGCGAAACCTTTCACTTACGACGCCTTGTTGCGCCACATGCTCAATGGACCAACGGTTGCGGCATTGGCCAGAGCACTGAGAGTTGAGCCGGGTGCCGTTGCAGATGAGCAGGCAGACACGGATAGCGACAACCTGGTGGCAACTACCCGCGAGGGCAGCAACTCCTTGATGGTTCCTTTCAGTCATATAGGCGAGGGTAAAGGAGCATCCAAAGAAGAGGCGCCGGTGCGGATTATGTTCCATGCAGCCCTGGGTACCCTGGATTATTTCCAGCACTTGGGCAAAGCGCTTGCGGCTCAAGATCTGGGTCCAGTATTTGGGATTGCGGTAGCGAATACGGAAGAGTATTTGTCGATCGATGCAAAAGAATTAATCGAGCGCACCGCCGACGATTACGCCCAGCGAATAATTGACGAGGGCTACCAGCGCTGCCAGTTAATTGGTTACTGCCTGGGTGGTCTGCTGGCGACGGAAGTTTCGCGGAGATTGCTGGAGTGCGGGGTCGATGTGATTGACCTGAGCCTGATCGACAGTATCCCAATGTTTGTCGATACCGATGAAGAGCTGGCTTTCGAAGCGATTTTTGCCCCCAACCTAAATCTCGATCCAGTAAAAGCGGTATTTGGTGAGCATATCGAGAGCGAAGATATTTCCCGCGCGATCGAGACCTTAATGCAGAAACACAGCGGTCGTGTTCCCGCCGGTGCAATGGCAGAACTCGATGGTGATGCTGGGCTTAAAGCGGTAGCCGAAGCCGTGCGACAACGCTCTGAACTCACCCAGGAACAGCGCCTGGCCAGTTATACCGAAATGGCCTCTGCCCAGGCGGGTGTGCCGGTCGAAGCCGCGATGATACCGGGGCTTTTCCGGGTGTGCCGACACAGTATGCGCGCCGCCTGTTTTGACCTTCCTCCCTATATTGGCGATATGACGTATTTGCGCTGCCAGGAAGAGCAATCCTTCGGTGTCACCGCCGGCGTAGGGCATATGGCTGCGCCTTATTGGCAGGAAGTTTGTCTGGGTGATTTTGAGTTAATCGATGTGCCGGGCAATCACTTTAGCGTTATGGAACCGCCGCAGGTTGCCACCGTCGTCGAGCATTTGGCAAAACCACTACAACGCGGTAAAGCGGACAAATAGATGGCTGAGCAAATTTTGCCAAAGTCCGACCTGCGGGAACTGATGCGTCCATTTCGTGGCCTCGTGGGGCTGGGGGTGGCGCTCGGTGCTTGTGGTGCGCTCACTTCGCTGATCCCTTTTATCGGTATCGTTGAGTTGGCTCGCCTGCTCCTTGCGCCGGATATCAGTGATATTGCCGAGGCGATTATTCCTGTTGTGTTGGCGATAGTTGCCGGGCTGGCGATGGGCTGGATTTGCACCGTAATCGGTTTGTGGTTAACCCATATTGCGGATCAGCGTATGCAGGCGGAACTGCGACGTGCCCTGGTGCGGAAATTGGGGCAGGTGCCTCTGGGTTGGTACAGCGAGCACACTTCCGGTGCGGTCCGCAAGGCCGTGCAAGATGATCTCGATGATCTCCACCATATGGTTGCGCACCATCAGGTGGAGTTGGCCGCTGCGTTTGCACTGCCGCTGGCGGGCTTGGGCTATTTATTCTGGCTCGACTGGCGCTTGGCCCTGTTAGCGGTAGTTACCCTGCCAATTTACCTAGTGTCCTACGCCTGGATGATGCGTGGTTTCGGGGGAAAAATGCAGCAGCTGGATAAGGACTTTGGCCGGGTCAGTGCTGCGATTGTTGAATTTGTCCACGGTATTGCGGTGGTCAAGGTTTTCTCTCAAACCGGTCGCGCCCACAGGAATTACCAACAGGCCGTGGAAGATTTTAGTCGCCGTTATACAAGCTGGGTTACACCGCTTGTGCGTCTGGAGGCAGTCACCTCTCTGGCCCTGTCGGTGCCGGTCATCATGTTGGTGAGTCTGGGAGGGGGCGCCTGGTTGGTAGTGAATACAGGCATTCAGCCAATCGATGTTCTTGCAACCACACTGATCGCGGTAATGATTCCTCAGACCATCCTGACTTTGAGCCAGGGATTAACCGCCCAACAAAAAGCCAAAGCAGCCGCAGGCAGGATCGATCACTTATTGGAGGTTGAGCCCCTGGCTGTTACCTCTGAACCCAAAGAGCCCAAAGATGCAGGGCTGCTCTTTAAGCAGGTCAGCTTTGCCTATACCCAGGATCGGCCGGTATTAAGCGATATTACTTTGCGCTGTCGCCCCGGTTCGATAACAGCTTTGGTTGGGAGTTCCGGTGCCGGGAAATCCACCCTGGCCAAGCTGGTGCCTCGTTTTTATGACGTGACCCAAGGTGCTGTACTCCTGGGGGACGTCGATGTCCGTGATATTGCTCCAGACAATTTATATCGACATGTGGGTTTTGTACTTCAGGAGACCCAGCTGTTGGCTGGCACTGTGGCAGACAACCTGCGCCTTGGGCGCCCGGATGCCAGTGACCAGGAGCTGGAGGATGCAGCGCGCAGTGCCTGCATTCATGAACATATTTTAAGTTTCCCCCAAGGTTACCAGGCGGTTATTGGCAAGGATGCCTTTTTTTCTGGTGGAGAAGCGCAGCGCCTAAGTATCGCGCGCACGCTTTTAGCAGATGCCCCTGTGTTGATTTTGGATGAAGCCACAGCCCACGCAGATCCGGAATCCGAAGCGCAAATTCAGCAGGCATTATCCTGCCTGGTGCGCAATCGCACGGTACTGGTGATCGTCCATAAGCTGCACACCATCACCGGTGTCGACCAGATTGCGGTCCTGGACGGCGGCCGCTTGGTTGAATGCGGAACTCACCGGCAATTGTTGGCTGAGGGCAAGCACTACGCGGAATTATGGTGTTTGTACAACAGTGCCGAACAGAGTGAAAAAGCAATGAGTGGTGAGGCTCAGGTTATTAGCGGGGTCTCATCATGATTCGCAGTTTGCTCGCCATTCTCGGACCTGCGCATCGCCTTGAAGTTGGCATTTATGCGGTATGGCTTCTCGCCTATGGGGTTTTGCAGGGAATCGCGGTGACACTTCTGGTGCCTCTGCTCAGCTCACTGTTGGCCTCTGAGATGCAGGCGGTTGGCTTTTGGTTGATCGCTCTGTTCTCGGTTGTTGCGATCGCCTGCGTTGCCCGTTACCAGCAAACCATTAAAGGGGCTGCGCTGGCCATTCTGGTATTGAAAACCCTGCACAATCGATTGGGTGAACACCTCTCTCAACTTCCTCTGGGTTGGTTTAACTCCGAAAAAGTGGGTCGTGTATCTCGCAGTGCAACCGGGGGCACCTTGATGGTGACCAATGTCTTTGCACATTTGCTACCCCCTGTTGTCAGCGGTGTTGTCACTCCGCTGACAGTGGGGGTGGCAATGTTGTGGTTTGACTGGCGACTGGGGCTGACCGCGTTGTTGTTTGTGCCCTTGATTTATGTCGGCCATCGTTGGTCCTCCCAGTGGATCGGCGCCATGGAAACGGAAGTGGATGCTGCTGGTGCTCGCGCCAGCAACCGGGTAGTGGAGTTTGCGCGCAACCAGGCGGTAATGAGGGCATTTGGTAAAAACGTCAGTGGTTATCTCCCACTGGAAGAGGCGATTGCCGGGCAAAGCGGAGCGGCGGGTTCCATGTTGCGGCAGACCTTCCCCCGCTTGTTTGCCGGTGGATTTATGGTGCAACTCGCCTTTGCCGCAGTGATTGCCGTGGGTGTTTGGCTCACGCTCAATCAACAACTTCCCCCTATTGAATTGGTGGCTTTGCTAGCTTTGGCGGCCCGATTTACCGGTCCTCTGGCGGAACTCGCCGGGCGCAGTGGTCTGCTGCGCATGGCCGGTAATGATTTGCACAGACTGGCCGCTATCTTTTTTGAGCAGTCGCTACCTGAGCCATCCAGATCTCAGCCTTTTACCGAGCAGGGTGGGTTGGTTGAATTTTCAAATGTGAATTTTAGCTACGAGTCGGGGCAACCGGTATTGAAGGATCTTTCCTTTAGGGTTTCTCCGGGTACCACTACAGCGATAGTCGGTGCATCAGGCTCGGGTAAAACCACCATCACTCGTTTGTTGTTGCGTTTTTTTGATACCGACCAGGGCCAGGTAAAAGTGGGCGGGGTGGATGTGCGGCAACTGCGCACAGAAGACCTGATGCGGCAGATCTCTATCGTTATGCAGGATGTGTATCTGTTCAGCGACACCCTGGAAGCGAATATTCGACTGAGTCACCCCGAAGCCAGTCAGGAAGCCCTGGAACGTGTGGCGAAACTGGCTGGAGTAGACGAGATTATTGAGCGCTTGCCCCAGGGATGGCAGACGCAGGTAGGTGAGGGGGGCGCTGCACTTTCTGGTGGCGAACGCCAGCGGGTTTCTATCGCCCGTGCCCTATTAAAAGCTGCACCTATTGTTGTGCTGGATGAAGCAACAGCAGCACTGGACCCGCGCAATGAAAAGTACCTGAACAGTTCCCTGCAGCAATTAAAACAAGGGGCCACTGTCATTGTGATCGCCCATCAATTATCCACCGTTATGAACGCGGATCAAATAATCGTACTTGAAGAAGGTGCGGTGGCTGAAGTTGGCAATCACCGCAAGTTGTTATCACTGCAGGGTCTGTATGCACATTTTTGGCAACAGCGCAGTCAAGCTACTGGCTGGCGTTTGGTTGAGTCCGATATGGGGGTAAGCCTATGACAATTGCGATTTTAGGTGGTTATGGCGATGTGGGCGCAGCGGTTACCGGTTATTTAAAGTCCCTCGAGTTGGGTGCTATGCGTATCGGTGGTCGCAACGCACATAAACAGCCGCTATCCAGTGATTCGGTAATTTCTTATCAGACGGTGGACTACCTGGATACAGCCTCACTGGATCAGTTTGTAACTGGCTGCGAGGTTCTGATCAATTGTGCAGGACCTTCACATTTAATTGGCGACAGGGTTGCCAAAGCTGTGGCACAAGTGGGAGCTGCCTATATCGATGTTGCTGGCGATGAAGCTCTCTATGAGCAACTCGATGGATCCTATTACCAGAGTCATGGTTTGACTGCAGTTTTATCAGCCGGCTTACAGCCGGGGCTCAGTAGTCTGCTACCACGCTGGCTGGCAGAGCAGGAGTTTTCACAGGTAGAGAGCCTGATCAGCTATTTCGGCTTGCGCGATCGATTTACCGATGTCGCCGCCGATGATTATTTGCAAGGCGCCAACGAACAGCACAGCAAGCCCTTGGCGGCCTGGCGTAATGGACGCCGGGTGAATGGAATGTTGAAACGCCGTTCCGATGTCGAGCTGCCCTTTTTTCCTGAATCTACCACTGTGCTTCCGTATTTAAATAGCGAGGGCGAGCGCCTGGCTCAGGATTTATCCCTCTCTGATGGTGATTGGTATAACGCGGTTAGCGGCTCTTATATTTTATCCGCCTTTAATACTGCCCATGGTTTTAGCCGCGATGAAGCGCGTGCAGCCCTGTGTCGGGCCAGTGAACTGGATCTGGCGGGGCGCGATCCCTATGTGCTGATGCTTTTGCAACTTACCGGTAAATACAACGAGCAAGAGCGCACTCGCACCGCCGCGTTGCGGGGCAGTGGCAATGCCGATCTAACAGCAGCAGTAGCCGCAGTTACCACTATGGCTGTACTTCGCGATGAAATCCCAGCGGGTTGTCACTACTGCGCCCAAGTATTGCCGCCGGTGTCAGCGATGGAGCGTATGTCGGAGATTGGGGCATTCAGTTTTTTAACCACCCTGGAAACAAGTATTGAAGATATGGTGCGCCTTGAGGAGGGAGCCATTTGAAAAACCTAACACCTCCACCCGCCGATACCGCCCATGAGGCTGGGCTGGCAGCTTTACCCGCTGAGCTTGCTACAGACAGTGGTTTGGCAAAACTGCCGGCTGCAATGCAGAGGCTTGAGTTTATCAGCCTGCGGGCGATTATGGAGTTATTTTCCTCCAGCGGAGCGCTGACTCCAGAGAGTGTTGGGCGCGGCAGTGAGGAAATTATTAATACGCTAGGTACCGCCTGCCGACACCATTGGCTGGTTCGCCGCTGGCTGGTGGCCTTGGTTGAACGAGAGTTTTTGAAGCTCAGTAATGGCAACTACTCCTGGGAGCAAATTCCTGAGAGTGCAGTCGGAGCAGATAAATTACCGGAGGCCTACGGTGCGTTGGGATTTCCACCGGAAATGGCCGAGTCACACCAAAAGCTCCTGAGGCATTTGTCTGAACTGGTGCGGGATCAAGTTTCCATTAATCAACTGCTGTTCGGGAATGGAGAAATACTAACGGCACTGGCCGCTTACCAGAACAACTGGTTTACGACATATCTCAATTATGCCGCAGCGTACATCGTAAAACAGGCTGTCAAGCCTGGGCCTATGCTGAGGGTGCTTGAATTGGGGGGAGGTGCAGGCCTAACCACGTCGGCAATTTTAGATGCTTTAGCCGGAAGGCCGGTTAATTATCGCTTTACCGATGTATCGCCAGTATTTACCACTGCGGCACAGAAAAAATTTCGCAATCACATCGGTTTGCGTTGCAGCCTGCTCGATATCAATGTCGATTTTTCTGCACAGTCAATTGCGCCGGCAAGTACCGATATCGTTGTGGCTGGCAATGTTTTGCACAACGCTGCTCATATTGGCCAAACGCTACAGCGTATTCGCAGGTCGCTTGTCCCTGGTGGCTGGCTATTGTTTAGCGAATCCACTCGGGATAACCACGCCATGTTAACGGCAATGCAGTTTCTGCTTTCCCCTGCTGAATCCGGGACTCTTTTGGGCAGTGAAGATCGGCGAGGGGGCTCGGATCAGGTATTTATTGATAGCGCAGCCTGGCAGGAAGAGCTGGTTAGCGCTGGCTTTGAGATTAAGTACTTCCTGGCACCCTCGACATCGCCGCTATCAGTAGCCGGCCAAACCTTATTTGTTGCAAGGGCGGTTTAAGGGACTGTGATGAAAGTAGAAGCAATAGCAGCAAATATTTTAAGTGGTTTGGAACAGTTGGGTGAAGATCCCGCATTATCACTTGAAGGCTGTGACTGGAGTGGCAGTCAGGTGCTGACTTGGACTGGTTCCGTGGTTGCAAAGCTCAGTGAGCAGCTTGCAGAACAGGGCTCACAGCGAGGCAAAACACTACTCTGGCAAGCTGATAATTCTGGGAATGGATTGCCTCTGCTGATGCACTTGGTGGCACTAAGGCTGGGCATCGGGTTTGAACTTGTGCCTGAGGCGAACCCAGAGAAGGATTGCTTGACCTTAGAGGTACAAATCCCGAATGCGTTAGAAGGTCATCGAGGTGAGTTTTCGGTATTGCTGGCAGAAAACATCACCGTGGAGACAAACCTTACCTTACTCGAAGCGCAGCAAGAAGCTTTGGGGCCTATTCAGGGAAAGGTCGCCGTATTTTCTTCGCTCAATGAATTTGCTCGCTTTGGTATTTTCGCAGCATGGAGTTGTGGGCTACCTGTGCGATTGCAGGACCCCGCTATCAACCCAGCTAAAGCGCTGGTTGCTCTGGAGCGTTCAGGGTTTTCCGGCGTGGTATTGACGGCAACTTTGCTAAAAGGCTTGGTCGCACACCCGGCATTAGCCCTGACCAATCTCAAAAGCCTGCAATGCCTTTTGTATGAAACCGATGTCTTGCTATCACAATCTCTGTTGCGAGATATTCAACGCTTATTGGCAAACGATATTTCCGGTTGGGTCTGTACCGATAAAGGTATAGAACCTGTTGCAAAGGCCCAACAAGCCCAGACCCAAAAGCTTGCGACTCTTGTTGAAAGTGTTGCGAAACACCCTGCGGTCGCCAGCTCCGTGACAATTCCCCTTACTGGAGAGAATCGCTGGGCGGTCTTTGCGCAGCCCAAAATGCAGGCAGAGGCCAGTAACCTTGATATGGCAGGGTTGTTCGAGCGAATTAATACCGAGCTGGATGCAGAATTTGCCCATATTGATTTGGAACATGCGGTAAAGGTAACGGAACAACTTAACGCTACTGCTTTGCTATCCATGCTGAATGCTTTCAGTCACCTGGGATTGTTTTGCGATCGACATTCAGTACACAGCTTAGCGGAAATACTTGAAGCCCCTCCGGTGGCTCAGCAGCACCGAGCTTTGATCAAGCGCTGGATCAAGGTTTTGCAGGAGCAGCAGTTACTAAGTACTGATGGCGAGTATTGGTCGCCAGAGGTAGATCCAGACAGCTACAGTGATGCTGCCCTGGCTCTAGCATGGACTCGGCTGGAACAGGAATGGCGGAAGTTGTCTGGAGCCAGTAAAACGATCGATTACGCCCGCGCTAACGCGGAACAATTACCGGATCTGATTCGGGGCAAAGTCCAGGCTGTGCACCTGCTGTTCCCCCGTGGTAGCACTGAGTTGGCGAGTGCGCTTTACCGGGAGGGTATAGCGGCCAGGTACCAGCAGCATTCAGTAAGAGCTTTATTGAAGTCCATCTTAAATAATTGGGAAGGCCAGCAACAGACTCTGAAAATACTGGAAGTTGGCGCTGGCACTGGGTCGACTACCCAGGCTCTACTGCCAGTGTTGGATGGTGTCAGTGGCCATATCAACTTTGAATACCAGTTTACGGATATCTCTGCGGCTTTTATCGACAGCTTTTTCGCAAAACATGGGGGGCAGGAGCAGCGCCCTTGGTTGCACCGTGGATTGTTTGATATTGATCGTTCACCGCGCAGCCAGGGATTTTCCCCCAATAGCTTCGATGTAATTATTGCTGGTGGTGTTTTTAACGCCGCCCGCGACACAGATGCGTCATTGCGCAGGGCAGCCGAGTTATTGCGCCCAGGTGGTTGGTTCATTATGACGGAGCCAACCAGTGAGGAGTTTTGGGTGATGGCATCACAGGCGTTTATGTTGGTGGATGCCGTCGATGAGCGCACAGATACCGGTGCAACCTTCCTGTCACTTTCCCAGTGGCACAACGCCATGGATGCCGCCGGCTTACAGCTGGTTATGGATTTGCCTGTCTCCGAACACCCTTTGTCCAGACAGGGGCACCGCTTCTTTGCCTGTAGAGCCAAGCAACATCAAATGCGACTGTCAGCAGATTGCCTGGCCGAATATCTCGATCACTTTAAGTCAGAAATTTATATCGAAGTTTTGGACAAATTGCCTTTGACTCTTGAGGGGCAGATAGATAAGGACCAATTAGAGAAATGGGCCGTGTCCATGGCTGAAAACCGGGGAGAGTCAAATGGGAATTGATAACCGCAAGCGGGTTGTCGTTGCAGGGACAGGTTTTGGTCGTATTTATCTCGAAGCCCTGACATCGTCCAGATTACCCGGCCGAGAATATTTTGAACTCTCTGGATTATTGGCTCGTGGCAGTGATTATTCGAGGAGCTGTGCCGAGCAATATGGAGTACCGCTCTATACCGAGGCAGAGCAGGTCCCCGATGATATCGATATTGTGTGTGTTGTTGTGCGTTCTGGTGCAACCGGGGGCGAGGGTTCTGAAATAGCACAATCGTTTCTTAAACGAGGCATTCATGTATTGCAGGAGCATCCGGTCCACACCAAGGAAATTACTGCAAACCTGCTGGCGGCAAAGCAGGGAAATGCTGCTTACGCGGTTAATACACTATATCCAAATTTGCGTCCTACCAGGCAATTTTTGGCGGCGGCCGAATATTTGCGTCGGCACCAGTGCCTGGAGATGGTCGATGCTATCTGCAACAGCCAGATGGCCTATCCGCTTTTGGATGTTATTGGTCGTGCAGTGGGAGGGCTTCGCCCCTGGTCTTTTAGCGAGCCGGTGCAACCAGAGGGCCATCCTTTTCAAAGTCTGTCGGCTACCTTTGGTGGTGTGCCCATGACTTTGCGTATTCAGAATCAGGTTCATCCACAGGACCCTGATAATCATTCCCTGCTATTACATCGGCTTGCTATAGGTGGCGAGGCTGGGGTTTTGACTTTGACTGATACTCACGGCCCCGTGCTCTGGAATCCCAGGTTGCATTCACCCAGGGACCAAACCGGTCGGCTTATTTTAAAGGGCGAGGGTACAGAGCGGCTGGCCGTTCCCAGCATGGTTACCCTGGGCGATACGGAAATGCGTAGTTACCACGATATTTTTGCCCTCACTTGGCCGGAGGCGGTTATTGAGGCTCTGCACTCCCTTTGTACTGATATCGCACAACCCGAGAAGCGCAAGCAAAGTGGTCAATGGGCATTGAGTGTCTCAATGGCGTGGAGTGATTTAACGGCCCGAATCGGTATGCCGACTTTGATCCAGCCAGGGGAGCCGGAGCCGGTATCAGTTCAGGCACTCGCGGATATTGTCGGCCAGGCTTGCGACTAGAGTTTTAAGAAAACACGAACAGCACAAAAAAAGTGATTACGGAATTTTTACTTATAAAACGGGGTTAGGAGGAGAGATGCAAAATCAATCAGGGTTGATCATCGAAGGGCTCTTTAAGACATATAAAAATGGGGTGAAGGCGTTAAACGGCGTTAACTTGGAAGTTGGCCCCGGCATGTACGGATTACTTGGGCCTAATGGTGCCGGGAAAAGTAGTTTGATGCGTACCTTGGCTACCCTGCAAACCCCGGACAGTGGTCGGATCATGCTGGATGGTGTGGATGTGCTGGCAAAGCCGGACTTTATGCGCAGTAAACTGGGCTATTTGCCGCAACATATCGGCGCCTATCCTGGAATTGCAGCGCGGTCATTGCTGGAGCGTTTTGCCTGGCTCAAAGGCTTCACCGAAACAAGCGCAAGGCGCCGTGAAGTGGATAGGCTATTGGAGCAGGTCAATTTGGCCGATGTAGCCGATCGAGCCGTATCAACCTATTCCGGCGGTATGCTGCGTCGTTTTGGTATTGCCATTGCATTGATTGGCGAGCCGCGCCTGATCATCGTTGACGAGCCAACCGCTGGCCTGGACCCGGCTGAACGCAATCGCTTTCACTGTGTTTTGGCGGATGTCGCGGCGGATGCCATTGTATTGCTCTCTACTCATATTGTTGAAGATATCGAAAACCTGTGCCAGCGCCTGGCCATATTGGCCTCTGGGCGTATTGTTGTTGAGGGCACAGCCCCGGAGGTCACAGACCCTCATATAGGCAAGATGTGGCAAGCACTGATTCCCCGTGGCGAATCACTTCCCGCATCCCTGCACAATATTGCCAGACCCGATGGTACCCAGGTAATCGTACACGGGGAAAAACCCGCAGACTCTCGTTTTACTGCCCACACGCCTCGCCTGGAAGATATTTATCATCTGGCTATTGAGCAGGTAAAAGACCAGCGGGAGGCTGCATGAACAAGCTGGCGCTTATTGCCCATGAGGCAAAGCTGGAGATAAGAGCCGGATTTAGCAGCGGCATCGTGGCTTTGGCCTTCTGGGGGCTGGTAATCTACCTGCTTCTGAATTTGGTCAATGCCGACTATATGCAGAAAATGGGGGCCACAGATATTCCCCGGAACTCACCGTCACTCATTTACCTGATGGGTGCGGGATGTATGTTCTTTCAGTTTTTTGCTTGGGCCTGGGTTTTCTCGCAGCCTATTTTGCGGGACCGCAAAGCCAGTCTGCATGAAGTGATCTATACAACACCGAATTCCCTGAGCGTAATGCTTTGGGGGCGGTTTCTTGGCGCTGCGGTAATAGGAGCCATATTAAGTGCATCTGCGCTGGTAGGGTTTTTGGTCTCGCCGGTATTGGTGTGGATGGGCTTGCTTCCCGAAACAGCGATTGGCCCAGCGCCCTGGAAAGCCCTTGGATTTGCATGGATCTGGTTACAGATTCCCGCGAGCATCGGTATTGGCGCTCTGTATTTTGTCGCTACGCTGCGAACCCGCAGCCTGGCCGGTCCTTTTGGACTCGCAGCGGCTTTAATGATGTTGTGGATGTTTGCTGTGATCGTTCTTCGGGGTGGCAATATTAATCCGCAGCTGGCTACGGTAATGGACCCCTCGCTATTTACTTTCGTTTATACGGAGGTTACTTCCTGGACACCTCTGCAAAAATCAACCTCGCTATTGCCGTTTACTTTGGGTTCGGTACTGAATCGAATTCTATGGTGTCTTGTTCCTTTGCTTGCCTTGGCGGCTTGCCTGAAATACTTGCGAAGGGAAACACTGGTACTGGAAGGGGCTGCCAAACCTGCCCGGGCGAAGGCCGCTAAAAAGGCAGCCACTCGCAAGGTTAAAGATTTCTCTTCATCTAAGCCCGACACCGCATCGGTTGGCCGCTCCCTGCGTCAACTCATGCTGGAAGCCCGCTGGAGATTATTTCACGTATGGAGTAGTCGCGCTTGGTGGGTCGGTGTTGCGGTCCTGGTAATAATGGGGGTGGCTAGCTCGTTTACCCAGATCATCTGGCACGCTGAAGGGCCTATGGCACCGCGCTTGGAAATGCTATTGCCGCTTCTCAAGGATGTTATTTTCCTGGTTATTGCTTTTGTAATCGCCGCATTGACTGGCTTGGTGTGCCGCAGGGATCAGGTGCCTGGGTTTGACGACATGCTGTCTGCAACCCCCGCGCCCGACTACACACGATTATTTGGCGTTGCCCTTACCGTATTCGCCATGACGGTGCTGTTGGCCCTGTTGCCGGGTCTATCGGGCATTATTGCTGTGCTTCTCACCGCTCCCGCATCTGTCGATATCATACAGGCGTTCACTTATCAATTGCTGATAGTGACAGCTCCTTTATTGGAGTTGTCGATGATGGTGCTTTTGGTGCATGCATTGTTCCGCCATGCGGGCTTTGCCTATTCCATGTCAATGTTTGTGACCTTTATTCTGGTCCTCAATCATGAGCTGGAGCTGGTGCATTACCCGCCCTATGAAGTGGGTATCACCGCTCATATTCAACTGTCAGCACTCAGTGGTTGGGAACCCTGGATCGGTTATTTATTGGCCTTGGATGGTTTTAAAGTTGCGCTTGCCCTATTGATGATCGGCCTGGCTGCTCTTTTGATTCCCCGTGGACTGGATAGCCGCATGTCTCAAGGTTTTGCCTTGATACGTTCACGCCTTATGGCCCCTCAGGGTGCCCTGGTGGCTTGTTCTGCTTTATTTCTTCTCGGTCTCGGTTCTGTATTGGGAGATAGGCTGGTAGTGCAGGGCGGGTATCAATCACCAGAGCAACTCAAACAAGAAGATGCCCTCTGGGAATCTTATTGGCTGCCGAAAGCGAGTGGGTTTGAGGTGTCCGGTGGTGAATTGAATATCAATATCGACCCGGATAACCAAACAGTAGAAGGTGAGTGGTTATTGCATAAAGTCTATGTCGAAGGGCAGGGCTTGCAGTTTGAATTACCCCACGGATTTGTATTGGTTAAGGCCTCAGTGGGCGGGCGTGAAGTCACACCGGATCAACGTTACGACCATATGTCGCTGCCAGTATCAGGCTGCTCTGATCAGGGTTGTAATATCAAACTGTTGTGGCAAATGAAGGCGCCGGGGTGGTCCGCAGAGGGAGAACCCTCAGGGCTGACTGCCAGTGGAGTCTGGTTACAAGCGAGCGATATTGTTCCGCGTATCGGTGTTGACCCCGAGCGTATCTTGCGTGTGTCAGCGGAACGTGAAGCGCTGGGCTTGAACCCTGAGTTCAGCCTGCCGGCTTCACAACTGGCCACAACCCTTGAGGGCGCGGCCCCATCGGGGGACTGGCGTTGGCAGATCCAAATCCAAAGGGATGATAAAAATGTCTTTAGTGAGCAGGGGAGCACTCATGGCCCCTTGGATTTCTCCATTCAATGGGCACCCAATACGAAACTAGCGGTATTCGATGGGTTTGATATTTCCCATGATTCCGATCGTTCAAATATGGTTTCCGCCATTGCTAAAGACGTTGGGCAGATGCAGGCCTGCGTGAGCCAGCGGCTGGGTACTGATATCGAAATTAAACGGATTGCCCAATGGCCAAGAGGACTTGGAGAGACACGGGCCAGCGGTAATTTGCTGCAACTGTCCGAGGGGCCTCATTGGGATATCGCCGATGAAGGTACAGGGCGCTGGCTGCGACGGGTCGATATCGCCCGAGCCTTGGCCCGCCAGCATTTACTGGAAAGTTCGGACTTACGACGTATTGCCGGCTCCGCGTGGCTCAGCGATGGAGTTTCTGGAGCGATTGGCCTGCTTTGTGTAGCGGAAATCGACGGCATTGAAGTGCTTGATGATGTGCTGGTTCGATACTCCGATAAGACGACCAGAGACTTGGCTGGCAGTGAGGTACCCGTTGAGCGCTTAAGCACCGCACCGATTTCCGGTTGGACTCGCTACTACGCGCCGGTGGCTGCACTGGACTGGACGCTTCTGCAATCTCCTGAGTCCCTGTCCGCGTTACTCGATGACATCAAGCAGCAGAAGAATATTGAAAATGTACTGAGCGTTTATGTCGGTGAGACACGGACACAAAATATGCTCGGGGCTCCTCTGTCATCAGCTCTGACGGTCGAGTACCTGGAGTCCGGTCAAATACGCCTGGACGGACAGCGTTGGCGCTGGGAGAAGGGTGGATGGCAACCGGTCGCACAAACGGCCAGCTACCGTTTGCTAGCCGATATCAATGAGTTGGATTCCGAGGTCATCAATGGAAAAACGCTGATTGAGCGTCTGCCCTCGGAGAAAGTTCTAGCACTGGATATCTGGCCTTCCTATCAGCGGGACCCTGCACAGAATTTACTGGCTGAGAGTTCTGAAGTATCGAATATCAATTAATAGCCTAAGTAATAGAAAGGAAATTCAATTTATGCTCAGCTTAAACCTAGATAAGAAAGTACTTGCGAAACAAATTTCGCTAATATCGGCAAGTCTGCTATACGCTTCCGGAGCCTACTCTGCGGCGGAAGGAGCGGAAAAGGAGAGTTCTTCCGAAACAGAAATGGAAGTCGTTGAAGTTACTGCCCGGCTTACAAAAGAGAAAGCCAAGGATGTTCCCTTCAGCTTGAGTGTTGTTAGCGAAGAGGATTTGAAAAACCGATTGCTGCTCAATTTTGAAGATGCATTACGCAGTGCACCTGGAGTAGATGTTTATTCTTCCAGTGGTGCGGTGGATGCAAATATCCGTATTCGCGGGGTTGGTTCACTGACTCAGGTAAATAAGGATGATGGCTCCGTTGTAGTGAACCTTGATGGCGTATCTATGCCTGCGGGAAATGTGTCACTTGGGACTTTGGATATCGAAAGACTGGAAATATTAAAGGGGCCTCAAGGGACCTTATTCGGGCGCAACAGTGAAGCTGGCGCTATTAATATTACCACTAACAAGCCAACCGAAGAGTTTGAAGCTTACGGACGTGTAGAGCTCGGAGAGGATAACCAGAGTTTATATCAAACTGTGATCAGCGGCCCATTCTCTGAATCACTCCGTGGCCGAGTAGCCATCCGACATATCAGTGAGGACCATTGGGTTGAGAATACGACTAACGGCGATCCAATGACTGAACCCAAAGACCTGGCTTTCAGAGGTAGTCTGGAATGGGATTTGGGTGCGAAAACATCAGCCTTATTTATTGCTGAGAAGCAACAACAGGAAGGCTTTCTGAACCTTCAGTTATTACAACCTTTCGGTGATGACCCTGGCAGTGAACACACACCAGGAGCTTTTGACGATAATGAAAAAACCGTTGAGCGATTTTCCACTGAAATCAATCACCAATGGGCTAATACTCAACTGACTTCTATCACTGCATTGGTCAACACGGATTTTAGTTACCTAACCGGTTTTGACCAAGAGACTGCCCAAGCAGTGTTCAATTTCCCAATGGAGTATCTTCGTGGCGATAGCCAGGACGAGCAGACCATCAGCCAGGATCTACGCTTGTCCTCATTGCCTGAGGCAACTACATTCTGGGTGATTGGACTCAATCTACAAGAAGGTGAAAGAAGTTTTGACTCAATTGATTTGGTGTCCTTCGCCAATCAATACCGGGATTACGATACTGATAGCCAGGCTATTTACGGTGAGACTACATTACCTGTAACTGACTCCCTGAAATTTACAGCTGGATTACGTTACACCCAAGAGAGTAAGAAGTACGCCGGTGAGTATTCCAGCTACGGTACGGATGGCAATCTCTACGTTTCTCAAGATCAAAGAGATTTGGACGATAGTTATACAACTGGCCGCTTGGCTCTTGGTTATTCGCTGTCCAATTCCACAAATATCTATGCAGTTGCCGCACGGGGCTATAAATCCGGTGGGTTCAATGACTTTGCTTTGCAGTCTGCCGATAGCGTTGCTTACAAGCCCGCAACTGTCGACACCTTCGAGCTAGGCATTAAAAATGAGTCAGACAGTCTGAATATCAGTGGTGCTGTATTCTTTAGCTCAGTGGAAGATGATCATTTGTTAGGCTTTGATTTTGCTTCCTATTCCTCTGCTGCAGTAAATGCAGATACGGAGACATTTGGTGCAGAGCTTGAGGCCGATTGGTTTATAACCGAGCGGTTTAGTATTGCCGGTGGCTTGAGCTTCCTGGATACGGAAATTACAAAAGATGTGTATGGTGTTTCCGGCGGTGACGTTTTGGCGGGTAATGAAGTGCCTGACGTACCCAGCTGGAGTGCTAGCCTGGCATTGAATTACTACCAGCCTCTGCCAGACTTTATGGGGTTAAGCGCACCGGCTCTCAATACTAACCTGACTGTACGCCATGTAGATGAGCGCCCGGCAGATGCACAAAACCACTTTAACCTGGATGCTTACAGCAAGGTGGACCTTCGTGTAGCACTGCAAACGGACTCTATGGAGCTTTATCTGTTTGCTGACAATCTGCTTGATGAGCAGTATCAGTTATATGGCTACACCAATGCGATATTTGCCCCTGATGCCAGAATAGGGGCGCCGGCAAAAGGACGTCGTGCGGGAGTTGGAGTTCTATACCGTCTGTAATGAGATTTCGACAGTTTAGTTAACGACTGTTTTATCTATCTTGATGGTGAGTGGATCAATCTCTGTAGAGATTGATCCACTAAATAGCTCAGAGGCTCCTTAGCTTGCTGGGTTAATTGTACTCCCATGCAATAGAGTCGGGTCTAAATTTTCTCTCAGTCCACTAACCTCTATACCCGTAACTTTGGTTGTAGGCCCGGGTTTGATATTAAATATGGAATCTTTATCGATTAAACGTTGTACAGTTTTCCAGTCCTGTTCACTGACTTCCATGTGCACTTTACTCAGGCCAGTAGCACCATTTTTATGGTTTGTTTCTTGAGGGTACTGAGGTGGGTTATATGGACTTACAATAAATGGCAGTCGCTCAGAGCGAGGATAAACAAAGCGGAAGCTGGTTTTTTGTCCGTTTGGCTTGGTTCGTTGCCAGGGAATCACTCGCCCGGTTTGAACACCCTCACGCTTCATCGCTGAAAGATCATTATCAAAATCGTCACTGACTAAGGCAACATCACAAAAACCTTCCCCTTCTTGCGACCAACGTATCATCCTATGTCCTGCGCCCCGGCCGGCAAAGAGGTCAATAATCCATTTGAAGTATTGAGCATTGGATGGTGATGTTAGTAACTCAATAATCGCTCCCTCACGAAACCAAATATGTGCGTGCTGAGCACTTTTTTCTTTCGTTGCATAATCTACGGTAAAACCCAGCTGGCGAAAATCCTGTACGGCTTGATGAATATCCTCCACCCAGAGTAAAACGTGGCTACAGCGTGTTCTCATAAGAGTGCCTTTTGTCTAAAAATAGTGTTGCTTGTTTGGTTTTTATTTTTTAGGCGGCAGTTGTTAGTTAATCATTTCTTGTGGTTGATTTAACCATACCAGAAATTACGATAAGGGTGATTTAACTTTTTCCGAAATTTTAACAATTATGAAAGTAATAGAATCTACTTGGTGATTCTTTCAGGAATTGTATGGGCCGCTAAACAGTGTAGGGGTCAACGCTCCGTAGTGAGAATCGGGTGTCTACTTCTAAAAACACAAAAGATTGATGTGGCTTGGACCGAGCAGAAATTACTCTGAAACCTCAGGTTTGATCCCCACGCAATATTTGGCGGGAACCTCATCTAAGCTAAATGCCTTCATCAGTTTTCTGCTTGCTCCCACATAGGACTCTGCCGTTGCACCTGACCAGTAACCCGTATCACAACTCAGGGAAACACAATCGCCTCCAAAAGTTACAAAAGACTTATCCCGTACAATCTTGCATGTGCATATGGCTTTAAGTGGATTCATCGGGTCGACAATGCAGGGTTGATCCAGGCAATCAGTCCACGGTTTACCTTCGGGGCAGGAAAGTACAGGCTTGGTGGGAGCCTGCGCGAAAGAAAATGTCGATAAGGCTTTTTTGACGTCGTTTGAGTCAGTCACAGGAGTTCGGTTTTTACATTCAGAAAACCCGAAGTTCAACCCCTTATTAACGTCACATCTGCAAACTGCATTTGAATCTGGATTACTGGGATCTGGAATGCATGGGGCAGATGTGCATAGAACATACTCATTATTACAAATGATGCCCTCACTATTCTTGATTGAGTTATGACTATTCTCTTCTGCTGCCGTTTTAGCTCCCATAAAAGCAAGGGAAATCAAAATTATTGTGAATAGAAGTGACAGTTTCATCATGAGCAGCTCTTTTATACGTTAATCGCCAAAATAGAATGTAAGCTGATATTTCTCAGATGAAGACGATTGAAGTGTCGTTTTTTCGATTGGACTTGACTTCATCCCGCTCGATATCTCATGGACTATAAGCCCGTTTACGGTGCCTCTGTTCTATTCGACAAGGGATCTTTGGAGTTAAAAGATACACTGGGGCCGCCGTGGGAGTATGGTTGGGAGGCTGAAGGTTTTAGCGGTAAAATTTGGGATCGAACCCTGGCTCCATCCTTGGGGCCACAAAAGAAGTGGGTAGCGGCTAGGTCAATGACATATAGATAAAATTCAAGTTAGCTTGCGGTGGTTTTGGCCAATTTCAATAATCCAGCTTTCAGAGACACCGGAGGCTTCAGCGAACTGCTCCCAATTTGCTACCGCACTTGCGACCTGATCAATTATCTCCATTGGGCGCTTAATACTGATGGATTCCCCTAATGTTATTAAGTCATCTAAATTGAAGTGATCACGCTTTCCGTTAATACTTATCTGGTGTTGACTTGTCCAAGCTCCGCCAGGATTGTGGGCATAAGTCAGGTCAAAGGCTGGTGAAAGAGACCATTCTCCGGCTGGGTCCATAAGAAATGCAATATTCTTTGTATGATCATCTTGATTCCTGGCCAATACGTTGAAGACCATACGGCGATATTGCTGAACGGCTTCATTTTTAGGCAGATATAGTTCACGCATTATGCTGAATACTTGCTCATAGGAGTGTGCGCCTGCCATGTTGAAATCCAAGTGCGCAATACCACATAGAGACTGCATATGAAGCTTTTGCCCGTTTACCCGATCAAAGCGCCGCGTCATAAAATGCGCTCGGCCATTTTCCTCCAGTAGCCCGCACTCCGCCATATTGATACCCGCTTCGCGAGCCATATGATAATAGGCGTATTCAACCCGCCCATAGCCATCGCTTGCCCTGAATTCAAGATCTCCCGCGCCGTCAAATTTTAAAAGCCAGTAGTCATAGCCTTTAGGGGCGGGGACCTGACCAGAGCGAATATCCCCCTTATCATTCATGGCAATAACTGCTTTTGCTCGAGCGCCTCCCGCACTGGTGCCTACGCGCAATATGTCCAGCAAGGAGCCTGATTTTTCAGTATCACTATTTCCAAATTGCGTGTTGAGATCCGTCTGCCTATTGGTAATTGCGGCAGCTAGTTTGACTAATTCTTCAACGTTCAGGTCGACAGAATCTTTGAAAGTGCCGTCCACCGCCGGTTGAAATTCAAGCGCTCCCATGCCACGAGTACCGGTGTAACAGAGTCGCTCAATAGAGTTGAAGCTCTCTGGAGTTCGCCCTTGGCGTGCGAGCCAGGCATCAATCACCGCATTGCCGAATTTATCAGGCAGGCAATCGGCGAGGAGTCCCGGTAATCCTTTAAATGTTTCCCGACTGAGGCCGCGAAATGTATATGGCTCATGTGAAGCTTCAATGGGCATGGTTATCGGAGCTATATCCAGCCCCCGACGCAAGAACTCTGGCGCATACTCGAATGAACCATAGCCACTGTCATCCCAGTGGACAGCGCCTACCAATTCGCCCCACAAGTGAACTGTTGCGGCATTTGTCTGGTTTACCATTCCGGCTTGCTCCTTTTTTTATTGTTGTTCAAGGGCAGGGTATCGCGCTGATTTTGTGAGCTTCGGCTGGCTCTCTGCCGCTGTTTGCCTTGAGTAGCAATTTGCATCGGACTTACTGCTAGTTCAGGTAAGAAGTTATCCAATGAATCAAGTTGGCGAAGTACTCTCAGCGCAGCAACAAGGCTATCAAGCCTGCCACGACCAGCCTCCAGCCCTTTAATGGTGGAGGTGGATAGGCCTGCACGCTCAGCCATGTCATCCTGGGTAAGGTTCATTCGTAAGCGGTACTTTTTTAGACGGTTGCCCAGCGTCTCAAGTATTTGCTTATCTGACTGACCGTGAAATCCCATAATAGTTGCCTTTCCACCCTTTGAGTAAGTTTTAGCATATTAGCGGGTGCTTTTTAAACTATTATAGTATGTATAGGTTAAAAGTGTTAATGGTTGGAGATGCAGCTATCAAGGCTTAATTTTATCGTTAACAGGTGTTATTCAGGCTGTAATCTGTATTAATTCTATTATCGATGGAGGCTCGCCTATACCGGAAACCCAACTTCTGCTGGCGATAAGAGAAACACCTGTTCTACATAAGATTTGATGCCATAAGCGGGCGACTACTTTCCCCGGGGATGAATAGGCTCCACTGCTGTTATTAGGTTTCTTGCCATTGCCAAATGGAAACAACTTAGGGGTTTCTATGGAGATTTACATTAGATACTGCCATGAACATTGGCTCGCAAATTAACTAGAAACAATTTGTTTCCTTGTATTGCTCTATGGGTAAATCAACAGTAGTTGACCGTTACAAAATTTATCCCTGTTAACTTTAAGTTAGGAGGAAGGTTTTTGTATACGCTCACCTATAGTTTGTCGAGTAATTGAAAGTTGATCTATAGGTATGGTTGGGAGTTCTTTAGATTCGGGAGGCGATGAAGCTTACATATTGATAATTAGCTAGCAGAGCGACGGCAAGAGAAAGTACATAGATTAACGACGGGGCAATGCCTTAAATCAACTGCTGTTGACGCTCTCTAGGCCTTAAAACCTCTTGTACTTTTTATTTCTTCAGGTTTCATACCTAGAGACTCAAGAAACCTTTGGTGTTGTTCAGGTTCCATTTCCTCAAACTTATGGTGCCAAGCGAGCATAGAGGCTTCATCAAACCCTGCCGCTCTCATTATTTCTACCCATCGGTTCTTAGTGACCATTTGATCTTTAAGCAAACTTGGCTCCTTTAATAGGGCGACGATCGCTCTCTGTTGTTCTTTAAGCTTGTGGATTTCGCTCTCCAATTGATAGAAATGATTTTCCAGAATCCGAGACTGAGATGAAGTGTTTTGGCCATCAAGTAATCGTTTTATATCGTTCAGAGATAGGCCGTAGGAACGATAGGCAACAATAGCTTCCAGCCTTCTAGTCTCATTTTTTCCATACCAGCGATAGCCGTTATCTGAGCGCCGTGTGGGCGCAAGTATTCCTTCCCGTTCATAGTAGAGAATCGTTGCCCTGGTTATACCACAGTGCCTGGCCAGTTCCGTAACAGTTAGCATAAATGCTCCAGAAAGGTAGAGCAGGTGATGATGAACCCTAAACCTGTAGACAGGCCAAGTCGGAAGGCGACACCTTGAATTGCTCTTATGGAAGTGTAAAGGAGATTTGAACGGCTCCGTAGTATCCCTTCTTTTGTGTTAATGAAAATAACACTTACCGTAGGTTTGTGTATATGGCGAATATATGGTCATTTATTTGCTGTTGACCCGTCTATAGATGCAGGGTTCAAAGTTCTGGGCTTTATCAATCAGCGGGAGGTGTATTTGGTTATGGGTCACTCAATTAGCAATATTAAGAAGTCATTATTCTGGCTTTTGGACTATCATCCGGAGGTCGAAAAATACCCCATTTTGTTGATGAAGCACTGTATAGAACATACGGTGCTGTCTGAAAGAGCTGGCTTCAATAGTGTTTGGTGTGCAGAGCATCACTTCCAGCATCTGGGACATATTCCTAACCCTGCTGTTTTCCTTTCAGCGCTTTCCCAATTGACTGAAAGGATACGCCTAGGTTCGGGAGTTTCTATCTTACCCCTAAGGAGTCCGATTCAGGTGGCAGAGGACTATGCCATGTTAGATATTTTGTCTGCAGGGCGCCTCAACATGGGAGTGGGTACAGGTGGGCAACTTCTGGAGTCGGACGGAATGGGGTATGACTTTTCAAGCCGAGGGGAGAGATTTAAGAATAACCTAGCTGAGATTCAAAAGCGTTGGAAGCTGGCTTTGGAGGGCCATAGAGGAGTTGAGTCCTTAAATATATCTCCTGTGCAAAAGCCTTCTCCCCCAATTTACATCGCGAGCAATAACCCCGAAAGTGCATATGAAATTGGAAGGTCGGGATATGGCCTGATAACAATTGTTGCGCCTTCAACCGAGAATATTGATGTAATCGCTGTGCGAATTGAGCGGCATCGTCAGGGATTGGCTGATGGCGGCTTTGGTAAGGACCATGCGGAAACTGTGGTTACCATCTTCTCCCAGGTGGGGGAATCGGAAAAGGACGTGAGGTATTCAGTAGAGCCTGCTTTGGCCCGAGTGATTTCTTATCTTTCCGGTAACAAGGTCTCAGATGCTTCGGGGATATACAACTGTATGCGTGATAAGGGAACAGGGCTTTTTGGTACTCCAGCGGAAGTTCAACAAATGATTGCTCGTTATCAAGGTATTGGTGTTGAACATATGGCATTTATCAATCGATTTGGTGGTTTGGATTGGTCTGTTGCTTTACGTAGTCTCGAATATTTAGGAGACATTTAAGAGGCGATCTATAAGCGCTGGGATCAAGATCTCAATAAACCGGCCCCTGATTAAGGGGCTCATCCCCTCTACTTAAGCGCTATTCAATAGAGAGTTGTACGCTTTCCTTCCTACAAACCCAGCTTGTTGCTAGTCAAAATTACTGATAAATTCAAAATGTGATCACATTTTGATTGGGCAAAAATGTAAATAAGTTAAAGGGAAGGGATAGTTTATGGTGGGTCCGATTGTAAAGGCCGGGGCGAAGCAGAGTAGTGAGGTAGCAGGACTGGTAACAAAATTGCTACAAGCTCTTGTCGGTCATAAGCGCAACATCGATCCAGAGGTCATGGCAGTAACGGCTAAGAAGCTACTTTCACAAGAAAATGGATTTTATGCTTTCCTATATTATGCCGATGGAGCTCCAGTGGGCGTTATTACCCTATCAAGGTCTGCCGCTATTTATGCCGGTGGCAACTACGGGGTAATCGAGGAGCTTTATGTTGAACCAGAGTTCCGTTCACAGTTTATTGGCAAGGCTCTTTTGGATGAGGTGATCAGTTTTGCAAAGGAAGAGGGCTGGCCACGGCTGGAAGTTAGTACTCCGGAAAGAGAAAACTGGCAACGAACAATTGATTTTTACCTCCGAGAAGGTTTCCTTGAGAATTCGGTCGGGGAGAGGTTGAAGCTGGAGCTGTAGCTCTTAACCTGAAAAGGAAGAGGTCGCTTTGGAAAATGAAAGTCGTATTGGTTGAGTTTGATCTGACAGGGTAATTCTAAAAGTAGCGCTGTCTGCCAGATCAAGCTTGAGCCAAAGGGCTCAGTGGTGTGTCAAACCAGAGGTGCGGCTAGCTTCAAACAAAAACCATGACCGCTTTTCTGCCTGATCAATATACTCTTCCAGCAAGCTTGCGGTAGCAATATCTCTATGCTCATCACAAAGTTCGTGGACTTTACGCATACTTGAGATCATTTCCCGGTTATCTTCGCCTAGCTCTAACAACATATCTTGCGGATCTACATACTCGGCATCATTGTCTGAAGATCGTTGTAGCTTGGCGATATGGCCAATGGAGCGAAGCGTAGTGCCTCCTAGTTTGCGCACGCGCTCCGCCAGGGCATCGGTCATCTCGAATACTTCATCGGCTTGATCATCGAAAAGCAAATGATAGTCCCTGAAGTGGGGGCCGCTAACATGCCAGTGAAAGTTCTTTGTCTTCATATATAGGCTGAAAGTATCTGCCAGCAGGGTATTAACGGCAATAGTAATGCTGGCCCTCGCACTCTCACTTAAATCAGAAGGGGCGGCTAGCCTGGATTGTGTGCCTACCGCTTCTCCAGTTGCTTTTCTCATATCAAACCTCACAAGTTATGACAAAGGGACAGGTGTGGCAGTCGGTGTCTCCATGGCACTAGATTAGACACCTATATGGCGACTAGCCATTCACAAAGGGTTGGAAGCCAGAGAGAACCAGTACATTATTTTTTCATCAGTCTTATACTGGTTGATATATCTCAAGCGTATATGGAGGAGTCTGTTTGAGATATAAAGCGGCTCAATCTGATTTGTTAAAAGGCTCTTAGGATAGGTAATGCAGCTACGGAGAATTGCTGAGTGTTCAATAGCTTCAAAAAGGAAGAGTTGTCTAGAAAGTTGTGTAATCTTTTAACGGATGCATATCTAAAAGTAAAAGACCTTGATTATGATGAGATAGTTACTGAGTTTGACAAGGTTGAAAGCATACACTACCCGCTTATTCAAGAATATCCAGATTTAGTGCTTGAAACAAAGCGGCGTATCGCTGAACAGAAGTTTTTATTGCTTTCTGAGAGAGGCTTATCTTTTGAAGTCATTCAAGGTCTTTACAAGGATGTGCACGACTTGGGGTATTTAAACATTGATAGCGAAGATACTCTGGAAACAATTTTTTGTCGGCACTGCTTAAACCACCAAAAGTATGCCCTTGCCATTGAAGTTGCTACTGCACTTAAAAAAAGTGTCCTCTCTGAACTTGATAGTTCTCGGGGAAGCAAAGAAGCCTATGCCCATAAAGCTATAGCCAGGTGTGATCGTTTAATTTCACTAGCGAAAGAACACCTATAAAGGCCGAGATATAGCAGCTATACAACTCGGAGAAATTAGATTTGATGCTGCTTTATCAAACGGTGAATGGTTAGCTCAAGTAAGAGGCTGATAACTAGCGCCGATTAAAGTAGTAGATTTTTTCTTTTCTTTCATACTCGCAATAGCGCCCATCCCTCATTGAATCAACTTGCCAGTCATCAAAAGTCATAGTTAAATAAAATATTTTTGATGTGATATAACGTTGCTTTATGCTTGAGGGATAAGGCCGTATTTTTTGTCATAAGTCATCTGTTAATCCTCTTTGGCTGAGTCTCTCGTGAACCATTCCACACTTTTTTGCGGAAAAATATTTATTACCTGAGTTTTTTGTAGAGATTTAAAACTTGTCATCGCAGTCCACATGAGTTTCGAGATCTCCATTGAGGACAACAATTTCCAAGTCGTTATACATTTGTACCAAGTTGAAACAATGGTACCAATTTCGCTCAAGCTAACTAAATGATCCTAAATTCAGCAGTTTTTGGGCTTTCCCTTTATAGAATTTATTTAGCCAAAGCGGGGCGGTTTAGGAGTAACCGATATCGAATAATTTTTTGGTATTGGAATAAATATAACTTCGGAGAAACCACAATAATGAAATTATCTTTAAAATTTCTTTTACAAAAGACGGCTTTAGCAAGTGCATTCTCATTGCTATGCACTGCGCCTTTTGGTGCCTATGCGGAAGAAGCGGATAACAAGCTGCTAACTGATCGCATCATCGTTAAGTACAAAGAAAGCGCTAAAGTTGGACGGGCCGCTACTATGGCTCAGGAAACTGTGGAAAAAGCTTCCCGTCGCGCCGGCCATAAAATGCAGCATCTGCGCCGCATAGCTACTGGCGCTCAGGTAATGCGCCTGGAAGGTCGAAAAAGTAGAGCTGAAGTAAATGCAATTATCGATCGCCTGAGGCAAGACCCGGATGTGGAGTACGCGGAACCAGATCTGATCTTGAAAGCAGTGGCTGTACCTAATGACCCAAGTTACCTCAATCAGTGGCACTACTATGAATCTACCGGTGGCTTGAACCTTCCATCAGCCTGGGATACCACTGCGGGTAACGGGGCTGTTGTCGCGGTACTTGATACTGGTTATCGACCCCATGCAGACCTGGCAGCCAACATTTTGCCGGGCTACGACATGATCGACGATACCTTCGTTTCTGTAGATGGCGATGGTCGCGATAGCGATGCCACCGATCCGGGTGATTGGTATAGCTCTGGTACTTGTGGAGATAGCTCTTCAAGCAACAGTAGCTGGCACGGTACCCATGTTGCCGGCACTATCGCTGGCGTTACCAACAATAATCTTGGTATCGCTGGTGTTGCCTATGAGGCCAAGATTGTTCCTGTCCGCGTGCTCGGCCGTTGTGGTGGCTATACGTCAGATATTGCTGACGGCATCATTTGGGGCGCTGGCGGTTCTGTCAGTGGCCTGCCAACCAACGCGAACCCTGCCGACGTACTCAATCTCAGTCTTGGCGGCAGCGGAAGTTGTGGCACTACCACACAAAATGCCATCGATACTGCTCGCAGTCTCGGTGCGACGGTTGTTGTAGCTGCTGGCAATAGCAATGCTAACGCAAGCCAATTTACTCCTGCCAGTTGTGATGGGGTGATCTCAGTGGCTGCGACTAATCGCAGTGGCGGTCGTGCTTACTACTCTAACTACGGCAATGTAGTAGATGTTGCAGCGCCGGGTGGAGCACAGAGCTTCGCTAACGACTCCGACGGCGTCCTCTCTACCTATAACAATGGTGCTACTGACCCCGGCAGTGATAGTTACTATTACATCCAGGGCACCAGTATGGCGGCACCTCATGTGGCCGGTGCCGCAGCATTGCTCTACTCTGTAGACCCTACCTTGACCCCAGATGAAGTTGAATCAATCCTCACCAGTACCGCACGGAGCTTCCCGGCTTCTTGCAGCAGCTGTGGCTCAGGTATTGTCGATGCAGCAGCGGCCGTAGCCTCGGCCAATGGCGGCGGCGGTGGTGGCGGTAACGATGGCGGTGAACTTGAAAATGGTGTTGCTGAGACTGGTATCGAGGGTAATAGTGGTGATGAAATTAACTTCACCCTAGAAGTGCCTAACAACGCTACAGACTTGTCTTTTGTAATGTCCGGTGGAAGCGGCGATGCTGACCTCTACGTTCGCCATGGCAGCGCTCCGACAACCAGTACCTATGACTGCCGCCCCTATACCTCAGGCAATAATGAAACTTGTGATATCGATAACGTACAGGGAGGAACCTATCACGTCATGGTACGTGGATATAGCTCCTTCTCTAACGTTAGCCTCGTAGGCAGCTACACCGCAGGTGGTGGCGGCGGTGGCGGTAGCGACAGCTGGGAAGAGACAAATCTCAGTGGTTCCCGCAACAGCTGGCAGCACTTCACTATCGACGTTGACAGCGGAGCTTCAACGCTGAGTGCCGTAATGTCTGGTGGCAGTGGGGATGCAGACCTCTATGTTCGTTTCGGCCAAGAGCCCACCCGCACAGCGTACGATTGTCGTCCTTACGAGTGGGGTAATGATGAAAGCTGCAGCATCAGCAATCCAGGCGCAGGTACCTGGTATATCAGTATCCGCGGTTACTCTGACTACTCTGGCGTTTCTCTGAGTGCTAGTACTGAGTAAATGGGCTAACTCCCATTCGACAGGTTCCTGTGGGGTGGATAGATAGCTGTTCTACTCAAATAATGCCAGTCAGTTAATCTGACTGGCATTTTCATTTAACACGTTGATCTCCGCAGAATCCTTTCCCAGTTATATCGCCGGCAATATCACCAATTCTGTGATGATCATTTCTACTGTGCGATTAAAGCTCGTTTTATCAGAGTGAATCACCTTCAAGTTCCAGCCTTTTCTTTAAAGTTGAAAAATTTTCGAAAAGTATTTTGCAGCCTTTCTGTGCACAGTGATTGGAAAGCCCTTAGTTATCTCTATATCGGTGCAAAGACAGATAAATAAGTTTGTTTAGGTGGAGGCTGTCACAAGAATAGAAAGAGGCCGGCAATCACCTAAGAAGGATACATCGGTTGCCACTACTATCCCTGTGGGCAAAATTGAAACACTGGTACTAATTTTGTCTCAATATCCAGCCATGACTTGCTCAGGCATATATCTTGCGTAAAGCCTAACGTGCCCTGTCACAACAGGGACAGTGGTACTAATGGTTAGGATGTTACACCCCGTCGGCTAAATCATCATGGAGAGATAACAATAATGAAGTCACTGTTGAAAAAATCCACTCTAGCAGGTGTGTTTTCACTTCTATGTACAGGCTCCTTCGCCACCCAAGTGGATAACCTAAGTAGTTCCCCAACAACTGACCGGATCATTGTGAAATACAAGCAGGATTCCACGATCGGACGGTCAGCGAGCATGACTCAGGAAACTGTGGAGAAAGCCTCTCGCCGTGCGGGCCACAACTTGCGCCACTTGCGGCGCATGGCGACGGGTGCACAAGTCATGCACCTGGGGAGCCGAAAAAGCCAAGCCGAGATCAACCAGATAATCAACCGCCTAAAACAAGACCCCAATATTGAGTACGCTGAGCCCGACTTGATGATGCACCCTATGGCGATCCCAAATGACCCCAGCTATTACGACCAGTGGCACTACTTTGAAGTTGATGGTGGACTGAATTTGCCCGCAGCCTGGGATATAACTCAAGGGGAGGGCGTGGTAGTAGCAGTTATTGATACCGGTTATCTCGCTCACTCAGACCTCATGGACAACTTGCTGCCTGGTTACGACATGATTTCGGATTCCGATATCGCTGTAGATGGGGATGGCCGTGATAGTGATGCCAGTGATCCCGGGGATTGGTATACCGATAGTTACTGCGGAAACCCACTGTATCCGGAGTTTGATAGCAGCTGGCATGGCACTCATGTGGCCGGCACCATTGCTGCCGTCACCAACAACAATATGGGTATCGCTGGGATAGCCCATAAAGCAAAAGTACTCCCCGTTCGAGTACTCGGTCGCTGCGGCGGTTACACTTCTGATATTGCCGACGGCATTGTCTGGAGCGCTGGCGGCTCGGTTAGTGGTGCACCAGCCAATGAAACTCCGGCCCAAGTGTTGAACTTGAGCCTGGGTGGTCTTGGCCTCTGTGGAAGCACAACTCAAAGCGCCATTAATACGTCCCGTAACCTGGGCGCAACCGTTGTTGTTGCGGCGGGTAACTCTGGGCGGAATGCCTTCTGGTTTTCGCCGGCTAACTGTTCAGGAGTCATTACAGTATCCGCAACCAACCGATCCGGAGGGCTTGCTTACTACTCCAACTACGGCAATGTGGTCGATGTAGCCGCCCCTGGAGGTGAAACTAACTCGGTGGAATCCGATGGCGTTCTCTCTACATTAAACAGCGGCGCGCGAACTCCCGGTAGTGATAGCTTCGCTTACTACGCCGGCACCAGCATGGCCGCTCCACATGTTGCCGGTACAGCCGCACTTATATATTCAGTCAAGCCCGATGTTACACCAGATGAGGTTGAATCCATTCTCACCAGTACAGCCCGAAGTTTTACAGGCTCATGTCGGCGTTGTGGATCAGGCATTGTTGATGCGGCGGCAGCCGTTGAGGCTGCTATAGAGGATTGAATTGTAGAAAGGAGTAAGTTTGATAAAAGACCGGCACTTTGCCGGTCTTTTACACTTTTCCACTAAAGGATCTAGCCAAGTACAGGGGTGAGGTTAATATTCATCCTTGTTCCCATGCGGGAAATGGATCATTCAATGTCGCCCAGTATTCTTTGCCTCGTAGCACTTCGTCCTCGCTTAGCAGGCAGTCATCAAGCGCTTTTGTCATGCTGGTTTGATTCAAACTCTGGCCAATAAATACTAGTTCTTGCCGCATATCACCAAAGGGTTCTACCCATTGTTTTTCAATGGAGCTGCGATAACTTTCGTCTGTGGGCCAGTTTTCTTTGGGGACAGCTTTCCAGAACATCCCAGCGAACCCATAGTGGGCAATACCTCCCGCTTGACTCCACTCGCCTGCAAACTCAGGGCGGGACGCCAGCCAAAAATACCCTTTGGAGCGAATTAACTTGCCGTGCCTCTCAGTATTGTGCAGAAATTGATGAAATTTTTCTGGATGGAAGGGTCTACGTGCTTCGTAGCTGAAACTGCTAATGCCATACTCTTCCGTTTCAGGAATATGTTCACCTCGCATCTCTTTGAGCCAACCAGGTGCTTGCTGCGCGCGCTCGAAGTTAAATAAGCCGGTACTTAGAACCTCGTCAATATCGACTTGCCCCTGAGAGACCGGAACTATTTTTGCCTGCGTATTTAGAGTTCGCAGAATGGCCTCTAGGCGCTCAACATCAGAAGGGCCAGCTAAATCTGTTTTACTGATCAGAATGACATCTGCGAACTCGACCTGGTCGATCAGCAAGTCAGTTACACTGCGTTCGTCGTCTTCGCCTAATGATTCACCAGCATCCTGTAAAAATACGGCCTCGTCATAGTCCTTTAAAAAATTGACTGCATCGACCACCGTCACCATTGTGTCCAAACTGGCAACATCAGAGAGAGAAACACCATTTTCGTCGGCAAAAGTGAAGGTTTCTGCAACGGGTAAGGGTTCAGAAATCCCTGTTGATTCAATAACGAGATAATCAAACCGTCCTTCCTGCGCAAGCTTAGTGACTTCCTCCAGAAGGTCTTCCCGCAGAGTGCAGCAAATACAGCCATTACTCATTTCAACAAGCTTCTCCTCACTACGGTTAAGAGAAACCTCGCTCTGTACTTTCGTCGAATCAATATTGATTTCACTCATATCATTGACGATTACAGCAACTTTTTTGCCTTCGCGATTGTTCAGTATGTGGCTAAGTACGGTAGTTTTACCGGCACCTAGAAAACCTGAAAGGACGGTGACTGGGAGTTTGTTTGTATGTGCCATTAGCCTCTCCGCACTCTGAGTGTTCATCCATGTGTATTAGGTTAATCAGATGGTGCGCAATGATATATCGTATCTTTTTTGAGTCAAGCTATTTCATCTATATGAGGGTAGGGCAGTAGTATTACCGCTCCTCCTTTACCCGCTTACTCCGCCCACTTTCATGCCGCTCCCGCATGTCGTAATCAATGTAGCGATCGGTCGTAGCCATACTTGCATGTCCCGCTTCATCGCGCACATGCTCGCGGGGACGGTAATTCGTATCTTCAGAAATATTCATCAGGAAACAAAAGTTGATGTTGTCTACTCATTGAATGACTTTGTCTTCGTTAGCAACTTCCCCACCTAAATTGTTTTCCGGGTTTAGTAGGCCTCGACACAAGAATCTCCTGGGAAGGCGCGCTCTGATTATAAGGTGCTCTGAAGGTCAGAGAAATCACAGAAATATTCAGCGGTTACCTATGGGCCAGGGATGCAAAAAATATAGTCGAATAATATCGAAATAATACATAGAGATTGAAAGTGGTGAGCTTATGGGGCTGTGCCTGCATCTATATAAAGTTCACAAAAATGAGAAAAAACACCAAGAAAGACTAAATTCTAAAATTTAGCGCCATAAATCTAATGACGCTAACGAGTTTTATACAATAATTAGGCCTCCAATGTTTAGGTTTAGTTGTGGCTAATTAATCCACGTTTGTTTAGTGAATGATTATGTTTTGGGCAGGGCAATATATGCATATGATTTGGTTGATTTATTGCTTTGTTAAAAAAATGTTTTTTTGATGGTTGCTGAGCAATCAATTTAATAAATAGATTGTCTGTGTAGCCAAAAAGTTAAACACGGAAAAATAATCTTAGAAATAGTGCTTTGGAGAGTGTGTGAATAATATAGGTATGATCTCAGCCGCCATTTTGTTATCTGTTCTTGCAGCTTCATGCGGAGGTGGCGGAGCAGACTCAAACTCTGACCAAAACACGGATGAAAGTTCTGTTGGGAACAGTAGCTCAGGAGGCGGCAACTCAGGAGGCGGTAATGACTCAGGAGGAGGTGATGACTCAGGAAATGGTGATGACTCAGGAAATGGTGATGACTCAGGAAATGGTGATGACTCTGGCGGCAGCAGTTCGAACCAAATAACAGGTGGTTCTGGTAGGATTTCAGAAAATCTCGAAGAAAGAGTTTCAGGGAAACTTTCCAGTGACACAAATAGTGAAATCCAATTTACTCCAGGTAGCTTTCAAGGGGTTTATGGCGAGCTTGAAATCAGTGTAGATGGAAGTTGGGTGTATGTGCTTGATGACCTTCTCTCAGATCCAATTAAAGGGGGAGAAGTTGTCAGCGATGATTTCGATATAGGTATTCAGGCAAGTAATGAAACAACTCCCATTGCGATTGCTATTGTAGGGTTTGATGATCCATACGAATTTAATGTAGAAACACCAATTGGCACATTAGTGGTTGGTGACACGGAGTACTTAACCGGAGCGCTAACTATCAGTGATGTCGATGGAAATGCACCAACCTTTAATGATGAAGCTATTGAAGGCGAGTATGGCGATTTTAGTATAAATAAAAATGGTGATTGGGAGTACTACCTTAACGAGAAAGCTGAAGATATTCCCTCAGGAAGCTCAGTTACAGAGACGATCAGTCTGTCACTTAGCGATAATAGCTCTCAACTATTAACGTTTTCTATTAATACGATAAAGGTTAAGGAGAGTAGTATTGTATTCATATATATGGAATTCGATGGTGACTCGTCGTTAGATATTCTCGGTGTATCTGATCTTGCAAATAGAGTTTTCAATAACCCAGACTCTATGAATAACGTGTATTATAATAATTCGCTTGGACAACATAATTTTGTACGGCATCGTGTTGAAGATAGTTCACTAGGGAATTATTGCTATGGCTCGCCTGGACAGTATGCCTCCTCAATTGATTGTGTGATTTTCAATGTCCCTGATGAAATAAATGGAGATATGCTTAGCTACCAAGAGATAATTGATAGGGTACATCTTGGTGGACGATACACAGACAGAGGGATGAGTTTTCGTGACGAAGCTACAAAGTGGGCCAAAGAAAACTTAGTGGATGAGAATAACGAACCTTTAGACCTAGGGAAATGGGACCATAGAGTCTATCTTTATCCGAAAGCTATTTTTGGAGCAAGTGCTATAGCTGCAACATGGGGGGGCTGGTCCTTAGTAGGGTTGGATTTTGGTCCAGCACGTGGCCTAGATTTTATACAGCATGAAGTGGGTCATAATTTTGGATTAGCTCATGCAAATTTTGATGGCAATAATGATGGGGATGCTTCTGATGGTAGGTATGGGGGGCTAGGAATAATGGGACTTGGCTATTCCAAAATATTTGGTAGTGGCCAGCGAGAATTCTTAGGTTGGTATGAGCTATTCCCGGAATATACAGGAGTAGTTACACCGACTGCGGGCGTTTTTCAAGAGGCAGAATTGCAATCAATTTACCTCGGCCCCGGGGAACTTTCAAAGGATATTCCCCAGCAAATAAAAATACAAAGTGAGGGTAGTAGCCATGGGAAAAATTACTACTACATTAATTACCATGCTCGCCATTCTATAATGTATCCAACCCAAAATGCTCCTTCGGTGATTGTTAGTTATGTCGATGATGGTGCATATAATGATGTGGCGAGACTTAAGTCGTTAGGCGAGTCTTTTGTAGATCCTATGAATGGGTTGGTTATCAGGTTTGAATCGATAGATGCTGTAAGTGGTTACGCAAAAATTTCCGTAAAATATAGTGACTGATTATATTTAAATAAATGTGTTTGTATGGTGGAGATTGTGTTGAGAGTGATATTGTTGATAATTTTGTTTGTTATGTCGGCGACTGTCTTGGCTGAGAGCGTTATAGTCGGGACGGTAGAGGAAATTGTTTTAGAGGGTGAGGGGTTTAGTCAAATGGAGTATGTTTTTTCAGTTAAGGATGAGGCTTCAGGAAATTATTTTTTCATTGGCAAGAAAGAAACAAAAGGCCTTGATGTAAAGCATGGAGATCGTGTCAGCATTAAAGCTGAATGTGAAGGCTCTCTGATTAGTAAAATTAGTGAGATTAATCTGCTATAAACATATTGCTGAGCGTGAGACGTACCTTAAGAGGGTATACATGACCGCGTGAAACTTGGGTCCTGGGAGTCGGTGAGATAATCACTAAATTCGATCATGAATCTGCTTAATAGTGGCTTCTGGGCCCAAATAGAAATACAAGCTAGTGCAAGAATTGTGGTCAACTCTTTTTGACAGCCGAACCCTAAGCGCCTCAGTATTTCATCTCCGCCATATTTGGTGGCAGCCTGTCCTTTTTTGATGTGTTACTTGTAGCAAAAGTGTCCAGAGATCTACATCTGTATTATTTTCTATGAATGCTGAACTTTTAATTAATACATGGGTAAACCACCGCCTCTGGGGGTGAGACTTGACAAGGCTCTGCCGTTCCGGCGTGCAGAGTAAAAATATGGCCTCCATGAACCGGCAAGTTCTTTAAGGAGGCCATATGCGAGATTGGCAGTGCCAAGCTCACGTGAAACATTATTGCAGGTACCATGTGGTATTTGTGCCCAAGTATCGAAAGAAAGCGTTATTTGGGGCATTGAGACGTGAGATTGGAGCAATATTCCGAGACTTGTGTCGTCAAAAAGGCATTGAGTTGGTCGAGGGGTACGCAATGAGGGATCACATTCATATGTTGTTAATGATTCCTCCAAGGTTAAGTGTTTCCAATACGGTTGGGTTTCTGAAAGGGAAATCTGCGATCCGGATATTTCGGAAGTACAAGCATGTACAGAGAGATTTCACAGGAAGACATTTTTGGGCTCGGGGCTACTGCGTGAGTACAGTAGGGCTTGATGAGCAGATGATTCGAGAGTACATCAAGAATCAAGAGGTTGAAGAACGCCGGCAAGAGCAGATGCAATTGGCGGGATTGTAACAAGCCCCCTCTGGGGGCTTTCACCATACCACCCGCTATGCGGGTGGTTGCTGATTATAAAGCACTTAAAGTTAAAATATATTAATTAAATAGTAGATCAAGGCTGAGGGAAAATGAAAAAGTTTATCAGCCAAGTTGCTTCCCCATGGGGTTGGTGGTTGCAGCAAGGTTTGATCTGCTTAATCCCGTGAAGGGTTTTCATCTGGCTTGTATCTGGAATGATGGGCTGAAACTATGGTGGGTAATGCGTTTATATTCAAGATTGATTATTCGCAATATTGAAATATTTTTTCCAACTGAATGGCAAGTCTTGGAGGTATAATAATAGATTGGTATTGGTGAGTAATTGATAGCACTAAGCCATATATCTTTTCCTAATGTGTATGGCGAAAAATTTGTTTTTCTAAGTTAATTATAAGAGAAAATCTCGGGAGAAATAATATGTCAGGTGGACTCTCGGCCACTAAAAATAAGGCTGGCGCGGAAAATGCAAATAATACCACAAGAGGGGGTGACACTGCTGGTGCCGCTAACGCTAATAGGCGTGAAAATGCGACAGCTGGCACTTTACAAAGACAAAGGTCGGGGAGGCTTCTAGATCTCATGCCTAGCATGCCTAGCATGCCGAGTGTTAGAAGCTTATCTCCTAATAGTGTGACGAAAGCAAAACATCCAGAAAGAGCAGAGGTTAAAGCAATAAAAGAGCTTCATGAAAAGCAAGTGAAGTTTTTGATGGGGCTATCTGAGGGAAGAGAGCCTGAATTATCGTTCAATGAGATGCTAGTAGAAATTATTAAAGATTTCCCGGCGTCAACAAACCCTGGGGGGGTAGCAAATAGAGCTAGGGAGATTGATCTTGCACTGAGTGCTTACCTTGGCGTCTTAAGGAATCAAGCCAAGGTTAAGAACCTTGACCGTAAGCATGACACTCTTTACCGTAATATGAAAGGAATCCAGGAAATTGTTGCTAACAATAAAAGCTTGGTTAATTTTAATGGAGGCATCAAAGATAAGTCTGTTGCTGAAGTTTGCAGTTTGATCAACTTTGGCTCAAAAAATGCGAGCGCTGGCATGAAGGACGATGATAAAAAATCCAAGGAGATAAGCGATGTCGCGCAGATTGCGAACTTTGTTGATAAAATTGGAGGATTGCCGCAAGCATCCGATCGTCTGGAAGATGTGGGTGAGCAAGCAATAATGTTGTTAAAAGATGTTTCAGGTGAAAATAGCCCGACAGAAAATCAAGTTAATAATGCGCGTGAAGCTGTAAAGCAGCGAATAGAAAATCTTAACAAACTGGATCTGGCACTTGCAAAACTTCCGGAATTTGTTGATAAAGGACGTTCTTCTTCGACTACATCGAAAAAGGTCGGCTGGGAAGATTCCTTTAGGAAGTACTGGAGCGAATTTGTAAATAGAACAACAATCAGAGATGTGCTAAGTTATATGGCTTCAGGTGCATACGAATACTTCACTAAGTCAGAAAGTAAGGAAGAGGGCGCTCAAAAAAAGGTTAACTCTATAGATATGAGAACTAGAGCCCTTGTGCGAACGAATCGAGGCGACATTTGTCCACAATTATTAGAAGACATTAAAACAGACGGGAAATGGTTTTCAGATACTGGTGATTTTATCCCATATTTACTGGCCCATGCGTTCCAGGTGCCCGTTTCTGTCGCAATGGTGAGCCAGGACAAACAAGGTGTGCAGGTGGTTACAAACGTGGAGGTCCATAATAAGGACTGTACAGATAATCCCGGAATCACCTTGGTCCATATTCATGGTGATGGTGATCGTACAAATCACTACGAGGTCCTAGATAATCCAGAGTCCCTCGCAAGATACAGAAGTTCAGGCAATGTTGAGAATAAGGTGAAATACGATCAACTGGAAACTCAGGAAATTAAAGGTGATGGCAATTGCTTGTATAGAGCCTTTGCTCAAGCATTCGCTGATCAATCCGGAAATAGGCCATATAACAAGGAGGATGACTATAAGTCTATTCGACAGCAACTTGCATTGTGGGTCGAAGTAAACAAAAGTACAAAAATAGTTCAGCGTGTTATTACTTTACTTACACCGTCGACCAATTCTTAGGTGTATCATTGATCCCAATCTAGTTACATAGAGCGCTAAAAGAACGTGCCGCGAGCTTTAATAGCTTGCGGTTCTCATTTTTTTGGGGATCTTAGTATCTTAGCGAAGTATACGGAAGCATTAGATGTATTAGTTCAGACCAAATCTGACACATCCTCTTGAAAAAGAGGGGTTTACCGGTTTTGATGAAGGTGCCTAAACCTAAAAGCAAAACCAAGGATAAACCCCATGATCCATACTAATGATCGCATCATCAAACACAAGACCGGATTGCTAAATCTGGCAGAAGAACTCGGCAATATCTCCAAAGCTTGCAAGATGCTGGGTGTGTCGAGAGACACTTTCTATCGCTATAAGGAAGCCGTTTCAAGTGGCGGTGTGGACGCCCTTCTTGAGAAGAACCGGCGTGTGCCCAACCACAAGAACCGTGTTGACACAGTCATTGAAGAGGCAGTGTTAACTTATGCCCTCCAAGAGCCTGCCCATGGGCAGGTTCGAGTTTCCAATGAACTGCGTAAACGCGGTGTATTTGTGTCCCCTAGTGGCGTTCGGAGTATCTGGTTACGGCATGACCTGGCTAACTTCAAATTGCGATTAAAGGCACTTGAGGCCAAGGTCGCTGAGGAGGGACTGATCCTCACAGAGTCACAGGTTCAGGCTTTGGAGAGAAAACGGCATGATGATGAAGCCTGCGGTGAAATTGATACTCAACACCCAGGTTATCTGGGCTCGCAGGATACCTTCTATGTAGGAACCTTTAAGGGCGTCGGACGTGTTTACCAACAAACCTATGTCGATACCTATGCAAAGGTGGCTCATTGCAAGCTGTACACCACCAAAACGCCAATCACTGCGGCGGACCTCCTGAATGACCGTGTGCTACCGTTTTATGCCTTACATGATCTACCAGTGCTGCGTATCCTAACTGATCGCGGTACGGAGTATTGTGGCAAATTGGAACAGCACGACTACCAGTTATATCTAAGTGTGAACGAAATAGAACACACTAAGACAAAAGCCAGACATCCACAAACTAATGGAATCTGTGAGCGCTTCCATAAGACCATTTTACAAGAGTTCTACCAACCCTCATTACGCCGCAAGATCTATGGATCAATAGAAGAGTTACAAACGGATCTGGACGAGTGGCTCACATATTACAATAATGAGAGAACTCATCAGGGTAAGAAGTGTTGCGGTCGAACACCGTTAGCAACTCTTGAAGATGGAAAAAGCATCTGGAAGGAAAAGCTCGTAAACTGAATTTGACCTGACAGAGCATCTCCTGAGAAACCGGTAACTGTCAGATCAAGTCTGAACTACTACACATTAGACGACTACATAAGTGCGCTTAGCGCACTTATGGGGCAGCCCCTTTACGCCATGCTTTTTAAGGGGCAAGCAGCGCCGCCCGCTCTGCGGGGGGTTGCTGATTATTTGTGTGCCCGAACAACTAAAGTTTAACTGCTCAAAGGCACCCTTTCATCAACTGATTCCTCTCTGAGGTTCGGAGTAGGAGCTGGTACATTTAAGTTTTGAATTTGCTCAATGAGATCCGCATGCTCTCTGTCTGCCTGACTTTGAGTTACTGATGTGCCAGTTTCAATCGGTACTTCACCACTACTGCTGGGTTCGCCTTGAGGTAATATCGTTTGTTCCTCAGGATTCTCGTTGAGAGTGGACGCAGTGAAATCTAGAACTGGAGCTATTGGAACTTGGTGTAAAGTACTGGCATGATCCTCTAATGTTGTGCCCGATGTAACTAGCTCTTCATTCCCTGTAGATACATCCAACCCACCGTTTTCTAATGCAGATCTATTGACCTCTTGCTGCGACACACTGTCAGAGTCTCGTGAAATCGCTTGTGCAAAAGGCCCAGAAGAATATTTTACTTCAGATGCAATAGGTAGGGATTCCGTTTTAGATCTCATGCGTGCAAGCTTATTTTCTGCAGAGAGAAGGCGTTTCTCCGCAGCTTTTATGAATCGTTCATGTTCTAGCTTAAACCTCTTATTGTCTTCTAGTTCATTTTTTTTCTTTTCTAATTCATGTTTTTTGTCCTCAATTATTTCCTTATATCTTACAGTAATAATTTTATCATTTTTCTTTCTCGATCCTGACAGTTTATCAACAACAGCTTCAGATATCTTAATTTTACTCTCCAACTTATTAATGGTTTTTGTTATCTGATCGATATTTGATTGTTTTGTGTTTGCTTCTTCCTTTCGCTCATTTATAACCTTCTTGATACCATCTACTTTTTTTTGTTGGTTAGTTATAGATTTATTAGATATTGCCTTGGCGTAAGGCATTGCCGGCACGTGAAAAATTCCATTTGGAGGTTCGTTTCTATTGTCCTCACTATGTATTGGTGCAAGATTTGCCTGAGAAAGTGCGTTAGCTTGTACTTGTGAAAATGATGAGTCTCGTTGGTCCCCTTCGGGATTGCGGGCTGTATTTCCCTGAGACTCATTGGCTCCAGTCACTGAATTTGATGACGAACGATTTGATATTATTTCTGGTCCCGGCATAAATGCCACCTCTATTGATGCGTGTGAAAATCTGAGTAGCATACCGGTTTGTATCTCAATAGACTTGTTATTTTGGACAAATATTTTTAGGATTAAGTGTTAATGTTACTTAGGTGAATCTTAAGTGATTTCATGTCAGCCTGCCATTATTCGGTTGTATGATGACAGGATAATTAAATGCACGAAGTGCATCTTTTGATAGATTAAGACACTAAATCATTTATTCTTTATGCGGTACTTCGGTAGGGTCTATATGTCGACCTATTAGGGCATAGAGCCAGCTCTGCAGCGATTATCTTACAAGGCTCTATACGGTTATAGGGTAATCCATCACTTTGTTGCAATTAATTTTTGTGTGGTGGCAGGAGGGGGGGGTAAAACATGGGTGTCATTCGCAGAGTGCCGAACCTATTTATTTTTGTGGATTCCGAAGTGGTTTAAAATTATAGAAAAGTCTAGCTAGGTTAAGCGCCTGAATTGCCTGCTACTGAGTTTTGAAAGTCTTACTCGCAGACTTACTACCTAAGCGGCAGCAAAGGATACTGTCGGTTCTTGAAAAAATGATTTCACAAGTTTCCTATTTTTCTTAATGCTCTTTAAATCTGCATTTGCACGGCTCATCAACGTTTCACCTTTTTTCAGCGGTTTCTTTGAGATCCCTATATTTCTGATGCGATTCCAGACCAATTCATCCGGGTTTAAGTCTGGTGCATATGGTGGCAAGATGACCATTTCAAGATTTCCATCCTGTGAACTGACATACTCCAATACCTTCTTCGATTTGTGTACTGGATGTCCATCAACTATAAGGATTACAGGCCGATTTTGACTCCTCTGAAAATTTTTAAAGCATTCCACGCACTTCTCTGCCGTGAACTTCCCATTGCAAATGTGATACCAGAAACCACCTCTGTTCGATAAAGCTGATATCGCGTTAATTGACTGTCTTTGACCACTAGTTTTTACTACTGGAGTCTTGATCCTGCCCATCTTTACGCGGATCGGTACTCCGATATTTCCAATATTCTGGCCACATTTTTTATCGGCAGAGAGTTTTGTGTACTTGGCTCCATCATGATATGCGCATCCATATTTATATTTGATAGTTATTGTCGATTACCTAAATCTATGTAACAAAAAATTTCTTCAATATTGTTGTTTAGGAGATTTATGGCGCAGTGTCATTGTCGAAGAGATCTCTTAAGTTATAGGAGTCAGCATTTCTATTCATTTAATAGATATACTGATTAATTTTTTTGGGAGTTTCAGGAGTTTTGGCTTTTTATTGGGTTTGTTGTTGAAATAGTTGAAGATGTCATGATTTTCTACAAGAAGTTTACAAAGGAAAGGCTCGTAAGGGGGGCACATTTCGCACCTCCCTGATATTTACTCACTCCAGCAACCAAACCTGCATACCCTTTTTACTTATGCAAAGGTAGCTGCTTCTTTAGGAAATGGGCTATTTGATCCGCGAGGACTTACTGACGAATGGCACCAGAGCTATTAACTGACATCCTGCATAGCAAACTGCTTATCACTGTAAGCGATTACAGCTAATTACTCCATTCAGGACAGTCAAGTTGAGTCGTTGATTAGCCAGACAGAAAAGCCTAAAAAGGTGTGTCGCCAATCGATAAATATGGTGGCGTGAAGTCTATACCAGTCGTCTTGTAGGCATAGATTACACATTACTTGCAGTGCTTCTGAGGGGGTATATTTTTAATGCGAAATTACGTCCATAGTCTCACGTAATATTTACCTATAAGCGCTTCAGGGCCTAAAGGCTGTCAATATTGAGTGTAAATCACCGTAGTGTGCCCTGACCATTTGTAGGAGCCCTAGTTTTCTGTTTGGGGGGCATGGGACTGGTAGCGTCATTCTCACTTTGTGTTGCCACCGCTTGAGCTGGATTGATACTTCTGTGAAGCGGTGTATCGATTTAGAGTTAATCCAGAGTCAGAAGTATCGGGTTATTATTTAGGAACTTCTAAATTCTAAAAAGATAAAGCTAAAATCAAAAGATTTGTCTATTTGAAGGGAGTAAGGTTCAAATTGTTAACCTTGCAGTAATCTCTACGTTTAAATAAGAAATGTAGCAATAGATTTGCTTGGTATTTTGTTAACTCTTTAATAGAGGAAGATATAATGGGATCAGTAAGTGGGGTAAATAACCAAGGGCGGATACCTGTCTCTAGCCCTGAAAATGGGGGGCAAAATCAGGCAAGCAATCCAGAAGGGGTGGTCTCAAAGAAAAGGGCTGGCCTTGGAGCTAAGATTTATTCACTTTTAGGTTGCTTAAACCCTATAAAAAGGGGTTCTCCTAATCCAAATGAGGTAGTACCTACAGAATCTCTAGGCGAACCTATAGTAAGGCCAAATTTGGGTCTGCCGCCCTTAAAGCCCCATATGCTTGAGGCAGCGCATGGATACAAGGTGTCAGATCCAGCTGTTGATCCTTCCAAGCCAATCTTTGATCGTGATGATAATCCGATCGTCTTCAGCTGGGGGTTACCTAGTGCACCAGAGAAGGATTTGACCCAGCAGAATCTTGATCGGTCTATGAATGATGAAGTCTACTTTATGCGGCTTTTATCTACGGAAGGTAGCCAGTTAAAAGAACATTGGATGAATGTCGGAAAGAAAACCCTTACGCAAGATAGTACTGAATTTTTGCAGGAATTTGGGCGTGCGATAAATGTAGGTGATACTACTGGGGCGCAAGAATATCCTACCATTGACCTATATATAAATAGGGCAAAAGCTGTCGTGTTGGAGGAGTTGGAATCAGGAAAAAGAGAAAATAGTCGCCTTGAAACTTTTGAAGCGATTGCGAAGAAGTATATTGAGGTTGACGATGATTGTGGGTTTGATTTTAGTAATGTTAACGCAAAGCCAACGTTAAACATATCTGGGGGGGATAGGTCGCTTGTTCTTGATGGTTTTAGGGATTTAGAGAAAGGTTCATCTATAATCTCTAAGGAAGAGGCAATTAATAAGATATTTGATGGTTACATAAATATAGTTCGTACTATCTATAACACTTTTGTCGATAATATGAACTCCAACCATCCCAAACATATAGTCGTTGGCAAGTCCTAAAAGATGATGTGAGCCTCTGAACAACTCAGAAATATCTCTGCGGGCCTTAAAGGCCGCAGAGGTCAGGCGCTGCTCGACGCGAATAGCCTTAGTCTTTTGCAAGAGCTTCAACGTAGCAGATACGGCCTTTAAGGCCCGCCCTTCGGGGCTTGCAAAGCGGTTCACACTTTGCGCTACGACTTTTTGAAAGGTCTAGATATTCTGCGAAGCCGCGCTTTGATTGTGAACCGCTCAGCTAGCCAGAGACACCATAGGGTTATTTAGGGGCTCCCTTATTTAAGTTTGTATGTAAAAAAACATGAAAATTAATTCTTCTCAATCTGTTGGTGCTAGTTCTTCTTCTAGCAGTTTTCAATCGTTTGTTGAAGTGAGCGGTGATCAAACCTTAAATCAAGCTAACCGCCCGAAGCAATCCGGCTTTAAACGTAAGTTGCAGGTTGCGGGGCAAAGGCTACGTGGGGGATTGGCGCTCGTAGTGTCTGGCCTGAAAAGTAATAAAAATAATCGGGTACCAATTCCCAATGAAGTAGATTCAGCTGGTAAAGTAGGTCGGCAGTCAGTTGATTTCGGTCGGTTAGTGCGGCTGCCTGAACTTCACAAAGAAGCTGAGGATATCCTAGGCGGAAACGACTTAGCGCAATTAAAAAACTTTAAATCTAAAATCGATAAAGAGATTGAATATCTTCAGTCAATAGCAATTAATTTTGAATCAGATGGTGAGGGTAACAAGTATGTCAAGGGTGAGATTGAAACGGGGGGGAAATCGTTAAAAGATTTGTCAAGGAAGTGTGAGGCTTACTTAGTTCCAGAGAAGGATTTGATCCAGCATACTCTTGATCGATCCAGATCAGATGAAGTCTACTTTATGCGGATTTTATCTACGGAAGGTAGCCAGTTAAATAAAGTTTGGACAAATGCTGCACAGAAAGCTTATACCTATGATACTGCTATTTTTCTACGGGAATTTGCGCGTGTAATAAATGTAGGTGTTACTACTGAGCCGCAAGAATATCTTACCCTTAAAGGATACCTAGATCAGTTATATGATGCTTTGATAGAGGGCTTGTATTCAGGAGACGATAGTAACCTTGTGAATTTAGAAAATTTTGCAGATAAGGTTCTTAAGGCTGGAAGTAAGGATGAGATAAACGTATCAGGGGGTGAGAAGAAGCGTGTTATTGATGGCCTTAAACTATTAAGAAGCTTATACCAAGAGAAAGGTTTAAATAATCAAGATTCTGCTTCCGGTAGTTCACAGCGTAATTCAAAAGAACAAAGTAATAAAGATCTTGACTCTTTGGTCTCCGTTGATTTATCTGAGATAGATTTTTCTGATGAGTCATCGGTGGCAACTGTTAAGTCCTCCGATTCTATAGATGATAGTGTCTTCAAGGCAATTGATAATGTACTTGAAGGTTGTGATGATATAGTTAAAGAGATTTATGTTACTTTTGTACGAAACATGAATACTAATGGTAAGCTTCAGGAAAGCCTCCAAGAGCAAAATAGGGGAGATTTGACTGTATAAGCCTTTTTAGATTTTGAGTTCAGCTTCGCATTTAAAAATGCGGAGCTGTATTTGTAGTGAGTTTATACGTTGAGGGTGAGTTGTAATGAGTGCGGTTCCTTTGTTAGGATTTCTAAGGCTAAATGAATTATTTATTCAGTATAGATGGATATTTAGGCGCAAGGTGTCTTGCTTGGGTGCAAAATGAATAATTTTTCAACGGTTATTACAATTCGAAGATCAAGCTCAACAGAAGCATTATATGGTGCTCACACTAACAAGAAAAATAGTTCAAATTTTAGTCGCAATATTAGTCGTCTAATTAGCTGTGTCGCTGGAAGTCTTAAGGCGTTAATTTCTGGTTTAAGGCATAGTGGATGTAGAGAGATTGAAGTCTCAACAAAAATTCGGGCTGAATTGGGGGTAATAGGGGGTGCCTGGGCAATCGCACTATAAATGTGTGAAGATATAGCATAATAGCTGCAAATTCATACACGAAGTGACAACATGGATAAAGAGCCGCACAACATTGTCGAATTTTTAGGTGAAATTGAAGATCCCAGACGGGACAATGCCAACAAGCGGCATGAATTGATTGACATATTGGTCATTGCTCTCTGTGGCATGCTCAGCGCAGCGGACGATTGGGTGTCTATTGCTCAATACGGCAGAGCAAAAGAAGACTGGTTTACTCAGTTTTTAGCCTTGCCAAACGGCATTCCCTCTCATGACACATTTAACCGCGTTTTTTCCAGGATTGATCCTGAGCAGTTTATGAACTGTTTTCTGAAATGGGTTAATTCAATTCGCTCCGTGATGTGCAAAGAGATTGTGGCTGTTGATGGCAAAACATTGCGTCGCTCTCACGATGGCGAAAACAAGGCCGCTATTCTATAGTGTGATCAGTTGTTTGATTCCTCGGGTTTGGTCATTCGAAAAGCCGAATGTAATAGAATGTAGTGGCCATTTTTCAGAAGGTAGCGATGGATTCTCTGAAGCTGTTAGCGTTGGGGATTTGACCCAAGGCAATCTTGGTCGGAGTAAGGATGACGCACTCTACTTTATGCAGGTTTTATCTACGGACAGTAGCCGTTTAAACAGGGTTTGGACGGATTTCGCAGCGGAAAGCTATAATTATGACAGTACTAATTTTCTACAGGAGTTCGGGTGTGTGATAAATGTCGGTGTTGTTACCGATCTCGAACGACAAAAAGATCTTACCCTTGAAGATTACATGGTAAAATTTAAAGCTAGACATACTAGGAGACTGGAAAAATAAAGACTATATCGGGCTTAATAATAAATTGGGAGATTTAGAGTCTCTTGATAAGAAGTATATAAGGGGAACGGCGAAAATTCGCTAAATTTGGGAGCTGAAGATAGGAATCGCGTTGTTGATAATTTTAGAACGATACAAAATATATTTGATACAGCAGGCGAGAATAATTCGCATGCTCACTATGAATAGTGAGTAATCCGCTAAGCCAAAAAAATAGACAAAGGGCTTGACGCCATTGACGATCTTAGATCTATAACCTTTGCTGCGGAAAGCTTCTCCGATAAACCAATAGAGGCAACTGATAAAGTTTTCTCCGAGGTAATTGACAGACTATTTAAGGGTTATGAAAAGGTGATTTATGTGATTCACGGAACCCTTAGAAGAAATATCGACGGTGATGCTAGGGATATGGTTAAGGAAAGCCTTAATAAAGAGGGGTTTACTCCCGGTAATTAGACTATTTTAAATTGTTGTGCAGTTCCGCATTCAAAAAAACGGAACTGTATCCGTAGTCGATTTACAGGTTGGCAGTGCATTTTTGCTGATGTAATTCCTTTTTCATAGATTTTACGGCTGGAAACTGGTTTTTAATATAGATGAATAATTTAAACGAAAGATATTTAGTTTGGGGGATGAAATGACTGGTATTTCAAGGGTTTCTTCAATCAGCAGTACAAATTCAAATGAAGCATTATCTGAGTCTCGGGCTGAGCAGAAAGATAAGTCAAGTTTCAGTCAGAACATTAAGCGTCTATGTGGATGTGTCCCTGGAGCTTTTCAGGCATTAATTTCCGGTCTTCGGAATAGTCGGTCCAGAGAGGTTGCAGTCCCAACAAAAATTCAGGGTGATCACCAAGCAAGTCGCGGGGAGATAAATGAGCTTATCGATAAGATCGACAAACATAGTGATACTGTCACTTCCAAGTTGGAGAGCTGTTCTGATATAGAAACTTTAAGGTCGTTGTTGAAAGAAAATAGTTCTTACGAAAGGGAGACACGTATAATTGGCTTTAAATTAGAGCATCAAGAACCTCTCACCGAATTTCAGAAAAGACAAGTAGATAAACTACAAGAGTGGTCGGGATATTTGGGTGAATTGGGCCTGGAATTAGGAAATAGATTAGAGAGTTTAAATGAAGATCCGCCTACGCTTGATCAGATCCGTGCATCTGGACCTGAAAAAGTCAGAGACGGAACATCTCTCGATGCCGCAGCCACGGAATCACAGAACGAAACTGAAGAAGAAGTGAAAAGTATCCGTAATATGACGGATGATGAACTGGAAAAATATGCGATGAATGAAAAGCTCAAGTGGCATAGAAAAGAAGGAGAAGAAGAAAAAGAATTTGATATAGTTAGCAAGCCTGGATTTGGCTTGCAAGAACTTGATGTGAACACTCATGAAGTCATTAGTGAATGGCCGAAAAAACAGTAGTGGTCCAGCTTATCTCCTTAGATCATAAAAGTGTTAAATTTCTATCGGATGGGTAGATAAAACACTTTGCTTGAACTTGACCTGGCAGATCATCGTCTAACCGGTATCTGTCAATCAAGTATAAATCCCTTTAGCGAGCTAATAGGGATTTTTTTAGGATGAGAGGAGTGGTTGGGGCCGGTGGACTATGGTTTGTTGGTTTTGCCCGTTTTGGGGATGCCCATGCAGCTTCCTCTCTTATCGCTGTATTTTGAAAATACTTGGCACTAGCGCGCCCAGTTATGTAGACGTACAGGTGGGTAGCTCAGCGCTCAGGGGGCCGACATTTAATTAACAGTTAGGTAAACCACCGCCTCTGGCGGTGAGACTTGACAGGGCTCTGCCGTTCCGGCGTGCAGAGTAAAAATATGGCCTCCATGAACCGGCAAGTTCTATAAGGGGGCCATATGCGAGATTGGCAGTGCCAAGCTTACGTGAAACATTATTGCAGGTACCACGTGGTGTTTGTGCCCAAGTATCGAAAGAAAGCGTTATTTGGGACATTAAGGCGGGAGATTGGAGCAATATGTCGAGACTTATGTCGTCAAAAGGGCATTGAGTTGGTCGAGGAGTACGCAATGAAGGATCACATCCATATGTTGTTAATGATTCTTCCGAAGTTCAGTGTTTCCAATACGATTGGGTTTCTGAAAGGGAAATCTGCGATCCAGATATTTCGGAAGTACAAGCATGTACAGAGAAATTTCACAGGAAGACACTTTTGGGCTCGGGGCTACTGTGTGAGTACATCAAAAATCAAGAGGTTGAAGAGCGCCGCCAAGAGCAGATGCGACTGGCAGGGTTGTAACTAGCCCCCTCTGGGGGCTTTCACCATACCACCCGCTATGCGGGTGGTTGCTGATTCTTAAAGTGTGAGCTAGACTTTGCTGGTAAAATTAATGAGTTTCGAGCTGCTTAAATTTCAGTAGCGTTGAAATATTTCTTCCCTGCTCACTATCATTCTTAGTGAGTATTCCAAAATTCTGATTTTTTATAAGGGACTAGTCAGATAGAAACTGTAGGCGGCATTATATAATTTCAATGCTTGACCTGGGAATGGGTCGAATACATTTTGGGGAGGTTCATGTGTTTTTCGATAAAATTAACCGCAGAATACAGCATATCTTTGTTAAATTGAACACCACTGAAACGGTAGGTTTATTTGGTGCTTCTATGAGTATTAAAAAGTATGGTGGCAGATTGACGATAGAAGCCTCCATGGGGACAAAATTGCAGCGGAGATTAATTGGAGAGGGAGTCTCTGAATAGTTCCGTGAATCGCTCTGAAGGTACAGAAGGGCGGGCTTTATCCGCTGCGTTGTAGATCTTGCAAAGGGCTAGGGGCATTCGCGGTGAACTGTGTCTAACCTCTGCAGCCATCAAGAACCGTATAGCTATTATCGAATTATTCAGAGGCTCCTTGGTTCGGGCCAAATGTGATATAGCCTGTTGAAAAGGGGGCGGTTTTCACAGAGGTCCTAAATCTAAAATAACACCAAGGATAAATCCCATGATCCATACGCAGGGGACCCTGCATGGCTCAGTTATTATAATAATGCTCGCAACCACGAGGGTAACACGAGGGTAATATGTGTTGCGGCAGCACTCCGATGGCAACCCTTGAAGCCTGAAAAGGCTTCTGGAAGAAAAAATATACCAACTGAATTTGACCTGACAGAACACCTGCTGGAAAAATCGGTCACTATCAGATCAAGCCTGAACGACTACGGTTGATCGTTTATATAGACTACGCTATCACCATCCTCAATTTCGGGGGCAACGTAGCTTTTAATGGTTTCCTCATTGCTTTGGAGCATTGCATGGGCAGTCTCTAGGAAGTACTCTGCATCAGCGAGTAAAGTTTTGAGTTCGTCTTGCACTGCATTCTTGTCTTCGCCTTCATAGGCGTAAGCCCTTCCCCCTTGGATAATCGTCATTTTGGATCGGGCGTCTTCATTTTCTAGAACGTCGATTAACTTCTCTGTCTTAGCGGTAATGTCTCTTGCGAGGTTTTCATGAGTGGCGAGTGCCTCTTCAGATTCATGCTCTAGGTCGCTGTCTATCTCGCCGATTTGCTCAAGGGCTACACTGTGAGCAATGATTGTATGCTGGAGTTTGACAATATGGCTTCGCAGGTCTGAAAAATTTATTGGCTTCTCATCATCTAATTGCACTCTAATATCATCGATGGAGTCTTTGTAAGTTGATGCCAACAGTATGTCGATTTTATCCTTGAGAGGCTTGCTACGTTGTTCAGTTTTAACTTTAATGTCTGGATCTTGCTGGCGAGGTCGCCTGTTGAGTATTTTGCTAGCAAACTTATACTTTTTATCTATTAGATTCTGGAATTTGTCTTTAAAAATCCTCCGCCTCTCGGAGTCCCTGTGATCATACTTTCCCGCTTCCTTGGTATGCTTTGCTTTTTCAGCCAATTTTAGTTCGACATGTTTGTTCATTGCTTCAGGTTTTGTTTCGCTGGCCATTCTCTGGATCCGCTCCACTTCTTTGGCGGTCTCGGCCTCAGATTTTCTGGATTTTAAAGTAAGAGTACTTAAGCTTTCCCCCAATGTTTCACGTAGTTCGTCAAAAGACTTCTCACTGGGACCTTTAAATCTGTTAAGCCCTCGAGAAAAAGCATGTTTACAATTTTCTTGGAGCCTTTCCCTCTCGGCGGCGTAAGTGGAGGAACGTCCACCCTGACTACCGCGGGTATCTCTATGCCCGTTAGTGGGGCGAGTGGACTGTGTAGTGTTGGTTCTTCCTGTTGGGGGGATGCTCATGCAGCTTCCTCTCTTATCGCTGTATTTTGAAAATACTTGGCACTGGCGCGCCCAGTTATGTAGGCGTATAGGTGGGTAACTCAGCGCTCAGGGGACCGACATCTAATTGCTGCGGCAGGCCTGTTGGTTCGCTTTTAAACGCTAAGGTTGGAAACCTATATCCGTTGAGCTTTGGTGCATCTGAGCCCCTTCCTTAATAATTTATGTACGAGATTCAGTAAACATAAATTGCACCGGACCATTCCGCGCTATTATCGGCTTGATCACCATTAATGCCGGTAGCACTGCTGTCCTCAGAGTCAGCTACTACAGCCAGGGTATTGCCATCGGCACTGAGGCTGACAAAGCTACCAAAGAAATCAAGAGCTTCGGTATTGCTCGCTTTTAGGTAGGCCTGTTGTACCCAAGCTTCATTCACACGGATAAACACGTAGGCAGCACCTGCGAAGGTGGCTTCATTATTGAGCTGATCGCCATTAGCTCCAGTAGCGCTGCTCTCTTCACGGTCAGCTCCTACAGCCAGGGTATTGCCATCGGCGCTAATGCTGATGGAACCACCGAAGGAGTCACCAGAGCCTAAATTAGTTTCCTCAGTATTGCTGGCTTTAAGATAGGCTTGCTGTTCCCAGGCGTCATTCACTCGGGCAAACACATAGACCGCGCCGCTATCGATGGCACTATTATCGGCCTGATCACCATCAATACCGATAGCGTTGCTATCTTCGAAAAAAGCTCCCACAGCCAGGGTGTGGCCATCGGCACTGAGGCTTACAGATGTACCGAAGAAATCACGAGCATCGGTATTGCTCGCTTTAACGTAGGCCTGCTGTACCCAGGATCCCTCACTTTGGCTAAAAACATAGACGGCACCTGCTGCGCTGGCGCTATTATCGGATTGATCGCCATTAATGTCGCTAGAGCTGCTACTCTCGTGATTTGCCCCCACAGCTAGGGTTTGACCATCGGCACTGAGGCTTACAGTGGCGCCGAAGAAGTCACCAAGATCGGTATTACTGGCTTTGATATAGGCCTGCTGTAGCCAGGCTTCATCCTCACGGGAAAAGACATAGACGGCACCAGAGTTTTCGGCGCTATTATCATCCTGTTCGCCGTTAGTACCGGTTGCGCCGCTGTCTTCGGAATCAGCCCCTACAGCCAGGGTGTCACCATCGGCACTGAGGCTTACAGAGGTACCGAAACGGTCAAAAGTATCGGCGTTGCTGGCCTTGAGGTAAGCCTGCTGTGTCCAGACTCCGTCCTCTTGGGTGAATATATAAACTGTGCCTGCATAATCGGCGCCATTCTCCGATTGATCGCTAGCAAAACCGAAAGCTGCAAAGTCTCCGGCATTAGCCCCCACAGCCAAGGTGCGACCGTCGGCACTGAGGCTGACGGAGCTACCGAACTGTTCACCAGCATTAGTATTACTAGACTTGAGGTAAGCCTGTTGCTCCCAGGCGCCATTTACTCGAGTAAACACATAGACTGCGCCCGAATCCTTGGCGCTATTATCGGATTGGTTGCCATTGGTACCGGTAGCGTCACTGTCTTCGCGATCAGCCCCTACGGCCAGGATAAGGCCATCGGCGCTTAGGCTGATAGAGAATCCAAAAGCGTCACGTGGATCGGTATTGCTAGCTTTAAAGTAGCCAATGCTCGCCGCTAGGCTGTCACTAACCGAGAGCAGGTCTGAGTCACTACACTGTTCTTTCTCTCCGTCGCTGTTACAAGCCCTCAGTAGATATTGTGCATTGGTGCGGGCGAAGAGGGGAACTTCCAAAGCCAGGGTGCCGCTGCCCTGGGGGATATTCTCAGCGACTGGGCTAAAGCCTGAGTTCCCATCGGGGTTTTCCAGCAGATGGTAATGGGTAGCCCCTTCCGCGTCGGTCCAATCAAAGCGGAAAATCTTGGTCGCCTCGAAGATAAGGGTGAAATCCTGAGCTGCTCCAGGGGTAGCAGGTGGCTCTTCTGCGGGTGGCTCTTCTGCGGGTGGCTCTTCTGCGGGTGGCTCTTCTGCGGGTGGATCTTCTGAGGGTGGATCTTCCGCAGGTGGATCTTCTGCAGGCGACTCTGTTGCTGCTGGTTCTTCGTCGACAGTCTCTTTATCACTGGAGCCTCCGCTACATCCAGAAAGGATCGAGAGAAGCAGCAGCATTAGTAGAACTTTGTAATATTGAATGGTCATTTTTTGTTGGCTGTTGGGTATAGATAAAAAGAGATGATTATCCTAATAGCAGATTTATTTTCTTTAATTTTCGGGCTTCTATTTTTAGGTTTTAGGCATTATTAGCGAGTGGTTCGTGCTGCTATCGCGAGAGGAGCCTAATTGATAAAGCTGCGTGATGAGGTGAGTGGAATCAGGCTATTGCGGTAATAGGTTTGCAGCCTTGTGGAAATGTCCTTTTTAAGCCTTCCTGTTGGACGGTGTTTCGGAGCCAGGCAGCCTATAAATTTGCGATTATTTTGTTTTTAAAATTTAAGGATAGGGTGGGTAAGATAGGCTCCTTCCTAGCCTGGTAGATATCGGTCACTAAATGCCATAATCGTGGTTATGGCAACTTTACTTAGACTTGATTTCAAGTAATAACTGCAATCCCTTTATGTCGCAAGAAGATAGGTGTATGTCGCCATTTCCGAAAATATATTAGCGAAATTGTCCATACCTTATAGTTGCAAGTCAAAAATTGAAAGATTAACTGGCTAATTTAAATATAATTTGAATGAAGTACTATTGTTTAGGATTAACTTAATATGACAACAACTATCTATCAAGCTGTTAAGGCTGGTGGGAACAGGGGCAGAATAGAAACACAGCAAATTGACAAAACGAGTGAACCAAAAAGTAGAATAGGCAAAATTTGCGCAAGAATAACGACAGTTTTCAGTAAATTACCATCTTTTAAGGCTTATCCTCCCAAGCCAAACAGTATTACACCTGCATCCAAAGGCTTAAAAGAACAGGTGATGAGCGCAAATATTCATTTTAATGGTAAATACACGAAAGATATAGCAGTCACGGGCACTGAATCTTCTGTGAACAGAGAAGACAAACTTGATGACACTTTTGTGGGTAGATGTAAAGAACATTTAAAGTGCACGGAAGATCTTGTATATCCAAATCGTGGCTTTGATGTAGATGGCATAGGTTATCCGCAGGCTTTAGTGTCAACCTTTACGAATTTTAGAACAAATGTAATTGAGCCTCTGATAGTTGAGGTGGGTGAGCTAATAGATCGTGCTGAAGGATTAGATGGGCCACTAATTGGGCAAGCACAATCCAACATATCGGAACTTGAAGAGGATATTAAATTTTTCTCAGGTTCTAATGATTCTGGCGAACCAGCATTAGAGAGATTTAAACAAAGCATTGGCCGCGCAAAGGATCTCTTAAGAAATTATGAAGCAATAGACGCGACTGTGTATATTGAAGAGGCCTTATAAGTCGATAAATAGATAGCGGTAGTCAAATGCTTCACCTCCCATTACCAAAAGTATTGGGAGGTTTTATTTTTGAGGGTAGGTTAATCAGAACTTCTTGATTTCGTTCACTGGCAGTAATTAGTCCACCGATTGTGATCAGGTACGATTTGTCAAAAATGGCCACCGGGGTCAGAATTGCGTCGACCGGGAAGATTGGGCTGTATTTTTTGTCGACTAGGGGCTTTAAGTATTTTGGGCAAGTTTGTACTGTTCATGGCGAATAGAATAATCTCGCCTCCCTGAATTAAGAGCTTGGGAGCCTCTGAATAACTCCGTGATACCTCTGGCATGCAAGAGCGGTTCACAATCAAGGCGCGGCTTCGCAGGAATGTCTAGACCTTTCAAGAAGTCGCAACGCGGAGTGTGCATCGCTCTGCAAGCCCCGAAGGGCGGGCCTTGAGGGCCACAGCTGCTGCGTTGCAGCTCTTGCAAAGGGCTACGGCCATTCACGGCGAGCTGCGTCTAACATCTGCAGCCTTCAAGACCCGCAGAGGCATTACGGAGTTATTTAGAGGCTCCCTTGATTTTGTTCTTTCGATGTATTGTGCTTTTTGCATTGATCTGCTGGTTATTGATCCTGCTCCTGGCATACTAAATTCACCACCCGGAAGTTTCATAGGCTCTTGGTGACTGAGTGTTTCATTCCTCTTTTATGGCTCATTCCTGCGCCTTTTTTTACCTTTATGCGGCAGTAGATGTTCCCGATGACTCTTTCGGGTTCTCCATCCCCGAAATCTTTAGAAATTAATAAAATTATGCCCAAAAACTAAAGATGAGATATAGGTGAAATCTGATAATGCTGGCACCTCGTGAAATCTATAAGAGTTAATGAAAGTGACTGTTTCGTGCTTTAAGGCCATGACTATGGCAATGCTTCTATTTACCCTTGCAGGCTGTAGTGGCGGTGGGGCTAATAATGGCGATACTGACGGTGAAGATACCGCTGTAGCAGAGTCGCCTGCGGAAGATTCACCTGCAGAAGACCCACCTGCAGAAGACCCACCTGCAGAAGACCCACCTGCAGAAGACCCACCCGCAGAAGACCCACCCGCAGAAGAGCCGCCCGCTGCCCCTGGAGCAGTTCAGGATTTCACTCTAAGCTTCGAGGCGACCAAGATTTTCCGCTTTGATTGGACCGATGCGGATGGGGCCACCCATTACCATTTGCTGGAAAATCCTGACGGGGTTTCCGGTTTCACACGTTTAGTCGAGGATATTCCCCAGGGTAGTGAGACCCTTGCGGTGCAAGTGCCGCTGCACGCCCGAACAAATGCGCAATATATTCTGCAAGCTTGTAACAAAGCGGGGGAGCAAGATCTTTGCACTGATTCAGACCCCCTTTCTGTGAACGACACCTTGGTGGAGAGCATTGGTTACTTTAAGGCCAGTAATACCGGCGCTGGCGATATCTTCGGAGTCTCGGTCGCTATCAGTGCTGATGGTCACACCCTGGCAGTAGGCGCTATCAGAGAGCAAAGCGATGCGGTCGGTATCAATGGCGACCAGGACAACGATGACGGCATCGGCCCAGCCGGTGCGGTCTATGTGTTTGTACGGGTAGATAATAGATGGGTACAAGAGGCCTATATCAAGGCCAGCAATAACAACAGAGGAAATTTTTTCGGTGTTGTCGCTCTAAGTGGAGACGGAAATACTTTAGCCGTTGGTGCACCCTCTGAGAGCAGTAACACAACAGGTATCAATGGCGATCAAGGTAATACTGATGCCACAAGTTCCGGTGCGGTTTATGTCTTTACACGTATAGATGGTAGCTGGACACAAGATGCATATATCAAAGCGAGTAATACAGGCTCCTTTGATAGTTTTGGTCGCTCTTTAAGTCTCAGTGATGACGGCCGCCTTCTTGCGGTAGGTGCACCTTATGAAGATAGTGATGCTACTGGTATCAATGGTGACCAAACTGATCCCACTGTTATTCTGACACTCCCTGGCGAAGGTGGTACTTTGCTGGTAGATGCTAATGGTGATGGTAATAATGAGGATCAGGGCACCAGTGATACTTCGGACTCAGGAGCGGTCTATGTTTTCTCCCATATAGATGGCACCTGGATACAGGAAGCGTATGTTAAGGCGAGCAATACTGGCGCCAATGATGAATTCGGAATTTCCGTCAGCCTGAGCGGCGATGGTTCTACGATGGCCGTTGGCGCGATTGGAGAGGGCAGTAGCGCTGTCGGTATTGATGGTGAGCAAAGTAATAATGATGCCCAACAGGCTGGCGCTTGCTATGTTTTCTCCCGTACAGATGGTGATTGGGCACAGCAGGCATATATCAAAGCCAGCAATACTGATTCAGAGGATTCTTTCGGTCAATCGGTTACCCTAAGCGATAGTGGTGATATTTTGGCCGTTGGTGCCAGCAGTGAAGACAGTAATGCAATAGGCACTGATGGCGACCAAAGCAATGATGAAGCCAAAGACTCTGGTGCTGCTTATGTCTTTACTCGCACAGATAATAAGTGGGCGCAGCAGGCCTATCTCAAGGCCAGTAATTCAGATGCCTCTGACGCTTTTGGTGAGTCTGTTAGCTTGACTGCCGATGGTCGAACGCTGGTAGTGGGGGCACCTAAAGAGGGCAGTAGCGCAAAGGGTATAGGGGGAGACCAAAATAATAACAGTGTCGAAAATGCTGGTGCAGCTTATGTGTTTACTCTGGTTGATGAGGCTTGGTTACAAAAAGCATATCTGAAAGCAAGTAATACTGATGCAAATGATAATTTTGGCTATTCCGCTAGCCTCAGTGCCGATGGCGATGCCCTGGTTATTGGGGCTCCCAATGAAAGCAGTAGCTCTACTGGTATTAATAGTGATCCGGACAACAATCAAGCTGAGATTTCTGGTGCGGTTTACATGTACTGATTGAAGCCTGGCATCCGCAAAAATCCCCCATCATATTTATTGGAATGGGGGATTTTCAGGGCTACTTGTGTAGCCAGCTGGCTTATTTTGAAATGGAGCTTACAAATGAACTCTGTGTATTGACTCGCTGCACATCCTCATTGGCAAAATCATTACAGTAGCCCCCAGTCTTCCTAAAGGGCTCTCATAAAGTTGATTGTATTTTTCACATCCTCGTGATCCTGGTTCTTAAGAATCCAGTCTCCTAGCTTAGTACGTAATTCCAAAGCCTTGTCTGTTGATTGGTTTGTCGCTTTACATATAGCAGAAAATAAACAGTTTCCGTCCCCTTCCACATCAGCCAATACTAAAGAGTCGTTATTAAAAGATTTAGTAAGCTCTTTGGGATTGGAAGTGTTATTTGTTATCAGTTGGAAGTGGTCATCCTTCAGCAGTAGGTTAATCGTTTGTAAATCATCATTTTCATACTTTGTACCGAGCTGGTTGGCATAAGCTTTCCCTCCCTCGGAGGCTGAGACTACATTGATTGGGCGCTTTAGGTAGTGGGAGAGAAGTTCGGGAAAACAGTCAGCACTTTGCCCTACCCAAGCGCCGTCCGTTTTAATATAGCCCACTAGATTTTCAGTCCACTCTTTGTCAGTTAATCCAGAATTACCAAACCACTTCGTGTCAGATAATGGTGGCTGAATTTTTTCAGCTAGCCTTAAATCTTTTACTCTATTAAGGGGTTCACTTTTACTGATTGACTCTGGTTGGGGGGCGGCGGAAGTTTTGTGACCATCCCCTAGTTCAAGATGATTGAAAGCCTTGTAGGTATACATAAAAGCCTGGTAGCCTTTCGCTTTCATTTTTGCGAAAAAGGTGGGCTTTATGCTTGTTTCGCTCAGGTTCGTTTTGCTTAGGTTCGGTCCTTGAACTTTCTTGATCGGCTTGACCGGTGGCATCTTAGGTAGTTTAAAATTGAATATAGCCACGGTAAAAAAACTCCAGAAAATTGATTGTTCGAAATAAAGGGTTGTTTCGTTAGGCTATCTTTAGTCCGTCCCAACAGAAATATTTCGTGGGCGAAAGTGTAAATGTGCTTAATCAGCGTATTTATACTTTACTCGCTGCTTCTTCCATCTCTTGTAAGCTAGCCCTGACAGCATTGATCTTTTGGTCGGCACTTGGAAAGCTATCCTCGCTCATGGTTTGGGTAAGGTTCTCCATGAGATTAATCAAGGCCTGCTTAAGGGATTCTATTTGTATGGTGGAGCCTAGACTTTTGATAGCGTTTGGAGTACCTACAGGAATATATTTTTCGCCATTGTCATTGAAAGCACATGAGCATTCATGTAGTCCAGTATGTGTATTTATGTTGGGCTGAGGCAGCTCCTTCGAAGTTTGTGTGCTGTGAACATTTTTGGCTTCCCTAATAAAATTACAATTTTTGGTAGTAACTTTAGACATATTAAAAATTCTTAACCTGGCTACATAAATTGGATATTGATAAAAGCTGGTTGTTAAAGGTATGGCACCTTGATTTCAAGGGGTTGCAACAAAAAAACACATTCAAAATTCTAAATCGTAATTTGTAACTAAGGAGTCTCTGAATAATTCCGTGATGCCTCTGGCCTGTAGAGAGATTCACAATCAAGACGCGGCATCGCAGGAATGTCTAGACCTTTGAAGAGGTCGCAACACAGAGTGTGAATTGCTCTGCAAGCCCCGTAGGGTGGGCCTTAAAGGCTACATCTGCCGCGTTGCAGCTCTTGCAAAGGGCTAGGGCCATTAGCGCCGAACTGTACTTAACCTCTGCCAATAAACATCCTTACACTCTTATTTAAATGACCATATTTTTATCTAAGAATAGCGGGTTTAAAAGAGAATCGCTTTAGGTTTTCACTTGTTTTTATGATTATTGGTCATTTTTATTGTGAATTTATATATCTGTAAATTTATTATCATAAAGCAAGGAGTTTTATGTTTGTCAGGTTAAAGAGTCGAAGAGCAATTCTGATCAAATCAAGGGGGCGCTGAATAATTGTGGAAGTTTAGCCCATATAGAATGGGTTCCTTAGCGCAATCTTGCAGACTTGCAAATTCGGTCCTTTGTTTTTATATTTTGGTCAATTCTTCCGGGCGTCAAATCACCCTTGTAATATCGACACCATTGATAAATATCAAATAGCTTAGCAGGGAGGGCATTATAGGCTGAGTATATAAACAGAGTTCAAAGCCATCCCCATCAAGCCTCAACTATTACCCCGACTTGTAAATCAATGAATCAGCGTAACGATCTGTGCCTGAAGCATCACAAGCCCCAAAGCGATTCCAGTGTTTTTTGTCGAAAAATTTGAAAACCTATCGACAGGGAAGTTACTTTCATTGATGAAGAGCATGCCCAGAATCCATATTAACCGAAACTGGGCATGCAAATGCGAAAGGTATATCCTTAACAAGGAGATTTCAGGGTAAGGGGCGCAGGCCTATCCATTCTTCTCGCGGGGATATTTAAGACTTAAGAATTGATGGTATATCATCATTATTATTCTCGTTTGTTCCTTCAGTATTTATATTTGGTAGGTCATCAAAAAAACTATCAACGCTCCCTACATCATCAAGCTTATCAGGGATTGGCGGCCTAGGAGGTAAGGGCGGCAAACCTAAATCATTCCCTGCATTTCGCTGATCACCAAACATATGGGGCTTTAGGGGGGGGATATTGCGATATGAAACTTTCTCAGGAACTTTGGGCGAAACGTACCCATTAATGTTAAGAATCTCATCGAAATCAAGATCCTTATAAATTTGGATATTATTTGGATCATCATCATCAGGGCAGGCTTCAGCAAATGGCTGATCAAATAGATCTTCACTCATACGTCTCTCTCCGGAGACGTGTCCGTCATTATCCTTCCCCGAAAGCTCTGCTAGAAAAGCGGGGCTACCTACGTTGTTACTCCCACTCCAAACCGTGCGATTACCTTCGCTATTAGTAGGTTTTACTTCATTCGGGCGTCTAATAAGGGACTTCACACTACTTGGTAACCCAAATTTTGAAAAAAAGATGGCTCTTAAACCGCTCCTTTTTTTTGAGACTTGCCCTTCTGAATTGTTTTCCTGAGCTCTCGAAATATCTTCACGCTTGGCGATAAACTTAGGCTCTTGACTGCTTGCCCCACTTACCGATCCCATCCTGTGCTCTCCTATTGAACCGTTAACAAAATACTTGGTAACTCAATTGCCACACTATTTATTTAAATATAAAAATCATTTCAAATTCATTCATTTAAATCTTAATTCTTTCAAATAATAAAATCTTTTAATTTTGGCTTAAACTTTTTAGAAAATGCAGGGTATGAGTAAACATGGCTAGTAATTTTTAAAGTATTGTCTTTTGGTTGGCCTGCGTACCACTTAATGACTGAAAGGTTGCGAATAAAAGCTCCGCAGGCTTCAAGAAAGGATAAATAGGAGCGAAGTATATCTGCTTACCGGTAAATCCAGCAAGCGGGGTGATTTAATATCTTCCACGTATAAGTACTGATTCAGAGTACTAGGAACCCTTGGATAATTCCGTAGTATCCTTGCAGCTCTTGCAAAGGGCTAAAGCCATTCTCGGTGAGCTGCACCTAACCTCTGCAGCCTTCAGTTAAGACCCACAGAGGCATCGCGGAATTATTCGGAGGTTCCTTAGAGTTTTTGGGTGGTTCTAAAAAGACCTCTTATTGTTTTTACGCGTCTCCCTGCTTGACTGAACCATTAAAAATTTTAATAGCAAAACTATGGATAACTTTATCTTCATGATTTGTAACTCCCTTATGAATATCTTTAACAAAGGCGGCATATTCCTTGAAAAGGGAAGTTACTGCCTGTTTGAATTCTGTTTCACGTTGAGTTGTTAGTGGTGCTCCATCTTTTCTCTCTTTAATATAACCGCACACTTCTGAAGTCAAAGTGTTTATCTTGTCCCTCTTTGAATCACTGAGATAAGATTCAGACATATGATGATATTTTGAGTGTTTTCTAACAATATGATGTTTCCAAGCTTCAAGGCTCTTACTAAGGGTGTCTAAGCCTGCACTATCATTACGCGTAAAGGCTTCGGTTTTTCTGTTGCAGTATTCATCTATCAAATCATCAAGTTTAATATTTTCTTCAGCTCTCGCTACACCCAGCACCCTCACGAAATCTTTTAAGAATTTTAAAGAGTCTTTAATCTTCCACTGAGTATCTATGCGTTCAGATCTGTGAATTAACTGCCAGGCCTTGCCCAAAAGGCTGTCTTCATCATAATAAGATTTTAAAAAGTACACTAAATCTGTTTTGCTCTTTATAAAATTAGTAGGGCTCAGTTCTATCTCTCTTAAAGTTAAAGGGTTAGGTCTGCTAGGCTTTTGCAGTTCTACTTTTTCAGCTAATGGTAGATATAGCAGTGGATTTTCTTCTATTTCTGCTGTAGGAGTATGATCCTTATTGAAAGTAGATTCAGAAATAGTAGTCGCTATGGGTGTAGGGACTTCGTCGGCCCTAAGTTCATCACGTGTTGTATGAAGATATTCTGTTTCGGTATTTGCGCGAGAACTATTCATACGGCTACTTATCTCTACAGGAGCATCGTTCATCTTCTTAAGTAAATTTTTAGAGTCACGCACAAGCCTATTTATAGTGGGGTTTTTATCGATTGCGTCTATTTGCGCATTCCTGAGGGTAGATTTTTTAGATGTATTGGGGCGATGCCGGCTCTCATTATTTTTTGTGGCGTCGCTAGCCGCCGCGCTAGAATTTGATCCTATTCTTTTACACATAGGTGAAACCATATAAGTTAATAAGAAGTATTTTTTAGAATATTCTTCTATTGTATCTAAGTCTTAAAAATATAGGTTTTTGTTTTTAGGAAAATGTATAAATGATTGGGGGCAACTTAGTACTCTTCGCGCCAAAGTGAAACACCCATTTCCCTATACCAAGCAGTGTTTGGGTGCGGCAAAGTGCGTTACGAGGAGCTAGCCAAAAACATTCAGCGTTTATACTTGCTTGCTGGTTTTACAAGCTTAATGATAGGAAAAAAATATCTCTTTACTTAGGGGAGTATGCCCGAAATCCGTATTGATCGGATATTGACCGTAAAAATATGAAAGGTATGCCTATGAAAGTTTAGCTTTAGGTTAAAATATGCTCAATTTTTCAGTGCTTTCATAGCTTGCTTGCTAATAACTGTTTGGAGGAAAATCCAGTTGCTCTAGGGGTGCAAGAGGGTTGTAGGCCGCTCAAAAAGCCAGATTCGAAGTGGCGATAATTTATTGACTGTCGACCATGCAGATTGTGTGAGTAGAGTGACCGACCCTTGTTAAGTGTAGGGTAAGAGCAGTGAATGCTGAATTCATTTCCAGAAGTCTTTTGATCGATATCTATACATATATGGAATTCAGCATATATCTAGTTTCACATGTAACTATATTGATGTAGGTGCCTTTAGTCCATGCCAATTTCATGCTTGCTTGATATATATCAAATTTCACCAAAAAATCTTGATTGAGAAAAATTCAAACGGTGGTTTAAACGGTAATCGTATTTAATAGCACTCTGTCCATTTAGGGGGCGTCGAATACTCGATAAGGTCGGAGTCGGTAGTGATAAATTCTGCAGAGCAATATTCTATCCTTTCAGTTTCTCAGGGGATTTTAGGCTTCTCCTTTGCTTATGGGAAGTCGTAAAGTTCATATAATGGGCATATATTCATCTACTGTAAGCAGATTAAACCCTTTTTACTCTATTACTTATTGTGCAATGAAACACAAAGTTTTGCGCTCGATGACAAAAGCCTTGTAATACATTTGTAACATGGTGCCAATTGAAATGCTGTAGATCAAGATTACGTAGTTAACAATCTGCTTAAAAAAGCCTGAAATCAAAAAAAACCAGTGAGAAATCTAAAGCGATAAGTTCAGAGGTACGTAATATAGGCGCTAGCTAAGCTGGCAATTGATAGCTGATAAAGCGCTCCTCTGACAGGGTTCAGAGCTATAAAGCTTAACGGATATCTACGTTTACAGATCATGCTGAATAATCGCATTGGTTAAATAAAAAAGGACAATGGTATGGCTGATAGTCTAGTAACTATAAAATCAAGCATCCCCAACAGTGATTTGCCGAACAATCCTTTGACGAAAAATAACGTCAAATCGGCTGCGGATTTGGCTGAGTCTGATCAATGGATGTTTGGGTCCTCCAAATTACGTTTAGATACAAATGGAAAGGTGAGGGCTGCCACAACAGCAGAGATTCTAGATGAGACGAGAAACTCTCCATCAGCGATGGTCGAAATACTCTCAACTGGAGCGGACTTGTTGCGCTTTGATGCGAATGGCTATTACCAGGAAGATGTTGATGCAATTGCAGCATTGCATGCCCAATCGGACAAAACCCCCGAAGAAATTGCGAATGATGTTCAGCATGCCACGGTAGCTTTGCGCAATAAGATGAGGGAAGACATTAAATACGGTGTATTTACCGTTAATGATTCTGGTCAGGTGTTCCACAAAGGAGTAGAGATTCCGCCGGAAAGTGTTGGCTTTGAACTCAATGCACTACTGATAGAGTCACTTACTAACAAAGTCTCAGAACTCACTGCACTAAAAAGTCAGATTGTATCTGTCGACGGGTGGCTTCAGGAGGCACTTGCTGAAAGTGGAGAAGATGAAATAACAGCCACCTATGAGTTCATGCAAAGGATATATGTTGAAGAAAAACGGACATGGGCGAATGGAACACAGGTTCCGGGGGCTGGTGATTGGAAGCAATCAGAAATAAAAATGGCATCGGAGTCGATGTGTTTCTACAAAGTAGCAGACGGCAGAACTGATTTTGATGAATTTGCTCTCGACAACTTTCCAGAAATATTCGATAACTTACACACCGATAGACCCGGTGAAGCCTTGATGGATGGACTATGGTACGACTATGAGCAGTTGATGTCCGATTCAGATTTAAATCTACCAGCCTGGTGGACTGAAGGAGAAGGCGCAGAATTTTTTTCTAGTGATATGATAAGAGGTGAGGATTTATTAGCCGAGGCAAATATTGCCAATAAAAACCTTTACTGGGAGACGAGGGATGACGGCCTAGCTGGTGGATATAAGTATCGATGCTGGGTGCAGACCATGACCTTTGATAGACGAACACTAAATTCCACCTCATTTTCGGTAGCTAAAGAAAATATCAATTCGCGAGTGTCAACTCTGTCAACTTTAACTGAACAGCTCGGCACAAACATGACTGTTGATAACACCAGATTCAACAACCTGATAGAGGCAATGAACAACTACAATAAATCCGTACTGGATTCCTTGAAGAGATTTTCTGTAATTTAACACTTATTGGTAATAGTATTTTTAGAGTGAAATAAAGTGTCTTTTAAAGATGACCCAAAAAAAGCAATAAAATTTGATACAGAAGTGGCACTACAACGCTGCCAGCACGTATTAAATGAGGCAAAGAGCGCGCTAAATTATAGTGACCTCCTGGAGGCAGGATTAACACGTTCGCTGGGCTGCTCCCGCCATCAATGGGTTCAGAGAATACGGGATACTTATGGCGAGCCAGGTCTTGACGAGAAGTTTAGAGCAAGAAAGTTAGTGGAAGAGTATATCTATAAGGAAAAGTCTGGATCAACAACATCAAAGAAGAGAAACTTTTTTGTAACTAATCCAGTATAAGTGGGGAAGGAAGATGTTACGAAAGAGTGAAGTTCCATCCGTGTTAGGCGAAATATCCGAGAAAGATTGGAATAATTTTTTGGAGCAGGGTGGAACTCTGGCAGATTTGCTTGATATGAAGCCTGAAGAGCTTAAAACAATGTATGCCCTGGCTTATCAAAAATATCAAAACTGTAACTACCAAGAGGCACTGCCTCTCTTTCAGCTTCTGTGCCAATGCAATCATATGGAGTCTAAGTATTTGCTAGGACTTGGAGCCACTAGACAGGCTTTATCTCAGTTTGAGCTAGCTGGTGAGGCATATAGTTTAGCTGCAATTGTGAATCCATTCGATCCAAGACCGTCATTCCATGCGGCTGAATGTCATTTGGCACTAGAGAATTGGATGCAGGCAGGCAGCGGTTTTGAAATGACAATGTTGAGGTGTGAAGGTAAGCCTGAGTTTGAAACCTTGAATAAAAAGGCTATGAGCAAATTTTCTTCTGTGAAGGAGAAGTTAGGGATAGAAGATAGCATTGAGGAGAAAAATAGTGATAGTAAATAGCATACAACAAAAAGTTCTCACAAATGACAGTCACAGCGCTGGTGTTCAGGATTTGTCACAGCAGAGCTTAGAGATTGCTCAGCGTGAAAAGTTTAAGATGGAAATGGGGAGCTTAGTGCCTGTTGCTAGAAGTACTATAGGTGGCAATGCTCAGCGCGTCGAATTGGATGTGCCGGAGGTGGGTCAGAACGAAGGAAATTTTTACGGAACATTAACAGGTGCTCTAGCGAGACTCGCAGGTTTGATGGGGGATATGGCGGATACAATCCAGTTCGAACTCCAGTTTAAGCGGCAGGAAATAAAGAAAATTCTTGAGGATAAGCTGAGAGATATCCAAGAAAATGCCGAGCTTGAACAGGAGCGAAAGAAAAACGAAGAAGAACTGGCAAAGCAAAAGAAAATACAAAAAATATGCGGGGCTGTTTGCAATTTCTTCATGGGTGCTGCAGAAATGGTTGCTGGTGCCTGTATGGTTGTGGCAGGAGCAGTCAGCCTAAACCCAGCCATGATAGCTGGAGGTGTTTGTTTAGCAGCTGCGGGTGCAGTTGAAGTCGCTGAAGGGGCGGTAAGACTAGCTAATGGTAGCGAAGAGATGATTTCTCGCCTCTCAAACGCTTCTACAGGGCTGCTGGTTGCAGGTGTTGCTTTTGTAACATTTGGCGCAGCTGCACCGGCAGCTGGTGCTATGGTTGGTGCCAAAAAGGGTGTAAAAAAGGGTGTTGAGGAAGGTGTTGAATCAGTAGTTGAAAAGGGCGTGAAAGAAGGGGCTGAAAAAGGCGCGAAAGAGATAACAGAAAAAGCAAGTAAAGAAGGTGCTGAAAAAGGCGCGGAAGAAGTTGCGGAAGATGTTGCGAAAGACACCACCAAGGAGGCCTCCCAAAAAATAGCAAAGAAATTTGTGGATAGAGGGATAAAAACAGCAGCTACATCGGGTTCTGTTGCCGTCGCTGGAAATGGAGCGAAAGAAATTTATACCTCCATAAAACAGAATGATTATGATAAGCGAGAGGCGGAACTGGATAATGAAATAAAAGCTTTGCAAGCTCGTTTGGAGGCTGTTGAGGCGAAGCAAGAATTTATTAATAAGCTTGTTCAGCTATTACAGGAGCAATGGACAAGGGCAATTATTAGCCCGGTTCAGGATGCGGTAAAAGTTCTAAATAATGCAATTCAAGATCGCGCTGGTGTTAACATGCGGATTTCTGCCAGTCATGGTGTTTGAGAAATTAAAAATGCGTACCATGTGGGATTTTTAAGTTGATTCATAGACTCAGTAAAATGTGAAATTAGGTAACAAACAGATTAGCCAAGTGTTCCTGTAACCCTAAGTAAGATCCACTGCTCATGCTTTACTCCCCTCTTGGAGAAAGTAATAGACCAGTGGTTAAATGATAAATTGTGGGTTTGTTAACCCAGTGATTACAGTTTAAATATATGTTTCTTTTCAGGCTTGCATATTCTTAGTTTATAAGCGTTTTTTGCGCGATAGACGATCGCTGGATTAATGGAAGCAAGTGTGAGCATAAATTGATAGTGGTTTAGCAATAAACAGTGAAAAACAACAATACTTCCTCTTATGGGAGGCAGAATAACTTGACATATAATGAAGCAGTTGTAGAGTGCCAACATTGTGGTGATTTATTTGAATTGAGGACTCTGCTAATACCATCTGCTCACTCTATTTCCTTCACATTTTCACCGTTTGTTAATCTGGTCATGATGGTAACGGGTTCTGTAAACATTATATCGTATCAATCGAGTTTTGAATTGACGATGGGCCAGGTATGGTTGGCTGGTTCAGAAGAAGAATATAAGTTGAGTAATAATGGAGACGATCAGGAAGCGGTGTTAATATGCGTTGGAATTCGGGAGGCAATGCTAACCCGATTTTACGAACGGCACGACAATGCACTACTTCGAAAGACGCAAGCGTTGAATGTTGTGAAATCCATGCTTCCAAGAGGAAAATCACCAATCGTCTTTCCTAGTTGCGAACTAACTAAGCTAACTTTAGATTCATTCCAATTATTTAGGCAACTGGGAGACGATCGGTTAAATGCCTTGAAGTTGGAAGAGATACTTCTCCTGAAATTAAAAGGTGATCAAGGACAAATACTTGCTAACGAACTCCTAAATCGGGTTAATCCTGCTCAGGAAAAATTCAGACGTTTTATGGAGGCAAATGTTACTAAGAATTGGACTATTGCTACATATGCAGAACATATGGGTATGAGTCTGACTTCTTTTAAAGATATGTTTGGGCAGGTATTTAAAGAATCATCCCCAAAAATGTGGATTAATGAACGGCGACTTCGCCATGCAGATATACAGTTACGCACATCAAGTAGGCGACTTATAGATATTGCTGTAGAAAGCGGCTTTTCGAGCCAGTCATATTTCACACAGCTTTATAAGTCGAAATATGGAATTGCCCCTTCGGAAGCGAGGCAAAAGAGAATTTAGATGATTTCTTGAAAGTTTCAAGGTGCTTCCGACACTCGAGGTGATCCAGAATCAGTATACCAGTTCGTGGGAGCATTTAGATTTTGCAAAGGACTGTAAGGTCGAGGGTAAATTACTCTGAAAACCTAACTACGGGGGCTTAAAGCCCCCAGTTCATGTATGGAGCAGTCCAAGTCAATCGCTACTAACTGTACCTTTAGCCTACAACTTTGACCTGCGGAATTGTTGAGAGACCCATTAAGGTGTGTATCCGCTCTACCATCAAAAATTCTTTAAATTCTATCGAGAGTGATAACTAGACGCAAATTGATGGTAGGCCGAACTCATTTGCTAGTGGTATTTAAATAGTGATTAACATTACGAAAAATAATGCACCAATTCACTTTTGTCTTAGCAGAGTGCAAATTAATGTACTATAAGATATTGAAACTATGCGGAGTTTCGTCGGATAGACTTTGGGCGGTTCAATCCTAGCTACGACATCAATTCTTGGCTATCAAGGCTCATTGGGAGTCATTCAGCTAAACTGAGTTTAGTACTGCTCGAAGGAATCAATGGGCATCCCGAAGAGAGTTTCATCGCGCTGTATATGGCTGCCACTGTAGATGCCTATACTATTTCTGCTCCAATATTAATTAATAATAAACATAAACAGTGTGACTCTAAATGCATAAAACCATAAAAGTAATCGGTGGTATTTGGATGTTAAAACTAATATCGGCATGAATGATACCGTTGGGTTCAGCCAGAATATTGATACAATAGATGCTTATTTTCATGACCATACTTCAATAGGCAAGTTTCTATATGGTAAAAAAATGTGGGAAGAGTTTGAAATTAAAGATGTGAATTTGTACGCTGCAAAGAGCCGAACTTGCTTGAAAAATCACCAAAGCCTTATTGAATTACGAGAGATCGATAGATTATAGGTGAGGTTGGAAAAAGGTATATTCCGATATAGGGGCAGTGCACCTTAAGATTGCTAACTACAGATTTATAGGGGTGAAAGTGGAGGTAATCAATTATGATAAATTTATAGTCGAGTACAAAATATCCATTTATATTCATGTGAACTGCGATACAGTGCAAAACGAATTACTTAAAACTTGTCTAGGAGTATTTAAATATGAAGACTACCTATCAAGCAATCAAGACTTGTGAGTGAAAGGCCATTGAAGAACTGCAGATCGACAAAGTTAATAAGCCGAAAAATACATAGGAAAAATTTGTGCAAGAATAACGAACATTTTTAGTAAATTATCATCCCCTAGAAGTCATCCTCCTAAGCAAGATAGTATTACCCATTCACCTGAGGGAATGGAAGAAAAATTAGTGGCAAATATTCATTTTTTTGGTAAATATACAGATGTGGCAGAGGGGAAGGTCAAGGCGCCCGATAACTTTGTGAGTAAGTGCGAAGAACATTTTGAATGCACAGAGAATCTTCTGGTTAATGATGGCATAAGGGCCTATCCGAATGTTTTGTTTTCGACTTTTATGAAAAAGTAATAGAGCCTTTGATATATGAGGTGGGGAAGTTAATAGAATGTGATGAGAAATTAGGGGAAAAGCTAATTCGTGACGCAAGTGTTAATATATTTCATTATAAATGATGAGTTTTTTATACTATAGTTCAGTTTAGAATTCAAAGGTATCTTTTTGATGTGTGTAATGATGTGGATTAGTTCAGACCAAATCTGACACATTCCCTTGAAAAAGAGGGGTTTACCGGTTTTGATGAAGGTGCCTAAACCTAAAAGCAAAACCAAGGATAAACCCCATGATCCATACTAATGATCGCATCATCAAACACAAGACCGGATTGCTAAATCTGGCAGAAGAACTCGGCAATATCTCCAAAGCTTGCAAGATGCTGGGTGTGTCGAGAGACACTTTCTATCGCTATAAGGAAGCCGTTTCAAGTGGCGGCGTGGACGCCCTTCTTGAGAAGAACCGGCGCGTGCCCAACCACAAGAACCGTGTTGACACAGCCATTGAAGAGGCAGTGTTAACTTATGCCGTCCAAGAGCCTGCCCACGGGCAGGTTCGAGTTTCCAATGAGCTGCGCAAACGCGGTGTATTTGTGTCCCCTAGTGGTGTTCGGAGTATCTGGTTACGGCACGACCTTGCTAACTTCAAATTGCGATTAAAGGCACTTGAGGCCAAGGTGGCTGAGGAGGGACTGATCCTTACAGAGTCACAGGTTCAAGCTTTAGAGAGAAAACGTCATGATGATGAAGCCTGTGGTGAAATTGATACTCAACACCCAGGTTATCTGGGCTCGCAGGATACCTTCTATGTAGGAACCTTTAAGGGCGTCGGACGTGTTTACCAACAAACCTATGTCGATACCTATGCAAAGGTGGCTCATTGCAAGCTGTATACCACCAAAACGCCAATCACTGCGGCAGACCTTCTGAATGATCGTGTACTGCCATTTTATGCCATGCATGATCTGCCAGTGCTGCGTATCCTAACTGATCGTGGTACTGAATATTGTGGCAAGTTGGAGCAGCACGACTACCAGCTATATCTGAGTGTGAACGAAATAGAACACACGAAGACAAAAGCCAGGCATCCGCAAACAAATGGGATCTGTGAGCGCTTTCATAAAACTATTTTACAAGAGTTCTATCAACCTTCATTACGCCGCAAGATCTATGGATCAATAGAGGACTTGCAAAAGGATCTAGACGAATGGCTCACATATTACAATAATGAGAGAACCCACCAGGGTAAGAAGTGTTGCGGTCGAACTCCGATGGCAACTCTTGAAGATGGAAAAAGTATTTGGAAGGAAAAGCTCGTAAGCTGAATTTGACCTGACAGAGCACCTCCTGAAAAACCGGTAACTGTCAGATCAAGTCTGAACTACTACAAATGATACCTCTCAGGAATTCCTCGTTGATCAAAAAGCATATTAAATGCCTTTCTTCTATGCTTCACTTCATTGCTGCTGCTATTTACTTGTTCAGGCCCACTGCCAGATTGATCTATATTTTAGTCATATCCATCCAGCACAATACTTTGGTATATTTTTTCTGTTTTAACTGATTGGGTTCAAGAATAGGGCGCATCACTATGTCTATGCCATCGTTTTTGTGTGGATAGATTTCAAAAGATAATGGTAATTCATTTCTGATAAATATTGCCTTGTACTCATTAAGAGGAATACTGGGCACGTTCCCCTTAGATTTTCTGTAATTCACAATTTCTTGAATAGCTTTTTGTGTAGAAAGTGACATGTTCGCAGGTAAATCGGTTAAAGTTATTTTTGTTTCTCTTTTAAGTTTTCTGCGTTTTGTCATAAAATAGCGAATTGAATTTTTGTTTGGTGGAGCCTGATCCTCGCGATTGGTTGAATCTTTTTTGTCTGATGACACTTCTTCAGAACTATTGGGGAAATAGAAGCTTGTAAGGTGATCAATTTTTTCCTGTTCATACACATCTATTGGTGAAATAAGAGTTTGTATCACATCTGCTTAAGTTATATTTTTTGTGCCCATTTGATGCCGCTCCCTATGTGGGGGTAGGTCGAGAAGGCGTAAAACTCAGTTTTTTTGTGGGTGTCTTTGTTTAAACTTGCAGCTTTGGAGTTGCTGGAAATTGATTGGATATTATTGGGTCTAGAATTTATATTTTAGGTTGAGAAGGGGTTGGATAATTTTAAAAAAGCATCTTGCATGTTCCACATGCCGTAGAAAAAGGCCTGCATGAATTGAATCTACCAGCTGTGTTGCTTGAGTGTTGTGAACGTCCTGTGAGGAAGGGAAAGGTAACGACCCTGATTTGTCTGTGACTGAATTTGGTATAATTAATCTCCTTTAGCATAGAGATTTTTTATGAACGAGAGAGTTGAATATATCACTATTGGTCATATTCTTATAAATTTATTTCTGTGGTGATTGTTGGGTATCAATGTTGAAGCCTATAGCGCGGTTGCTCATTATGGCGGATATCTTTATCTGGGGTTTTCGAATGATTCCGCGATGTCAAAGCGTCCATGAAAGCTGCAAACATTAGTCAAAGTTCGTCTTGATTGGTCTTAGCTTTTTGTAAGAGCTACAAAGGGAAAGGTGTAACTTCCAAGGCCTGCTCTGCAGGGCTTTCAAAGCGATTTATGCTCCGTATTTCGGCTTCTTGAGGACCTAGACATTCCTGAAAAACTGCGCCCTGATTGTAATTTTTCTTAAGGCTAGAGTTGGTGCGGTATAACTCGCAGAAAACTTATTACTTGGCAAACTACAACTATATTCAAAGTTAATTTGATTGGAATATAGGATACTTTTGCTAAAAAGAAGCTTATGGCTGACTGAATAACCTGATAGCTAGAAGGATTTTCATGCTGTTGTTTAGGTGTTACATGAATACCTGTTTGAATGCAGCGGTATCACAGTTTTATATTTTTCTAAAAAAAAATGCCTAAAATATAAAGTTAATTTGACTTTTATTGTTTAGAGTAATAGATGACTATTTATTCTTATATGAAGCAATTATATTTGCTGATGTTACTGTACCAAAGTACCTTCGTTTATAAATTGGTTAATTGCTAATATTAATCTATATGTTTTTATACAGGTTAGAAAGATGAAGTTTGAATCACCTATTGTTCCACGTGTATCACGCCAAATTATGGTGGGAAATGTACCTGTTGGTGGCGGAGCCCCGATTTCTGTGCAAAGTATGACAAACACAGAAACTTGTGATGTGGACGCTACTACCGCACAAATTCTTCGATTACAACAAGCCGGGGCAGATATCGTAAGAGTGTCTGTACCAAGTCTTGAAGCTGCTGAAGCTTTCGGTGAAATCAGGAAGAAAGTATCCATTCCACTGGTGGCAGATATTCACTTTGACTATCGAATTGCATTGCGAGTGGCAGATTTAGGTGTCGACTGCTTGCGCATTAATCCGGGTAATATTGGTCGAGAGAAACGTATCCGCGAGGTAGTTGATAAGGCGAGCGACCTAAATATTCCGATTCGTATAGGCGTTAACGCGGGGTCATTGGAAAAAGATCTTCAGAAAAAGTATGGGGAACCAACGCCGGATGCAATGGTCGAGTCAGCCCTTCGTCATGTTGAAATCCTCGATCGGCTTAACTTTCAGAATTTTAAAGTGAGCGTCAAAGCATCTGATATTTTTATGGCCACTGCTGCCTATAGAAAACTGGCTCAACTGATTGATCAACCTCTTCACCTTGGTATTACGGAAGCAGGTGGATTACGATCAGGTACGGTTAAGTCAGCGATCGGGTTAGGAGCGCTATTATTAGATGGAATTGGTGATACCTTAAGAGTGTCGTTGGCAGCAGATCCTGTTGAAGAGGTAAAAGTTGGGTGGGATTTGTTAAAAAGTCTAAGGTTACGCTCTAAAGGCATCAATTTTATTGCGTGTCCAAGTTGTTCACGCCAAAATTTTGATGTTGTTAAAACTATGAATGAGCTTGAAGCTCGATTGGAGGATATTACGACACCATTGGATGTTGCAGTAATTGGCTGCATTGTTAATGGGCCCGGTGAGGCTAAGGAGGCAGACATTGGCTTGGCTGGTGGAACTCCGAGCCATGCAATTTATATTGATGGACTGCCAAGTAGGAAATTCAAGAATGAAAATCTTGTTGACGATTTAGAGAACTTAATTCGTGATAAGGCAAAAAAGAAGGCAGAAATGGAAGACAGTATTATCGTAAAATCCTAGATACCTAGGGAGTCTCTGATAATTTCACAACATCTATGGTGAACACTAAGTCTATAGATACTAAGTGCAGCTCACCGCGAACGGCCGTAACGCGAGCAAGACTAAAATGAAGAAGTTGTAGCCTTCAAGGGCTACCCCGTGAGTTAGCAAAGTATTAATGTTCTGCAATGGGGCCTCTTGAAAGGCCTACATTCCTTGGCAATGAGTGTCGTTGTGGAAGCCAAGGATATTATGGAGTCATTCAGAGGTTCCTTAGAACTCTTACCCGATGGGCCATACAATGGGGACGATATTGAACTGAATTTATTTTCCTATTAGTAATCAATTTTTTTGGTTATTTATGCTCATTGTCAACTTTATAATAGTGCAAAATTACAAATAATTTGTGCCCCACGTCAACTCGTATACCAGACACTGATTCGGCCGGTGGGTGGATGTGAGGAAATCTCGTTAAGAGGAGCCCACTTTATGAAGTTATCTCGGCTTCGGGCAGAGCTAAAGCAATATAGGTAACTTAAAGGTGCAATCAGTACTGGTTGATGTATTTCTTCAGTGGTGGCTAATTAATAAACGGAAAAGCAACGAAGAGATATAAGGCGGTTGTCTATATCTGCCAATTCTAGGTCTTCGGGACACCCAAGTTTTAGTTGATATTTGATGACATTCTGGCCTGGTAATAACGTTAGGCAAAATTCAGCGACCGAACGGATTCACACCATAATAGAGAGACGTATATTCACAGTCATGATAGTACGGGTTTGGCAACACTTGGCCGGAAGTATTGACTAAATATCAATCTAATTGGCGTGTATCATATTTGTGTGGCAAGTGCTAGAATTAGGTGCCAGATGGGTTCATCTTTAGTAGGTTGGCACCCGGATCAGTGCTCCATATTTATGTCGTTATTACTTCTCACCTATACTCCTGCCTATCGGCGGCTAACCAATGTGATTGAGAATATAATATGCATATACCTTTAGCTTAATGAACTTAAATAGTTAATTGCGCCAGGGGTTTTGGTTGCTGTGTTCGGAGTTATAGTGAGTGTACTCACATTGATCTTGAAACTTCACTCATTTGGTTTAGAGCACTATTGTATTAATAAGTAAGTATTTAGGTTATGGGTATAACAATCCAATTACTTGGAGAACTGACCGTTTATCGTGATGGAGATCGGGTTAGTCTTCCCCGGTCTAAAAGGACACGCGCACTTCTCGCGTTCTTAGCGTTGGCGGCACGACCGCATCGTCGTGATCGATTATGTGAAATCTTCTGGGAGTTGCCTGATGATCCAAGAGCATCTCTTAGGTGGTCACTAAGTAAAATACGTCCTATTGTCAACACCCCCGACATAAACCGGCTGATTGCGGATCGTGAGAGGGTGAGTTTGGATACTGATGACATTCTAATTGATATTAGATCCATAGCTTGTCAGCTTGAGACCCCAGACCTATCAGTAGATGACCTAAAGGCCATCAATTCTGAACTAAAGGAGCCATTTCTTGAGGGGATAGATCTGCCTGACCAAGAGTTATTCCAGCAGTGGCTACTCGCTGAGCGGGAGGAAGTGGGACGTTTGCGCGGTAAAATACTATCCCGCTTGTCGTCTCACCCTGAGATATCACCTCCCGAGCAATTGAGGTGGGCGCGATACTGGGAAAGTCTTGAGCCATACAACTCTCTTGCTGCCACTCAGCTATTGACAAAGCTGGAGAGAATGGGGCTAACACAGGAACTGGCCAGAATAAGATCACAGTTGGCGGAAAGGTTTAGAAAGGCCGGAATTGCCTGGTCACCTTGTGCGCCAGCAGAGGAAGAGTCCGGCCTGCCCCCTGTCAATGAACAGCTTCTCGAGCGCAAACTTCTCACTAGTCAGAAAATTGAGTTTTGTACCGCTGCAGATGGTGCCCGAATCGCGTATGCAACGATAGGAAAGGGCGCCCCGATAGTAAAGGCTGCTAATTGGTTGAGCCACTTGGAGTATGATTGGGACTCTCCCATTTGGAGCCCCTTGTTTCGAGAGCTGTCTTTAGACCATAGATTTATACGCTATGATGAGCGTGGGAATGGTCTTTCAGATTGGGATGTTGACAATATTACTTTTGAGTCATTCGTAACAGATCTTGAGACGGTTGTTGATGCCTGTGGCGTTGATAAGTTTACGTTGCTTGGTATTTCTCAAGGGGCTGCTGTATCTATCGAGTATGCCGTAAGGTATCCTGAAAAGGTAAAGCAACTTATTCTGTTTGGTGGCTACGCAGCCGGCTGGCGTATTGGAGCTACAGAGTCTGTTGTTAAAGAGCGAGAAGCGGTAATGACTCTTACGAAAGTTGGCTGGGGACAAGATAACCCTGCATACAGGCAAATTTTCTCCTCAACATTTATGCCAAGTGCTAATGCAAACGAGCTGGCCTGGTTCAACGAGTTTCAACGCCTAACAACCTCTCCAGAAAATGCAGTTCGCTTTCTTTCAGTGTTTGGTAGCATTGATGTTCGCGATCAGCTAAGGAGAGTTACAGTTCCTACATTGGTTATTCACTCTCTAGGAGATCAGAGGATTTCGGTAAAGTCAGCATGCGATATTGCATCCAGCATACCTAACGCCAGCTTTGTTGGTCTAGAGAGTGATGGGCATTTGTTGCTGGGACGTGAATCAGCCTCAAGCGTGTTTGTTGAGGAAGTGCGTAAATTTATCTCGAATAATAAATAAAGGGCATTTTCCTATCAAAAACCTGAGGCCAGAAAGACTGTTGGCCCCTAGTATGTCAAATATTTGGTGCTAAAACCAAGAAGGCTATCTTTCTCATGGCTAGATTTTTGATTAAAGAAAGGTAGCTCGAGGATTAATGCGCCCATCTATAAAAGGTATGAACCTAATTCCCGAGCTTGAAGGTAGCGAATAGCTGCCTTCGTGTAACATCTAGCGCTACTATCGCGCGGATGCTTCATCAGGATGTCTTTCTGGCTTCTGTATATTTGATATTCGTCTATTTGATATATGGCAACTCTTCTGATGTAGAGCCCGCCCCATTTGGTCAAAAATACTTCACTGGAATACTTCCGAGGGAGGTGACTGGAGGCGTTCTTTTCTTTGAAAAATAAACCAGCCTTACTTTTCGAATTAATTCAGCAAGCTAGTTTAGCTATTGAGTATAATCGTTGGCAGTGATATGCCATTTAAGAATAGCAATGTATAGTCTAAAACCATAGAAGCAATTCAAGGCTCCGGTTAGCGAGAAGTCGACCTTTTATAAGTTCTTTATACCAGTATATTTTATATAATAACTATTTTAACAGGGTTAAATGTTTGCAAATATTATACTATTTGGCGTCAAATATTGTATCTGAGATTTGAATATCATTAATTTCTATATGGTGTTCTCTTGCTGAATGGAGGTTGTTGGGATTCTTACCCTAATGGTTTCGACTCAAATTTTGAATTAAAGTCAATGAGAGAATTATCTTTGTATTGGTATTTCAACTGAAGGGTTAGCTGAGTTGAACGTGCGTCACTCAAATCCCTATCCCAAAATTTATCTTTCTTAATATCTTTTGTTAGTTGGCTGGTAGTTCTTTTAGCTAGCAATCGGCTTTTGTCCTGTTGAAACCCTAAAGGATCAAAGTCAGCATTTTCAGTTGTTTAATTTTAAATATGAAATTAGATAGAGAAAGGTCAACTGAAATCAAGCTGGAAAATGACTCCTCAAGGGTGTACCTAGGATATTATAGCTTGTGTATATCAGGGGCGCTATAATAGCCACCTAATAGCTATGTGAAGTCTATAAGGGATATAGGCAGTTAAGCTAGTCTGACGCATTTGGCATACATTAAATAGGAATGCTAAACCTGAGGGATCACCCACTGCCGCCTATCTTTCGTTCGGCCATTTGAATCATCATGCTTATCTGCTCGATTTTTTCTGATGCAGAGGATGAATTATTTTCCGCTACTGTTACACTGAGTTGCTGTAGGAAATGAATAAAAGTTTGCTTTGGGTCGCCAAAATTTAAACGAGAATCTACATTGCCAATAGATTTAGGAGCAGGGAAAAAATTTTTTCTGAAGGCATCATCAACATTAGAACGCGCTGATTCTCGAATTTGAGCAAATTCGCTTGTAGTCTTTTGAGGACTCTTGTCTGAATGTAAAGCCCCTTTATTATCGGTACTTGGCGTTACTGTTGTATTTGCACCGTTCAACATAGTAATTTTAGGCATATGTGAATTAGCCCTTGATAGTATTTTTCGGCGGTATCACCGAACTTTTGTTTCCATTTGTTAATTTGGTCATGCGGGTCAAGGCTCTCCTATCTAATAGGATGTAACTCAGAATCAACGCATTCTTAAAGACCAATCCTCTCTAGCTCTAATTTTTTAGATACTATACTGCTACTTAATTGTCATGTAGGTTTTTACTGCTTCATTGAGTAGGCTTAGTAGTATTATATAAGGCTAGCTGATATGGAAGTGTTAAATTTTAGATTTTTAAGAAATTTTATAAGTATTGGTCATTTTTATCTTTAGGGTATAAATTCAGGCCTTATTTCTTTTAAATTGAGACCCCAATTGTTTCTGTATGGCTAATATCAATCGGGGTTTTCTGGGACTCAAGAATATCTTTACAGGGCAGCAAGATATGATAATTGCACCACTTTACTTCTTATTGTGATAAATCTGAGGAAGTGTAATTGTAAATTAAAATTATAAAGTGAAATTCGCTGAAATTTCCGCAGAATCTTCACTGTCCAGCAATAACATATGGAAAGATAGTGTCTGGTAGTAACTGCAAAACCAAGCACAGTAAACACTTTAACTGATTAAATGCTCAGTTTAGCGATAATTTTGAGCCAATTTGTAATTGAGCCAAACTGTATGTCAGTATGAAAATTAATCTACTTATGGTGGCGTTAGAAATGCCTACTAAATGCAAAAATATAGAAAATAATCGTGGAGGAGTAATCGGTAACCTGGAGTGCTTAAGGGTAAAACAGCCTTTACTCTCAAAGTTCTGAGTTAGCAAATAGTCGACTTCCATATCGTAAAATACCTCACAGCTATCTGTTTATCCACCGTAAATTCCAGGGCTACAGCAAGTTGACCGGAAGGGCGACTCCCCACTGGAGGGGAGTACCGCTATGTTCATCCGACATTTTTGTCTGCTATTGGGAGGGTAGGTCGTGGGTAATCGCCTCTATTGACCATCAGGTAGCTGGAAGACCCTTATGCCTTTTCAAATGTTCCTTCCCTCTAATCTACGAGTTCGACTCTAGGTAGATATCTTTGGCTAGCTTCTCACCTTTTATGGTGCACTGAAATTGGCCATGAGCTCCACAAAAGAGCCCTGTTCATCCTTGGTGTTGACACTTGATGGAAAATGGGATTAGCAGTTTTGCTGAAGGCTGTTTTGCACGCTGAGCGTAAGCTTACCGCGGCATCACTCGCAAGCTATGCCACCCCCTATGAGACGCGCTCCTCCTGAGACAGGGAAGGGAAGCACCTCAATTTGAACCCGGGTCTCGGACAGTGACATAGATCAAGCCAGGATATCACCCATTGTATGCCTATCTAATTCCCTTGCAGCCAGAGCTACACAGTCGACTAAGTGTCGATCCTGGGGAGGGCTCGGAAATGAATGGCTTTCTAGGTATCGAGTAACAGTTCTGAATCAAATAGCTTTGTTGCCAGTCACCTCAGGTTAAGGTCAAACAGCTCCTCGCTCCTTTGACTATCTGCCTACCAATGTAGGTAGAGACAGGAATCAACCTGGTTCCAAACATGCACTGGGTAATATCTGAACGACCTGTGATCACTCCGGAGCCAGACTTTACAAGATGATGAGAACACCTGAGCAGAGTACATAAGTAGACCTTACCTCACTACTGAATAATTCAGAGGGCCATTAGCAACTCGGGGCGAAAGAATGAGTACGCTGGACGTGGGGCTGTATGAGTCATGGCTGACGGTTGAGAGTTCATAGGCATGTAATCAGTGCAGGTCTCGAACTGTGACAATCCTATTCTGTCGACTGGAACGTTACTGGCCTCACTTCACTACTTGGTGGTGAGAAAACGGTAATTCCAACGGTAGTTCAAACGGTGGCCCAAACGGTAATCAGTTTTACTAGCGAAAAGCTGGACTGGCCGAGGATAGTTAACGACTGAAGACCAATGATAAATCGATTTAACGGGTAGCACTATATTTAACTTTAAACCTGAAAATTACGAAACTAAAATGCAAGAAGTAAGATATTGGCAGAATTATATTCTTAGAGTGCCAGTAGTCAAAGGTAAAAAGGTATGGATACCATCACGTTTGCGAACTGGTTCTAGCTGTGGATGAGTTTGAATTTACTCTTAGATGGCGTTCACATTTTTGGCTTTTAGCGCTGATCAAAAGAGTTGCCTAATAAGTTCAATAATGAAGTAGTAAGCGAGTTCTGTGGCTAATCTGATACCACATCCGGGAAATATATTTCCGACGAAAAAAATGCCTAAAATCTAAAAAATGTGCAAGAAATCTAAAGCATCAAGTTCACGACTACGTACCATAGGTGAACAATGAGCAATCCAAATAATTGCGCTTAGATGAGTAATAAAACACTAATCTGATAATTGAGACTAATGTCTTTGTAGTTACTAAAGCCTCTCAGAGCTATGAGTACAATGAAAGTTAGTTGTGTTGAATTACATCACAAGGGTTTAAGTAAAGAGAAAAATATGGCTGGCAATATGTTTGGATTCAAAGTCGGCGTCAGAGTTGATATTTCAACAGCCGAATTGACCTCGCCAAAGGAAATCAGGCCGAGTAATTTTTTGGTGAGCGGAGAATTACAGATATCTGTTTATTCAAGATTTTGATCAGGCAAAATGGAAGAATGTGCAGTGCTTCTCAAGGGTAACTCCTAGACAAAGCAAAAAATTTTTCTTCTTCAAATTTGGTGTGGTTTCCGCAGGACTAGCGGAAAAGGAATAGGTTAAACAATATATATATAGTGATAACTGAAGCTACCATAAAAAGTTCCGCAGTGGTAGTGGATGATCGGACTAAAGAAGATACTAAAGAGCAGGAAGTCAACTTTCTAATAGCGGCAAATTTGATAGGTTTAAATATTTCAGTTGTTTAAGGAGGAAAATTATGAGTTCAGTAGATGGTAATGTTAGTTTCGGTCCCGGTATTACTTTTCGCTCAACAAAGATCGACTCCAATGGAGAGGTTGAGGGACCCCCTCAAGAGGCAAAGGCGTCAATAACCAAAGCTGAAGATGCTATTGATATCTACCAGCCGGTGCTCGATGAATCAGATGATGTACAAAAGTTTCTTAATGCTTTCTCTCACAACAACCATATCTACGGCCTGATAAATACGCTTAATAATAATCTTAAGTCTGTCTTTCGAGAGATGAGGGAAAGTGAGACTTCGATTCGTATCAAGAAATATATTGATCAATTTGACACTGCATTGGCGAAGCGTGATGAAATTATCGAAGCAGCGGAGGAAGTCAAAAATCTACGATTTCAAGCAGCGAACCTCAAAATGGGGATGGGTATCATGAGCGGAGTTATGGGGGTCGCTAGCCTAGCTGGTGGTGGTTCAGGAGGGGCGGGTAGCGGTCAACATTTTGCAGCGGCCGTACAGAAAAATTTAGAAGCAAAAATAGATAGGCTCAATGCTGAAGCGGAGGAACTTCAAGCACTATTGCAGGCGAGGCAGGTAGAGTTGGATGCCGAAATGAATATCGATAAACAAGATGGAGAGTTAGCTAATGCGCATATTGCTTTAGTTGACAATCTGACAAGTACATTCTCATCGATGATTAATGAGCTTCATTCTCATCACAGCTCAACGATAAACGCACTATCAAAGTCGATAGTTTAGATGATTTCCGAGGTGTAATTAAAATCAAATGTGAGCATAAATAGGTAGAGATTTCATAAAGAGAAGTGAAAGACATGAATACTCCCTCCTATAAGGGACAAGATGGATTCAGAAACAGTAGAGTGGCTATTGATTGCCAACATTGTGGCGATCTTTTTGAATTAAAAACATTCTCAATTCCACGTGGAGAATCTATCGTGCTCACATTTTCACCTTTTGTGAATTTGGTCATGATGGTGACCGGTTCTGCTGGAATTAGATATCATCAATCGAATTTTGAGCTGACAATAGGGCAGGTTTGGCTTGCAGGATCTGATGAAGATTTTGAATTAAGCAACAACCTAAAAGACCAGGATATTGTTGTAATATGTGTAGGTATTCGTGCAGCAATGCTGACCAGGTTCTATGAAAGGTATGATAACGCGCTGTTTCGTAAGGAGCAGGCGCTTAAAATGGTTAAATCTGTTTTACCGAAAGGCAAAGATCCGATTGTCTTTCCGAGTTGTGAGTTGACACGGCTGACATTAGATTCTTTTAGGTTGTTCAGCCGGTTAGATGATGAGGGATTGAATGCCCTCAAGTTAGAAGAGTTATTATTGCTGAAATTAAAGAGTGATCAGGGGCAAATACTCGCTGACGAACTGCTGAATCGGGTAAACCCGGTTCAGGAAAAATTTAGACGATTCATGGAGGCTAACGTTACAAAAAACTGGTGCATAGCTACTTATGCGAAGAATATCGGTATGAGTTTGACTTCGTTTAAGAATATGTTTAGTCAGGTATTTAGTGAATCTTCCCCAAAATCATGGATTAATGAGAGACGACTCAGGCACGCTAATATTCAATTACGTACGACAAGTAAACGGTTAGTAGATATTGCCCTGGAAAGTGGATTTTCCAGTCAGTCCTATTTCACGCAATTATATAAGTCAAAGTATGGCGTATCACCTTCAGAGGCAAGGCAGAAGTGTATTTAAGAGGTTTCCTTGTTCATTTACTTAGTATCTCTATGTTATGTGGTTGCGTAAGTGAATCAGTAAATGAGAAAGACTTGTTTCAAACCCTAAGTATAGGTGTGCAAGCCAACAATGCCGTGACACAAAAGGCTGCAGAAATTCTATTTCCAAGTGACAAATTTTTACAAGACGAAGCACCTTTTTCTATCGATTTCCTTTCTGTTCGTGAACTCAAAAAAGAGTTGGTTTTGGGTAATTACGATATAGTGATTAGCGCTTCAAACACCATTGAGTACGATTCGCAAGTCACCAACTGGAAATCATTTTCAATAGAAGAGTTATCTCTTCATTACCTGGCACTAACTGAGCGGAAAGGTCTCATAGATACATATAATAAGGATGTATTTTTCTCTAAAGTAAAATCGGTTGGATATATACGGCCAGATCCTCTGCTAGCTGTCAATTCAAATTTGTTAAGCTCACATGCTTATTCGAAATCATTCATTAATTGCAAGTCAGTTAATCAATGCCTTGATATGCTTAGTAGTAGAAAAATTGATGCGCTATGTATCTCTGGTATACAAATCGATCATGCCTCAAGTTATTTCCTGACGACTTATAGTTTAGATGTATCTGAAGTGAATTTTTTTGAGCTGGGGGAATTTTCTATTGGCTTGAATTCTCGAAGTCTTACTTTGAAAGAGAGAGGATTTCTAGAGAGAGCATTGAAGAAACTATTTAGTGATAGAGTTTCTACTAGTCTAATCAATGCAGGAAATAATACAAATGCCTAACTACCACCTACTTGTTTGATAAATAAGGTATTCTGATGAATTCTCAGGGCGGTCAGTCAATTGGAGTAAATCGCATTGTCGAAAAACCCACAGCTATTGACAGTGTAAGTAGAGAAATACAGCCTGCTCAAACAGGTAAAACGATGTTTCAAACTATAAGTAATAGTTTGGAGGAGTTTTCTTCATTTTTACATAAATATAAAAATTTAAACCGTAGCAGAGCTAGAGAGTCCCGTCGAGACTTTGATGGCTTGGATGTAAAAAAGCTATCGAAATCAGCGCTCAGCCAACATCAAGTCGACAAAGTTAGTGAAATTGCAGCAGCAATTAAACAAAATCGTCATAACAAGTCGGAAGTGATTGAAGAGATTAGAACGTTTTCTAAATTTATTTCATCAGATATAACGGAGAAAGGGATTGCATTGCTTTCTCTCAGGGAGCAGCTTGAAAATTCTAATAGAACTGTTCCCAGTATATCTGAAATATATATTGAGCTTGATAGGCAGCTAGCCCCGATATCAACGTCTTTGGAATTCAGAGCCGGTGTATTGGCCAATGGTACTTTGGATGCCGCGAAGCAACGAGGACTGGATGAAAACCAATTAAGTGATCTGACCAAACCGGAGCACTCAATTAGCTTTGGTAATATTTTCAATGTACTTTGTGATCTTAGAGAAAAATTTGGAGATCACTATCTTGATCTTGGAGCTGGAGAGCTATATAGGCAGCTTTCTTCACAATATCATGGAGGCGGCCGGAATATTGAGAACTCAGAGCTCATCTCTGTAATGAGAAATATGAGCGAGTTGAAGACTTTGTTAGCATTACTTGATGCCTGCCGAGAGACTGCGAGAATACTCGAGCAACCCATGACTGGAGCAAATACTCAGAGAAGTTTAACAAGTAAGCTTCTAAATGAGGTCCTATCTTTACAAAAGAAAAGCTGGGTGGAAAGTTCCGATGTTAGTAAAATTGCGAGTAATTTAAAAATAAAAAACCTAGCGAAACTTAATATCTTAGGAGTGCAAATTAAACATATAGTAAGTCTTGTGCCTAATCATATTTATGGTAATGCTGAGCAAAAAAATCAATGTATTGAAGCAATATTTAAATGTACAGATTTGTTCGCTCGGAGGGAATCAGCATATGCCCGGCTGGATTGAAGCAATACTGATACGTGTATTCTCCGCTTATAGTATCGAGATCGACAAACGACAGCTTGCTCAGAATTACCTCCAGCTGGAATTTAATAATATTGGAAATCTTGAGTTAAACTATTTTCCTCATGATGAGTCATTGCTCATATCATTGGGGGTAAAGCATCGAGTAGATGATGATACTATAGAGCATGTTCTAGAAGCTAACAAATATAGCAATCAGAATTCATTGTCCCCTACTGGGCATATTTATGAAGATAAAATTGTTCTCAGGCTGGTAATTCTTAGAGAAAACCTGGATTTTATCAATTTTGAAGCGGCGCTAAATAACTTCCGCCAAGTAAATCAAAGCATCTTAGGGGATTAAGTCATGTTGTCTGACAAGACTAAGCACACGCTAAATTTCCAAGGTGGAATCTCTAAGGTCTCATACCTAGAGCACGAGCCCGAAAATCTTAAAACACCGTCAGCCACACGTATCATATTCTTTAACAACCACGCGGCTCCGTCGCATCTGTCTGAACTGTTCAAGCGTTCAAACGGTAAACGGCTATTGGATAAAGTATGTAGCCCTGAAAGGTCTGAATTGAAATCATTTGACGTTTGTCAGGGGGAACGACAGGCCATGGAGGCTGTGGAATGGATAAGAAATTTAGAGGACAAACTAGACACAGAACTAAGGGGGAAGTGTGAACAGATATTCATTGAGCTAGCGGAGCTGGAATTGAAAAATCAAGTTCAAAGAAATCTACTTAAAAAAGTTTGAGTCTTAAAGTGTTTACAAGTTTTATTAGACTAAGTTAGCGTTATGAGAGATTGGATACTCACGCAAGCGCAATTGCAACTAGACTATGCTGATGTAAATAAGGCAGTCGCTCTACTGTTACTTATTGAAACTTTGTACGGAAAAAGTTTACCAACCGGGCTTATGTTGTGCAAAGCATGGATGTCTTTAAATGACCTTAAAAATCTGGAGTCAAAATCCAGAGAGCTTCTGAAGACGTGCAATCTAAGTCGGGAACAGTCAGCCGCAATATATTATTGTTTGAGTGAAGCACATTGGAAATCCGGAAACTCTGATGCCTCAAAATTAGCACGTAGAAGTTATTTGAATTTTATTAATGAAGGCCCTTCTAGTAAATGAAAAATGTATTGGTTGCGTTTAGTCGGCGAGCTGACCTTGCCCTGGCTATATTGTTGGTCGCCATCATATTTATGATGATATTGCCAATGCCAACAGGAGTGGTAGATACGTTAATAGCAATAAATTTTGCTATCGCGGTACTCCTAATGATGCTATCTGTTTATATCAAAACAGCATTGGAGTTTAGTGCATTCCCTGCAGTACTGCTTATTAGTACACTATTTCGTTTAGCGTTATCGGTCACGACGACACGATTAATTCTTATGAATGGAGATGCTGGAGATATTATTACTACATTCGGGAATTTCGTAGTTGGCGGCAACTTGGTGGTTGGGTTGGTTATTTTCCTTATCATCACTATTGTACAGTTTTTAGTGATTACGAAAGGTGCTGAACGAGTTGCTGAAGTGAGTGCTAGATTCTCCCTGGATGCCTTGCCCGGCAAGCAAATGAGTATCGATGGTGATATGCGAGCTGGGATGCTTGATATTGAAGAGGCAAGGGATCGGCGGGAATCATTAAATCGTGAGAGCCAGCTATTTGGGTCAATGGATGGCGCGATGAAATTTGTTAAAGGAGACGCAATAGCAGGTCTTATTATCATCTGTGTCAATATCATAGGTGGGATTTTAATCGGAACTACCCAGCACGGAATGTCTACTGGTGAAGCCCTGGAAATGTACTCTATTCTCACCGTAGGTGACGGGTTAATAGCACAAATTCCTGCGCTCTTTATTTCGATGACCGCTGGCATGATTGTCACACGCGTGACGTCAACAGAAGATGAGCTAGAGAGTAAAGATATAAACCTGGGCACGGTTATAGGTTCTCAAATCACAGCACACCCTCGTGCTCTCTATATGTCATCCGCACTTCTATTCGGATTGGCTTTGATACCAGGGTTTCCTACTAAAATCTTTATTGTATTGGCAATATTGATTGGAGGAGGAGGGTTCCTCTTAGCACGGTTGGCCACTAAAAATAGAATCCATGAAGAGAATCTACCAGAAATTTTGGCAAAAGATGGCGCCTCTGCAGCGGCTGCAACGGCAGAAGCAAAACGAATATCATCCCGAACAGCTGCTAGCAGCAGAGATGAATTCTCTATTACAGTGCCTCTTTTAGTTGATGTCTCTGTTGATCTTGAGGGTGTTTTAGATGCTACAGAATTGAATGCAGAACTAAGTCGCGTACGAAAAGCACTCTACTTGGATTTAGGGGTACCATTTCCCGGTGTCCACTTACGATTTAATGAAAATCTTAGCGAGCATGAATACTACATCCTGAATCAGGAGGTACCTGTTGGGCGTGGAAGATTGATGCCGGACTGTGTTTTGATAACTGAACCTAAAGATCAACTATCGATGTCGGGTATTGAATTTAGTGAAGAGGACAAGTTTTTGCCTGACATCGAAAGTTTGTGGGTAAGCAATCAGCAGATTGAAATACTGGATACTAATCATCTGTCCTATTTTTCGTTCAATCGTATCATTACTTACCATTTGGCCTACATCCTTCGCCGATATGCAGAGGAGTTTATTGGGATACAGGAAACTCGTTACTTGTTGGAGCGAGTAGAGCCGCATTTTGGCGAGTTAGTCAAAGAAGTTGAGCGAGTAATGCCTATTCAGCGACTTAGTGAGGTATTCCAGAGACTGGTGTCAGAAGATATATCCATTCGAAATTTGAGGGTTATTTTAGAAGCGCTAGTTGAGTGGGGACAGAAAGAAAAGGATGTTGTGCAGTTAACTGAATACGTGCGTAGTAGTTTAAAGCGTCAGATTTGCTTTAAGTATTCTGGGGGAAATAGCACACTTCCTTGCTACCTACTGGATCAGGAGTTGGAAGATAGTGTTCGTAGTGCCATTAGACAAACTTCGGCAGGCTATTATTTAGCTCTAGATCCTTCGGTAACAAAACGATTTACCGAGAAGCTCGCTGTATACACCAGAGATAGTTTACAGATGGAGAGAAAACCTGTTTTGCTTATTGCCATGGATATACGTCGTTATGTAAGAAAGCTAATAGAAACAGAGTTCTATGAGCTTCCTGTTATATCTTTCCAGGAGTTAACAAAAGATATAAATGTTCAACCAATTGCGCGTATATCTATAAGTTGAAGATACAGCTGTGAACGATTTAGATTCAAAATATAAAACCAAGCATGATATTCAGGAAACGCTGAAATCTAACTTGAGAGACACTGAAAGAAAATGGAGAGATAAAACACATAAGGTCCGGGGGCTCATCGCTGAATGTAAAAACATGAGGATGCGAGGTTGGGTAAATAATGTATCCGGAACCATAATTAAAGCCCAAGTTGTTGATGTCAAAATTGGAGAACTATGTCGACTGGTCTCACCGGATACTAATAAAACCTTGTTGGCTGAAGTGGTTGGGCTAGACAAATCTATTGCATTACTATCACCTTTGGGAGATGTGAAAGGGATTTCCAGTAAAACTGAAGTTATTCCCACCGGCCGTAGCCATGAGATAGAAGTCGGCGATTTTTTGTTGGGAAGTGTCCTTGATGGCTTGGGAAATCCCATAAGGAAAGGAGAACGGTACGACATAGACCCCTCTGAACGTTCACGGGTGACTGTCACTGCTGATGCTCCGGATGCAATGACTCGACAGCTAATCAGTCGACCAGTTTCCATGGGCATAAAGGCTATTGATAGTATTCTGACTTGTGGAGAAGGTCAGAGAGTTGGAATTTTCGCCGCTGCAGGTGGTGGAAAAAGTACGCTACTTTCAATGATTATCCGCAATGCAGATGTTGATGTAATTGTTATTGCATTAATTGGCGAGCGTGGGCGGGAAGTTCGGGAGTTTATCGATCACGATTTAGGCCCAGGAGGTCTTACAAAAGCTGTACTGGTAGTCGCCACATCCGATAGACCGGCAATGGAGCGTGCAAAAGCTGCATTAGTAGCGACTGCTATTTCAGAGTATTTCCGGGAGCAGGGGAAGAAAGTACTATTACTTATGGACTCTGTAACACGATATGCTCGATCTTTGCGCGAAATTGGACTAGCTGCAGGAGAGCCGCCTACCCGAAGGGGGTATCCACCATCAGTTTTCGCTGCTTTACCTCAATTGATGGAGCGCGCGGGAAATTCTGCCAGGGGATCAATTACTGCTTGCTATACCGTCCTCGTTGAGGGTGACGATATGACAGAGCCGGTTGCTGATGAAACGAGATCAATTTTAGATGGGCACATTATATTGTCGCGGTCGTTAGCAGCCGCTGCTCACTTCCCTGCTGTGGATATATTGCTAAGTGCAAGTCGAGTAATGAACAATTTTGTAACACCTGAGCACAAATTAGCAGCAATGAAATTAAGAAATCTACTAGGTAAATATAAAGACGTTGAACTCCTAGTGCGTATTGGTGAATACCAACGCGGCAATGATCGGATGACTGATGAAGCCGTAGATAGGATTGAAGAGATAAATGCTTTTCTTAAGCAAGGTACCCATGAATCTATTCCATTTGATGCGAGTGTAAACCAGCTCCTAAAGATGTTTCCGTAATTTATAAGGAACCGAGAAAGTCTATAACCTGAAGTTAGCTGCAAAAATCTATAAAAAAGGACTTTCTTCTAAAAAAAATTACCCAAAATATAAAGAAAGTTTTTGAGCGGCCAATACAATGTCAATCCGTCAAGATGGTGAATAATCACACATGGCTAGTCTAACCCGTGTTATGGAGATTAAGAAGAGGAAGCTCGACGTAGCCAAAAGAGAATATAGGCTAGCTGTTGAAGAGGTACAGCTTAGAGAGCGAGAGTACTCATCTGCTAAGAAGCAATATATGAGCCACAGAGAGTGGCGTATTACAGAGGAAGCGAAAAGGTACAAATCGATTATTGACCAGGTTGTCCAATCTAAGCAGTTAGATGAAATTCGTTCATCAATAGCTTCAATGTATGAAGAAGAAGCTAGCCTGAGTATGAAAGTCCTTGAAGCGCAAAAGCAGCTTGAAAAAGCACAAAAAAGAAGGGATAGCTGCCATGAGCATGTTCGGCAATGTCTAAAAAATGTTGAAAAATATGAACATATCACTGCCGAAATTTCCGCGTCTAAAAATATTGCAGTTGAGAGGGCTGCTGAAGAGACGATGGATGAATTTTCAAGTACTTTGAAGAGCTAGTATTACCGATGTCATCTGAAATTACCTCTAAAAAAAATACTATTTCGACATTTATGGAGTTATCCTCTCTATGCTCCCATTTAAGTCATAAAAGAACTATTGAAACGTCAGAAACTCAATTACATAGTAGTGGGTTGGATTTTCAGAAATATATCGATATAAATAAAGGTGATTTACAAAGTAATACCGATCCAACTAATTGGAGTAGTAAGTTAGCTAACCATATTGATAATAATGCAAATGATTTAAATATCAATTTGGAGGACGCAAACAATTTTATTGTTATAACTGACTTATTGGTTGTTATTTCAAATAATCTATCATTGGACAGTAAACTAAATCAGAGTTACTTGCAGCACTATTTGCAGTCAATAAACAAACCGCCGGCTAATGGATTATCAAATTCTCAGATACATTGGATGAGTGGGCAAACAGTTAGACCTGATACACTACTTGCCGAAGTATTGGATAATCCAATCAATGAGGTGTTGCAAGATGGAGACAGTTTACAGCGAACTGAATTAACAACAGCTTCTTTAAACTTTAAGCCATTTAAACACGTACATAGTTTACAGTCAGACTTGGGGAGTTCAGATCGCATTGAAGATGCAGATATAGACGTAGTCCAACAAGTCATACTACCGACTACCGATAGGATATTCGCTTCTCAGTTAAATAAGCTAAGCGATCAGAAATCGAACTCTACTCCATCGTTGCTCTATTCGCTAAATACTGAAATTGACACTGTTGTGGTTGATAAAGAAATGGTGCGCGCAGAGATTCTGATTAGATCGCTGCATGATACCAGAGTTAGCATTAGCTTGCATGAGGGTGCTCTGACAGTAAATTTTGATAGTGTCGATAAGGGATTTGATTTATCGGATTCGTCAATATTATCAGAGCTCCGAAGTATGCTGGAGCAGAAGTATTCACAGCTTCAAGTGTCGGTAACAACTTCTTGGAATGTCAGTTCTGACCTTGAGGAGGATATAAATGGTAGTTCAAGACAAAATGATGAAAATAATTCTCAGGGTGAAAACAGTGAATCTCGGCATCAGTCTGATGATGGGTTAGACATAGAAGTTCTATTGGATGATGGTTTGAATACATGAGTATCGACGAGCTTACTTTGCCTAAATTTACCAGCCAGGTGATTGATGCGCAGAACATCATTGTTAGTAGTGAAATTGGTTTTCAGCTAGATTTATCTAGTAACGCAAATCGACTGAATCTTAATGTGCGATCAAATTGTTTTACATATAGTTTACCTAAGAGAGCTTTAATCCTTGAGGTGTGTCAGCAAAACACCTCCACATACTGGGAATTCTATTTTAGTCTGGGAGATGCAAGCTTATTACTCTCAAGTTATCTCCATATAAGCCAGATATCACAGCTGCCCATCGAATTGGTTTTTGCCGCATCTGAGCTTTTTTTTGAGCAGCTTATAAATGATTTTGAGGAGTTTAAAAGTTGGCAGATAACCAGCGTTAAAATAGCAGATGTTGACGGAGGTAATAAAGACTATCAATACACCTATTTGTTTGAAGTAGATAAAGAAGGAAAATCAATTAGTGCCTTTTGCAAGGCAAATATTGATAGTTTGGCAACTCTGTTTGAAATATATGGTAAAAAAAGGAAGGGGCGCATGCAAATTCCTGTGCCAACCTCCTTCTTGGTGGGTCAGGTGCACCTGGATATTGAAGAACTAAGAACTCTTAGGTCGGGTGATGTAGTGCTTGTAGATAGCTCTAGTTCCTTTAAGGAAGAATGTCTCCTGCTGGTGAGCCGACAAGCAACTTGGTCGGCTCAAATAAATGAGAAAAGTATTAAATTAATAGATCGCTGGAGTGTGCAGATGGAAAGTCAACTGAAGGATTCTACCAAACCAATTAGCAAGGCAGATAATCCGGAAAGTCCAGAAGCGTACTTAACGCAATTAAATAATGTATCTTTATCTCTAAAATTTGAATTGCCCGGTAAGGAAATGACCATTGAAGAGATTCAATCTCTCACGGAAGGATATACATTCACATTAAATGATTCGGCCTCTAGCGAAATTCTAATATCCCTTAACCACTCAGTATTAGGAAAGGGGAAATTGGTTAATATAGAGGGGCGGTTGGGCGTGCAGATTATTGGGTGGGGCAAAAATGGGGGTTAGTTTTTTAGGTGGACAATTAGACCACATATCAATAATTTTAGCCCTTGGTGCTTTAGCTTTAGTGCCTTTTCTTGCAGTAATGGGAACGTCTTTTGTAAAAATTGTAATTGTCTTTTCGCTACTTCGCAATGCTTTAGGTGTTCAACAAACACCCCCTAATATGGCACTATATGGTGTGGCACTTATTCTGACTTTGTATATTATGGCGCCCATAGGGTACGATATACAGGATTATCTGGATGCAAATACCCATCTAACTGAGTCATCAGAGAACTATAAGGAATTATTTTCAGGTGCGGTAAAGCCGTATGCTGCATTTTTACAAAAAAACACCACCGAAATTGAGAAAACCTATTTCCTAGATACAGCCAGGGAGATTTGGCCAGAGCGCCATGCCGAAAAGGTTACTGAAGATAGCTTACTGGTGCTAATGCCTGCATTTACCGTTAGCCAGGTGACAGAGGCATTCAAAATTGGATTCTTAATCTATCTTCCATTTCTGGTGATAGACTTAATTGTATCGAATATTCTTCTGGCGATGGGGATGATGATGGTGTCTCCAATGACGATCTCGCTCCCATTCAAATTATTGTTGTTTGTGGTTCTTGATGGTTGGACAACTCTAACTCATAGTCTAGTGATGGCCTATTAGTAACTTACCAAAGTTAGATATGATTAACATCGTAGCGGTGGATAATTGATAATGGATATTAGCGATCTTATGATGCTGGCTCAGGAGGCGATGATGCTTGTATTGATATTATCCCTTCCTACGATCGTAGCTGCTTCATTAGTGGGAACTTTAGTTAGTCTTATCCAGGCGTTAACACAAATTCAGGAGCAAACACTTGGGTTTGTGTTAAAGCTTGTTGCTGTGATTTTTGCGCTTCTGGCAACAGGAAGTTGGATGGGTGCTGAGTTAATTAATCTAGGGGCAACCGCGTTTAAGAGTATTTGACAAAGTGAAAAACCATAATTGATATGGATCTTGACTTGAATAGCCTGGAGAGAATGATTCAGGCATATATTTTGTCGTTACCACGTATATACCTAGTATTTACTGTTCTTCCTATGATGAGCAAAGGGTTTCTGGGAAGTTCAATGATTCGTAATGGTATATTGCTCAGTCTGGCGCTCTTTATCTTTCCTCTAACTGAAGGAAGTTTGTCCGAAGACTTGGGAAAAGTGGGTTATATTTCAATACTCCTGAAAGAATCGGCTATTGGTCTGGTTATTGGTGTAGTGGTAGCAATTCCATTTTGGATAGCAGAAGGAGTAGGTTTTCTTATAGATAACCAGAGGGGGTCTACCATGTCAAATATGGTAAATCCATTATTAGGTGATGAAACTTCGCCTTTAGGGGTTTATCTTAGTCATTTGTTAAATACATTTTTTATTATGAGTGGTGCATTTTTGCTGATGATGGGTGTGATTTATCAGAGCTACGTATATTGGCCTATTGGTAAAATGTTTCCCGAGGATTTGACTGGTACTGATGTATACATATTTTCTCAGTTAGATTTTTTAACGAAGTCGATAGTTGTTTTTTCTGCTCCGATAGTAATATCTATGTTTTTAGCAGAATTCACTTTGGCTCTAATAAATCGATTCTCACCACAGCTAAATGTTTTCTTTATGGCTATGCCCATTAAGAGTGCAGTTGGGATCTTCGTTTTGGTTATATATATTCATTTGCTTTTAGGTAATATAGATAATGTGGTTGCGGACACGTTTGAAGACATGCAGTATTTTATGCAGCATGTGTTGGGAGAGGTCTAATGACATCTTCAAAGTCAGAGCCGCCAACGCCGAAGAAGATAAGAGATGCTCGTGAGAAAGGGCAGGTTGCAAAAAGTAAAGAGGTTGTTTCGCTCGTTCTTTTAGTTTCTGTTACTGGCTATTTTTGGCTTTTTGGGGAAGATATTTTCCTGAGAATTAAAAGTCTGTTTCAGGACCCTTCAAAATATATCGACCTTCCTCTTAGGCAACTATTTTTAAATGCTTCAATAGAGGCATTCTACATCGCATTCAGTGTACTGGCTCCGATATTAGTTGTCGTATTTATTTTTGCCATCATATCGAATGTTATGCAGACTGGTTGGATATTTAGTGGTGAGACCATAGCGCCAAAGTTTGAGAAGATAGGCCTGATCAATGGTGCAAAGAAAATATTCAGCGCACAGAATGCAATGGAGTTTTTAAAGTCCCTTATTAAAATTATAGTTCTCACTTACGTAGCCTGGTATGTATTAAAGGGTAATATCCAGCTATTGATGCAGATACCCGTCTGCGGTGCGGAATGCGCCATATATATCACAGGTTCACTAATGATGAAGTTGATATTGTATTGTTTGGCAGCATTTGTGTTCTTGGCGGCGGCTGATTTTGGCTTGGAAAGGTTTCTATATTTTAGGAAGCTTCGAATGTCTATCGATGAGGTTAGAAGAGAATATAAAGACACGGAAGGTAATCCTGAAATAAAGGGTAGAAGGAAAGAGATACATAGAGAATTGATGAGTGAAGAAGTTGTTAATAAAAGGGTTTCTCAAGCAGATGTTTTGATTACAAATCCAGTGCATTTTGCTGTAGGTATACGCTATGACCAACAGCTGTCACCATTGCCGTTTGTTACAATAAAAGGTGAAATGATTCTTGCTAAGAAGCTACGAAATATCGCGATTAAGAAAGGAATCCCTATCGTTGAAAATGTGCCTTTAGCAAGATCTCTCTATGCAAAAATAGACATAGATCAAAAAATAACAAATGAGTTTGTAGAGCCTATAGCTGATATTATTCGTTGGCTGCAATCTCAGGAAAGGCAGACCTAGATTGCTACTTATAAATACAAGAGTGTGAATTATGAAATTAGATTTCTCGCAGTTGATACAAGAGTTAGCGGTAAATTTACAGCAGCCGCTTATGGACCAGATTGAAGATGCATGCCGAATATCATGGGATAATATCGATATGCATATATATTATCATGAGGAGGATCAGGGTGAGCTTGTTATTATAACAATAGACATTGGTGAAATTCCCCATGGCCAAGATGAGCATTTTGCAACATTAATGTTGCAGGCGAATTACCTATGGATTGCTAGTGAATACGCAACCCTATCCCTGAATCCCGAAACACAAAAAGTGGTACTATGCGACAAAGAGAGAGCAGAGTCTATAGAAATCGAATCATTCACTAGGAGAGTAAAGTCGCTATATCAAGCTGCTATATACTGGCAGGGGGTCCTTTCTAGTAGCCCCAACGTTGAACAAACTGATCAGTCACTTGGGGCTATTGGAATGGAAAACAACTTTGGCATAAAAGTATAGAAGTATCAGCTTTCGGGTAATTTCCGGTACCTTAGGTTCTTGATCTTAAATTGAGATGAAAGCAAAGGTGGAACAGGCGAGGGTGGGCGGCATTATTAGTATTTTATAAATCTAAGTATTTATGTCGCCTTTGGTAAATGGACATTTTCAAATGTCTATTTTATAAAAATAATCGGCTAATTTTGAAAGAATCTTCGTCTTATCATCGGTATGGTTATTACCCATGGCGATCTTGCTATATATGGGAAGCGACATGTCACTACGGGATAAGATATCTACATTGTGCTCGGAGATTCATATGCCTATGCCCGCTATAGACGATAATGAATCTTATACTTTGAATTTTGATTCAAAGTTTTCGATTCAATTTATTGAGCATCGAGGTGGATATGTGTTGCTAAGCTACGGATTTGGGTTGGTTGTTGAAGAACATTTACGTAAGCAGTTTCTGATGGAGGCAATGAGAAAAAGTTATGCTTGGAGTGGGCTAAATCTATCTTTGATTTCTGGAGAAGATGGCGACTTCGGTATTCAAAGCATAATGCCAAATAGCGTTTCATTTAACGTTTTTTTTGACATTACAAACTATCACTGCGGATTTTGTGATCTGCTAGTTAAACTGATACCTATTCACCAAATAACTAAGTTTGAATATCGTGAATTTATTACGCCATAATTTTATTTTACTGATGGCAATATTTTTTTCTCATCTGTTTTGTGGTGCGAATGCCCAAACCCTTATGGGGGAGTCATTTGAATTCTATGGTGAAGAGCAGCCACTTAGAGATGTTCTGACGGCGATTGCTACACATTCGCGCCTGGGGGTAGAGATAAATGAAGGGATCGATAGTGATTTTAGTGGGTACCTAATGAAGGCCAACAGCAAGGAAGCATTAGACTTCCTTGCCGGCGCATTTGATCTGGTATGGTACTTTGATGGTGCGACGTTGTATATCGATCCAATTAATGAAATGGAAAGCAAGCTTTTCTTGCTATCGAAGGTTGATTCATCCCTCTTAAAGAAGACAATGCAGGAATTGTCGATTTGGGATGAACGCTTTGAATGGCGCTCTTTAGGCGCAAATGGGATTGTTATGGTATCCGGTCCCCCTAGGTATCTCGAATTGGTCGATAAGACAGTGGAAATGCTAAATGAACGAGTTTCCGCTGAGATAAATGATGAATTAGTCATTCAAATTTATGGATTAAAATACGCATCCGCTATAGATCGAAAAGTTACCGCTAGAGATCAAGAAGTTGTGCTGCCTGGGGTTGCAACTCTTCTAAGAGGTTTGATTGGTTCCGACTCGGCACTAGAGGCTACAACTGGTAGAAGCGCTTCTGCACATCGACGTGATGAAACACTAACCGACAGTGAATTAACCGCTAGTAAGTCTTTAAATCTCCGTGCGGGCGATATTTTACAAGAAAGCCGATCAGGCTATTCTAGCGGTGCTTCCCACCCACATGCAACGGTCTACCCGGACCCCAGTACCAATTCAGTTATTGTTCAGGATTACGCGTCAAGGCTTCTTTTATATGAAAATCTCATTACTCAATTAGACAGGCCTCGGGAACAGCTGGAAATCAGCCTGGTTATCATTGATCTTACAACCAATTCATTACGAGAGCTGGGTGTTCATTGGAATGTTGATGCCGTTAGTAAAGGGAGCGGCCTCTTAGATTTGATTTTGCCCGGGGATTCACTAACTGGTGATAGCTTGTTCACTGAGACAAATGCTGACTTTTTGGCAACGGTAAGAGCTTTAGAATCTGAGGGTAAAGCTCGTGTTACTTCTCGGCCCGCAGTGGTAACTGAAAATGGTACGGAAGCACTACTTGATAATAGTGAGACATTTTTTGTTCGAATTCAAGGTGAGCGTGTTGCGACTCTTGAGCAAATTACCTTTGGTACGCTATTAAAAGTCGTACCTCGTGTGGTTGAAGGTGCGTCCGTAATGGGAGATAGGGCCCTGATTAGCCTTGACGTGCAAATTGAAGATGCTAATCGATTAGCGGATGGTGGAGTAGATTCGATACCATCTATTAGAAATACGCTAATTAACACAAGATCGTCAGTTCCAAATGGCGGATCTCTACTTATTGGTGGTTACTACCGAGAAGCGACAACGAGTAATACTGAAGGTGTGCCTTTTTTGGCTGGGTTACCATTACTTGGGGGGCTATTTAAGCGAAACGATGATACTCAGTCTCAATTAGTAAGGCTCTTTATGTTGAGTCCAAGAATTTTACCAAATGCGCTTTTCGATTCCTCATTTTCGCAGAAAAAGGAGAACCTTGAGGACGATCACAGGCTTAATAAATTTGCTAACGTATCTAACTATAACCCGGATATACACAAATTAGGTTTGACCGGGCTTTGTGAATCAGCTTTAGAAGCAAGGCAAAGACGTAACAGCTTTAGATCCGTAAAGTTATCCACGCGTATCGTTCCATGTGAGGATACCGATGGGGAATCTTATCGTGTGGTAACGATAAATTAATCTTAAACTGGAATATGGCGCAGTATAATGAATCGTTGGAAGCTAAGATTTTTAAATAGCGAGCATTATGGTGCTGAAGTACCGCTTCATGAAAATATGGTGGTGGGTAGTGATGAAGAACTCTCAGATTTGGTTGTTAAACCTAATCTGGCAACCGATCAGTTTGTTATCCTTAAGCCCGATGACACCGGTGTAAAATTAGAAGTTTGCGAAGCTACTATATCGGTTTTAATTGATGAAAATATATTTTCTCTCGATGATTATCTGCCAGAACAGAAGGTTATCTTTGCTGGTGATTTGTGCTTTGCCGTGAGAGCTGAGTCAGATGATTGGGAAGAAAAGATCTTAACGTTTAAAGTTGATGGTTCCGAAACTCTAAGCCCCACATCGGAGATTAAGAATTTAGCCAAAGAGGCATCTAAGATTTCTGGAAGGAAATTGTTGGCTCAAGTGGCTATCGGTGTAGGCCTAATATCCTTTGGGGCTTATTATTTTGTTGGCCAGAAAAGGGTCGACTCTAATGTGATGTCTGCAGATTTTTTCGTGGGACAAGCGGACGAAGGTAGAGACATAGCTGTGGCGAGTCCACACTTTGGACCTATATCTGAGGAAAGTAGGAAGTTATCTGAGCTCCTCTTACTAAGTGAGTACAAGGAACTTTCGATTAAAGGTAATATTAAATCTGGAAATTTATTGGTTTCGGGATATGTAAAAGATGATATCCTTTTAGCAAGGCTACATTCTCAGCTTGAGCAGATTTCTTCAGCAATATCCATGGATGTTTTTAGTATCGAAAAGATGCAACATTCAGCACGTTTGATACTTTCGAATTTGGGGCTGGCTGCAGAAGATATTAAACAAGGGAGTAAACCTGGACACTTGATAGCAATAACCGATGGAGATTTCGCAAAATCTTGGGAGCAAGCCGAGAAAGTACTGCTCTCAGATATCCCAGGATTGAAAAATTGGGAAGCTATTTCAATTCGGGAATCTCAGCCTCTCGAACGTATTAAGAAACTACTTTCAAGTTACCCGTTTTCTGCTTCATTAATTTATGAAGATAAAGGTGATGAGATAAAAATTGTTGGCAGGCTGAACTCAGAGGAAAGGCGACTGCTTGAAACTGTCATGTCTGACTTTCGCGCAAGAGTGGGTGAAAGTCCTAGGCTGGCATATGTTAGTCCTGGAACCCAGAAGCAATCAAGAACACTATCAGACTTTGGAATTTCTGCCGTTCGTTCGGGTTCCACACCTTATTTAGTGTATAAAAATGGTAAGCGGTATTTGGTAGGAGCCAGGCTACCTAATGGGGTTAACTTACAATCTTTTTCCGAAGGCCAGGTTACATTGATCCGCGGTCAAAGATCCTATACGTTAAGTTATGAAGATTATATGACAAAAAGTCCAAGTGCTGAATATAGCTTTTTAACAAATTGATCTGGTTTTAATGATGATAGATTCAGATATATATAGACACAGATATGCAAATGCACCCAGTAGCTGTATTTTGGATTATTTAAATGATCAGCATTGTTATTGGGAGAACCAATTAAGATTACCCCAAGCACCAGCTGATTTTCAATCTGTACGAAGTCGACTAACTGCAATAGAAAGTGCCCAGATTATTGTGAAAAGGCTGGGTATCGAGTATTTGGCGCAGTAGAAAATTAATAGTAACGCTATAATTTATAGTAAATCGTAATTAAATGAGGAAGTTATAATGGCTTATACACCAATCGATACCAGTTTCTCTATCGAATCTGCTTCAGCTGTGTTGTCTCCAGCCGCCAGTCAGGTAAGCACAGAAATGAATACGCAATCGGCAACTTTAGCCGCAAATCCCGATGATCCGGCAGCATTGGCGAATTTCAATGCATCTGTGGCAAAGTGGTCAGTCGTTATGAACGTTGTGTCCACTATCAATAAAGTCGTCAAAGATGCATCTATGTCGATAGTTCAAAAAATGTGAAAAAAGAAATGGAACTGAATAAAGCGCTGGCTGAGATCGCAATTAGTGGTCTCTTGGAAGGCATGATTGACGAAGCTGAAAGCATTATTAACATGTTGGAGGCGGAGTCCGTCAGTGATATTTCCAAGCTGAGCTTGCGTTCATTATTGTTTATTTACAGTGATAATATTAAGTCAGCGATAGATCTACTTGAGCCTTGGTGTGAAGAGCATAGCGATCAGTTAGATACACCCCATAGTTATCTTGCTCTAGCTTTGTGGCGATCCGGCAGGGTTGAGGAGGCTGAAAAGCTTTGTCGTCGATTGATAGAATCCTCTGCTGATTGCGCAAGCAAAAAATTAGCAAGAGAAATTTGTACACAGATAGGAGAATAATAAGGTATTAATATGGATGCAATTTCTGGTGTTCAGCCCGTCGTATTTGACTCGCCCCTTTCAGATCCGGGTGGGTTTTCTCAAAATCATGATGACGTTTTGACCTCTGAGGCCACCCTTGGCGATAAGTTTTTTCAGATCATTTCAGATACTAAGCAGGAAATTGGAGCTAAGACGAATGAAATTGAGTCTGCTCTAAGAGTTGATGAAATCAAGCCTGTCGATTTACTTAGGTTACAGTTTGAGATTGCAGAAATTACTATCCAGCAAGAGCTAATTAGTAAAGGTATCTCAAAAAGCACGCAAAATGTCGATACCTTGCTCAAGGCACAATAATGTTTAATCTGCGAATTTTATTGATTGTTGTATGCGTCTTAGTCTCTGCATGTAAAGTAGACTTATATACCGGCCTGGAAGAGCAAGAGGGTAATGAAATGCTTGCTTTGTTATTGTCTGAGGGAGTGTCAGCCAGTAAGGCCGCGGGCAAGGGGGGGAGCATCACTTTACTAGTTGAGGAGTCTCAGCTTACTCGAGCAGTAGAGTTGTTGTCCAGGCACTCATACCCTCGAAAGAAGTACGCAACAATTAATGAAGTTTTTCCTCAGGGGGGGTTGATACAGTCGCCAATGGCGGATAGTGCTCGTTATACATTTGCCATGTCCCAGGATATTGCTTCGACTTTATCGAATATTGACGGTGTCCTTACTGCCAAGGTTCATTTGGTGCTTCCAACTGAGGAAGGGAATAAAAACTCAAAAGCTAGCAATAAAAACACTCTGGTTAAAGCTTCTGTATTCATCAAATATGATAGTAGAGTAGCAATGAAATCTTACATTCCACAGATAAAGGCAATGGTTGCAAATTCTGTAGATCAGCTTGATTATGAAAATGTAGCAGTTGTTATATTTCCTGGTATTTCCAACTATTCCGACATTTAATATTGATATTTGATGGAAACTATAAGTAAGAAAGAATACAAGAAGGAACTACAAGATCCAATATTTTTGATGTGGCTCAGAATGACTTATTGCCCAGTCAAGTGGGTGCATGCGAGTCGCTTGGAAAGCTTGTTTAAAGAAACTCCTGCTGAGCTTCTAAATAGACCATGCGCGCAGATACTGATTAGGCGTCATTTAGGTATAAGTAACCTTGATTGGTCATTTTTTGATGTCCCACTAACAAAGCTTTTGTTTGCTTCGCCAGAGGCTCTGAAGCGCATCATGATGATGATGGGTTATTTGTGTCTTGATATGAAGTTGGATCATATTATTGATCGGGCAACAAGGCATGACTTATTCGCCCGATTATCTCAAAATACTTTACGGAATCTAGAAGATTTATCACCTTTTCTCTTGCGCAGTCGTCCATCGGTTTTTGATCAAATCAAATCAAAAGTTGACATGCCCAGTATTTCCAGATCGAAATCTGAAATTTGTATTGAGGTGGGTGAAGTAATTTTTTTCAATACCTTGCTATACATGATATCTCACTTTTATAGACTGCCGGATACCAATTTTTTGGAAAAATGGAAGACTCTTTATAGATTGAGATTTCCAGAACAAGAATCACACGAATTAGTGGATGAGTGTCAGTTGAATCCGTTAATCGATAGTCAAACATGTCTTTTAACAAGCAAGTTAGTGAGACATTTGGAGCCTGAATGCACAGCTTTGTTAAAATAATCCCCGGTTCTATCTGTATTCAAGCGGATCATAGGATTATCAAAAAAGAGGATTATGCGGTATATCAAAAGTCTCAGGATATTCTTGCCCATGCTGAAGCATCTGCTTCTGAGATAATCGCCAATTCAGAGGCGTCAATAAAAGCGGGGTATGATCAAGGTTATAGAGATGGATTTGAGGCGGCGCTTTCTGAGCAAAGCGAAGCAATGTTATTAACGCTTCAGCTTTGTAGGAAGTTTTTGGATTCTCAACAAGATGAGATACTGCAGCTTGTTAAACTTGTACTTCAGAAAGTTCTTGGAGATCTGGATAATGATACGCAGCTAATTAAGCTTATCGAAAGCTCTGTAGCAGTTTATTATAATGTTGATAGCGCTAAGTTGCTTGTTGCACCTGCCCAGTTTGAGCAAGCAAACCGGAAAATTATTGAACTTTTAAAAGATTATCCAACCCTGACTAACTTCGAAGTAGTTTCAGATGAAAAAATTGCTCTCGGTAGTTGTATCCTTGAAACGCCAATAGGAATACTTAACTTGTCATTGGAATCTCAGCTATCTGTAATTCAGCGCTCACTTGGAGGGCATGTAGCCTTTATGTAGGCTGTATTCGTAGATTCTTTTTTTAATGTCTGTTTGCAATGCCGGTTTGATGAGTTGGTGTCAATTTTCTGATGCCACTACTATCTTAAGTTGTAGTTCATTAGTTTAAAGTTGAGAGTTAATACTCCGTTTTCGGCCCAAATTAAGGAAAAATTCTATTTCCTCTTGGGCAGAAATATTATGTTCACATAAGTATTAGATACTATATTTAGTGTCGAGATTTCTCTCTATTGAGCGGAGTCGATGTTAATTTTTGTATCTTAAGAGTGGCATGATGCATAGTAATTTCGTTGATTATATATCTGAGCTGGGACGTAGGATAGGTATTAACGATCTTGTGTTAGATGAGAACTTGCAGTGTGGACTTGCTACACCTCACGGCATGCTTATCACCGTTACAGTTGATCAAGATAGTGATATCGTTATTTTTGAAGTCGATATTATGAATTTGGATTCCCCTGGAACAGCACGTGAAAATCATTTGCTTAAAATATGTATGTGGAACTATCTAAACTTTTCCCGGGTCATCCGGTTCTACTGGTGAATGGAATTACCGAGATTGTAAATTTAGTGGGAATGTTTGATTTTTCTAGGGCAGATTACAATAACTTTGAGGCTGAGTTAAGTCGATATATTGACCTTGCAGAAAATTGTCGTAGTGAACTCTTATTGACTGATTCGATGTGTAATTCATCTTTGCAGCAAGATGACTATGCCTTAATCGATAGTGGACTTTTGCTAAAGGCTTAAAAATTAAGGTGTCATTTTATGTGCGGTCCCGGGTCTGTATCCAATAAAAATACCAATGAGAGTTCTCGACCTAATAAGGTGTCAGAAAAGCCTGTTCCGGCTAATTTAAGAAACCTAGGCAACAATACAAGTAAAACAAAGTCGACTTTATATCGATCTGAAAAAGTGGTCAAGACTCTGAAAGAGCACCATGGATCACTGGTTAGACAGCTTAGGCCTGTTGATACTAACGGTTCTTTTTGGGCTGAGCGCGGCAGAGTTAATTCCAAGAGATTGGCGGAAATATTACCGCTATTACCTGGGCGTGGTATTGATTTAAGGGATTATACAATTAGTAGTATAGCTAACGATGGAAAAATAAACTCTCAAGAGGTTCGGGCAAATACCCCGCGCCGCACTAAGCTTTCGAAGCTTCGCAATCGTGTTTTAAAATGCTTTACTGTATTTAAGCCAGATACTGTAAAGAACGCTGCTAAAACTGGTCAGAATATGATGCGCGCGAGTAAAGTTTCAGGGTCAAAGAATGAGGTTGAAGGTAAAGTTGAAGATCAGATTGATACTACTCTTAATGAAAAGGTAGTGCCCTCAGGCTTTGATAGCGCGACTACAAGTGTGGGGGTTGTTGAATATCTTGCCGGCATAGGAAGTTGTATTAAACTGCTAATGAATAATGCCTCTGAGAAGGAAAGAAAGTCCAAATCAGTTCTGGTTCTTGATAGATCGGTTAAGCGAGCAAATGCCTTATTAAATCGAAAGCTGGAATTGCTTAAAGAGCTGGATGCGTATGAGCAGGTGCCCCAGCAATATCAGTTAATTAAAAAACAATTGCACGGCTTGGATGAAAAGATAAAGGATATTTCTCTAAGGATAATATCACTTAAAAATAGTATCGATAACTCCGATGTGGAACTTGGAGGAAGTACAGAAGAGACTATTGCTCGGGTAAAAATATTTAGGTATTGCTGCAGTATTATCGGCGCCGCCCTATCTGTTGCTGCAAAACTCACGCCTGAGGGTAGTGCTGTTATGGTTGCTGCTTCTGCGTTTGGGGTATCCGGAGGGGCACAGACACTAGCGGGTGTTCTAGATGCAATTTCTTTGAAATCTGCTTTTAAATCTTCCATGCGTTCTGAGCGTCTGAATTCAAGTTTAACCAGTAAGATACGTAACCTTAATAATGGATTGAAGGAAGAACGCCAAGCTATTTCTGTTAAAAAGAAGGCACTGGAGGCTGCTGTGAAGCGGCTTTCGAAGGATGACTCGAGTACTGAAAAGGCCATTTATCAGCTATTGAGTGGCCGTATTGTTACAGAATCCTCTAGTCAGGTGATTGATAATTTATTAAGTGACCCGGATTTCGATACCGTGAAAAATCTATTTAATGATTTGATGTGTTTTTTCACAGCAATGGGGCGCAAGCAGGAACAGATTGAACTGCTGCAGGCAATTCTTAGAAAACAGCCTGGTTTTACCAGTAATCTTTTAAAGCCCTATTCGAAAGTAATGACTACTGCTGGATATATGTCAGGTGCGGTTGCAGGCTCTGCCTCTCTCGCAATGGTTTTAGGGGCCGGTGGAGCCGTTGGTGTTGTAGCCGTTGCTTCACCTGTTGGTCTTGTGTTTGCGGCAACTGGCGCAGCGGCTGCTTTGGGTATAACAGGATTAAATTCTTCCATTCAATTTGTGGACAATAGAAGAGTGTCCGCTGTTATCAATAATTTTGTGGGTAAAGGCAGAAAGATCAAGCAGAAGTTAAAAGCAAGGGTGCCAGAGAAGTCACAGACTCAAAATTTTGTACGGGGCTCGCAGAGTACTTCTAATTCGGGAGAGGTATCTCGTTCTTCGAAAGGTGAGGTTCTGGAAAACGCTGCTGAAGAAGTAGTCGCAGATAAAGAGGCAAGACTTATTCAGAGTGACTATGGTTTGGCCCATCAGGACTTATTTAGCTCGATAACTGAGTCAAACATGTTACCAAAGGTAATATCGGCTTCACCTAGGGGTGTTTTAGATAGAGTTTTTGATCAGCTATGCTTAGAGTTTAGTGATATTCTCGATGACGATAAATATCTACCGGATATCGGTATTCCAAATAATCGATTGGCAGCTATTAGGATTAACAATCCAATTAAACAGCATGAAGACTATGAGGAAATTTGGCAAAAATCTTTGACGGTAAAACTCTTGAAAGAGGTATTGAGCCCCATAATGAAAAATGACACCTTCGAGCAGGCGATTGAAGGTGTTCTAGAGGCAGCTCGAGTGTGCCAGGTCGATGTGGCAAAGGGTATTTTGGCGAAGCTTATCAATGTCAAATGATTTTGAATAGTTTATGTAAAACCTGAAATATTCTCTTGAATATCGGACCAATAAAACCGTACAGGTAAAAAATACCGATTAACCCCGAAGCGGTCAAGCACCTTATAAAGTGCTTTTCGCTGCTAAATAAATAAGGTGTAGTAGTTCAGACTTGATCTGACAGTTACCGGTTTCTCAGGAGATGCTCTGTCAGGTCAAATTCAGTTTACGAGCTTTTCCTTCCAGATGCTTTTTCCATCTTCAAGAGTTGCTAACGGTGTTCGACCGCAACACTTCTTACCCTGATGAGTTCTCTCATTATTGTAATATGTGAGCCACTCGTCCAGATCCGTTTGTAACTCTTCTATTGATCCATAGATCTTGCGGCGTAATGAGGGTTGGTAGAACTCTTGTAAAATGGTCTTATGGAAGCGCTCACAGATTCCATTAGTTTGTGGATGTCTGGCTTTTGTCTTAGTGTGTTCTATTTCGTTCACACTTAGATATAACTGGTAGTCGTGCTGTTCCAATTTGCCACAATACTCCGTACCGCGATCAGTTAGGATACGCAGCACTGGTAGATCATGTAAGGCATAAAACGGTAGCACACGGTCATTCAGGAGGTCCGCCGCAGTGATTGGCGTTTTGGTGGTGTACAGCTTGCAATGAGCCACCTTTGCATAGGTATCGACATAGGTTGTTGGTAAACACGTCCGACGCCCTTAAAGGTTCCTACATAGAAGGTATCCTGCGAGCCCAGATAACCTGGGTGTTGAGTATCAATTTCACCGCAGGCTTCATCATCATGCCGTTTTCTCTCCAAAGCCTGAACCTGTGACTCTGTGAGGATCAGTCCCTCCTCAGCGACCTTGGCCTCAAGTGCCTTTAATCGCAATTTGAAGTTAGCCAGGTCATGCCGTAACCAGATACTCCGAACGCCACTAGGGGACACAAATACACCGCGTTTACGCAGTTCATTGGAAACTCGAACCTGCCCATGGGCAGGCTCTTGGAGGGCATAAGTTAACACTGCCTCTTCAATGACTGTGTCAACACGGTTCTTGTGGTTGGGCACACGCCGGTTCTTCTCAAGAAGGGCGTCCACACCGCCACTTGAAACGGCTTCCTTATAGCGATAGAAAGTGTCTCTCGACACACCCAGCATCTTGCAAGCTTTGGAGATATTGCCGAGTTCTTCTGCCAGATTTAGCAATCCGGTCTTGTGTTTGATGATGCGATCATTAGTATGGATCATGGGGTTTATCCTTGGTTTTGCTTTTAGGTTTAGGCACCTTCATCAAAACCGGTAAACCCCTCTTTTTCAAGAGGATGTGTCAGATTTGGTCTGAACTAATACAAATAAGGGTAGGGCGGCAGTATTACCGCTCTTCCTTTACCCGCTTACTCCGCCCGCTCTCATGTCGCTCTCGCATATCGGAATCAATGTAGCGATCGGTCGTAGCCATACTTGCATGGCCCGCATCATCACGGACATGCTCGCGGGGGCGGTACTTCACATCTTCAGAAATACCCGTATGGCGGAGCCAGTGCACAGTGGCAGCCTTAAGATCTTCAGCATCTTCCCCTAAGCCTTCTTCAACCATCCGTTGGTGGGCAGCATCAAAGCAGTTTTGAACAATCAGGCGAACCTGTCGGGTACTGGTAACCGGTCCCTTGCCACGGGACTTGTGCACCAGAGGTGTCTGCTCATTAATGCTGGGCAGAGCAGGGAGCTGCAAATAATTTCTGTAGCGCTTCAAGGCCTTCAACATTTGGTCGCAAACAGTGATCGCCCGGCCTTTGTTACCTTTACCCGTAACGTGAAACCACCAGTTTCCGTCGCGATCTTTCTTGAAATCACCCATAACTGGTGCCGATCTTTCATCCGCAACCAATTCAGAGATTCGCAAATACATAGCGAATAGGGCGTTCATAATGAATAAAGTTCGCTCGTGATCTGTTGGTGATGTCTCGGCCATGATCTCAGCAGTCTCCAGGACATAGTCCCACTGCAAGTTGCTGATTCGGCGCACAACCTGGCTTTGTTGCTCACGTCGAACAAACTTACTTTTCTGGCGAATCAGTGCCACAGGATTGGCTGGTACCAAGCCTTCTTGATAGAGAAAATCGAAGAAGGATGACAATGCAGTAAAGATGCATTTGATCGCTGCCTGGGATGGCCGAAACTCCTTGGGGGAAGCCGTCTTGCCAGCACGAAACTCAACTTTGGACACACTGACTACGAATGGCCGCCAATCGGCATTCACAACGCGCTCGCCATTTTGTGTTTTGAATCTGGCAACATTCTTAGTTCCAATCCAGGCAATTGGCGGCTCAATGCAAAACTGCACAAACTCCTCAATGTGTTCGCGCTTCAGAGTCATTATTGAAACTTCTTCAATGCGCCACGCCCATTGCAGCAACCGCTCAAGTTCACGGCGGTAGCTGTTGAACGTTGCCTGGCTACCGTTGTAGCTATAAAGAAACTTAAGCGTGAACTCCAGATCGGTATCAGCACCAGGAATCTGCTTGCTGAGATAACGGCTAGCTGAAAAGCTGGTACAGCGGAATGGATTCTCAAGATTGCTCAGGTTGTCGATGATTGGTGCTGGTGGCCGGTTGGAAGCAGACATAGAAATATGGAGTTGTTGTTGGAATGCGGCAAATTATACGGAAAATCGGGCATTTATAAAATATCCGATATTCACAAATATCGGAAATAATGGGAGCCCTGGTGGGGCCTAGGTTTGAACTTTTTTCTTGGCACTCTTTTCCGATATCCACGTATCCCCTTGCTGTGGGAATGCCTGGTTGCGGTGCTCAGGTCGAACCTGGATGCAATCCAGCTCCCCGATGATTTCCTGTAGTGCTCCCATGACGCTCTCCGTTTGTTTTGGGTTCTGGACAACAAGGTTAACCAGGTCGGTGTTTATGCTCGCGAGAAGCTGCCGGAGCGGCTGAATTTCGTTAGCGATGCACGTCAAACGGAGCCGGGTTATCTAGCAAGATTCCAGCTCCATTGCCTGAGTCATAAGAAAGCCTTATGAACGCGTTCAGCTAGTTCACAGTTAACTCTTCAGTAACCTCGTCAACCCATGCCTGAAACTGCTGTAGCGTCTTAGAGTGTCGGCGTTTCAATCGGAATTCATTGCATATGTATTCGACAGGATTCTCGGGCGATTTTTCAATGGCCAATCGAGCAAGTCCCAAGGCTTCAGGATGAGGTATTTCTGCCCAGTCCCTCTCCTCTTCCCAAGGTGCGAGCCCTCGCCATGGGATTTCATCGACGATGTCATTCGGGGATAGCCAAACTACAGGCTTATGAATGTTATCTCTTTTAATTCCTGCCCAGGGGGTGAGCAATTCAAATATGTGCTTGAGCTGTTTTTTACTTGTCCTTGATAGGCCATGCAGGTTGGCAATATCAAGTGCCAATTCATGAAGTGTAATACCATTTTTCTGGGATAGAATTGATTTTGCTATACCCACAAGTGTTTCCTTGTGGTCATCGTCGAAGTAGCGCAAATGGCTATATTCGTCGGATGATATCGTCTCTTCTACACGCTCAGCCTCTTCTGTCAAAATATCATCCACAGGTTCATTGTTAGCTGGGCTAATCTGCTCGTCGCCTGGGGCTGACCTTCTGTCCTCTTCTAGTATTTCATTTAACCTGCGATCAATTTTATCGATCGCCTCTTCTGGATCTTGAAAATAGTCTGTAGACCACAGTCTTACTAATCGCCACCCAAGGTTTTCGAGAATAGCGTGACGCACTCGATCACGATCTCTTGCTGAAGGAGATCCGTGATACGTTGCTCCATCACACTCAACGCCTGCCAAATAAACACCTGGATGGTCTGGATGTATTATTCCTAAATCAATTCTGAACTTACTAACTCCAATCTGAGTTTGAACCCTCCACCCCTTATCTCGTAGTGCCCAGGCTACAGATTGCTCAAAATCGCTATCGAATTGGTCTACCCCATAATCTGCGGTCGCTTGCTCTGCTAGAGCAATAGGCCCCTTCTCAGCAAATTCTAAATAGTGTTTTAGATGTTCAACTGCCAATGCCGACGTACGGCTAAGATCAATCATTGAAGAGTCAAAACTCGAGAATATCAGTACTTCACTGGTAGCCCTTGTGATCGCTACATTTAAACGGCGTTCGCCACCGGACTTATTCAATGGCCCAAAGTTCATACTCATCGTTCGGCCATGTGCTTCGGTCGGTCCGTAGCCCAGACTGAGGATAATAATGTCACGTTCATCCCCCTGCACGGACTCCAGATTCTTAACAAAAACTCCATCATAAGTATCAGTCGACTGAAAATATGGTTCTATGTGGGGATGTTTTCGACGGGCATCATCCAGTAAATCTTCTACTGTTCGCTGTTGCTCGGTATTCAGAGTTACAACGCCGATAGTCTGGGAGGTGTTTGCAGGATTGGTCAAACGTCGAACGATTTCATCAACGACTGCTGCCGCTTCAATAGGATTGTTCCTTCCTTTACCTTTTGAATAAACGCCATTTACACGATGTAGTGTAACTGCAGACTGCTTGGTGTCGGACGATGGATATGTAACGAGAGAGTTCTCGTAATACTTACTGTTGGAGAAGGCAATAAGTGTTTCGTGCCGGCTTCTATAGTGTCCCTTCAGTCTCAAATGAGGCAGTCGTGCGGCTAGAGCCTGATCCAGAATAGATTCAAGGTCTTCTTCATCTGGATCATCTACATTCACTGCCCCACTAAAGAAGCTGGTCGGCGGCATCTGTTTAGGGTCACCGACCACAATCACATTTTTCCCTCGGGCAATTGCCCCTACTGAATCCCACGTGGTCATCTGAGATGCTTCATCAAAAACGACCAAATCAAAACCGTTAAAATCTGAGGGTAAAAATTGGGCGACTGACAATGGTGACATCATCATACAGGGGCATAGGTCCAGTAATCGCCCGCCCATTTCATTGAATAATGAGCGTACTGGCTTATGGCGTGTTTTTTTCTGCAGCTCCCTAGCCAATAGCCCAAATTCTTTAGGGCTACTTTTGGCGAATGGATCTGGAACCGCCTTTGCTGCGATCGCTGCCACATAGTCACTGGTTGTTATGGAAACTTCTTCGTCGAGCTTTCGGAATTCATCAATCAATTGCTCATGTGTAGAGGCCTTAAACTGCCGCAACTCTTCACTCTGATCGATCAGCTGTGGCGCCAACCAGCGACAGAATGCCGTGAGAGCTTGATCTTCAGCATCGTCCGACAGAATAGTTCTGGCTTCTAGATCTTTGGTGAGATTATCGAGCTTGTAACGTGACAGTTCTTCTTTCGCTGAAAGCCATTCACTCCACGCCTTGAATTTGACTGCTCCAGTGAGCAGCTGCTCAATAGCTGGTGTTACCTCTTCTAACGTGGCGTTTTCATCAAACGAAAGCTCTAGTTTTTCAGCTTCTTCAGCTATTGCCTTGTAGGTTGACCAGTACTGTTTAAACTCATGTTTCTGTTTTGAAATTTTAGAGCTTTCGAGAAAATCACGTCCATCAACTAGCCTTGACTTAATCGCAGTAAGCAAGACGGCAGGATCGTCGGTTAGCGCTACTGCGTCGACCAGAGCGTGATACGCTGATTTTCCTATTGATGCTGACTGTTGAAGGCTTTCAGAGCTGGTCTCCCAGCCATGCCAGATGTTGTCAGATTCGAACTGGCCTTTTAGGGAGTTTATGTCCTCCTGAAGTGCAGCAGCTTTTCCCAGATCAGGAAGGACGTCAAGGTCGCTGAATTTAGAGTATCCGAGCTTTTTCACTGCCCCGTTTATCTTGAATTTGACCAAGACCCGCTTAAACCAACTCTCTTTGGCTTCCTCGTACATTTCCACCCATTCGGATACAGGGCTTTTAGCTAGCATTTCTGCTGTAACCTTATACTCTATAGTATCGAGGGCTTTATCAAATGAGGCTTTAGCTCTGCTTAATTCTTCTAGATCGTCTAACGATTCTTTCACGCCTCGTTTAACGATATAGCCGAGGGAGTTTGATTCGGCTAGCTCAACGAGGTTTGCTAGCTGATTGGCACGAACAAGATTGTGCGGTGTGTTTTCCGGCAGTTTAAGGTTGAAGCTGGATACAAGAGTCGCTGCAGAACGGTAGACTTCGTTGAGCGACGTTTGATATCGGTTTAAACAGTCCAAAACCTGGTTTTGCCACGCGTTAGACCAGCTTTTTGCACGGATTATACGAAACGGTGTAGGATCCAAGCGGGATATATCGTTATACGCCAATGCAGACTCTTTAACTGCAGCCAGCATATCATCTAGCTTTTCTTGGCTGTAAACTGGCGCACTGTCGAATCCAAGGGGCCAATTAATGCTTAGTGAATGCTTGTCTTTGTAACGCACATCTCTAGCAATCGCATCACGAGCGGAGATGCCATATATCGATTTTTTGTGAAGTACCTTTACAAAACCATTGAGTTTATCTCGTTTCTCTTTGAGTGCTCGAACGGAATCAATCCATCCGGCGCTTTGCGACTCGTCGCGTTTATCGGTAGCCATCCTTAGCTGTTCTAAAACGGCTTTTTTGTTGGCTTTATTACTGTGTAGCTCGAGGCATAAATGGTCGAGTCCAACCTTTTCCATGCGCCGATAAACAACGTTTAGGGCCGCCATTTTCTCGGCGACAAATAGTACCTTTCTACCGAGTGCAAGATTGTGGCAAATGATATTTGCAATGGTTTCCGATTTACCTGTGCCAGGAGGGCCTTCAAGCACGAAATCTTGGGGTCTACCAGAGGCCTCTACCGCAACTAATTGGGAGCTGTCGCAGTTGAGGGGTGTGAATACCTTTTCGGGATCGACCTTCTCATCAACTTCATCCCTTAGAACGAAGCTAGCGTCCTGAACATAGGCATCCTGGGGATGGTCAACGAGGTGTTTAACAAAAGGGTTATCTTTCAAGTCGTCGAGGCGATCTTTCAGATCCATCCACATGAGATATTTCGCAAAGGAAAACGACGCAAGCACCAGCTCTTCGACAACTTCAAACCCAGGTTGTTCAGCAATCGCTGCACGTACTGTGTTCCAGACAAGAGCCACATCTACACCGGACTCATCTTCAGGCATAGATTCTCTGAACTGATTCAGGTCTATATTGTGCTCAGTGTTCAGAAACTCAATAAGCGTCATATTAAAGATCGGGCTTTCATCAGGTAACTGACGAACTTTGACGGGTGCTCTCGCACTGCTACGTGTAAGTTCTGCCGGGATCAGGATTAAGGGGGCTCGGTATGAACGATCATCCTCCGGATTCTCCTTCCAGCGCAGCATGCCCAAAGCCAGATATAGCGTGTTAGACCCGCCCTCCTCTAAATCATTCTTAGCCTTCCGAAGAAGATTGACTGCATTTTGCTCGAGTTTCTTCCTGGACATGTTGGCAAGGAGAACATGCTTGTTGAGCTGCTCTAAAGCGTATTCCCGATGAATATCGGACCCAGCCTGTAGACGAAAGGTCTCTTCACTGCGCTCCCTGTCATTGAGAGGACTTTCTTCTGAAGATAGGAATTTGAACGACGCGCCGTCAGCGAGACTATCCTCCATTGCACCGATATCAGGACAGTAGAGCTTTATTGCCACAGCGCGGTCTTTTAATGACAACAATGAATTGCGTTTTGTTAGATCAAGCAGCTTCCTTTGCCAAGTATCAATACGTGTATCTGGTGTTTCATCGATAACTTGTTCATCCGCTCTGACCGGAGGAAGCGGCGGAATAATCGGTAAGCTTAGCGCTGTATCTGAGTCGGAAGGCTTTTCCTCCGGCTGTTCTTCAATGGTGGAAATTGGCTTAATCTTTCTCGCACGGGCCTGTTTAATATCAATCAAATAGACGAAGTCGACCTCTTTGTCCTCGCTGACTAGGTTCCGTGCGTGTTCCTTAGACTGCTCAAAGGTCACAGGCGAATCATTAGTGACAAGCGTGCTTTCAAAAAGTACTAGATCGCGTGCATCAATACGTTTACGTAGATCCATGGGATCATCATTGGTTAAAACAGGAAAATGCTCATCGATCAGCCAGACACCAACGAATGCGTGATTTTTCGTTATCGCTACTACCGGATTTAGGCCCATCGCTTCTAGGCAGCTGGCAAAAAGCAGCGATGTGTCAAGGCAGGCCGCAATTTTAGAGGCGCTGATGTCAGCGGCTAGCCGTATACGTTGTCCGTGCCTGGCAAAACCCTGCGGTGGTGTAACGTAGGCAATTCGTTGAGCGAATATAACGTTCCACAATGCGGCGGCCATCATGTAGGGCTTTTCACGAGTATTAGATTGGTAGCCATCGATGCTTCTTCCGTGGCCACCGTTTTCCAGCATTTCCGCGACTTGCCGTAATAAAGATTCAACATACAGCCCGTTGGGTTTCACGAAGGCAGCCAACAGGTCTGGCTGTCTACTCTCCCCGCCCCAAAAGTTAGCCGGAAGGACCTCAATGGTAAATCTAGAAGTCGTTAAGGCCTCATCAGTGTTGTCTCGTAAATTGACTGAAAGTGAAACGGAAACCTTCATTTCTTCTGTTAAATTAAACAACAAGTCATGCGGCACGTTGAGCGGGCGTTTTTGAAGCGAGATCGCTTGTCCTGGACGAATTTCATCGATAGACCATTCTTCTGGAGCGAAGATTTCGGGATCCGAACGTAGCGTGACAACCAAGTTCTTTAATAGTGCGACTGGTGCATTTTCCACTGGCTCTTCGGGCGCGGTTGGCGCGTACAAGCTAATTGACCTGAATATTGGATACGCATTTTGTTGTGCGGCCAATGAGAAGGTGGATAAGTGATCTATCTTTAACTGAACGGCGGGCTCAGATGCCATTGGTTCATCCGTATTCGTAGAATTCATGTCAGAACTTTTCTTTCAGAATATTTTGCTAAAAACTTATTGTTATACCGCAACCGCGGTTCGATCAAATACTGCCGCAGTGGCAGTTCATTTAATGAGCCATATCAATGCAAGCCGCATGGAGGTCGCTACTACCAGGGCTTTTCGGTCCTACTACCTGATTGACCGCTGTGTAATCCCATTCAATGAGTACGGACTGAATCGGAAAGGCTACCACTGACGCTTCCGCGGGGTGAAAGAGTTGGTTGGATTGAGGGGTTGAAAAACCGCTGTTGCTGTGCCGTTTGTGTATCATTTCGCCTTGGTCCGTGGTGGAGTCCAAGCGCCATTATGCGCCTCTATTTTGCCTGACACAATTGATGGAGATCAGAAAATAGCCGTTAAAAACCGGTTAGTAACTGGTGCATCTCCAAGTTGTTAGAGGTGATTAGCCTCTATATTTAATCGTATTTAGGAGTCAACAAAAAAATTTTTTAAATGTTTCCACTATACATATTTAGTCTTGATTTGAATCATTTCGATATTGCTAACTTTAGAGGGAACTTCATTGGAGAGGGTCAAAATATATTAATAGAGTATATTTGGCGTGTGAGGCTCACAAGGAAATATCAAACTAAAGGGGCCATTCTTTCAGTATATCACTAGTAATATACTGGTCAGACTCATACTTACTTAGAAATCTTTTGAAATCCATCCCAAGCTTTCCCGGCGAGGATTTGGACATCGAATCTAAGTCTTTCAGTACAAAGCCTACCTTCACAGCCCCCTCGATATTAGCTTGGTACTTAGTCAACACTGCATTCCAGAGGAAGGAAATAGGACGAGCCCATTCTCGCAAATTGCCGCTATGAGATAAAGGTACAAACTTCCCGCTAGAGTCAAGTATCCAACCATCTTTTGCTTTTGATCGCCGATTCTCCAGAGTGACAAATGTCTGCTCGTCCAAAAAACGAGCCCCTAATGCTTTGAAGCTACTCTTTGTGTGCACTGTAATTTTTCCATTTAAAAAGCACACCACAGGAAATCTAATAACAGGACCCATTTATTATCCTCAATTAATTGCCCTTTCCAATGCACGCTTAAATTCGAATGAGCCACTTTGCCGTTGAGTCTCATGCGTTTGGGTGGGTCGTGCCATCCCTATTTCGTTATGAGCTATTTGACACTGCGTCACAGTCGATTGTCCTCTAGGTACTTTAGCGCAACACTTAATGCTTCATCAGGCTTTGTATTGATATCTGACTGGATTTTATATACTAGCTCGTCACGTATCTAGGTTGACAACCCTATTGGCGGCGCAATAATTCCCATTCCTCAGAAATTTGTAAGGTTTCCAAGTTTGATACAGGTGCTGAATCTAATCATTGCAGGAGGAAAAGCTCAGGATTTCATTGCATTAGCAAATAAAGTTTTATTAACTGTAAAGGGTTCATTTGTACTAATTTATTGCGGTATATGTTGATAAAATATTAATCGGCACCGGGATTAAATTCTCATTTGATGTATCAGGGTGGATTTTAAATATTACTTCAACGCCACATGATAAAGGTCTTATGATATGGAATATCATCATATTAAATACGAGCAAAATGGCCCTGTAGCCATCGTTACTTTTAACCGTCCAGAGGTTAAGAACTGTATTGGTACTCGCGCTCACCGCGAGCTGGTGGATGCATTCGATCGCTTTCGTACCGATGACGGAGCTAAAGTTGCGGTAATCACCGGCGCTGGCGATTCTGCATTTTGTGCAGGGGGTGATTTGAAAAGCAATCTTGCTGCAACCGAACCCACTAATCACCCCGATCCTGACGTGGCTGTTTTATGTCCTGTAGAGCCCGCTGATATTGCCCGGCATAACCGAGGAGAAGCTCCAGGGATTATAGGTCCATCCCGCTGGACCGATATTTATAAGCCTATCATTGCGGCTGTGAACGGAATTGCTTATGCGGGTGGCTTTGAGTGGGCATGTTTTGCAGATATGCGGATTGTAGAAGAACACGCATCCTTTGGAATGACTTGTCGTCGTTGGAATATCGGCTTAGCCGATGGTGGTACTCAGCGTTTGCCGCGTATTGTTGGTATGGGGCGAGCGCTGGAGTTAATCATCACGGGAAAAGTTATTAATGCTGAAGAAGCTTATCGCATTGGATTGGCCAACGAAGTGGTGCCAAAGGGAGCCGCATTAGGTCGTGCCGTTGAGTTAGCACAGTATATCTCCACCCTTCCCCAGCCAGCGATTCACTCTGATAAAGAAGCCGCCATTCGTGGTTATGGAAAGGATCTTGATGAAGGTCTACGAATTGAGGCTGAGTGCTTTAACCGATTATTCAGCGACTCTGAATCCAAAGAAGAGCTGTCTGAAGGCTTGAGACGCTTTAACGAGCGCGATCATCCTGACCGAGTGCGAGGACAAGCCAAAACGCCCGGCATTATTCGTAGCGAAATGGAGTAATTGCGACAAGCCAAAAGAAGGCTGTCTTCAAGAGGATATATTGTTTAGGGGCTTAGATACCACGAGTATATCTCGGACAATGTAGTAGAGGCCCATAGTGGCTATATGGGCCTCATTACTTTGGTGAATCAGTGGGGTTCTTATCGTCACTTTTATGATCTGGACAGGCGCCCTCTTCCCAAGGCTCAGTTGTATTAGTTCAGACCAAATCTGACACATCCTCTTGAAAAAGAGGGGTTTACCGGTTTTGATGAAGGTGCCTAAACCTAAAAGCAAAACCAAGGATAAACCCCATGATCCATACTAATGATCGCATCATCAAACACAAGACCGGATTGCTAAATCTGGCAGAAGAACTCGGCAATATCTCCAAAGCTTGCAAGATGCTGGGTGTGTCGAGAGACACTTTCTATCGCTATAAGGAAGCCGTTTCAAGTGGCGGTGTGGACGCCCTTCTTGAGAAGAACCGGCGTGTGCCCAACCACAAGAACCGTGTTGACACAGTCATTGAAGAGGCAGTGTTAACTTATGCCCTCCAAGAGCCTGCCCATGGGCAGGTTCGAGTTTCCAATGAACTGCGTAAACGCGGTGTATTTGTGTCCCCTAGTGGCGTTCGGAGTATCTGGTTACGGCATGACCTGGCTAACTTCAAATTGCGATTAAAGGCACTTGAGGCCAAGGTCGCTGAGGAGGGACTGATCCTCACAGAGTCACAGGTTCAGGCTTTGGAGAGAAAACGGCATGATGATGAAGCCTGCGGTGAAATTGATACTCAACACCCAGGTTATCTGGGCTCGCAGGATACCTTCTATGTAGGAACCTTTAAGGGCGTCGGACGTGTTTACCAACAAACCTATGTCGATACCTATGCAAAGGTGGCTCATTGCAAGCTGTACACCACCAAAACGCCAATCACTGCGGCGGACCTCCTGAATGACCGTGTGCTACCGTTTTATGCCTTACATGATCTACCAGTGCTGCGTATCCTAACTGATCGCGGTACGGAGTATTGTGGCAAATTGGAACAGCACGACTACCAGTTATATCTAAGTGTGAACGAAATAGAACACACTAAGACAAAAGCCAGACATCCACAAACTAATGGAATCTGTGAGCGCTTCCATAAGACCATTTTACAAGAGTTCTACCAACCCTCATTACGCCGCAAGATCTATGGATCAATAGAAGAGTTACAAACGGATCTGGACGAGTGGCTCACATATTACAATAATGAGAGAACTCATCAGGGTAAGAAGTGTTGCGGTCGAACACCGTTAGCAACTCTTGAAGATGGAAAAAGCATCTGGAAGGAAAAGCTCGTAAACTGAATTTGACCTGACAGAGCATCTCCTGAGAAACCGGTAACTGTCAGATCAAGTCTGAACTACTACAGCTCAGTCTTGATTAGTCGCTTGAATCGGATACATGTTTTTTATTTGCCTTTACGCTCAATCATTCGAATCCATATCCTTACTCCAAGCCATTGGCAAAAACGCATCATCGAGACTGACATTCAGGTTGTGGGTAGAGTAATTCGAGAGTACTTTTAGACTAGTTCCAACTATCACCTCTAGAACCGTCTCTTTCGTATAACCTGCTGCAAGAAACGCCTCAACCTCCTCTTCTGTGGCCCATCCACGTTTCTCATTGATAATGACACTGAATGCTCGGAGCGCTTCGAGTTTAGGATCATCGAGTGTTTTGCCGCTACGCAGCGCCTTGATTACATTTTCATCTACACCGGCCATTTTGCAAACGGCGGTATGCGCAGCCATGCAGTAGGTGCAACCGTTTAGGCGGCTGTTTGTCATCAGGATTATCTCTCGCTCCGTTTCGCTCAAGCGAGATTTATCAAATAATCCCATAAGTGTTAGGTAGCTCTCTACCATTACAGGTGATTCGGCCATGGTTGCCATTAGATTGGGTACAAATCCCATTTTCTTTTTAGCGGCTTCTAGAGTTTGCTTAGAGGCTTCTGGTGCTGTTTCAATTGTGTAACGTGTAAAATTGACCATGAGTCTTACCATATAAGTTGGGTTTTACGGTGCTCGATATCGATTTACATTGAGTGCTTGCACCTCTTTGGCGCTAGTCAGCGCAAAAGAGGTGGAGGTGTTTACATACTATGCAGTTGTAGCCTGACTCAGCTTTTCAAGTACGGGAAATAAGTCACTGGGTTCGGGGCGGCGCGTGTAGTCAGGATTCACCTCCGCATATGCGATTGTTCCATCGGTATCTATGACATATCTTGCAGGCATAGGTAAGTTCCACGCGCCGTCACGATGGATGGTCGGGAGTTCGACTTTGAACACCTTGTGGAACTCAATTACATAAGGTTGTAATGTCCAGCGGATACCAAATTTTTCAGCAAGCTTTCCGCTTTGGTCAGTCAGAATTGGGAAGCTTAGCTTGTTATCTCTCTGAGATTTACGGCTTTCAGCGGGCCCTTGCATGGAAATAGCAACCAGGGTTGCGCCACGCGCTTTGATCTCTGCAGCAACTTCTTCTAACGCTTGCAGCTCAATATTGCAGTACGGGCACCACACGCCTCGATAGAACGTTAGAATAACGGGCCCTTTGGCAAGGAGTTCTTCCAGGGCAACGTCGTTACCGTCTGAATCTGGCAATGTAAAGTATGGGACTTTCTCCCCTACTTTAATCGAACGTTCAACTTGGCCACTAGCAGCCAATTCCTTGGATGATCTAGCAAAGGCTTCAAATGCTCCTTCCGGGGCCTGTTGCTTAAATACTTCTTTGAAAGCATCTAGTTTGTCTTGAAGAGACATAACCTATTCCTCTAATGGTTTAAAGTTTGGAAGCGCGAGCTTTGGGTAAGCCTTCGATGGACCAAGAGGCGATGTACTTAACTCTCCAATTGGCCTCTATGCAGGTACTTACGCCAAACCACTATTGGGAAGGTTAGTTACTTTGATTTGTGCTATAAACATGCTATTTTGAAACTCATTGTATCCATTAGGGACGCAATCTGTGTTTCAACAAGCCCATTTGAACGAAATAGTCGTATTTATTGCCGTAGCCGAACACGGAAGCTTTACAAAGGCGGCGGCATCATTGAACTCAACCAAATCAGGCGCTGGTAAGGCAGTTAAGAAGCTTGAGGAGGAATTGGGTCTTAAGCTATTCAACAGAACCACACGAAGTATCAGGCTGACAGAAGAAGGCAAAATATTTCTAGATGCCGCAAAACATGCGTTAGAAACAATCAATGAGGCCAGGCTTTTGCTGCATGCCAGAAAGGATGAGCCTGCCGGACGATTGCGTATCAATTTGCCAATAGGCATAGGCCGAAATATTGTCAGTGCTTTAAAGGGGTTCACGCAGTTGCATCCCAAGGTTACGGTCGAGGTCTCTCTTTCAGATAGCCTGGAGGACGCTATTAGAGGTGAATGGGATGTCGTCGTGAGGATTGGTGAACTGGAAGATAGTTCTTTTATCGCAAAAAAAATATGTGAAACCAGACGTATCCTGTGCGCTTCACCTGAATATCTTTCACAAAAGGGTATGCCAAAGACTTTGGAAGATTTAAAGGAGCATGATTCTCTTGTTTTCCGTGCACCTACAGGAAAATTGAGAGGCTGGTTGTTCCAAGAAGATGGAGGCCCAATTACTGAATTTTCCCCCTCACCGCTAGCAATATTCAGAGATGGACGAACTCTGATTGACGCAGTGGTAGCCGGTATGGGAATAGCTCAGGTATATGATAAAGCGCTTGGCTTTTCTGTTCAAAATAGTGAAGTTGTTGAGTTATTCCCAGAGAAAGCAGTTCCAGGACCGCCTGTTAGCGCACTGATTCCCAGTGGCCGAGCGATGCCGGCAAAGACCAGAGTCTTTATCGAGTTTCTAAAAAAGGAACTGAGTTAAGCTGTAGTAGTTCAGACTTGATCTGACAGTTACCGGTTTCTCAGGAGATGCTCTGTCAGGTCAAATTCAGTTTACGAGCTTTTCCTTCCAGATGCTTTTTCCATCTTCAAGAGTTGCTAACGGTGTTCGACCGCAACACTTCTTACCCTGATGAGTTCTCTCATTATTGTAATATGTGAGCCACTCGTCCAGATCCGTTTGTAACTCTTCTATTGATCCATAGATCTTGCGGCGTAATGAGGGTTGGTAGAACTCTTGTAAAATGGTCTTATGGAAGCGCTCACAGATTCCATTAGTTTGTGGATGTCTGGCTTTTGTCTTAGTGTGTTCTATTTCGTTCACACTTAGATATAACTGGTAGTCGTGCTGTTCCAATTTGCCACAATACTCCGTACCGCGATCAGTTAGGATACGCAGCACTGGTAGATCATGTAAGGCATAAAACGGTAGCACACGGTCATTCAGGAGGTCCGCCGCAGTGATTGGCGTTTTGGTGGTGTACAGCTTGCAATGAGCCACCTTTGCATAGGTATCGACATAGGTTTGTTGGTAAACACGTCCGACGCCCTTAAAGGTTCCTACATAGAAGGTATCCTGCGAGCCCAGATAACCTGGGTGTTGAGTATCAATTTCACCGCAGGCTTCATCATCATGCCGTTTTCTCTCCAAAGCCTGAACCTGTGACTCTGTGAGGATCAGTCCCTCCTCAGCGACCTTGGCCTCAAGTGCCTTTAATCGCAATTTGAAGTTAGCCAGGTCATGCCGTAACCAGATACTCCGAACGCCACTAGGGGACACAAATACACCGCGTTTACGCAGTTCATTGGAAACTCGAACCTGCCCATGGGCAGGCTCTTGGAGGGCATAAGTTAACACTGCCTCTTCAATGACTGTGTCAACACGGTTCTTGTGGTTGGGCACACGCCGGTTCTTCTCAAGAAGGGCGTCCACACCGCCACTTGAAACGGCTTCCTTATAGCGATAGAAAGTGTCTCTCGACACACCCAGCATCTTGCAAGCTTTGGAGATATTGCCGAGTTCTTCTGCCAGATTTAGCAATCCGGTCTTGTGTTTGATGATGCGATCATTAGTATGGATCATGGGGTTTATCCTTGGTTTTGCTTTTAGGTTTAGGCACCTTCATCAAAACCGGTAAACCCCTCTTTTTCAAGAGGATGTGTCAGATTTGGTCTGAACTAATACAGTTAAGCCCCGGATTACTAGGTGGACTAGGAGCAACCTAAATTCCATCTAGTGCTGTTTCTATTGTTCTTTACAGCCCAGCTCTCGATAGTTGACGGTTCTTTACTGTTGTAAGACTTTAAAGTTCGATATTACTCTCTGTAACATTCGATATTAATTAATGTATCTTTGAACCCAGGCTCCAATAACATTACCGACATATTCAGCATCTGATTTTTTCATAAGCAAATGATCGGCTTTGTCTAAAGAAATAAAACTTTTAGGATGGTTCGCAGCAGCGAATATTTTCGCCGCATGCTCAATTGAAACAGTGCTGTCTAGTGGTGAATGCATTACTAGCAGCGCTTTCCTTAATTCCTTAAGGTTAACCAAGACGTCTGCTTCATTTATATCATCAATGAACTGCTTCTTTAGCGTAAACTCTCGCCCAGCCAGAACCACTCTTGCCTGACCTGTTTTATTGATGCTATCGAGTTCATCTTTAAACATATGCTGGATGTGTTTAACATCACTTGGAGCAGCTATAGTAACAACAGCTTTAGCTGTCTTTATCATACCAGCTGCTTTCAAAACGGCAGCACCTCCAAAACTATGCCCAATTAACAATTTTGGTGCCTCGAAGCGGTTTTTGATTTCACTGTAAGCACTAAGTAAATCTTCAACATTGGATGAAAAATTAGTATTGGAAAAATCTCCATCACTATTACCCAATCCAGTGAAGTCAAACCTTAATACTGATATTCCTTTACTGGTTAATGACTTACAAATATTGCTTGCTGCAATAATATCTTTTGAGCAAGTAAAGCAATGTGCAAAAATTGCATAAGCCTTTGGGGTTCCAACAGATTCCTCTAACTTGCCCTTTAATTCTACGCCATCACGATTTGGGAAGTTAAACTCCATGACGTTCTCCAATTTCAATTACTTACAGAATACTCTAATCTCAACAAGGAAAAACCCCTGTCTATCATAGAAAGGGGTATGTGAATATGTGATAGTTTTTTATATGTCAACTGATATAAGGTAGACCTGTATTTGCTTAGGCATCGATAGAATCTTCAGGCTTTATATAATCCATATTGGTTGTTCTAAGGCATTTACTTAATCCAGGTTCAGGCCTGCGACAATATTGCTAGCTAGACAGTTATCTTTCACTCTTCATGGGCCTATCGATAAGCTCTATGAGAGATTGATATTTTACCTCACTAGGCGGTACCTTTGAGAGTTGGGTTAGCATCTAAAGTCTGCGGCTTTGAGCTTTCAAAAACATGCAGAAACGTTGTCGGGTCTGGGCGTCTCCGATAATTGTCGGTCTCATCACCGAATATAACCGTACCATCTTCATTCAGTGCTATCACTGTGGCCATAACGGTATCCTTAGGGTACCCAGGCATTCCTGCAGGGGAACCGCCAATATCTTCAATGCCTAGGGCTTTAGCACCCATTAAGTTGTCATCTTGAAGAATTTCAAAATGACCAGGTAGGTCAAGCTTGTCGGCTAACTTCCTTGAGTTGTCGTAGCCTTGGTTAGAGATAAACTTTACCTTCACATCATATTGCTTAAGTGTCTCAGCATACTTCTTCACTTCTTTTAACTGGTTCATACAAAATGGGCACCAGTTGGCTCTAAAGAACACTAATAGTGTTTTAGATTCGTCAAAAGAAGTGGAAGACACAGCCGATTTATCTAATCGATTAAAATTCATTTCAGGCAGTTTTTGGCCTTTTGATATGGCCTTGCTCTTTCTGCGGTTGTAAACGGAGAATGACCAGACATACCAATGAAGGGATACGAAGCCCAGGGCAGCAGCTGCAATAGGAACGTACTGAGACAAGGACATTGGAGCCTGGTTCGAATAAGTTGAATAAGCAACTAGTGCAACTCCTAAAAAGTTAACGGCTTGAATAACTGGCAGCCTTTCTGATGTTCTTGAAATGCTGAACACATTTGTCAGAACCATCAAGAAAAATGGTAAAGGCAAGGTCGCTAAAAGTGCGCCGACCCAAACCGGATCGCCGCCAGACATATAGATCATGATGCCGGACCCTACTCCGCCAAGCATGTTTAATAGAATCATTGGTAAAATAAGTTTTGCTTTCATTTCAAGCTCCTGAAGCGTTGGGTTAATGTCCAAAACTTGCGATCTATCCTAGTACATCACATTGACTCAATAATTAGTTCAAATAGAGAAACAATGTTGCGAAAACGGATACAATTGGATTTATTTTATCGATCTATTAGTAGTGGCTTGCATGAGTAACTTACACTCAGTTCTAGTAGGAATTTAGTATTTCTTAACAAATAAAGGAGCTAGTAAGCTGGAAGAAGGTATAAAGATGTAGACAAGATCAGACCACGATCTGACAGATCGTCTTGAATAAGAAGGGTTTACCGGTTTTGATGAAAGTGCCTAAACCTAAAAGTAAAACCAAGGATAAACCCCATGATCCATACTAATGATCGCATCATCAAACATTAACTGCTAGGTGATTTCGATTGCAATACCACTCCAAACGTAACTATGCCTTCCAGCGTTTTGATGACGCAACGTTCGCCATCCAATATCAGCCCTCCAAACTGGTTGATCTTCATTCGGGTTATAATATTTGACTGTGGTCCCATCCTTGGCAACCAGGATATTATGGAAACCCATTTCATGAGCAGACCCAGGGGAAGGGCCTCGAAACATCATAAAAGCGCAATTGTAATAGGTGTCGGTAAGCAAGTTCCTCGGCATTCCCCCATTACTAGCTGGTTGTATGAGATTTGTAAACAACGCATTATAATCAACTCTATTGCCCGGCTGCGCGAATTGAAGGCACATGTCTTTCTGGGTCGCGTCATATAAAATCCGACCGGTACGCCCAGGGCACTGGGTATTCACATAGTTTCGCACACGCATCGGTGAACTATTGTTGGCCGCCACTAAGGGATGGTCGGCACCGTTTGGCATCGGAGGTAGGTCCCCATTCTGCCATTTGATAGCACGCCACAGAGTGTCTTCCACAAAACTCTGTGGCCTTGGCGCACGGAGATCAAATCCTGACACTGCGATCTCGGTGCAGTGAGCGGCGCAAGAATTACCGTTCTGACTCGGTAAAGTTTTAAGATTCAACATCAAAATTTCCTTTTTCGTTGTGCTTGACAGTGAGAGTAGTGAGTCCAATGTACCAATTTGATAGGCAGTAATATATAAAATGGAGTGAAAAATAAGATTACGAGTTATTACGTAACCAGCAGTAAAACCGCGTACTTCCCTTTCCTGATTTAAGGGCCATTTTTTCAATGCGGCTTTCAAAGGACTTCGAGACTGAAGCAGCTCTGTCTGAGTAACAACACAAAGATATAAATTTTTAAATCAATCGCTATAGCAGTTCTACGGTCGTTAGTAACCATAGAGATTTTATTAACAAAAAAGGGTAATTTTTTAGTCAGCGTTTTAACCTCCACATCCTTGGCATAATCGTATAAATTTAATAATGCCGTTAGGAAAGGCTATAGATATTTGATGTGACCCCATACACTCCAAACTATTTTTTTATTTATAGATAACGCAGAAGACAGGCCCTTAACTTTTCGGGCCATCCTAATCTTCCATCTATGACAGTTACCAGCTGGAGAATAGCCTCATAAGGACGAGGTTTTCAGGAGTGTAAACTCGCTTTCCGTCAGTGCCTTCACTCTACCAATAACCTAATATTTTCTATCAAACTCATTTCAGAATTTTTATAAACGTGCTTTACTAGTGTAAAAAGCTCGGTTACCCCTGAGCCTCTTTATTCAGCATCACAGGTTATTGGCAATAGTCCTTTTTGAGAATCTAACTGTTCTAACTTTACTGGTTGCTCCACCAGCTCCATAGTTCTGCTTATCCTCCATTAGGCTCCGTTTGCCCAAAATGCGTTTATCTCTGTTAGTGATCAGCGTATCTATCACAAGAACTTTTATGCCTTTCTGATAGTCAAAGTTTACCAACTAAACTCTGGAAAGTTTTTGAATAGGTGTTGATTGCCATGGAACGACGTGATTTCGCAAAATTATTTCTTGGAGCTACCTCTGTATTTGCTGTCCCTCGACCACTCATCGCTTTAGATGCTTTATCAAGTCATCCAGTGAATGATGATGACGAGTTTCAACGTCTCATTCGCCATCGTATTCTTAAGCAGCACGCGGCACATGCAGCAGTTGCAGGTACCCTAAATTCTTCTGGTCGTCGAATCATTACTGTTCGAGAGCCTGAAGCCAAGGATACTTATCAACTAGGGGACGATACGATTTTTGAAATTGCGTCGTTGACTAAGATATTTACGGCCTTGCTATTGGCTGTTGAAGTTGTACATAAGAGAGTGAAACTCGATGACCCTCTCCAGGATTACGTACCAGCCGGTGTAAAAGCTCCAACTTTTGAAGGGCAACAAATCACTCTCGCCGACCTGGCTACCCATGCTGCTTCTCTTCCTCTAAGACCAAATAATCTTGCTGCATCGGCGCCCGATGCACCCAATAAGTACGCTGGTTACTCCTTTGAGCAGCTCTATGGTGGCTTGCCAAGCTATCATCTGAAAGCTAGCCCGGGTACTCAATTCAGCTATTCAAACCTGGCTTTTGGGCTCTTAGGTCAAGGACTTGCTTTGAAGGAAGGCCGCTCTTTTGCAACGATACTGCAAGATCGTGTGACGGGACCTTTAGGGCTAAGTGATACCACTTTAGAGGATGATCCCAAGAAGTCTGCTCGGCGAGCTCAAGGCCATGACTTTTATCTCAGCCCGATCGGCCCAACAAGCGATGGGGTGCTCTCGCCGGCTGGCGGTTTACGATCTACAGCCAGCGACCTCCTCACACTTCTCGACTTGTTTGTCAACGGTCGAGGCCCTAAGGATTTGGTTGCAGCATCGCGGCTAATGCTGTCAATTGATAGGCCGGGGGGCAGTGATATCACTCGTATGGCCCTGGGTTGGCGCAGGACAACCACCAATGGAGAGACTTACTATTGGTCCAATGGCAGCAGTGATGGATCGCGTACATTTATGGGTTTTAACCCAGCGCGGAGAGCGGGTGTTGTTGCCTTGGCAGATACTGCCAGCGGTGAAGGTCTGGATGATATTGGCCATCACTTCTTGAACCCCGAGCAGACGGTATCTACCAAGATTGTCCCTGTCCCAGACTTCATCACTTTACCAGAGGAGGTGCTTTTGAGAGGTGTCGGGCGCTATGGGCACGGAACAGATGATATTGTCGAAATCAGCCGTGGCTATACAGGTCTTATAGTTTCAGCGGAATATGGAGAGTTCGTAATTCGACCGCAATCGTCCACAATCTATGCATCGAAGATGGTCCCAGGGTTGACTATTGAGTTTGAGGAGGGCGATATGAGCCCTGCCCGCTCATTTACTCTTCGTCAAGGTGGAAAAGCTTATTCCTATAAGCGACTGCCCTAGTTCGAATGGTCGGTTAGTTACTACTGGGGGGGAAGGAAAGAACACATCGCACTCGAGGCCCGCTGTGAATACATCCCTGTAAGCTCCTAATCGGCATCCATGCCTCATAGGATCCCAAGCGCGGTGTATTTTTCCCTTCTCCCTTTTTAGTAAGTGCAGCCTAGGGGAATATTGGACGAAACAGTTTTAACTTATTGATAAATTGAGATTTTTTATGTCAGTCAGGTCATTGCTGCAAGTTGATTTATCAATACCACATCTTAATTGGGTTGGATTAGGCAGGGTTTCGTAGTGGCCGACGTTCAGTAATTACTAGCCCAGTTCAAAATCAGCAAAAATCAGCAAAAATCAGTTAAAGAGACTCAAAATACTGCGAACTACCTCAATCCCTCCACAATATTAATCTATGAGTAATTTCCAGAAGAATTACTACAAGACACTTTAATCCGAGGTGGATTGTTAAGAAGTGCTATTCCTGAATGATTTCAAGAATATTAATGTACAGTCGTGCTAAGTAATATTATATATTCTATTTTGCTCTGGTTTGGCATCAGAGCAAAAACAGTGAATTCCATCGCTGAAAGTAGCAGGAAAAGGCAGGAGAATAATTATGACAAAAATAGTGAGCCGCAGTATCAACCGGGAAGTGAGTTTTACCGTGTTGGTAGAGGATAATTCGCCGATACTTTTTCAAACGAAGGTCAAAAAATCACTCGAAAACTGGCTGGATGAAGCACAAACTATCTTAAAACGAGCGATAGATATGTGCACTGTAGCGATTACATACCCTGATAAGGTTCCTGATAAGTTTAAAAATTTAGTCTCCTACTACTTCGGCCTTCCTATGGATTGCCCGCCACAAAGATATTCAAATTGCGTAAATGCGATACTCCAAAAACTCAGTAAAACCCAGATAGGCTTGAGTGGTGATGTGGAGTGTGCGGATGTAAAAATGATGCCCACCTTGTGTAAGGTTCAATGCTCTACCATATCGACGATAGGATATCCATTTGGTATTGAGGACCCTTCGAAAAATGCGGCCGGGTTTGTGTTTGTGCCCTTTACGGAAAGTTGGGGCAGATCAATTTCAAACTTCTGTAAGTTGTCCTGGGCTGGTGGAGGGCAACTTAAGGGGGGGAGCTTTATGAAGCCCAATCAAAACCCTATCTGCTTGAGTTTTAGTAAAATTTGGGAGAAAGGTGAGGTATTCTGCATTGTTACTCTGATCCATGAAGGAACACATAAATATGCGCAAACCGTGGATCATAAATATTTCAATGATGAAGGCATCGCGGATAAATTGGATAAAGCTATTAGTGAAGGTGGCGCTATATGGATGAAGTTCCATCAGGACAGTGGTAAAACCCATGAACAAGCATTCAAGCTTGTTGTACAGCAGGCATTCAATCAGTTACGCGGACAAGATGCAGCGGCAACTCTTATGGCAGAGCTCACTGAGGTGAAAGCGGTGGAGAATGCGGACTCAGTGGCATGGTTTGCGTATGACGTAGCACAATTACCCTCTGAGCAGGAAGTTGGGAGAGTTATAACAGGAATGGTAGGTAAACGAAAAGTACACCCAAGCCTACTTAATCATTAAAGGAAAACCCAGGGGGCAGTCGAATTAATAGAGACGATTACGTTTCCTGCAATTTGGGGTCCTATCCCGAAATCAGAGAACTGTCCCCAGGGCCCAAGGATTTCTATATTTGGGGTGTAGATGCTCGGGCCAATGCGTGAGTGGTGAAGGATTGGTTGATACTGGTCACCACTTCCCGTACGCCGAGTACACGGTAACAATTTACACTGTTACTACCTAGGATTTTATCGCTGGAATTGGAGAGGTACTTTAGGGAGTTGGCTAACGCGTGCGATGCAGTTGTTACCATCAAAATCAGTCGTGACCATGCCAACCCTATTGTTTCAACGGGATTTGGAAACTTCGTAATTCGGCGGCAATCGTCCACAATTTATGCATCGAAGGTCGTATCAGCGCTAACTATTGAGTCCAAGTGAGGGGACATGAAGGCTCGCTGTTCGCTTACTCTTATAAGTGTGTATCTCTATTTGGATAAATGCGGCTCGCTAATCGCTAATACCTTGAAAGGAAAGATCAATGCCCTATCCAGAAGTTACGATGTCTAGTAACACAATCCACAACCCGAAAGAACCCCGACACCTTATGCGCGCCAAGATTGTGCCTAGGACAGTGCGTGTGCGTCGTGGTGGCAAGGTGATTGCCGAGAGTGGTAATGCTTTGAGAGTTACAGAACTCGCAAAAGATATGCTCGACCCCGTATTCTATTTCCCAAAAGAAGATGTTCTCGCTCCCCTCGCCCTTATAGAGGGAAAGACAAGCTATTGCTCACTTAAAGGCGATGCCAGCTACTTCTCAATCGATGATAGCGGAGAAGCTATTGCATGGGCCTATGAAGCTGCTTTTGACTTTGCCGGGGTGATCAACGGGCGTATTGCCTTCTACCCAGATCAAGTGGCAATCGAAGAAGTTGGAACTTCATCATGACCCTCTTCCTATAGACTCTTTTAGGTTAATGATCCAAACCATGCCTAGAACCTGGTTGCAATAACACTCCGCCCTTTTATAGGCACTTGTAGCGAAGGACTACTCCGCCCGTTTCAAGGGTATCTGCCCGCATCAGCTCAAAATTTTTCTGGATACCGTCAGGTTTGAAGAGAGGTGGGCCAGCTCCTAGTACGATAGGTGCTAGGCATATCCGGTACTCGTCTACTAGACCTTCTCTGAGCAGAGTAGCTACTAGATTCGAACTACCAAATACGAAGATATCCCTCTTCCCGGTCTCTTTTTTCAGCGCGCGAACATGTTCGGCCGCCTCGCCTTTCAGTAGACGAGTATTTGACCAATTGGCGGTTTCTAGCGTGCGAGAGATGACGGCTTTTTCAAGCGAGTTCATCATGTCCGCAATCGACCCTGTTTCGTTTTGCCAATAATCGGCCATCCCTTTATAGGTGCGACATCCGAATAGCAAGGTGCCAATTTCATCACCCTGTCGAAGAGAGAAGGCTTCTAATTCGTCGCCCCACACTGTTGCGTGATGGTCCAATGACCATGGGGCGGTGCCTTCAAAGCAGCCATCCAACGACATCACATTCCAAACCACTAACCGTCTCACAATCTGATCCTCATATATTTGTCTCTTGCATTGTCTGTTGGGACTGAGCTTGATGAGGGCAGTGTCACTTAGCTTGTAGAGGTGTTGTGCCAGTAGCTCAGGGTTGACGAGGCGATTTGCTCATGCCCGGTATAAATACTCTTTCGCGATATCTCTCTGTTACTTCAAACCGAATTTGTAGCAGCTTGAATTGTCGCAATATCGATCTTTCTCATGGTCATCATCGCGGTGAAGGCGCGCTTTGCCTTGTTACGGTCGGGATTCGTTGTAAGATCGAGTAGCAGTTTTGGCGTAATTTGCCACGAGTGACCCCAGCGATCCTTACACCAACCGCAGGCGCTCTCTTGCCCACCGTTATCCACAATCGCATTCCAGTAACGGTCAGTTTCTTCCTGGTTTTCGGTAATAACCATAAAACTGACCGATTCATTCGGAGTAAAATTTGGGCCGCCATTCAGACCTATAAACTTGCGCCCGAGGACAGTCAATTCAACGGTTAGCTCACTGCCCTCATGGCCACCGGGGTAGTCGGCGGCGGCCGCATTAACGCGGTCGACATGGCTGTTAGGAAAAGTTGCTGCATAGAATTCCGCCGCTTTCTTTGCTTCGCCGTAGTCGAACCAAAGACAGGTAACGAGTTCTGTCATTTTGATATCTCCTTGGGATTTAAACGGGTCGAATACTTACTCTGCTGAAAGGCCCTGGCATTGATAGTTATATCGGGACATCTGGTGGGCGTTCCAGATCTGATCTTACTGCCGAGCGTATCGGCATAATGTGCGCAGCTCCCCTTGAATACCAAGTAAGTGATGGGCTCCATAACTTTCGAGTTCCTATCTCTGCTTATCTATCCCAAATTGCGCTTAGACTGCCGGCCCTACTCTCGTTGCAGGGAGAAATCTCCAGTCGTGATACTTCCGCCTCGAACATAGGTCACACAAATTACACCGCTATCTGTCGTCATGGCTTGCTGTACATGGAACGCTGTAGGGATCACACCTGAACCGAAAAGACGTTTCCCGTTACCCAGGACCAAAGGAAAAATCAGTAATTTGAACTGATCAATTAGGTCCGCTTTGAGTAGAGTTTGAATAAAGTCAGCACTGCCTGGAACCAACAAGTCAGGGCCATTGCTAGCCTTGATTGCACGAAGCCTCGAGATTGGGTCATCCCCCAGCCACTCGCTGCCTTCCCAGGTAAACTCAGGTTTCGTGCGAGAAGCCACGTATCGTATTGTACCGTCGATTTTTTTGGCCAGCTGGATTTCACTTTCATCAACACCCTCAGGCGGAGGGTCAGCAGCAACTTTTGGCCAATGTGCAGAGAAAATGTCGTGTGCCCGATGGCCAAGCAGGAGCTCAAATGGCGCTGCGAACACATTGCCCATGAATTCACCAACACCTTCATCAAAATAGGAAGCTACCCATCCACCAAGCTCAAAGCCCCCTGAAGAGTCCTCTTCCGGGCCGCCAGGGGCCTGCATCACACCATCCAGGCTAATAAACGTGTTTACAATTATTTTTCGCACAAGTTCTTCCCTGTTGGTTCTATTGGTCCAAATGATTCTGCGGGTTGTACTTGGACTGTTACTCAATGGCTATTGAAGCCCGAAGAGAAACAATATTGCCCTCCTCTATTCGGCTTCTACTTTTCTTGCTTCCAAGTATGCAGTCAGGTTAGAAAGAGCGCGCTGCCACCCATTGCGAGTTCCCTCGATTATTCCCGAGCCGACCAGGGAGGCGATTTGTATCGTTACCTTGAGTTCTGTCACGCTTTCACTATTGCCGATCTCCACGCTAATCAAAGAGATACTTAGTGGAGAGCCATCCGTAGTTACACGTTCGGTGAACAATAGCCGATGTGGCTTTCTGATTTCGTAATAGTGTGTTTCGACCCGGAATCGCAGATCGCTACTTTGACCGCATAGATGGACGTCTAGGCCTCCTTCGCGAAAGTCATTTTCGAGAAATTCGATTGTTTCATCTTCTGAGGGAGGCCCCCATATCGAGCGGGCTTGCGGGTCTTCCCATGCGGAAAATACCCGCTCTCTCGGTGCTTTGATCCTTCTACTGATCGATATGGTGTCGTGGGATAAATCTTGGCTCATGCGAATCCCTCTGCGATGTTTGCAAAGCGTGAACAGCCCGAGTGCAAAAAATAACGATAGTTAGCTTTTTGGATAACTATAGTTAACAGTAATTGTTAGGTCAATGGATAACCGGCGAATGGCTCCGTGCAGTTAAAACTTCAACTCTAGGCGGGATGGAGGTCGAGAAATTGGCTTATGCCTATGGGATCCGTATTGTTGGGGCATCTACCCCTTTTGTACTAAGTCATCCTGCTCTTCTGCGTCGAGCGTTTCGACATAGCTCGCCATCCGAGCCATCCGGCCTTCCCATATGGCCGTTTGTGTATTGATCCATTTTTGTGCCGCTGTCAGTTGCTTGGGTTTTATCTCACAGGTTCGCACACGACCAGTTTTCTTGGAGCGAATCAAACCCGCATCCTCCAGCACACCAATATGCTTCATGAACGAAGGGAGTGCCATCTCAAATGGTTCTGCGAGCTCGGTGACCGACGCTGGTCCGCTTATCAAATGCTGAATGACAGCGCGTCGTGTTGGATCAGCCAGAGCTTGGAAAACAGTATTCAGGTTGTCGTGATTTTCTTCCATCTGAATAAGTATATCGGTGAAAAATTGTTAGGCAATGGCTACTGGGTGTAGCTACGTATTAAAAGCAGCTTAAGGTTACTTGGAAATCGCTCATTCAATCATTCGATTAGCCTTGCCGCCTCAACGATAATGGATATGCTCTAGAGCGTCTGCAAGCGCTGGTTTGGCTCCCTACTATGATCATAAAATCAGGTGGAGTCGATTAAATGGTGTTATAGGGCAAAGATAAAATGTTTCAGTGTTAACAGGCTACTGGAACCCCATTACTTAAAAGAATAAGGTGCAACAGTGATCGATTTTACTTATCAAAAGGATGTTCGAATCGAACCGATCTCTTATACAGTCCGGGCAATGCCAGAGAAGGTCTTTGATGCCTGGATCATACCCAACATGGTTGAAAAATGGTGGGGGCCTGACGATTTCACGACACGTGTACTCAACCTCACTGCCAAGGTTGGTGGGTGCTTTGCTTTTGAGATGACTGCTCCAAGCGGCAGTTCCTGCGTTATGTCTGGTGTGTATCGCAGCGTTGACAGGCCGAAGCGATTAGTTTTTGAAGTCCACGAGCATTGCAATCTTAATCTGCCAAACAACACCAAGCCGCAAGAAAATGCATCTTTGGTCGAAGTTGTTTTCAGGGGCAGTTAGCTTGGTACCATCGTTACTCTGACACATACGCTTCTCAACACTGACTATGCAAAACTGGCAAAAGTCAGTTGGACTCAATCAATTTGCCAAATGGAAATCGCACTTACCGAATCTGCCACGAGCTAGTTTTTTCTTTAATTGGCTGGATTAATGAGTTAATGTAAGTTTTCTTTGGATCAACAATATAATCCAGCTAGCGATAACAAATGGTGCGGTTAATACAATAATATCAGCGCTCATAAAAGCCATTGCGATTGGAACGGTTAATATACTCCCTGCAAGTGGGGCTAGCCATCGCTTACGACCATTTGATAATGCAATAGCGCTCAAAGATGCATTGTAACCGAAGAGCCCGGCAAGAATTAATGTGGGTGATAAGGCCAGGAGCATGGCCAGTGATGTGGCCAGCATTCCACCAATAATACTCCAAAACGCATGAGATTTATTCGAGATAAAAATCCCAATTAAAAAACAAATACCTGTAATGGCATTGTTCTGAAAGATTATTTGACCAATACCTTCAAATATCCCCCAGGTTGAGGTGTTTTCGTTAATGAATGCTGCAGTTGGCGCTAGATCTAGTGCTGGAGCCAATATCCATATAGCCCATATCACCAGAATGTAGGGCGTAGTATAAGGCGGAAGGACAAAATGAAGCAGCATAAAGCGCATGATTAAGACTGTTAAAGCACTTCCACCGACAATCAATAAAAAAGTCATTAGGGATGGAGCATATAATAAGAATATGACTACACCGATCAAAGCCCCATTGTACCCAAATAGTCCATCCTCAATTTGTTTTACGGGGTAATTTAGAATAGTTGCACAGGCAGTTGCAGTGATAACCCCAATTGCGATCCCTATAGCCATGGTAATAGAGTTAACTGTTACTCCGAGTATGAATAGAAGGCCACTCAAGGCGTTTCTTTGCAGGATGACCTGGCTAATTCCTCTGAAGAGACTGACAAGACAATTTCTGAGTTTTGTAGTTATTGGCTTTTTCATAGTATCTCTATTACAGCCTTAATTCGAATTAGTTAGTGTGGCTGCCAGATTTTTAGCCAAGTGAAATTAGAATATATTGTGTATGAGATTAGCAAAGGGGTTATCCATTATCTTTCTTAATCTGAATAAGTTGTAATAGTCCCTGCCCGCTCACTTGTTCACGGTCATAAATAGACTATTAACTTTAGGTTATCCAGAATAAGCCATGGGTAATACACAGTTACCAGGTAAGCTGATTTTTTTTCGATATATTGTAGTGCTACTTAATTGACTGTCACGTTCTGACCAGAGGCCCGTAGCCTGCTTTAGCTTATTAGATTTTCTTCATACCTGTGATTGAATGTGCTTCCCCAAAAACCATCTACAATTCAACACACCACTTAAGCGCCGTGGGTAATACATTAACTCTTCCGGTGTATATGGTTAAACGATACTTTCGGTAGTGAGGTAGCAAGCATGTTTAACAATGTAGGTTGGATTATCGAAGGAAAGATAAGAAAGGGACATGAAGCGGAGTTCAAAGCTGTTGTGAATGAGATGGTCGCAGCAACTAAGAAAGAAGGTGGAACCCTGAACTACCAGTATTACGTAACCGATGATGGAAACGTGCTTATCTACGAGCATTTCAAGGACTCCAAGTCTGCCCATAAGCATATTGACTCGTGGGACAACTTCGCCGATCGCTGGATAGCGGCTGCTGAACCCACTCGCTTAGTACACCTGGGTGATATGCCACAAGAACTTCGCGAGCGTCACTCTGGCCTGAAGTCAATTCTGTATCACCCTTACGCTGGATTTGAGCGTTCAGGTGGTAAGGCTCACTAACCTTCAAGGGAAGACAGTAAAGGTGTAATACTTTCACCAGTTGAGTTGATAACTACATGTTTCAAGACAACTGGTGAAGGTTGGGTACCCTTTCATTTATAAAAAGTTACTCCAGCAGTTTTATGGAATCCCATATTTCTCAGCCAATCGATCGATTTCTGCTTGTGATCTGGAATTATCTGGACACTTCGCACCAAACCATGGATTTAGATCACTATCTGTATTTGTAGCAGGTAGCTCTTTAACATCAAAACAGCGGTCTCCAACTTGAACAAAGGTTCCTGTCGAGGTCTGGTATCTGTTTTCTGTAGGCTGATATCGACGGACTTTGTTGCGTTCCCTGGCTATTTTTCTCTCGAGAGCGGGATTGAATACAGTCGGTTGTCGCCCTGACCTTGGCGCAGTTGGGAAATCCCCGGAATGGGGCCTTGCCTCCAATGCTCCTTCCAATTTGGGGGGTGGCTCTTCTATTTTGGCTGGCTTCACCTTATTCAAACGATCAGGTATTGGCGGGCTAGTAATGGGTACTGCATCTGTCTGAGCGTTAATTTCTTGCTTTGATACTGCGCTCGGTTCTTCATCTGTTGGCGGAGACGTAGAAGGCAGAGGAGTAAATGAGGCCAGTAATTTGACTTCTAGCGACGTTTTGGTCCTAGGAGTTGGACCTGGAGCTATTGATACTGGAACAACTATCAGTGCTATATGGGTTCCAATAGCAATCAGTACTGAGACTGCAAAGCGCCAATTTTGGGTGGTTTTGATGTTGGAGAGTGAAGGTGTCGTCGTATTAAAATCCATCTACTTCGTAGACCATATCTCAATAGACCTGGCCAAAATCCTTTTCCGAAAAACTCTGTGATTAGTGCGATAACAGGTAGGACTCCCACAGATCTTATAAGTTCTTTGGAGCCTCCAACTTCACCTGGTTGTTACTTTATGGCAATGAGGCCATCGCCCTCCTCCTGTTAGCCTTCTTCGCTACTGAATACACAGAGAACAGCCCTAGGGTTCCTAATCAAACAAATCCTCTTTGCCTTACTGTAAGAATTTGCACTCCAGTACGACCAAGGTGGGTATCTAAACAGATTGTCTTCAAATTGGGGCTTATACCCTGCCACTAAGGATATGGATTGTATGAAATTTATCCGCTTAGCTCTTCGCACCTTGATCGCCGCTACATTAGTTTTTTCTATGCCATTCGCTCTAGCATCAGAGCCATTTTCCGAAGAACGATTCAAGGAGTTACAAGCCGCCAAACGACCCATTTTGATCGATGTGAGAGCAGATTGGTGCCCAACCTGTAAAAAGCAGGGCGAGATTCTGGCACAGTTTCAGAAGGACAATGCCCAGTGTGGCCTTACGATCCTGAATGTGGATTTCGACTCCCAGAAAAAGTGGGTTAAGCACTTCCGCGCTCCTCGGCAATCAACGCTACTACTGTTTAATGGGGAGCAACAGGTGTGGTTCAGTGTTGCCGAAACTCGTGCCGATGTAATTCAGGAGAATATCTTCGATTCAGTTAAGGCTTGCACTGACAATGCTTGAGCTTAGCGCCATCCCCCTGGCTTTGATCGCGGGTACTCTCAGTATTCTCTCCCCCTGCGTTTGGCCGTTGGTGCCAATGGTTGTCGGCGCATCTAATAGCGCCGGGCGCTGGGGGCCGTACGCGTTGGCGGTTGGGCTAAGCTTGTCCTTTGCATTGGCAGGTACTGTGCTGAGCTTTCTATTGGTCTCCTTAGGATTAGACCCAGAACTCTTCCGCTATATTGCCGCGATAATGTTAGTGGCGGTTGCACTCGTCTTGTTGATCAAACCACTTTCCGATTGGCTTACCTTGCGCTTATCAAAAATCACTGTAGGGGCGAGCATTACCGGTGATGGGGCTTGGGCTGGGCAGTTTGGTATTGGCTTCCTTACCGGAATCATCTGGCTGCCATGTGTCGGCCCTACCCTGGGTGCCGCTATAGCACTGGCTTCCATGGGCCAACAATTGGGACAGTCATTTATGGTGATGTTTGCTTTCGGACTAGGTACTGGTGCAGCGCTTTTAGTGGCTGGGGGGCTATCGAGGCAGATTTACACTCGACTGTCACCATCAGTTGGGGCTTTCGCCATTGGAGGCAAAACAGTACTAGGTCTTATACTATTACTGCTCGGGGTACTGGTATTGAGTGGGCTTGATAAGGTAATGGAAGCCTGGGCTTTGAATTGGATTCCCGAGTGGACTTTCAGTTTTTGATGGTCTTTTAGTGGCAAGCCAAGCCATATTGGTTTTTATGGGCCGGGTATTCTTATTCGGCCTTCTTAACTTGGAATCACAAAATTAGCCTTACGACTCATTAGGTACTCGCTCCCTTCATCGGCGTGAATGCGCTCTTTTCATATTGGAGGATTTACGGTGGTAGAAATCGAGTGTCTATGGGAGTGCAATGATGGATTGGGCGAGACACCGATTTGGTCAGCGGAAGACAAGTCTATCTATTGGGCTGATCACGTTAACCCCGAACCTGACCCCACTGATGCCCGGCCTCCATCCATAAGAAGTTTCAATATCGAAACAGGCGAACGCAAGACCTGGGATATGCCTGAACAAATAGGCTCCTTTGGCTTCCGCCGTGGAGGCGGAATGATCGGAGGTGGATGCTCCGGTTTCTTTGCTATCGACTTGGAAAACAGGCGTGTCGATACAATCGTTAATCCTGAACCCGGTAGGCCCCACAGTCGTTTGAATGATGGCAAAGTGGACCGCTATGGGCGTTTCTGGTGCGGCAGTATGGATGTGCGTTTTAAAGACAAATCTTCCTATCTCTATTGTTTGGAGCCCGATCTAACCTACCGAAAGGCCGATAAGGATTTTCGCTTTGTTGTAGCCAACGGCATTGCTTTTGACCCTGAAGATACGCGAATGTACTTCGGGGATACCTTTGGACATATGGTTTACGTATTCGATCTGGATATCATTGACGGCCGGATTAGCAACCGGCGCCCTTTCTTTTCCATAGAAGACCGACAACCAGGAATTGTCGACGGTGCAACGGTAGATACGGAGGGGTTTTACTGGTTTGCGTTGAATCTTGGGGGCAAAATCTTGCGAGTAGATCCCAAAGGAAGGCTTGATAGAGAAATCGACCTGCCGATTCGCAGTCCTACCTGCATCGCTTTTGGCGGTAATAATTATGAGACACTGTTTGTCACATCTCAGCAGTCATTCCTTACTAAAGAGGAACTGGCTCGACATCCTCAACCGGGCTGTATCTTAGCCGTTCACGGGCTTGGAGTTCAGGGGCTCCCTGAGCCAAAGTTCGGCAGTTAATCTGCGGTTGAATGCAACTCTTCAAACAGGCATCCCGAATCTTGCGTTCTGTCGGGCTAGAATCTTTGTGTGTGATAAATCTGAATCGCCAATTGGACAAGAGAGGTGTCAGTTGCGTATCCCTGCCATCCCACCAGAAGAACTTAGCGAAGAACAGAAACCTCTTTACGAAGATATGAGTAATGAGATGAAGGGGTATTTCACAGGTTTCATCAAGAAGCGTAAGGATGGCGCTTTACTGGGGCCCTGGGCACCAGCACTGCAATATCCCAGGTTTGGAAAGCCCTGGTGGGACAATATCAAGGCTATTGCAGATAAACCCACGCTTCCTAAGGCTGCTCGGGAGGTTGCGATTCTAATCACCGCAGCTCATTTTAAAGCGGGTTATGAGCTGTACTCCCATACGGTTATTGGTGAGAAAAGTGAGTTGGCAAGGAGCAAAATTGCCACTATCGCAGCGGGCCAGCGTCCGATAGACCTAACTTTTGAGGAAACCGCTGCTTATGATGTCGCCGCATCACTTGCAGCTGGAGGCCGCCTGCCAAAGGCTACTTGGGAGATGGCCGTGAGTGCTTTCGGTAACGAGGGTGCCGCCGAACTGGTCTTTCTCGTGGCTGGCTATCATCAGGTCTCTGCCATTTTAAATGGTTTTGATATTTCCATACCTGGCGACGGGAGTTAGGGAGCGTCTCGGTTCGGGAGGGGGCAAGAATGTTCTGGATTTATCCAGCCCAACGACACACTCATCCTATATGTAAGTTGTGAAAAAAGTAGCGTCCTCTGAATGCTTGAAAGTAAATACCACTCTCTTCGAGAGTAATTGAGTGGAAGGTAAAGTGTGTAGTTGGGATAGGTTGCAGCGCCCTATTCCAGTGCTGTACTGATTCTATAAAGTTTACGAGATGGCATTCGCCATCTCGCAGGAAATAGCCCGTTATTGTGCGGCAACAGCTTGGGGTATATCTGCAGGCTGCTTTAACTGGGATACCTGTCTATAGATATATCTGCTCGAATAGAGGCAAATGACACCCATTACCAGGGCGCCCAGGTCAGTGAAGACTACTGGCAAAGTGACGGACTTCCAGGGGACCAGCAGACCATTTCCAGTTACCAGCGCATTCAGCAGCGGGATGCCGCACAGCAGCAAGCCTGCACAAAGTGAGAGATCTGCTAATGCAGGTTTTATCTGGCGGCGCAACATCGCCCAGGCTATGGCCACTCCCCATACAGATAGATACACCATTTCAATCCAGTGAAAGCGCTGATCGCCACCACTACCGGGAGGTAACAGCTTATTGGCATAGAAAGTGGCCGCGGTGGCGACAACCAAACCGGCACAAACCCCTACCGTGAGCAAACTGAGGAACCAGCCGGAACCTCGGGTATTAATATCACCAGAGGGGAGCTTTTGCCTCTGTGCCTTGCGAACCTGCCAGATAACGGTGCCCGTTACCATCATCAAACACAATGCCAATCCCAACACAAAGTACAGGGCTTTTATCAGGAAGCCACCGTAGAGTGCGTAGTGAAGTGGAGTCAGTGAAAAATATACCCGCATAAACGGACCTGAATCCTTCACTGGGTTATTGATATTAACTACTTCGCCATCTTCACTGCGGTATTTGACATCTACAAAGCGCACCAGCGCCTCGTTTGTTTGGCCCGAGACTTGGACAACCTGATTGCGATCCCCGTAGGCCTCCACATAAATGGCTTTGGGTTTCGCATTAGGCACTTGGTCCTGGTAGCGTAGCAGTATTTGGTTATAGCTACTGGACAGCAAAGGCTCGCCAGTTATCTCAGGATGTTCCCCCACTACCGAGGCGACTGCAGCTTCCACATTACCTTCAAAAGCAGAAAATGCAGCAACCTGGATCATAATGCCATTCAGGCCAAGTATTGCGCCGGTAAAAGCAATCACTATATGGAACGGTAGCGGCCAGACCCCTAATACTTTGTGCAGGTCTGTCCATTTGAGCCGCCTGCTGCGATCCACACGGAATTTAAACATCTCTTTAAAAATTTTCTTGTGAATGATGATGCCACTTAATATGGAGAGCAGCATCACCAAGCCCATCAGTCCAACCAGGTAGCGTCCGAAAGGCCTGGGAAACAGTAGGTCAGTGTGCATATACGTCAATAGCTCAGCGAAATCAGAGCCGCTGGGCGGCAGCACTTCACCGGTATTGGGGTTTATATGGCGTACCTCGGTTTCCTCACTTTCAGCATCAGTCCAGAGCACTTCCAGCATAGGATGGTAGTAGTCTGGCATTGAGATCATAAAAAAGCTGTCCTCACCGATATTTGCCTCGGCGAGCACCGGAGCGACCAGTTGATCTACATCCACAGGCGCTTCAGCATCGAAGGCAATACGATGCTCGGGGCGTTCCCATTGGGTCAGCTCGTGGCCAAATAGTGCGACCACGCCGGAAAAGGAAATTACGAATAGCAGAATAGAAAATAACACCCCAATCCAGGAGTGAATTTCGTAAAAAAGGATATTGCTACGCTGTTGCATTTAAGTTGGCTAGACCGAAAATTATAAAAAAGAAAGAGCGCTTAGTCCGAGCATGACCAGCAACAGGGACAGTAGGTATGCCGCTGCGCGCCAAGTGGAGGCGGCGAGTAACCCCATACTCATATACCCGACCCATAAAAGTGTCGATAACATAGATCCCGCTGCCATCCGTTCTGTTGGCTCGGCGGACGGCCAGTAAATCGACAACATCACCGTGCTGGAAAACATCAAGATAATGCTCAGCACAATGGTCAGGGCGACCTGTTGCCAACTGATTTTTATTGAAGCAGCCATAGAGTTATCCGATAGTCAGAAGAGCCTGCTCTAATACCAACAAGCCCACTACTGACAGCGGAAAATGGCGAAGCAGCCAATTAGGTTTGATTGGGGCGAGCAGTGCTTGTAATAAAGCGCAGAACATCGCGACACAAAGCCAGATGGGTATCCCTACCTCCCAACCATATAGGAATCCATAAGGAATTGAACTCACCGGAAGCACCCACCAGGCAATTCTTTGTAAGCGCTTAAAACTACTGAGCTGTAGATCTTTATGTCTGGTTACAAAAATAATTAGTACAGCCAAATAAGTAAGTAGGAAAGCCACCAGGTTAGACATTGAAGTTTTCCAGCCTTCTTTGCTTAGAGGTCGAGGATTTTTTGAACATTGCGCTTATTCTTTACAGAAATGGAGTTTCGTAGTTGCAAATATTGCCTTCAATACTGGGAAGCTCTGTATTTAGCGATCTACCGGGTTTAAATTTAAGTCACAAATAATAATCATTATCAGTTGTAGTCTATCTTAAGATACATGTTTGTTCAATTGGCTTGAAAATGCAGGCAGACTGGAAGGTAGCAAGGAAGAAGTGCTAAGTTCTTTTACCTTTCCTCCATATCTTATCGTTCTTATCATGTGGATTATTGACTTCGAAGCCAGTGGCTTATCCAAGCAGAGTTACCCTATAGAAGTTGGCCTCTGCTCTGAAACAGTGGAATACCAGGCGCTAATAAAACCAATGCCACACTGGTCTTATTGGTCCGATGATGCTGAATCGATACATAACATTTCCCGATCAAAGCTGGAATCCGAGGGTATTGATCCAACTACAGTGGCTTATAGCCTAAACAGGATTCTTTCAGGCCAGGTTGTCTATTGCGATGCCCTGCAGTGGGACAGTTTTTGGTGCAATGCCCTTTTTTCTGATACTGGCATTCATCAGGCGTTTGAACTCAGGGATATTCAGGAGCTAATTGGTGGCTCTGAAAATCACTTAAGAGCATTCATTAATGAGCGCGAAAAGCTGGAGGACTCTGACAAATTCACAGTTCATCGAGCACTGGATGATGCAAAAATAATCAGGAAGGCACTAAAAGTAGCATTAGCAGGCTGAAATGAGTGAGTAGTTTTGGAGCTAAGTAAAACGGTCGTCCTCCTAAAACTAACTAACAGAGAGCAGTAATTGGGTCTATTACTTCTGCACCTAGTGGAGGCACTAACTCTTTGCCGCAATAAAAACACCACTTCCTATAAGTAAAGCCCCAGAGCCGTATTTTAGAGCCGGGGTCTTTCCTGATTGGCTGATTGTTGACCGTGCCTTGCAGGCAAGGTACGCATAACCGGCCATCACACTGCCTACGGCTAGCGTTGCAATTGCAAATATAATTGCAATGTCCAAAGAAGCAACGCGAGTTAGATCGAGGAAGGCTGGAAAGAAGCTTACGTAGAAAAGAATAGCTTTCGGATTACCCAGCGTGGTGACTAAGCCCAGTAGAAAACTTGAAAAGCTGCTATGGGAGTGGCTTGTTGCTATTTGGTTTTGGTCGACTTGTCTTTTCTTTGCTGAGAGAAAGAGACTCACTCCCAGCCAGATAAGATAGGCGGCTCCAGCATATTTAATAACGATGAATAAGCTCCCCAAGGTTTCGGCTAGCGTTGCTAGGCCAAGCAGGGCTAACAAAATAAAGAAATAATCACCTACAACAATTCCCATTACTGTAATTAATCCCTGGCGCAAGCCGAGTGTCACTGACCGGGAAATAACAGCTAATACTCCCGGCCCAGGTATCAGTGCTAGAACTAGCATTGAAATGAACAGAGCTAAGGATGTAGAGATTGTCATGGGGTACTCAGTGATTTTTAACTATTGATTCTATATGTTCAAATATTGAACGCAACCTAATTGGGTCTGTACCCCAAAATGGGGAGCAGACCCAGCTAGTCAGATAGATATGGCGATGAATTAATCCTGTTGCATACCATCAACCCATTTCGGTTTCTTGGGGGCGATAGGAGCGAATCGATATAGCTCCCAACCGCCATCAGGGTTGAGATTAAATGGGTTCGCTGTTCCAAGCCACATGAAGGTTGGGTGATTAATCATCGTTCTAAAACCGAAGTTAGCTGAATTGCCCACACCGTTTATAGTTGCAGGAATAGCGCGCTGATTTGGCGAGAGAAATCGATAGAGCTTTGCGCCAGATGTTACCGGGTTGGATAGTGCGTTTTCCAGTAGCATAAGTAGTTCTGCTGGAAGTTCACCTGCGGGGTCAGTTCCACTCTCTATTAGAGCTGCAAATTGCTTACTGACATCTAGGGTACCCAGATACATATTGTCTCCAGTTACACCCAGGCGCCATGTGTATACATTAAATGGCCAACCCAATCCGGCTCTGCCTAGCTTTGGGGCCCCAGCCAGTGTCTGAGTATCCACAAACTCATTACTATCTGGGTCCCAAACCTGGACACTTTGATACCCATATAGGACATTAACCCTCGGTTTCTTCTTCCCTTTATCTCTCTTACTTTTTCTGGTGAATCGGTCACCACTGAACACAGTGGTTGCACGATGAGTTGCGATTATGGTTCCCAATTCACCAATAGGCGTATCCCAGGTTTCGCCATAGGCTTGAACATGGCTTCTGAAACCACCTAATGGAAAGTTAATCGTGCCCCAGTAGAGCTTTCCTTGCCATGATGTAATGTCTCCGCCCGCATAGGCCCGAGCACTGATGAGGTCTGGTTCGTACTCAGTGATGTTCCAGACCTCTTCCCACTCTTCAACATCACTGGGCTTAAAGCCTCCGGGAGGTATCCTGGGGCTCATTACAATTCCCGAATAGGCCAGAACTTCTCCTGTTTGAGTATTAACATTGGGCCAGGTGGAGGAAAATATACGCCCTCTATGTACAGTCAGGTTTGCAGGGGTGCTTTCCATGGTTCCCACTGCTTCAAACTTGAATGGATCATGCAGATCGCCCATCCAGCGAAGGACTTGGCCTGATCCACCCAGGTCTTCTTGTAATCGAACGCCTGTGTACAACACACCTTTGTAATTTAAAAACTTACGGATGTTTGAATACTCAGGGAATCTTTTCGATCCCAAGTACTGCCCGGTACTTGCCTGCCAAGCCATCATAATGATGCTGTTACCGCCGCCCTCGCCGGCTATACCTTCTTGGACACCGCCGGGTCCCGCAAGAAAAATAACATCGTCAGCGTAGCCTCCAGAGCGAAATCCCAATGTATCTTGCAGAAGTGGGTCATAGATGGGAGTTATTTCCGTGACTTCCAGTGTACAGGTGTCCATACGATAGGCGGTGGGTGCCCGCCAGTCGCCAAGATTTTTTAGGTTAGGATTTTCCTGTGCCAGGATTCCTTGATTAAACTCGCATACCCAACCCTGGTTTGGTGCGAAGATCGGGGTCAGAACTGCATCCGGTGCTGCCTGTGCGGTACAGGGAACATTGGCACCTGTTCCCCAATATAAAAACTTGGGTGATTCAGCCATCCCCCAGATCTGTGCACTGTTGCGTTTAGGTTCTCCCGCTGAACATACCCCGTCGACTAACTCTGGATAGGGTTCGCCTATACCGTTAAAACACTCGTCGACAGGCGCCTTAAATAGTTTGTCAAAACGGGGCTTAACCCGCTTGCACCTTTTGTCTGGATGACCGTAGGACCCAACTTCCGGTGCAGCCCATTGAGCGTTTGCAGAAATTGGAATTGTGGAAGTTAAAAGTAACGAAATTGCAAAGTACGCGGTGACTCTCATGAATATGCCCTGCCCTACTACTTACCGCTACTGCGGAACATTCAACGGTTAAAAGGCTTGTAGGTCTTATTAATCGCAGACCAAATGGGTCAGCAATATCCAAGACTAAATAGAGATTAGGATCTTGAAAGTGAGAGGAACTGATTAATTCTATGAATATTCTGCCAATAAAATCCTTAGCAAATTCTCGGTAGTTGTTCCCCTGGTAACCTTTGTAATAACCGATCGCATCCCAAGCTGTTCTTCAGAATGACTTGGGCGCAATTTCTTTCTTCAATTGTACCGATAAAACCACAGGCGCTTTCCGCTGCTGCTTCTTGAAGGATGGAAATTGCCTGCTTGGAGGCGCCTTCAGGGACAATAGCGACAAAACGTCCCTCGTTTGCAACATATAGTGGGTCGAGGCCCAAAATTTCACAAGCGCCCTGTACGGCATCGGATACTTGAATTTTGCTTTCTTCCAAAATGAAGGTTTTTCCGCAGCTCTCTGCTAGCTCCACCAGTGCAGTGGCTAGCCCACCTCGTGTGAGATCTCGCAGACAATGAACTTCAATTCCGGCATTCATCATTTGTGCAACGACACCATTCAGTGGCGCACAGTCGCTGAGGAGATCACTTTCAAACTCGAGTCCTTCGCGGCAGGCCATTACCGCCATTCCGTGGCGGCCAATATCGCCGGATAGAATGATAGAATCACCCTGACAAATGCGGTTGGGATCAATGGGTTGTTCTTTTATCAGGGTACCGATACCACTGGTATTGATATAGAGCCCATCCCCCTTCCCTTTCTCTACCACTTTGGTATCGCCGGTGACTAAGGTAATTCCTGTGTTCCGGGCAGCCTCAGCCATCGAGATCAGAACACGTTGGAGAGTATCCAGGGGCAACCCCTCTTCGAGAATCAAGCCGCAGCTTAAAAACTTGGGTTCCGCGCCGGCCATGGCCAAATCGTTGACGGTGCCATAAACGGCGAGCTCACCGATGTTTCCTCCGGGAAAGAAAAGCGGTGAGATTACAAAGGAGTCGGTGGTAAATACGAGCTGATCCGGTTTCCATGGAAGTGTTGCACTGTCATGGGCCTGGGATAGCCAGGGGTTAGAGAAGACAGGTTGAATATATTGATCGATCAAGCGTTGGGTCATCTCCCCACCGCTGCCATGGCCGAGGCGTACGACCTCGTCAGCGGTTGGTGGAATTGGACACTGCAGATTCATTCGATTCCACCTGGTTCTGGTATCGATAGTAGGCCGCGCAAGCGCCTTCAGTGGAAACCATTGGCGCCCCCAGCGGTTGCTGGGGTTGGCAGGTCTTAGCGAAGTGAGGGCAGTCCCCGGGCTTCTTTAGCCCCAGCATAATATCCCCACTGATACAGCCCCTGTTCTCAGAAATGCTCAATGCTGGCAGATTGAATGTTTGTTCTGCATTGAATCCTGAGTAATCATCGCTCAATACTAGACCGCTAGCGGGAATTTCACCTATACCGCGCCACTGTTGTGTTGCTACTTTAAAAACCTGTTTAATCAAGTCTTGGGCAACGGTATTACCTGTTTTAGTAACCGCGCGCTGATATTGGTTTTCTACTTCACTGCGACCACTCTCTAATTGACGGACACACCGGAGTACGCCTTCAAGAATATCCAGGGGTTCAAAGCCTGTGATCACTATTGGAATCTGGTGCTTTTTCACCAAGCTGCGGTACTGACGATATCCGGTTATTGCACAGACGTGACCGGCAGCTAGGAAACCTTGAATCCGGCAGTCTTCACGGGCACATATCGATTGAATCGCCGGTGTAACCAAAAACTGGGATATCAATGCGTAAAAGTTGTCGATTTGCTTTTGCTTGGCGAGGGACAGCGCCAGGGCATTGGCGGTAGCAGTCGTTTCAAAACCCACTGCAAAGAATACGACCTGCTTGGTGGGGTTCTGCTCTGCCACATTGAGCGCTTGCAGCGGCGAGTAAACAATACGGACATCGCCTCCGGCAGCTTTGACCTCTAGTAAATCTCGATCTGAACCGGGGACTCGCAACATGTCGCCAAAGGAGCAGAAGATAACATTCGGTATTGCAGCAATCGCAATAGCTCTATCGATGATTTCCTGAGGTGTGACACAAACCGGGCAACCGGGTCCGTGTACTAATTGAATCTCCTCGGGCAGTAATTGCTGCAAGTTGTATTTTGCGATGGCATGGGTTTGCCCTCCACAGATCTCCATTAGAGTCCATGGGCGAGTAGTGACTTTCTGAATCTCTGCCGCAATTAGCTTGATGTTCTCGCCGTTGCGGTATTCCTTGAGGTATTTCATTACAGGCTGACTCAACCCAATGTTTTGAGGTACTCGAAAACCTTATTTGCTTCTTTTGCTCTCAACTTGCTGATCGCGACTCCAGCATGAACGATCACGTAGTCTCCTACTTCAGCCTCGGGTACCAGTGATAAATTTACAGCTTTACTGATACCGCCGAAGGAAACTTTTCCAGTGCGCTCCATGGCTGATTCTTGCTCTATTAATTCGATTCTTCCGGGAACTCCCAGGCACACTAGGAACTCTCCTCTCCCAATGATTGCCCAGCAGCATCCATACATTGTGCGTAGTGGATCTGGCCCAGCGATATTCCGCCATCATTTGGGGGGACCTCGCTGTGGCTGTGAACGGAAAAGCCCTGGCTTTCCAGGAGCGCAGTGACGGTTTCGGTAAGCCGCTTGTTCTGGAATACACCGCCGGACAGAAAGATATTCTTTTCACCTTGTTGCGTTGCTACTGCCAGCGCCATCTGCGCGAGGGTGTTGTGAAATGCAGCGGCCCTTTGTGGCAGTGATCGGTTTTCATCGTAGATCAAAGCACTAATACAGGGTGTCCAATCCAGTTCCAGCAGATCCCCTTTTTGAATAAGAGTAAAGGGGTAGCAGTCTTTAGAGCTGACGCCACGGGAGCACTGCTCAAGAGCCATGGCGGCCTGCCCTTCAAAGCTGGTATGCGTAGTCAGTCCCAGGAGTGCGGATACCGCATCGAAAAGGCGGCCGACAGAGCTACATGGTGGACTGTTAATCTCACCTTTTAACATGGTGACCAGGTTTTGACGCTCGCAGCGGGTGAAGCAGCGCTTCAATTGTCGATTTTCCAGGGCGACAAACCCTGAGATTTCATACAGAAGCCCGGCCGCAGAGCGTCTGGGCTCTCGTACGGCCTTTTCACCGCCTGGCAGCGGGAATGTGCGAAAGCTGGCGATGTGTTTGACAGGAGACTGTCCATTCCAGTGAAAGAATTCTCCACCGCGAACAATGCCACTGCGGTCGTAACCAGTTCCATCCCAGCAGATTCCCAGTGCAGGTCCTGAGTGAGCGTGTTCTGCCATGCAGGAGAATAGATGGGCAATATGGTGTTGAACGCCAATACGCACAGCTCTTTGCTTCATAGCCCAGCGGTGAGAGGTATAGCCTGGATGGAGGTCGTGGATTAATTTTTTCGGGCGGCACTGCTGTAGTTTGGTGAGATCGCCAATAGTTTGGTTGAAGTGCTTCAGGGTATTGGCACTACCTAAGTCGCCAATATGTTGGCTCGGATAAGCCCACCCGGCGTGAGACAGTGCAACTGTGTTTTTCAGGTCCGCGCCCAGGGCCAGGAAGCTCTCTCGTTCACCTTCGCCCTTTGTGCCTGGAACAGGCAAGGTGATGGGAAGTGGCGCGTAGCCCCGGGCTCGACGCAACATCAGCGGACGGTTATTGACCACCCTGAGTACAGAGTCATCCAGCGGGCGCAAAATTCGGCGATTGTGAACCAGAAAGTAGTCAGCGATTTTACCCAAGCGCTCAAACGCCTCATCATTTTCTGTACAAATAGGCTCTTCTGCGAGATTACCGCTAGTAGCGACAAGAGGGGCTCGATACTTTTGCGCGAGCAAGTAATGTAAAGGTGATGCAGGCAACATCACCCCCAAGTCGGCAAGGTTTGGAGCGACCAGCGGATGTATCCTGGAGTGATTGTCATCCTTCGCTTCCAGTAGAACAATCGGCCTTTCTCGGGTCGATAATAGCTGCGCCTCTTGCTCTGAGACGCAGCAATCCTGGCAGACACTTTTCAGCTCGTCATATAAAAGCGCGAACGGCTTGTGCGGACGTTGTTTGCGCTGGCGCAAGTTGGCGAGCGCCTTACCATTGGAGGCGTCGGCTAACAGTTGAAAGCCGCCCACCCCTTTAAGGGCAATAATTTTCCCCTGGGCAAGGGCATCAAGGGCTTTGGATAGTGCCCGACTCTTCTTCGCAATAGTAACGCCGGCAGTATTACAGAAAAGCAATTGAGGGCCGCACTGGGGGCAGGCATTGGGCTCCGCGTGAAAGCGCCGATTGAGGGGGTCCCGGTACTCCCCCGAGCATTTTCCGCACAGGGGGAAGTGGTGCATGGAGGTGTTGACACGATCGTAGGGCAGTTTGTAAATGATGCTGTAGCGGGGGCCACAAAGAGTGCAGCTAATAAACGGGTAGTCGTAGCGGCGATTATTGGGGTCTGACAATTCCCTGAGGCAATCATCACAGGGAGCCAGGTCTGGTAAGACGATGGTTGAGCTGCTGGCATCACGGACACTGGGTAAGATTCGAAAACCGTATTCTGCTTGAAGAGCCACCGGATAGGATTCAATGTGAGTGATGCGACTGTAGGGAGGCTTCTCTGAAGATAACTTATCGATAAACTTCTCGATTTCCCGGCTTTTGCCTTGGACTTCAATTCTCAAGCCGCCGCTATAGTTGGCCACCCAACCTTTTAATTGAAAGCTATCGGCCAAGCGATAGACAAAGGGCCGGAATCCTACTCCCTGCACCAATCCGGCGATTTCAATCCGGCGGCGTTCAGTGGCCATCGGTCTCCTCAAACTTTAAGCTCTCCAGGATTACATCCTGGGCTTCCTTGTGATTAATATCCTTAAGCTCATCAATTTCCAGCTTAATCCCCTCGAGAGAAGTCCCGAGTATCTCCCTGTCAAAATGCTCCCTCAGATGCGCTGCAGACATATGCGCCAGGGCACCCAAGCGCAAGCGAACGCCGATCGGCCTGCCGGGTTCATCAGAGGCCAGTTCCTGGATTTTATCGATCAGGTTTTTGATGAGATTCTGTTCGTGCATAGTGGTCTCCGCTGTATAGCGTTAGGTGCGCGATAATCATTTGCTCTGCTCGATGGGCTGCACTGGCCACTTTGGGCGATAACCCCTGTCCTTTTGCCAGACTTTCTGAGTTGATCGCAAAAACATCCAGATGTGCCGGCAGCGAATCAATATGCTTTCCCATGGCCAGCGCTTCGGTTAGCCCAAATCCATGGCTTGATGTATTGCACATCGATGGAGCAAGAGCACTCTCAAGCCCATCAATGGCGACGACCTCCCCGATAGGGTGCTGATCGCTTACCATGGCGTCTACGAGGCAAACCCATCGACCTTTCCATTGCGTGAGCAAATGTAAAATATCGCCACCGCTTTCGAGGTATTCCACCGCCCCTCCAAGTTTTTGGCGAAGTCGAGCGATGATATGTGGCCCTACTCCATCATCACCGCGCAGGGGGTTCCCCAGGCTTACCATTAACCATGGATTGCTTACTTTGCGCTTGCCCATAATTCAAATGTAGCTGTAGGAAGTGAGTGGAGCAGGAAATGCAGGGGTCGTAATTCCTTATCGCTCGTTCACATAGCCCCCGTAATTTATCCTCAGGAAAGTGCATAAAGCTCGGCAACATCAAGCGGAGGTCATCTTCGATGGTCTTCTGGTTTTGTGAGGTGGGAGCGACAATTTTTGCCGTCGCAATCTTGCCTTTCTCATCAATGTCATAGCGATGATACAAAAGCCCACGGGGTGCTTCGGTGGCTGCACAGCCGCTTGCGGTTCTCGGCCCGGTCTTTAAATGAGGCTCGGCTGGGGGTTGGTATCTATCAATAATATGCAGGGCTTCTTCAAAGGCATGTAGTACCTCCAAGCTCCTAACGAGGATGCTTTGGAAGGGATTTAGACAGGGGGTGGTAAAGTTGATCTCCTCTGCTAATTGCAATGCTCGAGGTGACAGTTTGTCGCGATTAAGGTTGTATCGTGCGATGGGGCCCACCAGATAGGCGCCCCGTTCCCGTAAAGTACAGTGCAGCGCGGTGCTGTGAGCGACGTGCTCTTCTTCAAAGTGGTTCTCATAGTCTTGGGCGCTAATATTGAGTCCCGCACTGGAGGTGATCCTGCCCTCGTTCATTGGGTATTCTGACGGGTGCGTTAGAGCGACAAATTCGTAGTGACTATCCCTTCGCCATTCGTAGCTGGGAAAAGGCAAAGCTGCAGACCAGCGCACCAGTTGCTCGGTGAGATCCCTGGCCATTTCCAGCTGCGCTACCAAGGCTGTGAGTTCACGAGCTTCCGGAACCTTGTAGAAGCCCCCTACCCTCACATTAATCGGGTGTACTTCCCTGCCACCAATAAGGCGAACCAGGGCATTGCCCGCCTTTTTAATCTCCAGCGCATTCTTAACAATCTCTGGATGATCCTTAGCCATTGCGACTGCATTGGGGTAGCCGAGGAAATCCGGTGCATGAAGCATGCTGATATGCAGCATATGGCTCTCGATCCATTCACCGCAGTAAAGCAATCGACGAAGCATACGCAAATCGCCGCCGGGCTTCAGGTTCAGGGCATTCTCCATGGCATGCACAGCACTCATCTGGTAGGCCACCGGGCAGATCCCACATATGCGTGCGGTGATATCTGGGGCTTCCAAGTAATCGCGCCCTCTGAGAAGGGCTTCGAAGAACCTTGGGGGCTCAAAAATCTTGAGCTGTACATTTTGTACGCCGCTGTCGTCGTAGTCGATATGGAGGGCTCCCTCCCCTTCGACCCGAGCGAGATAATCTACCTTAATCGTTTTGCTGCGATCCGCCATAAAGCTCACCTGGGGCAGATTTATCACCGATGTTTGGGGAAATTAACGCTCCCCATCTTCCTGACTATCTTCACTTTGCACTTTAAAAGAATGCGCTAGTGGATTGAAATTTCTAAGGTTTTCAACAATTAAAGTATTTTCTACATTTAGTTTTTCATCCCACCAATGGCACAGTGATTCGGTGTTGGGATTTTCCTTGGGACCGTAGCAAGCGTAGCAACCACGGTTGTAACTGGGGCAAATAGCGCCACATCCCGCGTGTGTAACAGGCCCCATACAGGGGGTGCCATGGGCAACCCAGATGCAAACATTGCCGCGCAATTTACACTCAATACACACCGAGTGATTGGCAACCTGGGGGGCTCGCCGGTGCAGGAATGCACTGATGACTTCAAGTAATTGATGCTTGTTGATCGGACACCCCTGTAATTCAAAGTCCACTGGTACCCTCCCTGATATTGGTGTGGATTCCTTGAGAGTGGCGATATATTCCGGGTGGGCATAGACCACATCGGTGAACTCCTGCACATCGGCAAAGTTGCGAAGTGCCTGAATCCCTCCAGCTGTTGCACAGGCGCCAATACTGATTAGAAAGCGGGACTGACGTCTGACCTCTAGGATTCTCTCTTCATCTGCTGGCGTGGTAATGGAGCCCTCGACGAGAGAGATATCAAAAGGGCCCTCTTTCACCTCACTGGAAGCTTCCAGGAAATAGGCGATATCTACCTGGGCCGCCAAAGCAAGGAGTTCATCCTCACAATCCAATAGGCTCAGTTGGCAGCCATCACAAGAGGTGAACTTCCAGACGGCAAGTTTGGGGGGAGGATTACTACTCGCTATAGGCTGTTGATTTGAAACCATGAGCGAATATCCCGGTAGCAAAAGACAGGGCCATCTTTACAAACAAAGTTAGGTCCCCACTGGCAGTGGCCGCAGATTCCAATGGCACACTTCATGTTGCGCTCCATGGATAGATAGATATTGGATTCATCCACTCCTTTATGGAGAAGAACCTGTATGCAAAAGCGCATCATGATCTCCGGTCCACACACAAACACTAAAGCATCATTGCACTCCAAATGAGTGACACGCAGAGGGTCGGTAATCACACCAATATGCCCGTTCCAGTCTGTGCTGGCGTGGTCCACAGATGTCACCAGTTCAAATGAGCTGCGCCAGTGACCAAGCTCTGTCTGGTAAAGCATTTCTTCGGGGCGACGAGCCCCATAGAAAACTTGTAGGCTCCTGGCTGGCAAGTGCCCCTCAAGAAAGCTGTAGATCAGGGGTCGTAAAGGCGCTAGCCCGAGTCCGCCGGCGATGATCACTAAGGGGCGATTTTCCGCCAAGTGAGTTGGCCACCCCTGCCCGAATGGTCCCCGGATGCCCAGTTGCGCTCCAACTTCCAGTTTGCAAAGCGCTTGGGTAGCAAGTCCCTGACCTTTAATCGTATGGGTAAGTGGCTCAGCCGATGACGTACTCGGGCCACTTAAGGAGATAGCAGCCTCCCCGGCACCAAAGGCATAAAGCATGTTGAATTGCCCGGGCTGAATGGGTGATGGGCCCCTAGCCTCTCGTGTCAGGGATATAGTGACAGTGCCAGGAAATTCTTCGCGTCGATGGGTAACACGCCATAATTCAGGGATCACAGCGAGGGATTCCCTGTGACGGATGTGGCCCGTAAAGGTCCAACAATTGTATTCGTGCTGCCTGCAGTCGTTCTGTAGCAACTTTGGTAAACCGTTTCATCAATTCGAAACCGAGTCTCGGTTCTTTTTCGCACTTATCTCGGAGGCACTGCCCGCCAAGTTTAAGGCTGCGAACTGAGGTCAGGGCCCGGGCATCGAAAGCACTCAAGTAGGGAGGATACAGCCAGGACCAGCCGAATATATCTCCACCGTGCAGTGTCATCAGGCAAAGAGGCCCATAGTTGGGGACAAAGGTTTCTACCGCGACACGCCCAGATCGAATTAAGAAGAAATGGTTAGCTGGAGTGTTTTCCCTGGCAAGGTATTCGCCTTCTTTATAGTGACTATTACTTGTACACCCGGATAGGAATGCCAGGTCGTTGTCTGCCAACCCGGCAAAGAAAGGGTGCTCCTTGAGTAAGGTGGTGACAACTTTCATTTTTGTTCCTGGACGCGAATATTCTGTATCTCTTCCGTGATATCGATGCCTACTGGACACCAGGTAATACAACGTCCACAGCCGACACAGCCAGAGCTGTCAAATTGGTCATACCAAGTGGCCAGTTTGTGAGTCATCCACTGCCGATAGCGGCTGCGGGTATCCGCCCTAACTGGGCCGCCAGACAAATAGCTCAACTCAGCCGTAAAGCAGGAATCCCAACGCTCCCAGCGCTGTGCTTCATTTCCTGTTAAATCTGTTGTGTCCTCAACGGTTGAGCAGAAGCACGTGGGGCAAGCCATAGTGCAATTGGCGCAGGAGAGGCAGCGTTCCGCGACTTTATCCCAGTTGGGGTTGTCATAATTGCGATAAAGCAGCGTCTTTAGGTCAGAGCTGTCGAAGCTGCGGCGACCGTTACTCACTTGATTTTCGGCTTGCTGAACGGCAGCCTGCCCCTCTTGTTTCTCCGCTTCTGAGGCGCCAACAGTGGGTAGTTGCTTTAATACACTGTTGCCTTGAGGGCTGCCGCTGCGTATGAGGAAGAAGTGGGCATCGGAGGTCAGAACTTCGGTGATTACCAGATCACTGGGCAGTCGCACCTGTGGACCTGTGTTCATTGAGGTACAGAAGCAGGTATTTGCTGCTGTTGTGCACTCTACAGCGATAGTGAACAGCTGCGCTCGACGTGCCTTATAGCTGCTGTTGGCGTAATCCCCCTGTGCGAGGACACGGTCCTGGATAGCAATGGCGTGTAGCTCGCAACTGCGAACACCGAGAAACGCTAACTTAACCGGAGGCTCTTCAATTTCCAGAATCTGAACATCCTCTCCAGAGCGGTTAGCGCTCCAGAGCTGGCGTTGGGGCAGCTGAAGAAATTGCTTCCAGGAGTGGGGTCCAACGGCGTAGCCAAAATAAGCCTTGTCATTGCGGTGCTCCACCCGGTATTGCCCCGCCTCTTGCTGATCCGCCCATCCTTGGGGCAGATCTGTGGGAGTTTCAATCTCACCATAGGTAATAGCCCCGTTATGTAGTATCGGGCCAAAGAGCTGGTATCCTTCACTGCGAATTGCCTGAATCAAAGAACCCAGGTCATTCGCTGCCAGTTTAAGTATTTCCACGAATAGCCGAGAGCCGGCTCCAAAAGAGCAGTAGTTGGTGACCCACTGATTTTTAGGTCTGTACCAACGAATTGCACTAAGACAAAAGTACCAAAATGCTAAGAAGAAAGTTTAGAGGAACGCTATTGCTCTGAGTCCTTATTGAGGTGGGGTGTATCCTTTAGGCAAAGTATTTCATAACCTTCTGATACTTATAAACGACATACCATCTAAGCAAGATGATTGGCGCAGTGCTTGCCATCACAAGGACTACACCTGCCCCGAGTTTGTTTAAGTTGATAGCGAGTAAAGAAAATTCAAAAATATCGATAAGCACAATAACTGGAATAAAAAAGATCCAAAGTTGTTCGAATCCTATTCTCTTGGCAAATGCTAAACCAAACAGTACGACGTAGAAAAGGAAGGAAACAACCAAGCTGATTACCAACCACCAAAAGGGGATGCCTGTGGAGCCATCGGTCAAGACCGTATATTGGGAGTACAGCTCCAATGGTAGAAGGATAAAAAAGACAATTTTCCAGCCTACACTAGGGCTATAGACGGGGGGGCGATTGTCGAGTTCGCTCTCAGGTGCTTGATAAGGATTTTGCACGCTCAGCCCTTTTACTGGCCTTTGAAATTTAAAACTGTCGGCCACTTCAATCCTATGGATTAGTGCACTTATAAGCAATTCTTGCCGGCTATTAATACAGCCAAAATGTAGAAGTAGTTTGCCGTTTATCGTTTAGTCTTTGGTGTTCAGAGTTTACAGATTGACATCATGGCTTCACCTTGTTAACACTACAAAAAAGCAGGTTATATTGTCACATTTATGCGATGAGCTGCCTCACATTATCGATAAACAATTGTACCAACTATTGACTTTGAAACTGCAGACAATATCCTCGCTGTTCAAATTTTGATAGTCAGTGAGCCTAACTGGTAAGTAACGATCATCTCAATTTAGCTCAGGGAATGGCGAGAAGTAACTTTCGGGTTGGTAATTGGTGCCTATCCGGAATAGTGGTAAATAATAAGGAAGTTTCGAGATGCAGAATATGTATCAGGCACCAGATAGCCCCCTTACAGACTCTATTCCACACTACAAACCCAGTGTTGGCTGGAAGGTACTCCTTTTTATTCTCGCTCCGCTGGAAGTCTATTCCCAATATCTTGGTTTTGCCGCCGATGAGTGGGACCACCCTATTTGGTGGATGATTTTTAGCCTTCTGGTTTATTTTGTATTTTTTGTTGCTTTGTTTGGACTGGCCTTCTCGAAAAGGATTGCCTTCTCAAATGCTTGGCGTATCTATTTGCCTATTTTAATCTGCACTGACGTATTTGAATTTTTCTCTGTCATCGATGAGTTCAATATGTCGGTACTGGAAATCCAAATCATTACTATGATTTGGATTTCAGTGATATTTTTTACTTGGTACGTTGTATACCGATATCAAAAGGTGATGAGATATTTTAAATAATATCTACGCTAGCCTTAACCTCTTTCAGTTAGTGTTTTATTGGAAGGTATTGCCTACATTACCTGTGCCTGTTTGCGTGGTTAATGCGATTTCACCACTGCCAACCTGAGAGGTTGTTTGAATATTGGAAACGCCATTTTGCGTCACCAGAATGCTGCTACTAATACCGCTATGTTGATTAATCTGGGAAGAATTCGAATCACCGAACTGATTTAGTATCAATGAACTGGTGAGCAAAGATCCGTCCTGCCCCTGATCTATTTGTGCAGTATTGGCTGACCCATCTTGGATTACTAGAGTGGTACAGGAAATAAGTTCAATGGCGGCAATATTTTCGTTCCCCTGATCGAGATTTACCGTATTAGAAGAGCCGGTTTGCATTACCTCACCGCTGCTTGAGGTAATATTCTCCTGATCCACATTTGCAATGTTATTGTCACCAATCTGGGAGACTATCCCAGTAGCAGCTGAAACATCAGTTTCCTGCTCTATTCTTCCAGTATTCGAATCACCTATCTGCGTTATTATTGCAGTGCTCGTCGTCGTGACTTCATCCTGTTCGATATCTAAAAAGTTGGAAGAGCCAGTCTGGCTGGCCATGGCAAAGGTAAAGGTTACATCTCTATCCTGATCTATATTGGCGAAGTTGGAGTCACCAACTTGGGTGAACATGGCGCTAGTGCTATCCACCCTTATACGCTGATCTAAGACCAATGTGTTAGACATTCCTTGTTGAGATGCAACAAGTGTGGTGGAAGTAACATCTTCCTGTTGCAGGACTTGGATGTCGTTTAAGTCTCCAGACTGAGTGCCGGTGAAGG